>JBAZKH010000003.1:0-235941 GCA_041650935.1 Candidatus Omnitrophota bacterium
AACGCCTACCGCTAACATAACTGTGAATGTTATAAAATATTGGACATCGGCTACGGCAAATGTGAAATAAGGCGGAACAAAAAAGAAATCAAAACATAAGACGCTCAAGATTGAGGCTATAATCGACGCTCTACGGCCATACTTAAAAGCAACCCATGTGACTCCCAAGAGATAAATCATTACTAAATTTACAAGGCTTAAGTGTTTAAATAAAAAACTGTCTACTCCGGTACAAATGGCAACCGCAGTTATAGCCCATAATAAACCTTTCCACGGGAATGGTTTTAAAGTGGGTGCTTCGTATTTAGTAGGTGGCTCTTGCGTCTCCCCGCTCATAAGATACAAATCTATCTCACCGCATTTTCTTGCAAGCGCATTAATTACGGAAGCAAAGATAAATTCATGCCATTTAGGCTTCCCTGGTTTCCCAATGATTATTTTCGTGATGTTCCTCGATCGAGCATAATCAATTATTGTTTCCGCAATATTCAAGCCGCTAAGCGTAACGGTCTCAGCCCCTAATTTTTCTGCTAAGCGCATCATTTCGGCAATATCGGCCTTGCCTCTTCTGTTAGGTATTTGAGAAATCGGCTCAACATAAGCAACAATCCATTCGACACCAATACTGGAAGCAATGCGCTTCCCGGCTCGAATAAGACGCGTAGCGCGAGGACTAGCGCTTATACAAACTAAAATTCGGTCTCTTACATTCCAGACTTTTGTTATCGAATATGCCTGTTTATAAGATCGCATTTTAGCGTCTACGCTCCTGGCCGTATACTGTAAGGCTAATTGGCGAAGCGCGATAAGATTTCCTATTTGAAAGAAATTTTGGATTGCCCGCTGGGCTTGTTCGCCAAGGTATACTTTGCCTTCCTTGAGACGTTTAAGCAGGTCTTCGGGCGAGAGATCTACCAATTCTATATCGTCTGCCTTTTCTACAAAGGTGTCGGGAACCGTTTCACGCACCGTCACGCCTGTAATCTGAGTCACAACATCATTTGCGCTATCACAGTGTTGAACGTTTAAGGTCGTATAAACATTAATACCAGCCTCCAGCAGTTCTTCTACGTCTTGCCAGCGTTTCAGATGGCGAGAACCTGGAGCATTAGAATGAGCCAACTCATCAACCAATATCGTAGAGGGGTGCCTCTTTAAGGCAGAGTCAACATCGAATTCGCTAAGTTTGATATTTTTATATGGGACTTCCTTACGAGGCAGAATTTCAAGGCCTTCTAATAAAGCATCTGTATCGGCGCGACCATGCGTCTCTACATAGCCGACAACAACATCAATACCTTCTTTTTTCAGAACCCTTGCCGCCTCGAGCATAGAATAGGTTTTCCCTACTCCGGCCATGGCCCCGAAGAAGATTTTGAGCTTTCCGCGGTTAGACTCTTCACTCTTTATCCGCGTCAAAATGTCTTTTATATCATTTTTATCGTTCGCCATATCTATAATATACTCTAAATTTTGACCAAATCCAAATCCATATTTACCTTCAATACGTTCACAACAGATTCTCCGATTAAACCAAAAAGACGTTCATTTGCATTTCGATCAATAATATTCTTTACGGCATTTACAGAAAGTCCTCTATGCTTTGCAATTCTAGAAATCTGATAATAAGCTCCAGCCAAACTTATATGCGGGTCAAGCCCGCTCGCCGACGATGTTACTAAATCTACGGGTATAGGCATCTTGTTTTCAGGATCTGCTGCACGCAGTTTTTCAATACGCGCCTTCACGGCTTCCAAGAGCGCTGGATTAGACGGCCCTACATTTGAACCAGAGGATGAGCTAGCGTTATATGACACGGACGATGTAGCTGAAAGCCGTCCCCATAGATATTTAGGATCATCAAATGGCTGTCCTATAAGGGCCGATCCACTTATTTTTCCATCTCGATATATGAGGCTGCCGTTAGCTTTAGCATGGAAAAAGGCTTGAGCAATTCCTGTGACGAAAAGCGGATACAGAATGCCGGTAATTATCGTCAAGATTATAAAAACGAGAATGGCAGATTTTAGTTGTTCTCTAAACATAGTTATACCAAGTGTAAAGCAGCCAATAACATATCAATTAGTTTTATCCCTATAAATGGCGCAATAAGGCCACCTATACCATAAATCAAAAGATTATCTCTTAAAAGACGATTTGCCGACATCGGTTTATACGGTATGCCGCGTAGAGCAAGTGGAATAAGCATTATTATTATAATTGCGTTAAAAATAACCGCTGATAGAACAGCGCTTGCCGGCGTTGTAAGGTGCATTATATTAAGAGCGTTTAATTGCGGATACGTTCCAACAAATGCCGCAGGAATAATAGCAAAGTATTTCGATACATCGTTAGCTATGCTAAAAGTTGTTAACGATCCTCTCGTCATAAGTAGCTGTTTTCCGATCTCAACGATTTCAATCAATTTTGTTGGATTAGAGTCCAGGTCTACAAGGTTTCCGGCCTCTTTCGCAGCCTGCGTTCCTGTATTCATGGCAACTGCAACATCCGCTTGCGCAAGAGCAGGTGCGTCATTAGTGCCATCGCCTGTCATAGCAACAAGCCTTCCACCAAGTTGCATTTCTCGGATAAGTTTAAGCTTGGTTTCGGGTGTAGCTTGTGCTAGAAAATCATCCATTCCTGCTTCAGCCGCTATCGCCGCAGCAGTTAGGGGGTTATCGCCCGTAATCATTATGGTTTTTATTCCCATACGGCGAAGTTCGGCAAAACGCTCTCTAATGCCACCCTTCACTATATCTTTTAATTGAATAACTCCTAATACATTCTTATGCTCCGCTACGACGAGCGGCGTGCCGCCGGTCTTGGCTATGGTTTGAATATTTGTTTTCAAGTCTTCAGGGAAAAGCCCTCCAAGTTTTTTTACATATCCCTCTATAGCATCGGCTGAGCCCTTTCTGATCTGCCTTCCATCACCCAAATCCACTCCGCTCATTCTTGTCTGGGCAGTAAAAGGAATAAATTTCGCTTCGAGTTCATGGATATGACGTTCTCTAATATTGTATTTCTCTTTAGCTAATATCACTATGCTTCTGCCTTCAGGGGTTTCGTCAGATAGCGAAGCCAGTTGCGCCGCATCCGCTAACGCTTCAACTGTTACGCCTTGAGCAGGTATAAAAGCCACTGCCTGTCTGTTGCCAAGCGTTATCGTGCCTGTCTTATCAAGCAATAGAACATCGACATCTCCTGCGGCTTCAACGGCACGGCCTGAAGTAGCTATAACATTTGCCTGGATCATCCTGTCCATACCGGCTATGCCTATGGCAGGTAAAAGCCCACCTATAGTAGTGGGTATAAGACATACGAGTAGTGCTACTAATACGGTTACTGTGATCGGGATACCATGCCCTGAGCTTAAGACGCTGTAAATCGAAAACGGCAGTAGTGTCACCGTAGCTAAAAGGAATATTATCGTGAATACCGCAAGTAGAATACTAAGAGCTATTTCATTGGGCGTCTTCTGTCGTTTCGCACCTTCGACCATCGCTATCATATGATCTAAAAATGTTTCTCCTGGATTTGAGTTGACGCGCACAACCAGCCAATCGGAAAGTACCCGCGTTCCTCCGGTAACAGCATTACGATCTCCGCCTGATTCGCGTATTACGGGTGCGCTTTCTCCCGTAATGGCACTTTCATCAACTGAAGCCACTCCTTCAATGATTTCACCGTCCATAGGTATAATGTCACCTGCTTCAACTAGAACAACATCTCCTTTTCGGATCGTCTTTGCTGAAACTGTGTCGTAACTTGAACCATATTTTGGGATTGACCCTTCGGCTTCGCTCAGGGTCAATCCCGAGCCGGGCCGAGGGATTGAGAGTTTCTTAGCTAGGGTATCACGCCTTGCCTTTTTAAGGCTTGCTGCTTGAGCCTTACCGCGGCCTTCGGCCATGCCTTCAGCGAAATTAGCGAATATCAACGTAAACCAAAGCCATAACGTTATGGCCAAGATAAAACTTGCCGAAGCTTCGCCTTGTCCAACCAAAGCTTGAATATACAATCCTGTTGTAAATATGCTTCCGATCAATACTACAAACATAACCGGATTTTTAATCTGGTGTTTTGGATTTAATTTCTTTATAGAATCAACAATCGCCGGAAGTACAATCGCCGGGTCGAATAATGATTTCTTTTTATGTATTGTTTTTAAATCCATAAGTCCTTCTATAAGTGCGCTAACATTAAGTGCTCAACAATAGGTCCAAGCGCCAATGCCGGGAAAAATGTAAGCGCGCCAATAATCAATATAACCATGACCAGAAATACAATAAAAAGCGGCGTATGTGTAGGTAGTGTCCCCTGGCTTACAGGTACTATTTTTTTCTTAGAAAGCGAGCCCGCGATCGCAAGCGCAGGTATTATAAGCCAGTATCTTGCAAAAAACATAGCTAACCCTTGAGCAATATTATAGAAAAGTGTATTAGTAGTTAACCCGGCAAACGCGCTTCCATTGTTATTTCCTGCTGAAGAAAATGCGTATAACACTTCACTAAATCCGTGCGGACCGGGGTTTAAAATTGAGCTTTTAGCGGCAGGCATAATTACAGAAACGGCTGTAGCAATAAGAACAATCATTGGTGGAATTAGAATCATGAGAGAAGCCATTTTCATTTCATATGCTTCAATTTTCTTTCCTAAATATTCGGGAGTGCGTCCAATCATAAGGCCCGAGATGAATACAGCGACAATAATAAATGCGATCATACCATAAAGGCCTGAGCCAACTCCGCCAAATATAACCTCACCTAATTGAATAAGCCACATCGGTATCATTCCGCCAAGAGGCATGTAAGAATCATGCATTGAGTTAACCGAGCCATTGGAAGCCGCGGTTGTAGCTGTTGCCCATAAAGCGGAATTTACGATGCCAAAGCGCGACTCCTTGCCCTCCATATTGCCACCGGGCTGCATTGAGCTTGAATTCTGGTCAATTCCTAATTTGCCTAACAATGGATTTCCCTGTTGTTCAATGTGCGTACATAGCCAAAGGCATGGAATAAAAATAATTAACATAGCAGCCAGAATTGCCCATCCTTGGCGCTTATCCTTGACCATATATCCGAATGTATAGCATAATGCTGCAGCTATTAAAAGTATGGCCAAAACTTCCAGAAAATTTGATAGAGGCGTGGGATTCTCAAATGGATGAGCAGAATTGACATTGAAAAATCCTCCTCCGTTAGTCCCCAGCTGTTTAATGGCGATCTGCGAGGCCGCAGGGCCAAGAGCAATCATTTGATCAGACATAACTTTTCCGGTCGCATCTTTAGTCGTCTCGATAAGCGCTGCTTTTGCACTCGGAGCGAATGTCTGAACAACGCCCTGGGAAACCAATACAACAGAAAATATAATCGCCAGCGGAAGAAGTATATACAATGTTGACCGGACAAGATCTACCCAGAAATTACCTATGGTTTCCGTTTGTTTTTGAATAAATCCTCTTATCACAGCCACAAGCACTGCCATACCCGTTGCCGCGGATACAAAGTTTTGTACAGTTAAAGTCAGCATCTGAGTAAAATAGCTTAGGGTCGTTTCACCACCGTAACTTTGCCAGTTCGTATTTGTAGCAAAGCTCACAGCAGTATTAAACGCAAGATCCGGAGTTACCGGGGGCATGGACATGGGATTTAAAGGAAGATGCATTTGAAGACGCTGGATAACATAAACGACTACGATGCCAATGATATTAAATATCATCACTGCCACGGCATATGTCTTCCATGGCATGCTTATTTCGGGATTAATGCCCGATAAGCGATAAGTCAATCTTTCAATGGGCCCAAGCCATACATTAAGACCGGTAGGCTTTCCTTCGTATATGCGGGCCATATAAGTTCCAAGCGGCTTAACTAATAGTATCAATGCCGCAAGATAGATTCCGCCTTGAATTATATTATTCCAATTCATGGTTCGGCTCCGCTCACCATGACCCTGAGCAATGTCGAAGGGTCATGAAAACATCTCCGGCTTCAAGAGGGCAATTAATAAATAGACAAATAAAAGCAAGGAAATTATGCCACCGATCCAATAAATAACAGTCATATTATTGCCCTCGCCCTATAATTTGCTACATAGCGCAACAAATGCGAAAGATATTATCGTCAGAACCAAAATAATGCTTATAAATAGCATATCCACAGTATGTTTTCCTTAAAAAAACAAAAAACCAGAGGATGCCTGGCTCTGGTTTGCATTCTCTCATATTAGCTTACGGGGTTAGCTGTCGGGCTCGGGCTGAGTGACCCTAATCTACCACTTTGTAGATATTTTAGATATTCGCCCCAAGGTCTATCGTAGACCGTGGTTTGGTTCCCCCGCTTCCTTCTAAATACAGCCGTTAAAAGGAATATAGCGTACTTATGTTAATTATAAATCTGAAAAGATAGTATGTCAACATAAGATGCGATCAGACTCTTTTTGTTCTTTTTTTATAAAATCGATGATAAATCCGTCGATTCTTTTCCAGATATAGGAACTGAATCGGACTGGCCTAAGATTGCCATTCTTGTCTTTATACCTTATCATGGCGTAGGACAAGTTCCTCCATCTTCGCCTTAGAACGTCCTTGGGCTTGTTTGATAGGGCGGCGTTCTTGATAGAGAGAGATTTTAGGATATTTTTTAATTAGGTTTTTCCTTTAAAATTGAATCTGCATGGTATAGCTTTTTGCGGACACCACGATACGCATCTCACCCACCATTAAGTTTATCGCCATAATTTAAATCACTATTTTTCAGCGATAACCAACATCTCAAAATCTTCTTTCGTCAGTTTATCATTCCTTGAGAATGCCCCGAGCTTCGCTCCCAGGATATCGATTTTCTTATATCCGAGCGCTTTCAAAAGCCAGGCTATCTCACTCGGCACATAGTAGCGCTCGTTACAGGTTAATTCCTTTTTAGTTCCCGCATCGTCCTCGAAGACGACGGTGTTGTGGTCCCGGAATGTCATCAGGTCGAAAGAACAATTTTTACACGCTGAATTGCCTTCTTTGGCCGCGGACTCATAAAATTCTTTAACGGAATGAAAAAGCGGAAATAACCCGTTCAATGTCGTAAATATAAACTTGCCCTTATCTTTTAACGCCTTTGTCGCGTTCTTTAATATTTCAAAATTCATCTCATCCGTTTCCATTAAAGAAAAACCGCCCTCACAGAGCATGATTGCCAGATCGAACTCGCCCTCAAAGGGAAGGTTTCTGGCATTATGTTTCTGAAAGTCGATTTTTAAGCCTGACTTTACCGCTTTTTCTTTTGCCCTGTTTAATTGCGATTCCGATAGGTCGATGCCCGTAACAACATATCCTCTTTTTGATAACTCAATGGAATGCCGGCCAGTGCCACAGCCGATATCGATTATTTTCAAGGATTTGTCATGCCCTATCTCCTGCTCGATAAAATCACATTCGCCCAAAGTTCCATGCACATAAACTTCTTTATCATATTTTTCTGCGTAATTCTCAAATAGTGACTCATACCATTGCTTCATCTTATTTACTCCTCACTCTTTCGGCGCCATATATTACCGATACTATCAATAGGAATGTAGAATAATGTATGTCATTATCTCAACAACTCTTTCTCTAATAGTCATTTTTACTCCTCCATCTTAATTTCAAAAGGCGCGAGCAATGACAAAACCTCCGGATATGAAAACTTTGCTTGTTTTAACCTATTATTCGTCGGGTCAATATAATAATGACAGGCTCCTGTGAAATTCGACTTTTCCAAAAGAGTGTGATGAAATTTACTGCCATTTAAGTCGGCCTTGGAAAAATCAGATTCCGTAAGATCGGCGTTAATAAAATCGGTTCTGCGAATGATGCATTCGATAAACCGGCTGCGTTTCATTTTAATAGCGCTAAAATTACATATCTCGATCTTGCATTTTTTAAACCCCCAGTCCAATAGAAAAGGATTTATTGTACTAAAATCGGTTCCGACCAACTTGCACCCTTCAAAAGTAACGTGCCGAAAACTACAACCGTCGATTTTTATATTAGAGAGATTACAATCAATAAATATACAGTCGATGAATAATGAGCCGGATAGCTTGCATTCGCCGAGATTGCACCCTTTAAATGTGCATCCCGAGAATTCTTTCCGCACAAGATTCTTCCCGGCCACAGAAGCGCCCTGGAATATCCGGTTTTCGAATGATTGTTCTGTAAGTACCATAGCTATCCTTTATAATACGGAATATTATACCTCTGAGAAACATATATAAGAAGCGAAATTACCCCCTGTTTTAACGAGGGCATGCCCTCTTGCGTATACAGCCCAGGAGGAATTCGGCCAATTTTGTGGCTCGGCAGACTCGCCACTTGCGCTATTAATCGCGAGACTTGGCTAGGTTGGGCAGGGTTTCGATATCGCCTTTGATGCGGGCTAGTTTCTTAGCACGAGACCATTTCTTAATCTGAGCCTCGCGTTTTAAGGCAGATGACTGGTCCGGCTAAGGTTCTTGGTAGACAAGTTTGACAGGAGTACGAATCCGTGTATAACTACCGCCTGATTTCTCGTTATGCGCTTTTGTCGAAGGACTCGACGAGAAACGTCAGTAGTTACGCCAGTATAGAGAGAACTATCCGAACATTGAATTATATATACATGCCACATAAAGTCTATTGTTGCCCTTCGGCAGGCTCAGGGCAATGGTGAGCGAAGTCGAACCATGTGGTTCGGCGCGGCCTACGCGTTAAAATAACGATGGCCTTGCTCACCACATCCTGAGCAAGAAAAAACCTCTCTGGGATTTTAAACTAGAGAGGTTTTTCCGCGCCGAAGGATGGGGTCCCTCTCGTATTTCATGAGGGGAAACCTCTCTGTCTATATAGGCATCCATTATGGACCAATTACTGCTGGAAACAAGCGAATTTTGCTATTTAGAGAGGTCTATTCCTAACCAATATGTCCGAAATGTCCGGTCACTTTTGGCTGAAAAAGCTGTAAGTCTTTACAGCGCAAATCGATACAAAATGTCCACCTCGTAGATACGGACTTTTGATATCTAAATCCAAAAATTTTTTCTTCAAGCGCTTTCTTCACGCCTTGTCAAATACCATTACGTGCTATGCCAAATATGTGTTTTATGGACTCGGCCAATCGTTTTTCCTTTATCTCTTTTCTGATAATCCTATTCAACAATAAAGGCACGACAACTGCAAATGACACTATCTCATGGAAGCTAAAAAATCTAATTCTCAAGATCTTTACGGTAATATTCAGTACTTTAAGCGGAGTATAAAAATAAAACCTTAATTTTCTGTGTATCTTTTTCAAATACGAATGGCTGTATCTATCAGAATAAACCTCGCCTCTTGCGGTAAGATGATAGCCTGGCGCATTCTTTACGATCTCTTTAAGCGGCGAATATTTATCCACTCTCAACTTGCTGAACGCGATGGAATCCAGGCCTATCTCTTTGGCGAATTTTGATATATAAAGCATCTCTTCTTCGGTCTCGCTTAAATTTCCGTAAATGAAATAACCGTGAAAAAGGATAGGTTGTTTCCTTAATACGGATAAATGCTTTCTTATTGTGTCCTGGTCAAAGCCCTTATTAAAAGAGGCCAGTATGCGGTCATGCGGGCTCTCTATACCCAATAAGAGCATCTTAAATCCCGCCCTCACTATCTTTTTTAATAATTCGGGATATTCTGCCAGATCGATCCTGGTCTGTGCTACAAAGCGTTTCTTTATCTTTCGGGCTATTATCAGATCGCATATTTCTTCAGACCTCTTGGGCTCGGTAAAGAAGTTGTCGTCGCTGAAAAGTATAATATCGGCGGAGATTCCCTCTATCTCCCTTACCACTGATTCCGCGTTACGCGATGCGTAATCTCTTTTCTGCCCCAAGGGATTCATATTAAATGTGCAAAATTTGCAATTAAACGGGCAACCCCTCGAACTTAGGATCGTATCGAAGGTTACGCTTGCCACTTTTACGCCGTTTGACATCATAGAATATTCGTACTGTCTTATCTTACGGTCCGGCGGCGTTATGGTAGTGATATCTGGTAAGGGCCTGCTCTTATTATGAGTCACCTTGCCGCCGGCCCTGTAAGAGATGCCTAGTATTTTTTTGATCGGCTCGTCTTTAAGTATTTCCCTAATGGTTTCCTCGCCCTCCCCCCTTACTACGATATCCACCTTCGGGCATCTTATAAATATCTCTTCGACATCTTCCGTAGCCTTATATCCGCCTACAACCAAAGGTATTCCATCCGGCATTAAATTTAGAAGCCCGTAGATCTCGGCCAGCTGATGGTTCCATGAAATACTTACGCATATTATGTCTACATCCTTGCGTATAAAATCCATCAACCTGCCAGTATCGCACAATATTTTATCGTATCTTAGATCAACAAGCGTAGCTTTACCGACATAATCCTTAGCGCTTGTAGCCACATATTCCAGGCCTGTAGGCGGAAATAGACACATCCCTATACTTTTTTCTATATAGGGATATAAGAATAAAGCGTGCTTATATTTCATTTAAGCTGCCCTCTTCTTAAAAAATCATCAATGACTGCCCCTCACTTCTTTTGGCCGAAAAATACCATAGCGGCAGATATCATATAAAATAATATTATTGATATCCAGATTGCCCACGTTTTTTTGCTTGCCATAATTACCTCTTTGGATTAAATATTTTTTTAGAATTATAAACATTGGCAGCATATTCCGAAAATCATCGAACGGCAGTTCAAAGCATTCCTCATTTTCCATACATTACTTTTAGCTGTTCGATTTTAGGAAATTCCGTATAATATTCGCCCTGCGGACCGATAAAACCGTTTCCGGATCTTTTTAAGGTCACAGCCGTATAGCCGCCTTTAGAATTAGGGATGTTTACCGTAAACGATTCTTCAGAATTAGACGCTACGGTTCCTTTAGCAGTTGTAGCGGGTGCGGAAGTCTTTTCTTCGACGGTATAGTTTTTAATAATGATGGTCTTTGGTTGAGGCACGACTTGATACCCTTGAGGGGTATACATATAGGTAACACCGTTAATATTATAGTATGGGATGCCATCAACGATAACTGGTTGCGAACCTTGGGGTATGGTTGTAACAACTGCGCCGATTGGAGCGGAAACAATTACATATCTACCCTCCATCATTCGATAAAACATGCCTTCCCAGTAATAATACTCAAGACCCCCCATAATCAGCCTGATATAATCATTTGGTAAATTGCTCATGGCCCTGCCGTGCGGCGCATAGTGAGGTGTATAGTAGTAAGGATCCGGACCGGAACGGTGACTAGGTTTTCCCGGGCCTTGAGCATAAGCTTGTGTTGCCTCGCTTAATAGAAATACGACTAATAAAAATATACCTAATATCTTTTTTGTGTCTATTTTGCTTCGCATATCTACCTTTCTTAAGGCAAGGGGTAATAATACCCCCTGCCTATATAACATTACAAACAGTATCCATTTATTCGTCTTGAGGAGGCGGAAATCCTTCGCCCGGACATGGGTGATCTTCTTTCGTTGGCCCAGGCCTTCTTTCCCTCATGTCAGGATTGTGTCTTTTCTTAAAATCACCAAGCAGGGTCTTGAATTTCTGCTGCTGCTCAGGGGCAAGTATATCCATAATCTGTTTATCGCCCTTTTCCTTAATCTCAGTAATAGCCCTACGGACATTCTTACCTACTTCGTCAATCTCCTGACGCGTTTTCTCAAGAACTTCCTTGACCTTGACCTGCTGATCTTTAGTAAGATCTAGCTCAGACGCCAGCATCTCAAGAAAGCCCCCTCCAACTCTTTCTCCCGGCCCTTTACAGCCGTGCTTCATAAAAGGCCCCTCTCCCGGACCGTGTCTCATAAAGGATTCAGCTCTTTCCGAAAAATTAGGCCTCTCAGGACAGGGCCACGGTAAACTTGCCTTTTTTGATATTCCCGCCCCAACCACTACTCCCGCCAGAACGCATAATACCGCAAGTACCGCGACGTATATCATATTTTTATTCATATTAGCCACCTTCCTTTCCTTAGTTTTGCGATCCCAATATCAGCCCCAGCGCCGTCTGTGCCGTGGCGGCGTTTCCGCTGAATATATGTTCTTCTATCGAAGATTCAGTTACTGCCTGCGTTGAAGTAAGCATCAAAAACGCTATCGATACTATTATCGCGGCAACCGGGACCGGGATCAGTTTACGCGCAAAACTTCCCATTCCGGCCAGCGACAACTTTTCTCTTGCATGCCGTACATATGCTATCGCTTCTCGTAAACGAGAAACCAGATAATCTTGCGGCACAGTTTTCCGCTCCATCCCCACAATAAGACCTTTAACCTGGCTAAGTCCTGATAGCTCTTTCTTGCAACTGGGACAGATATTTATGTGTACCTCAATCATTGCCGCATCTGCGCTATTTGCCTCTTTATCAAGGTATCGCGATAATATTCTTTTTACCTTTGCGCATTCTTTCATATTGCCTCTCCTCCAAGTTTAATCAGTTCCTCTTTAAGAAACTGCCTGGCACGGTAAATCTTAGATTCTACCGTACCCATACGACAACGCAAAACACCGGCTATTTCTTTATAATTTAACCCTTCGATATCCTTAAGTATCATGGCGGTTCTGAACTTAATGGGAACTTTTGCTACGGCCTTTTTGATAATTACTTCCCTTTCTTTTATCGATAGCGCGTCTTTGGGACTCTTACCTGTATCTGTTCTATTTTCAAGAAGTTTTTCGTCGCTGACGACATTCTTCCTGGCGCGTAAAAAACTTCGCGTAGTATTTACAACGATACGATAAAGCCAGGTTGAGAATCGGGAATGTTGTTTAAAAGACTTTAGGCTATTGTGAACCTTCAAAAATACCTCCTGCGCGATGTCTTCGCTCTCCATGTCATTACCCACAAGCGAATAGACTATATTAAGGACTCTATCCTGGTATTTTCTTACCAGTATTTCAAATCCTTTCTTATCGCCATTAAGGAATTGCTCTATATACAGCGTGTCTTCATCCATTTGAGTTTTCATATATTAGACGCGAGAATCGGGAATTTATTCCCAAAAATTTGAAGATTTTTATTGTGGTCACCCACTATCCCTGGTGTCAGATACTGTATATAATTGCCATTTCCTACCGCTTGGAACGTAGAACTCAAGCCGAAACCAAAAGTAACCAAAAATAATGTCGGCTGGGCTAAGGTCCCTATCATCCTTTGTTTGTTCCTGATACATTCTTTAACTTGCCTTTCCCATATGACCATTAATGCACTGTTCGTCTTTTGAATCTCCTCATTGTGTCAATAGGATCGGCGGGTTGCTCCCTGATATTATATCCAGTCAGCTTGAGGAATGCTTTTTCCAAAGAAACGGTTCCGGTCTTGTTCTTAATTTCTTCCACGGTACCTTCGATTAGAATCTTTCCATTATCAATAATTGCGAGTTTTGTGGCTATTTTTTCGGCTTCATCCAAATTGTGCGTAGTAAAAAATATTGTAATGCCCTGTTCTTTGTTCATTTTTGCGATGTTCATCCACAAAAAATTCCTTGTCTGAACATCTAATCCCAATGTCAGCTCATCGAGAAATAATATTCTCGGAGAATGTAGTAGGCCCCTGGCAATTTCGACTCGTCTTTTCATACCTCCTGAAAAATTTTTTACAAAATCATCCTTTCGTTCAAGCAAGCCGACATTGCTTAAAAGTATTTCAATCTTCTTTTTTCTTTCACTTTCAGGAACCCGGTAAAGAACAGCATGATAGTACAAATTTTCAAACGCTGTCAGCTCGTTATCCAGGGTGTAATCTTGCACCTCATAAAAGACGGGCTTAAGAAGTATATCCCACCATCTTTGCCAATATTGTTCCAAGCCAAATCTGGAACCGATCAATATATGAAAATACAGCTGGAATAACAATAAGTGTTAATAAGGTCGAACTAACAAGCCCGCCAATGATCGCGACCCCCATACTTGTTCTCTGGCTAGATGATGCATTAAGGCCAATAGCGACCGGAATCATGCCGGCAATAAGCGCAAAAGACGTCATCAATATCGGCCTTAAGCGTATTTTGCAAGCCTCTACTATAGCCTCTGATCGACTCTTTCCAGCTTTTATTAAACGCCCTATGTAATCAACTAGCAGGATAGAATTTTTACATGCAACACCCAAAAGCATTATTACGCCAAGTAAAGTAAAAATACTCATTGTCTGGCCTGTAATCAATAGCGCCACAAACGCCCCACAAAGAGCTAGCGGTAAAGCCAACATAATGGTAAACGGCGTAATAAATGACTCATACAAGCTGGCAAGTACAAGATAGATAAATAATATACCCATCCCCAAAGCCATAGTCACAGACTGCATCATTTCCTGATAATTTTCCGACTCACCGGCGTAGACTACTCGCATTCCTTCTGGAGGCGGAAGTTCTTTCTGCATAATAGCGGAAACGTCATTTATGACATCGCCCAAGCCCACTCCCGGCATTAACGCAGAGGAAATCTGTATATAGCGGCCTCGATCCTGTCGTTCAATCGTGGCCGGTCCCGTCTCTTTTTTGATATCGGCCACATCTGTAAGCCTGATTAGCCTGTCATTAACATTCGGAATATAAATATCCTGATAATTCTGGCTAAGATCCCTCTGTTCAGGAATTAATCTAACGCGGATATCGTACTCTTGCCCATTCTCACGATACTTAGCAGGCGTAACTCCTTCAACCTGAGCACGGATTTCATTACCAAGTGTTTTTGTGTTAATTCCGTATATCCTGGCTTTTTCGAAGTCTGTTTTAATTTGAAGTTCTGGCTTACCCGGACGGTAGCTTGAATCAATATCTCGCAATCTTTTATCTTCTTTAAGCCGAGCGATCAATTTTGGAGCATATTCGTTCAGGTCTTTCTGGTTCGTTGAAACAAGGTTCATCGTAAGCGGCTGAGTCTGCATACCACCCGTAGAGTCATAATTATTAACTTTTGGGTTAGCTGAAATTAAGCCTTTAAGTTGCTCACGAACCCTTGCCTTCATCTGTGTAGTTGTTATCGATCTCGCTCTTCCTGATTTAAGTTTTACATAAATACTCGCTTTATAGGCTTCTCCGTTCGTTCCGCCTACTGTTAACTCAGTCAATTCAACTTCGCTATTCCCATGAATGATCTCATCGGCTTGCAACCCTATCTTGTTCATAGCGTCAAGACTAGCGCCCGGCGAAAGCTCCAATGCAACGGAAAATTGCCCATTATCCGATTCGGGCATAAAATTCAACGGAACCTTTAGTAACGCACTGCAACAAATGAGAAAAATAAGCAAACTCACGAAAATCGTTATTAGCTGGTGTCTTACAACCATGCGAAGAACACGCTCATAATTTATTTCTAACCAGCGATAAAAATTATCAAAAAGATCAAGTGTTTTTCTGACAACACTTCCCAAAATAGAGCGTTTATGGTTAGTTTCTACTTTTTTGGTAGTACTAACAGCCAAGTAAGTGGAAAGCATCGGCGCAATAGTAAGCGAATCAAATAATGATATCAGCATGGCAAAACATATCGTCAAACCAAACTGTTTCAAGAAAGTTCCCAAAGTACCGCTCATGAATCCTACGGGCGCAAAAACTGAGACCACAACTAGCGTTGTAGCTATAACGGCCAATTGAACTTCTTTTGTCCCGCTTATCGCCGCTTCTCGCGCGTCCATACCTCCTTCGAGCTTCCTAAAAATGTTTTCTCTAACAACGATCGCATCGTCTATCAAAAGGCCGACGGCCAAGCTTAAGGATAATAGGCTGATAACATTCAAAGAAAACCCGGCTAACTTCATTAAAACAAATGAACCGATCAATGAATTCGGAAGGGCCAGACCGGTAATAATAGTCGATCTGCCATTTGCCAAAAAGAAATAAACGACGATAATGGTAAGCATTATCCCGATAAAAATGGTTTCCTCAACATCGGAAATATTGTCCCGGATCTCATCGCTCGCATTCTGCAAAACCTGGATTTCAGGGTTGCCTTTAATCATAGCCAGAGTTGGTTTCATTTTTTTTATTTGCGCCAAGACACCATCAGCAACTGCGACCGTATTGGTCCCCGACTGGCGATAAATTTCAATTATAAGGGATTTTTTGCCATTAATAAAAACACGAGAGGTTTCGTCTTCCAGCGTATCATAGACCTTACCTATGTCGGAGATACGCGTAGATGCTTCATTACCATAAAAACTTATTACGGTCTTATCAATATCCGCAACATTATCAAATGCTCCCAGGCTTCGAAATGTTGTTTCATCATTTCCTTGATCGATCTTTCCACCAGGAATATTTTCTCCTGAGTCTGATAACCGCTTTGAAACGTTTGTAACGGAAAGCTCCCTACCTTTCAAAAGCTGCCTATCCAGCGCAACTTGAATCTCCCTCTTTCTGCCCCCTACGATCTTTACAGACCCTACATTATCAACGCGCTCTATTCCTGGCTTAATTGTCTGATCAGCAATGTCATAAAGTTTCCCTTCATCAACATCCCCAGAAAGCACCAACTGCAAGATAGGCTGGTCTGATGGGTCCATTTTTAGGATAGTCGGATCATCGATGTCGTCCGGAAGCTGTGGCTTTATCGTGCTAACTTTATCCCGTACTTTTTGTTCAATGAATCTAGTATCTACACTCATCTGGAATTCCGCAGTAACCTGGCTTACGCCTTCCAGGCTTTTTGATGTAAGACGTTTAAGGCCGGCTATAGTGCTTATCTCGTCTTCCAGCAGTTTCGTGATAAGCGTTTCTATTTCCGATGGACTCGCACCGGGATACTTTGTAGTCACGCTGACCGTTGGAAAACTTACATCGGGAAACTTGTCAACGCTAAGTGTATTAAAAGATTGCCAACCAACAACAAGCATAGCTAAAACTATACATGTAATAAAAATCGGCCTCTTAATAGACAGTTCTGCAAGACTCATGGCTTCGCTCCTGTTTTACCGAGAAGTTTATATATTGGTGAATCATCTTGATAAAGATTAATTTGAGTGACAAGGTTTAAAATCTCATAGGCGGCTTTTGCACGGGAATACTCGGCCTGTAAATAATCCTGCTCAAAAAGAAGAACCTGATAAGTAGTTGTTCTGCCGCGTTTTAATCTATCCCGTTCAAATTCAAGTTTTTGTCTCTGCGCCGACTCGATAGTAAACGTCATCTTGAGACGCTCGCGGGCATCATTAAGCTTGGCCACAAGGTTGCGCCAATCGCTTTCCTGATCCCGGAGTTTTTGTTGATAGATAAGTTTTGCCGCATACTCTTGCCGTCTAGCTCCTTTGCGGGCGTCAGATGACGCTGAAAAGTTTAAAGGCACAGAAAATCTAATGCCTGCTATTATTGTTGGCTTGCTCATAGAAAATGAATCGGAGAACGCATCGGAATATTCCGTAGAATTGCCATTCATTGCGTAATCTGCGTATAAGTCTAAAGACGGCTTATTATCTTCTTCTTTTATCCTGGAATTAGCCTCAGATGCTCTAGCCTGGGCCTCCGCTGCCCTAACATCAGCTCTGGATGTAAATTTATCGGGTACCGGGATATTACTTACTTTATCCCAATCGATCTCAGACAAAATAACCGCGTCATTATAAATAGATACGTTCCTATAGGCATTAAAATTGCGCAGCGCAATACCTTCGTCATCCTGAGCCGACTTCAGATCCAATTTCTTGGTTTCCAGATCCGCTTTGGCTTGAAGAACATCAGACTGGTCAGTTAAATTCATCTGGGCACGTTTTTCCACATAGTCGTATATGGCTTGGGATTCGGCAAGCCCCCTTTTTTGTATCTCGACGATTTCTCGCGCAATGGCCAGTTGCCAATAAGCTACCTCGGCGTTTACTAATAGTGTTTTACGCTGGCTCTCTGCACTCCACGCGTTCGCCTCCGCCTGCGCCCGCGTTGCCTCCTCTTTTGCCCTATCCGATCTCCCGAAACCATTTTTCCAGAGAGGTAAAGAAAGTTCGATTACCGGACTAGCATTAGAATATTCATCAGTTTCGTTAAAATAGGAATACTTGGTATGATCAAATTCATAGTATATCTTTGTCTGAAGCCCATAAGGAGTTTTCTGAGTCAAGCCTGAAGAATAGTTTTGGCTCTCTACGTTATCATAAAATAACCCATAGGGTTGTTGTTCATCGTGCTCTACTTCGACATTAGCAAAAAATGATGGGCTAAATATCAAGTCTGCTTCCCGTTTAAGTTCTATTGAACCTTCTTTGTTTTCTATAGCGCCCAGATAGGTTCCGTTCGTCTCGCCAGTTTGCCCCATATATTCTTCCAGCGTCAGGATGCTTTCCGAAACCTCAGAGCCGAATAAGTTTATCGGAAACCCAGCCAAATAAATAATGGCCATTGTTAAAAATATCAGTTTTTTCATAACCGCCTTCCTTTGTATGTAATCGCATACTTACTTAAAGATACCATTAAAGCTTTAGTTTGTCAAGTAATTGCAGACATACTTGACATTTCCAACTTTATGAGTTAAGCTGTGTATGTGTATAGGGAATGGTCGACCTATAAAAACTTATGCACCACCTAGACAGGAAAAAGTGGCAAAGAAAACTTCGATTGTTGAGATAGCTCCCAAAAAACGCAACCGGGAAGAAAGTACCCGCCGTATCTTACAGGCAGGCCTCGATGTATTTTCGGAGGTTGGGTACGACGTCGCAACAACAAAAATGATATCACGGAGAGCAGGATTAAACGAATCATTGATCCATCGATATTTTAAAAGTAAATCCAATTTATTAGTTGAAGTAACTCACGCGTGTTTCGAAGCCTTACGGAACGAAAACCCCTACCCTCCCGCTGAAACTCCTGAAGAAGAAATCTATCGTTTTCTAACAAATAAGCTCGAAAATGATGATCGAAATCAGAATTTTTTTCGTGTTATTTTTTCAAGGATTTTGGTTGATCCGGAAATAAGAAGTAATCTTCGCAAGCACAGAGGCTCTCCAATGGATCTATTCTTCCAAAAAAGACTTAGTTTATTGCAAAAGAAAGGCCTAATCAGATCGAATGTGAATATTAAGGAATTGGCTGCTTCTGTCTTGTCTCAGTCATTGGCCATGGGATTTCTGGAACGAATATTTTTTGAAAAAACCGCCGAAAGTTGTAAGAAACAATTCCGCATATTTGCGAGAAATATCGCTAAAGGAATTTGTACGAAAAACTAACCTTCTTCAAATCCCACCAGGATTATCCCGAATTATACGTTACGGAGAGAGCCAGCGGCTGGTGTCGTCCTCATAAGCGTTGCCGCCGAATATTTCGATTTGCTTACGTTCGTTGCCCTCGGCAAACGGCAATTTGGACAAATCAAAACGACGCAGGGTTGGGTTATCATAAGTACGGTAATAGAAATATTTGCCGGTATGGTCGTATATTACAGTCCATATTGTCCACTGCGTGAACCCCCGCTGTCCCTGAATCCAAAGCTGCGGGCCGTAAGGGATATCCACGTTATTCATAATATGCTCTGCGAGTATTACGCCGGAGGAGGCATCTTTTGGTTGGGTTGAGAAATACTTAAGAAGCGATAACCTAACGAATCTGCCGGCATTGGTATAATCGCCGGGCATTCCCAGTAACCCTGTGCCGAGAGACCATACGTCGTCATTAAGTTCCGGGATGGGAAGTCCGTGCGGGTTCATATTGGAATAGAAACGCAGATTACTTAGATGCCATCCGAGATCGGGCTCGTTTGTCATCACGCCATTGGCGCGATTGTCCCAAATCTTGAGAGCGCCGTCTATATACTCCACTACTATAGAATCACCGGAGGCGTCAGTGATGTAAATATGTATCGGCAGAATCATCTTAAGTTCATTGGCGGCATCTGACCACATCTTTACCTTTGGTAGAGCTTCCTTTACTTCCCCCACAGTCTGGAAATTGCCCAAAACCCAACCGATAATGTCTTTGACGCTAATAACCTGATCACCGGGTTTTATATCCGGATATTTGACATCACCGAACCAAAGGCCGCCGGTGGCTAATCCTTTTTCATTCAGGCCCTCGCCAAACATATTGCCAAACATGGATATTGCTACAAAACCATATTTCGTTTTCCAAGAAACCGGGACTGCGCCTTGCGGCGCGGTTGAGGTGAACGATATGCCTCGCGGAACAAGCTCCAGCTTGGAATCGGTTTCAGAATAAAACTCGTCGGTACGCGCGGATATCACACTGCCATCTTTGGCATTCAGGAAAAAGTAACTGCAGGCGTTCACGCTGTTCGCGTCCAGTAAAATTAGCAGCGCTATCAGTAGCACGATTTGAACTTTTCTATACATATTGCCTCCTATTTCAATAGTCAATACCTCTACTTGAAGACTTACTTTTTGATTATAACATAAGCATAGAGAACATACTATCTGGTAGTAAGATTTTAATAAGAGTGGGTAGTCAAATTCAACGAGGGAATGCCCTCTCCGTATACAAGCCCAGGATGGATTTGAGAGGCTTTCCTCACTAAACATCATCAATATTTAACTACAAATTTGCCTCTCTACCTGTTATAAAAAAACTGTTTATAAAGAGAGGAATTGAGATATTTGGACTTAATGAGTAGAAATTTTACACACATAAAAAGAAGAATGCGCTTCCGTCAGAAGATATGCACAAACTAATGCCCTAACTCTTTAACACTCAAAGACAAAGGAAAAGCCCTGATCACGTTAAGTAACCAGGGCTATAAACCTCTCTCCTCTTTAGTGCGAGGAGATAATTACTGGGGTAGGCGACGGGATTCGGCTATACGCCTCGCAGAGCTCGGCTCCTAGCCAGCCAATTTTCTGTCGCCCGGAGGGCTTTCCCTCCCTTCGGTCGGCGAAAATTGGCTTCGAATCCATACAGTTACTGAGTGAAATGGGGTCTCAAAGCGGACACGAGACAAAGCACCCAAGTGCATACGGTTCAATTAGTTATAGCGTTCTATCGCCGCAAGAAAAAGCGCCTTGAGGTCTCACTTGACCTGCCTTTCCCGCCTGAACGCCAACCGACGCCCCTAATAAACACCATCCAACAAGCCTTGCAGGTAAAGGCCTATATGACCGCTAACCCGCAAGAGACCTGCCTATCCGCCTCTAAACCTCTAAAGATCCACCGTAAGCGCATCGCCAAGCTACTACGAATAATCGATGCCTTACCGCCCGATTTCATCGAAACGGCCAAAGGATACACCAGCCGTAAAGCGCTACATAAGCTCTCGGTCAACCGTTTAATGAGACTTACCAATAATACCTCGCCAGTGAGCCTAGATGACCTACTACCGAAGGAAGAATGCCTAAAGGTCTAATCGCCAATTAATCGCCACAATCGCCAAATAGTGGCGCGTTTGGCGCATTTATGGCACGTCCCCCCCCTGTGTCCCCTTAAGCTAATTGTGCATTAACCGCGCACTTCCCAGTGCCCGCCCTTATCGGGCCCGACACGGCGTAAGCGTTTCTCCTCTTTTAAGGATCGGATAATCTTTTCAATACCGGGAATACTCATACCAAGAGAGGCCGCTATTTCCGGGATAGTCGCGGAAGGATTCTGGCCGATAATTTCGATAACTTTCACCTTACTTTTCACCTTACTTTTCACCTTACTTTTTTGACCATCCTTTTCCAGCCCTTCGCCCTCTTCCCACTTCGGCCGGTGAAAAGAAACAACAAACCCCGTTTTGACACGCTTGAATTCAACCTTAATTCCAGAGGCAGTACAATCATCGTAGATTCGCTTAAGTCCGCTCGCCCACTTCTCGATGTCGGCTGACATATACATAGTTTCAGCGATTAAAGGATTACGGAGAATGGAATATCCCCCTCCTTTGATAAAATCTTCTGGGGCCAGTTCATCCGGGAAAGTGCCGGGATTATAAACATCGACTCTGTCTTTGAAGATTGCGACTTCATTGCCCTTTGGATTCGCATAATCCCTGTGGCAAAGCGAATTACCGATAGCTTCGCGTATCGCATCAACCGGAATCTCGGGAATTTCTTTGCGGGGCCCGGAAGTAATTTCCGCACGCCATTTGATATGCTCTTTGACATACGCCTCGGCTTGTTTACGTAAACTGAAAATATTGCCCTTGAATTTTTTGATATCAAGAAACGTTATCTTATCGGTACCGGCAAATACGGCGGCTTGAATCTCCATAGAGTTGTCGTTGCAAAAAAGCACCTCCGCCGCTTTGAGCAACTTCTCGCCGCTTAAAAGGTGCAGTTTCTTCAAGGTCGTTTTCACGTTCGAATACTCGAACTTGATTCGGCCTTCTTCGTTTGCTTTCTTCATATAATCTTTGAGCGTCCGGACATTGATATCCTTCAATTGACGCTCGGAGATTTCACTTTCCCAGAGAAGCTTCTTGCGGCTTAAGATGCGGGTTTCGATTTCATGAACGCTCAAGGCTTTGTCTGATTCGCCTACTCGAACATACGCCCTCCCGTAAGCGAAATATGGGCTATTGATACCGTGCGCTTCGACCACTATGCAGTCTTTGCCATCGATCTTGCGATGTTCGACTTTAGGAAAAACTTTAGGATCGGTATTGTCAACGACTGCTTGCGTGACTTCCCTTATGGTATTGCGACCTACAGTCATACCCACAACTCTATCATGCTTATCTATGCCAAAATATACCACTCCATGGCCGTGTTTGTTGAGCATGGCAACAATGGAGATTACTGCTTCTTTAAGCTCCGCGGTCGATGTTTTGAATTCGATTGTTTCGGATTCCTTCTGAATCATTAGATGCTTCTCCTTATGAGAGAAAATATAACATATGGTTGGAGAAAAAGAAAGGTAAAATTACGTAGGGAAGCAGAATGCCCACCTTATTGGTGGGCATTCTACAACAGTAATCTCGTATACTGATAAATGAAATATATTACAGTGCTCTGAGCACTTCTGCTTCGGCTTTATGGAATGCGGCGATGGCATTCACATCCACTGGCCTTAGTTTAGCAAATAGTAGCACAGAAACAAGGCCTTGTTCTATTATTTTCTTTGCAAGTTCTTTTATATCTTCAGGCGTGGCATCGACGCCTGCCAGAGCTGCCATGCCTTTCGAGACTCCCATAGCTGATTCCAGAAGCTGATCCGGCAATGTACTCTTATTACTTAACAAATAGGCGTGATTTAAGATCCTAATGCCTTGCTGGAAACAGCCCTGAACGGGCGTAGCGACCTCGCCATCCTTACCATTAAGATAGACCACCTTTAAACAGTTCTTCTCTAAACCGTCTATCAATAATGGAGCGCCATCTCTACCGATGCCCGTGTAAGCAAACGTCACTGTTCTGCCTCTATCCTCAGGACTAAGACTAGACATCTCTCCTTCTATATGCGCGATACCTTCCTTATTATTGACAAAGAAATTGATAGTCACTTTGCCAAGTTTATGTTTCATAAAATATGCTCCCGCGGCAGCCTTGGGACCGTATAACGACGTCTTGATATTATTCCACTCCCATTCGGTCACACCTATATTAAAGATAGCCGGTTCACCCTGCAGGAAATCAGGATATACAGCCCTATCTAATTCGCTCCCGTCAGATTTCAACTGTGCAAGCCATGCTTTAAGATCATCGATAGTGAGTGCTTTAGTAAGACGTGAGGCGTCAAATACAGCAGACGATCCGCTTGGCGCAATAGGTGTTATCATAAAAGTTGCCATCGGCACCGCAGGCATCTGCATTGCGGTGTCACGGGCCACAGGTAGAGCAGCTATCATCTCCTTGAATATCGCCGCTTTTTTGGTTAATCTTATGTCGCCCAGCGCTTCATAATCGGGATGTGTTTTTTGTAGTTCTCCCAATAACGCTTGTGCAGTAGCCAAATATTTTCTATCCCCAATAGCCAACGCAAAATCTATATTGAGCTGAACCTGCAATAAAAGCTGCCTAACTTTTTGAGGAGCTTTTTTGGATGTATCGTATGCTTGACGATAATATTTCTCCGCTTCCCTATATGCCTCTTCCGACCGTTCCACTACTGCCTGCATATGATACCCGTATGCATACATAGCATTAAGGTTTGACACTGCTATAACTGTACCATTAGTTGCTTCATAGTCACGCGCCAATTCCACCAGTCTGGGCGTAAGGGAAAGTAGCCTTTCGTCAAGTTCTCCGTATGATTTACCTGTCAATGCTCTCATATCAAAATAAGCAGTAAAGACATGGAATACACTCAACAGGTCATCGTCGTCCATCTGTTCGGCTTTCAACCCGCCATTAAGTAAAGCGTTATCAAGCCATTCTAACGCTTGTCCCATGGAATATTGGCTCTTTTGAAGCGTCTCTCCTTCTATGTTAAAATTGCTCCTGCCCCATAGATCTTGCACATAAATATCAAGACCCATTAACCATAGATACCTCATATATGTTCTGCCTGCCAATGTGTTGAGAAAATCTTCGGTAATGATGCTATGTAATCTGCTATTAGCTGCTGCTCCCTCCGCGCCACCTTGCCATGATTTTACCAAGAGATAATAAGTCTCAAGCGCTTTTAATGTCTGCCTAAGCGGATGAGTTTCATCATATCTTAATTCCTCCGCCCTTCTCTTTGCCTTTTCTAAATACTCATTCGCCCAGTCGAGCTTATTACCTTCTATGAATCTTCGCAGAATATGAGTATAGGCGTCAAAAAGCAAGTCTTTAGCATTGTCGTTTGTCCTGACAATCTCTTCCATGCGGGGTAAAACCTGATTATCATAATATCCTTTTTCTTCCTCGATGCTCATTGCCTTATCAATATTAAAAGTTGATGCATACGCTCTTGCCTCGCTCGACGCCTGCAATAACATCTTTGCTTGGTTTCCAATGGGCGTATTGATTAACTGCTTTCCGATATTTTCAAAGTTGTCAAGCGCCTGTTGCGTTAATGCAATATCCTCTATAAGCGGTCTTCCCAGTGCGGATCTCTTTATTGAAATTCGCATCGTCTCTCCGATCAGAAGCATCTTGAGCGCCTGTTGCCTCCAATCCTCAAAGAACTTTTCACGGAGATTGCTATTCGTAATCAAATTCTTGCTATTAGCCGGAGACCACGTTGTCAGGCTCGGCTTACTTGATAATGGCCCTCCGTCCGCTTTCTCCTTGATTAAATCCATAAAATACTTATGTACTTCGCTCTCCCTTAAACGCCCGCGGAAGAATTTTTCTATGATGTCGTTGTAATGCCACCCTACAAGAAATGCATCCCCGATAGAAACATGTAATCCGCCCACATTGTCTGCCACACCTTTATCTACAATCGGGTTTCCAACAATTAATTTTTTCTTTGGCTCGCTTCTACCGTTTATAGTCAATTTACGTATAAGATGCACCCCGTCAATATCGACTTCGGCATCCTTCCCAGATAATAAAGACCCTAACCTCGGATTAATAATTGGCGATCCGCTCGCCAATGCTTCTGCAGCACCTAATTCTCTATTATTTTGGACGCTGCCATAAACTCGCTCTTGTAAAAGAGCTTCGGTAAGTCCGAGGGCGATCTCTTCAGGCCTGTGAGATAATTCACCATATACACCGTTAACATGGAACATCGTTGAGAGAGCATCTTTTACTCTTGCTTTTCCTTCCTTGCTGCCGTCAGAGCCAATGAGCCCGAGCTTCATACCGTAGGGATTGCCTTCAGCCCATGCCATGATAAACGCGACGATCTTTCCGGAGCTGTCATAGTTGACAAAGACCTGATCATACCACGTCTTGAACTTTCCAAAACCTTGCTCATCATTAGAAAAAGGTAATCCTATACCTTGATACGATGACACATACAGTTTAAAAATATCCCTCATCGTTTCGTCGCTTTTTGCCGTGGCGGATAATGGCTGCCATCCTGCATTGGTGTTTTGCAGTGCTTCGGCCAGAGCATTACTAATACCGGCATAATCAATACCAATAACTCCGGCCACCGGCATCTGCATGGCGGTGTCGCGAACAGTGAGCGGCACGTAGCTTATCGGTAAACCGTTTGTATCGCTGTTTACCATGTAATACATGTCCTGGCCTTCATCGAAGACCAGATAAGCATCCTGTCCGGCGGGTTTGGTCTGCTCTCCCCACGGTGACTGAATAACCGCTTCGGCACCTGTCGCATACCCGATCTCTGACATCTTGGTCATCTGTACGGGAACTGTCTTTAATGCCCCCACTATATTGGCGTTGCCTGATTCCACAAGAGCCTTCATCCCTTCTATGGCAGTCACTTTCCCGAAGAGCTTCTTATTCTTCGTTCCGACTTCGCTTGCGGCTACCAACTTGTATTTCTTATCAAAGGTGTCTTTTCCAACGATGTAGAAGTCCGCTGTGCCGTCATCCTTGACCTGAAGGGCTATTATGCTTCCCATGTTCGCGCGTAAATATTCCGGAGTGTATTTGGTCTGATCCACGGCGCCTATTCTGCTTCTTATCTGTTCCGGCAGATCCTCGAACCTGTCGCTAGTTATGCGGTATCCTAATATAGGAGCGTCTTTGACGAAGCCGTAGCTCGCAGGGCTGCTGGCAGCTATCATCATCTTTAAGGTATCCTGACTCTGGACTCCGGCCACCGGCATCTGCATGGCGGTGTCGCGAACAGTGAGCGGCACGTAGCTTATCGGTAAACCGTTTGTATCGCTGTTTACCATGTAATACATGTCCTGGCCTTCATCGAAGACCAGATAAGCATCCTGTCCGGCGGGTTTGGTCTGCTCTCCCCACGGTGACTGAATAACCGCTTCGGCACCTGTCGCATACCCGATCTCTGACATCTTGGTCATCTGTACGGGAACTGTCTTTAATGCCCCCACTATATTGGCGTTGCCTGATTCCACAAGAGCCTTCATCCCTTCTATGGCAGTCACTTTCCCGAAGAGCTTCTTATTCTTCGTTCCGACTTCGCTTGCGGCTACCAACTTGTATTTTTTATCAAAGGTGTCTTTTCCAACGATGTAGAAGTCCGCTGTGCCGTCATCCTTGACCTGGAGGGCTATTATGCTTCCCATGTTCGCGCGTAAATATTCCGGAGTGTATTTGGTCTGGTCCACGGCGCCTATTCTGCTTCTTATCTGTTCCGGCAGGTCTTCGAACCTGTCGCTGGTTATGCGGTATCCTAATATAGGAGCGTCTTTGACAAAGCCGTAGCTCGCAGGGCTGCTGGCAGCTATCATCATCTTTAAGGTATCCTGACTTTGGACTCCGGCCACCGGCATCTGCATGGCGGTGTCGCGAACAGTGGTAACCGCCTGCCCCAACAAAACTCTTATTCTATTAGCCAATGCATCAAGGTTAGCTGCAGCATCGTTGAGATCTGTTAAATAAGATACCTCAACTTCACCCCATCTTGGATCAGCGCTAGTGTGTTTTTCAGTTTTTAATTTATCGCTGGAGAAAACTGAGGGAAGCCCCTGCCAGTTAGTAAATATGCCTATATCCTTTTGCATGCTAGGGCTATCTTGAATGAGATACTTCTGGACATAATAATATCCGCGTCCTGAAATGCGAGCTTCTTCTATTGAATAGTCTCGCTTTTGATCGTTAGGATATACAGTAAATTTAGCATTGGTTGCCACCATAAAATAAACAGCAACCAAATAATTAACTCGAGACGCTATTTCTCCTATGGTCGCACGATCTTTAAGATCTTTTCTAGCCATTTCCCAGATTTTTTCGGCTAATATTTGAATAAACCAATCTTGTTTCAAGTAACCAATAGGAACTTTTTTTAATGCCTCGAAATATGCTTCATAATCATTAGTGATTGGCGTGTAATTACTAATAGCCGCGATAATTGCTTTTACCTGACCATGAACATCTGCGGGCGGCATTTGCATGGCGGTGTCGCGAGCAGTGGTAGCTACCTCGACACGGGTAACACCTCCTGCCATTTCAACTTTCCCCGCCTTTGCAATCATGTTATCTATTACTCGTTGTACATTCGCTCTTTGCTGTTCAAGTGATAGTGGTGTCTCTACCTTGGTTTCGTAATAACCTTCAAAACGTACATCTTTTTCTCTAGCGCTTAATTGCAATTCATAATACGCTTTTTCAGCGGCAGACCTGCTCTGTGGACTAAACCTTATTTCGAACCTTTTGTTATCCTGACTATTAACAGCTGTCAAGGTGATCGTGCTCATACGTGAAATGAGATTTTGCGGATTACCAGCTGCGTCAAACCCCGATAGATTGAACTGCCATCCCGCACCGGCGTGGTCGCTGCGAGCAGCCGGAAGAACAGCATTCTGAACCGCCGAGGTTATCAATTCCTTGATATAATCTTTTTTACCTTCTTTGAAATTTTCAAGATTATAATCAGTTACCATCTTCCAAAAGGCCTCACCCAAAAATTGCTTGTTGGTATAGATGCCGTCTCTGATCTGGTCCAATGTGAGCTCGACCTTACTGCTTACAACGAAACGCTCAACACCAGACTTGATCACCTTCGAGGCCTCCTCAATAGCCTGCCAGGCGGTCATCGCTCCTGTCGTATCAGCGCCCTTAATAGATCTACCAATCATGGCAATGAATAAGTCCACGGCTGCCGCGCCCACAGCCGGATCCAGATCGGCGAGCGTTTCTCTCTCCGGTAACTTGCTGTAAAAACCGTTAAAGTCCGCAAAATACTTCACATCAAGAAGCGAAGTGTTCGTCTTTATAAAAATATTCTTTAATACGGCAACGAGTGTTTTTTGCAGTTCAGAGTCGTTCCCCAGTACTCTGACATATTCTTTCTTTTGGTCGCCGATCTCGCGTAAAGCGGCAATAAAGCCGCCGGTCGCAAGTGTCGCGCGCATACCCTCGAGAAGCATCCTTAACGCCGCTACCTTAGCGGCAGACAATTTGGCGATTGATTCGTCGAGAGCGCGGCTCATTCCAAGCTCAAGCCCCGGTGTAGCCACCTTATTGAAATCGGCTACAGTCATGGGCTTCAGCGTAACAGCCTTAACACCGCCACACCGCGCAGATCTCGAGTCATATTGCTCTGTTCTAAACCCAGATGAGTCTCTCAAAGAAAATGTGATCCATTGCGGCTTATAGGCACCTGACGAGAGATCCTTCTCACCAAAATAACGATATGCCCGTAAGTTGCCACTACGGATGTCCGACTCCAATTGACGGACCGCCTGAGCCTCGTCTCCTCCCTTTTGAAGCTTCACTTGATAAATACCATCATCGGTTTGGATATATAACGGCTTCTGCTGCAACATGGCATCTTTCATGAGTTCGACAAATTTCGGGGAGGAAAAGTCGGCTGCCCTAAATTCTGACGGCCCCGCAAGCGCTGCCTTCGGCGCGTTCTGACCAATCAATCTTTGTGTAACCTCGCTTGAATTATTAGGTTTTAACACGCCCCTACGTACAAGCCATCTTATTATTGCTTCGCCGGTCATCTTTGACATATCCATATCAGCAGACAGTTTTTCTCTTAATTCGCGAGCAGCCAGCATTTGGTCAAGATTTCCATTCAGCATACATTCAATCACTACGAACGCATCTCGATTACCCGCTATTGCAGGATCTATCTCACCCTTAATAATTTTCTCTGCAAGCTGTACTGGTGTTTTTGCGTCTTGCAACCCACTTAATCTTACGTCAGAAACCATACTGTTAAAATCGCCGGCAGGTACTGCCGATGTCGACATAGCTGTATCGCCAAGTAACAGCGTCCTGTTTTCAGGCTTTATCCGTTCAGCTATTTTACGCGCCGCCGTTTTAAGAGATTCCACAGGAGTACTAAAATCTATATGCGTATCCTCATGTGAAAGGCCCTGAATGCCACTATACATACCGTCCAGTTCATGTAAAATAGTAACGGCTATCTGAAACAATCTCAGCCCTTTCGGAAGCGAGGAATCAGCTAATCCCGGATTTAAATATAAAACTCCATATTCTGGGTTTTGTGCGGTATGCTCGGGCTCGTTAAGTACTCTATCGCCATTTACATCCCCTATTTCTCGCCTTCCATAGTGCGCGGCAATAGTACTCCATACTATCGGCCTTTTCCACATAAAGATATTGTGCATGCCCGTATTGCCCAAAACAAGATCAACCTGTGGGGGCGTTAATTCAAAAAGCCCGCCATCTTCTTTCTTTTTTTCCAGCATATCCCGAAGATCCTTTATGTCAAGCCCGAGTCGTTTCAAACCATCTGCCAATCTCTCTATGCCCGCTTTCTTGCCTGCCTCATCGATAGTTTCATCCTGCTGTTTTTTGCTCAAAAAGGATCCACCACGCTCCAGAAGTAAATCCGGACGCTCCAAATCCCACTTCGCAGGCTTTTCGTATGAATAACTTACAGTTAAACCAAAGATTTGTTGCGTCGGAGCATTTGGATCACTCGGCTTATCATGGAAGATAATGGTTCCACGCGGGGTTTTAAGTACAAAACTTAATCTTTCACCCGATCTCATTGATAGCATTTTTTCAAGAAGCGCTTCTTGAAGCACTAGTGTATTTAAGTCATTCCGATCTATCCCCATTTCCGAAAAAAGAGTCTCTATAGCTATGGTTGATTGAGGTGGTGATAGCGCTTTTTGTACAAACTCGTCAAAGTTGGTACCCTTGCCCGCCAATAGCCTGAAATACGGGCATTCGCCATCTGCATTCCCAAATTTCGGCATTACCTCTATATAGGAGTAGCCCTTGTCTTTGAATAGCTTGGATAGATTGCCCGTATGGAATCCGCCGGTGACAAGGATGGTTATATCCTTTTTCTCTTCCTTCAGTTTCTTCTCAATATTTTTGATAAACGCATCATCCCTCTTTAAAGAATAGACATAGAATTTCTCCATGTTTTCTCGATATGAATCTAGTTTTTCTACGCCATTATTCAATTTGAAGTTAAACCCATAAAGTGATGCCTTGGTGTTGATAAAATCTACGAATCTTTTTATCCGGAAAGCATCTTTATTGGCTGTATAATAATCGAACTCGTCTTTCATCAAAGATATGCTCATCATCCCTTTGATTATCGCCAAGTCTTTATCAAGCGAATGAAGCGCTTTTTGGTCTTCGGTCTTGGCTGCTTCGCCTATCAAGGCCCCTTCGAGATTTTTTACTTCCTTAAAGATGGCGCTCTTGTCGAGGGCTTCATATTTCTTTACATATTCGGAATATTTCACAAGGTTTGGCAGTGCGCTAAAATCCACGCCGCTAAATTGCGCTTTCTTGAATAAATATGAGTAAAATTCTTCGCTCGTAATATCGCCCATCTTAAATTGCGTCGATTTGATAACAAGCCCCTCAAGATCTCTTTTTGACACTTTTTCATTAATCTTGTCTATCAGTTTATTACGTTCACGATCTGCCTCTTTGAAATTTATATTTTTCTCATCATTGAGAACAGAGATAAGAGTGCCTATAGTTTTATAGGCCTTAACGTCAATGTTGGCGGCTTTGACCTTGTCATTAAGAAACACGATATATTCTTTAAAATCTACCTTGTTGTCCTTATATCCTTTTATCTTTTCATCGAGCTCTTTGAGTTGAGGGGAATAGATCTTCAGTTTGAGATTGGTTATTGCCGCAGATAACGTATTGAGGTGCTTGTCGGCTTCCTCTTTATATAATAGAGAGTTCCGGTAAGTGTTGAGATTTTCTTTATACAGCTTCTCATCTTCTATCCCGAACAGTTTCACCTTTTCGGGGTTATTTATAGCGAAAAATTCGGGCCCGCTTACACGGCCTTCTTTTACAAAATAATCGCTCACTTTTTCGCGTATAGCGACATCCTTAATATTGGTAAAAACCGATAGATCGTAATTACCCTTACCGCCTTCAAGCGAGAGAAGATCAATGTTATTATAGGTAGTCGTTAGAGAGCGAATAATCCCTGAAATCGAGGTTTGAGCAGGATAATTACAGTGAGCATCTTGTATATGAATGATGGTCTTCCCGTTCGTCCCCTTGAAGGTATCCTTTATCTCGCCAAAGCGCAACGGCACCGTTATATCGGCTAACTCCAGAGGAATGCCTAAGCCACCAGCTCCATTAGAGCCGACACGGGTGGGCTCTGTGGGCGTTCTGGCGGCCCAGGCTAAATCTCCTCCAACAATACTAAATAAAAAAGACCATACAGTAATAATGTTTATTATCACTTGTACTGGTCTCTTGCGCATTGCCTTATATAGCCCCGTGTCTTTAGTTATCATCTTGTCTCTAAGCCCCCCCCTACAACGCTGATAACCCCCGTGTCTATTGATCTCATTTTATTTGCCTCCTGCGCATTTTATGTTATACTTTTTAAGTCTTTAAAGTAACGACTGAAAAAAATATAGTTGCCTGAACCAACTCAAACAACTACAACCCGCGTCTTTTACATCTATAAAGAAGTATACGCTATAACGTCAGTATCGTCAAGCCAGAAAAGCTTACTTTTTTATATGCTAACAAATAAATCTTTTTCTTTAAATTCCGTCATTAGTTCTCTAAAACGGACCAATTGCAGACGCTCTTCTCCTTGCCGCACTATGTCGAGCAGTTTCCTCAGATGAAAAAATTGTAGAATGTCGGGATCTTTGTTGCTACGCAAGAAATCTTTGATGGATTCAGGCAAATCAAGGGTTCTTATAATTTTTGCAATGTATGACCAATCTTCGCCTGTAATTTTAGCCAGCCCCCTTATGCTGTTAACACCGTGGGATTCTTTCAATCGCAAATAATATTCAGCCTTATCAAGAGGAAACCGCTCTAAGCGGTTTAGATGAGCTAAATGCTTTTCCCATGTTCTTTTTTCAATTGTAGTAATGTGATCCAGGTCTTCAGGGCGATTTCCTAAACATAACTTTTGCCGAAAGCTCTTTATAATCGTATAAAATGGAAACTCCCACCAATAGGTCCGGGGCTGAATATCCGCGTATTTCTGTAAAAATTTCGTAAAATTAGCCATTTCTGAGGAATCTATGCCTATTTTTTCCTCAGACAAAGAAAAACCCTCATACGAATGTGGCTCAGTTGAGCCTCTTTTCGCATGAGGGTAATAATTGGGGTAGGCGACGGGATTCGAACCCGCGACGTCTTGAGCCACAGTCAAGTGCTCTAGCCAAGCTGAGCTACGCCCACCACAAAATTATATTAATTTGCAGGTTCTTATATTATACCATTGAACCCTAATAGTCAATCCTCGTCGCTACTCACCCGTAAATTGCTCCGCGATACTTTCGACGATAGTTTCGACATCGGGCTTTATCTTATATTGAGGCTCTTTAAGGGTCCCCGTTATATTGATAAGGCTGTACCTGCCGAACACCGTTGAAAGGCTCCGCTTAACCGTCGATCCTATAGCTTCATCTAAAAATTCCGCTTTCACCGTCCCGGTGATCGACCTGTCAAAGCCGATCTTTATAGGGCCGTAGAGGTCGAGAAGGTCGCTTTTGAGCGTAATTTCATCCGTATATATGTATCTATCGGCTATCGTAAAGTCGCAATGCCCTTCTTTGAATATTATCTTGCTGAAATCGCTTGTGAATAGCAATACGCCCAGCCCCTTGAAGAGGTTTAACTGCCACAAATTGCCTTCCGTTACGGCTATCCGCCCTCCGCCGGATAGCCGCGCGGTATCCTTAAGGACGCCGCGCAGTTTCGCATGCATCTTTATAGAGCCCGCTATATCTTTATCCTTGAAAGCGGTGTCGGCCTTAAATTTTTCTATCCGCACACCGTCGATATCCATATCCAGGCGGTAAGGGACATCCTTCTCGTCCCACTCTATCCGTCCCGTAGAGGCCATGGAGCCGCCATAGAAGAACGAACGCATAAAGAGGATGTCGCCCGCGCCCGCCCTCTGGCTGTAATTCATCGTCGAGGTGGCAAGTTTCAGACCGTAGAAAGAGAGGTTGTCGCTCGATAGATTGGCATCGACGACACAAGACTTAAGGTCCTTCAGGTCGCCCTTCAGTATAACTTCCGCGCGGACAATGCCCTTTGGTTTTACCCGTTCGAATTTATCTTTGAATTTTTTAAGCGGCCTTTTAAGGTCCTCGAGATCGACAACGAGAAGGCCTTCCATATCGGCCTTCAGTTTTTCTGCGCCGGAGGCGTCGATGGTCCCGCGGCCGGAAAATTCCGAATTGAGATACTTGCCGGAGAACTTCGAGAAGTTCATGACTTTACCGTTAACGGCGAGAGCCGCGTCCAGGGATAGGTCGTTCGATGCCAGCTTGATCCTGATACCAGGCGTCTTGAAGTTCGTAAGTGTGCCGGAGGATTTGTAATGGATATCGCGGAATCTGAAACCGATATCTTCCCAGCTCGCCTGGTTAGGCAAAAACTGGAAATTACCAGTAACGTTCTCAAGTCTATCCTTACCCGCGCCGAACCGTACGGAGGCGCTAAGCATATATAGCAAGCCTTTTACGCGAAGCTCCTCCTGGGCAATCAGCGGGTATTGTATCTCGAGCCGGAGTTTGGCTTCTCCGCTGAATTCCGCCGGGACATTCAACCCGAAACGGTCGTCGAGCATCTCCTGGAAAGGTTCAAGCCTTATATCGGAACGGCTCTCTATATTAAGGACGGGCTTATCGAAACTATCCATCGTTACCTTAGCTTCCACCGGTATACCTAAGGTAATGGCCGTTATATTATCGGAGGATAAAGACCGGTCGCTAAACTGCAGCCTGCCCTTTATATTACTTATGGCATCTATGTACTCTATCCCGTTTATGGACATATCCTTTATATCGGCGCTACCGGTGAAGTAAAATCTCTTGTCCGCAAAGCTGTAGCGGATCTTCGAACGCCCGGTACCTTTCATCTTCACGATCAGCTTATCCATGGCAAGAGTAAGGGATGCGGTCCCGGCTTCGGTATCGAATATAATGTCGCTATCTTTATACTTTAAATTTACGGTTGAATCGAACCTCCCTTCGGGAAAAGATATTCCCGTCTTTTCGTAGTATCGCGCGAATTCTTTCGGCAGGAAATCCGTTGTCCTGATTTCGACCGCCAGTTCTTTGGCTGACGGCAGGTATTCGCCGGAAATCCCGATCCTGACCGGTGCGGGAGACCCGGCAGGAATGATGGTAAAGCCCGCATTGAATTTTAATTTTGCAGGGAGGCTAAGACGCACATCCGCATCGAGATCCTTTATCTCCCTGGCATAAAGCGGGTCCAGTGTAAGATCGTGAAAAGTAACGATCCCCTTCTTAATACTGATCCTGTGGATGAATGCCTTGAAATCGCTCTTCTGGATACGCTCTTTTGGAAAGAGCTCGATGATATTGAAGGAGTTATCGGCGCGGCGCTCGACGAATATATCGGGCGATTCGAGTAGAAGGCGCGATATTATCACTTCTTTCTTGAAAAGGGGGATTATGAAGAACCGGCAATAGGCTTTCCTGACATTCACGATCGCGTTCATATCGTCTCGTATTATAAGGTCCTCCAGGACAAGGCCCTTAAAGATACTGAAGCGGACAGAACCGATGAGCGCCTTCTTGCCGGTAGCGTCTTCTAGACCCTTGACGATCGCGGCCTTCAGCTTTACGGGAAAGACGGTATGGTTGAGGTAAAATATTCCGGAGTAAGCGGCAAGGATTATTATGGCAAGAGCGATTAAAGATTTCTTCACAATTCTATCAGTTCGTAATCGAGCCCGCCGAGGCCCAGAGCCTGCGCGTATTTTAACTGTTTCATCCCGTCCCTGGCGGGATGCGCCGCCTGAAAGATATCTTTGCCGGCCGCATTGATACAGGCGTCGTAACAGGCCTTGTCCGCGCTAACCGGATCGGTCGAGGCGAATATGCCGATATCCGGGATTATGCGCGGGTCATCTTTTGCCAGGCAATCGCATTCCTTGGTAATCTTAGTCGCGAAATTTATGAATGCCGCTTTGCCCTTCTTCTTCAAGAGCACGGCTGCGGCATATTCGATCATCTTCTCCTGGATATTTGCGCCGCCCGATTCCCAATCGACATCTATAGCGCCGCGCACACATGCGGCAATGCAGGTCGCGCACCCTATGCATTTGGCCGGATCGATGATAATGCGCCGGCCCTCCGGCCGGATCGCATCCGCCGGGCATGCCCTGACACACGCCATGCACCCCTCGCACCTGGCCGCGTTGACGATAGGAGTGGCCTCGGAATGCTGGGCGAGCTTTCCTTCCCTGGCGGCGCATCCCATACCTATATTCTTTAACGCCCCGCCGAAGCCCGTCATGATATGGCCCTTGAAGTGCGCCAGGCCCACGATCGAATCCGCTTTTAAAAATATAGAGGCGACCCGCACGGTCTTAAAGAAAGCGCCGTCTATCCTGACATCCGACACATTCTCTTTTTTGGTATCGTCCGGCACGACTACATCGGCAGAACAGGCCTTCTTTGTAAAACCATGCTCGAGCGCAAGCTTTATGTGATCGGCTGAGGTCGTGCGCCGGCCGCGGTATAGCGTATTCGTGTCGGTAAGGAAAGGTTTTGCACCGCTATCGATTATCTTGCGGCAGACCAATCCGGCGTATTCACACCTTACATGGCCCGTATTGCCTTCCTCGCCGAAATGCATCTTTACGGCAGTCGTATCCTTCTTCCTCAAGACATCGAAGATACGGCTCTTGTCGACAAGCTCCGACAGTTTTGCCGTTACGGTTTCGACCGGATCTGTTTCAATCACTTTAGTGAAATATACTTTACCCGCGTATCCCACCGGCGCGTTACTCCCTGGCCAGACGCTGGACAGCCTTAACAGCTAGTTCGACCGCGGAGTCCACGTCGTCCATGCTGAATACGCCCGACGGCGAATGTATGTAACGCGTCGGTATGCTCAACACTCCCGTAGGCACGCCCGCGCGGTTCATGTAGATGATGGCGCCGTCCGTCATACCACCCTCGATAACGTCGATCTGGTACTTTATCTTATTTGCCTTTGCCGTACTGATAAGTAAGTCCTTTATCTTCTCGTTAACTATAACGCCCCTGCCGGAGGCCTCGATTATCGTTATTGCCACGCCGCTGCCCAACTTTAACGATGATTCCCGCTCCGTGATCTGCGGTGTATCCCCGGCAATATTCGTATCGATAGCCAGCGCGAAATCCGGGTCGATTTTGAAAGCGGACGTCCTTGCCCCTTTCAATCCGACCTCCTCCTGCGTCGTCGCGACGGCGTAAACCTCCGCGCCGGAGGCGGCCTTCTTAAGTTTTTCCATTATCTTGATGAGCGCGAAACACCCGATCCTGTTATCGACGGCTTTACCGTAACAAAGCCTGCCGTTCAACGTCCCCCCGTTCGGCTCGAATATCGCTATGTCCCCGACTTCGACATATTTTTCGGCTTCTGCCCTGCTCTTAGCGCCTATATCTATGAACATATCCTCGTACCGTAACGGGCTTTTTCTATCTTCTTCTTTTTGAAGATGCGGAGGTTTTGTCCCTATTATGCCGAGGCGGCCGCCGCGTTTCGACTTTATAACAACTCTCTGGGCAGGCAGGATCCTGTCATCTATGCCGCCGACCTTTATGAAATTTAGGTAACCTTCTTTTGTTATATGCTTCACCATGAAACCGATCTCGTCCATGTGGGCGGCTATCATGATCCGCCGTTTGCCTTTTCCGCGCCTCGCGATAACGTTACCGAAATTATCTATCGTAACTTCGCCGCAAACTTTCTTCAGCTCGTCCCGCATGATAACGGCTATCTCTTTTTCGTACCCCGGAATACCGGCCGCATCTATGATCTTTTTTAGTAATGGCTCCATCGTTTCTCCCGATTTGTTATGATTGGGGTTATTGTACCTGTATCCTTACCACATTTGGCTGCTGCGCGTCCTGTTTGTTCTGCGCGGTCGGCGCTCTTGCCGTACCCAGCTTTCCTTCGCGGTAATCCTGGAGGAACCGTTTAACCCTGTCGTAAGGAATGGCAAGGCCCACGCTGTTGGCGCCCTGGACGATCGCAAGATTAATGCCCACAAGCTCCCCGCTTAGATTGAAGAGCGCTCCGCCGGAGCTTCCCTGGTTTATCGACACGTCCGTCTGGATAAGGCCCGTCAATATCGGCTTTCCGTCGGATAAGAGGTTCCTGTTCAGCCCGCTCACAATACCGGCCGAGACTGAGTTCTCCAGCCCCAGCTGGTTACCGACAGCAATGACCGTCTCGCCGACTATTACATCGTTTGCTACCTTTACCGCCTTAAGCGTTTCCGGAGGCTGTATCCTGATAACAGCCAGATCATCTCCCGGGCTTACCGCCTCGACAACCGCCTCTGTCTGTTTCAGATCGCTTAGCATAACATATATCCTGCTCGCCATCTGGACGACGTGGGCATTGGTAATGATGAGACCGTCTTTAGAGATTATTACTCCGGATCCGACGCTCTTCAGATTCATCGTCCCCATCGGGATAGCAGCCTGGTTGATCAACTCGTTGGGCACGCCGATCTGGCTTATTAACGGATGGGCCTGCATAAGTACGACCTGTTCGGTGCTTATATTCACCACCGACGGAGACCATTCCTTCACGATCTTGACTACAGGTGTAATGCGGATACTTTCCGCGGCAAAAATATTGCCGCACAAGATCATCGATACGGCCGATATAAACAAAATCCTGGCTTTCATTCGTACCCCCTCTTTGGTCAATCCTCTTTCTTCTCGAACCAGACCTTGTAAGCTATAGCGCGCTGTGTCTGGATACCCTCTATCTCGGACTCCAGCCGGTCGTATTCCGGATCCTTGCCGTACTTATATGAGGACTGCGCTTCTTCGAGGCCTTTTACCTTCGCCCCGAGATCATCCATCAGCTTTGTCAGCTGAGCCCTATCCATCCCGATATAGGCTCCTCTATTATCGGGCTTAAAGGACGGCCTTGCAATACCTATTCTTACCGTATCCTGCCAATGCTCGCCCTCGTTCTCCAGCCGTATCTCGGCAAAGCTTTTACCGTCGAACGCCTTTTCGGCAAGCTCTCCTTTCAAATGAAAAAATGCCCTCTCCCCGCTTATGTCGCCCTTCGCCTGCCAGACTAAAAGCCCCAGGCCGATGGCCATGCCGGCTTTTGCGATCCCCTGTTCGAGGCCGCTGCCGGAGACCGGGATCTGCGTCCCTAAAGCGGCGAAAAGGACGGCCGCCGGTATCCGCCAGAAAGATTCTTCCCTTACATAGAATTTATCCGTACCGTCCGGCTTTATCCTTTCGTCGTCGATGTGAAGCTTTATATCCATTATCTTCCACTTCCTGAAATCGGCGCCTTTGCCCGTAGCTATCGCCGAGACGCCGATATCCATGCCTTTGCCGGTCTGGCGATAGAGAATAGCTGTATCGCAGGCGCCCCTCTCAAGCTTGAATTTTCTGTATTCTACCTCTTCCTGCTGGCCCTGCGGAAAGACTGCGGAAGGAAAAACGATTGTAAACGCCAATAGGGATATATAGAGCTTCCTTGGTATCATTACTTATATCTTTCGGGTAAGATAACCGCAAGACGAATAAGGCAATCCTTTTTTAATGACCTCGTTTATCGGGACACAGGTAAAGGTACGACCCGAAACGGTCTTCTGACTGCCCAACCTTCTGGTATATATCTTACAAGTATATCTGCCGTCAGGGGTTTTGGCAAGGTTCAAGCACGGATCCTGCGCGGCGCCGCAGCAGGCCCCGCACCGCAGACAGAGGGATTCGAATTCTTTGAGCCATGCGTCTTGTTTTTGCAGGTATTGTTCGTCGTCCATAGATATGTGGAATTTTCGTATCTATTATAGGGGTAATATAGTGATTATCAAGTAAATTCGGATTTTTTAGGCGTGATATGCCTGGATAGATTTTACCTCCAGCCTGCCTTTTAACACAGCTTCCATTCCGTTTACCGCTGCCTGCGCTCCCTGGATCGTAGTTATGCAAGGGATGCCGCGCATGACCGCCGAATTCCTTATAAGCTTCATATCTAATTGTCCGCTCTGGCCCGAAGTAGTGTTTATGATCAATTTGAGTTTTCCGTTTTTAATGAGATCCAATATCCTCGCGTCACCTTCATTTATCTTCCCGACCATCTGCGCCTTTATGTTATTGGATGAGAGCACCTTGTAAGTGCCTTCCGTGGCGATAAGCTTAAAGCCCATGTCGAAAAGTTTTTTTGCTATAAATACCATATCTCTTTTGTCGCCGTTTTTTACGCTTATGAATATATCTCCTTTGCGGGGAAGCGCTTGATTTGCGGCGATCTGGGATTTATAAAATGCCTTTCCGAAAGAAGAATCTATCCCCATTACCTCTCCGGTCGATTTCATCTCCGGACCCAATAAAATATCGACTCCGGAGAAACGCGAGAACGGCAGGACCGACTCCTTGACCGATATATGCTTCACCTGTTTCTCGACAGTAAACCCAAGCTCTTTAAGGGTCTTGCCCGCCATGATCTTAGCCGCCATTTTAGCCAGCGGAACGCCGATCGCCTTACTCACAAAAGGAATAGTACGCGAGGCCCTGGGATTCACCTCCAGTACATAGACCTTCTCTCCTTTTACGGCGAACTGGATATTTATTAAGCCTTTAACGTTCAATTCTTTCGATAAGGCATAAGTATACTCCCTTATCACATTAATGATAGAATCTCCTAAAGTATGCGGAGGAAGCACGCAGGCCGAATCGCCCGAATGGATGCCCGCCTCTTCGATGTGCTCCATTATCCCGCCTATGACGGTACTTTTCCCGTCGGAGATCGCGTCAACGTCAACCTCTACGGCATCTTCCAAAAATTTGTCCACCAATATAGGATGGTCGGGCGAGGCCTTTTGCGCCTCCCCGGCAAATTTAAGCAGATCGTCTTCGTCATATACTATCTTCATCGCGCGGCCGCCTAAAACATATGACGGCCTTACCAATACAGGAAAGCCTATCCGCCTGGCAATCACCACCGCTTCTTTTACCGAGGACGCGGAACCGTTTTCCGGCTGATTGATCTTTAATTTTTTGATGATCCGGGCAAATTTATCCCTGTCTTCGGCGATATCGATAGATTTAACACTGGTGCCGATAATGGGAACGCCGGCGCTCTTAAGCCGCTTTGCCAGGTTGAGAGGAGTCTGTCCGCCGAACTGGACTATCACACCGTACGGCTTTTCCTTTTCGATTATATTCATGACGTCTTCAAAAGTCAGCGGTTCGAAATAGAGCTTGTCGGACGTGTCATAATCTGTAGAGACCGTCTCCGGGTTGGAGTTCACCATGATAGTCTCGAAGCCGAGTTCCTTCAGGGCAAAAGACGCATGGCAGCAGCAATAGTCAAACTCTATCCCCTGGCCTATCCTGTTAGGGCCGCCGCCCAATATCATTATCTTCTTCTTTTTGGAGACATGGCTCTCGTCTTCCTGCTCGTACGTTGAATAATAATACGGGGTATACGCCTCAAACTCGCCGGCGCAGGTATCTACAAGTTTATATGTCGTATCGATTCCGTTATTTTTTCGCGTCTTCCTTACGGACGCTTCGTCGACACCGGATAAGGATGCGATCTGGCTGTCGCTAAAACCGTATTCCTTGGCCTTTCGTAAATATTCTTTATTTAAGGATCTGTTTTTTAAAAACTCTTTCTTGAGAACCGTCTCAAAATCGGTTATCTCTTTAATATTTTGAATAAACCAAGGATCGATGCGCGTTATACGGGCTATGCTTGCCGCGCTATAGCCTTTCTGCAGCGCATATTTAATGTAAAAAATCCTTGAAGCATTAGGATCTCGCAGTCTTTGCAGTATCTTCTTGCGGGGTATTTTTTTGTAATTTGACTTATTGTCCAGGCCGGTATGCCCGATCTCCATGCCGCGCAGCCCCTTCTGGAGAGCCTCTTTTAATGTGCGGCCGATAGCCATTGCCTCGCCCACGGATTTCATGGAGATCCCGAGGACGTCTTTCGCTTCGGGGAATTTTTCAAAAGTGAATCTCGGGATCTTAACCACGCAGTAATCGATTACCGGCTCGAATGATGCCGGGGTCTCTTTCGTGATATCGTTCCTTATCTCATCAAGCGTATAACCAACCGCTAGCTTTGCCGCAAATTTCGCGATCGGGAACCCCGTCGCCTTGCTCGCCAGAGCGGAGCTTCTCGATACCCTTGGATTCATCTCGATAACCACCATCCTGCCGTTCCGCGGGTTGACCGCGAATTGTATATTGGAACCGCCGGTTTCGACGCCCACTTCTCTAATAATCGCGATGGCCGCGTCTCTCATCTTTTGATATTCTTTGTCCGTCAAAGTTTGAGCAGGCGCAACCGTTATGGAATCTCCCGTATGCACTCCCATAGGGTCGAAATTCTCGATCGAACAAACTATGACCACATTATCTTTTCCGTCTCTCATTACCTCAAGCTCATACTCTTTCCAGCCCACAACCGATTCTTCGATCAGGATCTCGCCTATCATGCTGTTCTTCAATCCCAGGTCCGCTATCCGCTTGAATTCCGCCATGTTCTTAGCGACTCCGCCGCCGGTCCCGCCCAATGTAAAACTCGGCCTTACGATAACCGGCAGCCCGATCCTCTTCGCGGCGCGAAGGGCTTCTTTCATATTATGGGCTAAAAGACTTCTTGGCAGATCGAGGCCTATCTTTATCATCGAGTTCTTAAAATATTCCCTATTCTCCGCTTTCTTGATCGCTTCATAGCTCGCCCCTATCATCTTAACTTTATATTTACGGAGGGTACCGTTTTCAACCAATTTAACCGCGGTATTCAAACCCGTCTGTCCGCCAAGCGTAGGTAAAAGCGCGTCAGGCCTCTCCCTAGCGATGATCCGTTCGACAAATTCAGGAGTTATCGGCTCGATGTAAGTGATGTCGGCCGTCTCGGGATCGGTCATCACGGTAGCAGGGTTGGAATTGACCAGCACCACTTTAAAGCCTTCTTCCCTCAGCGCCTTACAGGCCTGTGTCCCGGAATAGTCGAATTCACAGGCCTGGCCGATCACGATCGGGCCCGAGCCGATGATCAATATCTTTTTAATATCTTTTCGTTTTGGCATGTCTCATCATTCCCGCAAATTTGTTAAACAGATACTCCGCGTCATGGGGGCCCGGCGAAGCTTCGGGATGGAACTGGACGGAGAATATCGGTAATTTCGTATGCTGCATCCCCTCGAGCGTCCGGTCATTTAAATTTATGTGCGTTGCCCGGAGATATCTCTTATCGAGTGAATTCATATCGACAGAAAAACCGTGGTTCTGCGAAGTAATATATACCTTGCCGGTATCCAAATCTTTTACAGGCTGGTTTGCGCCGTGATGGCCGAATTTTAGCTTATATGTACTGCCGCCGAAGGCGAGGCCCAATATCTGCTGACCGAGACAGATCCCGAAGATCGGTATCTTTCCTATCAGTTTTTTTACATTTTCTACAACGTAGCGGACTGCCGCCGGGTCTCCCGGCCCGTTGGAGATTAAAACCCCGTCGACTTTCATATTCAAAATATCCGCCGCGGCGGTCGAGGCCGGCACAACTATTATCCCGCATCCATTTCTGGATAACATTCTCAAAATATTGAGTTTCAACCCGCAGTCGATAACCGCGACTTTTAATTTTCCCCGGCCCTCCCGCCTGTAAATCTTCCGGCAGGTTACTTCTTTAACCAGGTCTACTCCGATCAAGCCTCGCGAAGCCCCGGCTTTTTTAACCAATCTCTTCCCGTCCAAATCTTCCGTAGACAGCACGGCTTTCATAGCGCCCGCCTCTCTTATATGGAGAGTAAGCGAGCGCGTATCCACGCCTTCGATGCCTAAGATATTATTCTCTTTAAGATACTCGCCCAGCGGCTTTGAGGCCCGCCAGCTGCTGAAGACCTTGCTGTATTCCTTCACTACGAAGCCCTCCAGAAACGGCCTTCGCGATTCCACGTCTTCTTTGTTTACACCGTAGTTACCTATCAGAGGATAGGTCATGGTAACGATCTGCCCCTTATAAGAAGGATCGGTAATGATCTCCTGGTAGCCTGTCATGCTTGTATTAAAGACAACCTCGCCGCAAGCCTCGCCTCTTGCGCCGAAAGACTGTCCCTTAAAGATCTTTCCGCTTTCTAAAGCCAGTATCGCTTCCATATCTTTAACTCGTTTTCTCCAGCGCCGTCCTTCGGCAAAAGCTCAGGACAAGCCCTGAGCCTGTCGAAGAGCCGCCCCGATGAACTCTCTGAACAAAGGATGCGCTTTGTCGGGTTTTGATTTAAATTCAGGATGAAATTGTACGGCGATGAAATACGGGTGATCCCTTAGTTCGACTATCTCGACCAGACCCTTCTTAGGATATATCCCGGAAAATATCATACCCTTTTTCTCGAACTCTTTTCTATATTTATTATTAAATTCATATCTGTGCCTATGACGCTCATCGATCAGGCCTTTACCGTAAACCCTGTGTGCAAGACTATTATTTTTGACCTTACACGGGTACGCTCCCAGGCGCATTGTGCCTCCCAGGTCCTTTACCCCTTTTTGCGTTTCGAGCAAGTCGATCACCGGATATTTCGTCTTCCTGAATTCCGCTGAACTGGCGCCCTTCAAATTACAGACATGCCTCGCAAACTCTATAACTGCGCATTGCATTCCAAGGCATATTCCTAAAAACGGGATATTGTTCCGGCGCGCAAATTTGACCGCCTTGATCTTCCCTTCGATACCGCGATAACCAAACCCTCCGGGGACGAGTATGCCGGAAATACCCGCCAATATCTTTTCTATGCCCCCTTTTTCCAGGTCCTCGGAATCGATCTTTTTTATTTCCACCCTGGCATCGTTATGGATCCCGGCATGGGCAAGCGCTTCATATATCGATTTGTAGGCGTCCTGCAGCTCGATATATTTACCGATCACCGCGACGGTTACTTTATTATCGGGGTTAAGCGTTTTACTTACTACGCATTTTTCCCAATCATTAAGGTCCGAGAACTTGCATATTAATTTAAAATGGCTTAAGATTATTTCGTCCAGGATCTGCTTTTTAAATACTAGGGGTATCTGGTATATAGAATCCACGTCGGGAGATTCGATAACCGCCTCTTTCTTCACATTGCAGAATAACGATATCTTCTCCTTGACGCTGTCCGATAACGGTTTTTCCGTCCGGCATACCAATATGTCGGGGATGATGCCGATCTCACGCAGGGTCCCCACGCTGTGCTGGGTGGGTTTCGTCTTGACCTCATCCGCCACTTTTATATACGGGACAAGAGTAAGGTGTATATAAAGGACATTGTCGTAACCCATATCCAGCCGGAATTGCCTGATCGCTTCAAGGAACGGCAGGCTTTCGATATCCCCGACGGTGCCGCCGATCTCGACAATGACTATCTCCGCGCCCGAGACCTCCTGGCATTTTCTAATCCTCTCTTTTATCGCGTCGGTAATATGCGGGATGACCTGTATGGTCTTTCCCAGATAATCGCCTTTTCTCTCCCTGGATATCACGCAGTTATATATCTGGCCGGTTGTTATGTTGTTGAATTTTGATATGCGGGCGCCGGTAAAACGCTCATAATGGCCGAGGTCTAAGTCCGTCTCCGCTCCGTCTTCGGTGACATAGACCTCGCCGTGCTGATAAGGGTTCATCGTTCCCGGGTCGACGTTGATATACGGGTCGAATTTCATCAGCGTCACTTTCAAGCCCCGGGATTCCAGTATTTTACCTATAGAGGCGGAAGCGATCCCCTTGCCCAGACTCGAAATAACACCCCCCGTTACAAAGATATACTTGGCCATTTAATCATCCCTCCCTGGAAAAACAGACGATCTTTTGCGATACAATATCCGATATTATCTTCAAATTTCTTTCGCCCGCATCGTAAACAGCGACAACGCCTTTATACCCGGCATATTGAGGCAAAAGCTCTGTTAATATATCTTCCGATTTATCAAGCCAGCCGCGGTTGAATACAACATCCTTCTTTTCGGGGAATAACGCGGTATAAAATATATTTGTCTCCACCAGATCCTGGAAAAAATGTGTTCCAAAAGATAATTCCGGCATGAGATTACCATCGGAAAAAGCAATTTCGACGAGAACCGTTATATTATTTATTTCGGCAAATTTTACCGGAACGCCCAATGACGGCGTTGTAGTGCCCCATCTCCCGGGCCCCATCAAAATAGCCGGCAATTTTTCCTTATTATCGATGGTCCTGTTCAATGCCCCCACGATGCGGGCAACTTCATATTTATCGGACTGCGCAAGCTCACTATATTTATTCGGGTCGACAAATATAACTCTCTTTATATCCTGCGCGATGTTCCCGCCCAAAAAATATCCTTTCGATTCAAAAAGCATATCTTTTTTGCTTATGCCGGGCGGCACCGCCGTCCTGCGGCCGAGGCCTCGTGTCTGCAGCGGCCTGCACTGCAAAAGGTTTATTTTCAACCTGTTGTTCTTTGTAAAGTTCACCGTGAATTCTATCTCGACCGGATAGTCGTAGGCTTCTTCCAGGGACGCAAGTATCTTAGTAAAGGAACTTATAAGCATCCCATTATCAAGCGCATCATCAAGCGTCAGGATCCAGTATTCTTTTTCCTGAGCGCCCGTTTCGTTCATTATCCGCATCGCATCGTAGTCTTTAACGGCTATCCGGTCTATTTTCGGGTAGAGACGCTCGTTTACGATACTTTCGAACGAAACGGTCTTAAAAGCATTCTCTTCCGTATCTATAACATCTACCTCATGCTGTGAAAACCGCTTGAGGTCATCCCTCTCCGAATACGGCCTTCGCGACGGATTATCCAGCGCCGCCATCCTGGGATAATCACCTTCGACGCGATTGACCGCCCGCGTGCCAAGCCCGAATACGATCCTGAGCATCCCCGCCTTTTGATCCATACCCTCGCTCCATACATAAGTATTGTGGGAAACCCCGACGCCCGCGAGATCGGGGAAAAAATAGTTTTTATGGTGCGCGCCCGAGACACGTTGGACCAGGAGCGCCATCTGTTCATCCATCCTGTCCAGTCCCCTTTGTTTTCTGTATACGAGCGCATCTTCGTTCATTGTGCTTGCGTATATCTTCTTTACCGCTTCGGCAAACTGGATATATCTCTGTTCGGGGCTTCCCTGGTTTGCCAGGAATATGCTTTCGTATTTCCCGGCAAACGCGTTCCCGAACCCGTCCTCCAGGAGCGAGCTCGAACGTATTATTATCGGCGATGAGCCGAAGTATTCGATAATCTGCTGAAAACTTTCCATAATATCCTCGGAGAATACGCCATAAAGCATCTTTTCTTTCAAGATCTTCGCCGAAGTAAAATATCCGTCCTCCGTCTTCTGCTGCATCCGTAATTTCCACCACCGGTTCTGGACTATATATGAGTAGAATATGTCCGACCCTATATAAAATGAATCGTGCGGTTCGGAAAGGTTCTCCCAGCCGGGCACCTTTTTCGATAGTATCTTCCTGGCCAAAAGCATGCCCACGCTCTTACCGCCGATAAAACCGGTCCCTATCAATCTCGATTTTATTTCTATCAGCTCCTCCAGCGGGAAATTGTCCATCGCCAGGGGAAGGATCTTCTTATTAGAGCTTATCATTATGCCGCACAGTTTTTTGACCGCCTCTCTGGTCTTCGCCTTTTTTAAAGCAGGACTGCCGGCGAGCTCTTCCGCGTCGAGAAAGAGACGGTCCCAGTAATCGAGATTCCGCTTGGCGCTCTCGGAACCTCTCTCGTGAATATACGATAGTATCTTAGCGGCGTTAACGCTGTCGATGACCGGGATGAATTTATCATTCTTCCTTTGATGCGGGAGAAACATCGTCGGCGAATACCGGTTCCACACTTTCAAAGGATGTATGTAAGTATTACCTTCGCAGCAGTAGACGTCCAGGAGCAGCTGCGTAGTCTCGCGTATAGAAGCTATCGATTTAAAGGAATGGTTATTCCGCAATATCGAGAAGTACGTGACCGTCTTCAACTCATAAAGATAAGGACAGGTGACCATAAAGAAATTACCTATCATCGTATCCGTCGCCCACGCCGAGAGCAGTTCCGACAGGCAATCGAATATGTAATATACCCCCTCGCCGCAATCCGTAATAATATTATTCACTTTTGTAGTAAAGTCTTCGAATCCCGCGTCGGCATTCAGTTCGTACCTGGCTATCTGCCTTGAAGGTTTGATAAGCTCTCTATGCGAGGCGAACCTTATATATACGATCCTCCTTTTCTCCCTGAGCGCCTGGCTTACAAAAGGTTTAACGAGGCCGGCATACTCTTCTATATCGTCTATCTGCCAGACTACGTTATCTCCGGCTCTCAATCCGGTAATGACCGTATCCAGCCCTTTTATACCTGTCGATATCATAATTTTCCACCCTCAAAAGATAAGGGGCCTCATATTAGCGGTAAATCACTTTCACCTTCAAGATACCTGTCGATATGATACGCCGAACGCCGGCCTTCCGAAATAGCCCAGACCACCAATGACTGGCCGCGTCTCATATCGCCGGCAGCGAATACTTTTTTTGCCGAAGTTTTATAACCGTCCTCCGCCCGCACATTGCCCCGTTTATCAAATTCGATAAAGAGATCTTTTAGAAGGACCGAGTGCTCCGGGTGTAAAAATCCTATAGCGAGAATTACGAGATCCGCTTCTATCTCAAGTTCCTTACCGCCCGTTTCGCAGAAAAGCTTCTTTACTGAACCGTTTTCGCCGGCAAAGCGTTTTGTCGTAACCGACCAATGGCGCTCACCGCCTTCTTCGTGGCTCGACGTCTTCTTTAAAAGATTCGGGTATCCCGGCCAGGGACAATCGGCGGTCCTTTCCGCTCCGGGTTTAGGGAGGACCTCTATCTGCGCCACACAAGACGCCCCCTGGCGATGGGCGGTACCCACGCAATCGGCCCCCGTATCCCCGCCGCCTATCACAACAACCTTTTTGCCTTTTGCGTCGATAAGCTCATTATGCGGCATCCGTTCGCCGCTTACGCGCCTGTTCGACTGGGTAAGGTAATCCATCGCGAAATATATGCCTTTTAACTCTCTTCCCTCTATTTTGAGATCCCGGGGAAGGCGCGAGCCGCAGCAAAGGCAGACGGCATCAAACTCATCAAGAAGCCTGCCGGCAGGATAATCCACCCCAGCGTTCACACCCGTTTTAAAAACAATTCCTTCTTTTTCCCATATATCGATCCGCCTGTCGAGAAGCTCTTTTTCTAATTTAAAATCCGGGATACCGTAGCGCAGTATGCCCCCCGGTTTCCCATCGCGCTCAAAAACAATCACGCTGTGACCGGCCCTGTTCGACTGCGCCGCGCAGGACAGTCCGGCCGGTCCGGAACCGATCACGGCTATTTTTTTCCCCGTCCTCTTCTTTACCGGGACCGGCTTAATGAGCCCGTTCCTGAATCCGTATTCTATAATAGCGAGCTCGTTTTCGCGTATCGTAACCGCGTCATCGTTTAGTCCCAGGACGCAGGAGTATTCGCATAACGCGGGGCAAACCCTGCCGGTTATCTCAGGCAGGTTGTTTGCGGCGTCCAGTAATATGAGCGCCTCTTTCCAGTTATCGTGGAATATATGATCATTCCACTCGGGGACATAATTCCCCAAAGGGCAGGCCCAATGGCAAAATGGAGTCGCGCAGTCCATACAGCGCGACGCCTGCTCCCGCGATTGTTCATCAGGCCGCGGCATAGATACCCGCCCGAAGTCGAGAAGACGTTCGCAGACCGGCCTGCACCGGCCGTTCTGCCTGGCTATTTTTAAGAAACCTTTCACGTCACCCATAAATACCTTCCGTTAACCCTGTGAAGCCCTGCCGTTATCTAAGCGCCTTGAGGGCGAAGCAGGGCTACCCGTCAAGCGCTTCCGCCAGGTCAAGTTTTTCAACGACCTTTACCCCTTCCAGTATACGCTTATACTCTACCGGAACGACCCTGACAAATTTCTTCAATTTATCGCCCATGTTATAGATTATCATCTTCGCTCTTTCGCTCCCCGTATGTTTAAAATGATTATGGAGAAGATAATAGACTGTGACCTCGTCATCCTTTTTAAGACGTTCTAACAAAACCATGTCCATATTACACCTATCTTTTAATACATTATCTTCGTCGTATACATAAGCGATACCGCCCGACATCCCGGCTCCAAAATTCCTGCCGGTAGGTCCAAGTATCACAACCCTCCCGCCTGTCATATACTCACACCCGTGGTCACCGACACCTTCGGCTACGGCGTATAGCCCGGAGTTCCTGATACAAAATCTTTCTCCGGCGGCGCCGCATATATACGCATCGCCGGATATCGCCCCATAGAAAGCGGTATTGCCTATTATTATATTTTCACCCGGCCTATAACCGGACCTTCTGTCGGGGTAGACTATAATTTTACCTCCGGAGATACCTTTCCCGACGTAGTCATTCGCCATACCTTCCAATTCGAAAGTGATACCTTTGACAAGAAACGCCCCGAAGCTCTGCCCGGCAGTGCCCTTAAACTTGCACGATATGGTATCTTCCAGGAAAACTCCGTCTCCATATCTTCTTATCATCTCACCGCTCAACATCGCCCCGGCCGATCTATTCGTATTGTTGATATCTACCGATATATTTACCGGTTTATTATTTTTGACAGCGTCTTCACACATCTTTATAAGCTTTTTATCAAGAACCTGGTCGAGCCCGCTATCCTGATGCGGCGTGTAGTACCGGGCGGTCTTATTAAAAAAATCGGGCTTATACAGGATACAGGAATAATCTATTCCTTTGGCCTTCGAAGGGATGATCTCTCTGTCTATTTCCAAAAGATCCGTCCTCCCTATCATTTCATCTATGGTCTTTAACCCGAGCTCTGCCATTATCTCCCTGAGCTCTTCGGCGACGAACCGGAAATATGCCACGATATATTCCGGCCTGCCTTTGAATCTCTTCTGCAATATATCGTCCTGCGTTGCCACGCCTACGGAACAATTATTCAAATGACAATGCCTCAACATGACGCACCCGGACGCGACAAGCACGGCCGTGCAAAACCCATACTCCTCGGCTCCCAGCAAAGCCGCGATCGCTATATCGCGGCCCGTGCGCATCTGCCCGTCTGTCTGCAAACGGACCCTTGAGCGTAATCCGTTAAGCATCAACGTCTGGTGCGTCTCGGATAAGCCCAATTCCCACGGAAGCCCGGCGTAACGTATCGAGCTCCTGGGAGAAGCGCCCGTCCCTCCGTCGCCGCCGGAAATAAGTATCATGTCGGCGTGTCCCTTAGCGACACCTGCCGCGACCGTCCCTACGCCCGCTTCCGAGACGAGTTTAACGCTCACCCTTGCCCCGGGATTAACGTTCTTCAGGTCGAATATAAGCTGCGCGAGGTCTTCTATGGAATATATATCATGGTGCGGCGGAGGAGATATCAAGGTGACGCCGGGGGTTGTGAATCTCGTCCGGGCGATTATTTCATTTACCTTATGTCCGGGCAACTGGCCGCCCTCGCCGGGCTTTGCTCCCTGCGCTATCTTTATCTGTATCTCATCGGCATTGACAAGATAGTTCGTGGTAACGCCAAACCGTCCGGACGCAACCTGCTTTATGGCGCTTCTTCTCGAATCGCCGTTAGGCAGGGTTACGAACCTGTTGGGATCCTCGCCGCCTTCGCCGGTATTGGATTTGCCGCCTATCCTGTTCATCGCGATAGCTATCGTTTCATGCGCAGGCCTTGATATCGAACCAAAACTCATCGCGCCCGTAACGAACCGTTTCATTATGCTCCCGGCGCTTTCGACTTCATCGATAGGGATGCCCTCGCCTCTTTTAAATTTAATAAGGCTCCTCAGGGTCGTGGGGTTATCTGACTGGTCGTTTATAAGCCGCGCGAATTCTTTATATTTATCGAGGTCATTCCCGCGGACAGCGTCCTGCAGGGCGGCTATGCTCTCGGGATTCCAAAGATGGAATTCTCCGTCTTTTTTCCATTGATACACCCCGCCGCTAGGCAGATGAGGCGCGTCCTCATCTATTTCCGAATAGGCCTCCCGGTGCCGCGCTATCGCTTCTGCCGCGATATCATCAAGCCCGAGGCCTCCGATCCTCGATATGGTGCCGGTAAAATACTTCTCTACAAAGGCGTCGCCTAAGCCCAGCGCCTCGAATATCTGAGCGCCGCGATAGCTCCTCAAGGTAGATATCCCCATCTTCGACAATATCTTCAATATCCCGTCGGTAATGGCCTTATTGTAGTTTTTCAGGGCGGTTTTGAGGTCGAGCGCGGCCTCTTTTTCATTTATCAGATACTTTACCGCTTCATACGCGAGATACGGGTTTACGCAATCCGCGCCATAACCGAAGAGGAGGGCAAAATGATGAACCTCTCTGGGTTCCGCGCTTTCGATTATCAGCGCGACCTGCGAGCGTATGGTCTTTCGCACAAGGTGTTGATGGACGGCGCTCGCGGCCAAAAGCGCGGGAAGAGCGATATTATCTTTATCCGTACCCCGGTCGCTTAATATTATAAAAGAGTAACCCTTCTCAATGGCGAACTCGGCTTCAAAACAGATCCTGTCCAGAGCCTGAACGAAACCTTTACTGCCCGTCCCGGCGTCAAAGAATGTATATATCGTCTTTGTCCTGAACCCGTTTACGCTTATATCCCGTATACCTTCGAGATCTTCATCGGTTAATATCGGATTTTTTACCCTCAGCCGATGGCTATGTTCCTGGGTCTCCTCCAATATATTTTTTTCCGGGCCTATAAAACTCTCAAGGCTCATGACAAGCTTTTCACGTATAGAGTCTATCGGGGGGTTAGTCACCTGCGCGAATAATTGCTTAAAATAACTGTAAAGGAGCTGGGGCTTTTTCGACAAAAAAGCATGAGGAGTATCATTGCCCATAGAGCCGACAGGTTCTTTGCCTTCATCGGCCATCGGCTTTATTATTATTTTAAGGTCTTCGCGCGAGTATCCAAAGGCTTTAAGCGATTGCATGATGTTTTCCGTATTATCTCTATTATCAGGCCCCGCCGCGGCCAACTTATCGAGATTAACCATATTCGCCGCGTTCCATTTACCATACGGGCAGCGCCCCGATACGTTTTCCTTTATCTCGGAATCGTGGATTATCCGGCCGGAGACCGTATCTATAAAAAAGATCTTTCCGGGCTCAAGCCTGCCGGAAACCCTGATATCCGCCGGCGCTATATCCAGGACGCCGGCTTCCGAAGCCATAACTACAAAGTCGTCTTTAGTGACTATATAACGGGCGGGCCTGAGGCCGTTCCTATCAAGCACCGCTCCGATATTTTTACCGTCTGTAAACGCTATCGCGGCCGGGCCATCCCACGGTTCCATCAAGCAGGCGTGATATTTGTAAAAGTCCTTGAGCTCCTTGCTCATGGACCTGTCATGCTCCCATGCCGCGGGTATCAGCATCATCATCGCGTGTTCAAGGGACCTACCCGATAAAACCAGGAGCTCAAAAACATTATCTATAGCGGCAGAATCACTGCCGCCCTTAACTATGATAGGCTTCAGTTTCTCTATGTCTGTGCCGAAGAGCTCGCTCGTTATCTGCCGTTCTCTGGCGCTTATCCAGTTCACATTGCCGCGCAAAGTATTTATCTCGCCGTTATGGGCCAGGAACCGGAACGGCTGCGCCAGGTTCCATGTCGGAAAGGTATTGGTGCTGTACCGTGAATGGACCAGGCATAAGGAACTTTCCATGGAGATGTCTTTAAGATCGGGGAAAAAATCTCTCAACTGCGAAGGCATCAGCAGCCCTTTATAACCTAATGTCCTCGACGACAAGTTTGTAATATAGAAGAAAAATTTCTGCCCTGCCTCTGATGCCTTGACCGCGCTTTCAAGACGCTTGCGGATTACATAAAGCTTCCTTTCGAAGGCAAGCTGGCCGCCGGGATTATCACCGGCTCCTATAAATACCTGCGCCATAAAAGGCATCGTATCTTTTGCGCTCCGGCCTATCGCGGAGCTGTCTGTGGGAACATCGCGCCACCCCAGAAGCGTCTGGCCTTCTTCTTCGATAATTTTCTTGAACATATCGGTGCAAAATTTCTTATCCTCATCGCTGCCCGGTAAAAAGACCAGTCCTGTACCGTACCGCCCGGGTTCCGGTAAGGTTATGCCCAGCTTCATGCATTCTTTCGACAGAAATTTATGCGGCGTCTGGATCAATATGCCCGCGCCATCGCCCGTCTTCGGGTCCGCTCCGACGGCGCCCCGGTGGCTCAGCCGTTCGAGCACCTCGATGCCTTTTTTCACGATCGTGTATGATTTCCCGCCTTTTATATTACAAACAAACCCCACCCCGCAGGAATCATGTTCGAATCCCGGATCGTAAAGCCCTTGTTTTAGAGGAAGATCGTGATGCCGCATTAAATTTTCCATTTCTCCGGGTTAATGCCGAATTTAACGATCTTTGTTTTTAAAGTGTTCCGATGTATGCCTAAAATCTTCGCGGCTTTTACCTGATTACCAAAAGTCCTTTCAAGGGCTTTTTCGATCAGAGGCCTCTCGACGGCTTCAATAGCGGTTTTGTATATAGCACAATCTTCCATCTTTTTACGCCTATATTTTGTGCACATTAATTTAAAAAAATTATCCCTTAGCGCTAAAAACCGGCGGCATCGCCCTTTTGTGCGTCGATCTTTCAATCATAATTTTCGTTTTTTTCAGTTTACTTTTTTCGACTCCGCCGTCTCTTTTTTCTTCAATCGCTTTCAGGCATCTGTCGAGGTCTTTGTACGGCATCCCGATTTCACCTTCATCGGTTTGGCCTTCCCAGAGCCCGGCCGTTGGCGCCCTCTTCACTATTTCTTCGGGTATTTTCAGTTCTTTTGCCAATCTCCTCACCTCTGTTTTAAACAATCCGCCCAGGGGAAGGATGTCGCAACCGCCGTCCCCGTATTTCGTGAAATAGCCTATCTCGAGCTCGCTTTTGTTTCCGGTGCCGGCGACCAGATAATCCAACGCATTTGCGAAATAATATAAAGTCAGCATTCTTAACCGCGGTTTCAGATTCGCTATCGCAATATCGCTTGCGCCATAGTTCATATCAACAAATTGGTTGAACAGCGCGGTCAAATCCAGCCGCTTGATCTTTATACCGAATTTCCCGGCAAATTTCATTGCCAGTTCTTCATCCGCGGCGGAACTTTGGCAGGGAAGGATCAACCCGAGCGCATTCTTCCCTAACGCCTTTTTTGACAGTGCCGCGACTACCGCGGAATCTATCCCCCCGCTCAATCCCACGACAATACCTTTTTTACCGGCAATCTCGACCTGCCGCTTTATCCAACCGCTTATATCGCGCGATAATTTCATAGGATCGAAAGATACTTGTCGAGCTCGGATTGCGGAACCTGTATCCTGTATTCGTCCCACTCCTTCTTCTTCAGCTCAACGAATCTCGGGAATATATGGTCACCGAGGACTTTTTTCACAAGCGCGCTGTTTTCGGCTATCGAAATCGCATGACCGAGCGAGTCGGGAAGGGTTTCGATGCCCTTTTGCTTTCTTTCCGCATCGGTTAAATGATAGAGATTTGTATCCATCGGCTTAGGCGCTTTATATCCCTTTTCTATTCCGTCTAAACCGGCGTGGAGCATAGCCGCAAATGTTAGATATGGATTGCACGCGGGGTCGCATGCCCTGAACTCGCATCTGGTCGCTTTCTCTTTGCCGGGATAGTAGAGCGGCACCCTGACGAGCGCAGACCTGTTCCTGCGGCTCCACGCAACGTACACCGGCGCCTCATAACCGGGCACTAACCTCTTATACGAGTTCGTAGTCTGCGCAAAAATGGCGCATATCTCTCTGGCATGTTTCAATAGACCGGCTATATAATTACGTGCTATATCCGAAAGAAAATCTTCGCTCTTTGCGTCAAAAAACATATTTTTGCTTCCCTTAAATAGCGATTGATGGGTATGCATACCCGAGCCATTTTGCCCGAAGATGGGTTTCGGCATAAACGTGGCATATACACCGAACTTGCTCGCGATCTCTTTGACTACGATCTTATACGTTATAACGCTGTCGGCCATCTCAAGCGCATCCTTATATCTCATATCGACCTCATGCTGGCTCGGGGCTACTTCATGATGAGAATACTCGACGTCTATTCCCATCTTTTCAAGGGCCAACACGGTCTCGCGTCTTAAGTCGCTTGCGACATCGAGCGTTGTGAGGTCGAAATACCCGCCTTTATCGAGCGTTTCCGGGGAGGTATCTGTCCTGAAATAGAAAAATTCCAATTCCGGTCCCAGATAAAAATGATCGAAGCCCATTTTAGCCGCCCGCTCAAGGGCTATTTTTAAAATGTAACGCGGATCGCCCTCGTAAGGTGTTTTATCGGGGTTTAAGACATCGCATATCATCCTGCCGACCGCCTTTTCTGTCGGCCTCCAGGGGAGGACGGCAAAGGTCTCGGGGTCCGGCATTGCGATCATATCGGATTCCTCGATATCCTGGTACCCTGTAATGGATGAACCGTCAAACCCCATACCATTTTCCAGGGCATTCTCCAATTCCTTATCTGTAATAGCAAAACTCTTCACCTGCCCCAGGACATCGGTAAACCATAGGCGTATAAACTTCACATCTTTCTCTTTTACCAATTTCAAAATATCCTGCTTTGTTTTTTTAGCCATATATCTCCTATCAGGTTTGCAAAATAAAAAAGGCGTTTTCATGCCGTATAGGCATTAAAACGCCCTCGTTTTAATACGCTTTTCGCACAAACTTTGTGCTTTTACTATATATATAAGTAAAAAAGAGCCTGTTTTGGTAACTGAAATTTTGCAAAGCAGAATTTGATCCTCACCCGATAGCCAACGTACCTTTTTCAGCCGTCCGTATCCTGAAACATTCTTCCAGATTAATTACGAATATTTTACCGTCGCCTATATTACCGGTCTTTGCGGCCTCCATTATGGCGGATATGGTCGAATTGACAAACGCGTCGTTTACGGCGATCTCAAGCCGGACCTTTTTTAGCATCCCGCCGGTCTCCTTTCTTCCTCTATATACTTCGGTACGCCCCTTCTGTCTCCCGCATCCGAGCGCATTGGAGACTGTCCTTAAATATATCTCTTTCTCATCCAGTTTCTTCAACACATCTTCTAATTTATGCGGCTGTATTATCGATATTATGAGTTTCATGCCATCCTCCTTTGAATTTTAAAATCCTAAATCCGAAATTCTAAACAAATCACAATTTTCCAAATTCGAATTAACCAAATTTTGAAATTTCGAATTTCGTATTTACACTATCAGTCCAATAAGGTATACGCGCTCTCTTCGTGCTGGGTTATATCGAGTCCGGCCATCTCTTCTTCGTCGGGCACCCTTAGACCCATAACCGCGTCTATAACTTTTAAGAGGATCAGCGTAACAAATACCGAATAGATAATTGTGACAGCCACGCCCGCCGCCTGGATACCCAGGAGCGAGGGATTGCCGAAAAAAAGACCGTTATTACCGGCCGGATTTATGAACTTTTCGGCCAATAGTCCGGTCAGTATCGCCCCGGTGGCTCCGCCTACTCCATGCACTCCGAAAGCATCCAGCGAATCGTCATAAGCGAGCTTGAGTTTTATCACCGCTACAGCGGTATAACAGATAAGCCCTACAACCACGCCTATTATTGCGGCGGATAGCGGCGAGACGAAACCGGATGCCGGCGTCACAGCTACGAGCCCCGCGACCGCGCCGGTCGCCCCGCCCAGTATCGTAGGTTTGCCTATCAGCTTCCACTCTATGAACATCCAGGTAAGCGCCGCGGCCGCCGCGGCGGTATTTGTAGCTATGAACGCCGATACCGCGAGCTCATTGGCGGCAAGCGCGGATCCCGCGTTGAATCCGAACCATCCGAACCACAATAGCGCGGCTCCCAGTATAGTAAGAGGAAGGTTGTGCGGCGGCATCGGTTCACGGCCGTAGCCGCGTCTTTTGCCTAATATGAGAGCGCAAACAAGCGCCGAGATACCGGAGGATACGTGGACGACTGTACCGCCGGCAAAATCGAGCGCCCCCATATTCTTAAGCCATCCGCCGGCCCCCCATACCCAGTGGCAGACAGGATCATAAACAAATGTCGCCCATGCCAGGGTAAAGACAACGTAAGCGGAGAACTTCATCCTCTCGGCGAAGGCGCCGGTTATGAGGGCGGGAGTTATTACGGCAAACATCATCTGGTATACCATGAATAAAAGGTGCGGTATCGTAGGAGCATAATCCGGATTGGGGGCCATGCCGACACCCTTAAGGCCGCACCATGCCAGGCTTCCTATTATATGCCCCTTGTCCGGGCCGAACGAAAGGCTATAGCCCCAGAGTATCCACTGGATACTTATAAGGCACAGCACGAAGAACGACTGCATCATCGTCGAAAGGACGTTTTTCCTCCTCACAAGCCCTCCGTAGAAGAAGGCAAGCCCCGGAGCTGTCATCATCATGACAAGTGCCGCCGACATCAATACCCAAGCCGTATCCCCTGAATTTATCATATCCCCCCCTTGTTAATAATTAATATCCATTTGTATCGTAACCGTATCGGCAAGATTCCTGTTGTTATAGAACTGGTAACCGCAGATAACCGAAATATCTTTTGTGAATTGGACGGACGCGCCCAGATTGAACGCGCCGTAACCGGACCGGGTCCCCTGATATTCGGCGCATACCCATAATTTATCGCTTATCTCGGGCATCGTCCTTTCCCACGCCCAGAATATGCCGTTATTATCGCGTTTTAAATCCTCGTTCAGCATTATTTTGGGGTTACCCCAGAAATAACCCATCGAGAACCTGCCGAGCGAAAAGTTTTTTATCTTGAACGTCTTCGCGCCCTTAACATAAACAAGATCATAATTAGTCCTGTCTTTACTGGTGCCGGCATCGTATATGCCGAACGCTAAAGCCGGAAAATGCGGCCCATACGCGTCTTCGGGTATAGCGATCTTCGCGTTAAAGTACATCGGCCAACGGTCAAGATCGCCGTAACCTGTCTTGTAGTCGAACCCTGCTTCCGCCGTCAGCTTTTTGAAAGGAAGGATGCCGAAAGTGAGCCCGGAATTCGTTACCGGCTCCGGACGGTTCCCGTCCGAATTATCACCAACCGGCACATATACATCGGCTGTAACGTGGCCGGTGTCCCAGGCCTGAGTATCGGTGGAAGGCGCCCATATATGCGTAGATGCTGTCGCATAGGCAAAGCCGGGACGAAACGGGATAAGGCTTAAAACTATTCCAAGTATCGATAATTTCCTCAGGGCATCCATCTCTTCTTCTCCGGCAGATAAATAAAAAAACGTCTTCTTGCACCACGCGGTGCCGGAAGACGCCTTCGTCTAAAACTGCATAACTACCAGCTACAAGTAAAAAAGCTACATTCCTGGTAACTTCTTTTTACGCCATTTCTTTAAAATAGACTTTTTGTGCTTCAATACCATGACATGCGATATACCAAGCTGTGCGGCGGCCTCACGTACCGTGCACCCTTTCAGCAGGAACGATAGAACGGATCTCTCCTTTTCCGTAAGATCCATCGCGCTTAACTCATCTATCGTTATCTTATCGTCCATACTCGCGCCGGATTCGCCCCGTTTATCTTCCAGGAGATCGCCGAGTGTTGCTCCTCCGGGGCTGACAAGTTCGTCAAGGCTGGAAATGATGATCTTTGGCCGCCCCTTCCTCATGAAATTCTGTATGTGAAATTCACATCCCTTAATAACGTAAGACTCGTTTATCCCGACCGGAAGACCATTGGCATAATTCTGCCACAGATAAAGACACATCTCCTGATACAGGTCCTTCTCGTCATAGAATCCCGTAAGAAGGTGTTTCCGCGCGATGAACCTTAACGCCGGCGTTATCTTTTCAAGCAGCATTCTGAAGTCCATATTCCACCACCGCCTTAAAACAAAAAAAAGACGTTCGTGAGCCAATCCATTGGCACAGAACGTCTTCGTCCTGGACTGAAAACAAAAAAAGCGTTCTTTCGAACGCTTCATTGTGTCCATCTTTAAGCGCTTACTTTGCGCTTACTTCTATATATAGTATACCACAAAAAAACTTATGGTCAATCTACAATTACCACCTTTTTCCTACTTAATGGGGGCTTCTGGCAGTGTAACAGTTTAGCCAAAAGAAGCTCTCCGTCGTAGCCGACATTTAAATGTCGGCTACAATATCGTCGGGCAACTTCTCTATGCTAATCTATTACCTGACAGTCTGTACTAGATTAGCGCGGAGAAATTCTCCCGACGTAGGGGAGGTTTAAACCTCCCCTACGTTCTCGTTTACTCGTCGAGAAACGTCGATAGTGGTACCCGTGTAGAGTGAGTCGTCAGAACATTGGATTATGTAGACGTGCCACATGATTAGCCCTCTTGGTGGTTCGACGCGGAAAGACCTCTCCACAATTTTACAATGGAGAGGTCTTTCCGCGCCGAACCATGGCGTCCCCGGGCAGATTTGAACTGCCACGGCTGGCTCCGGAGGCCAGTACTCTATCCAATTGAGCTACGGGGACAATATTATCTAAGTCTGTTGTCCTATCGGCGTCCCGTTTCCCGCCTTCTTACTCTTATAAATCGCCAGAAGCGCCCGCGCTCCGCTATGATCGGGATCCACTTCCAGACAGGCTTCGATATATCCTATGGCCTCGTCTATCTTTCCTATTTTAGAACAACATACGGATGCGTTGAAATAATAATTTCCCATGCGGGAGGCGGCGAGGCCGAGCCTGTTGGCCTCCTCGTAATGTTCCAGCGCTTCCGCATAACGGCCCTCCACTAAATACGCATTCGCCAGATCGTAATGCGCGTTCGCGTTCTTAGGCTGGGCTTTTACAACCGCTTCATAGAATTTTTTCGCTCCCGGACCGTCTCCGGCGCTATTTGCTCCGGAGGCAATACCGGTAAACCCGGCCGCAAGGAAGACCGTTACCAGAACTATGGCGCGCGCGCTTATCATTCCTGTTCCGAGCCCCATCTCCGGCGCTTCCGGCCGCGGCCGAGGACTTCCTGCAGAAGAGATTCCCTGTCATAGAACGGCATAATACCGTCTGAATCGTCAAGCGTTATCCCGTCTCCGCTGTCTTCTTCCAGCGCAAAGGTCTGGTCGAGTCCGGCCTGGACATTAGTCCGCTCGAGGAAGCGCGAAACTTTATTGAATTGCGTGATCCCTCCGCGGGTCCCTTCGTGATTAAGCGAAAGGAACAGGTTGTTCCTGGCGCGGGTTATCCCGACATAAAAGAGCCTGCTCTCTTCCTCTATCTCTTCTTCGTTATCGAGCGAAAAGCTGGACGGCAGGACCCCGTCGATCATTCCTACGATGAAGACCGTGTCCCATTCCAGCCCCTTGGCGGAATGTATGGTCGAAAGCGTAAGCGGTTTCTCGTCATCGTTTGACTTGGGCTCGACCCGCAGGACCCCGCGGTCCGGAGGTTCGATAGCAAAGTCCGCCAAAAGTTCTTCCAGGGTGTCATAACGGCCGGCGATCTGCCTCAACGCTTCGAGGTCGTTAATCCTCACGTTCCAGTCGTCGAACTTCAGCATGAATATGGGCGAATAATAATCGAATGCCGACGCGTATACCGCGGCGACGTCGATCTCGCCGCGTCCCGCGGCCGCGGATTTCAAAAATTTCCTCAGGCGCGCTATACCTTTGACCGATTTCGGCGGCACGCACTTATCGCCGAGCGAGCGCTCGGCAATGTCATCGAGCGACGTCCTGGCAAGTATCGCTTCCGTAAGCTTCCCGGCGGTCCGCGGCCCTATCCCGTCGATCACGGTAAGGACCCTGTGCCACGCTATCTCGTCCTTCGGGTTCAGGACTATCTTCATATGGGCAATTATGTCTTTGACGTGGGCCGTTTCGTAGAATTTAAGCCCGCCGAAGACCTGGTAAGGGATACCGTTCTTTGAGAGCTCCGCCTGAAGGGCTATCGAAACGTATGCCGACCGGAAGAGCACCGCCTGTTCTTCCAGGCCGACGTCCTCCGACTGCAGTTTCCGCACTTTTTCGACGATCCATTCCGCCTCATCATATTGGTTCTTAAAAAAGTTCAACCTGGCCTTCTGGCCGGCATCCTGCCTTGTGGAGATAAGGCACTTGGAATATTTATTATTCATATTCTCGAGCACGGAATTTGCCACGTCGAGTATATTCTGCGTCGAACGGTAGTTCTCCTCGAGCTTTATTATCTTACAATCGGTAAATTTCTTCGGGAACTCCATTATGTTCTTGTGCGACGAACCCCTGAATCCGTATATAGACTGCGCGTCATCGCCGACGGCCATTATATTTTTATGGTCCGCGGCCAAAAGATAGGCAATATCGCCCTGGAGCGTATTCGTATCCTGGTATTCATCGACCATGACGTAGCGGTATTTCGACCCTACGGCCTTCCGCATCTCGTCTATCTCCAGGAGAAGTTTAAGATATACCAGGAGATCGTCGTAATCGAGGTAGCTCTTCCCTATCTTGTATGCGGCGTACTCTTTACGCAGTCTCTCTATGTCGGAAGTAAAGTTAAGGAAATGCGGGTACTCTTTCTCGAGGATCTTTTCTACCGTAAGGCCCTTATTGAGCGACATGCTGAGGATATTCTTAAGCGTATCCTTGCGCGGGAATTTTGTTTCTCTGTCGATTCCCCGGCGCGTTTCGCCTTCGGTCGAATGGTCGAACAACCCTAGTTTTACCGCGCACCTGTGGACCGCCTCCTGGCTGTCGCTCTCATCGAGGATCGAAAACTGGTTCGACAACCCGAGGGCTTTCGCATATTTTTTCAGCGTCCTGAACGCGAATGAATGGAACGTCCCGCCGTCGACATGCCTGCACTTCGGATTGTGCCCGGAGGCGCGCGAGATCATCTCATGCGCGGCCTTCCTGGTAAATGTGAGGAGTAGTATCGATTCCGGCGGAACACCCTTCGTAACGAGATTGAGGACGCGGTATTCTATGGCGCGGGTCTTGCCGCTGCCGGCGCCCGCTATGACGAGCACGGGCCCTTCTGTGGCAGAGACCGCCGAAAGCTGGGAAGGGTTAAGTTTATCCTTTAGGTCGAGCATAGAACAATTTTACTGTCCCTCTGCCTTTGGCGGCTCTTTCCCATCTCTTGCTATGTAGTCGAATAGCTTCAGGGAGACAGCCTGCGAGAGATTATAGTTTAGGGAGGTAACTTTCACTTCGGTCTTGTGAGGGGCCGTCTGGGTGAAGAATATCCCGACTTCGGTCGTATTCACACAGCTCTTGAAGATATCCTCGAACCTCATAGCGACAATGTAATCGTCCACGCGCTGTTGGAAGACGACCGCCTTCCATTCCGCGAGCGCGTTTATCGTCAGGTCGTAACAATCCGCGACTTCTTTATCGAATACCTGGATGCGCGCCTCTTTTATCTTCCACAGGGCCGGCACATCGGCTAAAAAGAGAGCGCAGCCCGCGAGCGACGCGGCTATTATAAAAAGCGCCGTAACTTTTATCAATGTAATTTTCATTTCGGGGTATTATAGCACAAAGGATTGATGGTGAGCTATTTTTTTTACGCGCTCTTGTCGACCTGGGAGGACGAATAGAGATTGTTCGGCCTTATCCTGCATCCGGACAATATCTCATCTATGCCCGGCAATACCTGCAGGGTAACGCCCAGATTCTCGCAGGCGATCTCCGAGAGCACCGTAACGCACGGCTGGAACGGCATCTCTTTAGTTAGAAATATCCTCGCGACAAATTGTCTGCCGCTAACCGAAAACGGATAATACCTGGTCCACCCCTTCCTGCCGATATCGAGGTTCTCAAAATCGAAACGTATAGCTGAATCCGCCAGGAATGGGGCGTAAATCTTCGCTAATTCCGATTTCGTCATGCCCTGGAAGGCATCGGACCTGTAAAGCGATAGCGCCATGCACAGGAAAGTACAGGTATCTTTGAACGGGAGGCTGGCGCCGCCTACTTTAATTTCGGTAAGGGGATTTGGAGAAAGGTTTTCCGCCGGCACTGTGCCAGCCAGTTGAATAGCTTGAACCAGAAAGAAAAAAACCGCAAAAGCCGCCGTCTTCCTCTTCTTCACAAGCCCTCACTTTGTCCTGCGGCAAGGCACCGTTAATGGCGCCTTGCTATTATCAAAAGCTTATCACAAAATCTGACTTTTGCAAATTTTTTTGCTTGTTTTAGAGGACTTTGACGAACGCGTCGACGACCTCGGGGCTGAATTGGAGGCCCCTGTTGGCCTTAAGCTGTTCCAGGGCCTCGGCTTTTGTCATGCCCTTCTTGTACGCTCTGTTCGACACCATGGCGTCATAGGAATCCGCCGCCGCGACTATTGCCGTTAATATATCTATCTTGTCGCCGCTCAAGCCGTCAGGGTATCCTTTGCCGTCGAAACGCTCATGGTGCCCTCTGACGACGGCAAGAAGCTCTGTATCCAGGGATACGGGCCTTAATATCTCTTCGCCTATTTCGGGATGTTTCTTTATAAGGTGCCAGTCTTCATCGCTCAAGATCGATTTTTTGTTCAATATCATCTCCTGGATACCGAGCTTTCCTATATCGTGGAGGAGCGCGGCCTCGCGCAAAAGATCGACCCGTTCTTTAGGCAGGCCCATCCGCTCGGCGATCTGCACGGAATATTTTGCCACCCTGTCCGAATGGCCCTTCGTAGCCGGGTCCCTCGCCTCGAGCACGCGAACGAGCGACTGGACCGCGCGGTAAAAATAATTGAGGAGCGCCTGCCTTGCCTTATGCAGGTTCGAACTCATCCTATTGAACGCGCCGGCAAGCTCCCTCACCTCATCGGCGCCCTTAATATGAACTTTGTATTGCAGGTCTCCCGAAGCGATGTGGCGGGTGCCTTCGACCAATTTCCTTATCGGCGAAACAACCCTGCCCGCGATGATGAGGCCTATAAGCGCCGATAAGAATATGCCGAGGGCCAGGACAAAGAGGGCGCGTCTCTCCATCTCTTTCTGGACGCTGTAGACGTCATTCGCCGTCATATCTACTCCCAGCACCGCGACGGTCCGGCCGTTTCTATCGCGGACCGGCGCGTAGCCGGACAGGAAGACGCCCCATTTATCGGTCACCATATTCTTATCCGCGGCAAGTTTACCGCCAAAGGCCTTCGCCATTTCCGGATAAAGCTTCGCGTCGTATTCTTCCCCCGGAACGGCCGGCGCGACGGCCGCGCTGTAAGAGCCTGGATGGACGTCGATTATAAATTGCAGGCAGTTCTCTTTCTTTGTCTCCTTAAGGATATAAATATATGCGAGCGATGGGATAAGCTCCTTTATCCTGAGCAATTTAGCTTCGACGGATTTATACTGCGGGCTCTCCATGCCGTCCTTATAGAGAGGTATCTCCAGGATAACCTGCGGATCGAGCGACATGACCAGGGCCTGGGCGATGATCATAAGCTTACCTCTTAATTGATCCAACTGCGACCTGAGGGAATATTCGTATACGAGGAGATTGGAGAGCGCGCCCGAGAAGCACATCAAGACGATGAGCACCGCCGTGATCTGCGCGCGGAAACTTCTGAATAGGACAAAACGCTTAACCATAAAAAAAGTATATCAGAATTCTACGGCAATGTCTCTACAAAAAATACTGGACTTAGGCAGACTATTATGTTTAAATTGAAGCGTGAAACTTCTAAATATACTCGTCCTATTGTTTACTATTTTCGCGGCGGCTATCCTATCTTCCTGCTCATCGAGTAAAGACGGACGGGTCGATATAGTCGACGCGAAGATCGTGACCGCCATCGACGAGAAACTGATGCCCATGAAGGTGACGGACACCTTCCCGGCAGGCACGACAAAGATATGCTGCTGGATCAAATGGAAGAATGCCAGGATCAACACGCAGATCATTTCAAAGTGGCACTACGTAACCGATGACGTCCATATAGACAACTATATCTTTACGATACCAAAGAAAGAAGGCATGGGAAGTGTCACGCTCACGATACCTCCAGGGAAAAACCTGCCTGTGGGCCTATACAGAGTGGATCTTTTGGTAGGAAAACGCCTGTTAGAATCACTTACCTTCAGGGTCGAGTAAAAACTCTCCGCAATATTATTTACAAATCGAACCACGGGATAGCGGTAATATTGTCCGCCAACCGCTCTTTTTTGCCGCCCATCGTAATGATATATCCGTGCTTTGCCGCCCCGGAATAATCGCTTAAAAAATTCCTCAACCCTTTTATCTCCGATTGCGCGACGTAAGAAGAGCTTTTGATCTCTATGGGAATAACGCGATCGCCCAGGTCCAGCACACAATCAACCTCGGCTCCCGCGGAGGTCCGCCAGTAACATACCTTATAGTTTTTGTTTAGCGCCTTGACTCTTCTTATTATCTCAAGCATTACGGAGTGTTCGAAAAGAACGCCTTTTTGGGTATTTATAAGATCCGGAGTGATCGGAACCCGCGCGAGGATGTTCCTTACGCCAAGATCAAAAAAGTAATAGCGGGATGAAGAAAGTATACGCTTGCGGGCATTCTTTAAAAACGGCCCCACCCTTTCGATAACCAAAGTATCTTCAAGAAGGTTATAAAACTCCCCGACCGCCGGCTGGCTTACACCGGATTCATTTGAAAGCTTAAGAAGATTAGGGCTGGTTCCCGATTCCGCGGCGGCAAGTTCAAGAAATCTGGAAAACGCGCCTATCTTCCTGGACAACGCCTCGGCGCGGATCTCCTCTTCCAGGTATATTTCCGCATAAGCTTTAAGAAAATCGGGCCTCTCTTTTTTCGGCAATGTCACGATCCCCGGCAGCGATCCGTAGACAAGCGTTTCTTCGAAAGAATAAGGCACATGGCGGTTAATATTATCCATACGAAGTTCTTTTATAGCGCAATCCTTGATCAGCCCCAGCTCTCCCCATAACAAAGGATCCAAATAGTATCTTTTTATCCGGCCGGGAAGTAGATTGGCGCCATGCCTTTTCAGCTTTCTCGCGGATGAGCCGGTAAGGATAAAATTAGCATCTTTATTATCGATCAGGACTTGTATGGCGTCGAATAAGGCCGGCACTTTCTGCGCCTCGTCGACAAAAACACATGGATCCTTTTTTAACGCGCGGACCTGGTTGATGATCCTCGACGGGTCTCTTTCCAGCTCTATCCTGAGCGAAGGATCCTGCAGGGGATATGAAGAAACATTCGCCGCGCCTTTCAGGCATTCGTTGACAAGCGTCGTTTTGCCTGTCTGGCGCGGCCCCAGGATAAGGCATGACTGCTTCTTCTTTATGAGGGCGGATAACGCGCTATTGAGATATCTAAATAAAGGTTTATTTTTACCTTGCATAAATAAAGTATACATTACATATCCGATTTTGTCAATAGTCTACAAAATGGTAACAGATTAGCGCGGAGAAGTTCTCCCGACGTAGGGGAGGTTTAAACCTCCCCTACGTTCTCGTTGAGATACTTCCTTACGCTAAACTGTTACGCAAAATGGGCATGGGAAGCGTTACGCTCACGCTATTATCCTTTGAGCAGCCCCACAAGAAATAACGGCCGCCTTATGTCGGTCATATCATAACCGTCGGCAAAGATAAATTTTCTTTTAATATCGATCCCCTTGAATTGGCCCCTGCCTTTACCCTTGCCTCCAACCTCAAAAACAATGTCTTCGAAATCCCGGATAATATAATCCGGTGTTTTTTTACCGCGCACGGATTTAAGGTAAAATATCTCCTTGCCTAAAGCTTTAAATGCTTCCACAAAAAAATCTTCCCGCAAGCCGCCTATGGCCTCATCCAAAGGTCTATATAATAGCCTGTACGGCAGGGCCATGACGACTTTCGGCTCCTTCATTACATTTGTTCCCATTGGAAAGATCCTGTGCAAAACAAAGGCTTGCTCCAAAAGCGCGATATACTGTTCGGCTTTGTACTTCGTAATATGGACATTCTGCGCAGCCGAAGAATAATTGATACCATCCACTCCCGAAAGACCTATGAAACGGACAAGCCGCTCTATTATTTCCAATTCATCGGTCATGAGTCTCGCGATACGGGGGATGTCTTTAAGAATAATGGTTTTGAGGATATTTTTTAAAAGTAGAAGGGGTTCAGGTTCCTGTAGAGCGAAAGGCATAAGGCCGCCCTGTATATACGGCAAAAAATGCTCCCCCGCCCTTAAGGTATCCGGAGGGATATTCTTCTCAATGATATCACGGAGGGATAATGGGCTGAATTCCTGTCCATATTTAAAGCGCGCGTACTCCCGCAGCGAAAAAGGATAAAGGGCCTTCAGGATAACGCGCCGCGATAGATCGTAACCTGATCTATACATCCCAAGCGCTGTGGAACTGGTAAAGATTATTCTTACATCGAGGAGATCGTAGATCTTCTTGATATCAGCCTCAAAACGCGGATAGATATGCACCTCGTCCAACAAAAATAACTTAGTCCGCATAGTTTCATGCAATGTCTTGATGAGCTCAAAAAGATCGCCCTCCATAGTATCCAGTGAAACATAAAAAGACCCATCATTTGACAGGGCCAATTGCTTGAGCACGATTGTCTTGCCGGCACCGCGTGGTCCAACAATCCCAATAAAATGAGCTCCAGCATCCCCGGCAATGTCATCGTAAAGACCACGTCTTTTATTGTATTTACGACCGTCTTCTCTGGCCAGACGATCAAATTCAATTAATTGGTTGATATTCATAGTACAAGTATATCATAAACAGACATTTTGTCAAATTGTTTTACATAATGTTATGCATTTTGTATAATTAATATTCGAAAATCACTTACCTTCAGGGTCGAGTAAGCGCTTATCGCGATTGGCGGTTCCCGGCTCCGGATGCGGAGGCTTGAGCTGGGCCGGCTGCCAAAGGAGCTCAGAGAAAAAGAGATCGTGGCTAGGATGCCTTTCTTATTTCGCACAATTAGGGGTAAGAAGATCTCAAAAGAGAAGCTTGATAAGCTGATAAAATTGATCAAAACATTTTAAACCACAAATACCGCAAAAACTGCAATAAATCCACTAAACCACACAACAAGTAAACCAGAGATAAAGAGAGGCAGAAACTGGCGGAATTGACGTTATTTCTAGAGGAGATTACACTAGGTGCTTTTTAGCTAGGAATCTATGCGTTTTGATTCAATATTTGATAACGCATCTTTTAGAATTTGCTTGAGAGTTACTTTGCCCTTTGTGGTTTTAAAATATTTTTCCCTTCGCAATGCGTCGGATTTTGACGTATGCCCTTCACAATATATCAGTTTAAAAGGACGTCTTGATCTGGTGCTTGCGTTCTTACCGGCATTATGCTCGTCGAGACGTTGCTCAACGTTCTCGGTAAAACCAATATAGAAGTTATTATCTTTTTCGCTCAATAAGACGTAGACGTAGTACATGCTTCCTCTTTAAAAGGTAGTGCCCTGTACCATTCAAAATGCCTTCGGCATTTTTCAGGTACAGGGCATTCACCACTCACAAAAATTACTACATGGCCGCGTACCATTCGCTTCGCTCAGGTACACGGCGGGCCGTGCCATGTACCCAGCACCACTTGCTTCGCTCGGGTGCTGGGCGAAGCCCGAGCGTTTGCCATATACCACCTACAGGCAAACGCGAGTGGTACATGGCGTCCCTGGCCTGATTCGAACAGGCGACCCTCTGCTTAGAAGGCAGATGCTCTATCCAGCTGAGCTACAGGGACATTAACTATTAAAGAACTTATTCCTGCGAAGCCGTACCTCAGTTTAACCCGAGAACGGCGAAGCAGAATGGTCGGGAAGGCGAGATTCGAACTCGCGACCCCTTGCTCCCAAAGCAAGTGCGCTAGCCAGCTGCGCTACTTCCCGTGAAATATATATTCTCACTCAGGATTACCTTATATTATAGATACTTCCTCAAAAATTCCCGCGCTTTTTTGAGCGCTTTCGAACGGTGGCTCATCCTATCCTTCACCTTCAGGCCAAGCTCGCCGAACGTCTCCTTATATTCAGGTATCAGGAAGAGCGGATCATAACCGAACCCGTATCCGCCCTTCCCGGAAAAAGCGATAAGCCCGCCGCATGACTCTTGGATTAATTTCACGACCCGGCCGTTATCACAGATCGCGACGGCGCAGACAAAACGCGCCTGACGGCGCGAAAGCGGCACCTTGCGGAGGAGCCTGAGTAATTTCATATTATTCTGCCTGTCGCTCTTCCCGGGCCCGGCAAATCTCGACGACCTGACCCCAGGCTGTCCGCCGAGGGCCCGTACTGCCAGCCCGGAATCGTCGGCCAGGACGAGTCCTTTAGTAAATCGCGATATAACGAGCGCCTTCTTGACGGCATTGGCCTTAAAAGTCCTGCCGTTTTCCACGATGCGCGGGACACGGTCAAAATCTTTAAGCGAAACCACGCCGGCCTTTATGCCTTTAAGATATCTCTTCAGCTCATGGAGCTTCTTATCGTTTTTGGTCGCGATCACAAGCCGTGTCATTATTTGACCAGTCCCTTCAAAACCTTCTTCTGCGCCGCGATAAGCTCGTCTATACCTTTATGCGCAAGGGTAATAAGCTTGTTCATCTGGTCTTTATCGAACGGCTCTCTTTCCGCGGTTCCCTGTATCTCGACAAAACGGCCATCCCCCGTCATTATTATGTTCATATCGACTTCGGCGGCGGAATCTTCGCTGTAATCCAGGTCCAATACCGGCCTGCCGTCCAGTATTCCCACGCTGACGGCCGCGACGTAATCGGAGACCGGGATCTCCTGTATCAATCCTTCCGATCGCATCCGCGCAAAAGCAAGCACGACCGAAATAAAACTGCCGGTAATGCTCGCGCACCTCGTACCGCCGTCGGCCTGGATCACATCGCAATCGAGCCATATCGTCCGCTCGCCTATCTTAGACATGTCGGCCACCGATCTCATGGAGCGGCCTATCAGGCGCTGTATCTCCATCGTCCTGCCGCCCAGCTTTCCCTTCGCGGCTTCCCTCTGCACGCGGGTCCTGCACGACCTCGGGATCATCCCGTATTCTGCCGTGATCCAGCCCGTCCCTTTGCCTTTAAGAAAAGGCGGCACCGTGTTCTCGACCGTCGCGGTCGTAATAATTTTCGTCTCGCCAAGCTCTATCAGGCAGGAGCCTTCCGCATACTTTATATAATTTTTCGTTATCTTCAGCTTGCGCAACTGGTCGCCTGCCCTGCTATTTCGTCTTGTTATGGGAATCATAAATATCGTTTCCTTTCGAATCTATACCGACGATAAGCGGAAATTCCTTAACTTCCAGCTTATAGACCGCTTCCGGTCCCAACTCTTTAAAAAGTATCGCCTTAGCCGTTTTAACTTTTGTGGAAAGTAGAGCCCCGATCCCTCCCGTGGCCAAAAAATAGACGGCCCCGTATCTCTTTATCGCGCGCTTTACTTCCGGCGACCTCTCGCCCTTGCCTATCATCCCGGCAAGACCAAGCTTCAGAAGCTCGGGTGTAAAAGCGTCCATCCGCGAGCTTGTCGTCGGGCCGCATGAGCCTATCGCCCGGCCGGGCCGCGGCGGCGTCGGGCCGGCATAATATATACATGCGTCCTTTAATTTTAACGGAACGGCCTTACCCTTCGCGATCAGGTCGTGTAATCTTTTATGCGCGGCGTCGCGTGCCGTAAATATGACACCGCTCAACAATACATCATCACCCGCTTTCAGGGCGGCGATAGTCTCTTTTGTCAAAGGCGTTTTTACCTTCATTGGCATCATAAGTTATCCACAGTTTTATATAATCTTTTCCGCGCTCCTTGTTACATGACAGCTCACATTCACCGCAACGGGAAGGCCCGCTATATGCGTGGCCTCCTCAAGCACCTTCACCCCGAGCGCAGTCGTCCGCCCGCCGAGCCCCATCGGGCCTATTCCCAGCGAATTTATATCGCGCAGGAGATCCCGCTCAAACTTAGCCAGATATCTCTTCGGGCTCTTCTTATCTATGGGCTCGAGTAGCGCCTTTTTTGCCAGATAGGCCGCCCGGTCGAACGTTCCCCCGATCCCTACTCCCAGGACGAGCGGCGGACAGGCGCCCGGCCCGGCCTTCTTCACCACGTCCAATACAAAGGCCTTTATCGATTCGAGCGATTCGGTCGGCTTAAACATCTTTATCATACTCTTATTCTCACTGCCGAAACCTTTTGTCGAAAGGGCCACTTTTACCTTATCGCCGTTGACTATCTCGGTATATATTATGGCCGGCGTATTCGTATTCGTATTTTTACGCGCTAGAGGGCTGTCCACGACGGACTTTCGTAAATAACCTTTCCGATAAGCCTCCTCGACGCCGCCATTTACCGCTTCTTTGAGACTGCCTCCCGCAAGCGCCACATCCTGCCCTATTTCGAGATGGACCACTACCATGCCCGTATCCTGGCATATGGCAATGCGTTTTTTCCCGGCAAGCTTCGCATTCTCGATAATAGACCTGATGATATTTTTCGGCCGGGGCCGCGTCTCTTTGGAAAGACTTGCCCGCAATGCCTTCAGCACATCTTTCCTAAGCTCAAAGTTCGCTTTCAGGCAGAGCTCGCAAACCGCATCTCTTATCTTCGAAACACCGACTTCCCGCATATTCATACCCCGCTACTCACTACCGCTTTTACACACTGCCTTTTTCCCCATACTCCGCGCTCACCGTCGTCTTTATCCCGCCCCTGGCATTGAACTCGCCCACTATCTCCATCCATCTCGGCTTACAGGCCCTGACCATGTCGTCGAGCACTCTATTGACAAGGTGTTCGTTAAATATCCCTATATCGCGGTAAAATATAGTGTAGTGTTTGAGAGACTTAAGTTCGATACACAGCCTGTCCGGGATATATTTTATCGTTATCACCGCGAAGTCCGGCAGGCCGGTCTTCGGGCATATACTGGTAAATTCCGGTATGTCGATCCTGATCACGTAATCCCTGTCCGGATACTGGTTCTTCCAGGACTCTATCTCCGGAGTCTTGAGCGCGCGGATCCTGCCCTGCAGCCCTTCATACGGCGATCTCGTCATATCTCACTTCACTTTCAGTATTTTGTGTATCTGCGGTATGACCCGCATATTTACAATGTCGCTCTTTAACCCTATATCCAAAAAACTCCGCAGCCGGCCATGATCTATGGGCTTCTCACCCGGCCGCACCGGCGAAGCGGGCTGTAAAATAAAAGGCACTTTTCTACGCGCCCCGGTTATCAGCCGGATGGCCTTCTCCATATCCTCTTTGCGCGTATCACGCGTTACCACAGCCTTTACAAAGACCTTCTTCTTCGACGCTATCTTCAGGAAGTCGCTATGTTCGTGCCAGTAAGCCCTTCCGCCGGTAGACGAAGGAAGCTTAAAATCCATCGCGACTATATCCACGAGGTCTATGATCTTCGAAAGTTCATACGGCAGGGTCCCGTTCGTTTCCAGATACGATTTAAAACGGGCCCGCTTAAGCATCTTAAGAAAAACCTTCAGGAAATCCCAGTATAAAAGCGGTTCTCCGCCGGTAAAAGAGACGGAATGGTGCGGCCCTTCCGATAACTCCAGGGCCTTTATCTCCTTCATAAGTTCCGCCGTCCCGTATTCCCCGGCAACAGCATCCTTCGACTCGTCGCAAAATACGCAATCGAGGTTGCATCTCTTGAAGCGCACGAATATCTGTTTCGCGCCAAGGAATATGCCTTCGCCCTGTATCGAAGAGAATATGTCCGTTATCTCTGCTTTTACATTGACCATATCATCACTCCAGAAGAGGATCCCGCAGACCGGCTTCTTTAAAACCCTTGCGCCTCAACACGCAAGAGTCGCACCTGCCGCACGGCAACTCACCGTCCTTATAACACGACCGGGTATATTGGAACGGCACTCCTAAAGACGCGCCAAGCCTGATTATCTCTCTCTTACCCATATCTATAAGCGGAAACTCGAGCCGCAGTTTATTTTCGAGACCGCGTCTGGTCCCGATCCGTAAGACACGGTCGAATGTTTCGAGATACTTTTTGCGGCAGTCCGGATATCCGCTGGAATCCTGGGAATGCGCGCCGATGAATACCTTATCCGCGCCGATCGCTTCCGCGTAAGATGAGGCAACGGCCAAAAATATAGTATTTCTCGCCGGTACATATGTCGACGGTATACCGGCGCGCGCTATCTTCGCGGGGCTCCTGTCCAACGGCAGCGCGCCGGCGCCGGCAAACAGGCTCGACCCGCCCCACGACAGAGCGACTCTCTCGGTCTTCAGCTTCGCGCCGGCCGCAGCGGCTATCCTCTTCGCCATCCTCATCTCGACAGAGTTACGCTGACCGTAGTCGAAGTTCAGGCAAAAACAGTCATAGCCTTTTTCCTTTGCAAAAAATAACACAACCGCCGAATCCAACCCGCCGGAGAGCAGTATTACCGCTTTCTTCTTCACACTATACACTCTTCACTATACACTATCCACTAAACTCCATCTCACTCTATATATACGGCACACGACCGCTCATTCTCCCAAACGGCCACAGAATATACGCTCTTAACGCTCTTCTTTATACCGTCATAGATAAATTTCGCTATATTTTCCGAAGTAGGATTTTTTTTCTTAAAATACGGGAGTTCGTTAAGGCAGGAATGGTCGAGCGAGCCTATCGCGTTCTCCAACGCCGCTTTCGCTATCTTAAAATCGACGGCAAGGCCGTTTGGGCCGAGCGCTTTATACCTGAATACGGCTTCGACGATCCAGTTATGGCCGTGGAGATGCTCGCACTTCCCTTCATAATGGCGCAGGTTATGCGCGGCGCTGAAATCGGTCTTTACTTTTATCTCGAACATAAACTGATTCTTTCCGACTTACGTCGTTCGTGAAGCGTGAAGCGCTTCACGTATAACGCTTCACGCATTTTATCCGCTTCTTAAGGAATCTCTCGCCGATGCGGACGAAACGGTTCGGCTCATCGCTTACGAAGAATCTATGCTTTCCCCTGCCCCTGGAGCCGTTTAAGAGCCCGGCGACATCCAGTATCTCCTTCGCTTCTTTCGCGATCTCTTTTGCCGAATCGACCAGCACGACATCCTTGCCCATAACTTTTCGCAGGATCGTTTTAAGGATCGGGTAATGCGTACAGCCGAGTATCAGCGTATCGACCGACCTTGCCCTTAGCGGTTTAAGATATATTTCCGTCACGGTCTTCGTAACGCCGCTTGCCGCCCATCCTTCTTCAACTAAAGGCACGAAGAGCGGACAGGCCTGCGTAAATATCGCATATCGCGGGCTTATCCTCTTTATAGCCTTCTCGTAAGCGCCCGACGAGATCGTCGCGTTAGTGCCGATGACACCGATCCTGTTATTGCGCGTAACGCTGATGGCCGAGCGGGCGCCGGGTTCGATGACGCCGATGATCGGGACCCTGAAACACCGTTTAAGAAAATCGAGGCTTAAGGAAGAGGCTGTGTTGCATGCGACTATGACGATCTTCACGTCATGCGTCATAAGGAATTCGATATTCTCGACGGAGAATTTCGTCACCGTCTCTTTCGATTTAGTGCCGTAAGGGACCCGCGCCGTATCGCCGAAATAGACGATATCCTCGCCCGGGAGCATCTCCTGGATCTTACCGACAACCGTAAGCCCGCCTACACCGGAATCGAATATGCCGATAGGTCTCGAGTCGCTCATGATCGTGTAAATCCCTCCGTCGCTTCGTATTCTCTCTTGTACCGCAAGATACCGTCAGCTACGGCTTCCGCGATCCTGTCCAAAAATTCCGGATCCTTTAATTTAAGCTCTTCGTACTTATTGCTCACGTAACCGGCCTCGACGAGCACAGCCGGAATGTTTGTATGCTTGAGCACGTAGAACCTCGCCGTCCTGACGCCCCTGTTACCGATGGCAAGACTCCTGTCGACCGAATCGCAGACAGCGCCGGCAAGTTCGGCGGACTCAAGCCTGTTTTCGGTAAGCGCCATGTCCCAGAGCGTCTTGTCGAGAAGGCGCGAACGCTCGGCCGACGCCGTATTGCTCATTTTGAGGGAGCTATTCTCAAAAGCCTCGAGGGCGCGCGCGTTATCGTCGGTCGCGTTCGAAAGATAATAGCACTCAAAGCCCCTTAGCGACCTCACGCGCGAAGCGTTTATGTGGACGCTCATAAAAAGATCCGCCCCGCTCTTATTGGCTATCTCGGATCTTTTCGTTAGAGGTATGAAGGCATCCTTATTCCTGGTCATTATAACCTTTATGCCTTCGTTCTCCATGAGCTCTTTAAGTTTACGCGCCAAAAGAAGCGCCAGGTCCTTCTCCTTCGAATGGCTCCTCCTGCCGATAGCGCCCGGGTCATTACCGCCATGGCCGGGATCCAATACTATGGTCTTTATCGCGAATCTCTTCGGGCCTTCCGGCGGCGGCGACGGCTTTCGCAACGGGACATATGCGGCGAGCGGTCCGAAACTGTTTTTGACAAACGAGACCGGAACGAAGAGCGTATTGCCGCTTAAGACAACGGGCCTATCGACCTTCACCAGAGCGCCGTTAACGAGCGCCCTGTCACCGCCGGACCTTAAAATTATCCGCGTAGCGCCTTTTTGTATGGCAGCGGTACCCGTGAAACTGTCATATTTATATTCGAAGCCGTAAAAATCACTAAGCCTGGTAAGCGAGACATACTCCACCCCGTTAAATACCTTCAGCTCTTTTTGCAATGACGTGTCGAGCCTGAAATGCGACACCTGCGTCGCGCATCCGGACAGGAATATGCCCGCACAGGCTATTAATATAATTATACGGAAATATCTATAATGACATTTTTGCATTAAAAGGGATAATGGTGGTATATCTTAAGTTCTGTTTTCACAGTACCATTCACCAACTGTCATGCAATAGCTCAGGTGCTGTGCACCGCACAAGTACCATTCGCCAACTGTCATGCAATAGCTCAGGTGCTGTGCACTGTACCCGAGCGATTTAGCTTTAACTCCGTCGCGAGTGGTACAGTGGTGCGGAAGGAGGGAGTTGGCTACTTCGGCCGCACAGCGGCCTGCGTAGCCTCACCTCGCTCGCTTCCGGGCATAGCCCTTTTCCTCACTTCGTTCGGCGCTCGCTCGCTTCAACTCCCATCTGAGTTCTGTTTCGCACAGTACCATTCGCCAGCTGTCATGCAATAGCTCAGGTGCTGTGCACCGCACAAGTACCATTCGCCAGCTGTCATGCAATAGCTCAGGTGCTGTGCACCGCACAAGTACCATTCGCCAGCTGTCATGCAATAGCTCAGGTGCTGTGCACCGCACAAGTACCATTCGCCAACTGTCATGCAATAGCTCAGGTGCTGTGCACTGTACCCGAGCGATTCAGCTTTAACTCTGTCGCGAGTGGTACAGTGGTGCGGAAGGAGGGAGTTGAACCCTCAAGGTTTTACCCATACGGTCCTGAGCCGTACGCGTCTGCCAGTTCCGCCACTTCCGCCTAACTGCATATCTTTTGTCCCGCCCCTAGCCTAACTCCTGGCGGGGCCGCTACCGCTTGATATTATTTCAGTCTGTCAAGCGTCCCGAGCGTAAATTATTTCACTCATAATGCGAGGGGCTACCACAACTTATGGCAATATTAGATTTCATAGTATACCGCAAAACGATAGGGCTGGCAAGGTTGATTTCACCGTCATATTATGTTATATTAAGAGTTGAAAATGACAGATAAGGTAATCGCCACTAACAGGCAGGCGAGATTTGAATATAATATACTCGAGAGCTTCGAGGCCGGGATAGCCCTTACAGGCACCGAAGTCAAATCTTTAAGAACCGGCAAGGCGAGCCTTAGTAATAGTTTTGCAAGGATAGAAGGCAATGAGGTTTTTTTGAACGGCATGCATATCGCGCCTTATGCCTTCGGCAACATTGCAAATCCCGATCCTTTACGGCCCAGAAAATTGCTTCTGCACAAAAGAGAGATCCGGAGGCTTGCCGCCGATATTTCTACCAAGAAATTGACGCTCATACCGCTCAAGTCCTATTTTAAGGGCGGTATAGTTAAGGTTGAGATAGCCCTGGCAAAGGGGAAGAAATTATACGATAAACGCGAAGTAATCAAGAAACGCGAACTCGACAGAGAGCTTAAAAGAATTTCGAGAAGTCACCAGTAACATCGTTCTTTAACATATTATTTTCCCGAAAAAAGTATGTTTCGGGATCAAATTCGGCCCGGCTTAACGGGCGGCGCCGCGGCGTATGCCGCTATCGCTCCATAAGCCGCGGCCTCATTTGAGGGGCTGACAGGTTTCGACCCAGATAAGCAGAGCATAAGCAGCATGTAGAGGTTGCTAGGAGGCCTCTTGGCGCAAGCCATTCCTACGATTCTGTGGGGATAAAACACCTGGCAAAAAAACAAATGCTGAAAACGTAAAAGTTCCAGCAACGGTGAATGAACTCCTAAGCACCATGCAAGTGGTGCCGGGGCCAGTTCTACCGGTAGCGTTACCTTTATAAGGTAACCCGTCAACCAATACTTTTCCTGCGAGGGTTGGATTGACGACGAAAAGCAGGATGGTCCCGCCGACATAGCCTTTTGGAGGCGGGACGAGACCTATAAAGGATACCCTCCTGAAATTCCTCCTATTGAAGTTCAGGAGGGGAAATTAAAGATTAGGATAAACATGTAGCGGCTTTTGTTTTGATGTTTGGGGACGCGGGTTCAACTCCCGCCAGCTCCACCATGTACCACTCGCAACAACTGGCTATAGATATTGCTCGGGTACATGGCGCAGCCATGTACCATATGCAGTCGCAGCGTGTAGTGGTACATGCCCTATACCTGAAAAATACCGAAGGTATTTTGAATGGTATAGGGCCCTAAACAATTCTGCTACGCCCGTCGGTAGTCAGACCGAGGTAGGGCTTCGCCCAGCACCCGAGCAAAGCGAGTGGTGCTCAGGTACATGGCGCAGCTATAGAGCGGAGTTTATAGGGAATTGTGTCGCTTCGTGACCTGAGATCCGGGAAATTTATTACAGCTTCGCAAATTCACCGAACGTGATCAGCTTGATCCCCTTATCGGCTATCGCTTTTTTGACGCGGCGGCTGGTGAGTGCGGCAAGGTCGGTTTCGCAGTTCCTGTGGAAGATGCATCTATCCAGGACTTCCGCGCTTATAAATCCCGGGTGCGCGACAAGTTCCGTCGTTCCCTCGGGCAGGTTGTCCAGCATCTTCATGAGCAGTTCCTCGCGGATATTTCCTCCGTCGAGAAATCCCAAGAAACTACCGGTATGGCGGATGGACGCGTTATCAAGCGCCCGTCTAACGCCCATATCAAAATATTCCATTATACATCTCCTGTAGATCCGCTTCAGACTGTATGGATAGCGGAGACTGTCTCCATGCAGGCATCTTATCGAGGGTACATTGTATTCCTTCGCCAATTTCACAAACAACTTCAAGATACCGGGCAGCATATGGATATGCTGATGGCTGCTCAGGTTCGTTATAGGTATTCCCAGGGTCTTCAGCCTCTCCATCTGGTTCTTAAGCTCTGCGTAAATCTGCCCGCCGTCTATTCTCTTTAATATGAGCCGAGGAAGAAACTCCGGGTAACTTTTGTGGAAACGCCCGTCCCGCGTAGTTAACGCGGGCACCGTTTCGACCAGGCTTACCGGCGAGGTCTCCGTCAGGGCAAGATGGGCGCCGATCTCTTTCGGTTTAACGGTCCTCAGTAACGCCGCGGCGTCATAAAACGCTCCGCCGCTCGGGATCATATTGAGGTTCGTGACTATCCCCTCTTCGAAACTTTTAATGATGCCACGGTTTATGCTCTCGGATAGCCCCAGATCATCCGCGCTGACTATTAAATACTTCATAATCCTCCGCTCGGAAATTTTTCGTACCAGTCTAATACGCTGTGGCGCTGTGGTTCGCAGGGCATAAAATTTCGAGCAGGGGCGAGAAATTTTCCTGAGCGAAATTTTGCATGGCCAAAATTTCGCGTCCCTGCAAACCACAGCGCCACAGCGTATCCGATTTCAGAAATTGAAAAATTTATACCTTATCATATCCCAGAACGTACGCGCTACGACGCTTATACGCGATATCGTAGATTCTCCCTGCATCCGCAGGTCGAAGATCAACCCGTATTGCGCTATCTTAAAGCCTCTCTTCGAGGCCTCGGCAAAGATTTCGACGTCGATAAAGGGGCTCCGCGACTTGAGATCGAGCCCTTCGAGGACTTCCCGCCTGTAGATTTTAAGCCCGGAATTTATATCCCGTATCTTCAGTCCGAATAAGAGTCGGACAAGAAAATTATATCCTTTCGACATGATTATGCGCTTGAGGCTCGCATCTTTCAGTACAAGGCTGCAGGCGGTAACTATGTCGGCATTGTTCAATAATTCAAGTGCCCGCGCCATGTCCTCCTCCCTCGCGGGAAGATCCGAATCGGTATAGATAACCGCATCCTTCGACGCATGCTTCAGGCCCTCTTTGAGCGCTCCTCCGAATTTGGTATTGACCTTCAGGTGAAAGGTCTTTACATGGTTGTCCCGGGCGGCAATAGCATCGACCAGCGCGCCGCTTCCGTCGGTAGAGGCGTCGTCGACAATGACTATTTCGTAATCATCGCATATCCGGCCGGCCAGGACCGCGATCCGCCGGATGGTATTCTCTATATTCCCGGCCTCGTTGAACATGGGAAGGACAAAGGATATGTTGTATTTCTTCATTTTCCGCACTTTCTCTCGAGAAGATAAACGCCGTCTTCCGGAATTTCATTGGTCACGATAACCCGCTTGCCTACTTTATAGACACAATACGACGGCTTTACGTAGTCGCTATTGATAAGCGGATCGTACATCCCTCTGTGGTTCTGCTCTTTTATAATACACCATCCGCGCTTATCGGAGTTTAAAAATTTAAGCAGCGCTTCATGATGATCGAGATCCGCCGGAAATTTATCCGCATAGAAGGCCACACCCGCCATGTAATCGCTCTGTGCGCCGAGAGGCTCTCCTTTTTTCATCATGGAGCGCAGTTTCAATGCCGCCTCTTTACTGGTTTCCAATCGTTCTACTTCCGGCAGGACGAGAAAATTGAGCGGCAATAAAAACATTGCTACAGAAGCCGCTATCAGGAAAAACGCGGCAAGATATCTCTTTTTGATGAAGGCGAATGCCGAAACGATAAAACCGAACACCAGCAAGAGGCTCGAGACTGCAACACCCCTGAATAATTCCGGCATATCAAAATAGATATAGACCGGTACGCCTATCGCGCCGGCAATGACAACGGCCGTCAACAGGTAATAAGAAAACCGCACCCCCGTCGAGACGGGTCCGGACGGCCCTGCAGAGCCCAGGAAATCGTCCCATAGGACGCCCACAATGAGCGCAACCGATATAAACGACGGAAAGATATACGTAGGCAGTTTGGTGCGCGAAATCGAAAAAAAGATAAATATTGCCAGGAACCATACGAAGAGAAAGATTATATTGTTCTTTTCGGATCTTGTCCCGGACCGGATCTTTTTAAAGCCATGCCAGGCAGCAAAAGGCAGGAAGACGCTCCATGGAAAGAAACCGCCGAACAGGATCGGGATATTATAATAAAATTGGGAGCCTATCTTATGTTCCGACTGCATAAACCTTGTTACATTCTGGAAACCGAAGAATGCGTCGATAAATTCCCTGCCGTGCAGTTTATACGCAAGGCCGTACCACGGCCCCGCTACGACGACAAAGGCCAGGATGCACCAGCCCAAAGGTATCTTCTTTAACGCCTTTAGATTCCCGGGGAGGAAGAAAAAAACAAGGAATATCGCTGCGGGCAGTATTATGGCTATCGGCCCCTTAGTAAGGGCGGCAAGGGCAAACGCCGCCGATGATAAGCCATAAAAATACCTCTTCTCTTCCAGATAGCCATAAAAGAAGAAGAGGACGCCCAGCAGCATAAAGACCGTCAGCACCATATCGGTTATACACGCCCTGGAAAGGACGACATATTCTACGCTTGTCGCCAATATCACCGCGGAGAGGAAGCCGGCCCTTTTATTGAACAGAAGTTTCCCGAGAAGATAGATCGCGATCACGCCCAATAAACCGAATATTGCCGACGGAAGCCTGGCCGCGGTTTCGTTCACTCCGAAAACTTTATAAGAGAGCTCAATCAGCCAGTAGATCATGATGGGTTTCTCGAACTGCGGTTCACCTAAAAGGTATGGGGTGACCCATTCGCCCCTCGCAAGCATCTCCTTGGCCGTCTGGGCATAGAAAGTCTCGTCGGGGTCCGTCAGCGCCAGGCCGCCCAGCTTAAAGAAAAAGATGTAGGCGCACAACAGAACGAGTATCGTTATTGCAAGAAATGGCTTTTCGAATACTTTGACCATGCTGCCTTAGATTACTATAAAATATATATAGTGTCAATGGGCATGGTCATGGCTGGGATGCTCGTGCGGATGGACGTGGGCCTTGCCGCCATGGCGGTGAAAATGGCTATGGATTAAATTATTTTCCTCAAGGAATTCCGTGTCGGCCAATAGTCCGGCCGGCGCACCGCTCCTTACTATCCTCTTGTCACGGCTGAAGACATGCACGACATCCGCGATCTCCTCTATTATATGCATATCGTGCGTCGCGGTAACGATCGTCTTCCCGTCTTCATGATATTTATTAAGGAGGTCTACGAGACCCCTGGAAGTTTTCGGATCCAACCCCGCGGTGGGCTCGTCCAACAGCAGGAGTTCTGGACCGGATATCAGGACAGACGCCATGGAAACTTTACGTTTTTCCCCTATGCTCAGCTGGTGCGGCATCCTGTCTACCAGGTCTTTTATGCCGAAAATATCCACGATAGAATCGAAGGCCTTCGTTATCTCTTTATGGCTGAAACCAAAGTTTAACGGGCCAAACATTATCTCTTCTTTTACCGTCGGGCAGAATAGCTGGACATCCGGATTCTGGAAGACAAGGCCCACTCTGCTTCTGAAATAGCGGTTAAACCGCTCATCCGCAAGGGATTCCTCGTCCAGGTCCGCGCCAAAAAATTTTACAGAGCCCGCGTCCGGGAAGATGAGGCCGTCGAGGACATTTAGAAGCGTTGATTTTCCCGATCCGTTCGCGCCTATGACGGCTACCCTCTCGCCCCGCCCGACCGTAAGATCCACACCCTGCAGGGCGGGATATCTGCCAAGATAGGAGAAGTGGACACCTTCCAGTTCGAATATCTTCTTTTTCATGATATGTTGAAAAATATTACGGCCAGAAAGACCGAACACGCGAACCATACCCAATCCCGCGGCCGCGCTTTAAAATCATTAAATACAGCCGGCTCTCCGTTGTACCCTCTCGAAAGCATAGCGTTGTAGACTGCTTCGTTGAGCCGGTACGAGCGGTACCATAGCGACGCCATGCTCCAGGCCGCCATCCTCTGCCCTTTTTTATAGTGGATCCTTCGCCCGACGCGGCTCTTGATAGCCAGATAAGTATTTTCGACAACCTCTACAAAAAGATATATGTACCGGTAGCACATCCCCAGCACCATTACAAATATATGCGGCACCTTAAACACGCGCAATACCTTCAATAACTCAAAATGCTTCGTTGTAATACTGAGGAGGACCGCAAAAGATACGGATGTTATTACCCGCGCAACAAATAATGAGGCGCCGCCCAGGCCCTGACGGGTAATGACAAAATTCAACCCCATGAATTTAAAAGATGCGAGCGCCGCACCGGGTGTAAAGACGCTGAATATCGCGGGCACGGCTATGAAGAGCGAGAATACAGGTATGAATATCCATGTCCTTTTAAGAAAGAAAATAAGGTTTATCTTCGAAATATAAACAAGCACAAGACACAAAAAGTAGAGATAAAGGCTCGTGATAATGCTTTTGGTAAATAGCACCACCAGGATAAAGAGAAGGAACGATGCCGTCTTAAACCTGGGGTCGATCGATTGCAGGAATCCTCTGCTCGAGGCGTATTCGTCGGAGAATACGGATTCTCTCAAAAAAGATAGAGCGCCCAATATCGAGCGCTCTATAAAGCTGTTATGTTTTTTTGAATGCATTATTCATTCTTCCTGGCCAACGTCTTCCCTATGAACAGCACAATGATAACCGTTATGCCTATCCCTATTATAGCCGATATTATATAGGCTAAACTTAAACGAGGCAAGCCTTTATCTTCCCATCCCTTGAACGCGTAATCCGGGATCGGCGCATTCCAAAGCCCGGCAAGCTTCTCGAGGCCTTGAGGAATATATCCTGCAAGTTCCTGCATCTCTTCGGCGCCCCATTCGCCCCATGCCGAGCCCGCTTTAAAATGTTCAGGTAATATCAATCCAACAGGAGTAAGGATTATCAATACCGCCAAACCTATCCAAAGTTTCGTTGCAAGTTTCATAGTATCTCCTATATGGTAGGGGCAGGTTTAAACCTGCCCTACAACGGTAAATTATTTTTTTATAAGCCCCGGATCCTGCTTCTGTATATATTTTATCACAAGTGCGGTAACTATCGCCTCCACCCATCCGAAGACTAAAGCATGTTCGCCTATCATGGCGGGAAGCGCGATATTCAACCCGTACGGGCAATATAGCGCCTGTCCGGCCGCCGTCTTGTGAAGAAGCGGCTGGATGCCGAACTCAAATCCCGTCAGGGCGGCGGCAATATTAAGCGCAACATACCCGGCAACTCCCGCGGCGATAACTCTCCTGTTTGAATCTGCCGGCGAATCATAACTTATCGCTTTATATATATAGTAGCCGGTAAACGGCAATACAAACGCCATGTTAAAACAGTTCGCGCCGATCGCTGTAATCCCGCCGTCTCCGAAGAGCAGTGCCTGGATGACAAGGGCTACCGTTATAGCGATACATGCCGCCCACGGGCCCAGGAGTATCGCAACCAATACTCCGCCTACAGCGTGACCGGTCGTGCCTCCGGGTATCGGCACATTGAACATCATGATCACGAAACTGAACGCGGCGCCTATCGCCAGCAGAGGCACCTGTTTCGCGTTCAAAGTCCTTTTAACAACCTTAGAAGCTATTGCCCATATAGGCGCCATCAATATGTAGAAGAAACCGCATGTTGTCGGTCCCAAATATCCGTCCGGTATATGCATAATCCCGCCCCTCTCTTTTTTAGGATGAAATCTGATTCGCAGATTTCAGAAGTCCAATTGTCCCCTCATACCATATATGAACATAGTCCTGTCAAAACCCAGCCCCTGATATGACTCGCTTATGCCATAAGGGTTCCATATCCACTGGAGGTCGGGTGTTATTTTAAGATTCTTGGTAAGCTTAATATTATAGTAAATTTCTATGTGGCCTTCCGCGGCACCGCTGGCGCCCGCGGCCAGCGCGGCATCGGAATCTTTATACGCTTTGCCCGGCAACGCCTGGCCGACGGCAAACGCAAGCACATCGTCCGCCCTGTTCCAGTATTTACCGGTCATCTGGATACCTGCCGACCACATCGCCTCGATGGGCGCAGCGTTCGGATTGGTACTTACGATAGCAATATCGGGCCTTTGCCACCCGAACCGTGAAAAGAGACCGAATACATCGGTTATCATCTGGTCAAAGCTCAGGCCGAAACCGGTATTTGTATTTTTGGCATCGTCTGCCGGCTGTTCGAACTGCCCTACATATTTCGGATGGTAGAGGCCATTATACCACCAATATATCCTGTAGTTACCGCCCCACATCTTTTCATCATATCCGAATGCCTTTGCCGGCTGGAAAGCAAGTTCCGTCGATATAAAAGGCTTGTCGAATATATCTTTGTACGTATTATTGGCGTTAAAATAGGAAGCGTTCACCGCAAGATAAGGGATCAGTTCCGGCGCTATCACCAGGGCGGCGCCCAGTGTATTATCATTTGGCCATTCTACGGCTGGAGAATTCCTGAATATACGCCCCAAAAACTGCGTACACTCGTTAAAGGCGTATTCGTTCTGATCGAGATAGTTCGCAGGATCCATCTTGCCCGCCGTTACCGATACCTGTTTATTAAACAGGTAATGTTCATACCATACCTCGGTTATCGGGACATTGGAATCCGTGTTATTTATATCCCTGTTGACGCTGCTATATAGCGATAATGAATCTTCCAGGCCGTTAGACTGTCCCGGCTCAAGATGGAGAAGCGCCAGGCCCCAATCGTCAAATGCTTTTTCGATAAATATATCGGCCGACCATGAAGCGTCACAGCGGGATTTATTCGTATCGGCGGCATTGTTGGCATGAGGCGTCCCCTGCACGACGAAAGTAGCGTCGGCCTGCATCTTGAAACCGCACGGCAATTCGACCCCCTCGCCCGGCGCATACTTTATCAGGCCTTCGGCAGGCACCGCCTGTATAAGAGACTGCTTCACCTCGTTGACGGTCCCTTGCTGCGCCAGTATACTGCACTTCTGTTCGTTAACCTGCTTTTGGAGTTCCGCCACCTGTATCTTGAGCTGCTCCATTTCGGCGACCCTGGCCTTCAAAAGAGCTACTTCTTTATACAGGTCCACTTCGGCAGCCCAGGAGACAGCCTGCATACACATTCCAAACATCATCAGCAGGCCGGCTGTCTTTGAAAAGAACTTTGCCACGTCTGCTCCCCTCCTTTCGTGTTACTATTTTGATTTTAGTGTTACTGCCAGGCAAAAAAAATAGTTCGTTGCTACGTTTTAGAAAATTGTAACACATATCCCGTTAATGTCAATTACTTTTTTACGGGACTCCCTAAACTTATTTTGGATTTTTATAGTAGCAGGTGCGGACATCGTATTCATCTTCTATCTCTCCCACGATCTCTTCCAGGAGATCCTCGAGGGTAATTATACCGACGGGCTTGCCTTTCGCATCCGTTACGATACCGATATGGGTATGGCCTTTTTGAAACTCTTTCAGCAATTCCGAAACTTTCTTAGTCTCCGGGAATATCGCCGCGGGATAGATGATATCCTGCAGTACAACAAGCTCTTTATTTATGGTAAGGTTCAGCAGATCCTTCATGTTGATGATCCCGACGATATTGTCGGGACTGCCCTTGTAGACCGGGAGACGCGAGTAGCCGGACTCGAGGACCTTATCCACAATGGCGTCGAAACCCGAATCTATATCTAAGGCCACCATCAAATCCTTCGGCGTCATGACATTTTTTACTATGGCTTCGCTGAAATCGAAGACTTTGGAAAGCATCTTATATTTTTCTTTGTGCAGGATGTTCTCCTCGGCGCTTATCTTTATAAGCGCCCTCAATTCCTCGTCGGTAATGAGCGCGGGCCTGGACGGAGCCTGAGCGCTGACAAGCCTCAGGACAAAGTTGGTAACATAGACCAGGCCCTTCACTACCGGAGAAAATGCTATTATAAGGTAATTGACCGGCTTTGCCAGGAATAGGGAGAGTTTCTCGGAATGCGTCGCCGCAAGCGTCTTGGCCACTACCTCGAAGACTATAATGGCCAGCGAACCCGCTATAGTAGCGATGATTATGCCCTTTTGTTCGCCCATGAGGGCGATCATTATGGCCGTTACGATCGCGGCGATAAGCGTATCGATGATATTGTTTACTACGAGGATCGTACTGAAGAACTTCTCCGGCGTCTCGAGCATCTGCTTTATTATGCGCGCCGATTTCGAACCCTGGGAAACGAGCTTGCGGATCTTGATACGCGAAACCGCGATAATGGCTATCTCGGAAGCGGCGGTAAGCGCCGCCAATAAAAGCAGTATTATAATAAGAATTGCCGAAACCAACATGGTCTATCTCCCCGGTACAGCCTAGCTTTTTTCCAGGATCGTCTTCATAAGCATGACGATACCGATCAAAGATATGACGATACCGCTGATCTTAGGTATGAGCGCTTCCGCTTTCCCGCCAAACCGCTTTCTGACCACCGCAAGTATTCCTCCTACGGCAAGTCCGAAAGGAAGGAGCGAGACCAGCGTCCCCAGCCCGAAGGAGGCGACGAGAAGCCCGCCTTGAAACGGGCTCTTTGTGGCCGCGGCCATAACGAGGATGGCCATCTCTATCGGGCACGGAGGCAGACCGCGGATGATGCCGAATAAGAGCATGGAAAGATCGCCTTTCGCGCCCCGGAACTCCTTGACATAACAATGCGATTCCAGCTTATGGTCGTGGCTGAAGATCAGGAGCCCGAAAGCGATGGTAAACGAATTGGCAATTATTTCCAGGTACTTCGAGAATTTGGCAAGATACGCACCGCCTACATAGCCAAAGATAATGCCTAACGAAGTGTCCGCGATCATCATGCCAAGGCCATACAGGAATACCAGGAAGAGTATCCTTTTAACATTTTTTCCTACGACCGTAGCATAAAGACTGGCTACAGCCTTGTCTTCGCACGGCTCGAGGACATGCAAAAGACCTATTACAAAAGCAGATGTTAATGTAAGCTCATTCATTAATAATCCTATACTTTTTGAGATAGAAAGTATGCTATGGTATCGATAGCGCCTTTACGTATCATCATAACAGCTATGGCGGCGAGAAGAAGATGCGCTATCTTCGATATGGCTTTCGAGCCTGCCTTGCCCAGAAACCGAGAAATAACGTCCGCGAATAGAAAAGTCACCCATACTATCACCAGGTTGGCAACGAACGAAGCTACGGTAGGTATGACACCATAAAGGTCGAGCAGTATTATAATCGTAGTAAGCACTGCCGGCCCTGTGATAAGAGGCGTCCCTATAGGGACCGCCCCCATGGTATCCGCGGATAATTTACGTTTCTTCTCATACTGCAAAAGGTCTCTTAACGCAATCGTAAGGAGCACTATTCCGCCGGCTATCTTGAAATCCGAAACCCGGACACCGAGTATCCCGAATATCCATTTGCCCAGGAAGAGGAATAGTATGCCTATTACGAATGCCGTTATTATCGACTGGCTTATTATCTTCCACTTTTCGCGTTTCTTGAGATTCTCGGTAAAGCCCATGAACATCGGTAGGATCCCGATGGCATCCATTGCCACAAATATAGGTATGAAGGATAACAAAAATGCTTGCATATTGCCCCCAGGCAAAAAGGCAGGGATACGGTTTATTTATTTAAACCATTGCCCTGCCTTGTGCTAAATTTTTTAGGAATTACCGAACCGATAATTTGCCCTTAACGATCCTCTCCGCTTCCAGCCAATCATCCATAGAATGACCCGGCTTGCGGCCCCTCTTCTCGTAGAGTTCGAATGCTTTCTTCTCAACAAGCTTAGAAATATCCTCTTTTGTCATAGTTGGGTTTGAGGACTTACCCAGCTTGAATGTGGTGGTTCTTGCCATACTACCCTCCTTTCGATTTTTTCGAAGTGTACCGTGGAATTATAATTATACTCATTTCCAAATCTTTATGCAATAGAAATCTTCAAAAAGTTAGGAACAGGCTTTTTAAGCAGCCTGTACACATTCCGCAGGTGTGTAAGGTACAATTTGTCGAACGGGTTATCACTGCCGGCATGCGCATGGCCCTGATACCACCAGTTCCAATCGCTTCCTTCGGAAATATAAAACTCTCTCCAGGCTGAAATTACAGCCGGCGACCCGGCGCCCATATCTTTGGTAAACCCGGCCAGGTCTTTACGGACTTGCGCAAGGTAGTCCCACGACACATTGTCCTGTTCATCCCCTATCCAGATATCAAAATTATGATTGATCCATGAACCGGGATATATTTTAGACAGCGTCTTCCTTGCCGGTTCCACGGAAAGATAGTCCGTTACGGTAGTCGAGCACAGGTCATCCTGTTTATCCAGATTTCCATAAAGAGTCTCGAAAAATTGCCTTCCGTTATCCTCATAATATTCCCACGCGTTCTCACCGTCCATCACGATGGTCAAAAGCGCCCTATCCATATCGCGCCTGAGGTTCTGCGCTATCCGGCTGAAATGGCCGATAAGGTCCCATGCCGCATCCTTCGGATTCCATGAATTATACCCAAAGCTTATGATATCCGAAAGGTTCTTGTCCCTGAAGACCATCGCCATGCTCCCGGAACCTTTCTTCACTTTATAGGGACAATATATGACCCTTCTGTCGAAAGATTCCGCATCTTTGTATATTTTATTAGACGAAGAGAGAGAGCGGAAGAGGATATCTTCATCCGTGGCGGCCCATTTTATGCCCTTGGAGATAGCTATCTCTATCGCCTCATCCGAAACACTGCCTTCGGACGGCCACATGCCCCGCGGCTTCATACCGAACTGCCGGGCGTGATAGTTAACGGCCTCTTCTATCTGCCATGCGGCATCTTCGGGATGCGCGAATCTAGCCGGCTGATCTTTTTTGGGAGAAGAGACTCGGGCGATAGATGTATCACAAAGGAGAGGAAGTATCGGATGGTAAAACGGCGTTGCGGTAATCTCGATCTTCCCCTCGTCCTGCATTTTTCTGTATAGGGGGATGATCTTGCCCATTATCTCCCTCTGCCGGGAGACAATATAATCTTTATCCGCCTCGCTGTATCCTTCTTTTTTTTCTACGAGGTTCTTTAAGTTAACGTCTGCATCTATGCTTATGGAATGGAACCATGCCATATTGAAGAGGACCTGGAGGTCCAAAAAATCCTGGTCCGAAAAAGTATTTACCATCCGCTTCAGCGCGGCGCCGGAAAGCGATTTTACGCCTTTTTTAAAAAGGAGGTCTGTGTACCTTGCGCTGGGTTCGATGAAACGTTTGAAGTTTACCTTAAAAAAATTGTTCAGGATAAAGACCTTATCTTCGAACGTCAGGGCGGACGCCCGCCTTAAGGTCATGTCGAGGAATGTATCCGTAGCCCGGGAGCGGGCATAATCGTCGATCTGCTCTAAGAGCGAGGGAACCAGATTGAAGGTGGGCCTGATATCGTCGAATTTATCGACGAGGGCGGCCATGGGGAAGTAATCTTTAACGCCGTGCAGCCGCACCCACGGCATCATATACTCGTTTGAAAGCGTATCTTTGTAAAATGGCTGGTGCATGTGCCAGATAAAGGCAATGCCCAGTGTCTTGTTTGTGTTCATCCAGGCAGCAGCGCTTTACTGCTGTGCCGGTGCCGCCTGCGGTGCCGCTTCAGCTTTAGGCATCTCTACAGGAGGAGTCTCATCTTCCTTTTCCACTATAACCGATTTTGCGAGATTCTTACCGGCGGATACCACATAGATCACATCGGCCCAATTCCCCTGCTTCACATCGTTAATAGAGGCCGCGTTTTCCATCTTTGTGCTGCTGTCGACGGTTATATCGATAGTCTTCTCTTCATCGCTATCGTAATCATAATACTGCACCGTCATCGAACTCGCGGCAGTATTAACCGTCTTCACTTCCCCATAAATCGATACATCCTGGGGCTGAGCAGCCGGTGCCTGCGCCGGAATCGTCTGCTCGGCGGCGGCAGGGGGTTGATTATCCTGGCAATATCCACAGCCTGCAAATAACCCGACTATTAGCATGGCCAAAACATAACGTTTCATATTCTACCTCCGATTTGTTATTATCTAACTTTAGACAAATCGTCCCGAGCTGCCACTGTCTAACTCCGGCAGCGAGGGACTACCTTATTGCATTTAACTTTAGACAAATCGTACCGTGATTTGCCATTATCTCACTCTTGCAAATCATCCCGAGGTGCAACAATCTAACTCCAGCACCGAGGGAATATCTTTAAATCTCACTCTCGCAAAGCCTATCCTTACGGCTTGCTCACCTTACCCTGTAATTCTTTGCTCTCGGCCAGAAGCTTATCATAAGCGGCCTTAAGGGTTATCTTCTCGTCAAGTATCTTATCGTATTCGCCCTTCAATGCGGTCTTTTCGTTTGTCAGCGTCTCCATCTTGGTAGCCAGGTCCATTTTGTCCTTCAAAAGGTTATCGTACTCTTTCTTAAGCGCATCCTTAGAAGCCGTAAGCACCGTGACTTTCTCTTCCAGCACTATCTTTTCATTCAAAAGAGCTTCGTATTTATCCTTTGGGACGCCACAGCCTGCCAATGCGATAAGAGATATCGCTACCGCAAAAAGTGTAAAAAATTTCGTATACTTCATTAAAGTGCTCCCCCTTATTGCTTAACCAGATACTTTTCTAATTCAGCCCATGTCTTAGGGCCAACCTTACCGTCGGCTTTAAGGCCTTTGGATTTCTGGAACTCTTCGATCGCCCTCTTTGTCTTCGGGCCGACCTTGCCGTCTATGGCGCCCGCATAAAGTCCCGCATTTTTCAAGGCCATCTGGATATCCTTATTCCGGGTCTCTTCCACCTGAGAAACAACCTGCTGCTGGGCGGGTTTTCCGGCTACCTGCGGTGCCGCCGAAGGCGGTATCGTCTCGGTTGCCACTGTCTGGGCCGGTTCGGGCGTAGCTAAAGTCTCTCCTCCGGCTGAAGGAGTGGACATTGCTTCAGGCATGGCCGCGCTTGTATCAAGCTCCTGCGGCTTCTCAACCTTACCCTTGCACCCTAATATAGCAAGTGGCAGAAGAACCAATGCCACGAGAGCTATCGTCAAAAATCTTTTATTCATCTAACCCTCCTTTCTAATTGTTTTGTCAGATGATTTTACATGAATAGAATTATACCGCCAGTACCGGCTTTGTCAAGCTATATCTAGCTCCCTTATCTAGCTATCCGGCCGTCCCAAACCTCGTAGTTATAACGGCTCCGAAACCGACAGCCAGAAATAGCGCTTTTACAACCTGGCCCGCTACCGGCACAAACCCTATAAAGAACAGGATGAGTATACCTATAATGGCATTCAAGAATAGGTGGGTAGCGCCCTTTTTGAACGAAATCAACACGCTCCGCCCGATAAATATCGCGGAGGCGATATATCCGGTTATCAACGCAAGCGCCACCATCAGCATTTCAAGCGGGATCAGTAATATACCTATTATACTGATTGCCAGCAGAATAGCTATGGGAACTATCAACACCATCCAAAGTATACCCCACAAAAGCATCGTTACAAATGAACTGCGTATCGTATTTACGACATTGGTCATGTGCCGCGGGATAAGCGCAACGAGCAGCATGGCCAGGCCCAGGAAACCAAGCAGGACGAGCAGGCTTATCGTTGCCCAGACGGCCATCCAGCCGCCCTTCAGCATAGTATGTAAAGACGGGATGAAATGCGGAATATCGATCTCGCTTATCTTCCCGCCGATCTCGGCGCCGGGCTCTTTAATGCATCTCCCGCCCACCACCACTACATGCTCGGCTACATACGCGCCTTTCTTCAGCTCGACCGAGCCCCCGACGACAACGATGCCGTTATTCACCCTGCCGGAGATGGTCGCCTTACCGCCCACCACAACAACATCGTCTACAACCGTACCCGGCGGGACATCTGCGTCCGTATAAAATTTCACTACTTCCTGCCCTGCCGCGAACACGCATGCAGCAGAGAAGATAACAGCAAATATAGTAACTACGATAACTAATCGTTTATTCATAGTCACCTTCCTGTTTGCAAAGTTTTCAAAAATCTTTCGATCCGGATCAACGCTTCTTTCAGCTTATCGAAACCCGTAGCGTATGATATCCTTATATACCCTTCGCCGGATACGCCAAATGCCGTACCCGGCACAACGGCTACCTTCTCCTTCTTTAACAGGCGGCTCGAAAATTCCAATGAAGAAAGGCCGAACCGTTTTATGGACGGGAACGCGTAGAATGCGCCTTCCGGCTTATGACAGACAAGACCTATCTCATTGAGACGCGCTATGATAAATTCGCGCCTCCTCCTGTACTCGCGCTTCATCTCTTCTACGGCGCGTTCGCCGTTTTTGAGCGCCTCGACCGCAGCCATCTGCGAAGTTATGGGCACGCACATCATCGTATACTGGTGGATCTTCGTCATGGCGGCTATCACATCTTTCGGGCCGCAGGCATAGCCTATCCTCCATCCCGTCATGGCAAATGCTTTCGAAAAACCGTTCAAATATATGGTCCGCTCCTTCATGCCGGAGAGCGTTGGAAAAGGCGTATGGGCAAAGTCATAGGTAAGATCGCAATATATCTCGTCGCTGACCATGATAAGGTTCTTCCGTTTTATCACATCGGCTATCTTTTTAAGCTCTTTCTTTGAATAGGAATTGCCGGTGGGATTATTCGGATAGTTCAATACTATGGCTTTGGTCTTTTTATCGCAGGCACCGGCGATATCTTTAGGCGCAACTTTAAAATCGCCTGCCGGTCCCGTTTTGACGGGGAGGGCGCGGCCGCCGCATATCGTAACGACCGGCGCGTACGAAACGTATGTCGGCTCCTGCACAAGCACGCTGTCGCCCCTGTCCAATATGGCCCTTACGGCAAGATCATAGCCTTCGCTCACCCCGACGGTAACAAGTATCTCGTCTTCCGGATCGTAGTCCAACCCATATTTACGTTTCAGGTAACGCGCGATTTCGCCGCGAAGCTCCGGCGTGCCCTTATTGGATGTGTACGAGGTATAACCTTCCTCAAGCGAAAATATCGCCCGCTCCCGGATGTTCCACGGCGTAACGAAATCCGGCTCTCCGACGCCGAGCGATATCACGTCCTTCATGCCCATGACAAGATCGAAAAAAACGCGTATCCCGGACGAGGGGATCTGCTGAACAAGTTTAGAGGTTTTCATAATAACTCGCTTTTGGGTATAGGGTATCGTAGATAGGGCGTAAAAAATCTACGCCTATCTAATATATCCCATCTACCATACCCTTTATCCTATTTACAGACTAATCGCCGGCCGTTTACTCTTTTCCGGCTGTTTTAATATATCTCCGTCTTCTTTATATTTTTTCAGGATAAAATGCGTCACTGTGCCCCGCACGTTCTCCATGGGCGACAGTTTCTCCGCGACGAAATTGGAGACCGTATGTATACTCTTTCCCTCTACCACAACAAGCAGGTCGTAGGTCCCGGACATAAGGTAGCAGCTTGTCACCTCCGGGAACTGATATACCCTCTCGGCGATGTGATCAAAGCCGAGGTTCTTCTGCGGCGTAACTTTGACCTCAATAAGGGCACGAACGCCCGAGGCCTCATCGCGTATAAGCTCCTTGTTTATAATCGCCTTATATTTTAATATCACACCATCTTTTTCCAGCTTCTTAATCTCATTTTTAACAGCCCTCGGCGTCATGCCCAGCATCCCGGCTATCTCTTCAGGCGTCGCACGCGCGTCCTTATCCAGTATCTCCAGTATTTCGTTCATATAGTCTCCTCTTTAATATACTTTAGTTAAACCGACTCTAGTAGATAGGGGAAAAAGTCTGTCAGACTTACTATCCACTCCCATTCCACCCCGGGGTGGAAAAGATTATCCACTATCCACTAAAAAGGGGCTTCCTCACTTTTTCCGAGGAGAGCCCCTTAGTTTTGCATTTATGCTTTGCGTCTACTTGGTCTCTCCTTCTCCTGCCCCTGCTCCTCCGGCGGCTTCTGCCGACGCACCCTCGTACTTACTCAAAAGCTCCCATGTCTTCGAGCCGACTATGCCATCCGCCGTCAAACCGTTCGCCCTCTGGAACTCTTTTATCGCCTTCTTGGTGGCCCTGCCCTTAACTCCGTCGACCTTTCCTTTATAAAAACCGGCATTCTTGAGGCATACCTGGATCTCTTTAGCGCGTCCTTTAATCTTCGAAGAGGTCGACCCTGTCCTGGTGGTTATATTTGTCGTAACCGCGCTTTCCCGCGTAGTCTTTATATCTTCGATCGTCTGAGCCTGCTGACTTACCATGCGTTCGCTTTCGAGCTGTTTCGACTCGACGGAATCCAGCCTTGATTCCAGCGTATCAACTTTCGATTTGATGCCCGAAACCTCTTCCTTGAATTTTTTCGGTACGGTACTGCACCCGGATACAAAAACTACCGTAGATACCACCGCAACTGCAAACAATAAGTTTTTCCTTCCCATCCCTATCCTCCTATTCGCAAATATTGTAAAGAGTATATCTTATAATCTTAAAAAAAACAATTATTATTTCAGATATTTGGCCGCTTCTTTTACGCCGGCGCCCTTGTGGACGATCTCGCGTATCGCCTTAAGCATTCCTACGGCATTTTCGGACTGCCAGATATTCCTCCCCATATCGACACCCTTGGCGCCGTCCGCCATAGCGCTGCGGGCAAGCTTCAACGCATCGAGCTCCGTCTTCAGTTTCGGCCCGCCGGCTATCACGAGCGGCACAGGGCAAGCCTTCACAACCTTTTCGAAATCGCTGCAGTAATATGTCTTCACCATCTGCGCGCCGAGTTCGGCCGCTATCCTGCAGCATAATCCCAGATATCGCGCATCCCTCTTCTCAAGCTCTTTACCGACGGCCGTCACGGCAAGGACCGGCATCCCGTACCGCTGGCCCTCGTTCACAAGAGCGCTCAAAGCCGTCAGGGTGCTGTTCTCGTGCTCCGTGCCCACGTATATCGAAAACGCGACGGCGGATACATTAAGGCGTATGGCATCTTCCATCGAGACCTGTATGCTTTCGTTCGACAGGGCCGGGCCCGCGATACTATTCCCGCCGGAAACGCGCAGGATCACCGGGATATCCAAGGAAGCGTCGACGCAATTACGCAGGACACCGCGCGTAAGCATAAGGGCATCGGTGAACGGAACGAGCGGCTTGATGGTCCCGGCAGGGTCTTCGAGCTTGGAGACCGGGCCCAAAAAATATCCGTGATCCACGGCAAGCCAAATAGCCTTACCGGTTTCGGGTCTTATTAACCGCGACATCCTGTTCTTCATTCCCCAATCCATATGTCCTCCTAGCTAACTGACTTTAATGACAAATTTCAAATTACAAAATCCAAATCAATCATTTAAATCCAACTATTTTAATTTTGGTCATTAACGATTGATTTGTCATTTGGATTTTGTCATTTGTTATTACATAGTTCTATTTAAGCTTCATCTTCATCGCGTTCAGCTCATCCCACATCTCGCGCGGCATGCGGTTTCCAAATTTTTTGAAGAACTCTTCTATGTCGGCCGCTTCGCGCAGCCAGCCTTTTTTGTCGATCGCGAATACTTTTTCAAGGTTATCCCTGGAAATATCCAAGCCCGTCATATCCAGGTCTTCGAGTCGAGGGATAAGGCCTATAGGCGTTTCATGAGCGCCGACTCTCCCATGCACCCTGTCTATCACCCATTTGAGGACGCGGATATTATGGCCGAACCCGGGCCATAAGTATTTACCGTCTTCGCCGGTCCTGAACCAGTTTATGGAAAAGACCCTGGGTTTATAGACAAGTTTCTTCTCTATGCCGAGCCAATGTTTGAAATAATCCGCCATATTATATCCGCAGAAAGGAAGCATTGCCATGGGATCGCGCCTTATGACGCCTTCCCGGTGGCTTGCCGCCGCGGTCGTCTCGGATCCCATCCGCGCGCCCAGGAATACATTATGCTGCCAGTTCATGCCTTCGACTATCAGGGGATTCAAATGCATGCGCCTTGAGCCGAATAGGATCGCGGATATCGGGACACCCTGCGGATTTTCGAATAATGGAGAAAGCGTCGGGCACTGGTATGCCGACACCGTAAATCGTGAATTAGGATGCGCGGCCTTTTCGCCTGCGGCCGGGTCCCAAATATTGCCATGCCAATCTATTACATTTTTAGGTACAGCGCCGTCCATGCCCTCCCACCACGGCTCATTAGTGTCGGTATTTATGGCGGTATTTGTAAAAAGCGTCGGATAAAAGGTGCCCTTCGTAAGGGTCTTCATCATGTTGGGATTGGTCTTCTTCGATGTGCCATGCGCCACGCCGAAAAATCCTGTCTCCGGATTTATCGCCCAGAGCCTTCCGTCCTCGCCGACGTTCATCCACGCGATATCGTCGCCGACAGTCCATATCTTGTACCCGGGCAGGACCGATTCCATCATCGCAAGGTTCGTCTTGCCGCACGCGCTCGGCAATGCCGCCGCAATGTATGTGGTATCGCCGCTCGGGTCCTGAGCGCCGAGTATAACCATATGCTCGGCAAGCCATCCTTCCTGCAGGCCAAGATACGAAGCTATCCGCAGCGAAAAACATTTTTTGCCGAGGAGGGCATTACCGCCGTAGCCCGACCCTATGCTCCATACGAAGTGCTCGCCGGGAAAATGCATTATGAACCGCTTGTCTGGATCAAAATTCCCCACCGAGTGCAGACCCTTCACAAAATCTTTGCTGTTGCCGATTTTATCTATGACCTTTTTGGTCATACGCGTCATTATGCGCATGCTTATCGCTACATAGACGGAATCCGTAAGTTGTATACATGCCTTGGCGTAAGGAGAATCGGGATGACCCATCATGTAAGGAAGGACATACATCGTCCTGCCCTTCATGCAGCCCTCGGAGAGAGAGCGCATCCGCTCCTTGGCCTCGTCCGGCTTCATCCAGTTATTGGTCGGCCCGGCCGTCTGGTTATCGGGATGGCAGACATATGTGAGATGTTCCGTTCTTGCGACATCCGTAGGATGACTGCGATGATAATAGGACCTGGGGAAGGTCTTCTGGTTAAGTTCGGAAAAGACCGGATGGCCGTCTATCTTCTCTTCCTTGATACCGATCTCTACAAGCCTGCGCGCCTCCTCCTCGGAGCCGTCGCACCAATAGATATTATCCGGCTTAGTAAGTTTAGCCTGTTCTTCAACCCATCTTTGCAGCGGAGTTAACATTCTATTCCTGCGGTTTAATTATTACTTTGATCGAATCTTTCGCCTCGGCTACAAGTTTAAAACCTTTCACGGTATCTCCGAGGCCGAAACGATGTGTTATCATATCACAAACTTTTATTTTGTGCGAGGCAATTTTTTCCAGCGCCTCCCGGTGGTCGGCCGGGCTGGCCGCATAAGAACTGGTCAAAGTAACTTCGTTCCTCCAGAATATATCGTTAATAGGGACCTGCAGGCGCGCATCCTTGCCGGCGGCGGAAAATACGAGGACTGTCCCTCCCCGCTCCACGGACCTGAGCGCCTGTTCAAAAGCGGACGCCGCTCCTGCGCAGATAACTACGCGGTCGGCCAGGCGGCCGTCATTAAGTATTTTAAGTTTCTCCGGCGTATATTCTCCTGCGTCTACCACATGATCCGCCCCGAACCTCTTCGCCGATCTGAGCCTGAAATCCGTTATATCCGTCGCTATCACGCTCGATGCCCCGTTTTGTTTTGCGAGCTGGATATGCAGTAAGCCCGATATGCCGCTCCCTATAACGAGCACCGTATTTCCTTTTTTGAAATTGGCGAGGCGCTGACCGCGCAGGACACACGCCAGCGGCTCGATGAAAGTCGCTTCTTCAAAAGAGACACTGCCGGGAATAAGGTACGTCCCCTTCTCGACGTTTATCTTCGGTATCCGGACGAATTCGGAAAACCCGCCCGGGTCAAAATTGGTCTTCCTCAGCGTATCGCAAACCGTCTCGTGCCCGTCGCGGCAGAAACGGCACTCCCCGCACGGCACATGGTGCGAGACCGAAACCCTGTCACCGGTTTTGTAACCTTTAACGCCCTTACCGGCCTCGACAACGGTACCGGCGATCTCGTGCCCCAGGACAAGCGGGACCCTGTTAATACGATACCACTCGAGACAATCGGTCCCGCATATACCGCTCGCCTCGATCCTGACGAGAAGTTCGCCGTCACCCGCCCTGGGCACGGGCCTCTCTTCGATACGGATGTCGCTATTACTATAATAGACCGCCGTACGCATATTCTTCATAACACCTTCTGCAGTGATGCCGCCACAAAATCGTTATCCTGATTTCTCCTATCGGGAATATTTATTTCGCATATCCGCGACGCGCCTTTTGTCTCCAGGATCTTTCTTATATTCCTGAAACATCTCTTCACCCCAAGACCGCTCCCGCTCGTCAAAAGCACTACGACCTTCTTCCCTTTAAGCCCGGTGAGATTGGCCAGGAACGTATTTACCGCCGGCGTCGGCGCGAACGCCCAAACGGGAGAACCTATCAATACCAGGTCATAAGAAGCGGCGTCGAATTTGATACCCTCTTCGAGGATCGCCCTCCCGCCTTTCCGGGCGGCCATACATTGCCCCACAAAACCCTTCGTCTCGTTAACAGGTTTTAACCTCTGCAGATGCACCTCGCCTTTTGCCTCGAGAATCCGCCCGAACAGCTTGGTAATCCTATCGGTATTTCCGCTAAACGAGTAATACGTTACGAGCACTTTCATATCTTATCCTCCGTTACCATCTCCATGCCGCTCCGGCCGAGAAAGCCGCTTCCGATCCGGACGCAATAGCACGCAAGAATGCCTCCCCGGACCCTTCCAGTATCTTACGCGACAACCGCAGGCTTATACCCAGGTCTTTACTATCTATACTATCCCTGAGCCTGAAGACCACCGTATCTCTATCCGTAAATTCGACATCGGCGCCGAATAGTATCGAACGTATCTTCGGGCCATCATACTCTGCCTCAAAGACGAGCCCCGCGTCTTTTTTGAGTTTCCACCCGCCGGATAGCGTAAGCACGCGGCGCGCAGGGATAGCGCCGGAGCCAAGCCCTATGCCGACTTCATACTTTACGTAATCCTCTTCCAGGACTGCCGCGCCGGCCTTAAAATCGAAAGCGGAATCGGATCTTCCCTCAAACGAATACGATATCCGCCCCTTCTTTCTTATGTCCCAGTACCCTTTGAATAGAAGCGTATGACGCTCTCTCCGCTTCCTTACCAAGACACCCTTTTCGTAATTATAGACGATCTGGTGATCCTTGTTTATCTCCCAGGCGCCGTTAAAGGTAAGGATATTGTATCTGCCGGCTTCCCTCCGCAGATAAAAAGAGAGGCGGTTATTTTCATCCGCCCGCCATACCCCCTGCAGGTTCAATATATATGTCGACTGCCGGCCTGCGGCGAGCCTCGTCGTAACCGCAAAAGCAAGCGAGTCCCCGCCGACATCGAGGATCTGCCCCTGCAGGGTTATCTCGTTACCGAAAGTCTTCCGCCCCTCTTTATCGAGAGTAAGCTTGAGGCTATGGTCGGGCGTCAGGGACCAATCGCCGGCGATCCGGATCTTATGCGGGATAGTTTCGTTTCCGGCAAGAGGCGCCTTTACATGATATGACAAAGCGTTATTTCCGTCAACTTTAAATTTGCCGTCGAGGACTTTCCTGAATTTATGAAGACAACCTGCCGCGCCCTTGCGGTCAATAATAAGCCTGTTATACGGGTCGACTTCGTATCGTGTCTTCTGCCTTCTAGAAGTAGATGTCATCAATGTATATGACGCTTTCTTTTTTCGATAACAGCGCCTTTCTTATAAAGATCAAAGAGCCGATGACGCAAAATAATACGATGCCTGCTATCAAATTTTTTTTATTCATACGGTTCCCTGCCGCATCTCCTTTTGAAGGAAGAATGCTCCCAGAAAATTTTCATCCGGTCCGATAGCGTCTACGAAATCCTGATTGCCGTAAATTTGCAGTCCGGACGGGTCGATAATTTCGCGGCGGAGCTTATCGAAATAAGCGAACCGCAGGCCTTTATCGAATAACAGGACATCCCTGTCTTTGACATAATCCGTTGTCAATCCGGCTACCCCTCCCGGTTTCAATAGGCGCCCGACTTCAGACATCATAAAGGCTCTGACAGCGGATGGGAGATGTTCGATAACGCATACTGAAAAGATGTGGTCAAAGCAGTTATCGGGAAACGGCAGCCTCCTGGCAAGATCTATGTCATGGGCCTTAAGATGCCAGCCCATTTTATAAGCAACATAATTAGTGTTAAAGACCGTGCCGCAATTCCCCCAGTCATTATCGACGACATCCACGTCGCAGCCAATGCTGGCCAGATAAAAAGCGAATACCGTAGACGCGCCGCCCAGGTCCAGCACCCTCTTTCCCTCGCGCACACCGGAGTGCGCGATCATCCAGCAATTTTCCCAATTTTTAGTACGCTCGGTCCTGTCAAGATACGTGGTAGATTTAAATATCCCGGCCGGAGAGCAATATGCCAGGCCGCGCCTTTCCATTTCCTGCTTTAAAAGATAGATGCCGTGACAGATCGACTGCACGGCCGGCGCTTTCATATCTTCGTCGATCCACCGGGCGCTTTTATTGATAGCGGCGCGTTGGGCCGAAAGATCCGAACCCGGCTGAGACCAAATAGCATTGCCGTCGGGGGTTATACCCCGCGGCCCGGATATCCTGGCTTTTCGCTCGAGGATGCGCACAAGGCTCTGGCGGTATACTTTCCTTATTATCAGGAATATCAGGTAATAAAGAGGCAGATAGCGGGGATATTTTTTCTTATCGTTTTTTTTCATCTAATGGCGTTTTTTAATTACCACCGCCGGAGCCGGTGTTCATAGATGACTGGACCTGGTCCACTTCGGCTTCGCCCTGGGCGCGGTCACCATTGATCTCAGAGCTCAAACCTTCATCCATCCTGGACTCGGACTGTTCGATCATCCTATCGTCGGCACTATCATCCTGGCAATAGACCGGCGCTTCCCAGCTCGCAAGAAACGCGCAGGCCGTCATTACCATAAGCATCCTCTTCATGGCACCCTCCTTATCTATTTGTGGAACAATAAATTATAACATATAACCGGCTCAGGGTAATACCAATTATTTGCAAAAAAGTGCCCATAATTTACTATGGGCACTTTGATATGAAGCTTGGATATGCGCTCTACTTCTTTTCGTATACAGCCACGCCATTACCGGTATTGGCGTCGACAAAGACCCAGATATCTTTCCGCGCGTCGTCGTAAAAATCGAAGTATACCGCCTGATACTTATACTTTTTAAGAATGCCGTGAGGCAGATACCCGTGGTTCTTATCGTTGGGCATACGGGCCACATAATCGCCCCACCCCGCCCATGCCTTATTCCCTTCGTCATACACGACATTGCAGTCGACCACTTTAATATTCCTGTCGGCAAGCGCCTTCCTGGCGCTATTTATAACATCTTCCCGATTCATATCGGCAACGGCTGCGGATGCCGCAATACAAACGGCGATTGCCGCTATGAACAAAACGCTGAATATTTTCATCTCTCTTCTCCTCTCTTTTTTGAAACCGCTAATTCGCGGCAGGCGTGAAATTCCCGAATTTACCGGATGCGATCTCGCTGCTCTTCACGTTAATTTGCTTCAACAGTTTATTGGTTATCTCATAATCGCATGAAATTATATCAAGAAAAATTTCCATAGACATCTCCTCGAGTTTTTTCAAATCGCTATAGCCCGCGCACCGCGCCATCAGGAGATGCTCGTCCATCAGGTCCGAGGGGATACCTAAGGCATTTATGGCCCTGGCCTGTTTTATGTGCGTCGGGATCCATTCGGCTATACTCTTGCCCAGGAATGAATAAGGAGATTTGAAGTTTTTATCCACCAGGATATGGACGGATATATCGGCCCTCAACCCTATCCTTGCGAACTTTTCTTTATCCAATGAAATATTATATTTCTCCGGCTCGTGGTACCATTTTGTGCCCGCATATACTATAGCGGGGATCACCTGGAAAGAGTCCGGCATCGTAAGTTTGGCAAGCCTGATATTATCTTCATATACCTGCTCCATCGTGATGCCTTTTTCTACTAAATTCTTCGTGAGCGGACAAGGATATATATACGATGTGATGATATAGACATGCACATTCTCAAGCTCGCTGGCACGCCTGATGCATTTGACCGTGTCGATAATATCCTGGCTCGTAAGATCCTTATTCATCACCTCCCTAAGGACGTCGTCGTTCCCGGATTCCGCGCCTATAAATACTATCCTCATGCCGGCCCTGATTATCGTACGGAAGGTATCGATCAGGTAATCTCTTTTGGCAGCGGCGGACTTCCAGGCACGCGTCAGCATAGTAAATTCTATCTGCAGGCCGCGGCGTAATATCTCCTCGCCGATCGTCTTGGCCTGTGGCAAAGGCGTATCGGAAGCCGTGAACGTAAAGAAGCTTATCCCCCGCTTAATCATAAACTCGATCTCATCGACGACCAACCCCGGTTCCCGCAAATGGAATTCGCGGTGTATCTGCGGATGTATACAAAAACTACAGCGGCCGTAATCGCACCCGATACCGTTAACTATTGTGTGGGATCTTATTTTACCCGATAACTCATGGGGCGTATATTCCGGGGTGAGCCTCTCGTTGACCGGCCCGTAAACTACAGGGTTAATTTTAATCTCGCCGCCGGCGCGGTAAACGAGATTTGGGATATTCGCCTTTACGATAGCACCGATCCTGTCTTTCCGCGTTTCATACTGTTTGGCTATCTTTACTATATTGACAAGCGCTTCCTCCCCTTCGGAGTAGACCGCCAGATCGAAAGCGGTATCTTTAAGTATAAGGCCGTCGGCGAAAAAACAGTTGACCTGCGGCCCGCCGACAACTATCACCGTCTCCGGGCTTGCCCTGTGGATCATGTCGCACAATTTTTCGCAATATTTGAAGGGACTGCCCGACCAAAGCTTGATCCCGAATACAGGGATCTTGCCGCGCGCCACCGTCTCGGTGATTCTACCGAGGTATTCATCCATCTTAAGATCATGAAATTTTACCAGTCGGGAATAGAGCTTCTTGATCTTTAAAGCGTAAAACAGCTCTTTTAGTTTGGAATTTTTGTGTTTTGGGAAAACAACTTTTTTGAATAGTTCTCTTAAGGGTTTCGTCACCTGCGGATATCTAAAATCGTCGTACCCGTCGACCGTCATGCGGTCTTCGATAATGAAATCTATACCCGACAACTTAAGGCGTCTCCGTAATATACCTATGCTATTATCTAAAAAAACATCGCCCGGCGCGCGCTTGCGCGGGGTAAAGCTATTATATAAAAATAGGTCCGCCATTTCGATATCCTCCTCTATTCGACAAGTATATCACGGAAAACCGGAAAAGCAATGATGGCGCGGGATGTCTTACGTATTATTTCGAGGCGAGTTTGACGGCTGCTACCTTTAAATCGAATTCAACGACTTCGCCGATCCGCGAATAAGGATACTGCTCATTCTTCTCGTTGACAAAATTGTCCCTAAGACAAACCTTATATCTCCGCGCCTGGCCGGGCGGGACGGGATCGTTCAGGGCGTCTTTGACGATGACCTTTTTTATCAGGTATCCCCCCTCGCCGTAATAGCTCATCTCCAATGCCAGGTTGGCTATCTTCCGGCCGCCGTTATTATTTACCGTTATGTAGAGGTACGCCAGTATCGGGGTTTTGGAGCGCTCTATGTCTATGGTCTCGTTTGTTATGACGACATTGTTTATGTAGTCTTTATCTTCCGCCCCGCCGGCGGAGGAGGAAAATAACGAAGAGAGAAGGCAGGTAAAAATAACGGCTGCCGATATTGTCGGAAAATATTTTCGCCGGTGCGCCATTACCGTATCTTGCATCCTTTTATATGCCCGCCTCCTTAGGCGGTATTACTTCATCAGCCACTGCTCATTGGTCACAAAATGAGCAATAGTGTTCCGGTTATCATAGGAATAGACGACATGTATCAACCCGTGTTTGTCCTGTATGACGGAAGGGTACCCGTAGACGTGGCCCGCCTTGCATTCGATCATCCTGACATGCGGCCAGGTCCTTCCCCCGTCGCGGGAAAGCGCGATGCTGAGGCTGTCGCGGTCCGTCCTGGCATTATTGAATGCCATAACGACATTACCGCTATCCAGCTTAATCATCTCGAGAGAAAATCCCGGGTTCCTGACGTTGGAAAGCCTCTGCTCTTTCCAACTGCGGCCGCCGTCACGGCTAACCGCCTGCCAGGCGAACCGCGGCCAGGTGCCTGTCCGCATAAGCGCGAATAGACTTAAGTCCGGGCGCTGGATTATAGTGGGTTGTATGCCGAAGAAGAAGAGTATGTACCTGGGTCCTTTCCATGTCAGGCCGCAGTCCCTGGATATCACCGCCGCCGAAGATGTGCACAGGTCCGTGTATACAGGAAGAAGTATACTGCCGTCCTGAAGCTTTATCGGATGAGTCCTGCCCAAAAACCACGGAAGCACCTTGACAGCGCCGGCTTCGTCCCACGTCCGGCCGAAATCCGAAGATTTTTTTAACCATATAGTATCCTCGATGATCTTGAACGGCCATCTCTTCTCAATCCCCCAGAAGAGCCATAGCTTCTCATCGGGCCCAAAATAAAGTACCGGATTCTTGTTACCATGCCCCGGGGTGCGGTTTATTATCGAGGGCAGCGTCCATTTGTCGCCGCCGGCTGGCCTGCGCGAACCCCAGATGACGGATTTAGGGGCCCATGAAGCATGCCACACCGCGTATAGATCCCCATTGGGAAGTTCGGCTATGCTGGACGCATGGGAAGAAGGAATAAGCCCCAGCGGGAATATGAATTCTTTATACGGCAGTTCGGGATACGGGCCCGACTCCCCGGCATGCGCAAGCGAAGGCGCGTAACTTGCGGCCGCCGCAAAAAACGCCGCCGCCAGGATAAAACTTGCCTTATTTATCCACATCTTTTTCATATTTGCATTATATCATATTTTGGTGGAAAGGGCTTACTTAACGAAATCTTAAATATACTAATACAACCGCCAATAGAAGCAACAGGCCATAAAATATAACGCGTATCGTTACATGAGCCAGTATCTTTGAGAATATATTCTTCATTCTGCTATGGTCTTCTTTTCTTCTTTGACATCAATATAGAAATATCAACATCATCCTGCTTACGTCCGGATTTTTTCTTATTTTTTATCAATTCATTAAACCCTATGAAAATCACTTTTTGCCTTCCGTAGGTACCTATGGCCCTATTTTCCCACGCCTCCTTGAAATCGCAACCTTCTATAGAGGTCATTAAATCAATTCTTATAGGTTCATAACCAAGCTGAATAACTCTTCCTTTTCGGATTAAATCTTTTTCTTCAAGCGATAGGCTTTTGAATCCAAATTCCTCAAGCGATTTTATTATTTTATGCGCATTATTCTCATCCGGTTCTACGAAGATATCCATATCCTTTGTGTATCTTGGCTCAGCATAAAAGGCGACAGCATACGCACCAACTATGCAATATCTTACCTTGTTTTTGTTAAATAACTTTAATAACTCTTCGAAGTCCTTTTCCGTTTTCAATTTTCGAAGCCCTCAATTTATGATAAATTTCTCGTAAAAACTGCATAGTATCTATCCGCTCCGCTTTTGACATTTTAGCATAATAGGCGGAATCAAATTTTGCCGCTTCTTTAAACGAATTCGCCTTATTTATCCATATTTTTTTCATGATTATATTATATCATGTTTTATGAAAAAACAAAACGCCTACCGATAAACTACCGATAAACTTTTTTGATTCCCAACCTGGCTTGCCATAGCGGCCTTTTCTTTCATAGTCCTGGCCCATATCCGGCCGCAAATAGACACAATATCAGCCTCCCGTTGTTTAGGGGTCATCATGTGATAAAAAGTTCCTTTCATGCTTTTGGTTTATGGTATATAATACGGGTATGAAAGGCCGTATTATGCCATTTAACCCAAAATATACCATAACCGAAAAAATACTCTATAACCTCACCATGATTGCCGCGGCCCGTGAGGTTATAGAGAGCTCTTATCTTATCCCTAAATGGGAAGCGTCGCTTCGCAGGCAGGCAAAACTGCGCAACACCCATTCGTCCACCGCCATTGAAGGCAATAAACTTACACTTGAACAAGTTGAGGCCCTTGCTGATGGTAAGGATGTTATCGCTACCGATAAAGACAAGAAGGAAGTGCTTAATTACCTTGAGGCGCTGGACGCTATTCATTCCTTTGCCGAGAAAGGCAATGTCAGGGTCGAAGACCTTCTTAATATTCACAGAATGGTTTCAAAGAACGTCTTGCGGAATAATAAACACAGCGGCGCCTTCCGCGACCGGCAGGTCTTTGTGGGTAGACGTGTTTTTGACGGAACAGGATTTAAGGAAGAGGTAGAATACATGCCTCCGTCCACCCGGGACGTACCTAATCTGGTAAAGGAATTTATTGCCTGGCTTAATTTAGATAAGACATGGGAAATAAATCCGGTTTTACTTGCCGGGATTACCCACTACGAGATCGCCAGGATCCATCCTTTTATTGACGGCAATGGTCGGACAGCCCGGCTTTTTGCGACGCTTATTATTTACTTAAGCGGCTTTGACCATCGCAGACTTTTTGCCCTCGATGATTTTTATGACCGTGACAGGCAGGCGTATTACGCGGCCTTGAAAACAGCCCAGGATAATAACAATGACATCAGCAAATGGCTTGAATACTTCACCGCAGGCGTAGCATATTCTGTTAATGAGATAAAAGAGGCTGTTCTGAAATTGGGGGCTAAGAAAAAACGCGATTCAAAAGAGCAAATCCCTCTTACCGACAAACAGATGAAGATCGTCGAATTTATCAATGCACGCGGCAAAGTCACTAACAAAGATATGCAGACGCTTTTTAAGATTTCGGCTCAGGCCGTGCACAAGGAGCTGGCAAAGCTGGTAGAGCTTAAAGTAATCAAACCGCAAGGCGCCGGACGTTCGCTGTATTACGTTTTGGAATAAACAAGCGATTGATGATTAGGTTGATGATTAGGTTGATGATTATTAGGCGGCTCCCCTCAGTTGACGATTATAGAACTTTAATGGGGGAGTTTATAGAGTTTTGTTATACTAAGGAGGCGGAGGCAATGAGACTAAATATATGATTACTGCTCAAACAGGCTTGAAGGTGACAAGAAAACAATCTCGTCGAATAAATTATTTATTAGGACTCATCAAAGGAAGCTTTGCAATAGTTTGCTGAGAATAAGCTTCATAAGTTGTTGCCATTCGACTTGCTAAATATACATTACCGCATTTAAGACAAGTAATTTTCCAGCCAGGGTTTCTATCCTGTTCGTTTTTCAATGCGCTCATTTCATAACCACACGTAAGACATTTAAGGCCGACATACTTTGTTGGCGTTACAGTAACAGCAAATACACATGATGTTACTAAAATTATCGCTAATAAAAAACTCGGGATTCTTAACATAATATGCCTTTCTTCAAATAATCTTCACCTAACAGTATTTGGTGAAATACGAACCGTCTTACCATTCTGCCGTACCGCTTTTTTTAACGCCGCTTCGGCTTTGTCCTGTAAAGACATTCTCTTTTTTACGATTTCACCCATCCGACTTTTCGATGAGATTGCACACAATCCCTCAGATACATATTGATTAAAATCTGATAAGGTACGTCCATCTCGTCTGCCAGATGCTTAAAATACGCTATGACATCGGAGCCAATCCGTATCGTTACTGGTTTTTTTAGCCTTGCAGCATATGGATTGCGCTTACCATGTAATTTTGAAAAATCATATTCTGTTCTCATATTTTACTCCTTTCGATAATTATCAGCCTCAGGGCGGGTCGCTTTCCTCGCTGAAATTATCCTTATAGTATTTCCTTTTCTTGTGCAATAACACACGACCAACATCCGTAACTTAAAACTAAAGCCCAGCATTATAAATCTATCCTCATCCTCTGAATGATCCGGGTCAAAATATTCTATGGCATTCTCATCATAAAAAACAGTTTGTGCCTCTTCAAAAGAAACGCCATGCTTTCTTTTGTTAAGCAACGCTTTTGGATTGTCCCATTCAAAACGAATATCATTCATATGTACAATGTAAATATACCATAAATACTGATAAATGCAAATGTTTTTTGAATATTGTTACTACGGCGAGGATCCTCAAAACAAGAACGCCCACCGTTAAATGATGGGCGTTCTCAACATGGCTCCCCCGCGAGGACTCGAACCTCGGACACTCTGGTTACGATCTGACTCCGATTACTCGGAGAGTCGGACTATACCATTACCATGGCCTTTTTTAGGCTTTAGGTAGCGAGTCTCTAGTCTCTGCACCTTCCTTACTTCGCTCGTAAGACGCCTGGATAAGAGTCGAGCTTCGTAAGGCTTGGCTCAGGATTGACCCTTCGGCGCGGCCAAATATCCAACAACGGCCTTGCTCAGGGCGTTCCCTGAATTTACTCGCTTTTCACCGCAACGTTTCCGTTGCGGGCTGCTAACTTTAGGCGCTTTGCGCCTCGTGCACAGCCAGATGCTCTACCGACTGAGCTACAGGGGAACGATTTATACAAAGAGCTGGGGAAAGTGTAGCACAATCCGATATTTTTTTCAAATACTTTAGCCCTGCTCCAAAAGATAAGGCGCGGGACGACCCAGGAAGAAACCCTGGCCCGCCTTGACCCCGAGGCCGATCAACGTATCGAGCTCTTTTTCGGTCTCTATGCCTTCGGCGATGGTAATGATCTTATTCTGTTCGCAGAATGATAAGATGGCCTTTACCAGGTTCTGTTTTTTGACATTGGTATCTATATCGCGGAGCAGGGCGATGTCGATCTTGGCGTAACCCGGGTCTATCTCGGCGATGGAGTCGAGACTGGAATAGCCGCTGCCGACATCGTCGACGGCTATCCCGAAACCCTGCGAGTTGATCACGCGCAGCGTCCGGCAAAAGACCGCGAAATCCTTTATCTCCGCGCGCTCGGTGATCTCCAGGACGATCTGCGACGGCTTACCATAAAGAGCGGTGATCTCGCCGAACTGCCCGGATTCGATGATATAAGGGCTGCAATTAAAGAAAAATAGCTTCTTATCGATCTCCGCGCCTATCTTTTCCAGCGCTTTCCGGCGGTAAAGCATCTCCAGGTCCAAGAACATCCCGCAGTTTAAGGCGCTCTGGAACAATTTTTCCGGGTTTTCCAGCCGGCTCCCTTCCGGGCCGCGCACCAGCACTTCGTAAGCGAATATCTCGCGAGGCCGCAGGTAACAGACGGGCTGGAAGAGCACGGAGACCAGTCCATCCTGTATAATATGCTTCAACTCTTTGACAAGCGATAATTTCTCCCCGTCCATATCTTCGGAGAAGCCGCTCCGCCTCAACAAGGCTTCGATACGGGCAAAAAGCTCTTCCATGTCGGCGGATTTGTTTATATAATCGTCGGCGCCGATCTGCAAGCCCTCAACTTTGTCCCTGGACATATTCTTCGCGGTCAGCATGATTACGGGGATATTCCGCGTCGCGCCGTCCTGCCGTATCCGCCCGCATATCTCATACCCGCCCATAACGGGCATCATCACATCCAGCAGAATGAGATCCGGTTTCTCTTTCACCTTCTCCAGGGCCGCCGCGCCGTCATGGACCATCGTCACTTTATAACCCCGCAGCTGCAGGCGCATAGCCATCGTCTGCGCGAAGTCGACCTCGTCATCCACAAGTAAGATATGCTTTTTAACCATAGGATTATTTTTAAGTTTAAGGCGGGCTAATGGGTAATGTGAAACTGAACTTCGCGCCGCCGTCTTTACCGCTTTCCGCCCAGATCTTTCCTTTGTGCAGAAGAATGATCTCCCTGGCAATGGACAATCCCAGCCCGGTCCCGCTTATATCCGTATGCGCCCTCTCCCCTTTTACCTGGTAGAATTTATCGAAAATTTTTCCAAGGTCTTTTTCGTCTATCCCGGCGCCGGTGTCGGATACGCTCACGATAAGATTCTTACCGTCATTATCGAAACCTGCCTCGATAGTTATAACGCCCTGCCGCGGAGTAAACTTTATTGCGTTGCCGATAATATTATTTATGACCTGGATCATCCTGTTATAATCCAGGTTTATGTCCGGCATATCCCGGTGAATCCTCTTCTCTATCCTGATAGCCTTGGCTATCGCCCAGGCGCTCAGGCCGTCGCAGGCATCGTTTACCAGTTTTTCGACGGAATACCGCGCAACCTGCAGCTCCAATTTGGATGCCTCGAGCTTCGCCTCGTCGAGTAAGTCGTTGACTAATAGAGAGAGCCTTTGAAGGCTGCGTTTGGCTATGCTCAGAAAATTTTCCTGCTCCTTGGTAATATCGCCGAGCGATCCTCCCAATAGCAGCGCCACGGCATTTTGGACGGTTATAATGGGCGTGCGCAGTTCATGCGAGACCTTGGACACAAAATCCGACTTGAGCTGGTCGAGCTCCTTCTGTTTCGTCACATCGCTTAAGACGGAGACCATGCCGACCGTCTGCCCGTTCTCGTTTTCTATGATCGCGCTGCTCGACCTCAGTATCCGCTTGGTCTCGTCTTCCGGGCTCGTTATCTCTATCTCCGAATTCTCTTCGCCGGCAGGATTCGTAGACATGGAAATCAGGTGCTCTTTCTTGAGGTTCTCCAGGATAGGCTTACCGACTTTGTCCTTCTGCAAAACACCGAGGAGCTTTTCCGCAGTAGGGTTCATCATGATGACGTTGCCTGCGGCATCGACCACAACGAGGCCCTGGGCGATACTGCGTATGACCGCTTCCGTCTCTTTTTTGGCGACGAGCACATTATTATACTTCTGCCACGCGGCCTGCTCGCTCCGCTCTTTCTGCCGGATGACAACGTTATACTGGTCCGCCAGTTCCCGCCCTTTTAACTCCACCCTCTTCTGTGTCTCGTTAATGAAAATTCTCGATATCGTCTCGGCCATCGCCTTGCCGCGCGGCTCGGCGCCCAGCGTCTTCTCTATGGTCGCAAAGATCGTATCCTTCATCTCTTTATCGGTAATAACTTCACCGGCAGGAGTAGCGCCGTCGCGGAGACTTTCGGTATTGGCTGCCCCGGCCTGGAACGACATGCGTGATAAATAGTTCGATAATATAACAACGGCAACCGCGAGTGCCGCTATTCCCAAAAATATCAGCGGAGCATAAAAGATAAATGACATTCCTGCCTCCTGGTATGTCTTACAGGATAAAGCTTAACATAAAAAAATTACATGCGCAAGCTATCCGGACCCGCACTTTTTGAGATTCCGGATAGCGTCGTCATAAAAAGGATATATCGTAACCGCCCTTTTGAAATAGCGCCTTGCGCCGGCGATATCCCCGCGCATCGCCATCATGGCTCCTATATTGTTTGCTGCCCGGAAATATTCCGGATCGAGGCGAAGAGCCTTGCGATACGCCGTCTCCGCCTTCGGGCGGTCTTTCATGTCGAGATAGATATCCCCGAGCGCCTTATAGCCCTCCGCATCGTCAGGGTATAGGCAGATGTACTCTTTGATTTCGGCAAGCGCTCTATGCGGCTCCGATCTTTTTAGATAAACCTCCGCCAGGCTTAGATGTGTCCGAGAATATTCCCTGGGCTTGACACCGGCCATATCGATATTCACGAGGCCGCAGCAAATTAGCAGTATGCAAACGGCATAGACAAGGCCTCTTCTGTCCGCCGAGGCTATCCGCTTCCATATATCATCGAGCGCAAATACGGCGAATAACAGGAGCATTACTGCAAGAAATAACCTGTGGCGCGAACTTGTCTGGAAAGGAACGAGCGTCAGGAACGTAGCTATCAAGAATAGATAGTGCAACGCAAGTTCCCGCCGCCGCTTAAACATAAGTACCGCGCCGCACAGTCCCAGCGGCCCTATGAGCCAGAAACCCGGAAGACTGAATATGAGCGGCGAAAAATTCCTGTTATACAATATCTCTTTATCCGCGCATATCTCGACGCTCGATAAGATCGATAAGGCATTCGTAAAAATGTGTTTAATAAAAAGTACGGGTTCCTGCGAGATCATCAACATGGCCTTCGCTATCCAGAACCTGCCCTGGCCATTCCCGCTGAGCACATTTGCGCGGATCGGCTCAAGCATCCACTTATCCCAGACGAGCCCTGCCCTCACGCCATACATCGTATCAAGATGCGGGTTAAGGCCCAGGAAGAGATTAAGCCCGCCGTGCGCCTGCAATAATACAAATTCGCCGCTCACCAGATAATGGCGCAAGGTTATCGGCGCAATAATAACGGCCGCCCCCGATATTAAAATAAGCGCATTCTTCACAAAAGACCCCCGGCGCGATATCATAAATATCCACACCAGAATAAAAGGGACGATCAGCGCTATATTGGGCCTTGCGGCGGCAGAGAGTCCGATAAATAATCCGGCGAGAAAGGTTATCGCCGGACGCTTGTCGTCCGCCGCCCTCCACAAAAGCAGAAAAGCCGCCAGGCTGAGGAATATAGCAAGCGTCTCCGTCACAAGTTCGCACGACCAGTAGATAAGCGGCCAGTAAAAAGCCGCGGCAAGGCCCGCTATTATGCCGGCCACCCGCCCGCACGATTTCCGGGAGATATGAGCTATAAGGACACAGGCCAGGGATGATACCACAACGCCAAAAAGACGTCCTATATAGTAGCCGCCGCCGAATATCTTATACAGGAAGGCAAGCAGATACGGATATAGCGGACCATGGTACGGGACACCGCTCCACAACAATCTTCCGGAGAGTATCTCCTTCGCCCACCTGTCGTATTCGAATTCGTCGGCAATAAAGAATCCGAAGAGCGGACTCTGCGTAAGTTGATTGAGATAGATCAGCCTGATGACAAACGCGAGAAAAAATATTATGAGGTATGTGCGCCGTGTATTGGCCATAGGAAGACATTTTATCAGATTCCGCGCTAAATCGGAAGTTTTCCATGATATACTTATCGCATAATGAAAAATCGCATTACGAAAGAGGATATAGCGCTGGCGTCCCTTCTCCTTATCGCCTTCATAATAAACATGTCACTGCTCGCGCAAGCGCTTAGATCGATCACCGAGATAGACAAGGTGGATTGGATCACCGCTTATGAAAACCGGTTCGACGGCCTTAAAAAAACTCTGCCGGGATATGGCACGGTCGGCTATGTAACGAATAACCAGGCGGAAGATATTCGCTACATCTTCGAAGAGTCCAAGAGATATTACCTGGCACAGTATGCGCTCGCACCGATTGTGCTCGAATACGGCGGTAGAAAAGGACCTGTCGTGGGTAATTTCAAGGATCCGGCCGATGGGCGGGACGCGCTTAAGAAGATTGGATTGCCTTTAGTGCGCGACTTTGGAAACGGCGTCGTACTGCTGGAGGAGGCAAAGCGATAATGCTCCCTATCTTATTTTCTATCCTCGTCCCGGCATCGATAGGCTTCTTCTTCGTATCTATCGTCTTAAAAGACAGCAAAATACTCTCCCGTAATAACCTGTTCAAAGTATGCCTGGGGACCGGGATCGGTTTCGGCATCACCTCATATTTATTCTTTATATGGTGCGTGATATTCGGCCCGGCATGTAGAGGTTACTTTATAATAGAGGCGCTCCTCCTGGCGTCTCTTATAATAATACACTGCTCCACGAGCCGGAAAGGTCTGCCAGGCGCCGGTGGAAAACACGACGCTCCCGGAAAAAGGAATATTCTGCATAAATTACTCGAACCCTGTTTCTATCTTTCGGCAATAGGCGCGGCCGTAACGCTATCTATCTTGTCGCTCCTCAACCCGCACGGATCCTGGGACGCGTGGATGACCTGGAACCTGCACGCAAAGTTCATCTTCCTGGGCGGGGAGCACTGGAAAGGCATATTCGCGCCGGCACTTGCCTGGTCGCATCCCGATTATCCTTTTCTGATCCCGGCAGCTATCGCCCGGTGCTGGATATTCATAGGCCGCGGCACGACGGTGATACCGGCAACGGTATCGATCCTATTCACTCTCGCAACCGCCGGAACTTTAACCGCCGCCTTGATCATCATGCGCGGGCGGAGCCAGGGGTTCCTGGCGGGGATGGTACTACTCGCCACCCCGTTTTTTATAACGCAGGGCGCCGCCCAATACGCGGATATCCCCGCGGCTTTCTTTTATCTGGCAACGGTCGTGCTATTATGCCTTTGGGATAACTCGGCGCCGGCAGCTAACGGACTGCCGCTCCTTGCCGGGTTAACGGCGGGATTTTCGGGATGGACAAAGAATGAAGGACTGCTCTTCCTGACAGCCATAATAGTTGCCCGCGCCTTCGCCCGGATAATAATAAGGCGGGAGCGTAAAAGCTATCTTAAGGAGACATTATACTTTTTCGCCGGAGCCATACCTATACTACTGCTCATAATATACTTTAAAAGCGCGCTGGCAACGCATAGCGATCTCCTATCAGACCGGACGATCGGTTTGGCCGTAAAAAATCTGGCGGATCTGCCAAAATGCCGTTTGATCTTATCCGAATTTTTCAATACGGCCATGAATTTCGGCCAATGGCGCGGTCCGTTCATGCCGCTATTATTCTTTTGCGCCCTCCTTTTCGGAATAAAGGTGCGGGTAAAAGAGAGGCCCGTCTTCGCCGCTATCCTGGCCGCCGCATTCATGATGCTGGCGGGCTACTTCTTCATATTCCTGACCACTCCATATGGCGTCGAATGGCATATGGGCACCGCGCTTGACCGGCTCTTCCTGCAACTATGGCCCTGCATAGTATTTATATATTTCCTGGCAACTCTTGCATAACACGGCTTATATGTTATACTAATGGCATGCGCGGAAGAGAAAAGATTATTATAGTAATACTTTGTATTTTTTGTCTTGCAGGATGCGCCCAGTCGATGAAACAACGCGCCAACATGATCAACGCCATGAACGGTAAATTCGGCCATGTTAATTACACCAGGACATATATCTTTTCGACGTTCGGCCGGCCCAATTCGAAGACCGTGTCGGTCACAGACGGCGTAACCACGGAAGTTTGGGTTTATAAGACACGGATGGCCGACAAGGATACTATCTTTGTCAAGCGGTCCGCAAAAGAAAGATGCATGAAGATAACGATGACTAACACCATAGTCACGAATGTCTCTTATGAATGAGGAGTAGCTATGAACTTTAAAGACGTTTTCGAGATAATGATAGCCAGGAAAGCCTCCGATGCTTTCATAGTGCCCGGCGGCCCGTTACGCGCCAGGATATATTCGGAGGTGCAAACTATCGGAGACTATATATTCACCCCGAAAGACATAGAAAAGTATGTCTCCGAAATAACAGATACTGCGGAAAGGGAAATACTGAAAGAGACCAAAAGTTGCGAACTGGGCGTTAATCACGACAACCGCTGGAGGTTCCGCATAGGCGTATTTTACCAGAGGGACGTTATTTCGATAGTCTTGAGAAAGATCGACCTTGATATATTGAACTTCGAGGAATTAAACCTGCCCGTTCACGCATTTCAAAAGCTGTGCCAGGAGCGCCGCGGCCTTATCCTGCTTACGGGGCTGACCGGAAGCGGCAAATCCACGGCTATCGCCTCCATGATCGAGCATATCAATAAGAACTACGGGCGGCACATAATGACCATCGAGGAACCGATAGAGTTCACGTTCACCGACAAAAAATCGATAATAAACCAGCGGGAAATAAACAGGGACGTCCGCACATACCAGAAGGCCCTGAAAGAGACGGCAATGCACTCGCCCGACGTCCTCTATATAGGCAATATCAGGGACCGCGAAACATGTTACGCGGCTCTAAGCGCCGCCGAAACCGGCGTGCTCGTATTCTCGACGATCCACACCATCAATGCCCCTTCCGCGATCGAGCGCATAGTAAACTTCTTCCCGCCGGAGCAGCAGCATCTCATATTCAACCAGCTTTCTTTCTTTTTGAAGGCCGTCGTTTCCCTGCGCCTCCTCCCCCGCGCCGATGCCGAAGGTCTGATACCGGCCTATGAAATAATGACGCTATCCTCTACCGTTTCGGCCCTTATAAAAGAACATAAAATATGGGACATACCTCAATATATGGAATCGGGCGAGATCTACGACATGATGACCTTCAACCAGTGCCTCTGGAGCCTTATCAAGAAAAAACACATTACGACCGAAACCGCCCTGCAATATTCGGATGAAAAGGCAAATCTGTCATTAATAATGAGGAAGGAAAGCTACGCTAAATAGTGAAGCTCCACCGCCTTACAGCGGTGACTTCATGGGTAAATTAAGGGGGTATTACGATGTCGAACGATTACGCGGGAAAAGATAAGAGAGAATTTTTCAGATACAGGCACGAAGGGCCGGCTCTTTTTAAAGAGGTATCGAAAAGCAATAATACCGTCTCTGATACCGCCCAGGCAATCACCAGAAACCTTAGCGCCTCCGGGATGCTCTTCACAAGCCAATACCCGCCGAGGCTCTCGAGCATAATAATCCTGGAGATCGATTACAGGACGACGAGACTATGCGAAGAGATAGAGAACCGCGCCCTCATACTGAACAACAAACTGCTCGGCAAAGTGGTGCGTATCGAAGATAACGACAATGGTTCTTACGATATCGGCATCGCCTTCGTGAAAAAATCGGAGAGCCTGCCGCAGGATGTCTTGACGCTCATAAAATAAAAAGGTGAGGTGCGCATGACAAAGTTATTCATCTATATTACCGCGGCGATAGCGGCGCTGGCAGGTCTTCTCTTCGGATATGATACCGGTGTAATATCGGGCGCTATACTATTCATAAAGGACCAGTTCGCTTTAAGTTCCCGCTCCATAGAAAACGTCGTCAGCGCCGTGCTTCTTGGCGCCGTGATCGGCGCCGCGTTAAGCGGCGCCCTGGCCGACCGGTTCGGGCGGCGCAAGGTCATAATAGTCACCGCCATCCTATTCGCGGCGGGCGCAATCGGCGCCAGCTTCGCTATAAACGTAGCCATGATCATAACCTTCAGGCTCATCATCGGAATAGCGATAGGCGTCGCTTCATATACCGCCCCTCTATACATCTCTGAAATATCGCCGCCGCAGGCAAGGGGCGCGCTCGTATCTTTGAACCAGCTTATGATAACCTGCGGCATAGTCGTCTCTTATCTTGTCGATTACATCTTATCCGTGGGACAATCGGAATGGCGGTGGATGTTCGGCCTGGGAGCGGTCCCGGCAGTCATCCTCATTATAGGAATGATCGCCCTCTCCGAGAGCCCGCGCTGGCTCGTAAGTAAAAATCGCGACGAAGAGGCGCGGGCGGTGCTTTCACACGTTATGCCGGCCAAAGAGATCGACACGGAGATACAGGCTATACGCAGTTCGCTCACAGTCAAACAGGGAGGCTGGAAGGAGCTTATGGCGCCGTGGGTAAGGCCGGCGCTGGGCGTCGGTATAATCCTTGCCTTCCTCCAGCAGTTCACAGGGATAAATACTATAATCTATTATGCTCCTACCATATTCGAATTCGCCGGGTTCGAGTCGCATAAAATTTCGATACTAGCCACTGTAGGCGTAGGCGTAGTAAACGTCCTCATGACGCTTGTCGCAATATGGTTCTTAGACCGCCTCGGCAGGAAACCCCTGTTATACATAGGGATGGCCGGCATGACAATATCGCTCGGTATACTGGGATTTGCTTTTCACTGTTCCAACCTGGGCGGCGGTCTTAAATTAATATCCGTTTTGAGCGTCGTCGCCTATATCGCGTCATTCGCCATAAGCCTGGGGCCCATCTTCTGGCTCATGATATCCGAAATCTACCCGCTGGAGATAAGAGGGCGCGCAATGAGCCTTGCGACCGTAGCAAATTGGGGATGCAACATGGTCGTTGCCGCGACGTTCCTCACCCTTACGGAGAAACTCGGTAAATCGGGTGCATTCTGGTTCTACGGCGCTGTCTCGGCCATCGGTATAATATATTGCTACTTTTATGTTCCCGAGACGAAAGGGCACACCCTGGAAGAGATAGAAGCCCATCTGCGTTCTAGAAAGAAACTGGCCCTGCTTGGGCGCAAAGGGAGAGCCTAAATGAAGATGTTGAAAAAACTTCTATCGGTAATTCTTGTTGCGCTGTTCGCCTCGCCGGTTTACGCCGACGTACCGAACGCAGCCGATAACTCCGAGAGATATTTCAGGGACCTGCATTGCCAGAAATGTAAACAGGAACACATGAGCGGCAATTGGAAAGAAACAAGGGTCGACATCGAGGATAAAGGCGTTACCATAGAATCCACCATCGTAGCCGATACGCTCGGCAACGTATCGGGCGGAAAAAGGCAGGGAGCCAGATACAATAACTCGATGAGTTACGACATAAATTTCGACCTGGAAAAATTCGCCAAGATGATGGGAACGCAGTTCCATATAAGCGGATTGTGGCGCGCCGGAGAGAGCGTTTCCGCCGCTTGCATAGGGAACGTTTTCGTCGCCAGCAGTATATACGGCACCCAGCAGTTCAGGTTCTTCGGCCTATATCTTGACAAGATGTTCCTCGACAAAAAATTGAACATACGCATCGGCAGGTTGGCCGCCGGAGATGATTTCGCGTCCGACAGCATTTACTGGAATTTTGTAACTAACGCCATTGACGGCAACCCTATAGCAATACCATTGAACCTCTACTTCCCATGTTACCCTATATCTACATGGGGCGTGCGCGCCAAGTATAACTTCACGGATGAATTCTATACCAAGAGCGCCCTTTATAACGGCGACCCCGGTGTCCAGCAACTGGGGAATTACGGCTTCGATTTCTCGTTCAGGTTTAAACGCGGCCTTATCTTCTGCCAGGAGCTGGGTTATACTCCTACTTTTAAAGGATTGCCGGGACGATATAAGGCGGGCTTCTACTACAACGGCGGGACTTTTAGAGACCAATATACCGATATCAACGGTATGCCTGCCGTAGTTACCGGGGCGGATTTCAAAAAACATATCGGAAATTACGGGCTATACTTCCACGCCAGCCAGACGATCTATAAGCCCGCCAAGACCGATTGCGACGAGGGCTTAACGCCTTTCGCGGTAGTTACGCTGGCACCGGACAACATAAACCAGTTCCCGTTCTTTATCGACGGAGGCTTCATCTATAAAGGGCTTGTGCCAACACGGCATCACGATATAACCTGCGTAGGCTTTGCTTACGGCAGGTATGCCGATTCGATCTATCGCTCGGAGCGAATGAACCGGGAGGCGAACGGCAACCTTAATACGCCGTTACAGACATACGAACTGATCTTCGACTTCTCGCACAAGATAGAGATAACACCATGGATGTTCATGCAGCCCGATTTCCAATATATAGTAAATCCGAGCGGCACGAATAATATAGACGATGCGTTCGTCGTCGGGACACGGTTCGGACTAACGTTCTAACGCTTACTTTAACCAAGGCATACGCGGTTCTTACCTTCCTCCTTAGCTTTGTATAATGCTTTGTCCGCTTTTTCGATCAACTCTTCCTTTTCATGCTCGCTCGTATATTCGGCCGCACCCATGCTTATCGTCGTGCCGAAGTTATCGCTCTTGAACCTGAATTTTTTATTCTGCGCGCCGTCACGGATCTTCTCGGCTATATCAAGCGCTTCCTTCTCCCCCGCCCCGGACAACATCACTATAAACTCTTCGCCCCCATACCGAGCCACAACGTCGGTCTGGCGGCATTTCGACTGTATTATCCTGGCAAACTCCTTCAACACCACGTCACCGGCCTGGTGGCCGTAAGTATCATTGATATGCTTAAAATTGTCGATATCGGCCATGATTATGGCGAGGCGTTTCGATTTATAGATCGAGACGTTCCTGAATTCGGCTTCGAAGAGAAGGTTGAAATGGCGGATGTTGTAAAGACCGGTAAGCCCGTCGCGCGTGGCCTGCCTGAACAGGCGCGCGCGTTCGATCGACTGTAATATCTGAGCGTATAACGACGTTAAGCTGTACGATAGCGCTATGGCAAGTATGGGATAGAATGTCGCTACCGTTATCCTGAAAAATCCGAACAGGAAGACCGACGCCATGGCATAAGAGACGATACCCATGGTAGCAAGCGCCATACCGCCGACAAGCCGCAGGTTGGAAAGATAGAGCGTAACGACTATCGATACCAGGAGTATTATGATTATATTGAAATATCTCGGCAGGCTGTAGATAAAATCATTGTTGATCACGCCGTTTATCACCATGGCATTTATACCTACCGCCGGATATGCGTTCTCTATAGGCACCGGTTTTATATCGGTCAATCCCGCGGCGGTCAGTCCGACCACGCATATTTTGTCCTTAAAGTCATCGAAATTTATCGGGCTCGGAAGGCCCCGCGCAAGCAGGGCGTAAGACTTTATGACGCTTGCATAGGAAAAGTGCTTGAACTCTCTTCCCCACCTGGCCTTCCAGTTTATAATGAACTGGTTTCTCTCGTCCAGCGGTATCCTTACCGTCTTATTATCTGCTGTCTGCGCAGTTATCTCGTGCCCGGACGGGTCAAACGATATATCATCGTCTTTTATCCCGAGCGTATCGAGCCCGACCTTAAGACCCAGTTGATACGCCGGCTTTCCCTTGAAGGAGATGACCGGGGGTATCCGCCTCAATATCCCATCCATGTCCGGGATCGCGTTGATGTGTCCCACGCCTTCGGTTTGCCTGATAAACTGCGGAAGCGGTTCTATCACCGACAGGACGCCTTCGCCCCTATAGAGAAACTCCGCGTTCTGCTGTTTCAGGTCGAATAATAACGGCAGGTATACGGCGCCGGAACCTTTTATCGCCTCTTCCAGGGCCGCATCGTCCGCGGTGCCTTGCGCCTCGGAAAACAGGACATCGAATACTATCGCTTTCGGTTTGTAATCGGAAAGGGCCTTTATAAGAGCGGCGTGCCAACTCCTGGGCCACGGCCACCTGCCGATCGCCTGTATGCTGTCCTCGGACATGTCGATAAAGACTATCTCCGTACCGAGCGGTGCGGGCGACTTAAGCTTAAACCGGTAATCCAACGTAAGGAGCTCGAGCCGATCCAATACGTTAAACTGGTAAAGCACTATGACGATCAGCGCGACGATAAGCGCCAGGGCCCATTTTATGCGGTATTTGTATTTGAATGTCCGCTGGTAGATAAAATCACGTATATCTTTTATGGTCGAGATCATAATAACCCTAAGTATATCATAAAAGTCAGCGTTTACAAGTAGGCATAAAGTTTACTGTTGCCGTCCGGCGGGGATACTACTATAATGTATCGGTATGGAAAATTTAATAAAAACGATAACGATCGATTGGGACTGGGTCAAGACACGCGTCTCGACCAGAGAAAAGCTCACGCGGATACACGCGGTCGAAACCAAAGAAGCTCTTTTAGATTCTCTCGGGAAAGCCTTGGAGGAGGCAAGATCAAAGGCCGCGCCGAAAATAGCCATAGTAAAAAAGTTTATCGCAAAGTTCGAAACCGCATCTTTCACGCTCGAGGATGGCCCGGTCATATCCACTAAGGAGCTCTCCGCCTACATAAAGGGCGCGAACCACATATACGCCTTCCTTGCCACTATCGGCAAAGATGTCGAGGAGAAAGCCACCTCCTATATGAACGGCGGCGACCATCTCTCCGGCTATCTCCTGGACAGGATCGGTTCTTTCGCAGTCGAGTCCATGGCAAAGAACGCGGAAGATGCCCTGAGACGCAAGCTCCAGCTCAAAAATTTAAGCGTTTCCATGCGCTTCAGCCCGGGTTACTGCGATTGGCCCATCGAAGAACAGTCTAAGATCGCGCAGATAATCGATTTCTCAAGCGTCGGAGTCACGTTAACGCAAAGCTGTGTAATGGTACCCAGAAAATCGATAACGGCGGTAGTGGCCGTAGGCCCAGGGGACTTATTCAAGGATATAAGATCACCTTGCGCGGTATGTAATATGCGGGTTTGCGATTATCGTAGAAAAGACTAGGCGCTTTTGGCGGGTTCTTCCTGCGCCTTAGCTTGCATTTCTCTTTCAAGAAGCTCTGCCCACCTCTTATCGGTCCGATTCTGCAGATCGTCCAGGATCGCCTTATTTTCAGGTCTCATGAGGTGCCTGAAACGGCCCTGGAGTTTCATCCACTCGACGATAGGCTTCTTCTCTTTGGGTTTATACGTAATGCGGTACTGCCCGTTCTGCACTTCGTAGAGCGGCCATACGCACGTATCCGCCGCAAGCCTGCCCATTTCGCAGGTTAGCTCCGGCGGAAACGACCAGCCCAGCCTGCACGGCTGGAATACATTGATGAACTTCGGCCCTTCGATCGAAAGCGCCTTCTCAACCTTTGAGGTAAGGTCGCGCCAATTCCCGGCTATCGATTGCGCGGCATAAGGTATACCGTGAGCAACCATTATCGCGGTTAAATCTTTGCGATACTGCTCTTTCCCCTTCTTCACCTTGCCGAAGGGGGCCGTCGTCGTGTCGGCGCCTTTCGGAGTCGCGCCGGAACGCTGGACACCCGTATTCATATAGGCTTCGTTGTTGTAGCAGACGTACAGGATATTATGGCCGCGTTCCATGGCGCCGGAGAGCGATTGCAGCCCTATGTCGTATGTGCCGCCGTCTCCCCCGAAAGCTATAAAATTCAGCTTCTTCGATATCCGTCCCTGCCTGGTCAATGACTTATACATCGCTTCGACACCGCTTATCGTAGCGCCGGCATTTTCGAAAGCGCTGTGGAGGAACGGGACATTCCAGGAGGTATACGGGTAGATGGTGGAGACTACCTCAAGACATCCTGTAGCGCTGACTACCACCGTATCCGGGCCCGCAGCCATGAGCACCTGTCTCGCCACCAGGGCCGCGCCGCAACCCGCGCATCCGCGGTGGCCGCTCGTGAATAATTCCTTTTGTTTAGCCAGTTCTTTTAAGTTAGCCATATATCTACTCTCTCACGCCCAGGTAGGTGATCCTGTCGATCGCCTTACCCTTTACGGCATCTGTCAACTTTTTATATACGCTCTCGATATCGCCCATGCCTATCTCTCTTCCGCCAAGCCCGTAAATATAATTCGCGACGATCTTGTTTAAATTTTTATTAAAGAGAGCGGCTTTAACTTCCGAACAGAGCGGCCCCTCGCATCCACTGAGCGAATCGGACCTGTCCATAACAGCTATGGCTTTTACACTTTTCAGCGCATCCGCTATTTCGTCCTGGGGGAACGGCCTGAACGCTCTCGGTTTAAGCAGGCCGACCTTCATACCTTTTTCCCTCAACTCGTCGACGACAACCTTCGTCGTACCAGCCGTCGAACCCATTGCAACGATGGCGCAATCGGCGCCGTCCAGCTTATACGTTTCGAAAAGGCCGTAAGAACGGCCGGACTTCTGCGCGTATTCTTTGCCGACATCCGCTATTATCGATTTTGCGTTCTTCATTGCCTCGGCCGCCTGGCGCCTGTGCTCGAAATAATAGTCGGTCAGATCGAGCGCGCCGACCGTAATAGGTTTAGCGGCATTTAAAAGGTAATATTCGGGTCGGTATTCACCTATGAATTTCTGCACATCCTCGTCGGAAAGAATCTCGATGCGTTCCATGCCGTGGCTTATGATGAACCCGTCCGTCGTCACTATCGTGGGCAGTTTTGCTTTCTCGGCTATCTTAACCGCCTGTATCATATTGTCATAACCTTCCTGCGCGTTCTCGGAGAATATCTGGATCCAGCCGGCATCCCTGACCATCATAGTATCGGAATGGTCGCAATGTATGTTGATCGGGCTGGAGAGGGCGCGATTGACGTCGGCCAGCACTATCGGAAGCCGCAGTCCTGCCGCGATGTAGAGCATCTCTGCCATCAGGGCAAGGCCCTGGCTCGAGGTACCGGTCATCGCCCTGCCGCCGGCCACACTTGCGCCTATGCAGGCAGACATGGCGGAGTGTTCGCTCTCGACCGGGACAAACTCTGTCTTGACTACGCCGTCCGCGACATAGCCGGCGAATATCTGGACTATCTCCGTCGCCGGGGTTATCGGATAGGCCGCGACTACGTCAGGATTTACCTGCCGCATCGCTTCCGCCATCGCCTCGTTTCCGGTTCTCGCTAGTACATTCATTTTAGCCATGTTTTAGGGTCTAGGATATCAGGATATATTAGATAGGAAAATATTTTCCCTATTCATTATAGCCCCTACCCTATCTACTATTCTGTTTCGCTTCTTTCTCGGAAATCATCTTAATCGCTTTTCCCTTGACCGGGCACTCGTGCTCGCATATCCCGCACCCTTTACAATGGTCGTAATCGAACCCCACGACCTTGCCGTCCTTGACTATAACGGCCGAATCGGGACAGTATACCCAGCACGTAAGACAGCTTATGCACTTTTCAGGTATTAGGACCGGCCTTGATGAACGCCAATCGCCGGTCTTAAAATCTTTTGCCGTGCCGCCGCCCGCTATAATATCCGCTTCCGGTATCGCCCGCCACCCTGGTTTTTTATTTTTCTCTATAGCCATATTCCCGCCATCTGACAGCTAACAGCTAACTCCTGACTTCGCTATATGCCCGCTCGATAGCTTTAAGGTTTCCCTCTATGACTTCGGGCTTAGACTTGAACTTTTTTTCGAGCTTCTTGCGCATATCCTCGGACATTGCCTTAAAATCGAGTATGCCGGTCGCTTTTATGAGCGCGCCAAGCATCGGCGTATTGGGTATATCCCTGCCTATGGTCTCCATGGATATAGTAGAGGCGTCGACCGTAAAGACCTTGATAGAGCCTGTTATATTGAATATCTTCTTGATATCGGCAGGCGGCTTTTCGCTATTAATAACGAGAACGCCGTTTACAGGTATACCTTCGGTCACATCCACAGTCTCTATAAGAGTCGGATCGAGGACCATTACAATAGAGGGATTTTCCACTCCGGAATGGAGCAGGATCGGCTTGGATGAAATACGGTTAAACGCTGTAACGGGCGCGCCCATGCGCTCCGGACCATACTCCGGAAACGCCTGTATATACATTCCTTGGGCAAGCGCAGCGTCCGCAAATAAAAGAGCGGCCGTCTTTGCTCCCTGGCCGCCCCTTCCATGCCAGCGAATTTCAGTTAATTCTTTCATTATAATAAGTTATCCACATTGTAGGGGACGTTTAAACGTCCCCTACAAAATTTAAATCGTCTTCTCCGGCTTTGCCGCTAAACCGAGGTAGTATACCATGAACGCGGCCATCATCACAATGCCCAAATAACCGTTAATTATACTGGTCACTACAGCCATCAATATTTTGCCTACCATATCCGGTGTCACGGCGCTGATCAAGCCGACGATAAAGCCGAATACCAATCCTACGCCCAGCGAAATAAGGATCAGGATAACAAAGAGAAGGATAAGCAGGAATACCCTGACAAAAGGCTTCTTTGCGACAACCAGGCTCCTCTTCAGCGAGGTAATAACGCCAAGGCCTTCGCATATGAGCGCATAAGGCGAAAGGGCAAACGGAATAAAATAGAATAAGGAGGTCATAACACCGATCACTATGGCAATAGCTACCGCTATGCCGGAGATGACCGGATTATTTAACGGCGCCGTTCCTGCTATAAGCAGCGCCGCTACCAAGGCCACTATGCCTATAATTAGGACTATCAGGATACCAAGGACCAGAAGCTTAAGGTAATATTTGGCTCCGTATGAAATAAATGAGCCCAACTTCATCTTACCTTCCTTTATAGTATCTCTGACCAGGCCCAGGGCGCCGCCCTGGATAAATATGCTTATAAGGATGAAAACTATAGTAAATATTATCGCTCCCACCATCATTTCAGGCGGCGGCGTCTGGCCGGGTTGGACGGCAAAAGGCATACTAGTAAGATTTCCGATCAGATTAAATATAATCAAAACCAGGACAAGACCGAGACTTTTTGTGGCAATACCGAATCCCCTCTTAATCGCCTCTAATACTCCTGCCATGTTTACCCCCTGATTTGTTATAATTTTACTTCAGACAAATCATCCCGGGACGCTATCTTCTTACTACTGCGGCGAGGGATTACATTAAATTATAATAACGCATAAGAATATAGCAGATAACTATCACCATGTCAAGGGCTTTACGCCCCCTCCAGGTCTCTCCTGCCCTCGAACGCCTTAGCTATCGTAGCCTGGTCCGCATACTCCAGGCCGCCCCCAACCGGTATCCCGTAAGCTACCCTTGTCAGCCTGGCGCCCGAACCCTTAAGGACCTTAAGGAGATAAAGGGCGGTTGCCTCCCCTTCCGTATTAAAATCGGTGGCTATGATTATCTCCTTAAACTTCTCTTTCTTTACCCTTTCGAGCAATTCTTTTATCTTTAATTCGGATGGCCCTATTCCGTCCAGCGGCGACAACGAACCCAAAAGAACGTGGTACAGGCCATTAAAGTTCCCGGCCCGCTCTATCGTAACCATATCATTGGGCTCTTCCACAACACAAAGTACCGATCTTGTCCTCGAAGGGCTCTTACATATTTCGCAAAGTTCTTCGTCGCTTAAATTGTTGCAGATCCTGCAAAACCGGACCGATTCCTTTACTTTGCGTATAGCGCCCGCAAGCGATTCGGCGTCATTTTTAGGGCTCCTCAGTATATAAAAAGCGAGGCGCTGTGCCGTCTTGGGCCCGATCCCGGGCATCCGAGAAAATTCCTCTATCAAGAGCTTCATCGAAGCTGGGAATTCCGTCATCTAACGCCTACCCGACGGGCCATCCGCCATATTACCGCCGAAAATCTCCATCGCCGCTTTTACTATAGGATCAACCTCTTTTTTGAGCGCACCGCCGTCTCCGGTAAAATCACCATCAGTCCCGGAAAGATATGCGCCCGGGGAATTCGGCATAGATTGCGGTTCCACCAGCATGAATACAACCCTCACTTCTTTGCCGAGGACGGTCTTAGCGGCCGCCTCCACGAAGCTCTTATTCTCGGGGGATTCGAGAACCTCTTTATGGAACTGCAGGCTTTTCGGAAATCCGATAGCAAGCGTTCCTTTTTCGAAAGAGGCGGGATATCCCTCCTGCAGATATGACGCAACCGACATCTTCTTCGCCATAATCTGGTTTATTATGGCCGACCAAGAGCCTGAGATTTCACCAAGATTTGCAGGTTTAGCTGCTTTTGCTTCCGCGGCGGCCGGCTGCGGCGGTTTTGGGATATTAGAGGGTTGTTTAATATCCTGGCTAACCGCAATACCTGATTCTGTACCATGATTCCTCTCAAGCGCCTCCAGCCTCTTCGTTATCTCGTCCAGCGCAAGTATGGGACGATTCAATGTAAGTTTGACAAGCGCCGCTTCGAGCGGCACCCGCGCTATATTCGCTTTTTTTATAAAATCGATAGCCCCGGCCATCGTATATATGATATAAAGGGTCTCTTCTACGGTAAAAGCACCCGCCTCCTCGCGATAACGTTTTATCTTGTCGGCTCCGGCATCGATCAGATTATCGTTCTTCGGGTCGATCTTGCTTATGGCGATATTGCGAAAATGCTCGATGAGACCGGCGGCAATCTGCGCGGCATCTTTACCCTCAATCAGCAGCCGATCGATCGTTCCGAGAGCTTTTGCCGCCGCTTTATCCCTAATCGCGGCCGATAATTCGAAGAGCGCTTCATCCGCGACCATCCCCAATATCCGCGTAACGTCTTCCGCGCCGACTTTTCCGTTCGCAAAAGACGTTATCTGGTCGAGCATCACCTGCGCGTCACGCATACCTCCGTCGGAATACCTGGCGATAAGTCCGAGCGCACCGTCGTCTATCTTGAGCGATTCCGAGTCGACTATACGTTTAAGGTTCTCGACGATAAGGCTCGTCCCGATACGCCTGAAGTCGAACCTCTGGCATCTCGAAAGTATCGTCGGAGGGACCTTGTGGGCCTGGGTAGTCGCGAATATAAATTTGACGTGCCTGGGCGGCTCCTCAAGCGTCTTTAAGAGGGCATTGAAGGCCTCGGAGGTGAGCATATGCACTTCGTCTATTATATATACCTTGAACTTTCCTTTGGATGGCGCGAACTTGACGTTATCCCGCAAATTCCTGATCTCGTCTATGCCCCTATTGGAGGCTCCGTCTATCTCCAGTATGTCGAGACTCGATCCTTGAGTTATCTCTTTGCATGAGGCGCAAACATTGCATGGTTTCGGGATCGGACCTTTTTCGCAGTTCAACGCCTTGGCGAGTATCCTGGCCGCCGTCGTCTTGCCCACCCCGCGGGGTCCGGAAAAAAGATAGGCGTGAGCAACCCTATCCTGCGTTATGGCATTTTTTAATGTGGTTGTGACGTGCGATTGGCCGATGATGTCGTCAAAAACCTGGGGCCGGTACTTCCTTGCGAATGCGATGTAGCTCATAGCATGTTATAAAATAACACATCCTGCGCCCTAATTCAAGGGTGAAAAATTTTTCGTATCAGTCGAATGTGCCGTGTCGATGTAGTTCGTAGGGACGCGCAATTTTCAGCCATGTGAAAATTGGATTATTTCCACCCCGGGGTGGAAATAATATTCGGATTTTGTGCTTACCGATCTCTTTTTTAGTCTTCCGGCGGCAGTGTGAGGCGCGTAGCGGAGCCGATGCCGGAGGCGACCTCGGGGATTATACCCATCTTCCTGTATATAGGATGGATCTGTTTCTTTATGAGCGGAAGTTTTGTGGCGAAGATGCCGGATGCCAGAACACAGCAGACCCCGCCTATTATAAGCGTATTCCCCGCTCCTATCTTATTCGCCAGCGTTCCTGCCAATAGACTCCCCAACGGCGCCATGCCCATGAAGGCCATCGTATAGAAACTCATAACCCTGCCGCGCTTATCATCGTCGGAGATCGTCTGCAGGATCGTATTGCTTGCCGCCATGTGCGTCATAAATCCAAATCCGGATATCGCCAGTAAAAGCACCGAAAGCCATAATGAACGCGAAAAAGAGAATGCTATAAGGCCCGCGGCGAATATCGAAGCGCACACAGGTATCATGCCGCCAAGGCCCACTATGCTCTTACGCGATGCCAGATATATCGTAGCCGCCAGCGCCCCGACGCCGATAGCGGCCATGAGAAGGCCGAAAGTCTCCGGCCCGCCGCCCAGGACGTCTTTGGCAAATACCGGCATAAGCACAATATACGAAGCCCCCATCAGGCTTATCACGGCCAGAAGCAGTATTATAAACCTGATCGGCTGAAAGCCGAATGTATATAAAAACCCTTCCCTCAACTCATCAAAGAGCCGTATCGGTGTCTTCTCGGACGCACGCCTTTTGATATCCATCGCAGCCAGAGATGCAATTACGGCCGTGAAGCTTACGGCATTCAGCAGAAAACAGATTCCTTCGCCCATAATCGCAATGATTACACCGGCAATCGACGGGCCGATAAGGCGCGCAACGTTAAACATCAAGGAATTAAGCGCTATCGCATTCGCCAGGCTCTCCTTCTTCTCGACCATCTCGACTATAAAAGCCTGGCGCGCCGGAATATCGAACGAGTTTATGAGCCCCAGGACTACGCCCAGCACAATTATGTGCCATACAGCTATCGTTCCTGTAAGCGTCAATACCGTAAGCACCACGGCCTGCAGCATTAAAAGCGACTGCGTCACTATCAAAATTTTGCGGCGGTCCACCCTGTCGGCCAACAGCCCTGCGAACGGGCTGAATATAAAAGTCGGTATCTGGCTGGAAAAACCGACTATGCCTAGGACGAGCGGCGAATTTGTCATGCGATAGACCAGCCAGCTCATCGCAACGGCCTCCATCCATGTCCCTACCAGCGATATACCCTGACCGATAAAAAAGAGCCGGAAATTCCTGTAACGCATAGCGCGGAAGATGGTCCTTAACATCCCGAGCCCTCCTTTATTATCCTGACTACCGCGTCCATATCTTTCGCGTCGAGATACGTGCTCGTCGATAAGGCCAGGGACCTTGCCGCAAGGCTCCTGCCGCCCTGCGCCCGCCTGTCCGGCACAATCCCTTTCAGGTAGCCAAAATCCGTTACCGCTTCGGAATAGATTACCGAGGCGCCGAGCCCGGCCCCCTGCAGAGCCGACAATACTTCGCCGCGCCTTTCGGCCTTTTCGAAAAGGATCGTTACGAAAGGATACGTCGCAAAATCTCCGGGAGATTCTCTCACAAGCCTAACCCCTTTCACACCCATAAGTTTCCCGAAAAAATAACCGGCTTTTTTTCTCTGGTCCCTGATAGCGTCTTCTATTCGATAAAATCCGGCATGTCCCACCGCCTGTCTGAAGGCCGAAACCTTGTTCACGGGAAAGCCGGCGTCGAAACGATCCTGGTTTGCCCTTACCCTATCGCCGGCCATGACCCAAAAAACATACGGAAGCCTGTAAACAAACCAGAATGCCTGCGGCCGATAGAATAACCAGTAACCGAAGAGTTCCGCTATCTTTACGCTTTCCGAAAACGCTTCCTTTTTAACGAGCCGGGCAATCGTATCGTCGAGCTTTGTCTCAAATTCCTTATTATTGGTTACCAGGGCGCCGCCCTCGTAAATAGTAAGCCCCTTCCCGCGCGCCAGGCTAAAGAAAGAAAAGTCGCCGGATGTCCCGGCATATCTACCTTGATGCCGCACCCCGAACGATTGAGCGCAATCTTCTATCAGAAACGCCCCGCATCGTGCCGCCGCCTCTTTTACAGCATTTAGTCTTACAGGCACGCCTCCGATATGCGCGGCCACTATTGCCAGGATCTCCTTATTACCGGCGCATATGCGCTCAAGCTCATCCGGCGCGAAATTAAAATCATCGCCTGTTACATCGCAGACCTCTATCTTCAGGCCGGAGCGCGCAATGGCCAGGGGTACGAGCGCGCATATATAAGAAGGTATCACCACCGTCTTCTTACCGGATATTTTTTTAAGTGTCTCCAGGATAAGATACAGGGCCGTGGTGCCGGAATTTACTATGCGGCAATAACCGGTTCGAAGATAATTTTTAATATCATCTTCGAGCGAACCGGCAGGCAAGGCGCCCGCAACTGCCGAGAGCAAATCTTTCGCGTAAAGCGGTATCCCCGCGGTCGGCGGGATCTCTTTGAATATTCCCATAAATTCGTTAAATCGGTTGTGCTAAATTCCTTTTTATTATAGAATAAAAATATACTTTTTACATAGAAAAATTTAAGATAAAAACTATGCCACTCGCGGTAAAGATATCCCGGTCGATAACCGGGATCGGCCAAAAAGACTGGGAGAGCGTCTACCCCGGCATCCCGGAAAGCTATGGTTATCTCAAAACCTGCGATGAGACCCTCCGCGGACAATTCGAATTCTATTACGTCTCTATTTATGACGAGGGCGGCATCGCCTTCTGTGCGCCCATCTTCGTAGCCAACTACCCTATCGAGACGACACTGGACGGCCCTTTAAAAAAGACGGCCGAGGCGATCAGGCGCGTCCTGCCTAAACTACTCACGTTCCGCGCGGTAATATGCGGCTCGCCGGCATGCGAGGGCCGCGTGGGCATAAAGGATACTGCCGGATGGGCCAGGATGCTCGATATCCTTGTGCGCGAGATGGACGGCATCGCCCGGACCGAAAACGCGTCGGTTTTGGGGTTCAAAGAATTTTCGGAAGATTACGATACCCCTTTCGCGCGCCTTAAGGATATCTTTTTTCGCAAGTTCCCGGCTTTTCCATCCGTCAGGATGGAATTGCCCTTTGGGACTTTTGATGAATATTTCCGGACATTGAGCAAAAAGACACAGATAGACCTTAAGCGAAAATTTAAGAAGACAGACGGCACCGTCGATATAAGGATGGCGGTGCTCCCCTCGCTGGGCGCCCTGCTCGACGAAGCCTACGGGTTGTACAGGGCCAATCTCGATAAAGCGGAGACGAGGTTCGAGGAGATGACCAGGGATTTTTTCCGCAGGATTCCGGAAAATATGCCGGGGGAATCCAGATATTTTGTCTGGCACATCGACGGCAGGCTCGCCGCCTTCAGCCAGACGCTCGTATCTAAAGACCTGCTGATAGCCGAATATATAGGATTCGATTACAGCGTGGCATACAAATACAACCTGTATTTCATAGTAATGAGGGACCAGCTGAAGTGGTGCATCGAAAACGGCATACGTAAATATGAGTCGGGCGCGCTAAATTACGACCCGAAGAGACGGCTGGGCTTCACGTTTGTGCCGCAATATATCTACGCAAGGCACAGGAACCGTTTTGTCAACGGACTTCTTGCCATAGTTACTGGAATATTGGACCCGCAAAAACACGATCCCGTCCTCAAATCTTTGCGGAAGAAGCCGTGACGCGCTGGAAAAAATCGGCCACTTTCCCGGCAACCGTCTCCCTCTCCTGGTCGGCGGTAACCACATGGTAGGAATCGTAAAGGAGTATCATCTCTTTTATCTTCGAGTTTACTTTGTCATAAATAAACTTCGAATTTTTGACACTCGCCACGTCGTCGTCTTTAGCCTGTATAAGTTGGACCGGGAAATCCATCGCCGGGAGCCTTCGCGTAACATGTTTAACCATGAGCTGCAGCTCGTATAACAGCGTAACAGGGAAGAATGGATAGCCATACTGTTCGGCGTCTTCGGTATCTTCAAACCGGGCCGTGCTATAATATTTGTGGATACGCTGCTGAATTATCTCGTTCTTTATCCCGTAAGGCGGCGATTCCTTAAAATACGCCAGGTGCCGGAGCGGCGTATACGCGAACGGGAAGAAGAGCTTGGAAAGCGGCGTGTTCCACCCGTCGTAAAAGAGCGTCGGCGCAAGACAGCTCACGCCCAGGACGCGGTCCCTGAATTCATCGGCCAGCATAAGGGCAAAGAGCGCGCCCATCGAAAGGCCGGAGATGAATATTGGCCCTTCGAAGTCCGCCATGGCGCCGTTTATAAATACCATACGCAGCGACGCATAGAACTCCTGCCAGGTCGTATTCTTCAACACCCATAATGACTCACCGTGATTTGCAAGCTTAGGACATATCACCGTGTAACCGCGTTTATTGAGGTAAGTGGCGAGATACTTCATTTCATTGGGAGTGCCGGTAAGACCATGGATGAGGATAACGGCACTGCCGTTATCTCCCGGGAAGAATAACCCCTTACCGTTATTCGAAGAATTTTTCGGCTTATGCTTCTTTAGATTATTTATGTCGAACGAAAAGATAACGGACATATTTTTAAGCCTACGCGGGATAAGATATCGGTAGTGATACGGTAAAAGTCGAGCCTTTACCCGGCCGGCTCTCCACGTCTATCCTGCCCTTATGCGATTCTGCGATCGATTTCGCTATGCTCAAACCCAGGCCAAAACCATTCTTGTTGATGCGGGGTTTATTTATCTGGTAGAACCTGTCGAATATATACGGAAGCTCGTCGTCCGGCATACCTATGCCGGTATCGCTTACGGTAATCCGCGCGCATTTTTCATCCTTGTGGGCCGACACTATTATCCGCCCCTTCCTGAGGGTGTATTTGACCGCGTTGTCGAGCAGGTTGGAGAATAATTTCTTAAGCTGGTCCTCGTCACCGTCCAGGATTATCTTATTGTGCAGAAACGAGGATAGGGCTATGTCTTTCCCCCCGGCGGATATCTTTGCGTTCCTTACCATCTCCTCCAATATATTCGTCACGTTGGTCTTCTTTATCTCGAGCGGCATCCGGGAATTGTCAAACTTCGCGAGGATGAGAAGGTCATCGATGATCGACGAGAAGTGATTCAGCTCTTCCAGGGCCTTATGCAGGATCGCATCAGACGCCTCTTTGGAATACGGTTTTCTTACTGCCTCCTCGAGCTCTCCTTTAAGCATAACCAGCGGCGCTTTAAGTTCGTAAGATATATCCTGTATAAAGCTTTGCTGAGACGAAAAAGACCTGTCGAGACGGTCTATCATATCGTTAAAGGTATCGGCGAGCCTCTTCACCTCATCTTTCGTATCGGGGATGTGTATCTTAAGTTTCAGGTTTTCCGCCGTAATCTGCTTTAGGGTATCTATCATGCTATTGACCGGTTTCAGCGTCAAGCCGGCCAAAAGGACACCGGGGATCCCGGCAAGAAAGATCGTAAGAGGCAGGAGAAGGATGAGGACAAGGATGAGGTTGTGCAGCGCCAGCGATATGAGATAGGCCGGCGCGGCCACCTGGACTACATACCTGACCTTCCCGTCCTCGATAACGGGCTTGGTATAAACTTTGAATCTGGTCTTCTTCCCTTCGGAAGAGACGCCCTTCAGCGTATCGAAACTATCTTCGCCGTCCAGGACATCCTCGAAGTCAGACTTATCGATGGACGATATGAAAGGCATTGACTTGGTCGCCACCAGTCTCTCGCCGCCTGGATTGAGTATCTGGACGTATAGCTTCATAAGCTCCGGGTCTTTGCGCTTCTCCTCCACCCACCCGCGGGCGATATCGAGGAAAGAATTCGTATCCGTCCTGGTTTCGGCGGAATGCAGATAGGTATGTACGGCATCGACCACGCCTTCCGCGCGCGAACTCAAAAGATCCTCAAGGTTTCCCACAAGGATCTTATCAAAGCTTCCGTAGAGCACTCCGGAAAAAGCGAAGAGCGTTATCGTAAGCAGGAGCATGTACCACAAAAGCATCTTGAATCGTATCGATCTTATGAACATATTTTTTCTTTCAGCTCACCGATATCAGCACTATACCGCCCATCACTAAAAGCGTGCCCGTAACCTTCATCCTGTCTACCTTTTCGCCCAGGAAGATATGCGCCGCGGAAAGTATAAAGATGTATTGGATGCTGCCGATGGGAAATACGAAGCTTAAATCTGCCTGGGCCAGGGCCATTATCCATGTGGCAACACACAAAACTTGAAAGGCCAAACCAAGCCATATATAGCTTTTCGAAAGGACGGTCTTCAAATAACTGATGTGCCCGGATACTCCCCGCATCTTTCCCGCTTCTACCGCGTTGGTGCTCTTTTTGAAGAATATCTGGCCGGTAACATTCAGGGCTTCCGATAACAGGATAAGCAGTATTACCCTAATCACTGTGGACATACTGCACCGTCTCCTTTTTGCCCTTCGGCAAGCTCAGGATTTTTGCTCTGCGACGTGAAATATATCCCCAGAACTATCATGGCTATACCCAGCCATCTGATAGGACTGACATGCTCGTGCAGGAAAATTACCGCTATGATAGGGACAAAAGCATAAGCAACCGAACCCACCGGCATCGCTATGCTGAGGTCTATGCGGTAGATTATCACCAGCCATAAGACAAAATTCACTATGTATACAAGTATGCCCAGCCATACGAGCCAGGACGAGAGGCTGGCAAACCCGAACTCTATTATATTGTTTAAACCTATTACGCTGATCCCTGTATCAGCCAGCCCTTTTTTCAGAAACAGCTGGGCTATGCTGTCCATGGCGTCGTTTAATACTATCAGGGCGAACACCTTTAGCGTCAGATGTCCTTTTTTCACGGAGACTCCTTGCTATTTTTTTCAGGTCCGGATCGAAATTCTCAAATTTTAAAAATTTGCACATCGTCCTGAATAGCGGATTGATCACGCGGTTCCTGTGTTTAGCATAAATATGAAGCGGCGTAAAATCGAACCCGAGGCGTTTCTTAGGCTCGTATCCGCTAAAACCTATCTCATACTTTTTTATATTGTTATCGATGCACCATTTCATAACGTCCCGGTGTTTCACGAAGAAGAGATGAAGATCGTGCGCCACCGCATAGTCGAGGCCAAGGTAATAATCGACCATCAGGTCATTCGCCACAAGAGCCAGAAGAAAAGCGACGAGCTTGCCGTCTACCCGCCATAAGAAGAACTTCGTCTCGCGCGGCATGTGCCTTGGTATGTTTTTGAAAAATTCGATCGGCACTACTTCGAAGCCCACTTCATGCTTATTGACCATCTGCAGGTAAAGGCCGTAAACCTCTTCCAGGGTCTTCTCATCAAGACTATCGACGATCTCCATCTTTATATTCGCGCTCGCTTCCGCTTTTTTGAATTTTCTTCTCAGGTCGTATCTTGAAGCACTGCTCAATTTCATCAGATATTTGTCGAAACTGTCGAAGTCGAGATCCATCTCCGCGTAAGGCAGGCTGTCCACTTTAAAAAACTTCTTTGCGAGGAGCGGCTTCAGGGTATCGTTGTATCCGTGCGAGAAGTCTTTAAAAGCCAGGACCGAAGCCTTCTCATGTTTAGCTATCTCTTCCATCTTGTGCAGCAACACTTCGATGATCTCCTCTTCCCGGGCGGCCATACCTATATGGCCCTGCCCCATAGGGACTCCGCAGACAAAAGCCCGCACGCTTAAAAAGTTGGGGAAGGCGCGCTTCACAAGGTTCATCATGCGCTTTGTCGCGCCGGTCATACTCGTATCGAGGGAAAAATCTACCGAGAAGCAGGGCGCGGCGCCGACAAGATCTTCGCCGTCGTAGACCGTTACGTAATAGAGGGAAAATTGTTCGAAGTTACTATCGTCCATCACCCTGAAAAAGTCGTACCCTTCGATGGTGGCGGGAAATATATCTTCCCAGGCGGCCCTGGGAACATCTTCGATCTTTTTTGTTACTCTTGTCGTTAAGTTCATAGGTTATATTATACTAGTAAAACAAGCTTTTCGTAAAGCTAATTGTGGAGAAAATTTGGAGGTTTAAACCTCCCCTACGTTCTCGTTGAGATACTTCTTTACGCGTCTTAAGCTCGCCACAGAGCCACATCACATTAGACTGATACGAAAAATTTTACCCATAAACCAGAAAGCCGCTGCTGTAAGGCGGTGGAGCTTCACTGCCGCCGCCTTGAAAATTCTTCCTTCAGTATGGCAATGACCGCTTCGTCCGTAGTCTGTTCGAAATTGACGTAGAATTCCCCGACTGCGCCGAAGAATGGAGGGACCCGCAGACAGACGACTTCGTCGCAAGAACCTGCTATCCTGTTGACGGCTTCGGCTGAAGCAACCGGGATACCGGCGATAAGCCTGGCCGGGGCCTCTTCTCTTACCGCCCAAAGCGAAGCCTGCATCGTAGCGCCTGTGGCCAGCCCGTCATCTACAATAATAACCGTCTTATCATTAAGGATTGTCTTAGGTAATGCTTTGCGGAATATCCCTGACCTGCGCCTTATCTCCGACAATTGACGTCCTGCCTCTGCTTTTATATATGTCTCGTCGGCTCCGGTCTGCGCGGCTATATTCTTATCCAGAAAGATCCTGTTAGTTTCGCTTATCGCACCTATGGCAAGTTCGGAATTGCGGGGAGCGCCAAGTTTCCGGGAGAGCGCTATGTCAAGATCCGATTCCAGGATAGCGGCTACCTCTTTACCGATAACGACTCCGCCGCGCGGGATCCCGAGGACAACCACCGCAGAACCGCCGCCCAGGTGCCGCAGCGCGTTCCCTAATAGCCTGCCCGCTTCTTCACGGCCGCGGAAGGCCGCGCTACTATCCGACAGGATCGTTATCTTTCCCATGGGGCTATTTCACCGGATCAATTCTTATCGATATTCTTAAGCCAGTCGGCGGTTGCGGTAAAGAATGTCTGCTTATTTCCCGGCCTCTTGAACGGCCTGTCGAACATCGAAAAATAATCCGAAAGATGATTAAAGATGCTCTTTTTGTGCGCGGGACTCGCAGCGGCAGAAGCGCCGGATTGATCGCTATCTGCGGCAAATAGCGGCGCCGAAACCGCCAATATAACTATCGATATTAAGATAGGCATCATTTTTTTCATTATCCACCTCCATTGGGATTTTGGATTTTATTTGTCCTTAATATATATAGCACAAAATATCGCCCTTGACAATCGGCGCATTTTTAATTATTGTAATATCTTATGCACGCTTTAACACTCCTGATTACAAGTCTCCTTATATTCGCGCTCGCGTATCGCTACTATTCGAAGTTCATAGTCGCCAGGATACTGGTACTAAACGACAAAACCCCGACCCCGGCCCATACGTTCAGGGACGGACGCGACTATCACCCCACAAATAAATACGTCTTATTCGGGCACCACTTCGCCGCCATATCGGGCGCAGGGCCCCTGGTCGGCCCCGTCCTCGCCGCGCAGTTCGGTTTCTTGCCGGGATTTTTATGGATCCTTATCGGCACCGTCCTCGGCGGAGCCGTTCACGATACGGTAATACTCTTCGCTTCCGTCCGGACGAAAGGACTGTCGCTTACAAGGCTGGCGCGGAAGAATGTAAGCAAGACCGCGGGACTCACGACGGGCTTCGCCGTCTTATTCATCATAATCACCGCCCTGGCAGGACTTGCGCTCGTCGTCGTAAATGCTTTGAGCGAAAGTTCCTGGGCCACCTTTACGATCGTAATGACCGTACCCGCCGCCCTCATCGTGGCGCTCTATATGTATAAATTACGTCCGGGCAAAATAGTAGAAGCGTCTTTGATCGGTGTGGCGATAGTGCTAGCCGGCGTCGTGGCCGGTGAGCCTTTATCGAAGACGGCCTTCGGGCAGTACTTCCTATTGTCTAAATCCGCGCTGTCGATAATCCTTCCTATCTACGGCTTCATCGCCTCGACGCTGCCGGTGTGGCTGCTCCTGTGTCCCAGGGACTACTTAAGTTCCTATATGAAATTGGGGACGATAGCGCTTTTGGCAATAGGTATATTCCTGGTCAACCCCGTCTTGCGCATGCCGGCCGTCACCTCATTTATACACGGCGGCGGACCGATAATCCCGGGAAAGGTCTGGCCCTTCGTCTGTATAACGATCGCCTGCGGCGCCATAAGCGGCTTCCATTCGCTCGTCGCTTCCGGCACCACGCCCAAGATGATAAACAAAGAGTCCGACATCCGCATGATAGGCTTCGGCGCAATGCTTATAGAATCGCTCGTATCGATAATGGCGCTCATAGCAGCCACCGTCCTGCTGCCCGGAGATTACTTCGCAATAAATATCCCGGCCGACCTTTTTCAAAAGCTCGGGCTCCAGACGAACCAACTTGCGTCTATAGAACAGATGACCGGCGAAGCGCTGTCCGGCAGGGCCGGAGGCGCCGTATCGCTTGCCGCCGGGATGTCGCTCATCCTCTCCTCCATCCCGGGTATGAAAGGCCTTATGGGCTACTGGTACCATTTCGCAATAATGTTCGAGGCGCTCTTCATACTCACGACGGTAGATACCGGGACGAGGGTAGCGCGGTACATCTTCCAGGAACTGCTCATGCACGTAAATCCGCGGATAGGAAGGAGTAAAAAACTGCCGGTCATTATAATAACCGGGGCTATAATCAGCTGCCTCTGGGGATACCTCGTCTACAACGGCGAGGTTTCGACTATCTGGCCGATGTTCGGGGTGGCAAACCAGCTGCTTGCAACAGTCGCCCTTCTCATCGGAACGGTTTACATACTCAAACATACCGGCAAATGGTACTACGGCCTCGTCACGTTTATGCCGGCCGTCTTCATGTTCGCCACCACCATCACAGCCGGCATAATGAACATAACCGGCAACTATCTGCCGAAACACACGTTCCAGGGGAACCTAAACGCATGGCTCTGCCTTATAATGATAGTCCTGGTAATAGTGATAACAGCCGAATCGCTTAAGAAGATATATAGCATAAGGAAACAAATACGATGAAAGAAGGCGCGGAATGAAGATACGTATCCTGGGAACGAACGGCTGGTTCGACACCGCGATCGCCAATACAGTATGCATACTCATTGAGACAAATGAATGTTACATAATACTCGATGCCGGCGGCGGATTCCATAAGGCAAGAGAGTATATAAAGGCGGACCGGCCGGTCTATCTATTCATAAGCCATCTGCACCTCGATCATATAATCGGACTTCACACCCTTCCGCTATTCAAGGTACCTCAGGGAATAGATATCTATCTGCCCGGAGGCATGGCGGCGCCGCTAAAGACTTTCCTGGATAAGCCCTACACTTCGTCTGTCGATACACTCGCCTCTCCGGTAAGGATACACGAGATAGATACCGAGAAGCCGCCCAGACTCGCGGTCGATTTTGGACAACTTTGCCACTGGACCCTCTGTTACGGGTACCGGTTTAACCTGGAAGGCAGGATAATCTCTTATTGTACGGATACGGGTATCTGCGACGAACTACGCATTCTCGCAAAAGACTGCGACCTCCTTATAACAGAATGCTCGTTCAAGCCCGGAGAGGATGTCAGCAAAACCCTCCATCTTAATCCGGAAGCGGCGGCAGAGATCGCTAAAGAGTGCGGGGTAAAAAAACTCGGCCTCATCCATTTCGATGCGGGACGTTATCCCGCCTTAAAAGACAGGGCCCTGGCCGAGAAGACAGCTGTAAAGATATTTCCGAATACTTTCGCGGCGTTCGACGGGCAGGAAGTCAAACTGTAGAAAAGCAGCAGCGGGTAGTGAGCGCTTATTACTTTTTAAGGAATGCGAGCAGATGTTCTATTATGGTAATTGGATCGGGCGGGCATCCCGGTATGTGCGCCGATACCGGTATTATATTTTTAACACCGCCTGCGACATAGTAAGCGCTCCTGAATAACCCTCCGCCTAAGGCACAATCACCAAGCGTTATTACATATTTCGGCTCCGGTATTGCGTCGTAAGTCTTTTTGAGCGCAAGCGCCATATTTTTGGAGACCGGCCCCGTAACTAAAAGAGCGTCCGCGTGCCTGGGTGAGGCGACAAAATCGACGCCAAACCTCTGAATGTCATACACCGGGTTCGTCGCTGCGATGATCTCGGACTCGCAACCGCCGCAGGAACCGGTATCGAGGGCGCGGATATGAAAGGACCTGCCGAATTGCTTACAGACCAGCTCTTTAAACTCGCTCCCAAGCGCCTCCAAATCCGCCGGCTTTTGGCGCATCGCATCCGGTAAGGATCTTGTCACGACGCCTTTGGATAACCTGTTCTTTATTATCCTGAATATGCTCATAGATCATTCCCTGAATAAGATAGATCGAAGCTCTTATTGCATAACGGAAAATCGGGTATTATGTTGCCCAGGACGGCAAACGAAAGCGCTTCCCAGTTATGGAAAGACGGGTCGACGATCTTGCATCTTTCGATAAGACCCCCATCATCGATTTCGACCCAATAGAGTGTCGCGCCGCGCCAGCCTTCCGAGTATCCGAGGGCGGCGCCGGACTTAAACGGAGGTATCGAACCTGCGCATGCCGCTTTTGAGGAAAGCTCATCCCAGTCGATAAGCTGCGCTATGATCCTGGCAGATTCTTCAAATTCCGCTATCCGGAGATTGAGCCTCGCAAGAACGTCGCCGGCCGACTCCTTTGCCGCGTTAAACCGGATCCTGTTATATATACCTGCAGGAAAATCCTTACGTATATCCATCGATATGCCGCTCGCCCTGGCCGCGGGGCCGACTACGCCCAGGTCCTCGGCCGTCCGCTTCTTTAATATACCCGTTCCGTCAACCCTATCCATGAACGAAACGCTGTTATAGAGCATCGCTTTTAACTTAGCGAAATCTTTCGAAATAATGTCAAGGGATCCGCGAAGGTTTGCCGCATCTCCGCTCGTCAAGTTTTTGCATACACCGCCTATCCTGTTCATGCCCTTAAGATACCTGCTGCCGGTAAGGGCCCGGTTCATGGCAAGCATAGACTCTTTTATCACGGATGCATATGCAGACGGAAAGCTAAAACCCACATCTACAGCCATACCGCCTATATCCGCCGCATGATTATACATCCTCTCCAGTTCCAGCATTATTGCCCTGGCGGCCGCGGCATCCTCCGGGATGTTTATCCCGCAAATCTTCTCGACGGCGCGGCAGAACGCAAGACTATGGCCGAAACAAGAATCACCGCTCACGCATTCGGCGATCTTCACGGCCTCGGAGACGCATATCCCTTCCAGCAGTTTTTCGATGCCCCTGTGGGTGAAGCCGAGCCGCTCCTCCATGTTTATGATCGGCTCGCCGGCAGCGCTGAACCGGAAATGGCCGGGACCGATGATGCCCGCGTGGACGGGCCCGACGGGCACTTCGAATATCCCTTCGCCCTCTATCCTGTTGAATTTGTATTCACCGGACGGCGGCTTACCCGCTCGAGCGGCGGAAAAGTCTTTCCTTAAAGGATACGCCCCTTCCGGCCATACCTCGTCGTGAAGCTTGAGCCTGCGGCTATCGGGATTCCCATCCGGGGTTATACCGAACATCTCTTTTATCTCGCGCTCGAAGAGGCTCGCCGAATAGATATCTTTCGACAGGCTGTCGAAGCGCGGGTTATCGCCGCCGATATCGGCGCAGACTATTACCCATCTCCTGTATTTGGCCGACATGAAGACACATTTCAGCGTAAATACTCCTCTTGACTTTCTTTCATCGGAAGCGAAGAAAGCCATCACCGGCGATTTCAGCGTCCTGTGCAGTTCAAGGCAGGTCTCCTTAAAGTTTTCCAAAGCTACCTTTATGCGGACCTCGTCGCCGTATAATTCCGTCATCACGCCGGCCGGCATATTCCGCTTCTCCAGGATATCTTTAAAGATAAGCTTGGGATCCATGTCATGCGCCCTTCAGTATCTCTGTCGCCGAAACTATGGCACCGTTAAGTAACGACGGCACCTTAAGGCCCATCACGCATATCAATACTAAGAGAAATATAAATACTATCTTCCCGCTAAGAGGTTCGCCCGAGACCGTCATCTTTTCCGGGGGCCGGCCGAATATGATCTTGCTCAGATGGAATATGATCCCGCCGAAGATAACGGGAATAAATAAGAGCAGCAGCGCCGACGTAAAATACGCGCCTTTGGTAAAAGCGGATATGATTATTATGATTTCGCTTAAAAATATGGAAAAAGGCGGCGAGCCCACAAGCGCAAAGCCCGCTATGATAACGACCGTGCCTATAAACGGCATCGTCTTTATTACGCCCCTTATCATATTCATATTATTCGTCTTATATTTCTTCACTATCTTTCCGGCGCCGAAGAAAATGATCGATTTCGTCATCGCGTGATTAAATACGTGGAGGAGCGCGCCGTAAATCCCCATGACGCCGCCGATCCCGAGCCCTATGCAGACTATCCCTATGTGCTCTATGCTGCTGTATGCGAAGAGCCTCTTCAGGTCCTTCTGCGCCAGTATAAAACCCGCCGACACCACAAGCGACAGGCAGCCGAAGAATATCAAAAGATTCGAAACATACGCGGAGCCCGCGCACCTGTTCACTATCACGGCAAACCTCAGGACCGCGTAGATCGCCGTCTTGAGCAATACTCCCGAAAGGAGCGCGCTTATCGGCGAGAGCGCCTGGCTGTGCGCATCGGGCAGCCATGTATGCATCGGCACGAGCCCGGCCTTCGTTCCGTAACCCACCAGTATGAAGAGGAACGCCGTCTTTATCAGCCGGGGGTCGAGCCGGGACGCAACGGAGAGCATGCCGGTCCAATCAAGGGTCCGGACACCGCCATGCATGGCAATGGCATAGTAAAATAGTATCGTACCGAAAAGCGCCAGCGTTATACCGACCGAGCAGATTATGATATATTTCCATGCGGCCTCGACAGAAGGCTTATCGTTATGAAAACCTACGAGGAACGCGGAGACTAGCGTCGTCATCTCTATGGCAACCCAGACAAGCCCCATGTTGTTCAGGACCACTACCAGGAACATCGAAAGCGCAAAGAGATTGAATAGCGCGTAATAGGTCTTGAGCTTCCTTAAAGATATCGTGCCGGCGGCGAAATCGAGCGCCATGTAATCTATGGAATATAATGATGCCGCAAGGTCGACGACCGAAATGGTAAGAAGAAAGAAGGCGCTCAGGGCGTCTATATAAAGAAAGCTGCCTATGGCGATGACCGATTTGGCGGTTACGACAGAATAGGTTATTTTGAGGCTTATAAGCGCCGCCGCGAGATGGCCCGAAAAATTTATAACGCCCAGGCCTTTTGCATTATTGACAAAAGGCGCGATCGCGGCAAGCGCCAAAATTATACCCAGTATAACCAGTATCTCCATATCCGGCCTTCTCTACCCTTTCAACTCCCTCATCTTATTGACGTCTATATGAGTAAATACCTTGTTGATTTTGTAAACGAACATCCCCAGTATGATAACGCATACAAATACGTCGAAGAATATCGCGATCTCTACGAAGAACGGCATACCCCCCGAAACGGACGACGCCACCAGAAACAGGCCGTTCTCCATTACAAGGAGCCCCACTATCTGCGAGACCGCTTTCATCCTTGAGACCATCATGAATAATCCTATAAGGGTGACCGAAAGAGATATGATAACCGCCTCTCCCTGCGCGCGGTCCGCCAGCGGCATGCGGCCGGTGAAAAGATACGAAATATACGTAAGAAGGATCGCTATAAATATGGAGACGGTGGGGTTTACGAACAATCCCGCAGTCCCTTCCGTCCGTATCCTCTTCACCATCCTCGACAATATATAAGGTATGGCTATGACCTTTACCGACAAAAGGAGGAACGCGATTATATAGATTTCGGCATCCCCCGCCCTGACGGCCATATAAAGCGTCGCGAGGAAAAGGAAGAACGATTGCGCGCGAAACGCGCCTATTATGGCATCCAGCCTTTTGGCGGCTACAAGCGCAAATGCCATAAAGAGAATGCCTGTCAGGAATAATTGCATTATATCCATGCTATAACCCCACCGCCGAGATAACAAGCGCCGCCATCGCCAGGACGAACGCAAAGCTTAAGAAATCGACGGCCCTGAAGAGCCGCATCTTTGCCACCGAGACCTCGATGAGCGCCGCCATAACGGATATTATCAATACCTTTACCGCCAGCCCCCATACGGGAAAGACCACGTTTGCCAGGATGACGAAAAAGACCATCTGCTTAATCTGCGATGCAAGCTCGATAAGCGCAAGGGACCTGCCCGAATATTCCAGCACCATCGCCTCATGTATCATCGTAAGTTCAAGGTGCGTCTCCTGGTTATCGACGGGCACTCTCGAAGTCTCCGCCAGCACCGCCATAATAAGCGAAACGCCCGCCACAATGGAAGAAAACCGGATCGAGTGGTGGCTGTATATAACGGCAGGATTTGTGGAAGCGAAATTGGCGCAGACGGCGAATATCGCAGTAAGTATTACGGGTTCGACGAGGCTCGATATAAACATCTCCCGCGATGAACCCATCCCCCCGAATGCACTTGCCGTATCGAGGCCCGCGAGCGCCAGGAAGAAACGGCCGAGCGCCATCAGGAATATTATCGCAAGAAGCTCCCCCATATAATTGAACGGGTTTGCCGCGCCGGATACGGGCAGAAGGAAGAGCGCCAGCGCGCAGGATGTAAAGACGACATACGGCGTAATGGTAAATATCCAGGACCTGTTTTCGGATACGACTTCCGCCTTGCCGAATAATTTGGCCAGATTGTAATACGGCTGGAGTATGCCGGGCCCGCGGCGCATCCTTATATTATTCTTTATCTTACTGATAATACCGCTTACAAGAGGCGCCGCCAGTATAAGCAGAATAACCTGGGCTGTTATAATTAAGAATTTCATAATTTTAAAACCTGCTCATGAAAATTATAAGCGCAATCATGGTTATGAATATATAGGCTATATATAGATGGATACTGCCGGACTGCATCCGTTTCAGGGTGTCGGATATCTTAAAGACGGCGCGCAGGATAGGTTCATATATATATTCCTTGAAGAGGAGCGTCGTATAGACCTCATACTTAAAAGACTTCACATGATAGAACGATTCGCGGATCTTTTCCGTCTTACGGTACGGCTTAAGGAAGAAGTTGAACGCTATCCTGAAAGGCTTGGAAAACGCGGTGGCCGTATATTCCGTCCTGGAATCGAGCTTGTAATAACCGCAGTCCCACGTCCTGTTTACCGCGCGCCGCGGCGCGCCCGCTAAAAGATATACGGTTAAGACCGTTATCCCGGCGATCGCCAGAAGGGCGAGCGCGATCAAAGACGGCGAAAGATATGCGCCGGAAGAAACCGGGGGCATAATAATAAAACCGTTAAAGGTAAATGCGATCTGCGACGTATCGATTGCCAAAATACTCCCGGAGACGCAGACTAAAACCTTTAATATGAACGGCGCCGCAAGCCCGAAGACCACCGCAAGTATGGCAAGAAAAATCATCGCGAGCTTCATGGAAAACGGGGACTCTTTTGCCTCATGCGCGCTCTGGGACCTCGGCATGGCGAGAAACGTTATGCCGAACGCCTTGACAAAACACGCCGCCGCGAGCCCGCTCGTCAAGGCCAGGACGCCTGCCAATAGCCCCATGAATATTTTTATCCCGGCCGCGCCGCTTATTACACCGGTGAAAAATGCCTGGAACGTCAGCCACTCGCTCACGAAGCCGTTTAAGGGCGGCAGGGCCGATATGGCCATCGCCCCGATCAGGAATGAAACAGCCGTAACCGGCATCGTTTTGATGAGCCCGCCCATCCGCTCCATATTGCGCCTGCCGGTAGCCTTGTAGACGCTCCCCGCCGAGAGGAAGAGCAGCCCTTTGAATATCGAGTGGTTAATAAGGTGGTATAGTCCTGCCGCCATGGCTAATACGGCGGCGGCGGGCATCTGCAGTTTAAGGAACAAAACCGAAGCTCCGACGCCTAAAAGTATTATGCCGATATTCTCGACGCTATGGTAAGCGAGCAGTTTCTTTATGTCGTGTTCCATGAGGGCATATATGACGCCGACCAGACACGAGATGGCGGCTATTACAAGGACGGTACCGCCCCACCACGCTGCCTGGACACCGATTATCATTACCGTAAATCTTATGAAAGCGTATATAGCCGTCTTTATCATGACACCCGACATGATGCTGGATATGTGGCTGGGCGCCTGCGGATGCGCATACGGCAGCCAAACATGCAGGGGTACTATACCGGCCTTGGTCCCGAAACCGCCAAGGAATAACAGGAAGGCGAGGTTTTTCGCTCCGGGCGACATCGCCGGGCACGCGGCTTTCATCGCCGCGAAGTCGAACGAATGCGAGTAACCGAATATGATCAGGATGGCCGCAATGATAAAAGCCGTCCCTATATGCGTCATGACGATGTATATCGTGCCGGCCTGGATAGAACGGTCGTGTTCACTGTCGAATATAACGAGAAAATACGACGCCAGCGACATCAGTTCCCATACGATTATAAACGAGAAGGCGTTCTTTACGGTAACTACCAGAGACATCGAAAGGACGAACAAGGCAAGGATCGCCCATCCCAGGACTATCCTCCGGCGCGTATATTGATTCTTCAGGTACCCGATCGAATAGACGGCCGAGGGCAGCGACACTACGGCTATTACGGCCAGAAAGAAGACCGATAAAGGATCGAACGATAATGTGAAGATGCTGTTGATAAGATATCCCATTTAACAATCTGGTTTTGCTACGGGATAGGAGGGCTTAAGCGGTAAAACGATAAGCGGTAAGACATTTCGCGAGTCTCTCTATCTTAGCTACGCCATTCAAATTCTACTTTGCTCTTATATGCCCAAACACTGGCAGAGCTTCGTAGAAATTCCTGCAAAGCCATATCTTAAGTAAAACTGCTGAATGGCGTAGCAGAAGTTGTAATTAATTATAAGCTGAATCCTGCCGGTATGTCAAATATTTTACTCTACTTCTTGGAATCGTACTTATCGAGCACTTTTTTTATATCGTAGAGAAGCTCTTCGGAATCGAAAGGTTTGCTTATAAAATAAGTAACGCCGCTCTTCAGGCTCTTCGCCACGACATCCTGGCCCATCAGCGCAGTCACCATTATAACGGGGATATCCTTCGTCTTATCATTCTCTTTCAGATGTTTCACTACTTCGAAACCGCTCTTCCCGGGGAGCAGTATGTCCATAAGTATAAGGTCGGGTATATCGTCTTCCGCCTTCTTGAGACAATCCTCCCCATTAACGGCGGTAACTACCACATAGCCATTCGACACCAGCCTGGCCCGGATTATCTCCAGCATATACGGCTCGTCGTCGACCACTAGAATCTTCTTGGCCATTTTGCACTCCTTCGTTTTTGGTACTTGCCGCTATAACCTAAAGAGCTTCCATGCCGCGGCGGCAAATCTCCCTGGCGTAATCCGTCCACAACCCCTGCCCCCAGTAACGGAAATCGCTCGATTGGGATAAGAGAAGATACAGGAGAGCCTTCCGGTAGCCAGGATCCTCCGTATCCGCGCTTTTGCTGCCGGCCCTTCTGCGGCGCACGGGGTCGATACTGAGCTCTGTCGAAGTATCGAACTTGCGATGGAACATGACGCTTAATTTATTGATGGGGCCCAGGATATCCTCGTATCCCTTTACCCAGTTTTTATCATTGGTCCATGAGCCTTTGTCGAGATTGTAGTTCGGGTCTCTTCCATGTATGGCTTCGATGGCGCGATCGCACGCGCCGGGTGAATATTCGGTTACGAATTCCCATATCCTGTGCTGGGATACAGGCTGGACCGGCGTAAAAAACCGCTCGTCGGCGCCGGAGAGTTTCAGAAATTCGAGATACTCGGAGCCGTTCATCCCGACGGTGCCCACTATACCTATCTCACGAAAAGCCTGTTTGTATGCCGGCGGGAATTCGTTCATCATCACGCCGCCGTTCTCGCCGTCCCCTATCTGCAGGACATAGGGCGGCATCCGCCTGCCCTGGAGATCCTCGCGGAGACGGGATTTTGCCTCATAGTACGGCTGCATCTGGGCGACGAGCTTGGTGTCCGACCCCTGGGTCTTGACCAGGACCGTTATCTCTTCTGTCTTGCCGAGAGAATTTTTGGCAACAAGCTTATGCGGGAAATGCGGCCTGTGTATCGGTTTCCCATCCAGGTTCTCTATCGTGTGCTCCTGCACCATCAGCCATTCGTAACCGCACTCTTTAAGCGCCTTAACATATTCGTAACATACGTCCGGATGTATCGGCAGGTGCATCTCGGGAGCGGAAAAACCTTTCACGCGGTCGAGCGCGTCGTAACCGAATATCGACGCAAAATGTTTACGCCAGGCGAGCATATGCAGTTTTATGTCGGGCACGGGCGTTGACGTCACAACGGCATGCGACCACATCGTCCCCAGCCATTCGCAATACCGGTAATATTTCTTATCGCAGGTGATCAGGCTTAAGCTATCGAGCGCTTTGCCGCCGTCGATCTGCCTTAAACCCCACAGTAGATTACCGGAGTAGTCCAGCATCACGCGCGGATTATGGCCCTGCCCGGCGAGCTCCCTTAAGAATTCGGACATGCGCGCATAGCACCACAAAAATACGGTCGCATTATGATTGTCGCCTATATTCTGGTGCTCCAGCATATACTGTAGGTTCGAGATAAGATGGGCACCCCTTAGATCATCTGTCGATGCGGGGATAGTGGGCTGGTGCATATGGAGGGCTATGCCGAAACCGGAATTTACCCTCTCGAAATCTATATTCGAAACCGGCGCGTATACTTCTTTTTTGCGCCGCGCGCCTTTTAACGCAAGCCGCTCCTCCCCGCCGCTTATGTTGGGGAGCCCGTCGACAAGTTCCCGCGGTCTTTCTTTAATGGTCGGCATAAGATGCCTCCGGTAAGTAATATACGGCACAGTCCATATCGCGGAATATATTATCCCGGCTCTCCACCTCTTCCAGCCACTCCTCATCTATGGAATTGCCGAGTATGTCGTTATATAGTTTCGTAAACCTGTTTATGTGCACACAGGTCCTTTTATTGGCATACGGCACCATCGTGCCGGTCTTTATTATAAAGGCCCAGTCGCTCGATTCCGCAAGCACCAGTTCTCTGGCGGCCTGGTTCAACGCACGGGTCCGGAGCTTGTTTAATTCGGGGTTCTTTATATTCGCTTCGAACTTTTGCGCCAGCTCCACCATCCTATCCTCCGCCGCGTGCAAGTGCTTATATATCCAATCCGTCCCGCCGCTGAGCCACTGTTCGCTGTAACCCTTCCACCCCCAGCTCGAGCCGGACGGCAGCGCGACCTGGTTCGTCGGATATTCTTCGAGATATTCGCCGGGCGTCGCCATCTTTACCGTCTTCTGGTCGTAGGCCATCTTCCTTGCCAGGAAATCTATCCACATCGGCCCCTCGAACCACCAGTGGCCGAAGAGCTCGGCATCGTACGGCGCAATGATGATAGGTTTCCTGTCCATATGGTGGGAGAGATGCTCTATCTGCTTCTCCCTATTGAACATAAAGTTACCGGCGTGCATGGCCGCTTTTTCGCGCGCCCAGTCTGGAACATACGGTTCCTTATGTTCGGTCTTGCCGGTTATACGCCAATACTTCATGCCGGTATTTATCCTCAACCCGTTAGGGTGTATGTACGGTTTTATATACTCGTGATCGAGCTCATAGCCTATGTCCTTGTAATATTCCCTGTAATCTACGTCGCCGGGATAACCTTCTTTCGAGCTCCAAACCTGTTTAGACGATTCCCAGTCGCGGCCGAACGCCGCTACCCCGGACGGGCAATAGAGCGGCGCATATACGCCGTATTTCGGCGCGGGATCCGCGTTCATTATACCGTGTGAATCTACGAAGAAATACCTGACGCCCGCGTCTTTCAGGATCTTGTCGACGCCCGGATAATAGCCGCATTCGGGGAGCCAGAAACCTTTGGGCGTGCGCCCGAATGTCTTCTTGTAGTGATCGACGCCGATGTTGATCTGCGCCCTGGCCGCCTGTTCATTTACACCGAGGATGGGCAGGAAACCGTGCGTCGCGCACGAACCGATGACCTCGACATATCCCATGTCCTGGAATTTCTTAAAAGCGCGCACGAGATCCCGCTTGTATTTGTCGACGAAAGTCTCTCTCGCTTCGAGGAATTTCCTGTGATACATGAGCGCGAGCCCGTGGAAGCGCGCGTCATAACCGGTCCTCTCCATCTCTTTTTTCGCCAGGTCTATGAGCCTGTCGATGTGACGGATATAGCGGTTCTGTAAAAACGGGTCCTTTAACATCGAGACAAGGGGAGGCGTCAGGGACATTGTTATGCGGAATTCCACGCCGTCGGCTATAAGTTTCTCGAAGACATTTATGAGCGGGATGTATGTTTCGGTAATAGCTTCGTAGAGCCAGTTCTCCTCGAGGAAATACTCTTCTTCGGGATGGCGGACAAACGGAAGGTGTGTATGCAGGACAAGGCTTAAATATCCTTTATACATATCGTGTCTTTTCGCGCTCCGCGGCTGTAATAATCTCACGCTTTTCCGCATCATCAGCGGAGATCGCGGTAAAACCCAGCGGTATCTTCCCATCGGGCAGGGCGAGCCTCATATCGAATGTCCCGTCGGGGCGCAATTCTATTTTTTTATCGCCCCAGAAGACTTTTGCATCCGGCTCCGTCCGGCCGTAAACTATGAGTTCAGTGCCGATCTCGAAAAAAAACTTTCTTGCCGGGGATTGTTCGCTGGCGCCCGGGAAGGCCTCGCTCGCGCCGCCGTATTCGGAAGCGCCCAGAAATGTCTTTTTGGAGAATCTTCCCGCGATAGCGCTGCAGGTATCGGATCCCGTCAGGGAGAAATCGAGCCCCAGGCGCTTAAGCATGCCTCTGCGGGTCAGGCGGCGTGCAAGTCTTTGTGATATAACATCTTTAAGGAGGGGTGAAATATTCGAATAATACTCCGCTACGTCCTCTTCAGTCAGGGTTATCCTGCGGCGGCGGTTCGGTCTGTTCCCGGGCGTTCCTGTTCTTTGATTTTTTTTTACGTCCGCTATTACGTAAGGCGCCGCCGGCTTGAAACCCTCCGCCTTCATCCATATCTCTTCGCGGCGGTTCGAAGAATTAATCCGCGGCGTCGTGACAAAGTTGGATCTTGTCAGGGCGAAGAATCTCCCGTCATTAAAACGGTAACCTATCTCAGCGCAATAGCTCGCGTTATCGTTCCAAAGATTTACGTACCAGTTATCTGAGTTAGCGCCCACATCGATATCGAACTGGCGGTTAGCGTTGGTCCCGTTAAAATCGATGCAGGAGACATCATAGAGACGCAGGATCCGGGCGGCACCGTCCAGGGAACCTATCCGGCTCTTCAGCTCGTCGACCGAAGAATACGGGATCTCCCAGTATGCGTATATCCAGTGCGGATCCCGCGCTACTAAGGTGAGTTTTATCCTGTTATAGGCAAGAGGTATGTCGAGACTCTCAACAAACGGCTTTTTTACGCCATGGCTCTTCTTGTTCCTGCTAGTGGCCATACGAAGTTTCACCAAATTGCTTTAGGAGCTGTAAACATCCAATACCTGGTCGGCGACTATATCCCACGAAAACGCGGATTCCACCGCGACCCGGCCGTTTCTTCCCATCCACCTGGCATGCTCGAAATCGTTAAAAAGCGTCCCTATTCCCCACGCTATCGATTCCGGATTGCAGTATATCTTCAAACCCGTAACGTCGTGCCATATTATCTCGGACGGTCCGCCGTTGCCGCAAGCCACAACGGGTTTGCCGGCGCTCCACGCCTCGAGTATCACGATACCAAACGGCTCGTTCCTGCTCGGCACCACTACGCAGTCGCAGGCCTTGTACAGGTCCGACAACCGCCACCCGTTGTGATAACCGAGGAATCTTGTCGCGTGAGCAACGCCGATCTGCCTGGCGCGCGCCTCGACCGACCAGCGCATTTCACCGTCACCGACGAATACGAATTTAGCGTTTCCGTAATATTTGAGGATGTAAGGGATCGCCTCGACCAGGAGGTCCGGCCCTTTCTGGTAGACCATCCTTCCCGAAAATAAGACCATCGGATCCATCGGCCCTACGCCGTACATACGCCGCACGCCGGCAGGATCTATCCAGCCGTCGTAATTTCTGGGATTCACACCGTTATATACTACGCTGACTTTCCAGTCCGGCAGATTATACATCCACATTATCTCGTTCTTAAGCGCGCCCGAGACAGCCATCACCTTGTCCGCGCAGAATGTACCGTGGCGTTCGTGGTCCCTTATGCGGGCGGACCTTCCTCCGTGAAAATTATTGCCGCATCTGCCGTATTCGGTAGAGTGTATCGTCAAAATACTCTTCCGGCCGCGGCCCTGTTTTATCCATACCATAGCGTTAGATGCCAGCCAGTCGTGGGCATGGACAATATCGAACGGCGCGCCCATGTAATCCTCGGCATGGAAGACAGCATCGACAAACGCCCTGCACATATTATTTATCTCTTCGACAAAATCGGAATGTGACGTGAACGGGACCCTGTGATAATGGACGCCCTGGATACGCTCATACTGGGCATGGTTGGGCCTGCCCATGCGGGTAAATACATGGATCTCATTGCCTTTGCGTTCCAACGCACATGCAAGCTCGGTAACATGCGCCGCTACGCCGCCTACGCCTATCGAGTGAAGGGATTCCCATGAAAGCAACGCTATCTTCATAACACCCTCTCTATTCCGCCACTATTAGAATTGTCGTTAAGGTAGGTCTATATTATATCATATGTTGCATATAATGTCACAAGAAAGTGAAGTTTCTATCTATGAAGTATTTGACGCAACGCAAGGTAAGATAAGGCCGATATGAATGCCGAACACGGTATGGTCAATATCCAGGCCCAGACGATCCTGCCGGCAACACCCCATTTTACCGCGCTCAAGCGCCTGAGAGAGCCAATGCCCATAATGGCGCCGGTAATGGTATGCGTCGTGCTTACGGGGATACCGAATCCGGAAGAGATGAATAATGTAGCGGCGGCGCCCAGTTCGGCGCAAAAACCGTCGACCGGTTTTAACTTCGCCACCTTCTGCCCCATCGTCTTGACTACACGCCATCCGCCGAACATCGTACCGGCCGCAATGGCCATATAGCAGGCTATGATAATCCAAAACGGGATGTAGAATTTGTCACCAAGCAGCCCCGCGCTGAATAGAAGGCTCGCTATGATTCCCATCGTCTTCTGCGCATCGTTCCCGCCGTGGCCCAGGCTGTAAAATGCCGCCGAGAGTAACTGCCCCTTGCGGAATATGTGATCGACCTGGGCGGGAGCGCTCGACCTGAATATCCAGTAGACTACTATTCCAAGTCCAAGGCCCAATGCGAGCCCCAGTACCGGGGATATAAAGATAAACGCGACTGTCTTGATGATGCCGCTCCACAAAAGCGCCCCGGTGCCGACCTTTGCCAGCGCTGCCCCTATCATCCCGCCGATCAGCGCGTGGGATGAGCTCGTCGGAAGCCCCAGATACCATGTAATAATGTTCCATCCGCACGCTCCTATGAGCGCGCCGAAGATCGTCATCTTGTCGATAGTATTTATATCGACGATGCCCTTGCCTATAGTGGTCGCAACATGCAGCCCGAAGAAGAGGAACGCGGCGAAGTTAAAGAACGCCGCCCATATCACGGCTTTTTTCGGGGATAATACGCGTGTAGAAACAATAGTAGCTATGGAGTTAGCGGAATCGTGGAACCCGTTTAAAAAATCGAACAGGAGCGCGAGGGCTATAAGAAAAAGTATGGCCAGCGTCATTTATCAGGCCTGCTTTACAAGGATGGATTGGACTACGTGCGCGACGTCTTCACAGATATCGAGGACCGTCTCAGCGTCCTGATATATCTCTTTCAATTTTATTATTTCGATGGGATCTTTCGACGTCTCGAAAAGCTCGGCAAGGACATTATCCCTCATCGTATCGCCTAAATTCTCGAGGCTGTTTATCTCTACGCACGCATTCGAAACATCTTTGGCCTTTTTAGGATCCCTCAGGCCTTTTATGGCGCACGACACGGCATAGACGGATTCGCCGATCATCGACGCGAATTCCATCAGGTTCTTGTTCGGTCCGGCAATCTTATATACCTTCATCCTGTTAACGATCGTATACAGCATGTCGATCACGTCATCCAGCTCTTTTGCCAGCGCGTGAATGTCTTCCCTGTCAAAAGGCGTAATGAAGGTTTTATTCAGGCTGTCGAGGATGGTATGCGCGACTTCGTCGCCCTGGTGCTCGATCTCGTGCATCGTTGTAAGAGACGCCTCGTCGAGAGCGCTCTTCGATACAAGCTCTTTGAAGCATTCGGCCGCGTCTACGGCGTAACCGGCCTGTTTTTCGAATAGGTCGAAGAAATTAAAATCTTTAGGGAAAAATTTGAATAACATGATGATTCATTATAAGTGGCATGGTTGGAAGTGTCAATGGGAAAAAATTTATGTTACTTCAGCTTTTCGGGGTGGTGTTTGACGACCTCGGCCTGGACCATATAGATGACATCTTCGGCAATATTTGTGGTATGGTCGCATATCCGTTCCAGGAAGCGCGTAATTAGCAGAAGCTGGACGGCTCTGGGAGCCGTGGATGGATCCTTCAACATGTAATCCTCTATAAGCTCTTTCGAGATCAGGTTTCGCAAGCTATCGGCCTCGGCGTCGGAAAGTATTACTTTACGCGCCAGCTCTACATCGCCTTTTATAAAAGAATCTACGGCCATCTTCACCATATTCTGCGCGATTGCTGTCAGTTTAGGGATGTCTACAAGCGGCTTTAATAGAGGTTTATCTGCGAGCTCCAGCACCCGCTGGGCTATATCTAAGGCTATGTCGGCAATACGTTCCAGTTCGGCGTTTAATTTCATGCCGGTCGTAATAAAACGCAGGTCTTTGGCCATCGGTTGGTAGCGCGCGATAAGGTCGATGCATCTCTCATCAATATCGAGCTCCAGCTTGTCTATATTGGCATCGTTGGCTATGACGCTCTTCGCCAGTTCCCCGTCCCGGCCTTTCAACGCTTCTATCGATTTATAGATAGCCTCTTCCGCATAGCATCCAATCTTCAGGATCTCCTGGTTCAACTCTTTCAATTCCTGGTCTAAATGTCTTTCCATGGTAACCCTCCGTTTTAGCTCTTAGGTCATAGCTATTAGCTCATAGCTCTTAGCTCATAGGTCATAGGGAGTAGCTCGTAGGTCATAGGTCATAGGTTTATAGGAAAATTTTATTCTTACCCCTATCACCTATCAGCTATGACCTATCACCTATGAGCTATCAGCTAAGAGCTATGAGCTATCACCTACACTACCCATATCTTCCCGTGATATAATCCTCTGTCCTCTTATCCTGCGGCGCGGTAAATATCTGCTCCGTCCTGCCGAATTCTATCAGTTCGCCAAGGAGCATGAAGCCGGTGTCGTCTGAAACGCGCGCCGCCTGCTGCATGTTGTGCGTGACTATTATTATAGTATAATTACTCTTCAACTCACGCATTAATTCTTCGATCCTCGCGGTCGCCTGCGGGTCGAGGGTCGAACACGGCTCGTCCATCAAGAGCACGTCCGGCTTGACCGCTATGAGCCGCGCGATGCAGAGCCTCTGTTTTTGCTCTAGCGATAACGAGAGAGCCGATTTATTCAAGCCGTCTTTCAACTCGTCCCATAATAACACGCTCTTAAGGCTCGCCTCAACTATCCCGTCCAGATCGTTACGTTTGATATTTTCCGTATGTATCCTCTGGCCGAAAACTATATTCTCATAAATTGACAAAGGAAACGGGTTGGGCCTCTGGAAGACCATTCCGACCTTTTTGCGTAAACTCACCAGGTCCGCTTTGCCGCCCAGTATATTTTCTCCGTCGATAATAACCTCACCTGCCTGCCGGACACTCTCTATCAGGTCGTTCATCCTGTTAAAAATCCGAAGAAGCGTCGACTTACCGCAACCCGAAGGCCCTATTATCGCGGTAATCTTTTTGGGCGCGAAACTCGAATTCACATCTTTGATCGCGTGAAAACCGCCATACCATAAATTGAGTTTTCTGGTGACTATTTTGCTCATCCGAACTTTCCTCTTATATATCCGTCAGTGCGTTTATCACGCGGCGCGGTAAATATCTTATCGGTACTGTCAATCTCAAGCAGTTCTCCGCTCAGGAAGAACGCCGTCCTGTCCCCGACCCTTGCCGCCTGTTTTACGTTATTCGTCACAAGCACTATCGTATATTTTTCTTTCAGTTTTAGCATCGCGTCTTCGACTTTAGCCGTCGAAATAGGATCGAGCCCCGAACACGGTTCGTCGAAAAGTATCACCTCCGGACCCACCGCAAGGGTCCTCGCTATGCAAAGGCGCTGCTGCTGGCCGCCTGATAATTTAAACGCCGACTCATCGAGCCTGTCCTTAACCTCCTCCCAGAGGTAGGCCTGCCGAAGCGCCTCCTCGACATGCGTCTTTATGCCTCTGCGTTTGATCTTGGCTTGCATACTTATTCCGTATGCTACATTATCGAATATCGAAAGCGGGAGAGGAAGCGGGAGCGCGAAGACCATCCCCACCCTGCGCCGGAGAGACTCTACGTCGAGGCCCCTGGTGTCCTGGCGCTCAAGCTCTATCAAACCCGTCATCCTGCAATTAGCGCTCAAGTCGTTCAGGCGATTCAGCGCGCGCAAAAAAGTCGTCTTCCCGCTGTTGGACGGCCCGATTACGCTCAAGATCTCGTTTGCATTGATCTCCATGCTCACATCTTTTAAAACACGGAGCGCGCCGAACCATATATTTAAATCGTGAAGCTCGAATTTTGTCTGCGGGGCTACCATTTCTTCTTCTTTCTGAATTTATAACGGATAATTATCGCAACCAGGTTCATGAAGAGCACCATTGCCAGCAATACGAGCGCGGTCCCGTATCTCACCTTTTCATCGACGTTAGGCACCTGGGTCGAAATTACATATAAGTGGTACGGCAAAGCCATCGCCTGGTCAAAGATCGAAGCCGGAAGCTGCGGCAGGTAAAATGCCGCAACGGTAAAGAGTATCGGCGCAGTTTCGCCCGCCGCGCGGCCGAGCCCCAGGATCGTGCCAGTCAGGACGCCGGGGATGGCGTTCGGCAGGACTATGCGGCGTATTGTCTGCCATTTACTTGCGCCGAGCGACAGGCTCACTTCGCGAAAAGATTGCGGCACGCTCTCGAGCGCCTCGCGCGACGTAGTAATGATAATCGGCAGTATCATTATGCCCAGCGTAAGCGAACCTGAAAGTATCGACGCGCCGAACTTAAAGAATGTGACGAAGAGCGCGAGGCCGAAGAGACCGTAGACCACCGACGGCACGCCCGCCAGATTTACGATAGCGAGCCTTATTATCCGGCTTATGAAATTTTCTTTAGAATATTCGCTCAAATATATCGCGGCCAAAAGCCCTATGGGAAGCGCAAAAAGGATCGCGCCCGAAACTAAATATAGCGTGCCGACGATCGCCGGGAATATACCTCCGGCGCGCATTCCCTGGCGCGGGATATCCGACAAGAATTGCCAATTTATCGCGGGCAGGCCCTTCTGGATGATGATTACAACGATAAGCCCCACCGGCACGACTATCAAAAGCGTCGCCAGGAAGAGTAACGCAAAAGCTATTTTTTGTGATCTGTAAGGGTTTCTTTTCACTATTGACTCTCTGATCGTAGTGGAGGTTTAAACCTCCACTACGATGGCTCATTTCTTTTTGTGGAGAAACAGGTCTGCGGTCACATTGATCGCGAAACTTATAACAAATAACACTATGCCGATGGCAAACAAAGCAAAATAATGCTCGCTGCCCACCACCGCCTCGCCCATCTCCGCGGCGACTGTCGCCGTCAACGTCCTGACAGGGGCAAGTATGCTCTGCGGGATCACGGCGGCATTACCCGTGATCATCATGACCGCCATCGTCTCGCCTATCACGCGGCCTATCCCCAGCATCACTGCCGCAAGTATCCCGCTCGACGCGGCGGGAAGCATCACTCTGCGTATCGTCTGCCAGTGTGTGGCCCCGAGAGCAAAGGCGCCCTCTTTATAACTCTTAGGCACGGAGTAAAGGGCGTCCTCGGCAATAGAAACGATCGTCGGCATTGCCATGAACGCAAGCATTATCGAGCCCGATAAAGCCGTCAGCCCCGTCGGCAGATGAAATAAACTTTTCACAAGCGGAACGAGCGTAACCATTCCTATGAATCCCAAAACAACGCTCGGTATTGCCGCCAGGAGTTCTATCCCCGCCTTCAAAACTTCTTTTGACCTTGCAGGAGCGATCTCGGCTATGTACACCGCGCAGCCAACACCTATCGGAATAGAAATTATGGCGGCGCCCATAGTCACAAGGAGGGATCCGAGTATGAGCGGAAGTATGCCAAGCTGAGGCGGTTCGGAGATAGGGTACCAGCTCTTGCCCAGTAAAAATTCGGGTAATCTTATAAACTTGAATAACGCGAGACCTTCTTTGAGAAGAAAGAGAAAGATAATCGCAACGATAAATATCGACACCATGCCGCAGATAAGTATAAGCTTCTCTATGATAAACTCTTTGAATTTACGCATTTATAAACTCTGGTAGCTGACGTTTAAACGTCAGCTACATTGTGGATAACTATTTACTTACCGGCACAAAGTCGGTTGCGAGCACTATCTCCTGCCCTTCCTTAGAGAGGCAGAAATCTACAAATTTTTTCACGAGCCCGCGGGGCTGGCCGTTTGTATAGATAAATAACGGCCTCGATATCGGATATTTGCCGCTTATGACATTCTCTATCGTAGGCGCTTCATACTCCGGTCTGCCGTCTCCGGCTATCCAGACGGGTTTCTGCTTAGCGGAGACGTATCCCATACCGTAATACCCTATAGCATCGGGGTTACCGGCCACTTCGTCGGCGATCGCCTGGGAGGATGAGAGCATAAGCGCTGTCGGCGCAAACTCTTCTTTGGAATTTGGGTCGTTTTTTCTCAAGACGTGTTCTTTAAAATATACATGCGTCCCGGAATTGACCTCACGCGATAATAGAACAATGGTTCCGTTATTACCTCCGAGATCTTTCCAGTTTTTTACCCTGCCTGTAAAGATATCCGCAAGCTGCGCCACGGTAAGTTTTCCGATCGGGTTCTTTGGGTTCACCACTACCGCTAGTCCGTCCAGGGCCGCCTTTATTTCGTTCGGATTTATCCCTTTTTTGTTCGCCAGCGCGACCTCCTTCTCTTTTATGTTCCTGGAGCTCATCGCGACGTCGCAAGTGCCGCTGATAAGGCTGGATAGCCCTGTCCCGGAACCTCCGCCGGTAACGGCAACGAAATCACCCGGGTTCGCCTCCATATATCGTTCCGCCCACGCCTGGCCCAGATTCACCATCGTATCGGAGCCTTTGACTTGTATCGAATTTTTCGCAGGCGCCGCATATGCTGAAGCCGCGAAGAAACTTATAACAAAAAATACGATCCATTTTTTAGACATACCATTCCCCCTTTTTGCCAATATTATACTATCCCTGTATTAGATCTATATTAGGCAGGTGTAAAATCTATGTAAAATCAGAATATCAGCTTCAGTTTCAAGCCGAGGATATTCGCGTCTGTCCAGCGCCCCGATTTCTTTGTGCTCTGCAGCATATAATAGATATCGCCTTTTAAGTTTTTCAGAAAGTCGAGCGATACCCCGGCAGCAAACCTATTTTTGTCCCATGCGGCATTATTCAGTTTAACAAAAACTTCGTTTGAGACATACGGCTGGATCCCGAGGGGCGTAAACTTCCACGGAGCCTTTATGAGCAATCTGTTGCGGTATTGCACGCTATCTTCCCTTTTGTCATCGAACAGCTTGAGAGCAAAGCGGTTCCTGTCTTCAAGCTTGAATCCATAAAGCTCGTATTTTGGGGTTATATTCAGGTAAGGATAGTATTCCGGCTTAAACTTCCCCTTCTCCCCTTCATATATCTGCCGGTAGTTGATGCTCGTGGTCAAATATTTATTGACGTCATAGGCCAGTCCGAGGTCGTAATGATGATAATAAAGCTCGCCCGCACTATCACCGTAGCGGAACTCTTCCTCCGCAAGTAACTTTGTTCCTTCTTTCAGATTGACATCCTGTACTTCAGTGTGCCATATCTGAAAGTCACCGTCTGTGTAACCGTAAAGATCGCAGTTTAATGCTTCCAGGCACAAAACCAACAACGCCGATCTAACTATATTCCTAAACATACTCTCTCCTCCTTTTTACAAAGGAGTATAGACTATCAGCATTAAATTCATTTCAAGGGTAAGTAAAATGTAGGTAAAACTGTTTTTGGTAAATCCTATGACCGGGGAAGCGTAAGCCGGAACTTCGACCCGAAACCTTCGACGCTCTCTACGCCGGCATCGCCGCCATGCAGTTCGATAATGTGTTTGACGATCGACAGTCCGAGACCGGTTCCACCGAGCTCACGCGATCGCGCCTTGTCGACACGGTAGAACCGTTCGAATATACGCGGGATATCTTTCTCAGGGATACCGATGCCGGAATCTTCCACTATAATGTTTACCGCATCAGCCGTCTTACCGGCATATATCCTGATAGAGCCTTTCTCTTTATTGAACTTTATTGCGTTATCTATAAGGTTCGTAAATACCTGCTCCATCTTATTTTTATCCGCCTCGATGGCGAGGCCCGGCGCCAGTTCGTTTCTTATCTCGACGCCCCTCTTCTTTATCTGCGACGTAAAACCAAGGATAACCTTATCGGCCAGTTCCTTCAGGTCGAGCGTTTCTTTTTTGAGACGGATCTCCCGCGATTCAAGATATGATAAGGCAAGGAGATCGTTTACCAGGATGTCGAGCCTGTCCGTATGCTCCTGCACTATTTTTAAAAAACTCCGGCCGTTTGCCCTATCGTCGATAGCGCCTTCCAGGAGCGTCTCTACAAAACCCTTTATCGAGGTAAGCGGCGTCTTCAATTCGTGCGAGACGTTAGCCACAAAATCCCTGCGCACCGTCTCCAGCCTCCTGGTCTCGGTAACATCGTGTATTACGGCTACGCATCCGCTTATTGCGTCATCGCTGAAGACGGGCGTAGCGCTCACTTCGAATATCTTTCGTACCGGATAGATAAGCGCTATCTCCCCGCGCACGGATTCACCATTTTTTAATGCATTACTTATTACCTTAGAAATATCATTATTGCGGATCGCTTCCAAAAGGAGCTTTCCTGCCACGTCGTATCCGGAAACAGCGAATATCTTTTCGATAGCGGTATTGATAGAAACGATGCGGCTCGTCTTATCGACGACTATGATACCCTCGATCATGCTGTCAAAGATCGCGGCAAGTTTCTGGTTCTGGTTCCCGATCTCGCGTACTTTGTTCTCTATATCCCCGGCCATCTTATTAATGGTAGCTGCAAGCTCTCCGATCTCGTCCTCAGAGACCTGGAACACTCTCTTCGTAAAATCACCTTCGGAAAATTTGCGCGAGACCTCGATCATCTTATTGATAGGGCCGGTAGTCCTGGCAGCCAGTATCGATCCCAGGATAAACGCAAAGCACAGGGCAAAGAACAATCCGACGAAGACTATCTCTCTGATAGTCAATAATGTCTTCCGTACGCTGACGAGCGGAAGCGCCAATCTCAATATGCCTAAGATCCTATTATTATCTCTTACAGGCAAGGCCGCGTACAGCATATCGATCTTGAGCGTCGGAGAATACCGTATATCGATGCCGGTATTTCCGGCCATGGCAGTCCTTATTTCGGAGCGGTTGCTGTGATTCTCCATCTGCAAAACATTTTCTTCCGTCTTTTCGGAATCGGCGAGAACTTTTCCGCCCGTATCGATTATGGTAACGCGGGCGCCGGCCTTCGGACCCAGGTTCCTGGCCAACGCTTCCAGATAAAAGATATCCCCTTTGATGATTTTTTCCGGAATGATCTGGCTCTCGATCAGTTGCGCCTGGCTGACAAGAGAGGATTTGATATTATGGAGCGAATTCTCTTCGAGGCTTCTGTCCAGAAAGAAAGATATGAGTGCAAAAGGAATCAGGATAACAACGACATAGGACAGTATCAATTTAATACCGAAACTTTTAATCTTCATCCTCGAACCTGTACCCATAGTTTTTCACGGTAATTATGTACTTTGCCGCACCTTTAAGTTTCTTCCGGAGCGTCCTTATGTGCACATCTACCGTTCTTGTCTGTATCTCCGATGCCTGGTCGAATCCCCAGATAGCGTCGAGGAGATAATCCCGCGAAAGGACCCTGCCTTTCGCTTTTATCAATGTTTTTAGAAGTTCGAACTCTTTTGAGGTAAGTTCTGCCGGCCTGCCTTTAACCGTTACCGCTATCCTGGAAAAATCTACGCTCATATCGCCCACGCTCAACATCTCGGGCAATCGCTCTTTTCCCCGCCTAAGCACGGCCTTTATGCGGGCAACAAGCTCCCGCGGACTAAAAGGTTTCGTCACATAATCGTCCGCCCCCAGTTCCAGGCCCACAACCTTATCGGACTCCTGCGACTTGGCCGTGAGCATTATAATAGGTATGGATGAGGTCTTGCGCTCCGTTTTAAGCGTTTTACATACTTCCAGGCCGTCCATGCCGGGCAGCATCAGGTCCAGGAGAATGAGCCCCGGGCATTCTTTACCTGCTATCTTTATAGCTTCCTCCCCGTTACGCGCGGATAGAGTAGCATAGCCTTCTTTCTTGAGGTTATACTCAAGCATCTTCACTATATCTTTTTCGTCCTCGACTATCAGTATCTTCTCTTTTGCCATTTTAACCCGCCGCGATAACGCCCAGGATGACCAGGGCAAGGATTATCCTGTAGATTACAAATATATTCAGGCTCGACCTTCTGACAAATCGTAACAGGAAGTGTATTGCCGCGAAACCGCTGATAGCAGACGATATCACACCTGCCCAGAAAGCTGTATTGAAATCGGATGGATGAAATTTCGGAAGTTTTAATACGGCGGCCGCGAATACGATAGGCGCGGCCAAAAGGAAAGAGAATCTCGCCGCGGCCTCGCGGGATAATCCCTCGAAGAGCCCGGCGCTCATCGTTATGCCCGAACGCGAAACACCGGGGATTATGGCTATCGCCTGGGCAATGCCTATTACAAGGCTCTCTTTCAGGCCCAGGTCATCCAGGCCTTTTACCTTCCGCCCGAACCGGTCCGCAAACCACAGGACCACTGCGAATATCGCGAGCATCGCCATTATTACCGACGGGGACCTGAAGACAGACTCCGCTTTCTCTTCCAGGGCAAGCCCGGCAAGCGCGGCGGGTATTGTGCCCGCCATAAGATACCACAAGATATTGCTCTTACGCGGGCTTTTTTTTGCAAAGGCCGAAGTAATTATCCCGATCCAATCTTTAAAAAAATATATGCCTAATGCCAGCGCCGTCCCCAGGTGGAGGGAGACGTCGAACGCCAGACCCTGATATTGCCATTTAAAAAAGAATGGGGCTATAACCAGGTGCGCCGAACTCGATACCGGCAGAACCTCTGTCAGCCCCTGGATTATTCCCAATATTACAGCATGTGAAAACGGCATATTATCTTTAGTTTAGCATCTAACCCGCATCATTTCAAGCAAGTTGCTTCGAGTGATTCCTGCCGTTTCCCAGCTATATGAATTTTTTTATCTTCTTTCCCATAGACTATCCGCGCCTTTCTTTTACCGGCAAAAGAAAGCAGAAGGTCGTTCCTTTGCCAAACTCCGATTCTACCCATATCTTGCCTCCATGTTTCTCTATTATCTCTTTTGAAATGGCAAGGCCCAGGCCGGTCCCGGGAGTCCTTACCTTTTGCCCCGATTCTCCGCGCCAAAATTTTTGGAAGACTTTGGGGATATCCTCATGACGTATCCCTGCTCCGGTATCCGAGATTGCGATCTTTACTGCATTACCATTGACCTTTGCTGATATCCTTACACTACCTTTTTCCGTAAATTTAATTGCATTATTCACAAGGTTCATAAAGACCTGCAATATCTTATCTTTATCAAAAAATATCCTGGGGATATCTTTTGCAAAATACATAGACAGCTTTATATCCTTTTCGTTCGCCAGCGGCAGCATCGTCTTATAACACTCCGCGACCACATCCTTCACGCAGTACTGCCTGGGATTGAATATGGTAATTCCGGATTCTATCTTCTGGAAATCGAGCACATTGTCTATAAGCCTGTTGAGCCTGTCGACGTTCCTTTTCACTATGCCCAGTATCTTCTTATTCTTGCCGCCTATCTTCTCCTCGATCCCGTCAAATACTAGAGCAATGCCTTCTCTTATCGCCGCAAGCGGGGTGCGCAGCTCATGGGAGACCGAATTTACAAAGCTATCTTTCATGGCCATTAAATTTTTACGTTCGGTTATATCTCTTATTATGGATATAAGGCGATACCTATCGCCTATTATCGCGCGTTTTACTTTCGCTTCCACCCAGAAAATATTTCCGGACTTGGTCACGCCCTGCCATTCGAACGTCTGCGGTTCACCCAGCGCCGCTTTTTCGTAAAAATGCCTGGCGTCTTCCCACCTGTATAAAAATTCGTCTGCCATGAAGTCCTTTATATATAGTCCTTCTATCTCCTCTTTGGAGTATCCGAACATTTCGCACGCGGCCCTGTTAGCTTCGATCGTCTTATATGTCTTCATATCCCGTATCATTATAGCATCGGTAGCCAGCTCAAATATCGACCTGTAATTGGCCTCGGATATCTGGAGGGCCGCTTCCGCGGCTTTGCGCTTTGTAGTATCCCTGAAACTTCCTACAAGATACTTCTTACCCTTTAAATATATAAGCGACGTAGCTATGTCTGCATAAAAGACGGTGCCGTCTTTCTTCTTGATGATCATATCGGTCGCGAGCTTAAGATTCCCTTTGGCCTGGCTTGCGAAGATATCAATAACATGTGCTAACTCTTCGTCGGGATGTATATCTTTGACACCAAGGTCCTTCAGTTCCTCCTCGGTGTAACCCAGCATGCGGCATATGGCTTTATTAACCATCAAAAACTGCTTCGATTCCACATCAGCCATGATCATACCGTCTGTGGCATCGTTAAATATAGCATTGAACTTATCTTCCGATTCCGCAAGCGCCTCCGCGCGTTCTCTTATAACGCCTTCGAGATGCTCGCAGTATTTCGCGAGTTTCTCTTCCGAATACTTGCGCGTCTTTTTAGAAATAGGTGGTCTCCTTCTTTAAAGACTCTGGAAAGTAAAAGACCGGGTTTTGCTTAAATATTCAAGCAAAATCCGGTCTATAACCGCTTCTCGATCAAACACATAGATCTCCCTGTTTTTACCAAAGAGACATATATTTTATGGTATCCTCCCGGGGTTTATTATGCAAGATATATTTTGTCCCCCATTGCTTCCCTGGTCGCAATGAGCTTCACGCCAAGACCGAGAAAATTATCGACTAGCGTTTCGCCGGACTTCACCGGCGAACGCACCGTAACCTTCTTTATCTCCTCCACCGCCTTGAACAGGTCCTGCTTCGGGATCGGCTTATCGGTCCTAACAGGGATAATCTTCAAATCGAGCCCCGCGGCCGCGACGGTAGCGGTAAAGAGCCGCGCGGGACTCACCGCTTCCGTCAAGGCGTATTTAACACCTCGCGGACATTTCGCGCCGGTCACTTTCGTAACCTTGCAATTCTCAATATCGACGGAAAGGAGACAGCTATTCGGACATTCTATACAGACCATCTTCTTAGTCATTCTGCTACGCCCTCCTATGCGTCAATTTGAGCTTCCTCTTATATACTCTGCGGCGAGTTTACCGGCAAGCTCGCTATCGGCGGTAACGGAATCGACGTAATCGTAGACCTTGAACGAATTACCGCAAACGAAGATGCCGGGTATCGACGTCTTATTAACCTCTTTCGAAACGGGAGAATTGGTCCTTTTGTCTATAGCGGCGCCGGCCATCTCTATCATCTCATTTTCCGGGATGAGCCCGACCGATACCAGGACCGTATCGCAATCTATCACGACTTCGGTACCGGGAATTTGATTCATCGCCGTATCCACCTTAGCCGCGGTCACCCTCTCAACCCTATCCCTTCCCTCTATCTTCAATACCTTATGGTTGAAATATATAGGTATATCGAAGTCCTCGACGCATTGGACAACGTTACGGGCCAGCCCCCTCGTGGCAGGCTGGATCTCCATTATCGCTTTTACTTTAGCGCCGTTCATTGTAAAGCGCCGCGCCATGATAAGACCGATATCGCCCGAACCGATTATAACGACTTCTTTGCCCGGCAACAGGCCTTCGATATTTATCAGCTTCTGGGCGAGCCCGGCGGAGAATATGCCCGCGGGCCTTGTGCCCGGTATATGGATCATCTCGCGCGTCCTCTCACGGCAGCCGGTGGCCATTATAAGGGCCTTCGGCCGGACGAGGAACAGTCCTCCGGGCTTAAGGTATGTGACCGTCTTGTCGCCTGCAAGGCGCACAACGAACGACCTTAAGGATATTTCGATCCCGGGTATCGATTTTATCTTCTTTATGAATCTATCGGCATATTCGGGGCCGGTGAGGAGCTCTTTAAAATAGTCGAGACCGAAGCCGGTATGTATGCACTGGTTCAATATGCCGCCCAGATACTGGTCCCGCTCGATGAGCAGTATATCCTTTACACCGTTTTCGTGCGCAGCAATAGCCGCCGCCATTCCCGCCGGTCCGCCTCCGACTACAACGAGATCTCTTTTATCCATATGACTTATCCACAGCGTAGGGGACGTTTAAACGTCCCCTACGCCGGGCTTCTCTCCTCTTTGACTATTTCCGAGCCGCGGCCGCGTTTTGTCACTTTGGTAATCGGCGCTTTCGTCTCTTCCGCCAGTATCCTCATGATCCTTGTGGTGCAGAAGCTTCCATGGCACCTGCCTGCCTGGGCGCGGGTCCTGAACTTTATCCCGTCCATTGTCCGCGCGCCCCTGGCTATTGCGTCGCGCACCTCTTTGGCGGAAACCATCTCGCACCTGCAGACGATATCGCCGTAAGAGGCGTCTTTTTTTATGAAACGTTTTGTTTTTTCAGGCGGTATCGCGAATAGATGGACCTCTTTCTTCCTGTGTTTGTAAAATACCAGTTTCCTGGCCATCTTAAGGCCGTTTTTCTTTAATAAGCCGGTTACCATAAGGGCTATCGCGGGCGCGGCCGTCAGGCCCGGAGACTGTATGCCGGCGACAGTGATGAAACCCGGCACCTTCTCTTCGTGCCGGATTATGAAATCTTCCCCCGCAACCGGCCTAAGACCGGCGAAATACGCGATAATGTCATTTCCGTTTATCGAGGGGACGAGCCGTTGGGCGCCCTCGAGCGCCTTCTTTAAGCCTGCCTCGCTGGTCGAGAGGTCCTCTTTATCCTTAATATCTTCCGCTGTCGGGCCTATCATAGGATTGCCGTCGGATGTTCTTGTAACGAGCATACCTTTCGAAGTCTTCGAAGGCAGAGGAAATAATAGATGCCTGGTCAGGTTCTCCCTCTTTTTGTCGAGGAGAAATTCTTCGCCCTTGCGCGGCGTTACTTTGAAATCGGTAATACCGACCATGCGCGATATCTCATCGGCGTATAAGCCCGCCGCATTCACTATATAACGGGCGCGGAATTTTTCGTTAGAAACGGCTATCTCAAAGCCGGGTTTTAGCGATGAAATATTTTCGACCTTTGTCCCGGTATGGATCTCGACGCCGTTCTTGGCGGCATTCTCGGCAAAATCGTAGACCCATCTGTATGGGCTGATTATACCGGCCGTCGGGGCGTAGAGCGCGGCCTGCGCTTCACCCGACAGGTTCGGCTCATTTTTTTTAAGCCATGCCCTGTCCACTACCTTGAGGCCGGGGACTCCCAGCGCATCTCCTTCTTTCTTCAATTGCAAAAGGCGGGCGCATTCCTCATCATTGAAAGCGACTACGAGCTCGCCAACCTCTTTGAAATCTATATAAAGCTCTTTCGCGAGTTTTTTTGTTAAGCGGTTACCTTCTACGCACAGCTTCCCTCTCAGGGAATTGAGCGGGTGCTGTGTTCCCGGGTGGATGATCCCGCTATTCGACTTCGAGACGCCGAAGGCAAGCTCCGCCTCTTTTTCGAAGAGAGCGACATGCAGCCTGTATCGCGAGAGCTCGCGCGCTATAGCGGTACCGACAACGCCGCCTCCTATTACCGCAACATCATAAGCGTTCACTTAAGTAAGGGTCCTTTCCACAGCATTACGCCAGCCGGCATATAGTCTAAGCGCAGTCTTAGCCGGCATCCGCGGTTTAAATATTTTATCGACCGCCCAGCATTTTTTTATCTCGCCGGTGTTTTTCCAGTAACCTACCGCAAGCCCCGCCAGATATGCCGCGCCCAGAGATGTTGTCTCTATCACCTTCGGTCTCACAACATCTATACCCAGGAGATCCGCCTGGAACCGGCAGAGGAAATTATTCGCAACCGCGCCGCCGTCGACCTTTAGACTCTTTATTTTGAGCTTCGAATCCTTCTCCATCGCGTCTACGACATCCTTCGTCTGATAACACATCGCCTCGAGCGCCGCCCTTATGATGTGGCTGGCATGCGTGCCGCGCGTAATGCCGTATATGGCGCCGCGCGCATCCTGGTCCCAGTAAGGCGCCCCCAAACCCACGAGCGCCGGCACAAAATAGACTCCCGCGTTGTCCGCGACCGAGCCGGCCATTATCTCTGATTGCGAAGCGTGTTTCAATATCTTCAACCCATCGCGCAGCCACTGTATGGCGGCACCCGCGACGAATACGGCACCCTCCAGCACATAGATGGGGTCACCGCCGGTTCCACAACCCAGAGTCGTGATAAGCCCGTATCGCGAAACCGGCCTCCGCCTGCCGGTGTTCAGGAGGACGAAACACCCTGTGCCGTAAGTATTCTTCATGGTGCCCGGCTCAAAACACGTCTGGCCGAATAACGCTGCCTGCTGGTCGCCGGCCACTCCCGATATCGGGATACCGGCCGGAAGGCGTCCTATACGCACCGTGCGGCCGAAAAGGCCCGACGATTTTTTGACTTCAGGCAGAATCTCTTTCGGGATCCTCAGCTTCTTTAAGATCGCTTCGTCCCATTCGAGACGTTCGATATTAAAACACATCGTCCTGGAGGCATTCGTGTAATCGGTCGCGTGTACTCCGGCGCCGGTAAGTTTCCACAATATCCACGAGTCGGTTGTGCCGAAACATATCTCGCCTCTTCGCGCTCTAGAAAGAACGCCCGGCACATTCTTAAGTATCCACTCTATCTTTGTCGCGGAGAAATACGCATCGATGGGCAGTCCTGTCCTCCTCCTGAAAAAAGCGTGGACGCTGCTCTTAGACTTTAGCTCATCACAGCGGCCGGCGGTCCTGCGGCACTGCCACACTATCGCATTATAGACAGGCCTTCCGGTCCGGCGATCCCACATGACCGTAGTCTCGCGCTGGTTAGTTATGCCTATCGCGGCTATCGACGCCGGAGGCACTTTGCCCAAGACCTTCTGGATGGAACCATTGACGCTCTTCCACAGGTCGGACGGATCATGTTCCACCCATCCGGGGCGGGGAAAATGCTGCGGAAATTCCTGGTAAGCGGAAGCAACTTTTCTACCCTTCCTGTCATAGACGACGGCGCGGCTTCCGGTCGTTCCCTGGTCTATTGCCATTATATAACGCATAAAAGACTCCTATAAAATAATGCATAGTAAATCCGGCTGACTCTTCCTATTCACTCTCCGCTATTACCTATTCACTACAATCTCTTCTCCACCCAGTTTAATATTTCCATGGATACCTTCTCCTTGCCCAGATCGATCGAAAGCGCGTGGCGCATATCGGGAAATTCTACAAACATTTTGTCGGCTGCCGCGACTCTCTTAAAGACCCTTTTTGCCGCAGACGAATCTACTATTCTGTCGTCACCGGCTATAAGAAAAAGGAGCGGTATCCCTATCTTTTTTCTTCCGAAACGCGCTTTGAACTGGGATGACAATATATCGAATATCTCTATTACCGGAATCGAGCGATATTCCCGCGGGTCCTCTTCCAGTCGTCTACTGCAGGCTTCATCACGTGTGCACATCGAGGAATCGAACGGCAGCTTAAAAGACTTATGTCTGTCGCAAAGAAGGGCTGTCAGCATCTTCAGGCCGTCGGCGATTGCCAGTCTATGTCTGTTCGCAAACGCGGGTGACAGGCAGACGAGACCGCTAAAAGGAGACGGCCGGCCGGAAACGAGACTAAACGATATGAGAGCCCCCATGCTTTCGCCGACGAGAAAAACCTTTTTTTCAGGATTCTCTTTCACGGCTATTTCATAAAGCCGGGATATCTTATCGTAATAATCCCGGAACCTGTATGAGCTCTTCTCCGGAGCGCCGCGCCTGTCAAAATCTTTAAGATCGACGGCATAGGAGGCTATGCCGTTCAGCAGGAAAAAATCGGCCATCGCCTCCCATCTTCCGCTATGGGCGCCTATGCCGTGGACCAATAAAAATACGGCCCTTGGCGCGGGCGGTGTCCATTGCCTGTAACCGACATTCCCGTTATTCGCAGCCATTAGTTCTTTATCTCCCCGGCTAATTTCAATATAACGGCGTATACGCCTTTCACAACCCTGGATATGTTCCGGTAGTCCAATTTTTCGCACGTGTCCTCCTTTGTATGCATCTTCGTATTGCGGTATATGCACGTGTCGGAAATCCAGACCGATTCATATCCGAATGTCCAGAAGGACCTGTTGTCAGAGGTCATGATCTGAGGCAAAAACGGCGCGGGCACAACCAGGTATTCCAGGGGCATATCAGAGGCCTTTTTAAATTCCCGGATGGTCGTCATTAATAGCCGGTACGATGCCGCGTCGCTCGTCATACCGATGAAGTTTCCTTTATCCGGATAGAAAGGCATCAAAACAAGCGGCCTGGCTTGAGAGCCGGGCTTATCGGAATAAAATCCCAGCATGTCGAGACATATTACACCCTCTATCCTCTCGCCTCTTTTTCTTGCCGCCTCGGCATATCTGTAACTGCCCATATCCTTATCCTGGACTACCAGCTCCAGTTCTTCGTTGGTAAAGGCTATGAATTTAACGGTCCGCTCCAGGCTGGTCCTTCGAATAAGCCGCGCAAGTTCAAGGACCGCGGCAACACCGGTAGCGTTATCGTCAGCGCCCGGCGAGACCCGGTGAGTATCGTAGTGACAGCAGACGATGATAACCTCATCTTTTTTGGCCGCGCCCGATTTGACTGCAATTATGTTCCGGAAAGACGCGCCCGGCGCAGGCACAACACTCATAGCATACACCTGCTCCGCCGGCTCATATCCGTATCTTTCGAATTCGGCTTTTATGTAATCCGCCGCGCGGTTTAAATTTTCATAGTGCGCCGGGTTCCTCGGGCCGATCTGCGCGGAGAGCATCTTTACGTGCTCCTCTATCTCCTCTTCGGCAAATAGGTTGAGAGCGGAAAAGGAGAGGGCCAGGAATAATAACGATATTCGTTTGGCCAAAAAATACGGCCTCGGTAAAATTCCCGGGGCCGCCATGCGGGGGGAACAAAATATGACTGCCATTACTTTACCTCTTCGCGGGGATGCTTTCTCATTATATCTTCCAGCCTATCTTTATATTTCAGGAAAGCGCCGCAAACTGCCGGATCGAACTGGGTGCCGGAATTCTTTTCTATCTCTTTTATCGCATCCTTGAAATCCATCTTCACTCTATAGGGCCTATCGGTCGTCATAGCATCGAAGGCGTCGGCAACGGCCACTATTCTGGCAAGAATAGGTATTTCATCACCTTTCAATCCTTCCGGGTAACCCTTCCCGTCATATCTTTCCTGATGATAAAGGACCACGTCCTTCACATCCGTCAGAAAATCGATACCCTCTATTATCTTGGCGCCTCTTTGAGAATGCTTCTTAATCTCTTCGAAATCCTCTTTAGTAAGCTTATCTTTTTTAAGGAGAGCGCTATCGATATATATCTTGCCTATATCGTGTAAAAAACAGCTATAGCGCAGCTGCACTATCATCTCGTGGGGAAGATGCATGGCCTTTGCGATGAGGAGAGCATACTCCTGGACCCTGCTCACGTGCGTTTTCGTATAAGAGTCTCTTTCTTCGATCGCGTTCGTAAGGGCCACGACAGATTCGAGATGCGCCCTTCTCTCCCTTGCAAGCGACACCTGCAGTTCGCTTACCTTCTTTTTGATGGATATCCTCATCAATTCAAAGGCTCTTGCAAGGTGCCCTATCTCATCGTCTGTCTTTACATCGATCTCTTTATCGTAATGTTCTTTTTCGAGATCACCAACCGCTTCATCCAATTTTTTTATAGCGGCCACCAGGGCGGTGACAAGCTGATAACTTATTAAAGCCACCATCAAAAATCCTATAACGCATATAGCTATTATGACCGCGAGCTCTTTGCGTAACAACATAAGGTACGAATCGATCCTATAGCTTATTTCTACTATAATCCGTAATTCTTTCGACGGGAGTAACTCGCCGGGCGCATATGCCGATATCCATACCCCGTCTTTATCTTTGTAAATACCCGTAACCTGCGTCTGCCCGGAACGAAGGGCTTCTTTGATCTCCGGCTTTATCGTATAAGCCGTGCCCACTAAAAAAACCGGTTCGCTCGTCACGGCCATAAAAAGACGGTTCTCCGACGCGACATATATGTTTATGGGACTGTCAACATTGTTCGTCTCTTTTATACTGCGGAGCAGCGCCGAATATTTTTCATATACAGCCTTCGGATCTCCCAATGACGTATCGGCGCCGGCAAGGCTTTTTTCCGAAGATGCCAGGGGCCGCTTGATATTTTCCGAATTTTCCAGAATGAACGAAATTATTTCCGAAGGCGTGACGGTCACTATTGTATTCGAAATGCTCCTGATGGAATCCTTAAGCATCATAACGATGCGGGATTTGGAGAACTGAAAGGAGAAGTAGCCTAAAGCGGCTGTGATCAGGAAGATACAAAAGAGATTTATGCCCAGTATCTTGACCTTAATACTATTTCTTGCTATATTTTTTTTCACGAGCAAAGCTCCACCGCCTTACAGTGGCGGCTTCTTTTTTTACATGGTTCCGTTCAACTGGTTCATGGGTAAGTTTCGGCCCCGTTCCGCTGGAATTTCTTTCTCACGCTAACTCTTGTTCCCGGATAACCTGACAAAAAATATCAGGATCGGCGCGATTAGAAGCGCATACATCGAAAAGAGCGGATAGACAAGAGCTATTGCCATGGCAATCAGGGAGACCAGCGGGAATATCAACAGCCTGGTCTTCTCCGCCTTGATATATGAATTGGAAAGGTTCTCGTCCACCAGATGGTGCAGCTTTGTAGCATATGCCCAGTTCAGGTAATTGAAAATGCCGACTATAAAGAGATTCGCCGCAAGGAATATCTCGGCGACAGAGGTCCCGGGAAACCTGTTCACTAATGACGAAGAGAACGGGAGCAGCGCTATAAACATCAGCGTCAGGATATTTATCCATAAGTGATTGCGGTCCGTATGCTGGATGAAACGCGCCTGGTTATGATGGATATACCACAGATACCCCAGGATAATGAAGACTATCATGTAAATTATTATGTCCTGGAAATATCCCGTAAGGAACTGGTCTATATTAAACTGACTGTACGCGTATATATCATGAGGCAGTTTTATATCCAACACCAGTATCGTCATAACGATAGCAAAGACACCGTCTATCAGGGCGCTTATACGGTGGGGGAGTGTCTTATCCTGCATCATATTCATCTGTTTACCTCCGCCGTATTTGCTATTTCGGCTTAGCCGCAGGAACTTCCTGCGGGCCGGTTAGATCCTTCTTGATCTTCGCGAGTTCTTTTTCCGTAGGCTTCCTTATCCTCGCGATCTTATTGCGCGGAAATGAAACCTCCATACTCCCGTCGGGATGCTCCAGGTAGATGCTGTCGCTGGTCTCCCTGAGCACCTCCCCGGCCGCCAGCGTACCGCTCTTTAATTCCAGTATCATGAGTTTGCCTACGATATCCTCGACCTCCGCCGCGGTCGCGGGAGCTTCCTTATCGCGATATGCGCCCGCCCCTACGGCAAAGACTTCGTCGCCGTATACGGCCTTCTTTACGTAAGTATGTTTTCTCGAGGAAGCCGCCTCTCCCGGTTTCGGCCATAGATAATCGACCCACCCCGCGCCCTTAGTAACGGCCGTATTTATTACCTCGCGCGTAAGATATTTTCCGGCAGGATCCTTATAATCGAACAGGTTCTTGTTCTCCACGTCGGGGAATCCGCCGTTCACGACCTCTATACCCTGCGGGGTATCGATGAATATATAGGTCCCGAGAAATACGAACTGGCTCGACTTGTCGCGCAAAGCGCCGAAGGCTTTCCGCCCTTCTCTCTCTACCAGGGCAACCGCCTCATTTACGGCATTGATGAGGAAGGCGTCCTCCACCTGTATATTATATAATCCGGCGCAGATGACATAGGTTTTGCCCGATGGGGCGGTTATGCGCTTGGCGAATGTGCTGTTCCAACCGGTGAAGATGCCGCCGGGTTCCGGCCACTGAAAATGGAACCATCCCTCGTTCTTATTTGAATTGTTAGCCGTCGCCTCTATGATACCCTTTGTCACGGGCTTACCGTTAACGTCTTTGGTCTCTATCTGGTTCTTCCCGGCAAGCGCCGGATCGGGATGTTCAAGCATATTGCCGTCTGCGTCCATGACGAAGACGTAAACTTTGTCGTGCCGCCACCGGCTCCCGTCTTTTTTGAAATCCTCAAAAGCGGCTTCCCCTTTGCTCGCGACAAGCCCGGCGGCGCTCCTTACAAGGCTTACCAGGTCTTTCGTCTCCTGGTATTTATAATCCGCCAATTCCTGCGCGCCGCACGCCGAAACCATAGCGGCAGAACAAAGTAATAGGGCCAATCCAAAAACAAGCACGCTTCTCGTCATACACACCCCTCTGATTTGTTATAGTCTAACTCCCACGCCGAAAGACTGCCATATTAAAGAATAGTATATCATAATTTCCGTCAGCGGGAAGCGCCTTTTACCCATATATAAGTACGATCTTTTTCATATTATATTTTTCATTCCCTTGCGGCGCGCGCGTTCAACGTACAGGAACAATACGCCGGGGCCGAATGAGAAGAACATGACCGCCAGCCCGAACGCTATTCCCATGAACGTCGAAAAACCGGCACAGCAATAGTCGCGATGCCGGATAATTATGTGCGTCGGCACCGCTACAAGAAGCTCAAGGATACTTCCCACGAAAAGATATTTACACTGTGATCCGATAATATTGCGCGGCTGGAGGCGGGCACTTTTTTTGTAGAATACATACGCCCACACCGACCAGACTACCAGCAGTACGGCAAGCGCCGACCACCACAACGGCGCGGCAAGAGGATCCCGCGTGATAACCTCTCCGATGGAAACCAGGAAACCCGCCGCGAGAAAGCCCATTGCCATACCGCTTGCGGCAAAAAGAAAGATTACGGGGCGCCTTGTGACAGGTCTATTTTCCGCGACCTGGACGGGAAGACGGAGCAGCGCGCATTGCCCGATAAGCATGACAGCAACCCAGAGCCAGTAACGCCATGACGAGAATGTCAGTTCCGGGTTAATCTGCATCTCTGTGCCTAAAAAAGATAATCAGCCGACCGGCAGCGTCAATACAACGATAATTACAAAATAAAGAAGCACTATCGGTATCGCCCAACGCCTCATTATCCGCCTCTGCCTTCTTTATATTACAGGCTATTTTGCCCGTTTTTTGAATATCGGCACCGTATAACGATTATGCAGCGTCCTCTTGCATGCGAGGCAAAAGCCGCTCCTCTTTTTGTCTATATCGGCAATATAATTAGAAAAGGACATCGCGCATTTGGGATTTTTACAATGCGCCAGCCCCCATGTATGCCCCAGCTCATGGAGAGCTTCTTTAACGGCCCTTTCGGTAAATAACGTATTATCGGGCCTTAGGCCGTAGTATTCATTCCTGAGCCGCGCAAGAGATATGAGGCCCGTGAATTTGGATCTGTCCGCAACGCCAAACACAAAATCGAAATCCGGTGAATAGAGATCGACGTCGGTTATTATGAGCGCGCTCTCGGTGCCGGTGTCGAGATTTATCCTTTGAGCGATGTCGCCAAGTATCATCTCCGCAAGATACTGGCGCCGCGGCGCCGCATACGCGGATTCGGTGATCGTTTCATGCCTGTCGACTTTGACCCTCACCGTCATCGGCAGGCATGCGGGGAGACATTTCTTTACCGCTTCGACGGTCCGGGCGTCGGCATCTCCGGCCGGGAAAAGGTATATGTGCTCGTCGACCACTTTCGCCTCCGCCCCTGCCGCTAAAAATACCGCCGAGGCAATCAGCATCGCTATCAAAGCAAATCTGGCCATACTTTCTCCGTCAGCATTACCGCCAGATGATCCTGGGTTCGTTCCTTAAAGGAATACAGTTATATTCATACCTGGGATAACCGAAGAGCATGGCGCCATGGCAGACGGTCTTCGTCGAAAGTCCGGCGGCTTTTCGCGCCGGCGCGGACGCATTGAGCGCCATCTGGAGATAACCCGCCCAGCACCCGCCCAACCCGAACGGCAGGGCGATGAGCTCGAAGTGCGCCATAGCAATAGCGCAGGCGGCCGGCGCAAGCATATCTTCTTTGAGACCATAGACGATCGCTATGTGGGGCGCTTTACGGCATATGTGGTCCTGGCCCGCGTCCCATGACGTTACGAGAGCTTCGAAGCGCAGCGATTCTGCCCGTTTATCCTTTTCGGCAACGAGAGCGCGCATCCACTCGATGGTAAGACCGGCAAGCTCCTGGACTTTTTTCGCATCATGTATGACCGCCCAGTAGACCGACTGCCGGTTTATTCCGGACGGCGCATAACGCGCGATGTCGATCATCTTCTCTATGACGGGTTTTTCGACCGGCGTTTCTTTATAAACACGTATGGACCGGCGGCCCTTGAAGAACACTTCTACCTTTTCAGGCGTAAGACGCCAGCTGGCCGGCAGTTCTTTCAAGGTATCTATGGGCATGGAGCCGAGCGAGAGCGCGCCCTTCGGGCAAACACAGGCACAATGGCCGCAGTCGATACATAACTTTTCGCGCTCCGCTATCGCTTTCGGGTTCTTATTTTCATCAAGCACAAGTATATTCAACGGGCACACCTCGACGCACGCTCCGCAATTGACACAATCCGCGGCATCTACTTTAATAATACTCATGATATTATACTCTCTCCTTTTATTTCTTCTCGACCTTACGGACCACCTGGCCTCCGAGGAAGATGAGGCCGATGATGATGCCTAGCATCGCTACCCACAGGATATAAGGATGCTCTTCCGTCCAGGGCCTGGCCTCTTTGTACGGCACGTATTTATCGTTACGTATCTCGGCGGCAAGATGACCTTTGCCGAAACTCCCTATGGTCTTGCCCCTTATCACATCACCCAGGTCATAGTTGACCTGCTTTGCGGCGGGATTGCCGTAAAGAAGAGCGTAGCGCTCACTACCGTCGGGAATGATCACCAAAAATTTCTTGAGAGAATATCCGGTCACGGATATCAGGCTGATAGGTTTATTATCGCCGTTAAATATTTTTACCTTCAGGTAGCGATACCCGCTATCCCGGAGCTCGAGGGTTAAATTCTGCTCCGGCTCATCATCGACCGATATGGAGAATATCACACCGCTGCCCGTACTGGTCCATTTTTTAAGGTCGTCGCTGCCTTCGACTTCTACTCTCCTGAAAAAATTCGATTGCGCGGCGGCAAGATCGATCCTGGACAGCCGCAAACCCTTGGAGCCAAAATCGACTATATTCTCTACGGCCTTATCAGCGCCGCAGGGCAAGCGGTTGATTATGGCCCCTTTGAACGAATCTTCTTCGGCCTTTACGCCGACGGCGTTGAATATTTCGAGGCTCTTTAATTTGACCGGCTCTTTATCTTTATCATGAGGGACCGTAACGCGCACAAATTTATATGCGGACTCGGGAAACGATACAGACAGCTTATTTTCGCTATAACTCCCAAAGCCATATCCTATATAAGTTTCGTTTGTGTATTGCTCGAAGTAATGTTCCGTCGTCTGGTAGGAAAAAGAATAGACGCTGATACCTCTGCGTATGATCTCCCATCTCTTATTATCATTCGACCCTTCTATAGTTATCCGTCTTGCAAAATTATCGCTTTCCGGGATAACGACTATCCTGTTAAATGGTTTCAGCGGCGCTTTCAACTCAGCGGTTATAACGCTTTCCGCAGGCATGACCTTAGCCGATAAAACGACGGAGGACAGCTTCTCGTCTTTTGTGGTATCGGCCTGGCTGAATATGGCGTAAGGAGACTCTCCGCCCTTCGAATCCGTCACCCTGAGGTCGCTTAATCCGGGTTTTGCCGCATTGAAGACCTGCGCGTCCAGGGGGATTGCGACGGCCCGCCGCGCCGTCTCCGATACGCGTATAGGCCTGTTGAATTCCCAGTATTTTGCCGTAACGTCGCAGAAAGCTGCCGTCGATAAAAAGATAAAGATGGCCGCTACCGGGACCAGGCTTATAAGTCTTCTCATCTTGTCCTCCGCTTTTCCTTAGGTTAATCTTTCATCGCAAAATCACGTATCTCATTTTTATACTTCTGGTAGAAAAATGACGCCACGATAAGGACAACGCCCACCGATACGAACGAGACTATCCTGTACATACGGTCGAGCTGTGACAGGTCGACTAAGAAGATCTTGAGTATAGCGATTCCGAAGAGCACTAGCGCCATAATACGCAGAGCGCGGAACTTCCTGTAGATGCCTATCGTCACCAGCACAAGCGCATATATGACCCATAATATCGACAACGTAAGCTCTCTGGCGCTGAAGAATTTTCCGTATTCCGTTAGAAATCCTGCGACCGGGGAAGCGGCCTTGAGATAGGCTATATGCGCAAAGTAAGTCTTCACTTCAACCGAAAGCTGTACCAGCATTACGAAATTAGCCGCCAGCACAAGGATGACCGGCATCTGTTTCTCGCCTTCCTCCATACCGTCTTTATTCTTCCTGTATAATCCGGCCGCGGCAAATATAATCAGGATGACGGCCAGGTATACGAACATGCGCTCGTTCAGGAGAAATGTATTAATTCCGAAATCGGATGCCGAATAAGAGTAGTCGAAGAGAAGCAGTTTCAATAGAGCGATGATGCCTATTATAAGGGCGCCTTTGCGTATAGCGCGAAATCTAAGACTAAACCCAAGCCATGTAAGTACAAATGCTTCAATGGCCCAGCTTATCGCCACCCAGCCATACTTTAACTGTAACGGTATGGCGGTAGTTACAAAGATGACCGACAGCCCTACATAGCTCAATATCACGGCCTTGTCGTCCCTGCATCGCTTCAGGGCACTGCAGGAAAACGCCGTGTAAACGCATGCCAGCGCCAGCGGCAGGAGCCCGGGGAGGGTGCCGGCGAACGGCTGCAAAATATAATAGAGGCCGACGAAATATATTATTCCGTTCGCAAGGATCAGCACTACATCCGTCTGGTCCGACTTTTCCTTATATATAAGGTTACGCACGATAGAGAGCAGGGAGAATATGACAAAGAATGCCGTGACAAACGATAGAGCAACGGGCAATTCATCCCGGGTATAATCCGAAGCGTACCAGGCATAATAAAAGGCTTGCGTCAGGAAAAAGGAGCCCATATTAAGCGCTCCCCACTTCTTATAAAGGCTTATGAATAATACGCCCAGGTCCAGAAGTATCACGTAAGAGAATAATATGACCGCCGATATTTTCTCCGGGCCGATAAGCAGCGGCGTACAGAACCCTCCCACCAGGCCTATTACCGCCGAACTTATCCAGCCGGTCCGGGTGGACCAGAACCCGCAATATAACGTAACGATAGTCATGAAGAGAAATGCCGGCAGTTGGCCTATGAGATGATAGAACCCGAAGGCCGCGAATATCGACAGATATAATATGGCAACTCCTCCGCCGTGGAGCCCCTGGGCCATGATTTCATATCTCTTTCGCCGCGCGAACTCGCTGCCGGCTATCATCCCGAAGCCGACCATAAGCCCTATAATTACGCGGCCTAATTCTCCTATCCACCGGTTATCGAACGCGTATTTCAGGAAGAACGCGACGCCAAGGAATACGGCAAGTAACCCTATACGGTTGAGCCAGACAAGCCCTATGGTGGATTCGAAGTCCTTCTCCTCTCCGCCGGACGGCGCACTAGCGGCCTTTGCATGGCCTATCGCAGGCGCGGATACTGCCTCAGGGGTGGAAATCTTTATGCGCCCGGCCGACTCTTTCGGCGGCTCGATACCGAGCTTCTTCTCAAGGCTTGTTAACCGTATATCTATCTGTTTGAAAGCCGCATTCACATCATTTACAAAACTGGGAAACCGGCCTTCCGATATGTCAGAAGAGCGCTTCTCGATCAGCTGACTGCCGCAGCTCAAGCAGACCTTCCAGGAATCATCGAATACTTTCTTGCACTTGGGACACTCTCGCATTTTAGCCGCCTCCTATAACAAAAAAAGCGTTAGAGCGACTCTAACGCCGTGAAAAAGTTATATTATCGACCTGGCATACATAATATAATTATATCATCTAATTATATCAATGGGCGAGAAATTTTTTCTCCCCGGCCGTATATTCTTTTGTAGTCTCATCGAGCCGGACATAACAGGAATCGATCTTATCGAGCAGCTCTTTAAGTTCCCGGGATAGCTGGCTCCTGCGAATGGCCCCGATACCCGGCCTGGCCAGCTCTTTATTCATCTCTGCCGCTTTCTCTTCGGAAGCGACGATCTCTTTCTCCAGGCCCTTGACCCGCTCCTGCAGGGGTTTCAACACCCTGGATCTCATTGCGGCAAATTCCGCGCGCGCTTTTCTCTTCATCTTACCGCTATAGCCTTTTACAGCGCGAGCTGTCCCGGCTTTTGGCTGGTCCGGTGAAGGCGGCGGGATAGGAGGCAGCACAGCGCCGGTATCGGACGGGGTCTGTACTGAAACGGGTCTATGGGGCGCGGCAGCCTGTGTATTCCGGGAAGGTCTATCCGAGCCGTCATCTTCCCACCCGACACTATCCAGGAAATCCCTGTAATTACCCGGGTATAGAAATGCCCTGTCGTTCTTAAAGACGATCAGTTTCGTCGCTACCGCGTTCAGGAAATGTTCGTCGTGCGCCACTACGAGCGCCGCGCCCTCAAAATCTCTTACAGCATCCATCATCGCCTGGCAGGATTCGATATCCAGATGGTGCGTGGGCTCATCGAGAAAAAGTATATTGGAAGGCGCTACCAGCAGTTTGCCCAAAAGGACGCGGCTGCGCTCACCGCCGGAGAGGACTTTGATCTTCTTCTCGGCGTCATCCCCCGGGAACATCATCGCCCCGCATATCCCGCGCACGCGCGATTTATCCATAAAGCCCTTGCGCGGGGATATCTCCTCTTCCACGGTAAGCTCGTCGTTTAGATCGGCCGTGTTCGCCTGTTCGTAATAAGCCGGGAGCGCCGCGGTATGCGTCTTGACACTGCCGGCCACAGGGTTGAGCCGGCCCGAAAGTAATTTCAAGAGCGTGGTTTTGCCCTTGCCGTTTTTGCCCACGATACAGATCTTGTCATGCCTGTTTACGGTAAAGTTCAGCCCATCGATAAGGTACGGCTCTTTTCCGCTGTATGAGAATGTGAGGTCGTTCACGTCCATGATCTGCTGGGCACGAAACGGTTCATAATTGAATGAGAACGACAGCGTATGGATCTCTTCAAGCTTGTCCAGCTTATCCATCCGCTCGAGTTTCTTTATATTGGACTGCACGGCTTTTGCGTGGCTTGCCTTGGCGCGAAACGTCGTCACGTAATCCATGATCTGTTTGCGCCGCCGCTCGTCCTCAAGGCGTCTCTTCTCGTGCACTTCTTCATCTTTATACAGCTGGGCGTAATACTTCGCGGTCGACCCCTTCATCTTTCGCACATGCCCGCGGTGTATGCCCACTATATGCGTAGTGACGGAGTCGACAAGGTCCCTGTCGTGGCTTATTACGATCAGCTCGCCCCGCCACGACCGCAGGAATTTTTCGAGCCATCTTATCGAGACTATGTCCAGGAAGTTCGTCGGCTCATCCAGCAAAAGCATATCCGGCTCGGAGACCAGTACCTTGGCAAGCGCAATACGCATCTGGAATCCCCCGGAAAATTCCGAGGGGCTGCGGGCAAAGTCCTCCACGCTGAAGCCAAGCCCGGAGAGTATCCGCTCCACCTTCCACTCCGCGCCCAGGTCGTCCGGCTTTAAGCCCCGGCATCCTTCTTCGAGGACCGTAGGTTTTGTGAAGATGAGGTGCTGTCCGAGATATCCTATGGTGTAGTTTTTAGGCCTGAAGACTTTGCCCTGTTCGGCCTCTTCCGCGCCGGTAATGATCCTGAATAACGTGGTCTTGCCGTGGCCGTTGCGGCCCACGAGCCCGATCTTTTCGCCGGCAAGAACATCGAAGCTCACGTCCTCGAAGAGCGCCCGGGTACCGTAACGCTTAGAGAGATTTTTTACCGCTATCATATATGTATGAAAAAATAGGGACTCCCCCGAACCGTACTTTTTACGTAAATGGGAACCGTCCCTATTTTCCTTTGAGTCGGCGGAGCTTTACTTTTTGCGCTTGTGGGAGCCCGCTCTCTTCTTTCCAAATGGACGCTTACGCGCGCGGCCCTCTTTTGCAGCCGGATGGCTATGATGGGCGGTCATTACCGCAGGCCTATCATCATGCCTTGGCCCTGACGGTGCGCTGTTCTTGCGTTTTGAGAAGCAGTCTTTGCAATAGACCGGCCTGTCGCCGGTTGGCCTGAACGGCACTTCGCATTCTTTATTACAATCCGCGCAGATCGCTTTATAATATTGTTTCTGATGATGAAAAGGCTGCTGATGATGCTGCGGCTGTTGATGAGGACGCATTACCTCCGCGGGCCTTGCCGCGGCTTTCTGGATAAGAACATCCACCTTCTTCTCCAAAACCACCAGCTGCAGATGCATCTTATCCAGTAACCCTGCTATATCCGCTTCTGCTTTATCCTTCTTCATTTTATATTCTCCGTCGCTTAATAATACATTACAGCCATTTTCTGCGTCTGAAATACACAAGCATTATGGTGGTCACGATCGCCATTATGGTAATCACCATGGGATAACCGAATTTACTTTCCAACTCCGGCATATGCTTAAAATTCATGCCATAGACACTGGCGATCAAAGTAAGAGGCATCATGATAGTGGTAATAACGGTAAGGGTCTTCATGATCTCATTAAGCCTGTTGGATACTATCGACACATACGCTTCCATAGCGCCCGCGATAACATCGCGGGAGGCTCCGACCGCGTCGTTTAAACGCGCAAGGTTATCCTGGATATTCCTGAAATAGATGATATTGCCCGGCGAAATGAACTGGAAATCCCCGCGCACGATAAGCGATATTACATCGGTCTGCGGGCCTATGGTCCGGCGCAGGTGTATGACCTCGTTCTTAAGATCATATATCTTGTGCAGCGTCCTCTGGTCAGGCTCTTTGAAAAGCGCGTCGCTCATCTCGTCGACCATGTTGTCGAACTCGGTGATGATCGGAAGGTAAGTATCGACGCAGGTATCGAGCACCGAATAGAGCAGCATGTCCGCCCCGTTTGTAATGGTAGGGGATTGTTTCTTTATACGCTCCTTGCACATCGCCACCGCCGTTATGGGCTGATCGTGGAAAGTTATAAGGAAATTCCGGCCGAGGCAGAAATCCAGCTCTTTCGTATTCACCCTGCTTGTCTTCTTGCCGTTACTCGATTCGAGCGCGAACATGATAAGATATATGTATCCGCCGAAATTCTCGATCTTCGGCCTGGCATTCGGCATGATAAAATCTTCCGTAGTAAGAGGATGGATATTGAACGCCATCGTCAAAAGATCGATATCCACGTCATCTATCTCGGTCATGTCGACCCAGATTAAAGAACGTTCGTCTCTCAGCGCCTCCCGCATTTCATCGGGAGATACGTCGCATTTCAATCCCTGCTCGGGATGGTATAAGAACGATTCGTACATTTTTAACCTCGACTCTGAATATTAGCCAATATTATACTTTATTCTTCAAATTATTGGAAGCGACTTAATAGATTTTTGATGAGAGCGACTTTATCGCCCTGTATTTCGATCGCTCCGTCTTTTACGGTCCCTCCCACGCCGAGATCCGATTTGAGTTTGCGCGCGATATCCTCGAGCCTCTTTGCGCCGTATGTGTGAAGACCTGCGATAACCGTGACCGCCTTCCCCGCCCTCTTCTCCAGCCGGATCTTCGGGGCCGGCGACCGCGGATTATTTGTCAGCATGGTTCGCCCCTCACTCTATAACGGTAATTCTCGTCAGATCGCGCATGGAAAAACTCCCGTCATGCGGAGTGCCGGGCGTGGGGATCGTCATACTGCCGAACGGGCAAAGCCGGGTAACGCCGCAGGCGGATAAGCCTGCGCCGTATTCGCCCGTCTCCTCACTGCCAAGACAGCACCCTGCCGTCTGCAGGTAAAACGCGTAACCCTTGAACAGGTCCGAGAGCGTCCTTAGAGACGTGTAGCGTTTTACTCTTATGGTGCGGTTAAGCGGCGACGCCTCGAAATCTTTCGCCGAGCCTTTCTCTTCGAGGATTATAGTCCAGTCAAATGTCGCGGGGCCGATAACGGATACGGGGTCGCTCGTCATCAGGCCCTTCGCATCCGCAAGCTCCCGCGCCTTCAATATCTCCACATACTCGTCGTCCGAACGGCGGGACGGCGGAAATACGGTATTGGCCTTCTCAAGGCTCGCGGCAAGGGCGTCGACAAACTTCTTCAGTTCGCCCGCCGGAATGGACTCCTCCAGAAAAAGCGTTTGCGGGCAATTGCATGCCTTCTGGTCCCATATAGAGATATCGAGAGCGATATTATCCGCAAGGGCCGGCAGTATGGCGGCGTCCAGCCCCGCGCGCGAGATTACGCCGAAACTTAACTTATGGCCGTGTTTTATGAGCGTTGCCGATTCGCCGAGATCCTTCTGCCAGTTCTTAAGCGCATCGACCCCTCCCCAGAAGACGATCCTGTCCATATGCTCTTTGAAATGCTTCTCTATCGCCGCGCCGCCGCCCGGCCACCACAAGACTGCAAGCCGCCCGGTTATAGCGCCCGCCTTATCGAACTGCCTGATACTTTCGGCGAATATCACCGGGAAAGCCATGTCAGCCGTCGACATCTTCAGAAAATTCACATTCCTTGTTATGATACCGTCTATCAGGCTTTCGATGCCGGCTAAAAATACGTTACCCGAGGCCACATGCAGAACGAGGCCGGCCGGCTGTACTATATAATGTATATGGGGGTCTTTTTGCGCAACCGGACGGGCCTGGATACCGGCGCTGCCGAGTTCGCCCTCGATCTTATCCAGGAGATACCGCGGCGATATGATCTTGGCAAACTCCTCGAGCGCCAGGTCGGTAAATTCCGGGCTCAGGCCCGACTTTTTACAAAGACTGTCGAATGCCTCGCGGCGCTTGGCATACCCCGGGTCCACCCACGCCTTTGCCAGGCCGGCGAAGACGGCAATTATCTCATCCTGGGATGGGGCCGCTACGCTCTCCCTGATCTGCCGGCCCCTAAGCACCAGCCCTTTTATTTCGTCCGGAGAGAGCGGCCGGTCCAGGGCCGCCGTCTGCCCAAAAACAAATTGTTTAAACTCGCCTTTTGCCGCAATCATATTTTTTCCATATCTTTTACATACTGGTCAGCCGTAAACGCGCAGGTGACCTTCTTGGCAACTCCGGCCCGGCCGATTATCTTTACGTACGGCCCGCCTATGGAGCAGGCGCAATCCTCTCCTATATATCCGTAATCCGTCGTCAAAAGCGACAGGGCCGGACAGCTTTCGACAAGAGGCGAATACAGGTGTATAAGCCCTTTTTCGCCGTAACCCAGCCTCTTTAATGTGCGCGGCTCGCGCGAACAGGCCAGCGCGACATTCGGTATATGTTTATTGTGATGAGCGCATTCGAGATAAAAGACGTCGTGCTCGATGAGGGTGTAAAGGTCCCGCATATTCTCCGTGGGAAGCGTTGTATTCTCCCGCAGGAACGCATACAGATCGAAGTCATCCCCGTACGGATTGACGATATTCTTCCAGCCGCCTCCGCTCACGATGTAGCTGTCCTTCGGGAACTCTACCCTGCCGTATTTTTGCCGGTAACTTCTGATGACCTCACAGATGTGGTGGATAAAGCCCAGCATACGCACCGGGTAAGCCTCCTTTACGTACTGCCTCAATTTCTCGGCGGCGCGCTCTCTTAAGAATCCCACCTTGCCGCTTGCGTCCTTATCGAGACCGTAAAAGATCCCCCGGCGCGGAGTAAGATGTGACATTATGATGTCCGAAGTCGTTGTACCGAGCGTTTCGTCGAGGGATGGGTTATACGCCATCAGCAGATAATTCGCCGGCGTCGAGCTCACAAGGCCCAGCGCCCTATGTACCTGATAAAGGGAGAACATGAGCCGCTGGGCGGAAATCCTGTCGAGCCATATCTTCGACTTTCGCCCCGATGTGCCGCTGGACGACATCTCGCCCTTCCACATATCGTCGGTCCTGGTTTCGATCGCATACATCTTGAATACGTCGCTTAATACGAAAGGAATATCCCAGATATCCTCAAACGAATCGATACGGCGTTCGCCGAAACCTTTTTTTTGGCAGAGTTTTTTATAGAAGGCGGAATTCGAGCGATGATGGTTAAAACTCCAGCGCATGGCGTCCAGGAATTTCGGCCGCCACTCGGCAGAGTAATCGAAGGGGCGGTCGGTCAGGAGATTATCGATAACATTTTTCCGCGGACATCTGACTGTCCGGAAAAATTCGCGTATCAGGTGCTCCCGCACTATTTTTTTTATCGGCTCGATGGTCTTCGCCAGCATTTATATTGTGCCTTCCCGCCTCTTTATCCCCGTTATTATTCGCCGTATATAGCGGCGATTATCGCGCCTTCCAATGGAGTTATGACCAGCCCCAGTATCGTCCAGTAAATAACTACGGTAGTAGCAACATTCATGAATTCATAGGTAGCAAACATACCCCGCAGTGTCCCTACGGCCCATACGCATAATCCGAAGACAAGCCCTTTTACGAATTTATTCTTTCCGGGGATGCCTTTATTTATCAGGGCATAAACAAACGCGACTATTATAGCCAGCGCAAGACTGCCTATCATATACATAACGCCCGGGGGACCGTCCATCTGCTTCCACACATTTGTCGGTTCCAGTTTATAGACCCAGTTAAAAATACCTCCGCACGTCACTGCGCCCACGGCCATATTGAATATGGTCGCCGCTATCCCTGCTATCAATATCTTCCCTATCTTCATTGCTCTGCCTCCTTTTATTTAAATCTCCTACCCGGCTTAAATTATCTTCTTCTCCGGCGCGTAGAAAATTCTACCGCCCAGGTGGTGAAGAACCCTCGGGCCTCTCTTTTCCGGAAGCCATCTGTCCGAAAATAAGGAGCTCTCGGCCTCCGCATATACAACATCCCCCAGGACGATATTGTACTTCTTAAGAAGCGCCTTCTCCTTACGAAGCTTACACTCAAGTACGCCTATGGCGGACCCAAGGCGCGGCGACTTGACTTTTTTTGCCCGTTCTCTCACCAGTCCGAATTTCGCGAATTTGTCCACTTTCTCACCCGAGACACCGCCCAGGCCGCGGACCGTTTCGGCCATATCGCTCGATGGGATATTGATGACGAAATCGCCCGTCTCAAGGATGGCCTTATATATGAAATGTTTCTCCCATATCTCCAGCGCGACTATCGGAGGATCGTCCGATACAGGCATATTCCACGCTATCGGGGTAAGTCCCGGCCTCCCGCCCGATATCGAGCTGACGAGGACGACGGGTCCGGAACCTATGAGCCTGTACGCAATTTTAAGTGGAACAGATTTTTTCATAACCGCCTCTCACCTATAAAAACGCCGGGGATGGATGCCCCCGGCTTAAGTTAAGATGTTTTGATCCATACTATATGTATAGCCCTGTATTGCATGGCTGTCATTATAGCATCTGGTTATATTAATAGGTGAGTAAAATTTTGATACGTGGAACCGGGAGGGTAATCAGCTCAGGGTTTCGGCGCTGTAGCGGGCTATAAGGCCGGTGCGAAGAGTGCCTTTATAGACCTTGACGAATATCCAGTAAGACAGGAGGATGTATCCGCAGGCTAAAATAGCGCTCCACATAAGCCCGGCAACAGATACTCCCCTGCCCGCGACTATGGCGCGCAGGGCTTCGAAGACGTAAGAAGGCGGTAATATCCGGGAGACGGCCTGCATCCACTGCGGAAGCGTCGAGATCGGATACAGGACTCCCACGAATGGCGAGAGCAGCGCGGGGATCGGCCAGATGAACCATTCCGATGCCGGCCCGAAGCGCAGGACGATCGCACAGCCTAAGATGCCGATCGATATGCCGAAGAGAAAAAGTATCAGGATAAACGGCATGGCCGCGCCTCCGTAAACGACGAGCGATAATTTGAAGCAGGCGGAGGCGATTAAGAGCATAATGGAAAGGCCGATGATGCTCGTAAATATGCTCGAAAGGATAAGGCCTCCGACGTATTCGGAGACGGAGAGAGGGGTTGCGAAGATATTCAGGAAATTACGCGCCCAGACGTCTTCGAAGAATGCCATAGTAACGCCCTGCATAATGCGGATAAAGAAGTCCCAGAAGATGACCGCCCCGAGAAGCACCGGCACAAAATTAAATCCCGTCGGCGAGACCTGATTTAAATACTGCGTAAGGAATCCCCACAGTATCATATCGACGGCTATCCAGGCAAATATCGGGAAGAAGCGGGCGGCGCTGCCGCGGATGAGATAGGCCTGGCGGAGCATTATGGCGAATATGCGGTTAAACGACATAAGCTAGCCGGCCTCCAGCGTAAGCGGTTCGCGGGCTACCGTTATGAAGAGCTCTTCCAGCGTCTTCTTGCCGTGCTGGGCGGGCAGTTTCTTCGGATCGCCGCCCAGGAGTATCCTGCCGTGCGACAGGAAGAGGACGCGATCGCATACTTCTTCGACTTCGTACATATTGTGCGATGTCCAGAGAACGCCGCCGCCGGCCTTCTTCATGGAATCGCGGATCGAGGGGCGGATATCGCGCGCAGTGGCAGGGTCGAGCGACGCCGTCGGTTCGTCAAGCAGCAGGAGACGCGGGTTATTCAGCATCGCCTTGGCAAGGCCGACGCGCGTCTGCTCGCCCGAAGAGAGAACGCCGCATTTCTTATCCCTGAAGCGCTCCAGGTCGAAGTGACAGAGGACCTCTCCGATGCGCCCGGGTATATCCTTGACGCCGTAGAGCAGGCCGAATACGCGAAGGTTCTGGTATACGGTCAAGTTGCCCGGCAGCGGCGCGTAGACTGCCGCAAAATTCGTACAGCCCATCGCCCGGGACCGCTCGGCCGAAAGGTCTATGCCTCCTATATGTATGCTTCCGGCGTCGGGAGCGAGTACGCTCAGGATCATATTGATAGTGGTGGTCTTGCCCGCGCCGTTAGGACCGAGCAGTCCCACTATCTCATCCGGCGCAACGTCGAAAGATATATCATCTACGGCGAGAATGCCGCCGTATGACTTGCGCAAGCCGTTCACGGAGAGCATCTTATTTTTTTTCATATACGGATAATTTAGGGTAGGATCAGATCTTGCTGGCTTTCTGCCCTCTTTTTTCCAGGATGCTGGCGAATTTCAGCGTTATAACAGACAGGTCCAGCGGTTTTACGGCGTAGTCCGTGGCGCCGAGTCTCATAGCTTCTTCGGCGACTTCGTCAGATACCCATGCGGAAATTACGAGTATATCCACCTTCGGATTTAATTCTTTCGCTTCTCTTATTACATCGATACCGCTCTTCTTCGGCATCTTGATATCGAGGAGCATCACATCGCAGGGATTCGACCTGACAAATTTGACGGCTTCCTCGCCATCCGTAGCCTCCCTGAATTTACAGTCAAACCTTTCTTCCAGGAAGTCCATAATCATGTTGCGGGCATTGACTTCATCATCGACGATCAATACAACGGGCTTATTCATGATCTTCCTTTAGTAATTCCTGCACTTTCTTTGTGACAACTTCCTCGAGATAATCTATCCTGAACGGCTTAGTTATGTATTCGTCGGCTCCAAGCTTTTTAGCCTGTTCAATAATCTCTTCTTCGTTGTGGACGGTAAGCATTATCACTTTTATAGATGCATCCGTGTCTTTAATATGCTTAAGGGTCTCGAGGCCGCTCATGCCTCGCATAGTAATGTCGAGAAAGACTATGCCCGGCTTGTCCTTCTTTATAACCTCCAGGGCCTCTTCTCCACTGCTAACAGCCTTGGCGGAAAAGCCTCTATGCTCGAAGAAGCTTTTGAGCGCGTCGGTTATGCCCTTTTCGTCGTCGACTATGAGGAGTTTTATCATACGTATTTATTCTTTAAGAATAATGTTAATGTTTCTTACGGGGGTCACTTTTCTTGATCACATTTTAACTCTTATTCATTTCCCCTTCCTCACCAACCCATGCATAAGACATTCTTTTGCAACAAAATCCACAAGTTTCCTGTTCGATACCCTGAACCCTTCGTCGTCCATCGAATTTTGGTTGCAGAACCTGATCCCCTCTCTCTCAAGCTCGCGTAATTCAAATTCTGTCTTGGGTATAAGGCCGTGCAGTATTACCGCCTTAGGCTTATGGCTCGATTTCATCATTAGGCCGGCAAGCTCCTTTGTATCATCCATACTGAAGAGCGAGTCATACATTATAACTATATCGGGCTGGTAATCATAGAGAAGGTTTAAGCCTTCCTTATCGCCATAGACTACCTTTGTCTCGTATTCACCCTCGATGATACCTGATGCGGCAAAGAAGCCGCAGGTAAAGCCGTATACCATAGGATTGGGCTCTATAAATAACAACCTGGCCTTGGGCACCTTCTTTGACTCAACTTCTTCTTTCTCTTTTGAAGGATAGACTCTTGTATCGTTATGCGAAGCATCTATAACGTAGCGGATCCTGTCGATGAGTTTCGATAGGTCTATGGGTTTTGCGAAGAAGCCGTCTATGCCAAGCTTTTCGACTTCCTGCTTAACCTCACTATCATAAGCGGTCATTATGATAACTTTGGCCTTGGAGGCAGTTTTGCGGATATGTTTCAATATCTGGATACCGTCAACGCCGGGCATCCTGACGTCCAGAAGTATGAGATCCAGGTTTTTGATAGAATCTATGACATTCAAAGCCTCTTTTCCGTCGAGCGCCGTGAGCATGTCGTAACCCAGAGCCGAAAAGAAGCCCTTTAAACTCATAGTTACTTCTTTTTCGTCATCGACTACCAGTATCACGCCTTTTTCATTATCGTCGTTCATTAATTCCCCCGTCTCCTTTAGCGTAATCTTTCTTGATTTCTTTAAAAGTTTATTTATTATATGTTATTAGCTCTTAATAATAATTATAGACACGCCTTAATAACATATGTAAAGCAGGTAAATTAAAGTATACCTCACTATTTAGGGAAAAACAAGCTAACCGGAATAAAAAATCCGGCATAAAAAATGCCACGGTCAATCTGTGGCGGTATCTTCCCCGATATCCATAAGGCAAGGAATTAGTCCTTGTTTTTTATGGCTTCTGTTTTCCCGAGTTTCTCTTCAATTTTTTGTTTTACCTTTATCGCCCTCGGCTTTATCTTTTCCGGCCGCGGGCTGCCGATAATTTCTTCGACAAATGACAGCGACTCAGGCGAAGCCAAATGGTACAGGGCATTTAAAAACGTCATCTTCATAGGGTAGCTCTGTCCGGGGTTTTTCCTGTACGCGCTATCTATCTTCCTGTACTGTTCGATTATCCAGGGCACGGCGCGCTTATCGCCCAATATCGCATATAGGACGGCTCTTCTTTCCGGTTGACTTATGGCACAGCCGGCCAGGTACTCATAAGCGCCCGGCCACCGGTAATAGGCCAATGTTTCCGCGGCGGCGCGCCTGTTTATCTCTAACCTGGATTTTAAGAATTTCGGGAGCACAGCCCACACCATTTTCCTGGACGCTTCATTCTCTTTGTCTATTTTACCTATTGCCGCAGGTGACGCGAAATATTCATAGCCCAGTACAAAATAGTTAGCCCTGCTGGAAAGACAAGAGATATCCTCGCTGCAATCTTTATCGATATCCGTAGCGGCGAGCTTCCCAAGATAAAGCTCCCGGGGCTCGGTGCATTCACCGGCAAAGGATGCCGACGTGATAAACAGAAGAAAAGATACAAAAAATAGGCCGGCTGATTTCATAAAAGCGGATAACCCTTGCCGTGAATTTCATAATATAAGGATATAGTGTTTAGTTTTGCATCAGGCATAAAGAAAGGCTCTTTCCTGTCAATAAACGCGAATTATTTAATTAAAAGTATTGCAATAACCAAAACTAACATTGAAGCTATCCCCCAAAGGGACCACTTTATCCTGGATATCTGTTTATCGGCATGCGCTATCCAGCTATGCATCTCCTTCAATTCATGTAGAATATGTTCTTCCTGACTCATGATACGCCCCCCCAATTCTTAACTGTCTTTACTACTCTTGCCTATCTCTTTATTCAGAAAAAAACTTATAACAGTCCTTATTGCCACCATCGATCCCAGAACTGCCAATTCCTGGAGCGAAGGCCTTATCAGGGTGCGCCCCGCGAAAGAGTTGTCCCCTAAAAATCTTTTTAATTCCACGGAACAAAGATCGATTGCCGATATGAGAGAGCCCCAGACTATAACAATTACTCCGAAAGATCCTATACCTAACGATATGGCATCAACTATCTGCATAAGCACACGTCCGAGTCATACTCCAAATACGCTTCAATCTCCTTCTGAATATCACCGTACTGGGTATAAAACTCATCATTCTTTTCCCTTTTTGCGTTTGCGAGATTGCTGTTTGCCATAATTTTGAGTGATTTTGGATATTAAAAAAAGGCGCTAGAGCTGATCTAACGCCGTAAAGTGCTGTGAATTTTCCCGCTACTATTGCCCATCTAAATACCTCAAGTTAAGGATATTATTATAGCACCTGATCATATTATGGGGCAAGAATTACCTTGACAAAAATCTTGACAAAAATACGCTGTATGGTATATTGAGTTTGCGTCTGTAATAGGATATTAGATCCTGCTTGAATCTTTAAAAGATTCGGGCGGGATTTTTTGTTTTTATACCTTAATTACAGAAGGAGGAGGATATGGGAAAGCGGTTAATGCGTTCGAATGGGATTTACAATAGGCTTCGCAAAATCATCGAAAATGCCAGAGGCAATATCGCTCATGCCGTAAATGCCGAGATGGTTACGGCATATTGGCATATAGGTAAGGAAATTGTTGATGCGGAGCAGAGAGGCGAGCGAAGGGCCGGCTATGGAGAAAAATTGATTCTGGCGCTTTCGCGCCGTTTATCGAACGAATTCGGTAACGGTTTCAACGCAAGTAATTTATGGAATATGCGCCAGTTTTATCATACTTATCCAATTCTCTACGCACTGCGTAGAGAATTGAGCTGGACGCATTACCGCATCCTAATGCGTATCGACAATCCCGATGCCCGGTCTTTTTACGAGATAGAATGTAAGAATAATAAGTGGTCATCCCGTGAATTGGAGCGTCAGGTTGGGTCTTTTCTTTACGAACGCCTCGCATTAAGTAAAGACAAAAAGGGCCTTATGGAATTGGCCCGCAAGGGCCAGGAACTGCAAACGTATAAGGATATGATAAAAGATCCATATGTTCTGGAATTTACAGGGCTGTCTGCTGATCCAAAACTTTATGAAAGTAAGCTAGAACAAGCGCTTATTGATAACTTATCGAAGTTCTTACTCGAATTAGGCAAGGGTTTCACCTTCGTTGCCAGGCAAAAACGGATTTCGCTGGATGGCGATCATTTTTACATCGACCTGGTATTCTATAATACCATCCTTAAATGCTATGTGCTCGTCGACCTAAAGATTGGTAAGCTTACTCATAAAGATATAGGTCAAATGCAGATGTATGTCAACTATTACGACCGCGAGCTTAAAGAGCCAAGCGACAATCCAACTGTTGGTCTTATCCTGTGCGAGCGCAAAAAGGAAGCGGTTGTCCGCTACACCCTTCCTCAAAACAACAAGCAGATATTTGCTTCGAGATATAAACTGTATTTACCGACTAAAAAAGAACTGGCGAGAGAATTAAAAAAATTAACCAAAATCTATCCGATAGGGCATTTCTGATGGTTCGGCAGGCTCACCACAAATATTTTGGGTCATTGGGCGAAAGTATCAAAAATGCCTCGAGGGTAGCTTTTAGCTATATTGTATAATTGCCCCTGATCAATAAAAATATTTTCCATTTATTATTTGTTGCCGCGGAAATTATATTACTTATTTCTTTGAATCCATTCCCACGCTTCCTTTGGAAGCATGCCCTGGCTCGCATAAAGATTTATTTATGAAGCTCTCCGGCCTAAAGGCCGGAGTTTCCATTCGCCTGTTGGCGGAATCCTCCGAAACAGAAAACCCCGAGCTTGAAAGCTCGGGGTTTTCTGCGAAGGAGGATAAAACTGCGCTGAGATTGACTAAATTTGGCGGAGAGATAGGGATTCGGCTATCCGCCTCGCAGAGCTCGGCTCCTAGCCAGCCAATTTTCTGTCGGGCATAGCCCTTTTCCTCCCATAAGGTCGGCGAAAATTGGCTTCGAATCCCCAGTGCTTTGCCTAATAAAACTGCGCTGAGATTGACTAAATTTGGCGGAGAGATAGGGATTCGAACCCTAGGACAGCCTTTCAGCCGTCATACGCTCTCCAAGCGTACGCATTCAACCGCTCTGCCATCTCTCCAATTTGCAATATTCTAACTCGGGCAAATTGTCCCGAGCATATGTCATTTTACTCGTGATGCGAGGGACTACCACAAACTATCCTACTTCTTTCCCGCAAACCCCTTCACCAGCACCGTGTGGAGTTTCTCGTTCAATACGAAATTTTCCGTCCGCCAGGAGAAGGTCATCCTCCCCTTCTCCCTCGGCCATAGACTAGCGAACGTCTCGAGACCGATCGCCGGCCCCTGGCGGTTCACCCACGGCGGATTATCGACATACCTGTAAATACCGTCGGGGAACGCGTAATTCGCTATGGTCTTGTACGTCCAGTATGTCCAGTGTATGTCGTTGGCGTTGTATATGCCGACCATATCCGCGACCCACTTCACCTCGCCGTAGTGGCCGTCACGCGCGTTCACGCCGAATTCGCCCATATATAGCGGCACTTTATTAAAATCGGCGAACATCTTATACGGCCGCGCCAGCATCTCGAAACGCGCCTTGTCCCAGACGACATTGTAAACTTTGCCGGGATAGACTAAACCCATCTTAAGGTTGTGCGTAAAATCGAACGGCGCGTAGGTGTGGATGCTGTAGACTGTGTTAGGATCCTCGGGTTTACCCAGGAACGCCAGCCGCTGGGCCCAGAAATTACCCTCGAGGAATATTATATGCGACTTATCGGCGTCGCGGATCTCTTTCGTAACCCTCCTGTACAGGTCCTTCAGCGAGCCTTCCTTGTGGAACGGGACGACCGCTTCGTTCAGCACATCGTAACCGGCGACTGCGCTCGAATCCTTATAAAGCTCCGCCAGGAAATGCCACAAACGCAGGTAACGGTCGATATTAAATTCGTTGGTGAAAAAATCCGGCTTGCCGTTCGAGTCGGAATGCCATCCCGGGTTCTGCGAACCCGGCGCCGCGTGCAGATCGAGTATGCAGTATATGCCGTGTTTCTCGCACCACCCGACAGCCTTATTGAGATAATCGAGACCCTCCTCGTTCAGGCTGAAGGGCCGGTCCTCGAATTCTATAAGCCTGTAGTTGAACGGTATCCTTACGCAATTCGCGCCCCAGCTCTTTATCGTCGCTATATCTTCCTCACGGATGAATGTATCGCGGAACGAACGGGTAAAGTCCTCCAGAGCATCCTTGCCCAGCGCCCGCGCGAAACCTTCCCTGAATGCCCCCTCCGGTATGTTGCGGCCGCCCAGCATGTAACCTTCCATCATCAGCCAGCCGCCGAGGTTGACGCCTCTCAGCCTGACGGGCTTGCCGGTCCCGTCGACGATCCTGGTGCCCTTAACCAATAACTTCGGTAATCTTCCGCGCATCTATGAAGCTTTCATTTCTTGTAGCCGCGTTCCACATAGGCTATTTCGGATTTTTTGATAAGCACCGTGCCCTCGCCGCCCGGCACGTTGACCTTAATGGACATCTCGCGATCGCTCTCGTTTGTTATGATGCCTTCGATGCTGTTGCCGGATTTCAAAAATATTTTGGATGGCGGCTTCATTATGGGAGCGACGGCTTTTTTAATCGATATGAGCTTGTCGCGGATACCGCTCAAGTCTATCCGCACTACGTCTTGTGCTATGTACACGATAAAGGCTATGACCGCCAGCACGATCAACGTCTTCATAAACCGTTTCAGGAACTCGGAACGTATTTTAGCATATATGGTAATCTTACCGCCGCCGCGATGCTTCGAAAAGTACATAGCCTTATCTGCCATTTCAAGCATATCGTCCAGGTCGCAGGTATCGCCGGGGCAGGATGCTATGCCGCCGCTGAAACTGAATTTAAACTCCCTGCTTTTGAATAGAAACGGCCTGGTCCTTATATTATGCTCCGTATGGTTAGCCAGGCGATAGACCTCTTTTGCCGGACGGCCGGGGAATACGGCGACGAATTCGTCCCCGCCGAAACGTATTATGGCGCAATCTTCATCGTCGAGGTTAAGACGAAGCGAACTCGAAAAATATTTCAGAGCTTCGTCGCCGAATACGTGACCATATCTATCGTTCAGTTTTTTGAAACCATCGATGTCAATAAGCAATATGGAGAATGGCTTCTTGTAAGCCATATACTCCGAGATCATCTTCTCGAGCAAAGGCACGAGCGCATCTTTGGTATAACATTGAGTAAGAGTATCTTTTTGAGCGTTATCTAATAATGCCATAAGCCCTTCTCCTTCTCCTTCTCCATATTATACAAAATATCCGCCTATAAGGCAAAGTAATTGCCCCTTACCTGCCTGCGCCGGAATCGGTAATGCTGACAAGGCCGGGAGGATAGGGTTCGAAAAAGGTCTGCCTGGCGAGATATGCCTCGCCGAATCTCACTATATACGACTTCGCCACATTCACCGGCACGCTTAACGGGACCTTGCCGTCCCTGTACTCCGTAACAAGGGCGAGAAAGAATTTTTTCTCATCGGCGGAGAGCTTATCCTTGAAGTACCCGAGCGAATGGGTAAGTATATTTATATTCGCAGTATAACGGGAAATGCGCGCCATCGTGTTATGCAGGCACTTCTCGTATTCATCGAATACTTTATCCTGCTTCAGCCCGTCACGGTTGGCCGTGAGACTGCCCAATATAGACAGCCCTTTCTGGCTATATGACATTATGAGAAGCTTATTCCTGGCATGAAAATCGACGAGAGCGCCCATCCGCCCTGCCTCCTTCACCCCGCGAAAACCGGCGAATGTAAAGATACGCGTAAGAAAATGTTCCCTTATCCGGTAATTCGTGAGCCGCCCTTCGGTCTCAATAGGCATATCTCCAAAACGTTCCAGGACCGCGGCGCCGAAGAAACCCGACGCCCTTGCCACGGAGGCGGAGGGTCCGATCTTAGGGTAGACCTTCACGCTGTCGATGCCGCATGAAGGCGAGCGGTCCTTTAAGATAAATCCGTCAATGTCTCCCAGCGATCCGAGAAAGTGCCCGGCGAAACTCTTCATCTCCGACGACATGTCTTTGCCCGTACTTGGCTGGACGAGGTGAAATTCGCCCGATTGCGAGACGATCCTGATGGGGTCGCGCGGGACGCCTAACCCTGCCTCGACTTCGGGACACGTCGTCACGTATTCGACGTAAGGTTTAAGCGATTCTACGAACGCATCCCGTATCGTCACGCCATCCCAGCGGCAGGCAGCAAACCCCAGGCATTTGCTGGCAAATAATCGCGGTTTTATCATCGCTCTTTTTTGCCTTTCATGGCAGGTGTATTTATTTGGCAGCGCGTGCCCGGCTCATTTCACTTCTTTTTTCAGGGCGGCCAGGGCCGCGTCATAATCGGGCGGGGAACTCAACTCTTTAACAAGCTGCACATATTTAACGCTATCGTCTTTACCAATAATGAATATCGCCCTCGCCAGAAGCCTCATCTCTTTTATAAGAACTCCGTAATTTAAACCGAAGCTCGCGTCCCTGTGGTCGGAGAGGGTCTTCACCTTATTGATATCGAATTCCTGGCAGAACCGTTTTTGGGCAAACGGCAGGTCCATACTGATAAATATGATCGCCGCGTCTTTTGAAATCTTTGCCGCCTCGTCGTTGAAACGCTTGATCTCTGTGTCGCAGACAGGGGTGTCGAGGGAAGGGACCGACGCTATGAGCTTGATCTTTCCGCTGAAATCGGAAAGTTTTCGCTCTTCGAGATCATGCGAGAGCGCTTTAAATCCGGGGGCTTTCTGCCCAACTTTTATCTCCTCCCCCTCAAGGGTCAAGGGATTGCCTTTCAGCGTAACTTCTGTCTTTCTCTCCATATATTTATGCCCTCCTCGCATCTCATTATACCAAAAGCCGGCTCAAAAGGTAAAAGAATTACGCGTGCCCGGGAGGTAATTCTATCACAATACATCTCCTGAAGCATCGCTTGCCGAAAGAGCGCAATAGATATTGTCATTGGAACATTACTCTGGTAATATTGTAGCAAATGACCGGAGGGAATATCGATGAGTAAGCGTTTTATAAGTTTCAATGCGTCTCTTTTTCTGGTCGAGTTGGTCTTCGTCATTGAGGTAACGGCCTGCGTCGTAATTGCGCCTTCCGCCGTAAAATCTCTTCGTCTTGATCCGTCGCTATCCGGGTTGATAGTAAACAGCTATCTGTATGTGGCTTTTGCAAGCCTTGTGATATTTCTGGCCTTAAGGAAGTGGGTAGCCCGGCTCCTTTCCGCGGGCAAATGTCTATATTGGGGCGCGTGGATCTTCGTTGCGGGCAACCTGGCGTGCTTGCAGGCAGTATCAGTCGAGCTTTTCCTGATAGGCAGGGTTGTCCAAGGCGTCGGCGGAGCAATGGCCATGGTAGGTGAGCTGTGGTCGGCAAGCGAAGTCTATAATAAAAAGATAACGGTTGCGCTATTTTGGGCTGAATGCGGAAGCGCTATCGGCATTGTCATCGGGCCCGCGATGGGAGGTTTTATAGCCGGAATAGGAACCGGGACATGGCGTATCTTATTTATAATCAACGCGGCGATAGGCGCGGCAAGCGCCGTGACCGCCTGGTACGCTCTGCGGGTGGAATCTATCGCAATGATCCCCGCGCCGATCAAAAAATTTCGCATTACCTGGTGGTTTATGTGGCTGATCCTTGTCCAGGCGGCGGTTGCCGCCCTGGCTATAGGCGCTGAATTTCTGATGTCCGATTATATGCAGATCCGTCTTCACAAAAGCCCGAATTTCGTGGGGTATATGGCAACGCTGGCATCTATCGGAGCTATTATGGGAAGCTGGATAATGTTAATGATCAACCGTTCTTTCACAAAATACGCCCAAAGCGCGCTCTGCGCCATGATCGCTCTGCATGTTTTAATGGTGTACCTTATCATGAATAACTATATAAATCTTTCTTCGGTGCCTATTTTCGGGATAGGTATGTGCCTTGGTATCGCAAATGTTGCTATTTACGCGGAAATATCAAAAAAAGTCGGGCAGGATTTTTTTCTTCCGGCAACACTGGTCTATCTCGTTGCCGTGCTGGCGGGAAACGCGCTGGGTATCGAAATGGTAGCGCTGACTGAAGGCCGGGGATGGTCCCTTTCCCGTGCCGAGCTTATCATGGTGGCCGCGCCTATTATACCTTTGGGCGCGATGATGTTATGGCGGTTTATATCCCCAAAAACCGATGACGCCGGGTCGTAACTTATTTTGTTCTGCCTTCGTCCCGCCTCCAGGGGGGACCTTACCTCACATGCGCCCCCTATCCTTAATTATCCTCATTACTCCTATTCATCTCTTTATTCAGAAAAAACTTAAGCCGGTCTTTTGACATGTACCTGAGACAAAACCGAAGGTTTTGTCGAATGGTTCAGGGCTGTGCCATGTACCCAGCACCACTCGCTTCGCTCGGGTGCTGGGCGAAGCCCGAGCGTTTGCCCTGTACCACCTGTAAGCAAACGCGAGTGGTACATGGCGGAGAGGGAGAGATTCGAACTCTCGTACCCCGTAAAGAGTAACACGCTTTCGAGGCGTGCACCTTCAACCACTCGGTCACCTCTCCACACAAATTTATCTCTATATTGCTCTGCTTCGCGCTTCGTAAGGAGCATTCTGCCCGCACAATTCCTGCGAAGCCTGAGCGTTTGCCCTGTACCAGTCGCAAAAAATCAACATGGCTGTGCCATGAACCTGAGACAAAACCGAAGGTTTTATCGAGTGGTTCATGGCTGTGCCATGTACCCAGCACCACTCGCTTCGCTCGGGTGCTGGGCGAAGCCCGAGCGTTTGCCCTGTACCACCTGTAAGCAAACGCGAGTGGTACATGGCGGAGGAGGTAGGATTCCCCTCCGCTCGGCATAGCCTCGCTCCGGGCCAGCCGAATTTGCTTTCGGCCGTAGGCCTTTTCCTCCTACTCGTCGGCGCAAATTCGGCTTCGAATCCTTCCCAAGCGCGAGTAATATAAAGCCGAGTAAAATTGAGTATATAATACTGGCGGAGGAGGTAGGATTCGAACCCACGGTAGGCTTACGCCTACAACAGCTTTCAAGGCTGCCGCATTCAACCGCTCTGCCACTCCTCCGATTTACCCCAATCTAACTCCAGTAAATCGTCCCGAGGTGCCACCATCTCACTCCAGCACCGAGGGACTACGCCTAAAAGAACAACTGCCGCACTATTGCCGTATACGCGCCATTCGACAGGGTCCACGTATCGACGAAGAACTTCTTTATCGCAAACTCCGGGAACATCAGCGCGAATATAGCGGCTATGACGATAATATTGAAGACATATACCATTATTATCGAAAAAAAGTACCCGCTCTTCATTATATCCGGCTGGCGTATCTTCATCACCTCGATGGTCGAGACCATGTGAAACGCCAGAGTGAAACCTATCAGGAATATAAAGATCGTCCCGTTAATATTGTACGAAGCCGCGACGATAAAATATATAAGAGCGACTATTATAGCATAGATCGGGACAAAATAAGGGCTAAGCTCTATGACGGTGTTCGATTTGTCGGTGCCCACACTGCCGCCGTCTTTCGATACCTTGAAAGATTTTATCTTTCCGCCGAAGATCCATGTTATGCCCGCGTGAACGGCTTCATGGCCCAGCACATAGAGGTATGTCGGCTTGTAAAAGATGAGGTGGATCACCATATAAGATATGATCCCCCACAGGAACTGCGAAAGGCTCGCTGAGAGCACGCTTACCTGGACCAGGTTATTGTAAAAAGCCGCCGTTACGCCCACGGCTATCGGGACCGATAATACGGCAACAATAAATTTTATGACTATCTTCAGCATGGTTTAATGACTTCTGCTCCGTCCATATAGGGAATGAGCGCCTTCGGGATCCGAACGCTCCCGTCCTTGTTCTGGTAATTCTCCAGGATCGCTACGACGAGCCGCGCCAGGGCGACGCCGGAACCGTTCAGCGTGTGGACAAATTCCGTCGTTCGCCGCTTGTCGTTCGCTATTCGTTTGAACCTGATATTCGCGCGGCGCGCCTGGAAATCGGTAAAATTGGAACAGCTCGAGACCTCCAGATAGGCATCCGTCCCGGCGGCATACAATTCTATGTCATAACATTTAGCCGCGGAAAACGAAATGTCCCCGGTCGCAAGAAGTATCACGCGATACGGAAGCTCGAGTATCTGCAAAACATCCTCGGCGTCTTTCAGGAGTTTCTCGTGCTCCTCGTATGACGTCTCGGGTTTTACGAATTTTACCAGCTCTACCTTATCGAACTGGTGGACCCTGATAAGACCTTTTGTATCCTTGCCGTAAGAGCCGGCCTCTCTCCTGAAACAAGCCGTATATGCCGTGTAGCATATCGGCAGTTTCGCTTCCTCCAGCACGTCACCTGCATGGATATTCGTAACGGGCACTTCGGCCGTCGGTATTAAAAAGAGGTCGTCGTCTTTCAGTTTGTACATATCCTCCTCGAGTTTAGGGAGTTGCCCCGTCCCTATCATCGAGCGCCGGTTGACGAGGAACGGCGGGAAGACCTCTTTATAACCATGGTTTTTTGTGTGCAGGTCGAGCATAAAGTTTATAAGCGCTCTCTCGAGGCGCGCGCCCTGGCCGATATATAGGACGAAATTGGAGCCCGATATCTTCGCGGCAAGGCCAAAACTTATTATTCCAAGTATCTCGGCAAGCTCAATATGGCTCCTTGGATTAAAGTCGAATACGGGCATTTTGCCCCAAGAACGCACGATCTTGTTATTTTCAGGGCTTCCGACAGGCACACTTTTATCGGGTATATTTGGGATTATGTATACAAAATTGGTCAATTTTTCGTCAATTTCCCCCACTTTTTTGTCTAAATCTGTCACTTTTTGGGAAACAACCTTCATTTTATCGATTATCTCTTTTGGGTTCTTTCTGGCCTTAATCAGGACCGTTATCTCATCGTTTGCCTTATTACGCTCGGCCTTCAACGTCTCAACATCGACTAGCAGCTTCCGGCGCTCTTCATCGAGCTTTAGCAGCTCGCCTATATCGAGCTTTGAGTTCCTGGCTTTTAAAGCATCTTTTACGATTTGCGGATTATCACGTATGAATTTCAAATCTAACATTTTATCCTCGCTATCCTTTTATCACTCCCAGCGGCCGCATCCGGCAGACGCGTTTCGATATACCGGCCCCATGGACCACATCGACCACCTGGTTCACATCTTTGTATGCGTCCGGCATCTCTTCCGATAATAATTCCCTGCCGGTCGCTTTCACTATTATGCCTTTGGCTTCCAGCTCTCCGGCTATCGACCTTCCTCTCCCCGCCCGTATCGCGGCCGAACGCGACATAAGCCGGCCCGCCCCGTGGCAGGTCGAGTAGAATGTCTCCTTTGCTCCCTCTGTCCCAACTAATAGGTACGAATTCCTGCCCATATCTCCCGGGATGATCACCGGCTGGCCCGTCCGCTTATATTTGGCGGGCAGTTCCGGATGGCCCGGAGGAAAGGCCCTGGTGGCGCCTTTCCGGTGGACGCAGAGCGTCCGTTCTTTCCCGTCTATATCATACTTCTCGATCTTCGCGATATTATGCGCGACGTCGTAGATAAGGTCCATGCCCAGGTCTTTCGGGCCGCGCGCGAAGACTCTTTCGAAGACCTTGCGCGCCAGATGCATCAGGCACTGGCGGTTTGCCCAGGCGTAGTTCGCGGCGCATCTCATGGCGCCTAAATACGCTTTACCCTCCGGGGAATTCACCGGTGCGCACGCGAGCTGCTTATCGGGAACCTCGATGCCGTACTTCGAAAGAAGATGGATAAAATCCCTTGCGTACTCGTCGCAGACCTGGTAACCCAGGCCGCGCGACCCGGAATGTATCATGAGCGTAACCTGGTCTTTCTCCAGTCCGAATATATCCGCGAGCTCCTTGTCGTAGACCGTATCTATCGCCTGTATCTCGAGGAAATGGTTTCCGGAGCCCAGCGTGCCCGGCTGATTCTTGCCGCGCTCATATGCCCGAGGCGAAACTCCGTCGGGATCCGCGCCATTTATCTCGCCGCGCTCTTCGGTATACTCTAAATCTTCAGCCCTGCCGTAGCCGTGTTCGACAACCCACCGGGCGCCTTCAGCCAGGAGTTTTCTCTCTTCCTGCGCGCTTATCCTTATCTCGCCTTTCGACCCGACACCTGCCGGTACTTCATTATGGAGGGCATAGACAAGCTCTTTCAGCCGCGGCCGTACGTCTTTTTCAAATAGATCCGTTTTGATAAGCCGGATTCCGCAATTTATATCGAAGCCCACGCCGCCGGGCGAGATTACGCCGCCCGCGTCGACATCCGTCGCGGCAACTCCGCCTATGCAGAACCCATAGCCCCAATGGATGTCGGGCATCGCAAGCGAATGCCGTACGATCCCCGGGAGCATCGCGACATTGGCGACCTGATCGACGGCCTTATCGGACAGTATAGCCTCCAGCATCTCCGCGGAAGCATATATAATACCATCGACGCGCATGCCGTGCCGGTAACTCTTTGGGATGCGCCACCTGTATCCGTCGATCTTTTCCAACTGGCCGCGCTGCATATCGCTTTCCGGCCGCAGGGGAGGTTTAAACCTCCCCTGCGGCTATAGATATATCTCTATACGTCGAAGATTATTTCCACCTGGTAGCCGCTGTCCGTCTTCACTATCTTCAGGCCGGCATACGTGATGGCCTTTATCTCCATCCTCAGCCTGTTCCTGTTCGCGGCCGCGGGCCGGCCGCGGACTTTTGCCTTTAACCTGGTTTCGGATAACTCCGTGATTTCGAATTTCGAATATATGATATCCTTGGTGCAGAATCTATATAAAAGCTCGTCGAGCCAGGCGACCAGGAGTTCCTCGGCGGTCTGGCCCATCGCCTCGACCTTCTCCGCCCCGGCAGTCTTTATGCCCTCAAGATCGGCTATTACGTCGAACATCCCATAGGCCGCGTTCTCGAACAGCTCCCGCAGGTCCCTGCCATAGACGCGTATGCCTATATCCGCCGTATGCGGAAATTGTTCATATCGTTTCATATAGTTGAAATATTACCATAAAATATTGATATATACAACGTCCGCTACCGCGGCTCTTTGTCTTTTGCCAGAATGGAGAATATAAACGCCATGAACGCCATAACGGCTGCCGCCAGGAACATGTTCCGGAATCCGAGTTGAACAACCTCGGGAGAATGTTCCAGAATGTTCTTGCCGGCGCCCTGGGCCCCGACCCTGGCTATCACCGTCTGTATTATAACGATAGGAAATACCGCTATGCCAAAGACGCCCCCTATGCTTAAAAATATCTTATATACGCCTGAAGCAACGCCCTGCTTGTCTTCGGGCGCATGCGACATGACGAGTTTATTGTTCGGGGCTATGAATATACCTGCCGCCGCGCCCACCATAAATAAAGCCATGGCGATCAGCATCATCGGCAATTCCTTTTTGAGGCCATAAAAAACGATAAAAGCAGCGGCCTCGAGGAGCGCGCCGGCCAGGCACATGGTTCTGGAGCCTATCGAATCGGATAACCTGCCCGCAATCGGCGCGATGATCAGCATAGCAAGCGGCGCGATCACGAGATACGACCCCGCCTGCATTACAGACAACTTTTTCATCAGTTCGAGATAAAACGGCATTATGAATATACACCCCATAAGCACCGCGACCACCATGAATGCCGCCAGGTTGGAAAAGGTGAAATTACTATTTTTAAAAAGGGCCAGGTCCAGTATGGGGTATTTTACCCTCTTCTCCCGTATAAAGAATAGCCCCAGCCCCACAACCGCGATTATGAAACTGGCCGCGATCTCCGGCCGGGGACTGTTCATCTTCCCGAGCAGGTTCATACCGTAGACGAGCCCGGAAAGACCTATGAATATGAGCACGGCCCCCAGCGAATCGAAGCGGCCGTCAGCCGCTCTCCTCTGTTTAACAGGGAGTACCTTAAGCGCCAGCAGTATCGTAATTACAGCTATGGGTATGTTAATAAAGAATATGCCGCGCCAGATAAAATGCGCGTTTATAAAACCGCCTAGAATGTTCCCGGCCGCAAAACCCAGTCCCTGCCCAAGAGCCACGCACCCCAGCGCCATACCCCTTACCCGGGACGGTAAAAACGTGGTAAGGATGGCTATCCCCATGGGGCTCATCATCGCTTCACCGACAGACTGAAAAATCCTGAAAGCAAGCAACGTATGCATATTAGGCGCAATACTGCATAATAACGATCCGGCCGTAAATATGGCAAGCCCGCCGATAAATATCCTGCGATACCCCGCCAGGTCCCCGATCTTCCCGAAGCCCAGGAGGGAACTTGTAACGACGAGCATGTAGGCCATCGGCAGGAAAGCCACGGCGCCTATCCCTGTGTGGAAATAAGAAGCGATCGTCGGCAGGGAAATATTCATCATGCTGAAGTCCAGAGAAAAGATAAAGACCGAAGCAAATACGGTAAAGATCATTTGTCTCTGCTGCCGTTTTTCGTTTACTATATACTCTTCCATCACATCTCCTTTTTTTTAAATCTTTACTCCGCGCAGGAATTCCGCGCTCGCTTCCGGTATCGACGTATTGATGAACATTCCCGAACCGAGCTCGAAGCCCGCCGGCTTTGCGAGCCTGGGCACTACGGCTATATGCCAGTGGAACGATTCGTTGGACTTATCGTAGACGGGAACCGAGCGTATCATATAATTAAAATCGGGGTTGTTCAGGCCGTAATATAATTTCCCAAGCGTCATCCTGAGATTCAGCGCAAGATCGGATAATTCCTTACCGGTTATTCCGTCGAACGATGCCGAATGACGACGCGGAATTATTATCATGACAAACGGCGCCGGCGACGCATAAGGCACAAAAGAGACGAACTCCTCCGTCTCCAGCACCAGCCTCCGCCGATCCGATAGTTCGCGTTTAAGCATGGCGCAGTAGAGGCATTCTCCCGTCGTATCGAAATAATCCGTCGCACTCTCTATGCGCAGCCTTATGGAATGAGGCACCATGGGGGTAGCGACCAATTGCGAGTGCGGATGTTCCTGGGAACAGCCCGCCTCCTCGCCATGGTTCTTGAATATCGTAATGGCCTTGATCGCGGGATCTTTCTGGATCGATTCATAACGGCTTTTGTAGGTCCTTATAATATCCGCAACCTCTTCATCTTTCATTACCGGTATCGAAATATTATGGTCCGGATGTTCCACGATGACTTCGTGTATGCCGTAACCGGTCATGTACATATACGGCCCGTCGGAAGAATGTTCTTCTTTCACTTTTGTAGAAAGAGCAGGGTACTTGTTATATATCACACGCGTCCGCCAGGTATCCTTATCGCCCAGGCGGAACGTCTCGTCACCACCCGCACCTTCATTGCCGGGGCAGAACGGGCAGTCGTTTTTGCGCTTCGGCAGGACGGGTCGTTTGTCGCCGGTATTTTTAAAATCCGTGGGTCTTTTGCCTCTTTCGGTCGATATTATCACCCACTCGCGGGAAACAAGATTATATCTTAGTTCGGACATGCACCCTCCAAGGTATTTTTAAATTTTACCCTAAACTTTTACGGAATTTCATAGCGCTAATGGTTATCACCGCTAAGCCCATGACAAATAACGGCACCAGCTGGACCCATAGCACCTCGAGGCCTACGCCCTTTAAGAATATACTGCGTATAACCACCATAAAATAACGCAAAGGATTGAAAAATGTTATCCACTGCACAATCTGGGGCATGTTGGCTATCGGATACGCAAACCCGGACAAGAGAACCGTAGGCATGAAGAAGAGAAATACGGACATCATCGCCTCCTGCTGGGTCGCGGATACGGTTGAAATAAAGAGACCTATCCCCAAAGACGTAAAGAGATAGATACATGTACAGAATAACAAAAGCAGAATATTCCCCCGCAGCGGCACATGGAACCAGAAGACTCCCAATATCGTGATAAGACATATCTGTATAAGGGCGAGGATGGCGAAAGGGAATAATTTTCCCATTATAAGCTCGAGTGGTTTTAGCGGGCTTACTATAAGCTGTTCCATCGTCCCTATCTCTTTTTCTTTCACTATGGCCATAGCCGTCAGGAGAAGCGACATCATCGTGACTATCGTAGCTATAACACCCGGCAGATAGTAATCCCTGGATATCAGGTTACCGTTAAACCATGGCCGGTCTCTTAACTCTACGGACGGCATAGACTCGTTTATACCGGATCTCTCCATGCGCTCTTTCATCACGTCATAAGAATAGCCGCCTACCACCGCATCGGCATAACCCATGACGATCATGGAGGTATTGGAGTCAGTGCCGTCGAAGGCCAGTTGGACCTGGGCATCCTTGCCTCCCGCGATATCGCGGCCGAATCCCCGGTCGATCCGGATGACCACGCTTGCGGCGGCCTTGTTCAAAAGGTTGTCCTGCTCTTTGCTGTCGAAAATATAATGTTCCGGAACGAAATACTTGGAAAAAGTGAACCTGCGCAGCAGCTCACGGCTCTCTACGGTATTATCGCGGTCGAGTATGGCCGTCGGGACATAATTTATATCTTTATTGGCCGCGTATCCGAAGAGTATTATCTGTACAAGCGGGGTAATAAAGATGACCGTCTTCATGCGCGGATCGCGGAAGACCTGTTTGAACTCTTTTACCAGTATGGCCATTATCCTCTCGAAACTTAACATATCACCCTTTGGTTTCCTTTGAAACTGATGGTGAGCAAGGCCTTAGACATTTTAACGCTCAGGCCGCGCCGGACCATCATGCTACCTTTTTCTTAAATTTTACTACCGCCAGACGCAGCATAAATAGCGCAAAAATAAATAGGAAGAGGGTCTCGTCCCACATGCTAGTCATGTCGGTACCTTTAAGGAAAAGCTCCCTTAATATCACTATATAATAACGCGCCGGTATCAGGTATGTCACAAGCTGGAGCGCCTTGGGCATATTGAATATCGGGTAGATAAAACCCGACAAAAGGATAGTTGGTATCATGGTTGTCAGCGTCGCAAGCTGGCTCGCCATAAGCTGGGTTCTCGCCACTATAGATATTACTATACCCTGTGAAAGCGCGCCCGTAAGGAAGAGCGCGCTCAATATCACAAGTATAAGGTAACTGCCTCTAAACGGGACATCGAAAAGGAACCTGGCCATTAATACGCCTACGGTGAGGTCAAAAAACCCTATAGCGAAATACGGTATGAATTTACCTATAACCAGCTCCGGCGCCTTTACCGGAGTCGAAATAAGCTGTTCCATAGTACCCCGCTCCCACTCCCGCGCTATACATATAGAGGTAAGGAGCGCGGCTATTATCATTATGATCATCGCTATGACGCCGGGGACGATGAACCAGGTGCTGGTAAGGCCCATATTGAACCATATCCTTGTGCGCGCATCGACAGACTTTACCGGTTTCATGCCGTGCGCGGCAAAGGTGTCCTTGATAAGTTTTACATTATAGTTGGAGACTACCGCACGCACATAGCCCCTGGCTATAGTCGCGGTATTTGCATCGCTGCCGTCCATGATAAGCTGCAGCGGCGCGGCCTGCCCCGACTCAATGTAATGAGAGAAATCTTTGGGGATGATAAGCGCCATTATAACCTCGCCCGAATTGATCATCCGCTCGACGTCACGGTAGTTATCCGTATATTTTATTATCTTGAAATATTTGGAGTTCTTAAAGTTAAATAGGAAATTGCGCGTGAGTTCCGACGAGGCATCCTGGTTCCAGACAACCGTACGCACATGGTCGATGTCGAGCGAGAGGCCGTATCCGAAGATAACAAGGAGAAAAATGGGTATCCCCAGCGCCAGCGCAAGCGAGCGCGGGTCGCGCTTTATCTGTACAAATTCCTTCCAGGCTATGGCTTTAACTCTTCTTAGGCTCTGTCTTGTCATAGTTTTCTATCAGCGATACGAAGACATCCTCCAGGGACGGCAATATCTTCCGCACCGTGAAAACCTCTGCCCCGGAGGCTTTAAGGAATTCGTTCACCGCCGGGACGGCTTTCGCGCTGTCGTAAACTACCGCATGGATATTACTGCCGAATAACGCCGCCTCTTTTATACCCTCGACTTTGGAGACTTTTTCAAGCCAGTCCTGTGAATTCGGCAGTGTTATCTCCAGGACCTCATTCGTCATGCATTTCGTCTTCATCTCTTCGGGCGTGCCCATGGCGATGATATTGCCTTTGTATATCAGGACCATGCGGTTGCAGTTCTCGGCCTCGTCCATGTAGTGGGTGGTAACAAAGACCGTTACGCCTTTTGCGGCCAGGCTCTTTATAACGCTCCAGAAATTGGCGCGTGTTATCGGGTCGACTCCGGAGGTAGGCTCGTCGAGAAATATGATATTCGGCTTGTGGATAAGCGCACAGCCGAGCGCGAGCCGCTGTTTCCACCCGCCGGCCAGAGTAGCGGTAAGGTTCGACTCCATGCCTTCGAGCCCCGCCGTCTTCACCGTCTCTTCAAAACGGCTCCGCTTGTCTTTAGCCGGGATCTTGTATATGCCGCTGTAGAAATCGATATTCTCACCTATGGTCAGGTCGTTATAAAGCGAGAATTTCTGCGACATGTAACCTATGCACTCTTTTATCTTATGATGCTCCTTTATGATATCGAAACCCCCGACCTGCCCGCTGCCGGAAGTGGGAGGGATGATACCGCAGAGCATCCTGATGGTCGTAGACTTACCCGCGCCGTTAGGGCCGAGAAAGCCGAATATTTCACCTTGCTTCACCTGAAAGTTGATACGGTTGACGGCAGTAAAGTTTCCGAACCGCTTCTCTAGGTTGGTAACGCTTACCGCTATGTCGTTATTCATAAGTCATTCCGCAATAAATGAAGCTCACGCATTCATCTTTGAGCTTGAAAGCTCGGGGTTTTCTGCGAAGGAGGATAAAATTTTACTTCTCCTCATACTCTTTTATTATCTCGATGAAGGCCGCTTCGAGCGTCTTGACGCCGCATTCTTTCTTTATATTATCCGGAAAATCGCAGCGCAAAAGCTTGCCTTTGTGTATCAGCCCGACCCTGCGGCAGCGCTCGGCCTCGTCAAGATAGCACGTCGAACAGAATATCGTGACCCGCTCTTTGAGAAGTTCATAGAGTATACCCCAGAAATCCCTGCGCGATACGGGATCGACGCCGTTTGTGGGTTCGTCCAAAAAAAGCACTTTTGGCGTATGTATGAGCGCGCAGGCCAGGCCGAGTTTCTGCTTCATACCGCCGGAAAGCTTGCCGGCAAGACGCTCCTTGAAAGGCAGGAGCCCCGAAAACCCAAGAAGGCGGTCGATAGCCTCCGCGCGTTTTTCTTTCGCGACACCGTATACGTCGGCGTAGAAATTTATATTCTCCAGGACGCTCATCTCCTCATACAGTCCAAAGCGCTGGGACATGTATGCGATATGCTCCTTAAGGTCTTCGGATTCTTTTACGGTGTGTTTGTCGTAAACCCATGCCTGGCCCGATGTGGGATCGAGTATACCTGTTAAAAGCCGCATGGTGGTGGTCTTGCCGGCGCCGTCCGGGCCGACAAGCCCGAATATTTCGCCCTCCTCTACCTGGAGGTTAAGGTTATCGAGAGCCGTAAGTTCCCCGAATTTGCGCGTAAGGTTTTCGGCCTTTATCGTAAGCATTAATTGCCCGCGCCGGCTCGGCCAGTCATGGCATCGGACACAAGCGGAGCCGAAGGATTGATATACGCGTCGGCGGGCATGCCGGGTTTCAGGTCAAGCGATGTGTTGTCCACCCTGACCTTTATCCTGTAGACATATTTGACGCGCTCTTCGGTAGTTTGTATATACTTGGGCGTAAATTCGGTCTGCGGGGAGATAAATGAAACCCAACCTTTATATTTCTTGTTTCTATAGCTGTCGGTCATCACATACGCTTCCTGGTTCAGTTTTACACGCCCCAGGTCTTTTTCGTCGATGTAGGCGGTAACCCAGATGTCGTTTAAATCTACCGCGGTGAAGACGGGCTCGCCTATCTGGACGACTTCGCCTTCCTCGGCGCTCCTCACCAGGATGTAGCCGTTAAGGGGCGACCTCAAGTCCGCGAAATCCAGACGGGTTTTTGCAAGCTCCAATTGCGCTTGCAGCTGCTCGACCCGCGATTTGTCGGTATCGCGTTTCGTCTTGGCAGTATCCCTCTTCTGGGCCGAAATAGCGCCGGCCGTAAAGAGATTTTCGGCCCTGACGTAGTCAAGCTCATCCAGTTGGAACTGGAATTCGGCAAGCTTTAAAGAGGCTTCGGCGTCCGCTTTTATCTTGGAAAGCTCATCGGTGTTGAGAAGCGCTACAGGATCCCCTATTTTCAGCGGGAACCCTTCGTCCACCATGAGTTTCACTATCTGCCCACCGACCCTGAACGATATCCGCACATCATAACCTTCTATGTTGCCGGAGACCTTGATCGTTTTATTATTTCTAAACTCTTTCTGCAGAAAAAATATCGCGGCGGGGATAGCAAGCGCCGCGGCTAATATTACGATGATCAAAAATTTTCTATTTTTTTTCTTCGGAATATCCGGAAGCTTGAGTTTCACTTCATTATCAGCCATGATTGTCACTCCTTAGTATTAGGCCGCCAGCGGCCAGGCCACCATGTCGCCAGTAAAATTTATCTGGGGACCTGGCAGCCGGTGACTGGCGACCCGCTTTTCTCACTCATACGTTTCCCTTCCCATCAAACGATCGAGCTGGGCCCGGGCGATCAGATAATCGTAGATACCTTCCGCTAAATTTTTTTCGACCTGGCTCAGTGAAACCTGGGAATCCAGGACATCGAGGTTGGTCGTAACACCGTTATCGTAACCGATCTCCGATATCTTCAGGGCCTCTTTTGCCTCTACGATACTATCACGCTGGGACTTGATTATCTCATCGGCCTCTTTCATGTCGAGACACGCCGTTTTGACATCGACCGCCAGCTGGTCGGAAAAATCTTCTCTCGAAAGGCGCGCCTCGCCGTACTTTGCCTTTGCCGCGTCGACCTTCGCTTTCGTCGACATACCGTCGAATATGGAGAGCCCGACGGTAACACCAACGGCCCAGTTGGAATGGCGGTAATCGAATATCGTCTCCATATTATTGGAGCGGTAATTATAACCGAAGTTCGCGTCGACCTGCGGGTAGTACCCGCTCTTGGCGTACTCTATCTCCCACTTAGATATATCTATCCCTAAAGTCTTCAGGATCATCTCCGGGTTGCTCTTATACGCGTCTTTAAGGGAATCTGCTTCTTTCGCTTCTACCGGATCGCAGGCAAGGTGGCCCGTCAACCGGACATCCTCGTCCAGCCTCATGCTCATGACCTTCTTGAATTCCGCGCCTATGATCTGGATCGCGTTTCGCGCTTTTACGACTTCGGGTATGATCTTGGAGACCTGGACGCTCGACTGCAGGACATCGAACTTCGAAGACGTCCCCTGGTCGAACTTATCCTTAACATCGTCATAGTGGGCTTTTGCCTGGCTAAGAAGGTTTTCCGTTATCCTCTCCGTCTCATATGCCAGGAGGAGCCCGTAATACAACCGCTTGGTCTCAAACGCAACGTCCAGTTTACGCGCGCGCAGTGTCTCTTCCTGAACCCTCACCCCGAGCCGCGCCTCTTTCAGATAGGCTATGTCGGCGCCGCCGTTATAGACGGCCTCGTTTACCGAGACGCCGACTTTGTTGTCGTTCGCGTAGCCCGAGAATATCCCGGGATCCTTTTTAGCGCCCCTGGCAAGCGAACCGAGGTTGAATGCATAGCCGTTATATGTATAACCATACTGGGCGGCCAGTTTCGGCCAGAACGCCGATTTCGCGCCCAACACGTTGGCCTTAGACACTTGAAGCTCCTCTTCCTGTATCTGGATAGCTTTGTTATTTAAGAAAGCTATATTGACAGAGTCTTTCAGGGAAAGTTCTTTTGGGCTCTCCGCCATCTCTGCGTATAACGATGAGGAGAGAATAAAGGATATGCAAAGCGTTATTATAATTCGTACTATCATAGCGCAACAACCTTAGTGACAAGTATCGAGGCCCTTGCCGTGGACGTCTCTTTCTCTTTTAAAGTGATATATATCTTGGTCGTCCGGAAAAGCTCTTTCGACCCGGCCAGGTCATGCAAAAAGACCACGATCGAGTCCATCCTGCCCTCGACTTCGACTTCTATCAAAAAATATCTATACAGGTCCGTCTGCTTGGGAGGCTGGGGCTTTATATTACCTATGGCCAGGCCTGATTTGCGGGCCATATTCTCTATCACCTCGAGCAGCTTATTCACCTCTTCGCCGTCGGAATAATTTGCCTTCACATACGGCAGGTATTTCCTGTACTCAGCGTCAATATTATCTTTCTGGTTCAGGTTGCGCAGGTTCTGCGCAAGCTGCTGCTCATTCATCCTGGTCTCGGCGTTGATCTTCCTGAATTTGGACGCTATGGGAGCGGCGACGAACCTGTCTAAAAAAGCAAAGAGGAGGATCGCCACGGCGATCGCTATCCCCGCCCTCTCTTTTTTCGACATAGTGGCAAAGAAATTCATATTTTTTCCGTTACTGTTTTTCGTAAGGACAGACTATCTCGAACTCAACGTACTCCATGTCCTTATCGTTCTCACGCTCTCTTCTCGAGCGTGTATAGGAGGCTTTGACGCTCGCAAAGAGCTGCGATTCTTCGAGTTTCTTGACGAATTTAAAGACGTCCGACATCGTGAAACCGCGGCCTTTCAGGACAAGCTGTTTGTTCTCGTCGATATCGATACTGTTCAAAGCTATTTCGGCAGGCACCACTTTATATATCTCCCGGAGGATATTCAGCGAGGAATTCCTGGTATCGAGCGAACGCTTGACCAGGTCGATCGTCATACGCATCCTGGCAACCTCTTCCGATTCGCCCGATGCCTCAACGGCCCTCTTCTTAAGCTGGGCAAGATACGTGTTCTTATAGTAAAAACTTATCACTAGGAGAAATGAGAGCGCCATGACAAGAAACGCAAAGAGGACGCCCATCATGGTGAGCTCCTTACGCTTCCGTTCCATCAGTTTCAATATCCGCTGTTCGGCGGGAGTAAGGTCGAGTGAAAGATCCGCGCCTTTTATCGCCATTCCGATAAGCGCGGTTATGGAAACGAGCTTCATATCCTGTTCTCTCGCGCGCCTGACGGCATCCTTTATCCTGATATTCCTGAAAGTGTCCGATTTTTCTACCGCTATATCGAGCTTATTCGTCAGGATAATATCGACGTCCTCCATATTCCTGGCCGCTCCGGAAAGATAGAGCTTTGTTATCCGCGTATTTTTCTCTTCTATATAATAACGCTTAAAACATCTCTCCAGCTCTTCGACGAGCTTATCCCGCCATGATTCCGACGCCTCTGCAAGGTGGTTTGCGCCCAGGAATATGTTCTTCGTGAAGACCATCTTACCGCCGCGGATCGCGATAAAGTCCGAATAATTCGAATCGACGTCCAGGAACGCCACCGTTTCGGAGACATTCGCCTTGGCGGCCGGGATGTCCGGCATATATGAAAGGGTGAACCAATCGTAAACGCCTTCGGAGCTTACCGATACTTTCCCTACGCTCACGCCGGCGTTCTTGAGCGCCTCGATCCTGACGTCAATAATGTTCCTTTGCGCTATGGCCAGCGTAACTTTCGTGTAACCTTCCCTGTTGCTATAAAGTATCTTGTGGGCGGATACGATCTCTTCCTTGGAATACGGGGTCTGCCTGCCGACCTGGAGGTTGATCATGTCGCTTATCTCTTTCGCGTCCGTGGAAGGCAGTTCGAGCACCCTCACCGTTATAAGATGGCGGGGTATACAAAGTATGACGGATTGCCCGTTCAGGGAAAGGTCTTTGAAGATCTTCCCTATCGCGACCGGTATATCGTCCTTGACCTGCGAAAGCTTTTGCAATGCCAGCTTTGTGATCTCGCCGCCGGACGAAGACGGGACGCACTCCGCTATCTTGAGCCAGTCATTGCCTATCTCCACGACAACGACCGACTTTCGCAGGCTTAATTTACCGATCTTTATTTTGCCGAAAGGCAGTTTAAACATTCCCCGGCCTATTCTTTCCAATACCGTATAACTTTATTCTTACGGTCAAAGACAAAGGCTATCTTTGCCCCGCCGCCTTTTGCGGCGGCGCCGATATTACCCGCGGCTACTCCGCTGAAATTATCCGATTTCACCGATAAGAGGCCCGCCGCGATAAGACCGCTTATCTTACCGGAGGCCTCGCCCGATATCGATTCTTTCTTCATCAGGAGCGCCGCTATCCGCGCAGGATCGTCGAATACGTTCTCGGCGGTCTGCCGGGCATTATCTCCGCGAAAATGGACTATCTTTGCGGCAAGCTCCTCGCTCATACCGATGGCCCGCAGTGCAGGAATACCGGCGGTATTCACGTTAACCGCACCGGCGCCGTACAAAGTAAGGCAATCCCTAACTTTAGCGAATACGCCGGCGGTTATACCTTTAATAAGGACCAATTCCTCCAGAGACTCTATCGGCGCATTTTTTGCCTTGTATGGCCGCTCAAGCGTATCATAATGGAAGGCATCCGCCCCTTCCTTGTCGGCATGGTCCGCAGGACTGCGCCAATTTATGATAGAAGCGGCTATCTCCTTAGCCTCATCCGCGGGAAGACCGCCCTGTATCTGGAAAATATTCTTCAGGACCTCCTTCGGCGCTTTATTGACGTTGATCTTGCCCTCTTCATCCGACAGCCCGCATCTTACAACTTTAGCGCCGCCGGCGCCTGTGAAAGGATATACGCTATAGGTCCCGTCACCGAGCCGGACCGCTTTGAAAGCGGCGGTATTGGCGCCCCATGAATCGGTAAACGCGTCATATTCCTCGGTAGCGTCGTTCTTGATCTCGAAGATAGCTCTCTCAACGCCCGCTTTCGCCAGATAATAATCCCTGGAACGTTCCGATAATTTCTTCGACAGGTTTATCTGCGCCGTCACGTATCCGCTCATCGCCACCGCAAGCGCGCCCAGGATAAATAACGACCACAGGACAATTATGAGGATGCTGCCTTTTCGTTTCAAGTGCTTTTCGCCTTTTTCTCTTTTTTAGCAACCGCCTCCGCGATGCGAAGCGAAACTGCCAGCGGGAAATATACGGTTCTAGTCAATATGTCTGTCCGCCCGTTATCCTCATACCCTATCTCTATCTTAACGCCGATCGGCGTATAGACCTTTACCTCCTTCCGCCGCGTAATCTCTTCGGCGGCGGTACCCAATTTAGAGGCGTCGGTGCCTTTCTTATCCTCATCCGCCTCCTTGACCCACGTATCGGCCCATATATAAGTTTCCGTCTTGGGTTCGTAATAATAGTAGCTGAACTTTACGCTGTCCGCGGGGACTATCTGCGTCACAATCCCTTTGCCGGATTCCTCCTGTGTCGCAGCCGAGTAGTCCTTCTCCTCGCTTACCAGGTAATGGTCATCCACATAATACGAAACACTTCCCGGGGCAAAGGCTTCCTCCGTTCCGGCAAAGCCCGCCTTAATAAGCGCCGGGAAAGTTACCCGCGTGTTCTCACCCCTGAATTCCAGCTCCGAGATATTACAGGTATTTCTCAGGTCCCGTTCGAGGCCTTCCAGTGAAAGTAAAATATCTTTTTTCGCATCGCTATAACCGCGGACCCTATCATAAACGTTTATGCCTCCTGCGAAGACGGCAAATATCGCCATAGATACAAGCCCTGCTATAGCAGCGGTAATGAGAAGCTCTATAAGTGTAAATCCACGGCCGATTTTCAATTTCCGTTTTTTATTCCGCATATTTCCCAAGATAGGTATATAAACTCAAATTTCGGGCGGACGGCGCGGCGCCGGAGCTTACCACAACAGAGATCTGGCATAACGTCTCTTTAATCTCATTCTCCGCGCCCTTAACCCCTGCCTTCTTCTCCGATTTATCGGCTTCTTTCATTACATCGCTTACCTCTGTCTTCCACCTGTACGCCGGATAATCTTCTCCGAATAAACCGTTACGCACACCGGAGGATGGCCCTAAATTTTCGATCGCCTCTTTCTCGATATCGGCCATCCTGTCCTTCAAAAGATAGACGGAATCTACGGTAAACCCCGACGCCGTAATACCGTTCATAAGGGATATATAAGCGCTGATTACCCCCACCATACCTACGGCAAGTATCGTTACGGCAACGAGGACCTCGACCAGTGTAAAACCGTATCTATTATTTGCCGCTCCAGTTCGTAATATCGTCATCGGTTCCTTCCGCGCTGTCTTTGCCGATCGAATAGAGATCGTAGCTGGTTTTGTTATTCGTGCCGGGAGATCTGTATTTATAGGTATTCCCCCAGGGATCTACAGGCTGTTTCTCAAGATACGGCCCGTTCCAGTTGCGCGGGACAGGCTCCGACGACGGCTTTTCGATAAGTGCGGCCAGACCCTGTTCGGTCGTTGGGAAATTCCCGTTATCCAGCTGGTATAGTTTAAGCGCTGTGGCTATATTGGCATTTATATCCGACTGGGCAACGGCCACTTTTGCCTGCTCGGCCCTGCCTGACAGGCGCGGGACGATCATAGCGGCAAGCGCGGCAATTATTATTACCACGATCATGAGTTCAATAAGAGTAAACGCCATTCTCCTCATAACTTTACCCTCCATAGTATTTTAACCATTCCTTCTCAAGCTCGTCCACATTCCGGACGGCATCCGAATAGACGGCGGAAAGCGCCGCATTCACCGTATCCCCGTCTCTCAGCTGGCGGCAGAAGAGCGTGAAACGCGACTGGCCGTGCTGCTTGATCAAAAAACCGACTATCGTAACCGCTTCGACATAGAACTTAAGCGATACTTCCGAATCGCTGACTTCCGCTACATTCATCTGCATCAAATGCGACAGCGGTATTATATCTTTTTTGGCTATGAGTACTTTTAGCGCGTCTACAGCCGCCCTTCTCTTGTCCTCCTCTTCCCACTGCGCCACTCCTTCGTCGAGCCATATCGGCACCTCTCCTTTAAAACCCACGAAATCTCTGAATACGAGATGAGTCAACTCGTGAGGCAGGAGCGTATTAAGGAACCGCTCGCTGTGGGCATAACTTACTATAGCCTTTGCCCCGTAAGAGGCGAGGCCGTAAGACCATTCCTTGGCGCCGGTAGCTCTGATATATTCGTCACGGGTGCGGTATATAAATATCTTTGCGCGGTTATCCCACGTCCAGAAGTTGTCATACCTGACGTAACCCAGGTCGGCGGCTATCTTGCTATAATATTGCTCGGCCCTGCGGGAAACCTCCGAGGCGAAATTTTCGTCTTCGATATAATTTACTATGAAATGCTCGCTCTTTATCTCCCTCCATCCCTCCACAGCGTTCGCGAAACAGTGCGTGAACAAAAGAAGGCAGAATAAAATAGCGCATAGTGGATAGTGAAGGGTGAGGAGCCTCGTAATTACCCGGTCTTTTTCACTATGCACTATCCACTCTCCACTATTACACTATACACTTTTTTATCGTGCCATCATCCCGATGTTGAAGACGGGCAAGAGCATGGCGAATACTATGAAACCGACGACCGCGCCGACCGTTAGTATAAGCAGCGGCTCTAAAAGGGATGACATTATCTTTATCGACTGGTCGACTTCTCTTTCGTAAACGACGGCGATGTCTTCCAACGCCTCGACCAGCCTGCCCGACTGCTCACCAACCGCTATCATGTTTAGCGTAAAGTCAGGGAAGACGCCCGTTCTCTTGAAACTCTCGGAAAGCGACAACCCCTGCTCGACGATACCTTTTCCCGCCGCTTTTATGGACCCTTTCAACGCATCGTTATCGACGGTGTCGGCGGCAAGGGCAAGGCTCTCATAGATAGGAAGGCCGTTTTTGATAAGTATGCCGAGCGACCTGGCAAATCTCGATATCTGGGTGTTGCGCGTAAATTTTTGCATGAAAGGCAGGCGTAATTTTATGGCATCGAAGAGCATCTTCCTCTTCGACCCTCTCTTCACCCCGCCTAACATAACGGCGAGGCACATTACGACTATTAAAAAGAGATACCAGTGTTTCGACATAAAATCGGTCACACCCATCAATATCTTGGTCGGCAGGGGCAGCTGCTGTTTCATGCCTTTGAATATAGCCGTCAACTTCGGTAGAAAATAGGTGAGCATGACATATATGGTTACTACTCCGACGGTGATAACGAGGATGGGGTAAGCGAGAGCGGCCTGTATCTTCTGCCTCAGCTCCTGTTCACGCTCACGATGGTCCGCCAGGCGGAAGAGCGCCTGGTCGAGGGTGCCGCTCTTTTCACCGGCCCGGACAAGGCTCAGGTACATATTGTTGAATATATCGGGGAAAACCGCCATCGATTCCGAGAGCATCTTACCGTCTTTTACCGACCGCGCCATGTCGGCAACGACAGCTTTAAGCGTCTTACTCTCCGTCTGCTGCGCAAGAAGCGCCAGCCCCTGGAGTATGGGTATGCCCGATTTGACGAGACTCGCCAGCTGGCGGGTAAACGTATCGAGATCCCTGGACTTTACTTTTTTCGAATAAATACCCGGCGGGCGGGATGACTGTTCGGGCGCGGCCCTACCGGCCGGAGAGGCCTCTCCTTCTTTGCGGGCATGGCCAACCGTCGCTTCTATCTTTATCGGGACAAGCCCCATATGCTCGAGTCGCGTAAAGACCTCGGCCTGGGTCCTGGCCTCTATCTCGCCGGTCACCAGCTGTGTGGGTCCGCGCTTGGCATGATAAATGAATACAGGCACGATCTTCCTATCTTTAAAAAATTACTGCTCTAACTGCGTAACCCTCATTATCTCTTCGACCGTCGTCACTCCCGACCGGATCTTTTCCCATCCATCCTGCAGTAATGTGCGCATACCGAGCTCGACAGCCTTCTTTTTTATTACCTCGGAAGGTGTCTTCTTGATAATAAGCTCCCTGATCTCGTCGGTAACTATAAGTATCTCGTAGATGCCCGTCCTGCCCGAGTATCCTGTATGGTTGCACGCCTTGCATCCCCGGCCATGGTAGGCAACTATCTCTTTGGACATATTTATACCGTCGATCTTAAGCTTCCCGTTTTTAAGCGCTATCTCTTCTTTGCAATTCTTGCATATGAGCCGCACCAGCCTCTGCGCGATAAACGCGTTGACCGAAGACGCCACAAGATAAGGCTCTACCCCGATATCTATAAGGCGCGTCGCGCCGCTGGCGGCGTCGTTGGTATGGATGGTGGAGAAGACTAAATGGCCCGTAAGGGCCGTCTGTATGGTAACGTCTGCTGTCTCGACGTCGCGCACTTCGCCGACCATCATTATATCCGGATCGTGTCTGAGCATACTCCGGAGCATCGTAGCAAACGTGAGACCTATCTTAGGATTTATCTGTGTCTGCGATATGCCCTTAAGCTCGTACTCTATCGGATCCTCGATGGTCACTATCTTCACTTCGCGCGTATTGAGCTTGCTCAAACACGCGTAGAGCGTTGTCGTCTTGCCGCTTCCCGTAGGGCCCGTGACGAAGATTATGCCATGGGGCTGGCTGATAAGCTCCATCAGGATCTTATCATCACCTTTAGACATACCGAGATCGGCAATGCTGAAGAGCATCGTCGTCGGCAGGATCCTTATTACTATATTCTCGCCGTAAAGCGTCGGTATCGCGGAGATACGCAGCTCGTATTCTTTCTGGCCGATGCGCACCTTCGCCCTGCCGTCCTGCGGCAGGCGCCTTTCCACTATATCCATATTGGCCATTATCTTGATGCGCGATATGACGGCCGGATAGAGATATTTGATATTTTCACTTACCTGGGTGTCATAAAGGATGCCGTCTATCCTGTAACGCAGGAATACATCCTCCCTGAAATGCTCGAGATGGATATCGGTAGCCCTGTCGTTTATCGCCTGCTGCAGGATCTGGTTGACGAGCTTGATAACAGAGGCATCGCCGGCTAATTTTTCGAGATCCTCGACCTTCTCCCTCTCGGCGACATCGATCGGGGTAGACCGGTCTTCTTCCTTCGAGAGAAGGCTCTCTATGGTATCCGCGCCGACGCCGTAATATTTTTTTATGGCTTCCGCTATATCCGAGGGCGCCGACAGCACCCTTTCCACTTTATAACCAAGGTGCGCTTCCAGGTCATCTACCGGCCACATATCGAAAGGATCCGAGACCGCCAGCGTCAGTATATTATTATCGATATTCACCGGTATAATCTTGTAATGCCATATGAATTTTGCCGGGACGCCCTTTATGGCTTTGTCGCTTATGTGGATATCTTTGATATCCACGAAGAGCATACCCTGCTGTTCGGCAAGCGCCTCCAGCATCTGTTTTTCGGTCACAAATTTCAACCTCACCAGGATCCTGCCGAGCGCCTCGCCGGTCTTCAGTTGTTCCTCAACGGCCATCTTCAGCCGTTCCTGTGTGGTAAAACCTTTTTTAACCAGAATATCGCCTATTCGTAACGCCATATCATAGCTCCTTGTAACCATGGCTGCCGGTAGTCAGGTCACCGGCGACCTATTTGACGGCGTCCTCGATGCCGCCTATCATGTATAATTTCTCTTCCGGCACCGCGTCCAGGGCGCCCGACATTATCTTATCACAACCATCGATGGTATCTTCCAGCCTGACGTATGCGCCCTTCCTGCCGGTATAGACTTCCGCGACGAAAAAAGGCTGTGTCAGGAAATTTTCCAGCTTTCGCGCCCTGTCGTAGACGGTCCGGTCCGCCTTGGAGAGTTCCTCGACGCCCACGACCGGCACTATCTTCTTAAGTTCCTTATATTTGGCCAGCATCTTCAGGACCGATTGCGTGACCCGGAAATGATCCCTTCCCACAACGGCCGGATCTAGATTCGAGGATGACGATAGCAGCGGGTCTATCGCCGGGTGAAGTTTGAGCTGGCTCCTCTCGCGCGAAAGGACGATGATGGAGTTAAGGTAGCTGAATATCGTAACTACCGCCGGGTCGGTCAGATCATCCGCCGGGACGTAGACCGTTTCTATAGCGGTAATCGCACTGCCTTCTTTCGAACGGATACGCTCCTGGAACTCGCTCACTTCGGACCCAAGCGTAGGCTGGTAACCGGTCTCCGACGGCACGCGGCCAAGGAGGGTCGAGACCTCGCTTCCCGCCTGGACAAAGCGGTAGACGTTATCTATAAAGAAAAGGACGTCCCTGTTTTTACTCTGAAGATATTCGGCGAGCGCTACGCCGGTAAAAGCCACTCCGAATTTTGCGCCGGGCGGTTCATTCATCTGCCCGAACGCGAACATGATCTTATCGAGCATATTCTGCTTCTGGAACTCGAAATATAGTTCGTTGCCTTCCCTTATCCTCTCGCCTGCCCCGGTAAAGACGCACGCGCCCTCATGCTGGGTTATTATATTGTGTATAAGCTCCAGTATCAGGACCGTCTTACCCAATCCGGCGCCGCCTATCAGGCCCGTCTTGGAGCCCTTCACGACCGGAAAGAGCAGGTCGACGATCTTGATCCCGGTATGGAGTATATCTACCTGCCCGGCGGCGAGACGGTCCGGATTTATGTAAAGCCTGGATATATCCTTCATTATAGGCGAGCGCGCCGCCGCCCCTATCGCGCCTTTATTGTCGATCGCTTCTCCCGATGCGTTTATTATCCGGCCGAAAAGCTCTTCTCCTACGGGGATATTGAGCGGGGACCCGTCCGCGATGACTTCGGTGGACCTGCGCAGATGAAGCGTAGACGCAAGAGATACACACCGGGCTACATTGGCATCCAGATGCTCGGCCACCTGAAGGACAATGGTCCTGCCGTCGAAAGTCCGTGTTTTAAGCGCCTCGGCAAGCGCCGGGAGATCCTGTGAGCCGGGAAAGCGCACATCGACAACCGGCCCCTGCGCCGCGATCACATAACCCGTCCTTTTCTTTGTCTCCGCCATATATCTATTTTCCGATCAGCATCTGGGCCGAATACAGCTCCCTCGTGCTCTTATCTATCATCTCGTGGTGCGCCTTGAAATATTGCAGTTTTATCTTTTTAGTCTTCTCCGCAAGCTCCTGGGAACTATTCTCCAGGTGCATGGCCCTCGCCGCAAATTCGGAGAGCTTGCTCTCCTCTAGTATATCGATAAGTTTCTGCCGAACCTGTTCGCAGGCAAGGTACTCTATTATGCCGTCCAGCGGCGATTCGATAATAAGCTCCTGGAAACCTTCGGACTTTTCCCGGGACGTTTGGCTTATGACCGGGAATGGTATGATCCTGGCCGCTTCAACCCGCTGCAGCACAAATGATATCGGCTTAGGATAGACTATCGATACCCGCCCAAAGCGCTCTTCCATAACACCGTTTATGATATATTCCGTAAGCGTCGAGGCAAGACTCCTTCTTGCCGCGGCGTCGCCGGCGCTGCCGAACGGCACAAACGGCATGCCCATTTCATTAAAATACCGCGCGCCGCGCTCGCCGATCACGATACGCTGCAACTCTCCAAAGCTCCCCCCGAGCCCGGCCGCATTTATGACCTGCAAATTGAGGCTGCCCATAAAGCCCTCATCGGAAGTAACCATGATCACGGCCTCTTTCCCGGGCCGGGGCGCCATTAAACGATGGCCGGCGCCGCGCTCGCCGATCAGCTCGAAGAAACCATTTATGGCGTTGAAAAATTCTTCATACCGCTCCTTACGCGCCTGCAAGGCGCGGAACTGGAAGACGGCGGAGCTTTTCATCGTCTCCAGGAGATCTATAAGGTTTGTGTTGAACTCCATATCTTCTTTCAGTTCTTTTATCGTAGCCATTGTTTTTAGCGCTTACGCTCCTTGAAAAACTTCGTTATACATTCATCGCAGCGTCTCTTATCGTTATCACCGAATTCCCGGCCTATTTCAAGCTTCTTAGCCATGTCCGGGTAATCCTCAACGAGAAAGGCATAGATGCCGTTCTTAAAGATCTCGCATTCTTCAACCGGCAGGTTATCCAGCGCTCCGGCCCGCAACGCGTAGAAGAAGATAAGTTGTTCGGCTAGCGGCGACGGGCGGTTATTCTCCTGCATCAATATAAGCTCTATCCGTTCTCCGTGCTTAAGGCGCGCCTTCACGTCTTCGGATACGGCCGCCCTCAGTCTTGTAGCCTTAAGGAGTTCTTTATACTGGATGTAAGCCAGGCCCAGGTCCTTCGTCAGCTCCCTCATGAGCGGAGACTGGACCTTATTACCGATACGTGAAACAGATAGCCCGATATCTATGGCCGGCTTAAAACCTTCGGCAAATAGGACGGAGTTCAGGAAGACCTGGCCGTCCGTCATCGATATGGCATTGGTGGGTATGAAGCCGGTAATATCCCCCTGGAGCGTCGAGACGATAGGCAGTAACGTCATCGAGCCGCCGCCCAGGCGGGGAGCCAATTTAGCGCCGCGCTCCATGAGCTGGGCATGCAGATAGAAGATATCGCCCGGATAGGCCTCTCTGCCGGGGGCCCTGCCCAAAAGAAGCGAAAGCTCGCGGTATGCCCAGGCGTGCTTAGTAAGGTCGTCGAATACTACGAGCACATCTTTGCCGGAATACATGAAATATTCGCCGAGCGTAGCGGCGGCATACGGGGCGAGATATTGCTCGCCGATCGAGGAAGAGGCAAGCGCGGCGACGACAATGGTGTAATCAAAAGCCCCCGTTTCCGAAAAACGCGTCAGGACCTTCTCGAACGAAGCATAATCGCGGCCGATACAGCAATAGATACATACGGCATCTTTACCCTTCTGGTTTATTATGGAATCTATCGTTATGGCGGTCTTGCCGGTCATGCGGTCACCGATGATAAGCTGTCTCTGACCCTTGCCTATCGGGAGCAGCGCATCTATTATGCGTATGCCGGTCGAGAACATATCTTCGATCGGGACCCTGTCGAGTATAGCCGCGGCGTCCCTGAATATATATTCGAAACCATCCGCTCTTATATGGCCTTTGCCGTCGAGAGGCTGGCAGAGAGGATTCACTACCCTGCCGATAAAATCCTTTCCCACAGGTATCCTGAATGCCTCCTCCTCCGAAGATACCTCTTCCCCCGCCTTTATCTCCGTCGGGTTACCGAGGAGCAGCACCAACACTTCATCTTCGGTAAAGCCCATTACAAAACCCTTTGTCCTGTCACTAAAATTCACAAGCTGGCCCAGCATACAATTCGGCAGGCCCTCTATCTTGACGATAGATCTCCTTATCTCCTTTATCCTGCCTACCTCTTTAACGCTTACGGTGTTCATTTTCCTCCGGTATCTGTTAAAACATCCGGCAGCACACCTTTTGGAGGTGCGCTGCTACTCACCTGCTGAACAGCTGAAAGACCACGAGCAGCGAGATAACAGCCACCGCTTCCGCGAATATAAGGGCTATTATCATAGCAAGCAATATCTTCGGCGCCGAAGACGGATTTCTCCCAAGCGCCCGTATCGAGCCATACGCTATTATCCCTATAACCGTCGATGGCCCCAGGATAGTGGCAAGCATAAGTACGATTATGAGCAGTGTACGCATAGTGAAGCTCCTCCGCCTTACAGTGGCGGCTTCTCTTCCAGCAGGGTTCCGTTCAAGCGGAGCGGAACCCTGAACCGAAAGCCATTCACCTACACCCTTACAGGCGTGGCTTTCTGGTTCATGGGTGAGTCAGTTCCTAGTGTTAGGCCACACGTCATTTCAGTCTCTCCTGTATCTGTTTCAGCTTATTCTCGAGACTGCCGTCGATTATAAGGCTGTCCAATTTTATCACGACACCGGCGACGAGCGCTTTATCCAAGCTCTCGGTTAAAGTAATCGTCCGGCCCACGCGCTCGTTTATAAGAGCGGCTATCTTTTCTTTATCCTGTTTCTTCACCGCACAGGGCGTAAGAAATTCGGCCCTGGATGACTTCACCTTGAACATCTCCTTCTCCATCTTCTTTATCTTATCTATGACGCCTTTTACCAGGTCCTCATGCATCATCTCCCGCGCTTCGGCGGGTAAGGCTTCCTTGAAGATACGCAATGCCGCGGCGGGGATCATACCTTTCAACTCGTTATATATCTCTTCCTTTATCTTTTCTTTGGAATTGACCGCGGCCTTTACCATATCCTCGGCCTTATCGCGCGCTTTTTCGACGAGAGAATCTTTCATCCGCTCGGCCTCTTTTTCTTTGGCGCTCATATAATCCTGGGCCTCTTTTTCGGCCCTGGCCACCTTCTCCTCGGCGTCCCTGACAGCCGCATCTATCCTCACCTGCAGCTCTTTCTCTTTCCTGGTAAACTCCTCCCTCAGCTTCGCCAGTCTCGCGGCTTCCTTGGCGGTTTCATTATACAAAAGTTTCTTCAGCACAAGCACTATCACCAGAAACGTTATTATCTGGATTATGATCAATTGTATAAGCATGTGTCCTCTCTTATATTATCTCACTCTTCTACAACCGCTACCAGCTCATCGCCGGCCATGCGCACGGCACCGCGTTTTATGGGAATCCTATTCTGGCCGTTAACGATTATCTTTCCTTTTTTTAACAGGCTGACAATAGGCGCATGGAGATCCAAAACCTCGAACTCCCCGGTAATACCGGGGAGAAAAACGCTCCATGCCTCTCCGGCGAATAGGGTATTATTGGAAGTTATGATAATTGCTTTAAACATTTAATTTTAATATGGTTTAAAGTATTATATATACTTAAAGACACTTCGTAAAGCTTCTTTACTTATTTTCGTCCTCTTTTTTCTGCAATCGCCTCACCTGTATGTACCATAAAGCAAAGAATAACGCGCCGAGGATCCCTAAAAACGCCAGGATAATATATATTATCCTCCATGTTGTAGCGGCGGCAGGCGCTTTTCCCCTGAAGATGGATTTAACTATATAGTCTATGCCTTCGTATCCCCTGGGCCGCCTTTCTTTCAGGCCGCCGCCCTTTTCGATCTCCGCCTCTTTTATCGTGACGCCGGCGCTCGCGCCGGATTGAGTAACAAGTTTTTCCAGTTGAGCAATGAGCTGCCGCGCCTCGTTGAGTAACGCGGTATCCTTGCGATAATTGGCTATATGCTCCTCGGCGGAGACCTTCAATGCCTGAACCTTCTTTATCTCGTCGAGATTTTTGACGGCTTTCGCGGCTAAAGGTTCGGCTTGCGGGGCATATTCCGTGCCTCTCAAAAGAAGCATCAGGTTGTCCGTGTGGGCCTTAAGCGTATCCATGTCAATATCCGGTATCTGCCAGATATCCGACAGTCTTACCGCATAACTCCTGACCTCGGAGGGTTTAAGAATAACGTTATCTTTATATACATAAAAAGACTGCTTGGAAAAATCGTACCCCATCTCGAGGCCGCCCCTGTCGACCACGTACCTCGGGGATATCTCCTGAGGAAGGAGATATTTAACGTTGACCGTCTGTTTGGCAGTCTGGGACGGGTTCGAAGCTCTAACGGTCAGCTCTATAACATCTTTTACCCCCGCCCCGCCCCCTTTAACTGGAACAGCCAGTGTTTGCGGCACTTTTACGCGGTCCTCCACGATCCCGCCTACATCCAGCACAAGGTTTTCGAGCATGCCTATATCTTCCCTGGTTTCGTCGAGTATCGCGGTATTTTCATAGTAGACGTTTATATGCTCGCTCATACTCAGCCGCTCGTCGGATTCTTTCAGGGCTATCGCGTTCAGGCGGTCCGTTATCTTTCTGGCAAGGGCATCGCCGACTTTGGCGTGCGCGGTCCGTTTCAATTTCTCGGTAAGCGCTTTTGTATGGTCCTTAAGAAAGTTCAAATCTTTCGGCGGGATCACCCATATGTCGCGTAAGCGTACTTCCATGATCACTTTTTGCGATGGTTTAAGTTTTATGATCTTATACAGGTAGTAACTGCCCTTATCGAAGTCATACTTAAGCTCCATCTCGCCTATATCGGTTATCTGGTCCGGGCTCAAGCCTTTTGGCAGGTCATACCGCACGGGCGTGGTCTGGCTCTCTGTCTGCGAAGGGTTCACCACCGCGATCTTCAGCTTGACGTCGGCGAAAATAGAAGAAGTGAATAGTGGATAGTAAATAGTGGATAGTAAAAAAACTAAGAGAGCTATTCTTTTAAATAATATCATTTATTCCTCCACGACTAAATCTGATGATCTTTGCCAGACTATTAATTCCTTAAAATCTTTAACAACCACCCGTCACTCTCCCTTCCCACCCTTCACTCTTCACTATTCACTATACACTAGCCTCTATCTCACTCCCTCTCAAACCATCCCTCGACGATCGGCTTATTACTGCTCGATTCTATGAGCTTTGACACTATCCTGGTAAGCGCCGTCAACTCCTCAACCTTGTTGCCTATCTCTTTTACATCGCGCTCTTTCGCGAAACCCGTTATCGCGGTCCCTGCGCCGGCGCCCGCCTTCTCTTTGATAATCCTTACCCTGCCCTTTGCCGGAGTTGTGGTCTGGGGTACGACCGGCGCGGCCTGCTGTGTCCCGGCAGTCGAGCCCATCGATATCACGGTTGTTGTAATCTCGCTCCGCCCGGCGTTTTGAGAGATGTTCTGTATATTCGCTTTAAGCTCTTGCATCGACAAGTTTAATTGGCGCAGCGCCTCCATCCTCGCCTGCATATCGGCATATTGATCCTTTATCGCATCGATACCGTTGGCCGCTTTCAGGGCGTTGGCGCTCGCGTCCTTGGCGTCGGCCGATACGCTCGACAGGTTCATACCGTTTATCGTAGTATTGAGTGTGTTAAGCAGGTTGTGTATGGTTTCGGCGCGCGCGGAGATCTCCTCTACCGTCTGCTGCCTCGCCCCTCCGCCGGAATCCGACGACCCGACGGTCAGGACCATGCTGTCTTTAGATTTGGTAGTAACAGGTTCTTCGCATACAACCGTGTAGTCACCTTGCGTCCATCCGGAGGCAGTCACGGAACTTTCATAGATGCCGCTGCCCGCGGGATTCTCCGTCATGCCGCCATAGTAGATCCGGCTCCCCGCCGCGTTATATACCGACATCGCCGGCAGCGTAGCAAGTCCGGGGGTGGTCCTGTACCGTATAGTGACCACTTCGTTTGTCTCTATATTCGTATCGCGGTTTAATATTTCCGACAGGACGCCTCTTTCCGCTACTTCCGTGGCAGCCGCTTTTGCCGCGGCCTTCAAAGATTCGGGCGTCGTCTGTTCGAGGATAACTCCCACCTTATCGCTCATATCAGATACCTTTTCACCAACACCGGTCACCTGCGAACTTACCTCGCCTACCTGGGCGCTGACGTTATCCACTTTGTCTCCGACATCATCCACTTTGTCGCCCACCACATCCACTTTGTCGCCTACCGTCCTGACCTCGGATGTAATAGTTGTCGCAGCGTCGGTTATCTGGCCCGACAGAGTATCGGTGTTCGTCTTGATCGTGTCCAATATCTCCTGGCTGTTAGTTATGGTAAACGTGTCGCCGCTTTCGTAGGTATGCGCGGCGCCGCTTAAGCCTCCGTAATTGATGTAGCATAACGTGAAGTAACTTGCCCCTAAGGCAAGGGGGGTAGATAGTCCACCTCCGGCGCTTGTTACGCCGGGAACCGTATATTGATATATACCTTCGCTGCTGTCATTTGCTGCCGATGCCGGGATAGTGATCGTGTCCACCAAATTACCCGACGAATCAAGTATTTTTATCGTCGCGTCGCCGAATATGTTCGACTTTGTCTTCTTGACTATTACGCTCTTGCGCTCGAGCCATAACTGCATCCCAAGGCTCCCGGTACCTTCATCATAGATAAAGTTCGACATGACCGAATGGTCGGCCGTGGCCGCGTCCGCGCTTCTCAGCTGGTATGTAAGCGTAATATTCTTGTCGTATATTCCGTCCGCGCCGTCAAGCACTGCTCCGATCACCACGTCTTCGTTCAATGTGTCGTACAGGTCGTTTGAAACGGTAATGGTAAAAGCATATTCTCCCGACGGCACATTCGAAAGGTTAAAGAAGCCCTTTATGGTATTTTGCGTCCATAAAGGCGTATCCGATCCTATCGGATAGACCGACAGGTCGGAGCTGCTTGCGATGACGTTACCGGAGGTATCCTGGATATTCACGGTAACATTATAACTATCCTCGACGGTTACCTCTATGGGAGCATTGCCGGCAGGGGTCGCCTCCGACCCGGCAACGGAAGCCGGCGTTATCCTCACCGTCTCCGGGACATACAAAACGAGCGGGACCGTTATCCGCCCGGCGGCGTCCGAACTGAACGCAAGCGGCGTCGTAGCTATACCGTCATCGCCGAAGGTCGTGCCGTTTATGGTCGGTGATCTGTCATCCGTGGACTTATGCGCGCCCGGGGTGTCGAACACGAACTTCATTGGAAGAGCGTTCGTAATATCCGTTTTAATATTCCCGTATTTATCGTAAGCTGTTACGACTATATCCGTAGCGGCGCCTGCGACGACCGTAGCCGAAGAAGCGCCGGTTGCAGTGGTCATCGCGAAGTGATCGAGCGCGCCCGGTAAAAGCGTGATCGCCGGGGCCGTGCCGGCATCGATAAGGCCCGCGGTTATACCGCTCGCAGTGGCGGTCTTTATCGTATAATCACCCGCCAGGGCGCCTAATGTGGTCGGATTCCCCACATTGGTTAAAGTGATCGTAATCGCAGTCCCGGCGGCAAGCTGCGCGGAGCCGCTTCTTGTGATAGTAACCGTCCTGCTATTATCGCTATTTTGGACTACTCTGAACCCACCGCTGTTTAATCCGGAATCGGTAAGAGTTGTAGCATTACCATTATAGTCAAATGTAAAACCTGTTGTATTTCCCGCGCTTGCCGGGAATATGATCTCGACATTGCCATCCGACGGTACGGGGCTAACCGTGGTAAACTGCACCGTAACGGTGCCGTGTTCGCCTACGCCCGCTCCCGGTAAAGTAACACTCGCCGGTGAAATATTCCCACCTGAGGTAATAGTGGTAACGGGGGCAATGCCTGCGTCTATCGCCTTATCGGAAGAGTCTTTCGTAACAATAGAGTATGTGCCGGTAACACCTGTATTATTCGGATTCTTTACATTGGATAACGTAATAGTGGGAGTAGAGCCTCCGGCTAATTCGCTTGCTCCGTTGGTAACCATAACAACACTGCCGCTGATATCGACAGCGCCGGTCACATTTATACCTGAACCGGATACGGCCGTCGTACCGCCGGAATTAAAACCGAAGCTTGAAACTACGCCATTGCATGTGTAACCGGGTGGGAAAGTAACGGCGATCTTACCGCCCGGCGGTATAGGATTTGTATTTTTAAATGAGATCGTTACGTTCCCGGTGAAGCCGGCCAACGTATTAGCCAGCGTCACAGCCGCATTGCTAAGGCGTCCTGTAATAACCCATTTCGTATTATTGTCGGAATCCCTCGAGTTGGCGGCCGTTATTTCGTTGGTTGCGCGCGAATTTTGCACATCCACGTATTCGGCGTTGACGATACCCGCGTTATCTATTTTCCACTGGTCGCCGGGCGACGATGCCGATGAAGACGAACTGCGCAAAGTGACCATGTTCGCGTTCGTACCTATAAAATTAACCGTCGAACCGGCCGCGACGGTAACCGTATCGCCTTTCGTAAATGTATAAGTAAACCCGGGTGTAAAATTCAATATTCCCGATGTTACGGTTATATTATTAAGCGTGTTGGAATTGGTAAAGGTCGCGGCCTGAGACCCTTTATCTATAGTTATCAAACCGGGCATAACCGCGCCGGATGTGAGCGTAAGCGTCTGGGCGCCGGTTGTGCTGACCAGGCTAAGGATGCCGGCGCCGCCGTCGAATCCCGCGGATATGTTTACACTGCCGTTGGCCGCTATGGTACCCGTGCCGATAAGCCCATCCGTAAGATTCAAAGCGTTATTAGCTACGAGCGTATCGCCGGAGGCTATGTTAAGAGCGCTACCTGCCGTCTTTTCTACCGTAAGATTATAAAATGTTTCGGACGTATTTACATCCACAGTGGAAGTAGCGCCGGCAAATTTAACCGTACCCGCCGCGCAGTTAAAAGTTGCCACCGCGGCGGTATGGGTAAACGCGCCTTTTAAAGTGAGGGTGCCGCCCGGCGCGGTCAAAACGCCGCCGGTAAGCGTAAGCGCGCCGTTTATGGTCACGTCCGCATCCGTAAAACCGAGGGCTGTGCCGTTAAGTTCGAGATTATAACATGTCTTCGTCGAATCGAGCGTCAGAGTTTGGGCCGTGGAACCATTCATGATAATAGTAGATGTGTCATAGGTAAAAGTGCCGCCGGCAAGGTTAAGATTACCGCCGATAATAAGCTTATTGGAGCCGGCCTTTATCGTGCCGGCTGTCAGCGTAAGCGCTTTATTGACGGTGATATCCGCGGGCATGGTAAATGTAGAACCTGTTTTATTGAATGTCAGGTTATTATAAATAATATTCATTATGGCCGCTGAAGCGCCGGTGTAAGTAACTGTAGAATCGGCTCCTGAGGTAAATGTGCCGGTATTCGTAAACGAGGTGCCGCCCAGAGTCAAGTTCGAGTTATTCGTGAATGTACCGGCATTTGCAAACGTTTTATTAAGGGCAATCGCTCCTGTCCCGCTATTCGTCAGCGTACCATTATTCGTAAACGCCCCATTTATGGTCGATGTCCCGGTTTCGCTATTCGTAAATGTGCCTGCGGAGCTTATGTCAAGCGCACCCGTAACATTAAGCGCGCCGCTTGGCGGCGTAAATACACCCTTCGTTATCGCAAGGGCGCCTTTTACGTTAACGTCGGTATTGGCGAAGCTAAGCGATGAGCCGTTAAGCTGGAGGTTGTAACATGCGGCGGCCGAAGAAAGCGTCAGAGTCTGAGCGGCTGATCCGTTCATGACAATAGTGGAAGAGGCAGAGGTAAACACGCCCTCCGTGGTCCCGTCCGTAAAAGCGAGGTTACCGCCGACTATTATACTGGAGGAACCGGCTCTAAGCGTGCCTGCGCAGGTGAGGTTACCTGTAACGGTCAGGTTATTAGCCAGAGCGAGGACACCTCTTTGCGACGATGAATCGGCGGAGATATTAAGGTTCTTTACCGTAACATTCGAAGAGAGCGTAGGCGGATATTTATCGGCGGTTACATACGGTATTTCAACATCGCTGTCGGGATTTGGGGCTACGCCGCTCAACCAGTTTTCTTTGTCTTCCCAGGCTATGCTTTTAGCGCCGGCCCATACGATAGCTCCAAAATTCCAACCGG
>JBAZKH010000004.1:0-178311 GCA_041650935.1 Candidatus Omnitrophota bacterium
GTAACCAGGCCATACTTAATAACACTATTAACCGGATGAACAAGGAAGGCCAATCCGTAGCCGCCCTGATTACAGGCGGCTACCATACTAAAGGCATATCAGAGCTCTTAAAAGCCAAAGAGACCTCGTATCTCGTCATACTGCCCAAGTTCGATGCCTCAAGACCCGAGAGGCCCTACGTAGCTATACTGACGAATAAGACGGAAGACTATAGCAAACTCTTAGCCAGCGGCAGATATCAGATCCTGGCCGAAGATTACATGAAAGAGCATATCCAGGATGCCGCAAATGTCGAGATATTTATCATGGATGTCGTGGTGGCCAGCCTCGGACAGGCCGCGATAGCGAAGAAAGATGTAGAAGGCGTAAAGAGGCTCTGGATCGACGCTTACAGGAACGCATATGAGAATTTGGAGAAGGACGGACTTATAGAGAGTAAACCCGAAATCCAAAATCCGAAATTCGAAACAAATTCAAAATTCAAAATTCAAAATTCAATAAAGACGGGCGACCAAAACATTGCCGCGATGACAAATACGCCGCCGCCAGGCGCTCTTCCGGTAAATAGGTTCGAGGAGATAGTTAACGCGCTTAGAGCTGTAGTTATAGCCGAGAACAGCTTGGCCGTATTCGAGGTTAAAAAAGGAATATTCAAGACCGTTGAGTTGAAAGACGGGGACCTTATCGTAAGGGACTCTTTATCCGGAGAGGTGGCCGCTTACGGTAAGCCGCAGGCTCAGAAGAGAACGCCCGGACAAGCGCCCGCTTCGACGACGACATTGACAGCCGCTCTGAAGGACGAAATTGCGGCGCAGGCCGTCGCCAATTGGAACGGCAGGGAGGACCGGCTGGAGAAGGTCATAGCGCGTATGGCAAGCGGCAAAGGCATCAAGACGCTTTCCGATGCCGACATGGCCGAGATAAAGACGCGGGTCCTGGCATCGAGGCCCGTAGAGGCCGAGCCGTCAAAAACGACTGCTGCAGAACAGCTGCGCAGCTATTTATCCGGACTATTTGAATCTGTGAAGGTAGATAGGGAGAACTTACCAATAATACCGGATGAACAAATAGCGTATTGCGCCGGTCTTCTTAACGCAACAGGTGGTTATAGAACCGATCAACGTTTTCTGGAGAGAGTAGTAAGAGTATTTTGTGATCTATACGCCGTACCCGATATTCGAGCTGCTAAAATAATGGCTTGCCGCGGCATAGATAAAAAAGAATTGTCGCATATATTCGGATTCATAAAAAATTCAGACACCCTGCAGGAAATCTTTAATACGCATCCCATACACCGGGGGTTCTTCGCCGAAAATTTCGGAATCAAAAGACTGTTGAATTTTCCTGAGCATACCCAGAGGATGATAGATGGCCTTCCGGTCATGCCCTTAACTTTGGAAGTCCATCCCTCTCCGGCATGTGATAATAAATGCGAGTCCTGCTACAACGCGGGCCATCTGTATTACGATGATGCCGTCAAAGGTTTTAGAGTCCTTACTGTTGCCGAGTGGGAAGCATTGGTGAATGAAGCCGCAGACAAAGGCCTTAAGACGCTTTATATTTCGGGCGGGCTGGAACCATTGCACCGGTTAGTCGTTGCAAAAACAATCGCGATTATAAAAACCGCAAAAGCAAGAGGCATGAAAGTCATACTATTCACACACGGAAATTTAGTAGATACGCAAAACCAGGAATTGGTTGACGCGCTTTTAAGATTGGACGAAATACACCTCAGCCTGAAAGCAGCAACACCAGAGACATATACGCGGGTTGTCGGCGCCAATACGGAAAATCTTCAAAAAGGGCTGGATGCCGTCCGGTATCTTGCAGAAGAGAAGAAAGGGCGTGGTCTCCATTTAAAAGTCTGCATTAATTTCCTGGTAAATGCGAATAATTTTACGGAAGTGCCGGCGTTATTTGAATTTGCGGAAGAGGTGGGAGCCGATTCTTTAGGATTAAGGAGCGACTATATCCGCGGGTTAAAGGGGTTTTCCGAAGAGAGTAAGAAAGAGCTGGGCCGTACGCTCAATAGGTTGAAAACCGCCCACAAATGGATGGGATTTACTTTAGATACCAGATTATCACTGCTCGCTTACGAATGTGATAAAACCAGGATTCCGCCGGTCTATCGGTATAAATTACAGCCTGTAAAAGGCTGCCAAATGGCATATCTGCACCCTGCCGTTAATCCTTTCGGAAGAGTATTCGACTGCTGTCTTATCGCTAATCCTGCAATTGCGGGGGCATTTATCCCATTAGGCCGCATAGGTACCGGGCATTCACTTGAAGATGTTTTGGCGGAAAACGGGGGACATGTCCATGACGCGGCTAAATGTATGGCATGTAATCCGTGGTTATTCAATGTAATAAGCGCGCAAGCAAAATTGAAAGAAGATTACGAGGCCGGCATTGCTCTTGATATGCAGCCCTTTCGCGTTCAGCTTAATTCCGAAACAATTAAGGTTGCAATGCCGGCCGGGCAAATTACAGATTCGACGGTCGAGCAGCTTAAGCAGTCTGACTCTTTTAACCGCTTAAACGGTGTTATAGGCTTTACGGGCATGGGCCCATTCCCGCAGTCCGAAACAGCTAATGCAGTAATGGAAATCCATCATGATACGAGGGTCGGCAGATTAGCTCGAATGATCGCGGATCGCTATGGCTTAAATGAACCCAAGGCGGAATTCATAGGAATTTCTCACAACCTGACAGCTTTGCCGTTCAGGCATTTTACGGTATCGTCGGATGAATTCAAGGCTCTTCGAGCTGAAACCGGATATGTTGAACAAGAGCACATTGTGCGAAGGCTTGAGGAGGAAGGCTTTAAGCTTTCTCAAGAGCTTAAGCGCGATATCGAGAATTTTGACCGCGATGGCTCCGCCGTTCCACTATCCGACGAAGCCAAAGCCGCTTTTATAGCGGACAAGGCTATTGGGGCGGTAGAAGACTTTATGTTTGGTTTGAGGTTCGGTTTATTTACCGGAGAAGAGGTGCTGGCGCAGATCATGGAAGCTCTTAAGCTTGAAGACGCGGATCTTGCCAGACTCGCTACGGAATTTGATGACGTTGTGATCGAAGTGGCAACTAGGATGCTATACGCAGAGAACGAACAATTATCTATTGATGAGGCGGTTGAGAAAGTTAAACGGTTGAAACAATTATTCAGGGGTTTTATCAAGGAGAGAGTTTTCAATAGATCCAATTCGCCCGAAAATATTCAGGCCGTAAGCGCGATTGTAATGCCACGACTCGAAGCGTTCGCTAAAGAAGGAATGATTTCGAAAACCGGTATCTCGGAGAAAGAAGCCAAGCTTCTTGCTATTGACCGGTTATCGAGAATGACAGAGCGGGAGCTACAAGCTACACCGTCTCCCGTGCCGCAGCCGCAAGGCGCGCTGACTAATGTTTCACTAACGGGTAAATCAGTAGTTTCTATTGGCCGGCAGTTTAACCGGAGGCAGCTTCTCGGTTATAGTTTATGTACTGCGCTACTTTCTGCGGCCGGCGCAGTCAGTCTTGCGGTCTATTCCAGTTTTGGACAGATGAAGGCACCGCCGAAAAATTTATGGCAACCACTGTGGAAAAAAAGAAAAATTTCACATACTTATCTGGATACCTATTATAAAACGCTTCGAAATCTTTCGACAGGTTCTTGGAAAGATGCGGGTGAACCATACATTGCGCCGTCAGACATGGCCTTCATTCATTCCTTATCGCGCTTCGATGAGCATAAAGGAGCAATGCTAGGAGTCGGGTTGCAGCAAAATTTCTCTTTGGCATTGCACGTAAGACCTTCAACCTATATCTTTTTGGATATAAATCCCGCCATAACAGAGGTCATGATTCCGTTCTTTGGCCGCTTGATGGAATTCGCTGACACGCGACGTGAATTTCTCTCAATGTTGATGGGGTCTGAGCTTACCGATGAGGATGTGAAAGAATTACTCGAACCAAAACAGGATACAGACGTTGCCGAACATCTGCGCTTGACTATTTCGAAATTGGCCCAGCGCGTTCCGTTGGAAGAGCGTCAGAGGCGATATCATGAGCTGCGGGAATTTTTCAATAGTGAGATTCTCTCTCGCCTGCATATTCGCACTTCACAGTATGCGCAAATAGTGAAATGGTTCGGCGAATTTTTATCGCCGGAATCCATCGAGAACAGTAATAATCCAATGCTGAATTTCCTGTTCTTCCTTAAACATAATGCCGAGGTTTCGGCATACTCAAAGACCCCGGAGGAAAGGGAAAGGCGCGGAACTTGGCTCTCCAGCGAGGAAAACTATCGATCGACCCGCAAATATTGGATGGAAGGAAAGCTCGTCGGAGTCACAGCTGATATTAAGGGTCCCAGCATCTCTCTTGTGGCCCGATGGCTGCAGGATCGCAGAGAAAAAATCTCGGCATTATATACTTCGAATGTCCATCACTGGATCGGCCCATCAGAAACAAGGAATATGTATAAGGTTCTCGGGGGCTTGCCGTTGAGGGAAGATACACTGATTCTCATGAGCCAGGGGCCCGCAGTATTGGTGCTGCGCGTCCGAACCTACAATCGTATGCGATGGTTATATGATTATGTTTCGACAAATGATGTAGAAGTTTTTAACCTGATCGAATATCCTCAATCCGCCGGTTCGCGGCAAAAGGATTCAGATGAGTTTTTGAGACAGGTATTATTTGGCATCGACAGGTTCTTTAAATCGGAACGTTTTAACAAGAACCCCGGACAAGCGGCTGCAGAATTCCGTTCTTATAAGCAGTTGATAGAGAAACTTATGATCTCCGGGCCTGCCATTAGCAATCTCGATCCGGAAGGGTTTGTCCGATGGGTAAGGAAGGATACCTCCGGAATAAATACCGATACGGATTATTTTCGCGCAATCGTTTTTATCCTTGTAGATGACGGTTATATTAAGCCCTCATCAGATGAGATAAAATTTTTACCTACGCCAGCCGCGCCAAAAGAAAAAGAAGGCGAAACAAAATTGCCGGTTCGATCCCTCCTCGTAAATACTTTTACCGGCAGGCTGTCGTTCCTTAACTGGGCGGCAAGGTCCTTGGGCTTTATGCTGCTCAGTACCCCGGCACATGAATTTGGCCACAGCATGCTTGCCCGGGACGCCCGGACAGAACGTCACATATTCTTAGGCTATGTAAAAGACGCCGAAGGTAACGCCGCAAAATACGGAGGGATCCTAGGCAATCTTTTAACAGCCTCTCTATTTGGCATAATAACAGCCGTCTCCATATGCTTTTCCGGCCAAATGAACGGGCTGCATTACTACGCATTATTTATCATAACCGCCAACCTATTTTCGATTCTTTCAGAACTTATAGGTATACCCTTTGGCCGCGGAGACCTCTCAGTTACGAAGACCGCACCGGCGGAATCGGAATCTGCGCCTGCAACACAACCTGCGGAAACTATAACCCCGCTTGCGCGTACCGGATGGCTGCTCAGCAGAGCGGCTATAGCTCTAAGTATTGGCGGCCTTATCGCCTATCCGGAGATATTATACGGCTACCTGCCTATATTTATACAAGGATGGCTTATTATCGCTCTCTTAGCCGGTGTAAGCAAGATCAAAGATAAGTTCATCCTGAAGGCGGGGATATCATTTTTAGGCGTAGTAATGATAACCGGTATGTTCCAAGATATCGCAGTAAACGGCGTACTGCCGATAATGGCCGTTGAATCTGCCTGCAAATTTGCCGGCGCTCTCTTAGCCAGAAAGATCTTTACGAAAGAGCCTCTGAAGAAGACGATCGGCACCGCGACGAAATGGAGCCTGGGTCCGGCAGTGACCGACCAGTACTATTATAATCTCGTCCTATATCCTTTCCTGCAGGCGTCTTTCTCTAAAGCGCATTTCGGTGTTTGGGCGCCGTTATTAATGGCGTCATTCGACACGGCGCTGGCAACGCTGATCCTGCATATGTGGCTTTCGGTAGCGGTTGGAACCATCCTGGTCGAAAATAAGGATATCTTTAAAGAGATGGCAAAGGCGCGCTCTGTCGCAAAGAAGGTCTATCCCTACAATTTTCTCTTCTGGTTTACGGCGCTCCTGACGGGATGGATTATACTATATGCTTTTTCGCTCGACGCATCGTGGCTTAAAGTCATGCTTATGCCTTTTAAGATCGTATGGATAGGGGTTATTTCCGAGGTGATGAGGCGTAAATTCGAGACGGAAGAGTCCGCTCCGCCGGCCGGGACCAAAACCGTTGCCGGCGCCGGCCGGGTGGTTCGCGCCGTTTTGATAATGGTTACTTTTGGCATTGCATCGCTATTGTTTAATACCGGTACCGCCCTGGCAAATAAAGCGAACCAGCAGGAAACGCCAGCGGCGACCGTTGAAGAGGTTATGGACCTATCCGCCAAAGTCTATCCCGGCAGAGATGTGGAAGAAAAAGTGCGGGCCATGGATGCCGAAAAGCTTACTAATACGAGAGACAGGTTAAGAAAAATGTGGGAAAAGAAGCTGGCGGAGGAAGCAGAAAAGAAGCAGGATGTGCTGATAAAGGCCAGTGATCCGGCAGTGCAGGCTCAGTTTAGAAAAATAGCGGGTGAGAACGCGGTATATTTCAGCCCCGGCGTGGGATACGACACGACGACAGGCCTTGTATATAATCATATAAAAGTAGATAACGGTATCATTGTAAGCAGGATGGGCTTTTTCAATGGGACCGACATCGGACTGTGCCTTGACTCCCTGAAAGATTCTGTAAAAGGCAATATAAACATACCGGGAGTTACGCCTGTAAAGGCCGCGCAGATGATAAGAAAGACGCTTAATACCCTTTTAAAGATACAAAGGGATCCCAGGCTAAGTCATAGAGGGCTATTTTACTGGTATCAGTTTAACGGGGAAAACATAAATGTAGATCCGGGCCATCCTATTGCTTCATCGGTCGATAATGGAAAGCTCAGCCTTTCTTTAGCGGCAGTAGCAGGCGGTTTGTTGAAGGAGAAAGGATGCCGGGATATAGTTCGCATGGCGCGCGAGATAATAAATGAACAAAATAAACCATTCAGGAACGCTGACGGCAGGATTGTAAACGGCGCCTGGGCAGAGCTTTACGATCCGGTTAAAGGTTTATTGCGGGCAGGTGTTGATAGTAACAGCAGCTTTCTTACATATTGGATAGATAGAAAGACCAATGAATCCCGCTCGGCGGTCGCATGGGCTATCTTAAATTCCGGCGGTCAGGTGCCGATAAGCGCTTTTACGAACATGGAAGCACCCGTCTGGCCTGAACCATATGAAACTCTGGGAGGGAAAAGCGTCAGCAGGGTCTTATCATGGAAGGGTTGCAAGTTTGAATTTGCCGATACGTCTTTATGGATAGACGAGGGAGCTCTATCTTCCGCGTACCGCGAAGCAGCCTTGGAATTTCTCACGGTTATGATAGACAACAATATAGGAAGGGAAAAATTGCCGGCTTTCAAGTCGGCAGCTTTTGGCCCAGACGGCACATACAGGACCTACGGAACGCATAGTTTGGCCGAAACGGAAGTGCGGTTCAATAATCAGGGAGAAGTCTGCGACGGGGTAGCGTCGCCCCACACTATAGGCCTGGCGCGTCTTATTTCACCCGATGTAGCGGCTACGCTAATGGCGCGGCTAATTGCCAATTACCCTCAGCTTAATACACCGTTTGGATTATTGGACGGCATAGATACTAATGGAAATGTAGCTAATACCATATGCGGCCAAAACCAGGGTATGCTTGTCATCGGATTGCAGGGACACGAAAACTCCAAAGATGTCGCCGCCTATTTACAATCGACCGGGCAATATAATCTGCTGAAGCAGATATATGCAGTTCAGGAAATTACCGGTCTCCACAGTAACACAACACCCGAGGATGCGTTGCGCCTCATAATTGCCGCCGAAAAACGCCCGCACATAGCCATTCCCGATAAAAAACAGTCTCCCGCGCGGCATGCGCCCGCGCCGAAACCGGCGGCGGGTTATAACCTGCTGGCAGATTATGCCCTTTCTTCTTCTTCGGAAAACATGGGCGGCAAAGCGATTATTTCATGGCACGGCGGTGTATTGACCGTAAAACATAATCCCGCAGACGGCGCCGGCCATAGTTATGCGGCAAACAATTTAAAGAAGCCGTATATATTGGGAGAGGGCGAGGCGATCGAGATAAGGGGCCGCGGTAGTTTTACGCTGAAACTGGAAGGCTCTACGACGATACTCAGGAAAGTCGATCTCGATGGAACGAACGGGGTATTTACGGTATCCGATCTGCCGGCCGGCATGAGTATAGGGATTATGGTTATAGATAATGTCAAGCCCGGCCCGCCGGTTATTATTAAAGAGATACGGGTAATAAATACGCGGGGAAGCGTAAAGACAAGTCTCTTTAAGCCGGCAATTCCAGGTCTGAAGATTATGAGGGCCGCTGCAGGTTTGGGTATCTTCTTCGCCGCGCCGGCACTTTTACCGGCCGCGGAGGTAGCGGTCCGGAATACGCCCGGGGCCTCATTACCGTTATTTGCCGGCCTCGACCCGGCGGTTTATGTAGCCTGCGGCGTTATAGGTTTTGTGGCGCTGTTATTAATAGGGTGCATGTCAGCCGGAATGATGCTTGATAAGAGCCGGCGGAAGGAATCTCATCAGGCGCAGTTTAATAGACTGGGATTGCAAGAGGCAAAAAAACCGACGGCACATGGGACTCCCGGTCTTCCAAAGAGCCCTGCAGGATCCGCGAAACCTCATGAGGAGACGGCAGGCGTTGCCTTGAAGGCGCCGGTTGCACCACCGGCTAGAGCGCCGGAAACGGTAAGCGTACCGCCTGCCGAAGCATCCGTAGAACATCATACTGCCAGAGAGAAGACGGAAGAAGAGTTGAGGGAGGAAGGTAAGGCGCTAATAAATGGGTATTTCGCAACGATAAATGGCCACCTGGCTTACCTTGAAGGCCTGCGTAACAAATGCGCTGAAAAGAATACCGGTGCGGCGTGGAAAGAGTACGGGGAAGAGTATCAGGGCGTGAAGATGCTGATAGATGGGATAAGAGAAGATATAAAGAAGGCATACAGGGCGATATCCAGGGAAAAAAGCAGTATAGAAAAAAGCATAGTAAAATTCCTGACAGAGGCTAATGTGAAACTTAAAAACCTTGCCCCCGGGCATGTTACCGGCGCCGGAGACCAAAGGTTCGGAACTACAGGCATGGTCCCGGCCGTATGGAAAAAAGTCATTCCCGTTTTAAGAAATTGGGGTTTGCCAGCCAGGGTAATAGCGGCCATGGGCGGGTTCGAGGAGATCTTCTTTAGTTCAATAGTCGTCGGATGCCCGGGAGTTGCCGGAAAACTCATCGGCGGCGCGTTCGGTCACGTAGGGATCGGAACATATACCGGCTTAGCGATCGGCTCGCTCCTAAGCGCCTGGCTATTCCGCAGGGCGCATGCGAAAGGAGTCTATCATTACGATGCCGGCGGAGAGCTGACCCGCGGCCCGCCGTCGGCCAGGGCTATAACTATCCTTGGTGTTGCTTTACGTCTCGCATATTTTATTCCAGCTCTGCTATTACCTCTAAATGTCCCGCCGCTGCTTTTATGGGCCCCTTTCTTTACCGCCGCTATCCACGCTATTTATAACAGCATTCTTGCGCCGGGTCTTGGCCTTGCGCTGGGGATAGCAAACATGCGGCACGCAATAAATTCTAACGAGAAAAGCGTACAGGGCAAGATAAACAGGGTAATAGAGAAGATACTCGCGATTCCGACTATTCAGCAGCATGGCGATGAGGCGGCTAAGTTTTTGAACGGTTTCGCCGATTCGATGCCGCTTCTTCATAAGGGCGAAGCGTCGGAAGAGCGGTTGTATGAGCAGATGCTTATAGTATACCAGTATTACAGATCCGCCCCAAAAGAAATCAAGTTTAACAACCCTTATGATGAAGACGGCCGCTCTTTTGGACATACCGATATTATATTCGTCGGGGAGAACAGGAATAATCTTGAATCGGAGGTAATGAAAATTATTAAAAAGAATTGCGCCGTCGAATCGAAATGGGCGTATGTATACGGCGATACCATAATCATAGTCTTCGAAGCAATAAAGAAGAAAGGCGTCTATGGCACATTGAACCGGCAAGGCATGCGTGCCATAAGGCGCGATGTCGAGAACCTTATAAACGTAGGAGGAGAACGCAGGAAGATCGCGATTGAAGGTACGGCATCCGATGTCCACAAGATCATCATCGGCGCGGCGCACAAGCTCGATTTAATACACAGTGTGGATGTCTATGGATCTAATTTAGCCCATCCGTGGGACAAGCCTTACATAGCAGGGCTGAAGATAAAAAATGAGGTTCGGTACTTTATAAGCACTATGCTGGAGATAATAGCTGCCTTTGCCGCCGCCGGCGGGCCGGAAAGCACGGAAGCGCAGATTTTGTCTTCGCTGATAGAACCGTCAATAACCCTGATAGAGAACCGCGGCAAACGATGCGAGATATGCTTCAAGTCGTGTATCGACGAGGAGATCCGCCGCTACCCCGGTAAACGGGATGAGCTTCGCAGACTGAAGGCTCGCGTCATGAAGGAGTTTAAAAAGCGTAATAACGTTAAGAAAGACGACGTAGAGAAAGAGATCCAGCTTTTTAACAGGGCGGTAGAAGGGGTTGTGCGGGAACTCGATGAGATGATTTGGCGGTTTAAGCGCGGCACTACGGGAAGCTCGAAGAGCATCGCCAGTGCATATGAAGTTGTCAAAGGCGCGTTCCTGGAATACGATCCCGCAAGCTGTGAAAAAATCAAGTCATGGATACGCGGCACGGACGGCCCCGCTAATCTCAGGGGTAAGAATGCTATTACGATCGTCGAGCATCAGGCGCGTAACTATAAAAAATGTTATGACAAAACGCCCGCCAAACACCATGAGTTTAAGAGCACTATGTATGAGATGTACACTATGTGGAATATGCTCTTGAACCAGCTCCACCGGGTGAGGGCCCTGGATGGCGGGATCGATGCCGTATCGCTTAAAGATCGTGTACGCGCAGAACAGAAGCGTTTGCAATATGCCATAATCCAGCTAAGGAGTGAGATAAGGGCATCGGCCAGCAGGCTATATCTCGAAGAATTTATCGATGATGTGAAGCGGCGCGCTCCCCGCATCATAAGGACGGGGGGTGTGACAGCGATGAGCGCAGTGGAGGATCTTGCAGGGGCCGCGGAAAGGTTGATAACCGGCGATAAAGATGTTTCCGAGACGGAGCGGGAGTCCAGGCGAAGCGGAGTGCGTCTTGTTGTCATGCGCCTTGCCGAGCTGATCGAGGGAGATCAGCTCGGGCCCATAGAGGTTAAGGGTAAAGAGGATATAGTCCTCTTCGTTGAGGCGATGGACCCGTCAAGGGTATGGCAGATAAAGCGTAACTGGGGTGACCGGGTAAAGACTATCGTGTGCCCGGTCGGAAGCTCTAACTCCCATTGGGTTGTGCTGGCGCGCCAGCTAGGTTTTAACGTCATAGCCGCCGCACGTTACAGGGCACGTAAAAGATTACCCATGAACCCCTATGATATAGAGACGGGACAGCCTGTTTTGGTCGATACCGCGAGAGGGCTTGTAACTATTAACCCGAAAGAAGAGACTCTGAATAGTTACGCGGAGCGTAAAAAGATGCTTGGCTCAAGAGAGCGTTTCTACCTTTCGAAAGCCAAAGAGGATGCCTGCACCAAAGACGGTGCCAGGCTCAATGTTTTAGCGGATGTCGGCAACCTCGACCAGATCCCGGAGGTTATAAGCCGCGGCGCCGAAGGGGTAGGGTTATACAGGACCGAGTGGCTTTACGACGGCGCGCGGAGGCTGACGGAAGACGAGATGACAAAGATTTTTGTAAAGGCGTCGGAGAAACTCGCCGCCGGTAAGCCTCTGACCCTGCGCCTTCTCGATATGCGCGAGGACAAGCTTCCCTCGACGCTTGCCCCCAGCAGTTACGGAGGGTGTGACTATTACTTTTCTGATCAGGAAGGGACCAGGGTGGCGATAGAAGAGTTGAGGGCAATGATGAAGGCTTACGCCAAAAGCAGGAAGAAGAATATCGAGATACTATTTCCCATGGTCTCCTCCGACGATATACCTATGATCAAAAAAATCGTCGAAGGGCAAAAGAGAATGTTGATAAATGAAGGTATCCCTGTCGAGGCGCTCAACGGAATTAAAATAGGCGGCATGATAGAGACGCCCGAAGCGGCCAGAGATGCGGAAAGGCTATTCGAGTATTTCGATTTCATCAAAGTCGGCATGAACGACTTCTACACGGAATCGAAACCCGGCACCGACAGGGAATCCGACAAAGACGACGAATATTTTACGACGCTCAACCCCGTGATACTGGGGCGGCTTGTGCATGTAGCGAAAGCGGCCAGGATAGCGCGAAAGTCTCTCGGTTTTTGCGGCATGTGGGCCAGTTCCCCGCGGTTTGCCCTATTCCTATTGCGGCTTACGCGTATATACCCGGACATTTCTATTACATCCGAAATAGAGGAATTACCCCGGCTTAAGGCGATAATCAGGCGCTCTACGGTCAGAGAATGCCTGCAGTTATTCAGGCCCGTGCGTTCGATCGCGGATGCAAAGACTCCTGTCTCTTCCTCGGACCTTCTGGATAAAATGGCGCGCAAAAAGGAGAAGCAGGTGGAGGCTAGGATATTGCAGAGCGCCGAATACAGGAGATGGAAGGTGGAGGGCGCGGAGGCTAAGTTACAGGCTGGCGCGTGGACGGGCCTGGCTGAGCGATTCGGTATACGTAATTACTCGCCTTTTATACACGCACCCTTCTTGGAGGAACTTGCCAAAGTGTGTCTGCCGCTGTATATAGCCGGGAGCGTATCCTGGGCGGTATTAGGCATTGCCGCGTTTGTCTTTGTCGCGTTACACATCTTTAACGAGCCCCTGCCGTTTGCGCCGCGGAATATAGATCCTAAGGAAGCCGCGGGCGGGCTAGTTGCGGAACGTCCGGTAAGAATCATGGCCTCAAGCGGGGAAGTCTTCGATTTCCGGTATCAGAAAGTTCCGAAAGAAGGAAAAGCGGCTTTTACGCTGACCGCGCATGATAGCGCCGGCAGAGCCGTGGGATTTATAGACGTGGTCCGCGATGCGTACGGCCAAAACGCGGTATATGGGCCTTTTTCTCACGACCTGCATAGCGGCCTTAAATCCGATTATGGTTTATATGTAAGAGATGAATATAGGAATGGGGGTATTGCGACCGGCCTGCTTATCCTCGCCATGGCAATAGCCCAGTCCAGGGGGAATGACACTTTTATACTAGGATGCCCGAATATAGACCAGAATATTTCCATGGAGATACTTGTCAACAAGCTTTCCGGGCAAGGAGTCATATTTTATAAGAGTAGTATGGGCAAGTATTGTGTTTCGCTGGTTGGTATCAGGGACAAGCTTCCCATTGCGTTACCATATGTGGTAATAGGCGATAAGGATAAGAAGTTTATAGAGCGTCCATGGGTTATCCTAAGCTGGTTTGCCAGAGTGTTTACCGCGCCGCTCGTCGCGGCGTCGGCCGGCATAGCGATACCTGTATTCGGCCCGTCATTATTCGATAAACTGGGCCTTGTCTATATGTCCGGATTTTCCTCCAACGCCTCCGGAGCGACGATCCTCGCCATGCTCGTTCACCTGGGGATCAATGCTTTAGCGGCATTGGTGAATAAGACGTCCGGCGCAAAGTCCGGATACGCCGCGTGGGCTGGGAAATTTTACGGAAGGAGCGGATCGCCGTCGGACGATCCTCTGTCGGTGAGGATAAAACAATACGTAAAGGGCGAGCCATTTGACGAACTAGCGCAATACATCGCGCATAAAACCGCGCCGGCTAATAAATTTGCCGGCGCTATCCGGAGATTCACAAGCCGTTTCTCCTCCAGGATAACTCCGGATGAAAAAGCCCATCTTGAGAGATTTGCTTCGATGCTTTATATCATGGGCAGGAACGGCGCAGGGTTGTCGGAGATATTCAGGTCCGGGATTTCCGCCGATACTCGCGCCGCATTACAGCAGAATAGACGTATACTAGCGCTGATAGACAACTATAACGATATTGTGAAGGAGATGGTCAAAGTGCCCGCCGGGCCGTTGGAACCGGCCTGGTCTATGGAACATGTCGCGGACATATTCGCAAGGCTCCATGATGAAGGTTCGACAGGCGCGGCGGAGAAGAAGTATATCCGCAAGATGCGCAAAGAGTTAGGCGAATTTTTAATCGCCAGTCCCAGCTTCAACTCTTATCTGGGAAATTTAAAGAGCAGGTTAATGGAAGCTGTTATGGAAGAGAGGGGCTGGGGTAAAGCGGTTGCATGTTTCGAGGACCTGATCAGGAGCGATACGGCGCGGCATTGCCTTAACGACCTGGATTTATTGTTAGCCGCGAAGAGTGATAAGTATATCATGCCGTACGATATCGAAACTATCGTAAAACTGGTGATGATAGGCCTGGCGGATAGGGACGGTATGATTATATGTCACACGGCCGAAGCGGCATTGAATGCTATCCTTGAAGAGGCGTATAACCCTAAGTATTCCAATAGTAAAAAGCGCGATCTTATATTAAATACCGTTCGCAATACAAAAGTTATGATAGACGGCCGGGAAGAGACGGTCCTGAGCCTTGTGACCCGGAATGCGGTCGAAGGCAATGTGCTTATCCGCGCGGAAGCCCTTGAAACACTCAAGCTCTTAGGCGAACCCGGGCCGAAAGGCGGGACAGGCCCCGAACCGCTCGGCCCTTCGGGCTTCGGATCCGGGGCGGGCATAAGCGCTAAGTCGCTCCTGCCGATATTTATCGCGCTTACATTATTTGTCAGTATGGGCGCTAAAGGTGACGTTCCCATCTGGGAACTGCTGTGGAATATCGCAAAGAGTTATCCGGGCCCTATGCTTCTCTTTATAGCCGCTGTATTATTTATCCTAGCTAGTTTGATTAAAGAGCCGGACGCGACCATAAATAAGGCTAAAACCGCCAAGCCTGCCGACGTATCCAAACCGCCGGAAGTACCAAGTAGTGAGCCCGCTGTAGCGTATGAACCCGGTACATTGAACGATAAATCCGGGCGGATCAGTGTCATGGTATTTATATTCGGCGTGCTTCTAATGGCGGGGAGCTGGATCTGCGTAAAATACGGCTATACCGGAGCGGCAGGTCTCTTGACCCCTCTTGCTATGTCCGGGCCGCATATGGCGATTCCGGTTGTATTTGCCATAATATTCTCGGCTATAGGATTCTCCTCCGGGGGATTTGTCTCTTTTCTTTCTCTGGCCGCGTCTTCCGCCGCGAAGATATTTTTATGTACGGCAGTCAAGAATAATTACTATCATAATATATTGGCCATGATGCCGGGTTCGATATTCAACTATTCCGACATGGCGGCGTATGCTATCGGCGCGATAGTCATATATCTGGCATATCCGGATAAAAGATCCATTAGGGGGGCATTTATCTTCCCGCTCCTTATTATAGCGGCCATATTGGCAGGTTTCGAGATCATGCGTCCCGGTTCTCCCGTACCGGCGTGGCATGGCTTCTCTTGGGAGACGATCAAGTCGTCGCCGTTGCAGAACCTTGTGCCGAAAGGTTTCTCCGCGGCTATGCTTACCGGTTTTGCCTTTATCGGAATGGCCGCGCAATTTAATGGCATAGGGAAGAAGCGGCCGGCTTCTTCTCCGGATTCCCCCGATGGTGATCCGCATCGTCGTCTTCGCAGGGATTACATTATATATGGAGCGGTTTTCCACGCTCTTAGTTTTGCCGCGTTTGGGTATTTGTCGGTACTGCTCGTCTCTTCCAGCAGCACTGTCTTACTGCGCAGTATAGCCGCTCCCGGCGTCCTGTATTTCCTGGCGCAATTCGCCTCTACGATGAGTTTTGTGGCTTATGGTATAGGGTTATTGCCTCCGATGGAAAAGTTTTTCATATCGACGCATGAAAAGATGCGCCGGTGGTTTGTCAGCGAGCCGCTCGCATGGACCGTCCAATATATAATATCGCCGTTCTGGGTGTTGCCGTATATGGTGATATCGTTTGGTAAGCGCGCAGGCGCGATAGAGGCCGCGGCGGATAATGAGCGCAGGATCTCTGAGCTGGAGGCGGAAGAGGTCGTCGAAAGAGAGTTCCCAGGTGAGAGTGTGCCTGTAAAAGAGACTTTAAAGAGATTTTTAACCGCGTACAAGATGCTGGTTCGGGGGCATAGCACTATCAACAAAGTAAAATTCATTTATGCCGGGAATAAAGAATCTCCGGGTAATATCAAGAGGGTGATCGATGCTGTTACGCAGTCTCTTGCCCGGGAATCCGGCATTATTATGGATCAGCCGGAGATAGAACGCGCCATCGAGCTTTCTAAAGCGGCGCTTGCGCTCGAGTATATAACTAAAGGCAGTCCGGTACTTATCAAAGCCAATAAGAGTTTTTCGGATAAGGCCGAAAAATTAATTATAAGAGCACATAAAGCTCTTGGGGTGATCTCGATATTACTGATTTTCTCCCACGCATTTTTAGCAAATATCACCATCACTAGCATAGGATTCCTGGGCCTCGCTTTTGCAATAGGCGGATTTGCCGCTATTATGGCAGTACGTTTTGCGCCCGACGGGCTGATAAGAAAAAAGGGGCTGGAACTGCTTTCCGCATCGGATATCCCGGATCTTTATAGAAGAGCTATTATCGATAAAGTTATCGCTATGCTGGCGGACGGCAGACTGCCCCGGAAGTCTTATGAGGATAGCGTGATCAATAGTTTATCGCGGGTAGCAAAGACAGATTCCGATACGGAAAGTATCAGGCAATATTTGGATACTCGCTTAATGACCGAAGGGAATATATTTACTCGCAGGAGACTGGAGGAGTACGTGACACTCACTGTGAACGTGGGCCCCAAACCACTCGGCCCTTCGGGCCTCGGATTCGGGGCAGGCCCCAAACCACTCGGCCCTTCGGGCCTCGGATTCGGGGCAGGCCCCAAACCACTCGGCCCTTCGGGCCTCGGACTGCGCCCAGAACCGGATGGTTCTGGGTCCGGGGCAGGCCCCGAACCACTCGGTCCTTCGGACCTCGGATTCGGGGCAGGCATGATACCGGCCCTGAGGTGGATATTCCAGAGGACGCAAAATACGCGGCTAAAGTATCTGGGCATGACCGAGCGCGGCCAGGCCGTGTGGGAGCAAGCCGTATTCACTGCTATTACTAATTTGCTTTCCTGGACAGGCTGGTACGGCGGGACGATCGGAGCCATCTTTATTAGCTGGTCTGTATTTTATGCGAGCCATTTGGGGAGCGTAGGCGGAGTAAGAGCCCCTCCGGCAAGCGCCATATTTCGCGTGTATTTATTGAATGTATTAAGCCTTTCTGCTATTACTCCTTTCGGCGGTATCACAGGTCTTGTATTAAATATCCTGCAATTTGCGGTAGTTTCAGCCATTCATTACAGATGGAATATCGGATACCTTGCTTCTACAACTAAAGAACCCCCTGCAGAATTAAAGGTGCCGGCCGATTTAAAAAGAGATATCATGATCTCTTTCGCAAGCGTAAGCATGTTCTTTGGAATTCTTGGAATTATTAATTTAGGCGGTTTTGTATCTATAGGTATGCTAATTGGCGGTATCGCTGTCATGGTATTCTATATCCTTAAAAGGGAATCCGATGAAGAAAGGGATCTGGTCAACAAGCGGATGGAATTGATGATACCCCATGAACTCGTCGGGCGCATGCATAGTATGCTGCACGATTATTATAGCAAAATAGCTCCGGTCGGCGGTAACAGCTTTTTACAGCCCGTAATCCTTGTGGACAAAGAGTGTAAAGATAGAGTGATAAAAAGGCTGAGGTTTGATTTGGACATTTACGACGAAATGGAAAGGCATATAAACAGCACATGGCGTTCGCCGCGCGCTGTAAGAGAAGCGGCCCTTCTCCCCGTAGAAGCGCGTCACAAAAAATGGCGTGAAACTATCATAGCGCAGTTAGGGCTTAAGTATGAAGCGAGGGAACGAAGGGGCTTAAGCATAACAGGTATTTACGATGTTGCCGGAGATGTTGACGAAGAGTATATACGCATGATCGGGGACCTGGCCCTGGATTACCGTGTAAATCCAATCCTGGTGACTACGGACGAAAAAGTTGCCGACCGGCTGATTAGAAATATGCGCGCGTCGGGCGTAGTGAAGTTTGACTTACGAGTCGGCTCGCCGGAACCCGTTGAAAATTATGAGGCTCCAAATATGCTCGAAATGCTCTCACCTGCCATCCGGGGAAAACTCGGCCGATTGTTATCGGAAAGGTTCCGTCCGGATCATTGGCATCCCGCGGCGGGGGTTATATTTGTAGACGACGCTGATGTGGAACCTGTGATGAAAGCCTTGGAAGAGGAACTGAAGTACCGGGTACCTTTTAATGTGATAAGAGGTAACTTATTATATTCCAGCGATGATCGCACAAAAGCCGGAAAGGAAAAGAGGCGGAGATATTACAGGGAACTTCAAGATGAGTTGGGAGTAAACGGTGATTTCCATTTCGAACCTGTCGCGTTAATAATAACCCGGGGGATGGATGAAGGATACGCGGCAATGCTTATGGGCTCAGATGCGAACAAGGAGTTTGCGCCTGTCTTGATAGTTCCGTCGGGAGCAAGAGCCGCGAAAGGTTTCGAAAAACTGGGCTCATCCAACCGGGTGGATTTCACATTTTACATGGATCTTAGAAGCGAAAAGTCCAGGCAGAAGGATCCGCTCCCTGAAAATAGTATCGCCGCGCATGCGGTAAAAGCGTGGGAAGAGCCTTTTGCCTGCGCCGGTTTTGCCGGAGGCCTTCCTTTTGGCTCGTCTGCCGCCGCAGTGCCTCATCTCGCGCCGGAATATAGGTATATAGGCGGGGCGGCGGGTTTTTTTGCGTCGGCGCCTTTCCTTATTGCTCAGCAGGGAACCCTCGGTCTGGCACTTGCGGTAATAATACCGGTCATCATGTTTCTGCCGGGATGGGGATTCCATGAACTTGGGCACATAATAAACAGGGATTCCGCGAGAAACTCTTCCGATGAGATGTATGGCGGCCCGCTAGCCAGCGCTATATTATTTGCCATAACATCCGCCGCCGCGATATTCTTTGCCTTCTCACCGGTCCAGGTACCGGTCATATTTACCAAAGTACCGCTGGCCGCTATCCTTACTTCCGCCGCCGCGAGTTACTTTGTCCACATCTTCGCGGATGAGAATGCGCTCATTATCAAACTGCGCTCCTCCGGGCTTGTTAAAAGGGCGGATAATTTTTATAAGCGCGGCGCCGCAGAGTTTTCGAACGGAAATTACATAGGAGCCATGCTTTTGTTCGATAAATCCATATGCGGTTACACCAGGATCGTCGAGAAATTTTCTTTTGTCCCCACCGGCTGTAAGGGCAATATTCTTTCGATGTTCCGGATGATGAAATCCATTATACGCTCGATCGAGATCAACGAACCTGGTGACGGCGAGAAGTCTCAATACCGTGATATTTGGAGAGGTTGTGATCACCGCATGACCAATTGCCTGAAGCTGATCGATTCGCATAGTAAGATATCCGCCCCGGCCAGAGAGATATCGATCCTGGAATTCCTTGCTGACGATGAAGATGGCTCGGTCCAGCTCGCGCCGCGGTATATATTCGGCGGTATAGTTTTGGGCATAGCCGTCGCGGCGCCTCTTCTCTTTTTAGAGCTGGGATGGTGGCCGCTTGCCTTAGACCTGGCGGTGATTACATCAATAGCTTCATTTACCGTGGGCTGGGTTGCCCATGAGCTTGGCCACTGGATAGGCGGAGATTTCGGCAGGACTAACGTCAAGGAGATGCGCGCCGGGCCGGCGGCGAGTCTCGCATTATTCGTAATAACATCCGCCGCCGCGATAATTTCATTTCTGTCACACGCCCGGATATCGTTGATTTATCTGGACGTGCCGCTCTATAGCCTGTTTGCTTCCGCCGCCGCCAATTACCTGGTCCATATATTTGCCGACGGGGGCGCGCTATTCAGCGCCCGCGGTAAAGTTTCTCCGGAAGGATTGCTCGAAGAAGCGATCGGTCATTATGACGGAGGCGTAAAAGCTTTCAATGAGGATGATTATCTTGGGGCGATGATGGCGTTCGATAAAGCGATCTTAATATATAGCGAAGCATTAAAGCGATTCTCGATCGTACCGCCAGGCTGTGAGAGGATATTGAGAAATATGTTACGGAAGATGGAAGAGATCGAGAAATTTATCAGTGGCAGGAAGTGGGATGAACAGATATACGAACCTTATTTAAAGCGATGGATACACTGCCATAACCATTTGATCCATTATTTGGATATGGTCGCGACGTCGGGAAAAGTAAACGTTTCAAATGATAATACGTCCCGCCGCGGGTTGGGCGACGACGGATATTTTACACCCCGGGGTGTAATTCTCCTGCCCGCGGTCTTAGCGCTTGTTGCGGCTGTAAAAGAGGCCGGCTTTAAGTTTCCAAGTTTTAACGTGGATATCAGCCAGGTGCCGGCCGGCTATATAGTTACCTATGCTGTAGCAGGCGCTATTATTCTGTACTTTGCCGTCAAGATTTTAAGAGAGGCATATAAGATCATCGTTACCGCGTTAAAGATTGCGGTAGGGTTAGCCCTGGTTTACGGTATCCTTGCCTACGCGGTCCCGTATATCACCGCGCACTGGCCGCAGATTACCGCTTCTTTCGGCGGACTGATGGAATGGCTCAACTCTTTAAAGAAGACCGGCGCCGCCGCGTTGTGGCTCGCGCCGGCCGGGCTCGGGGCAGCTATCTTGGGCTCAATAATCGATATGCGAAGTTTTATGAATGGTGAAGAGGCGGGCCCCGCCCCAAGGAAACTCCTTATCGGGACGACGTCCGAAAAGATATACGATGAACTGAAGCCCAGAGTAGGCAGTGCCGGATTCCCGCAAGATATAGTTGCTGATGTGGTCTTGCTCAAAGATACGGTGTCTGCGGCTAAAGAATTGTCCGCCCGGGCCAGGGAGCAAAACCTCACAGGTGTCCTGGTCGACGACACGATCTCCATCGAGAATACAAGGACGGAACAATTCAAGCAAGACCTGGCCGAGGTTAAATTAACAAGGGATTACGATATCGTATTCCGGGCGACGACGATAGATAATAGCGTCCGCGACCGGATAGACGATGTTATTAAAGCGCTCCTGCCGAGGCTCGGTAAGGTCGACTTCGACAAGGCAATACGCGAATATCAGAAGAAACATGCGGCTAAAGGCTTCAGCCTGGAAGAGGCCGAGAGGCTGGCTACATTGCGCAGGCTCGTTACGGAGCGCAGGGTCGATGAAAGGGTGAAGGATGCATATTACACCCCGGTCCCGGCCATCGATAGGTCTAGCCTGGCCAAACCGGTAGTCATAGTTACAAGCGAGGATACGGCCCTCTCCGACCCGTACACCGTCGAGAACATGGACGAGGCCGCAAAACAGGGCATAGTAAGCTACATTGTCGGCGGAGACGATATAAAGAACGCGGAAGATATGCTCTTATTCTTACGCGCGGGCGGTTATGCGGGAGATGGCAGTATGGCCAGGTTCGTGAACAAGCACGACTACGCCTCCTATAGCGCGATGATGGATGCGATTGCGGGCCAGACTGGCACTTCCAGAGAATTCATAGGCGTGCGGGCCGCTAAGGGCGAACTTATGAAAGATGGTGAAAAGCCGGGCGCCGAAAAGTTCCTCGAGATCGAAGAGATAGAAGTGAATAATACCAGGGTCCTTGCCGCCATACACTCATACTCGGTGCTGGTCAACCTGGTTGTGGACGGGGCGGGCAAACTACCTCCGGGCGTTACCGATGAGCGTCAAGTTAGCGGTAAGTTCAGGTTTAACCCGATCCTGCCGATAGGCATAGATAAGGAGATTGCAACATACAGGCACGCGATGCTCTTACTCAGCAGCGCCGCATAACCTATATTCTTGCCGGGTGAATTCACCCGGCAAGAAAGTGGTAATTGCGTAAAATGTAAAAAACACTACTGCGCGCCACCGCGGTAGTGGGTTAACTTTGCTCTTGCAGCCCCGCCAAGCGGTTGCAGAGCAAAGTTAACCATATTTCCACCCCGGGGTGGAAATTAAAATATAAAATAGTTAGTTTTTTTGTATTGACATACCAGCTTAATATGGTAAACTTATTACACTATTTATTAATGTTAAAAAAGTTAGATATTAAAGGAGATAGAACTATGATGCGAAAATTAATTTCGGTTCTAGTAATCCAGTCTTTCCTTCTCTCTAACATCGCGTTCGCGGAAACCCTTCAAACCAAACCCAATACGCCGCAAAATACCCAAACTCTTACAAATGCTTCGAGTATCGCAATCGAAAAAGAGTACGGGCTCATCAAGTCCAGGTTTATGGGCAATTCCAACAAACTGATAGTAAATATCCAGGACGCCCATTGTAACTATGAGGCACAGACCAATATAGTCCGTATCTTAGAGACGCTTATAAAGAATCATAATCTCAGCCTGATATCGGTCGAAGGCGCGGACGGCATCATCGATACGACATGGTTCAAGGCTTTCCCGGATGAAGAGGTGCGCAAAGAGGTCGCGACCTACTTCATGAAGAAAGGCGAGATCACCGGTCCGGAATTCCTATCCATAACCCAGAACTATGCGATAAAATTATTCGGCGCGGAAGATAGAGCCGCCTATATACAGAATTTAAACGCGTTTACATCCAGTTATCCGCTCAAGGCCGATACCGAAAAGTACTATAATTCGATAAAAGGCGCCCTCAATAAATTAAAAGGTTTCATATATTCTAACGAACTGCGGGCGATGGACGCCAAAGCCGCGGATTACGACTCAAAGAAGATGCAATTTAACGATTATATACGCTTTTTACAGGAGATGGCCGAGAGGCGTAAGCTTAACGTAAGAAGCTACGAGAACTTCTTCAGGCTCGTAAGCGTACTCGGCTACGAGAAGAAGATAGACTTCAACGTAACCGACAGGGAAAGAAGCGCCCTCATCGACGAACTCTCCAAGCTCCTGGATAAGGACGGCTTGAGCGACATGGTGGCGCAGTCGATAGCGTTCAAGTCGGGCAAGATATCGTCCGTGGACTTTTATGCCTATCTAAAGAAATGCACTATCGATAAGAATATCGACCTCGCTAAGAAGTACCCCAACCTCTACAACTATATAATATATAACTCCGTATATTCCAAGATCGATAACGAACGGCTCTTCACCGAGATAAAGACGGTAGAGACCGATATAAAGGAACGGCTCTTCACGAACGACGACCAGAGGACGCTCGATAAACTGTCGCGCCATATCGATATCCTGATCGGCATGGTGAATATAAAACTATTGAACGGCGATTTTAACTATTACCAGACGCACAAGGATGACTTTACGCACGACTCTTTCGCCGGCTTTATAAAGAAGAAGGGCGAGCAGTACGGCCTTGCCTATGCCCTCGAGCCTCCGAGCGATGCGGTCGCGAAGGCTATGCCGAAGCTCGAAGACTTCTACATGATCGCCACAAAGCGCGATAAGGCGCTGGTCGAGAATACCTTAAAGGAGATGGACAGGGAGAAACAGTCGATAGCGGTGCTCGTTACGGGCGGTTTCCATTCCGAAGGCATGTCCAGACTGCTCGAGAAGAGCGGCGTATCATATATAGTAGTATGCCCGACCATCACAAAGGATGTACCATCGCCTTATATCCAGATACTTACGAACCAGAGAACGCCAATAGAAGATATATTGACGGCCCCGGACACAGCGAAACAGCGCATGCTTGCTCCGATAAGCCGGGCACAGCTCGTTACGATGGAGCCCAAGAAACTCAAAGTATTCTTAAGGGCCTCTCCCGTAGAAGACGCCAAGACAAAAGACCTCATAGAAAGAGTCATAGACAATAATGTGGAGTTCAGGGATGACTGGTTCTTTGCCATTATGAGGGATTGGCTCAGGAAGACAGTGGCTGTTAATCCCAACCATCGCTTAACGCGCGAAAAGGCGGCTATGCTGGAGGCATACATGATGGGTATGCAGCTCAGCCTCGAAAATTGTCTGCATGAAACATGGCCGCGCCAGTCCGATGCCAAGATTACCGCCCAGGCGAAAAAGATGCTGGAAGCGATAGCGGCAACGCCCGGGTTCAATGATGCGTTTGAGCGGGCATTCACTGCCGTTGCGCCCAAAGCCGAACTCGATATGATACGAGCAAGTGCTAAGCCGGCAGGCAAAATATCTCTTGCCGAAGCCTACTCCTCACCCGAATTATTCAATGCATACATATTACAGGCGATGAAAGAGTTGACGAAAGTTATCCCTGAGCTCCCGCGTATTATGAGCGAATACTCTGCATGGAGAACAGCCGAAGTAGAGCCGCTAGAGGCACAACTCGCAGATATGCAAAAGCGCTTTGATGGCATGGAATCCGATCCGCAAGCCGACGCTACAGCCGTTGCCGCGCTCAAGGAAGAGATAAGGGTTCTCACCAAGAAGATCGGGGATATGATAAAGAAGAAGGTCGAGCCTGTAGATGATCTTATTTCCGAAAAGTATAATCAGTCTGTCGCCGAGTCATATGTCGGTTCTCTCGAGAATATATCGACCGATAACTTTTTTAAGGATATACCATTACTCGAAGACTTCATGAAATCACCGGAATTTCCTCAATATCTTGAGCAGGCACGCGCATTGACCGCCAGTACCGAATGCGGTTATATTGACACATTCGCCGGCGCGGCCTCGCGTCTGTTTGGTGAAGGCCAGAAAGCCGACCCTACCAAATCGCACGCCGCAGCCGATGTCTATGATATTGCCGACAGGATGGGTAAAAAGATACCCGCGGATGGCATCAAGGACCTTAGCGTAATCACACGTATAGCCGTCCAGAGATGGCTTAATATAGAGGAAGAGCTAAAGAAAAAATACGAGCGAGCCGGTATAAAAAAGACGGATAAACAAATTATTAAAGAACGGCAAAAGATCATACGGAACAGGCCGTGGACTATTATAATAAACGACGAAAGCGGTTTTCCGCTTATGCAGGAGATAATAAAGAATAATTTTTACGGTCATAATCCCGAACACGTGCTTTTTGTGGTCCAACCTACATTCCACGGATATGGTTTTAATGCATCGGGAAAACCTATATGCATGACGAATACCAAGCCTACCCCTGTCGGGCATGGCTCCGGCACTATGCAGGTCGTCGCGAATAACAGGGCTTTCTGGATAGACGCCAAAGGCGCTATTCATAATATTAAGGAAGACGCGGAGTCTTATCTGCGCAAAAGAACGGGAGTGAAGTACTGGATACAGGGCCGCGTAAATGATTTGATAGTAATGGGGTATTCGTCATCACCCCATCCGACCCTTTCGCCGTATGATATCGACATGGGCATCATGGCCCTTGCGCTCAAGATGATGGGAAATCCCGACAGGCTCGATGAGGGCAAGAACGCGGTATTGGAGCAGACCCGTACGGATCCGAGGATAAAGGGCGGGACGCCTCTGGCGCTTAATGGAAAACATTTCTTGATGGAAAAAGTCGCAATGAATGCCAAGACCAGAAAAGTCGTTATAGGCCCCAATCCACAGAACAGGTTCTATATCTATTATAAATGGATCGCCCTGCAGGAGATGAAGAAGCAGGGGCTCCCGGTCTATTTCAGGTTCCGGGACGGATTTATATATCCGGAGACGGTTACCGGCGACCTCACAATGCTGAAAAATATGAACGCAGGTTTCGCGATGGAGGCTTCACGTCAACTCGACGATTTTAAGAATCCGGAGACGGCGGACCAGGCCGTTGAGGCCAGTGATAGGCAGGATAAAAGGCCCGGCTTCGCAAGATGCATCGATGAGTTAAGGGCGTCCCAGAAAGATACCAGGATCACCGGTATAGAATTGGTCCCAGATATAGCAAGGCACGTCGGCGCCGGCCCCGCCGGGACTCAAGCCCAGGGCGGGACAGGCGCGATACGCGCTAACGGTGAAGGCGTCTCGGCCGAGGATCATGGCGTCAGGACGAGCATCGCAGGCATACCTGCTGAGAAAAGGCTCTATGCCGAACGGACCCTGAACGGAATAATTAGGAAGTTGATAGATTTTAATAGGCAGGCCGCTTCGCTTTTGCCCTATCATAATGTAGATAGTTATTCTGACCGGACGATACCCGAACTAGCGAAGGAAAACAATGTAGGCGTTAAAGGGGCCGATCTTGATAAGGTAAAAGAGTTGCAAGGAAAAGTGGAAACCAAATTCCCGGGGTTGAATTTTGTCATACTGAGAGGGCTTAAAGAAGAACTTGTAAAAAATAATATTACGCCGGACCTTTACTTCCATTACGGCCATATTAGAAGCTCCATATATGTGGATGAGGTTGACTTCCTGTATCTCTTATCGCTTCCGGACGGTTTAGATCTTATGATGGAGGCAATATGCCATGAAGTAGAGCATATAAAAAATCCGCAGCGTAACGGCGAGACGGATGTCGAATACGAAGCGAGGATCGAGGGTATCGCATTGACAAAGAACGTCCGCGCGGCGCTTAACGAAAGAGACCTTGTCAATAATGTGCAGAAATTATCAAGAGTAGGGAATGGTATAGTGGCAGGTGCCGGTCTTACGGACATACATGGACGAAAATTCACACCCGACGGGCGTTTCTTTACCGCCGACGGCGAGATGACGGAAGGCCTGAAAAAGTTTATGGACAGCCTCGACGAAGCGTCCGTCCAGCAGGCGCTCGAAGCGGGCATTATGTATTACGATATCCGTTCACCGTTCTGGAGAGACGGCGCCGACAAAGGGCATCCCGAATTTGCTGTTGCTTTTGCCTTTGCTTTCGCGAAAAAACTTCAGCAGAAGACCGGAAAAAAAGACGGCATAGTCCTTCACATAGGAGTCGATTGCTATAATAAACACTTTGAAGCGGCCCAGATTTTTGTGGATGCCATATTGCGCACCGGTATATGCGATAACGGAGGCGGTATCTATTACTGGGGCGTGATAAACGGCGGAGATATGCGTAATTATGCCCAACTCTATGATGCGGTAAACGGCACCGGCGGTAACTGGGCATTTTTTACCATGAGTCATGTTAAAAATGACTTTTTAGGCGCAAAACTGGGTATCGATTCCCAGGTCTACTGCGGTCCTGAAGTGCGGCATTGCGAAGGCGTCACAAGCGGCACGTTGACCGATGCTATTGAGGAAAGAGATTTTGCTCCAATTAAGCATACAAAACCGGAAGGGAACATTGTGACCATTTCCAAGTTCCTGGATAATAATATACAGGTAGCCGCGGATATGATCCGGGCAACTTCTGCCCCGAAGAATACTCCTACGAAAGAACTTCTGAAAGGCGCCAAGCTTTGTGTCGACATGAATGGAAGCCCGATAGGTAAGAATCTCGTTGATATACTTAATGCTTTGGGCGCGGATGTAATGGTCGATAACGGAGTGCTTGAGCCTGATTATAAGACTGACTATATAATCGATCCCAATGAGCATAAAAAAGATGCGATGAAGCGCCTGCGGGCTAAAGCCAAAGAGATCGGCCGTGTCATATTAGCAGTTGATCCCGACGGTGACAGAGGTTCTATAGTAGCCGTGGGGCCGGACGGTAACCCCGTATCGCTAAGCGGCGCGAAACTCTTGCTCTTAAGTATGGAACAACTCGCCATCAGCTATTATAAGCAGGGAAAGACGCTCACTATCATAAACGATATGAGGACTGGAGTGAGCGCGCGTGATCTGGCGAATGCGATCAATGATAAATATAGGAAGGAACTGGGGGGTAAGGATTTAGTCAGGGTCATTCCCCACGAGGCAGGATATCCTTTCTTTATGAGAGGCATGGCCGCGCTTCCTGCGGACCTGGCCGTAGAAAATACGACACATGCCTTTACTAACCCCATGACCAATACAAACTGGGGAGCGCCAAAAGATTATAAGCGGCCCGATGGAAAAGGATATCAGGGCGGGGACAATGCCGCGCTTTATCTCATATCTTTATTGGGCGCCATGGTCCATCAGTGGGATGGTAGAAACCCGGTTGAACAGCTTGACTGGATAGAGAAGAATTACAACCTCAGGCCGACGGTCGATGAGGAAAGAAAGCCTGCACTGGCAAAAGAAGACGATAGATTTAAATACATGGTTGCTGACAGGATGAAAGAGCTGGCCGATCAATGGTTTGCGGGTGATGAACGGTTCCTAGTCAATTTTAACGACCCTAAAGTAACGGTGGTAAGCGGAGTCCATATAACCAATAGCATTACGGGGGCCATGATGCTGGTGAGGTTCTCCAATACAGGAGCGACCTTTACAATATCCGGCGAAGCATATAAGGGCGTGGAAGGCCACGAGACAGATGAGCTTTATGAAATGTTGGGGTTAGGGCAGCTTATCATTAAAACGGCAGTGGAGCAATTACAGGCGGAAGGCAATAATTTTACATTTGATCTGGCAGATGCCTCCGACCTGGCAGGAAAATTTGACGTAAACAGGTACTTCCCGCAAGGGTTACCCGGCGTGGCGAATGGACTCGCCGCTTCGGATCTTGAGAAAGCACTCGGTAAGTCTGACAAAGTAGTTTTGCTCGGCAATGCCGAGGTAGCTACTTATGCGGCACGGTGCGGCACAGATAAGGCTATGGCCATTCCACACGGGTTCTTTAATATTAACCCTCAAGCCGCGGCGCCGAAAGATCTAACCATCAGTGTAGTGGGCTCGGTGACCACATGGTCGGATATGAGGTGGGTAAAAGACGTTGTAGGCTTGGTGAAGGAGATTAGAAGGCGGTCTGTTGAAACAAAAGCTCTTGGTTATGTGGCCGGTAAATTTGTTCCGTATAAGAATCCGGACGGAACCGTCGTAGATGAATTGAGAGAGTTAAGAACGAACCCGGACTGCATTATATTGAAAGCAGAAGATCTGGAGAGTGCATATAGGCAAACAGGCGGATTTACCGATCTAGCTTCATTTAAAACATGGCTATGGGAACGATCGGACGGAGGCAAAATTGTAATTGTCGACGGTGAAATAAATAAGGAAGAAGTGAAAAAGTTGCAGGCGTCTCTGGTTGATTTCAATACTCAGATGTACAGGGAGTTATTGAATGGTTTCGAGCCTAAGGTAGAATATTCCGGCACTCTTCACGAGAATCCGGGTAGCTCGATTCCCGTGGTTTTTGAATCTCCTTCTATGACGGATGTCGCGTCAGAAGGTCTCAATATGGTAACTGTTAAGTTTGGACCCGACGGCAAGGTAGATTTTTCAGGGGCGGCGCAACGTATTATCGAATTGATAGGAAACCCTGCAATGTATAACGAACAACGCGCCCAGAGTTTAGCGGCGGCGCAGAAGTTGACAATGGCAGACGTCGCTTCCAGATATTTGGATGTTGCAAGAAAAGCGGCCTCAAAGAAGCCGGGCGAGGCCATACGTATCGCTATCGTTACGCCTATTTCTTTGAGAAACTACGGAGAAATATTGAATAACGGTTTTAGCGCATTAAACGCGGAAAACATAGTCGTGGATCTACTTGTGCCAAACGACAGTGAGGCTATGGGTGCGTTTGTTGCACGAGTAAAAGACGGCCATTACGATGTCAATATACTACAGCTGCATGGAGCGCACACTGAAAAGCCTGTAGCTTTTGAGGATTTTGGAGATACTAAGAATGTCCTCCTCGTTCACAGGCCGGAAGAGGTTTTGGCGAGGGAGAAGACGGGCGTGACTCCGGATCGGGCTACTCGCGATAAAACGACGGATGCGTCGCGCTCAGACGGCACGATCGACAAGAACCAGGCGAAGATCGTAGACCTGTCAGGTTACGCGGGGCTCGACATAAAACTGACGAGCGGGACCGGGGAGCTGATTTTAGGCGGGAATATAGTATCCGAGCCGAAATGGGTAAGACCGCTCGCGGCCGCCGGCAACAGCATAATGAATCCGGGTGCCATAACAAGCGTGAATCGCGATAGGGTCGTATACTACGGGTATAGGAACGTGGCGGCCCGGCAGAGCGCCTCGGCTGTAGATCATAACCACCTGAGGTTCGATATAACGGTGCTTCAGCCCGGCGTTGTAGCGGCGGGCGCCGACGAAGAATTCATAATGACGAAAGGGCACATCCATCCCAGCCGCCGGGTAGTGTTTACCGATACGACTTCGCAGCCTGCTCCGGTCTGGTATCCCGAATTCTACGAAGTATGGAGCGGATACGCGCTATATGTCCAGCAGGGCAGGAATCCCGAAACCGGCGAGTTCGAAGTCGAGGTTACATTCGCTAAGCCCGGCGACAAGGTACTGCTCAAGCCCGGTTATTCGCACAGGACGGTCAATATAGGTAATGAGCCGCTTGTTATGGCGAACTGGATAGCCGAAGACGTCGGAGGGAAGAACGCGAGAGTAGAAGGCGAAGAGAGGTACGATGTAAGTAAAAAACCCGCGGAAACTGTCGCGCCTGCAGTGAGGCCGGACTTCTCGGAGATAGAGCGGAAGAATGGATATGCTTATTGGGTAGAACGTACTCCGGAAGGCGGCATCCGTTTCGAATTTAATCCGAATTATTCACCCGCCGAGGACCTTGGTTACGGGCCGCGGCGCGCGCAGCTTCGTTACGCGACGCCTGCCGCCGCAATACCGGCGCTCGGCCTTTCGAATAGCGAGCCGATGTATAAGCAAGCCGCTAATAGCGCGCTTAGCAGTTTCTTAAGAGGCGGCATGTCGGCTCCGGAAAGACGGGCCGAGTATAATGAATTGGCGGCTGCGGCATCTAATAAGGAAACAAAGGCAACGTTTGAAAGCAAGATACGGCAAGCTTTACCGGATGTTACGGTTACGGCTCCTCCGTCGAAGGGTGGGGCAAAAGCCGTGGAAAGCGATACTGCGGCAATTACGGATGACATAGATCCATTCGTAATTAAAACAGTGGAAGATGCTACGGGCGGCAAGCCTCTTACAGGGCCTAATGCCATAGAGATCATGGCCAGCATTAAGCATGAAGGCGCGCTTTTGTGGTCGATTCTAGAGGATATCAGTAAAAAGAAGTTTGCCGGGAAAAAGGTCAAGCAGGTCGTCCTTTTGAGGGACACCGACCTTTATCCTACAAGCCTGGCACATTCGGGCGAAGATGCCGTGAAAAAGTATCTTGGGGATACGCTAATAGAAGTGTCCGGCAGAGGAAGCAGCCTCCTGGATAATGCGCGTAGGCAGCTGACTCAGCTTATTGACGTGGAGGGTAAAACCCCGGGTGAGGATTTTGTAGTGGTTACCTTGACGGGAAATAATACCTTGGCCGAGATTTCCGGGGTACAAGCGGAAAACCTGACTCCGGAGGTCTTAAACGGTAATGAAAAGATCAAAGATCTCGGCAAAATATTAAGCATCCAGACGACGGAAGGGCATATACTGCCGCCGATAATCGGTTTATATGCCGTCGCATTGCGTCTTGCCAACGATACAGGTGAAGAGAATATATTGCGGTGCCTTAATAGCATCGCGTGGAATGGCCGGCCCAACCAGCCATTTACCGTAGCTGACCTGGCTCGAGGCGTACTTGTAATATTGCCGAGGGTCGGCCCGGTCAACTACACCGAGGTCGTAGAGGCATTTAAAGCGGCGGAAGCGGTACTGCGGGCATTATAATCATCTCTTTCCACCCCGGGGTGGAAGCCATGTGAATTGTGGGGGAGGCCAAAAACCTCCCCCACAGTTTTTTTGGGATATTTATTCCTGTCCATATGCTATAATTATACTAATAAACGAAAGGAAAACGGTATGGCGGCGGCATATAAAAGGAAGAATTATTTCATCAATAAACCCTTTCAGCTTAAGTATACCATTCTGATAGTGGGGGCGCTCCTGGCGGTGATGCTTGCGAGCGGTTTCGGCCTTTATATGGGGATGTGGGGCTCGATAATCGAGAACTTCTCGAAGTTCAAGGTCTCGCAGAGCCTGGAGAACGTGAACCGCATTACCGATTACGAGGCGGCGCGCTACCGGAAGGGCGATTACCGTCTGGAGAAGATATTCCGCGAGGCGGAACTCTTGAGCGATCAGGAGCGGACGACACTTAAAGAGGCGCTCCGTTCCGTCAACAGGTCGCTCGTCCCGAAGATTGTTATCCTCACCGCGTTGATATTCCTCGCCGGGATATTCCTGTCGCACAAGATAGCCGGTCCCATGTACCGGATAGAGCGGTCGGCCGAGGCGATCCGGCACGGCGACCTGCGGGTGAATTTTAAGATAAGAAAGAATGACGAGATGAAGGATGCCGCCGCCGCGCTCGAAGAGATGGTCGAGACGCTACATAGCGATGTCAAGAGGATGAAGGCCGAGTCGATCGCCCTCGAAGAGAAGATGGATTCGCTTGTCAAAATGGGCGCGATACCCGAAAACGAAATTACCCGCCTGAAAGAGATATTGAACAGCATAGACTCGGTGTTATCGAAATATAAGACGTGATGAAAAGACCGTTATTGACGATATTGCTGATGATGACGATTTTGCCCGCTGTCTCTGCCCATACTGTCCGGGCGGAGGAGCTTTCGTTCCTGGACAAGCTGGAATATGACAGCATAAAGTATTTTGCCGGAGAGGCCAACCGGGCAAACGGCCTTATTAAAGACTCATCGCGTCCCGGCGCGCCTGCGAGTGTCGCCGCCGTAGGCTTCGGGTTGACCGCGCTCTGTATCGCGGATGCCCGCGGCTGGCTCGAGAGCGGCCAGGCGTACGAACGCGCGCTAAAGACGCTGGTCGCGTTCCGCGACGAGATCCCGAACGAGCGCGGTTTCTTCTACCACTTCCTCGACATGAGGACGGGCCAGCGGACCTGGCGGTCGGAGCTCTCCTCGATCGACACGGCGCTCTTCCTGGCCGGTGCGCTCTTCGCGGGCGAGTATTTCAAAGGGACCGAGGTCGAGACCGTCGCGGGCCAGATATACGACAGGGTCGACTGGCCGTGGATGATGAACGGCCGCAAAGTTATCTGTATGGGCTGGACGCCCGAAAACGGGTTTCTGCCTTATTATTGGGATTCCTACAGCGAGGCGATGATACTATACGCGCTCGCGATAGGGTCTGCAACGCACCCGATCGACCCGGAATCGTGGTATGAATGGTCCCGCCCGGCGGATTCATACAAGGGCTACAAACTGATCTACTGTTATACGGGCAGTATATTTACCTACCAGTATTCGCACGCTTGGATAGATTTCCGCGGGCTGGTCGAGAACAGGACGGGCACGGACTATTATGCGAATTCCGCGAATGCCGTAAAAGCTAACCGCGAATTTTGCATAGATAATTCCGACTTATACAAAAGCTACGGCGCGGATAGCTGGGGCTTGACGGCATGTATCGGACCCGTTGGCTACAAGGGGTATGGCGCCAAGCCCGGAGAGGCTTTAAACGACGGGACGATAGCCCCGGCGGGCATAGCCGGTTCCATAGTATTCGATTGGCAGGATTCGATAAACGGCCTGGAGTATCTATACAGGGAGCACGGCGGTTTTCTATATGGGAAGTACGGTTTCAAGGATGCGTTCAATCTCGACAAGACGTGGTGGGCGGAGGAGTACCTGGGTATCGATGTGGGCATAACGGTCATAATGGTCGAGAACTATCAGACGGGCCTTGTCTGGGAAAAGTTCATGCAGCTTGAGCCGGTAAAGAAGTGGGTGAGCCTCTGCTTTTCCAAACGCTAAGATCCTGCCAGGAGGCTTGACAAATATACAATATATGATAAGATTAATAAAAATGAAGATATTAGCCATTACCTTTTGTGCCATCCTTTTCGCAAGCCCCGTCTTTTGCGCGGATGGCACTACCGTCTCCTCTGTGGAACCCGATATCCCGCCTGCCAAAGGAATAACTATTACCAAGAACGGCATGATTAAAGAAGTTACGCCCGTAGAAGAACCGGTCCTCAAGAGGATAGATATAAATAAGATAGGCGTTACGCCTTACTATCCTACCTTCGAAGGATTGAGGCTGGCGAAGTACTTTACCGTCGCCCAGCGTGTGGAAATATTCCAGGAGCCGCGGCCGATCGACTCGTATATCCTGGATGCCAAGAAGATCCGATGGCTGCACTGGAACCAGCCCTGGAACTGCGATGATAATTACAGGCTCCAGATAGTGCCTATATTTACAAGGGCCTACGGCACCGAAATTACGATGAGCGACCCCCGGAATAAAGATGCCCAGTGGCGCTACACGCACGATTACCGCGATATATACCAGAACCAGTTCCCCATCTATCGCCTGAACCCCCGGCAGCTTACGCAGTTTACGGGGGTAGATACCCCTTACAGGATAAATACCAATTATAAACGTGAAGAATGGGACCAGAATGAGATACTCTGGATGTACGCTAAGAGGATCGAGCCTATAGATTGGCTCACGACGCTCAACTTCGGCTACCGGTATTCGACGATGGACGCCAAGAATGATGGTTCGACATCTTCCTATTACGAGAACAGGCATACTTATTTTACATATTTTTCGGTGGCGCCTACCAATACATGCGAATTATTTGGACAGTTCGAATATTTTAAATCCAAGCGCCCGCACGCCGCCTTTATCTACAGCCCGGACCACTTCTTCTATGCCGGTGAGCTGAGGATGAAGTCTGCCGACATGAAGACGAGCGTTATACCCAGGATGAGCTATTCGATCGATTACTACTGGCCTACCAAGAATACGTTCAGTAAATACGAGATGCAGATAAGGGCCGGCCACGAATTTACGCCGAAATTGAGCTGGACGAATACGGTCAGGGCCAATTTCGCTTTCAGGGACGAGCCCGATAACATGGCCCCTATGTATACGCGCCGGGGCGCTAACCCCGTACACGATATGGCGGGCTGGGTCGGAGACGAAGTGCGCTTACAGTATAATTTCTACGACAAACTATGGTACCAGGGCGGCGTCGATTACGCGGCCGGTACGAACATGTGCGATTTCGACAACGGCGGCTTCCTGGCGGGCCTTGAATATTACGCGCCCGGGCTTATCAGGGTCGACGTCGGCTATAGGGGTAATTACTACTATAACATATCGGATTACCTCTCCTCGATATATTTCAAAGTTTACTTCTTCATGTAGAATAGTGTAGCCTATGTAATAATGTCATGGCAATCTGCAGGGCACACTTAAGTGTGCCCTGCAAAATTAGAGGGCCTTTTGTGAATAGAAAACTCGCAGCGACAGTTTTTACGGCGCTCTTTTTGTTTTGCTTTTCCGGATGCGCCAAAGAAGGGGGCCTGTCCCAGGGCGCGGCAAAGCCCGTAGAGATCGAAGTGGCGTTCTGGGGCGCGCCCGACGAGATAAATATCATAACGGGCATGATAGAGCGGTGGCAGGCCAAGCACCCCGAGATACTCGTAAAGCTTCAGCATACCCCTTACCGCGGTTATGTGGATAAACTCCTCACAAGAATAGCCGGCCGCGCCGCGCCGGACATCATCTGCACCGAGGTCGATCTATTCGTTACGTTCCAGACGAAGAATGTCCTGCTCCCCCTCGACGAATATGTAAAGAACGACCCGGAGTTCGACGCCAAAGCCTTTTATCCCGAGATAATAAAGAGATTCACCGTCGGCGGTAAGTTATACGCCATGCCCAGGGATACCGCTCCGTTTGCCTGCGTATATTATAATAAGAAGTTATTCGACGAGGCGGGCGTGCCTTATCCTTCGGATGATTGGGATGTAAATGATATGCTCGATAAGGCCAAGCGGCTTACCAAATATGATAAGGACGGCAGGGTCACGCAATACGGGTTCTACGCCTGGGCGTGGCAGAATTTTGTCTACGCCTTCGGCGGGAGCCTGGTCGACGATGTTAAGGCTCCCACAAGGTGCACGCTCGATTCGAAAGAGGCTGTAGCGGGACTACAGTTCTACGCCGACCTCATAAATAAACACAAGGTCCATCCGTCCTCGATAGCGATGACGAACCTGGCTATGGGCGTTCAGGCGATGTTCATGACGGGCAGGCTCGCGATGTTCTCGTCGGGCATCTGGGAGACTCCGGGCCTGAGGAAGACGAAAGAGTTCGATTGGGATGTCGCCATGTTTCCGAAAGGCTCGAAAGGCGTACGCGGCATGGGAACGGGCGGATCCGGTTACTGCATACTTAATACAACGCGGCATCCGAAAGAAGCCTACCAGGTCATAAAGGCCCTGACGGGTAAAGACGCCGAGAGCATGCTCGCGGATACGGGACTTGCCCAGCCGGCGCTTGTCGAGATAGCTCAAGGCGTTCACTGGCTCGGCAGCGACCTGCCGCCCAGGAACAAGCGGATGCTCGACGAGGCGATGAAGTACGTCGTCTATTCCCCATTCCACCCCAAATGGAGGGAACTCCAGGACCTTTACATCAATCCCCAATTCGACCTGCTATTCAGCGGAAAACGGACGGCCGCGGAAGCGGTAGCCGGCTTCATCAAGAAAGTAAATGACTCCCTTAAATGAGTAAATTCAAGACCAGATACGGCTATTTTACCGATGACGGGAAAGAGTTTGTCATAACCCGTCCCGATACGCCGCGGCCGTGGATAAATATACTCTCGAACGGCAGTTACGGGGCAATTATGTCGCAGACGGGCTCCGGTTACAGCTGGTGGAGAAATTCCGCCGTTGCCAGGATGACCCGCTGGTTCCAGGACCTTGTGTGCGACGACATGGGCAGGTATATCTTTATAAAGGACCGCGGCAATAAGAATTTTTGGTCGCTTGCCTGGAAGCCGCTATGCCCGAAATTCGATTTTTACGAGGTACGTAACGGCATAGGTTACACTACGATTACTTCGAAGCTATACGATATACGGGCTTCCGAGACGGTCTTTATCCCGCCGGACGAGGATCTTGAGATATGGCGGATAACGATAAGGAACGAGGGCCCGCGCAAGCGGCGGCTAAGCCTTATAACATACCTCGAGTGGTGCCTCGGCAATTCCGACGATACCCACCGGGAATTCCAGAAGACTTTCATAGCGACCCGGTTCGATAAAAATTTAAATGCCATATTTGCGCGGAAGAAGAAACATCTCGTCCCAAAATATATATCGACGGGCATGGCCGAATATCCGCTTTCCGGGTTCGCGTCCATAAGCAAAAAGTGCGCTTCTTACGAAGGCGATAAGGAACGGTTCTTCGGCCTGTACAGGTCGATAGCCAATCCCGTTGCGCTTGAGAATGATAAGCTTTCGAATACCGTCGGAGAATGGTATGATCCGATTTCGAGTCTCCAGGTAAATATCGACCTGAAGCCCGGCGAAAAGAAGACGATTATCTATACGATCGGCCACATGGCCGATGAGCGGACGGCGAGGGCCATGATCAGGAAGTACCATAGCGTCAAAGCCGCCGATAAGGCATTTGAAAGGACGAAGAAGTTCTGGGCCGATCTCTTCGCGGGGCTCGAAGTCAAGACTCCCGACGACGCGTTCAATATCCTTACGAATAGATGGCTCAAATACCAGACGATCGCCGGCAGGCTGTGGGCAAAGACGGCGTATTACCAGTTCTCCGGCGGTACCGGCTTCAGGGACCAGCTGCAGGATTCGCAGGTCTTCCTTCCCCTGAGGCCTGCGCTATGCAAGAAGCAGATACTGGAGCACGCCGGGCATCAATTTAAAGACGGCACGGTCCACCACTGGTGGCACCAGCTTACGAAGATAGGCGCGCCTACGGATATGACGGATAACCTTCTCTGGATGGTCTATATACTATTGAGTTATCTCGAGGAGACAAAAGATTTCGGCGCCCTGGACGAGCGGATAGCGTATCTGGACGGCCCGGCGGGCACTCTCTACGAACATTGCTGTAAGGCCATAGACAGGGTTCTCTCGCGCTTTTCTAAGCGCGGCCTGCCGCTAATCGGAGCGGGCGACTGGAATGACGGGTTTAACCTCATCGGGGCGGGTTGGAAGGGCGAGAGCACGTGGCTCGGGCAGTTCCTCTACGGCATCCTTATTAAATTCGCGGATATCGCCGGGAGACGGAAGGACAGGAAGCGGGCGAGGAGTTACATTGCCCGCGCGCGGCGGCTCAAAGACGCTGTAAACAGGTATTGCTGGGATGGGGAATGGTACTTTGCCGCGACAAGAGATGACGGAAAAGTCGTAGGCAGCCGCAAGTGTAAAGAAGGTAAAATATATCTTATGACTCAGACCTGGGGTGTCTTTAACGACGTCTCGACCGAGGAACGCAAAGTTAAGTCGATGAACTCCGTCTGGAAGCGCCTGCAAAAAGAGTACGGCCCGCTTTTAATAGCGCCCGGTTTCACGGTCCCTGACGAACATATCGGCTACATTACGCGGTATGCTCCAGGAGTGCGGGAGAACGGCGCTGTCTATACGCACGCGGCGTGCTGGGCGGTATTGGCGGAGTGCGTGCTCGGCCGCGGCGACAGGGCATACGAAATGTACTCGAGTTTCTGCCCGGTAAAGCGCGGTATGGATCCCGACCTCTACAAGTGCGAGCCGTACGTTACCCCCGGTAATACAAACGGCCCGCAGGCCGCCGATTACGGCGCGGGCGGATGGACCTGGTATTCGGGTTCCGGCGGCTGGCTCTACAGGGTATCGACCAACTGGATCCTTGGCGTGCGGCCGACTTACGAGGGGCTGCTCATCGATCCGTGTATCCCTTCGAAATGGGATGGTTTCACAATGAAACGGCGATACGGCAACGCTACATATAATATCGAAGTGAAGAATCCGCGGCATCTTTCGCGAGGCGTCAAGGAAGTTTTTCTAGACGGAAAAATGCAAAATTCCAACCTGATAAAAGACTTGAGCGATGATAAACCCCACCATATCAAGATCATCCTTGGTTAATTACCATGTCCTTGCCGGGTGAATTCACCCGGCAAATTTTTTTGAGATTGCTGTTTGTCTCTGATATTCAATGTTTTCCTTAACAAACTTTTCGTAACTAGTACTATCCAGAGTTAAATATTCACCAAAATTACATATTTTTTCATGAGAATCAATAGATCCTATGTATTCTTTGAAGGAAGAATACTTCCAATCTTCAGGGTTTTCAACAAGATATGCTGTGACTGGATTTAAGTGAAGGTAGCGGGTGAGGTGCAGTAATTGTTCGTCATTTTTTATTAAAACATTACCGAATCGGTTTTCCCATAATGGCCCCTTACGCTCATACTTTATATTGAAGTATCTACTATAGCTATTTAATATATGCCGCATATAATTCGATATTCCATCTTGACGAACTTCTTTTAGAACTAGATGGATGTGCGTGGGCATAATACAATAACAAACAAGGTTGGTGCATTGCGGAGAAGGGTTGGATGCTAGAAATTCATCTTTTGCTTTTGCGTCAGCACAGATTTTACGAAATTCACGAAAAGTACAGGGAGATTTATCGTGTAAATAGAAACGGATCAGATCCAAAATTAATCGATAATCATTTTCGTTATTGAATATTTTAAAATCAGCGATGCTTTTATTATATACATGATATAAGCCATCCATAAACAACGGAATCTCTCGTATTGGCATAACATCCTCCTGTTTTATTCTTACTTTTACCCTTACTCTTGCCGGGTGAATTCACCCGGCAAGAGTAAGGTCTCTCATCTATAAGGACGCAAAAAGGGGCAAATTTGTTGCAATTTTTTTTAAATAAGCTTACTTCGAATTTTTCCCCGACGGGAAATGAATGTTGTGTAACTCTGATAGTGCACAGATATGTTACGCAGTCCAAATTCGTTAAGATTTCAAAAAGATAGACTTTGCTGCTTGACAAACTTCCCTTATATGCTAAACTAAACACAATGTCGCCCTCCTTCGCTAACTGACTTAAGATAACGGAAAGCTTCGGAGGGTGTTCTAATACAGAAAACAATAACGAATGCTTGGCAAAGTTGCCAGGCATTTTTGTTTTATAAGTAAAGTAATTTATTAAGTCAGTCAAACCTGAGGAGCAGACTAATAATGAAACGAATAAATCGAGCGATTTCAGTCTTAATTTTAACCTCCTTTATATTCAATACTGCCGTATCGGACTTTGCTTACGGTGCGCCGATAAATTTAAAACCTTCCGTTGATAAACTTGCCCCGTCGTCTAAGTTCTGTGATCTGACCGGACGTATAGATAACCAGGATATTGCGAGGGTAGAGATGACCCTCGAGAGCCTGGTCTGGAAGGCGAGGAAATCCGACGGCACGCTCGATATCGAAAAGCTCATTAAAAACTCCAATGAATCTAGCGACAGCCTTTTCAAATCCCCCGTAAGGTTCGGAGAGGGGCTCCAGTTCTTCCCGCGCGAAGCAAAAGACTTACCCGGCGGATGCTGGCGTATTACCGCAAAGATAAACGACCGCCAAAATTTCAGCGGCAAAGGCTTTAGGACATATTATGCGGTACTTCCTGCGCATACCGATGCGCTCGGCGGATTCCCTGTAAGGGGTTATAAAGTAGAAGAGTGGCCGGCGGTAGAGAAAGAGATATTGGAGCGCGGGAAAACGCCTGACAGGGCGTCCGAAAGGTCCGAAGACGCTAAAGCGATCAACCGTTATAAAGAGAGTAACGAACGGATTATATCGACTTTTATCCGCGAACGTCTCTATGCGGGTGATTTCGCCGAAATAGAGGGGAGGGCCCATGCGCTCGACTGGGACGCGGAGTATCCGAACAGGATATCGCCTGATAGCAATCATAATGCCGCATACTGGACTAAAGATATAGAAGATATCTTCCGTAGTAATTCCAGGGAATTTTTTGATCTATTCGGCATAGAGTTCGATAAAGTCTTCGGGAAGAAAAATTTCGTATTCATGAAGATCCCCAGGGGGATGGAAAGGCAGCTCGATATTATCGAGAACGGCGAAAGAGTACCGGTAAGAAGCCGCACGAGCAATAATGCCGTATACTTCTTCCTGAATGAAGATGATTTTAATGAGATCGGCAATTTATCGGCTTCTCATGATGTTGCACAGCTTCGGGAGCTTGTTATTAGCAGTATGCTGTTAAGTTTTATTCACGAGACAGGCGCCGCCTGCGGCCTGCCATTTTCCGTCCTGGAAGGCGGATTGGTCCAAAGCGATCTGGACATAGCCTATAATACTTACTGGAGAATATTTACCGCGGCAACTTTAGAACCTATCGACGTACCGAAGGCTCGCCTCGCCGAAAAATTTTCCAACCTTAAAAATCTAAAAGCCGTCGACCTTGATATTCTGCGCGGAGTGAATTTAGCCGGCGAGGAGTACAACCGTGACCTTGCGGCGGCAGTGTTTCCAAAAACAGCGCGCGAAGCGACACGCGCACAAGATCTCCCGGGCGATCTGTTCCAGAGTTATGTACGCAGTAATGTGAATAATGTTACCGGGTTGGCTGCGTATGTGGAAAGCCGCCCGGCGCATGAGAGACCCGCTATTACCCAGAATATCCGCCGCATCCTGAGGGGTTTTCCCGTTGCCCGCAGGGCATTTAACCGCGCCATAGCAGATAGCGCTATGAAGAACGCCGATAGCAGGTTAAAAGAGCTCGCCGCGGCCGTCCTGGACGATCGCGATATAAGAGGTTTCGATTTTTCTGTCCGATACACCAATACCGGCAGGATTCCCGAGTACTACGAGACATTGCTGATAGATTTTGTAAACCCGCTAAGGCCCGGAGACAGCCAGGAGTTTGTGATTTCGCTGGTTGCGGGAACCGTAGGCTTGAAGGCCCTGTGGAATGGAGAACCTTACTACTATAGTAGCTTCTCCTCCGGCGGCGTACTGACTACTACCATAACAAATGAATTCAAAGCCCGCCTGGCCAAAGTCAAAGAGGAGAATGCGTGGCAGGATTGGGCGCGTATTACGGACGAAGAAGCCGCCGAACAGCCCATTCCGCAACCGAAAGGGCCTGTTGCCGGGGAATCCCTCACAAATCAGTCAAAAAGGAAGGTTCAGGAACTTGCTCTGGCGTCCAGGCGCGCTGCAAGGAAGGCCGCTAGAGAGCTAAAATGGGCCACAGGTTTAGTAGATGACGCAGAACCTCAAGATGCGGAGCCGGCGCTTCTCGCAGAGCCCGCCAAACCCGCGGCAAACCTGGCAACGATTGACGCTAAACATGCATATTTTTCTGAACTTCACCGGAAAGCCGGGGAGTTAGGCAAGAAAGCTGTGGTCGAGCTTCAGTTCCTTGAGGCCGACGGCCGGATAGGCAGAGAGACCGTAACGCTTCCTATTGGTGAAGTCTCCAGGAATATGGATTGCCTGGTAGATTATCTTGCGACATTGCTTAACGTCAGGGGGCTAATAAACGGCGCAACAAAAGTTGCCGTTCTGACGAAAGAAACCGATGCCGGAGACATTATAGCGCGTTTACGCGAGCACCTGAGGGCGAATTTCGGAAAGACGGAATTTATGATGTCGTTCGGCCAGGGGATCAGCTTTACCAGGAAACCACTGAAGGCTGAAGCCCGAACCGAAAATAAGGCTAAGACTGTTCCGGTTGATTATGATAAAGGCGTCGGTGTTGGTTTTGACCTGGGCGGCCAGGGGATAAAATGGGCCCAGAGAACAAAGCCCGGCGAAAAGCCTGCTACCGGTCGTGTAGATATGGAAGAGCTTATGCGGCCCGGCGCTCTGGCTGGTTTCATCGAGCAAAAGATCAAAGAGACCGAGGAGTCGACGGGCCAGAAAGTAAGTCCAGGTCACCCCTGTATTATTACCATACCGGGTCCGGTTACACCGGATGGGCGTATAGTACTTATCACTAACCTGGAAAAGACAAGGCCTGGTACCCAGAAGGAACTTGAAGAGTTGCAGGCAAAGTATCCTCGCGGGACGATCCAGTTCCAGAATGATGCCAATGTGCCCGGCCACTTCTATACTGTATCCCAAAATATAAAAGGAAACGTTATCTTCAATACTCTCGGGACAGGCCTGGGGCTTGCGGTCCTCAAAGATCAAAAGTTGGGGCTGGGGCCGATGGAGGCTCATATAAAGATGACCTCGGCGCCGGACGCCATTTATCATGATGGTTTTGGCATGAGTGGCGACCTTGAATCCTACGCGAATGCCGAGTTCGTGGTATGGAGAGCGAAGCAGCTTTGCGCGGAAAGAGGCGTTAGATGGATAGACGGCGCTTCCCCTAAAACCATTGCCAAATGGCTGGACCATCCTGTAGTAGATGCCGAAAAATATCTTATTGCCAAAGATGTGTTTATGGAATTCGGAGAGAATCTCACCGTTCTTTATTCTGAAATTGCGCGTGTCCAGGAGGAAAACGAATGGACGGTCGTATGTATAGGAGGTATTGCTCAGGGTAAAGCTATAGAAGCGATAATAAAGGGAGTGAACGCAGCGGTTAAGACGAAATATCCGCATTTAAAATTAAATATCAAAACTTTCCCCGAAGCCGCTTACGCAGGTGCCATAGGCGCTCTCAATCTGGGTATTCAGGCCGCCGCAGAGACAGCGAAAACTACTGTCGAAGCCGCGCGGAATACCGGCGGAGACGGCCAGGCGTACGGTGATAGCAATAAGTCTACGGTGGAAGTTATTCGCGCAGCCGAATCTAAGTGGGGCGGAGAGCTCTGGAAAAAAGAAGAGCTCAAGGCATTTGTAGATGAAAAGTTTGATGCCGTAACGGCGCTTTCCGCCGGCCCGATCTTTGTGCCGAGATCCGTAGTCCCAAATGAGGCGAGGGTGGGCTTGACACCTATCGGCATCGCATTTTTACGCGCCATAGGTGTTAAAAATCCCATTTATGTCCAAGTGGGTTGCGGTGTTAATCGCGGCACAGGCGAAGTCTATTTTTCCGACGATGAATACCGTCGGGCAGGGGCCGAGGTGCTTACCTGGGATGCTTTTGTGGCGAAAGCGCAAAGCGTTGACCGGAAGACTGTAGTCAATACAAAAGATCCGCAAGAATCCGAATTCCCGATCCTCAAAGGAGCGACTTTATTTGCGTATTTACACCTGGCGGCGCATCCGGAGCTTGCCCGAAGGCTATGCGATGTCATTGAAACAGGTATTGGTTACGAAACGATCGCTTTCTATGACAACGGAGTTTTACGCACTCCCGTTCTTCGCCCGGCAAGCCGTCCGACAGGCTGGTTATCCGCGCTTCGTTATTTAGAAACGGTGCGTGCGAAAAAAGAAGGACTGGATTTAAAGTCACCCGCGGTGCAAGTTCAGATGGGGCGTTGGTATAATGAAGACGCCGGGCAGTATCCTATGATGCCGCGACATACTACAGGAGCCCTTTCCGGCAAGACGGTAGTTGTTTTAGGCGGAGGGGAAGTAGGCTCAAGCGCCGCATTTGCGGCCGCCGACATGGGAGCCGCTGTTTATGTCACCGAAATCAATAGCAATCGTATTACCGAACTTGAGCAGATGATAGCCGAACGGCGCATAAGAGGCGCCGCGGGTTCCGTAGAAGTGGTCGCGAGAGACCAGAGAACGCCTATCGGCCAGGACGGGATCGGCAAGCATTTGTGGGAAGCCGACGCCATAATCGGCGCCTGTTATGTCGAAGGTTCCAGGCCTCCCGTTGAGATCGACTATACGCTTTACCGGGCACTTGTTGAACATGGCAACCTTGAGTATATGGCGGATCCCCCGATTGACCAGGGAGGAAGTATCGCGATAAGGCCCGGCCCGGAAGCTTCTGTTGAGCATACTGTTGAGCATACTTATGAGGATGGCTGGATAATAGAAGACGGTGTCTCGATCTTTACCGTGAGGAATATACCGAGCCTTCTGTCGCTTCAAGTTTCTCTCGGCCTTGAGCGGGCCAAGATGCCGTATCTTGTAGCGTCTCTCATGGGGCTCGAAAAAGCGATCGCTGCTTTCCCCGAGTTTGCCAGGGGCGTTAATGTTTATAAGGGGGCAGTAACCCAAGAGAATGTTGCCAGAGACATCGGCAAAGAGTATCTTCCGCTGGATACCGCTCTTTCCGGCGCAGGGTTGGGCGCGAGGCCGACAGCCGAGTATGTACTGCCGGCAGGTATTAAGGTAAATGATGTGAATGGCGCGATAAATGTAAAAGTATTCGAGCGCGAGGCATCCTTTAGTGTTTCGGATAATGCCGCAGTGATCGAGCAAAAATTAAGGGATATTTTAACGCCTTACAACATGCGGATCGGGGAAGGATGTTTAATTAACACTTATTTAAAACGTAAAGTGCTGCTCCCGAAGTTTGTGCGCAGTGCCGAAGGACTTCGCGCCGTTATCGCGGAACTGTTCGGCAGGATAAGCATTACGCTGCCCGGCCGAAAAGACAGGATCGAGATAACGAATTCTGCCAGTGTGGTTACCGCTCAACTTAACATAAGTGAAGCATTCAGGGGTAGCGGTATAGATGCATATGCAATAGGCGGCGATATGGTTACGTTGACACGCCCCGGCGTGAGCAGGATTAACGTCCCCGTACCGTTAGAACCGGCCAAACTCCAGGAAGCCTTCGAAACGCTATATGGAGAAACTCCGGCTAGTGACGTGCCTGTAGCAGGGACGACGCTTTCACTGAAAGATATTGTCAGGCATGATGTATTGAACGCGCTCTTAAACATGGCCATCAACTATTCCCGTGGAAGAAATGATAACTTTATAAAGCATGAATATGATGGCGATGCTGAAATCTACTGGATTAAAGGAGGCGATTTCCGCGGTCTGCTGCAGTATTTGCTTGATTGCAAGCGTGAAGACCTGAAAATGGCAAAACGGTCTGTCGAAAACGATACCGAGTTATTCACTCTACTCATGCGCAATATCTTGAGCAGGTCTTATATATCCAACGAGATACGCGTGATGTATGATTTAAGCTCATTTGCAGAACAGGTCGACAGCATGTTTTTGCTGGACTACCAACTGTCGGGGCAATTTGAACACTTCGGAGTCGGCTCCGGTGTTTCCACCGGCCCCATAAGGATCTTTATGTCTTCAGGCATGAGAGAGCATAAAGATGAGATCATTGCTCACGTCAAGGCCGAACGGGCACTCCACTGGGCGGTCATCAATAAGTATTTTAAAGGCAACCTCAATAACTATCGGGAATGGAGAAAAAGCAGGATATCTATTAAGATCAATGTCGAGATAGAAGCCGAAAATTATACGGAGAAAAAAGGTGCCGTTACCTTATTACAAATCGATTCAGGAAGTAAACAGTTAACTTATAACGAATTTGCGGAAGAGGCCCATAAAACGGCCGATGTTATTGCGAATGTTTCCCGTTTCAAAGAAATCTACAAGCGGCAGGGGGGAAGAAATACATCTCTTCTGCATGGGGAAGTTTCGGTTGCCGGCACCGCCTCCGGGCAGGATGGAGGCAAGCCGGATGAAAGGAAGAAAGATCTCGCTGGCATGGTTAGAAGCCTGACCAAGGCTGGCAAGAGCCCGGAAGACGCGATCATAATTATCGCGATGGAAGGCCTGCGTAAATTTACTATAGATAAGTATAAAAGTGTTTATGAGTTACAAAGATCGCGAGGGGTATTAAAGCTCGATCCCCTTGCCGGCAGCGATTCTACCGTGAGGGATAACATCTACCGTGGTTCCAATTCGCTCGAGAGCCGGCATTTAATCGCGCCTATCTATGGCGAGGTTAATGTAAAGGGCAGGTCTGTGCGCGCATGGCAACTGACAAGGCGCGGCGCGGAGATGGCAGAAGCGATAAGGATAATAAGGATCACCATGCAGGATATTATGACAACGAGCGAGTCTATGCGTGGTGAGATCGAGGATGGCGAAGCGAAATCTGTCGCTAAAGCACTAGAAAGCGAATGCAGACAGGTTTTCGATCTCAAAGGTCCGGAATTTTTTGCAGAAATGGGGAGTCCGATAAATTTTGCAAATGCGCTTTACACAGCGCATTTGTCGAGACTTATAACCGTTTTAAGCGGCCTGAGCGCCAGGGAACATTCGGATTATTTTGGGAAACTGTCCAATAAACTGCGTGGTTATCGTGATGCGCTTCGGACGGGCGCGGACAAATTTGCGGCATCCCTTAAAGGAGAATTTTCCGGGGGCTCGCGCATCGATTTACCCAAAGCTGCCGACGCCGGCGCGATAGGCGGCGCTTCCAATATGGGTGTCCAGGCGGCTGTGCGTGCAGGGACGGAAAGCGCAAGCGAGCCGCAGCCGGCTAGTGACGCGCCTGTGGCGGAAGACGACAAAATGTCGTCTATTTCGCGTCTTACGAAAATTTTAGACAGGGCACGGGAGGAAGGGATAAGGAATGCCCTGTTTGTCTTCGATATCGGCGGGACCCTTACAGGATGGAACGATGTTAAAGTCAATGAAATGGGAGGATATCCCGAAGTAAACAAGAGCCTGGAATCTTTATTGAAGAATGGGTACTATTCCGGCGTGCCGGATTTTGCGCAGGTTGTTTCACTTCTGGCAAGATATGGACACAAGGTGGGATTTATAACTACCGCAACGCTGGAGGAGACTGTAGGGATATTGCATGAGACCATGAGGGTGGAAGATTTGAATAGTGTGGCGTTAATAGTCGCGAAAAAATCGAACTCGCAATATATTCCTTCCCTTGCGGGCAGGTTTGGTATCCCGGCCGGTTTAGCAACAAGCGGTGAGCTCATCAATCATTTACAAACGGCATATCCCGGCATGGTGGTTGAGTTAAGCGCCCTTCCAAAGCCGGAGATCGTAACGTCTGTGCCAAGAGTTGAAGATCTGCTTGATAAATATCCCGTCATTGCCATAGGTGATAGAGAAGAGGATTGTTCTTGGACGCAGGCCCTAAGCATGGCCGCAGGCGTTCGGGTCCCGTCCATCGGTAAAGACGCTATAAATAATGTTGCCAAGACGGCCGCCGCGGGAATAGAGCTTTTATTGGAAAAGGACCAGCCTGCCGCGCCGGCGAGTAGTACCGGAGAAACAGCGGAAGTAGGGGGCCTTGGCCGTTTTATCGATAGTTCCGATCTGGGAGAGCACTACCGCGCTGTTATGGATGAAAATCCCGGGCCGACGGATCGTATCAGCATTATAGTGAGCGGCAGGATAAGCCAATTAGATGGAAGCAGTGATCCCGTTTCCTATAATATAATCATCGGTAACGGGTGTATTGAGATTTGGGAACGTGACGCATGGGACGTAAGATGGTATCCGGTTAAAGCGGAGATGACAGGGGCAAGACAGCTTACCTTGAGAGGTTCTGGTAAATCCGAAGTTGTCAAATTACCTGCGAGAATATTTGATCTTGTGGCGGCTATTAATAATGTCCTGGGACATAGATTTGTAAGCGTCCCATCGGTGAAGTTATCCAAAATAGCCGAGGAATCAGAAATAGAAGACCATGGCAGCCGGCCGGCGCCGCAAAATTCGTCGAAGGCAGCGGCCCTTGCGAAGACGTGCGCGGAAATTAAAGCTATGAGCGAAATAGCGCCGCAGATAGGCGACATAGCCGAACTTGCCGGAAAACAGATGGACAGGGAAAAGGACGGGAAGTATACCCTAGCTGTGCCGCCGGAAATGTTCAAGAATAAGTGGGAGTTCAATAAACGCCGCAGGGAGTATGGCGACAGGTTCAACCTGGTCGAGACGAGTGCGCTTACGGCATCGGCGGAGACGTTTGTTAATAATCTGTTGAATCCCAAAACCATTCCGGAAGATCAAAGAAGCAAAACGATTGCGCTTGTACCGAAGAGTTTATCCAGAGATGACCTGGCAAGGCTCAAGGATGCCAAGATAAGATTTATCCCGGTCAGCGACCAACTGGCAAGCGTGAAAAGCTATCCTGAAGACGACAGGAAAATATTCCAGGTAAATACTTTTGCCGCCATGCATTCTTTGCGTCACGTAAACGATTCGCACGATACCGCATCCGTAGTTTATAGGATATCGGCTTTCTACGCATTACGCCATATTACTTCAAAAGACGGCGTTAAGATCAGTATAGAGGATTTCATCAAGGCAGTCGTCGATGGAAATGTCGACATATTGATCGATGTCTGTTTCGAGCCGGTCCGTCCGAAAGACGCGGAGAAAGAGCATGATATGGTTTCGAAACCTCTGATATTTGCGTAACCTTTGCTTTCTCCCCGGCAAGAAGCTTGCCGGGATAAGCCTGTATGGTATAATATCCCTATGCGAATACTCGTTATCGAAGACGAGCGGAAGATAGCCGATTTCATCAGGCGCGGCTTAAAAGAAGAAGGCTATGCCGTCGATACTTCTTACGACGGCGAGAACGGCCTATTTCTCGCCAAGACCAATAACTATGACCTCATCCTTCTCGATCTTATGCTCCCTAAAATAGACGGTATTACGGTCTGCAAAAAGCTGAGAGCGGATAAGATCGTATCGCCTATCATAATGCTTACCGCCAAAGACGCCGTAAAGGATAAGGTCACAGGCCTCGACGCCGGCGCCGACGATTATCTGACAAAACCATTTGCCTTCGAGGAGCTATTGGCCAGGATCCGCGCAATATTAAGGAAGAAGGGCGAACAGGAACAGGCGACGCGTCTTGCGGTCGGCGATCTTTCACTCGACCTCACGACGCATAAAGTTACCAGGGCGGGGAAAGATATAGAGCTGACTTCAAAAGAATTTGCGCTGCTGGAATACCTTATGAGAAACGCCGGCAAGGTTGTGACCAGGACGATGATATCCGAGCACGTCTGGGATATAGATTTCGACACGTTCACCAACGTCATAGACGTCTACATCAATTATCTCCGTAATAAAATAGACTCCGACGCCAGAGTGAAGCTCATCCAGACCGTGAGGGGAAGAGGATATATACTGAAAAGTGATAATGACAAATGACAAAATCCGAATGACAAATTAATCATTAAATATCAAATTTGTCATTGAACACCGTATTCTTGGGCAAAAATATATGTTCTACAAGTCCATCCGCTTCAAGGTATCGATCGTCTACATGGCCATACTGGCCATCACGCTCTCCATATTCAGCACGCTCCTGTATCACCAGGTGAGCAAATCCCTCTACGATAATATCGATGCTATCTTAAGTTCGCGCGCCGAAGGTATAGTCTCGGCTATCGGCACGTACTGGTCGACAGAACGGCTGGGCACGGCCCGTTACGGCGCGGCGGCGCAGATACCTCCGCCTGCCGGAGAGAATGCCGATTTCGCGACCATTGCCCAGCGCTGGGTCGAGGCGCGGTCAAAGGACCCGAAGCTCCTCAATATCATAGTCCAGATATTCGATGCCAGGGGAGATATAGTCACCTCATCGAAGAATACTCAGGGCATAACGAGCGTCTCCGACTCCACCCTCTACGCGGCACTCCAGGGCAAGAGCACGTTCGATACGCTTACGACGTCATTTCCCACGAAAAAGATGCAGGTATTCCGCGTCTACATTACGCCCGCGCTCCAGGACGAGCGGGTGGAATATATCGTCCAGGTCGCCAGTCCGCTCGATTCGATAATAGACGCCCTGAATACCCTTAAAGTCACGGTCTTCATACTCTTCCCGATAACGGTTTTGATCACCGGGGTCATGGGCGCATTCCTGGCGAAGCTTACCCTGCGGCCGGTAGACAGCATGATACGCACGATACATAATATAACCGTCGAGAATATGAAGATGAAGCTGGCGATCCCCAACACCAAAGACGAGATACAGAAACTCGCCGAAACTTTTAACGATATGCTCGGCCGGCTCGATATAGCTTTCACTTCCCAGCGGCATCTTTTTGAAAACCTTTCGCATGAGCTGAAGACCCCGCTCACGATACTTAACGGCGAGTTCGAGGTCATCCTTAAGAAGATGCGTTCCCCGGCGGATTATGAGGCCGTCCTGCGTTCGAGCCTCGAAGAGATCAATAAGATGACACGGCTGGTGGAGAATCTCCTTCTCCTGGCGAGTTTCGAATCGAAAAATTTCATGCCGGAGAAAAAGACGCTCGACCTGACGGCCTTGCTGAAGGGCGTAAGCGACAATATGCGCAGGCTGGCCGAAAGGAAGAAGATAGCCATATCGTTTACGGCCAAAGAGGCGGTCGGGATAGTCGGCGATGAAAAAGAGCTGAAGCAGCTCTTCCTTAATATAATAGATAATGCCGTTAAGTATACCCCCGATGGCGGCCGGATAAGCGTGAGCGTTGAAAAGTCCTATGAGTCGGCCAGGATCGTCATAAGCGATACGGGTGTCGGCATCCCATCGGGCGATACAGTGCACATATTCGACAGGTTCTATCGTGTCCAGGATACGAGATCGAGCTGCGGTTTTGGTCTCGGATTGAGCATAGCCAAGGCCGTTATAGACTCCCATAACGGCTCCGTTAAGGTAGAGAGCGCCCCGGGAGAAGGAAGTTCCTTCATTATTACCCTGCCATTGCGATAGCCAATATTAGAATCTTTTAATCTTTCTCTAATTGGGATTTAATGGCCTATTGTGTATACTTTTACTAAAAGCCTTAGACTCCGCTCAGGATTTTATCCAGAGTATGGCCGAGGGCTAAAAGAAAGGGGGAGGGTATGGTTAAAAAGCTTGTATATATAGCTATGCTCATAGCTATGGTTTGCGCTATGGCGCTGCCGTCGGCAAATGCCGCCGATAAGGCCGCGACAGCAGGTCCCGCGGGCGAGCTTCTTGTTGCGGATTTCGAGTCCGGGGAGAAGCCGAACAATATCGGCGGTGACTTCGGTGCGTGGAACAAAGATCCCACCGATTTTTCGCAGGGCTGCAGCGAGGCCTTTGACAGTGTCAACAGGTATGGCACCAAAGGATTCGCCATGAAGCTCGAATACAGCGTTGAATCCAAGAATCCCGCATATAACGGATTCTGGATGTTCCTTCAGAACCTGGATGCTACAAAGTACGATAACGTAGCGTTAAGGGTAAAAGGTGATGCGAAGACCGGTTATACCACGGTATTCAAAATCGAGCTTAAGAACGCGGCGAAGCAGGTCGGCCGTTATTATGTAACAAACATAACGGACCAGTGGCAGGATATCGTGATCCCGCTCAAAGAGTTCAAGGGTATCACCGACTATTCTAACCTCACAGAGTTTGTAATCGTCTTTGAAGACAGGATTGCCTCCAATAAGAAGGGCGTAATCTACATCGACGATATCAGATTCACGAAGAACAAATAAAAATAGTGAATAGTGTATAGTAAATAAATATTGTAGGGCAGGCTTAAGCCTGCCCTACAATAATGTGCAGAAAGATAGCTACGTACTACCTCTGTAAAAGGATAGCAATGAAGCGCATAGCCGCTCTTATACTACTCTTCGGACTGATCCTAGATATACCATCATCCGCATCCGCGCAGAATAAAGCGCAGAAATTCGTTGCACCCATTATTGTAAGCGATTATACAGACGGGACAATTACAAACTCTCTCGGCGGCATATCCGGCGGGAAAGAGACGCTGCCGGGTGTGCTCTACGCCGCGGCCACTCCCGATGAGTGCTCTACGCGCGGCGCTTCGGGTTATTCGCTGCAGCTCGATTATGATGTCTCTAAGCTAGGAGAATACGCGTTTTACTGGATGAAGCTCGGCGGGGAGATACCCGGCCGCGATAAGGCCACAAAGACGCTCGACCTGACCGGTTATAGTTACATTACCTTCTGGGTGAAGGGCGCGCAGGAGGGCGGAGACCTGAAGATAGAACTCCATCAGGATATAGACGCTAACGGCATCTTCGAATTCGGCAAGGATATTACAAGCTGCGTATACGCCAAAGGCTACCTTAAGAGCGGCACCATTACCAAAGAGTGGCAGAAGCTCGTGATACCGTTAAAAAATTTTACTTTAATTACAGACTGGAAACGGATCCTGGAATTTGTCATTGTCCTTGAGAACAAAGCGGGCAATGCGGCGGGAACGGTATATATAGACGATATCCTTTTTGGTTACAGGCCGGCCGATGTTTTGGAGAGCCTGGGCACAGAGGATCTGAAAGCCCCGGCGGAATCTTCTTTCACGGTGAACGGCGTCAATTCCAAAAGATGCGCCGCGTTTGCCGGCACCACAACGCTGGCTATAAAAGCGGAAGATGTAAATAACAACCCGTTCATCGAAAGCGTCAGGTTTGAGTATTCGGTGGACAAGGGCGCGAACTGGCGGATCATAGGCTGCGATTACAACGTCTCCAAGAACGTATATAAAGTAGAGTGGCAGCCCGATAATTCCAGACAGCTTTACAATTATGAAATAAGGGCCGTTGCTTCCAGCGTGGGAGGCGTCGAAAAGGCCACGGGCGTCCTGATAGACTGTCCCGTCAAGCCGATAACGGACGATGAGTTCCTGGACCTGGTCGAGCGTAAAGCGTTCGACTTCTTCAAGGACCACCAGAATCCGGTTACAGGCCTCTTCGCCGATACATCCGGCGGCGGGGACGCGAGCATCGCCTCGACCGGTTTTGGCATGGCGGCTCTTTGTGTCGGCGCCCAGCGGGGTTGGATCGACAAGAAGGAAGCTAAGGCGCGCGTCCTTACGGCGCTGAACATGTTCCTTCCCAAAGGACCGGAGGCCGAACCGCTTGCCGACGGAAGATACGGTTTCTTCTACCATTTCCTGAATGCGCATAACGGCAAAAGGGCCGGCAGGAGCGAGATATCGACCGTCGATACCGCAATACTGGTTGCCGGGGCGCTCACCGCGGGTGAATATTTCGGCCAGGACGTGAAAGCCAGGGCGGAAGAGATATATAAACGGGTCGAGTGGGAAAAATTTTTGTGTACAACGAAAGGCGGATGGTATAACTGTTATTCGATGGGATGGTCGCCCGAGAGAGGGTTCCTCGATTCTTACTGGGATTATTATACGGATGAAGTTGTACTCATAACGCTCCTTGCCATAGGTTCCCCGACCCACCCCGCGCCGCCGGATGTTTTTTACGCGTGGGCCAGGAACAAAGATGCTTATAAGGACGGGAAACCGTTTATCTACAGCTGGCATGGCAGTCTCTTCTCTTATCAGTATGCCAATATATGGTTCGATTTCCGCGGCATAGCCGACAAACAGGGTGTGAACTGGTTCGAGAATTCGACGAACGCGACATTGGCAAACAGACAATTTTGTATCGATAATGCCGACAAACTTAAAGGCATGGGCCCGAATATGTGGGGGATAACTTCGATGTCCAGGCCGGAGGGTTATACAATGCATTTCGGCGTCCCCCCTACGGGAAACGGCGAACCCGAATACGACAACACCGTATCGCCCACAGGGCCGGCCGGGTCGATCGTATTTACGCCGTATCTTTCGTTGTCGGCCCTGAAGCATATGTACCTGACATATCCGAGGCTCTGGGGCCAGTATGGGTTCAGGGATTCGATCAATGCCGGACGCAGCTGGTACGCCTTTACATATTACGGTATAGGCGAGGCGATGATACTTCTGCCGATAGAGAATTTCCGTTCCGGATTTATCTGGAAGAATTTTATGAAGAATACGTATATAAAGGATGCGCTTACGAAAGCCGGTTTCACCAAGGCGAAAGGGGCACTAAAGTGAAAAAGATAACGTTAGCGGTTTTAGCGATAGTACTCGCGGCAACGGCCTTCGCAGCCGAGCCGGCAAATTTCGACGATGAACTTGCCCGCATAGCTCATGCCGATTCCGACGCAGCCATAATGAAGATCACCGAAGAGGCGATCGCGAAATGCGCGGCGGCGGCGGATTTCGAAAAACTTGCCTTGAGCATAAAGAATTTCGTTTCCGAGAAGTCCGATTTCAAGTATTCGAACGCGTTATATTATGCCATCGCAAAGACCAGGATAGACGAGCTCACGTTCCTTTCCCAGAAGAATGACATAGAATCCGGCAGGCTCTATATGTCCCTGAACGAAAGTTACCGCATCGAGGCGGCCGATTATATCGATAAGGTGCTCGGTAACGCGAAATCGAAAGACCTCGCCCTGGACGCGTATCTCCTGAAGTTCCTTACGATAAAGGATGAATTCCAGCCGCAGAGGACGGAAGCATTCCTAGATGAGATGGCGGATAGGATCGCGAAATATTCCGACGACGGCGCGCTCAACAGGCGCCAGCTCTCGCGCATAGCGGGTGAATTGACGGATAAGGGGTCCGGTAATTATGCCATGAAGTTAAGGATCTCGTATGCTCAGAAGGTCGACCCGAAATCGGCCCAGGAGGTATTGGAGGATATACGCAGGGACGGCGACAAAAGCTTTGCTCAAGGCAACATGAGGGGCGCCGCCGCGTTATACGATACGTACATAAATTCGGCGCAGTCATATTTCAATAAAGAGGCCATGGGCGCCAAGGTCATGGAGATAGCGGAGCGGTACTTCGGTTCCAACAGGTACCGCGATGCGAGAAAATATTATGAGCTGTTTGCGCAGGGCTATCCGGATTCCAAAGTCATAGATTACTGCAAATATAAGACGGCGCTCTGTTATTGCTATGAGAAGGATTATGCCAATGCTGTTGCTAACCTCGAAAGTTTCCTGGGGACTTACCAGAATTCCGTATGGTTTGACCGCGCCTTCGAGACGCTTTGCCGCATATATTTCGGCGAATTCCCGAAAGAGAAAGCCGCTGCCGGGCTCCAGAAACTGATCGACAATTATTACCGGAAGAATATAGGCGATTACGCTTATCTGCTCCTGGGGGCTCTCTATTACTCGGACAAAGAGTATGACAAAGCGGCCGAGTACCTCAAGAAAGTGGATATCAACAGCGTCTATTCGTACGCGGCCGAGATATTAAGCGCCGATATAAAAGATATAAAGAACGGCAGCAACCCTTCGTATAGTTTCGGCGGGAAAGATAAATACAGGATGTGGGAACCGGGAAAGCCTAGTAAAATAGATATGGTTCCTATGGCGGCCGGGGACGCGAGCGCGTGGATTAAAGGCGGCGGCAAAGGCGAGGACAAGAAACTGGAAGTTACTTATAACGAGGCCGGGGCCGCGCAGATTACAGTCCCGCCCGGCACTAAGGTAAAATTCGCTCTCTCTACGCTTATAGACGACGACCGCTTCGCAGAATATCTGCAGGATAAAGAGGATTTGAGCAGGCTTCCCAAGAAGGTAAAAGATGAGGACGAAAAAGATTTCATTGCGCTCCAGTGGAAGAGTGAGGGCGGGCGGTTTGTAGATGAGAGACAAACAAGGGACAAGATATGGCAGGCTCCGGATGAACCGGGCGCCTATAAGATATCTGTCCTTGCCGACGACCTGGGCCTTGTCCGCACACCTGATAAAGGTGTAAGAAAGGACCCGGCCAAGGAAGTCGCAATTATCGTGAATGTCGTAAAATCATAGGAGCCCTTCGACTCAGCTCAGGGCTGTATCCTGAGCGCCGCCGAAGGATAGGAGAGTTTTATGATCGAGTGCTGCAGAAAAAAATGTTTTTCCCTGTTGATCCCGGTTATTTTACTAACTGTCTGCGCCACGGCCGCGTTTGCCGATGAGGGCCGCCGGTCCTCGATCGTGACGGACCCGACCGGCTTCAGTATCCTGGAGGCCGGTGAAAAAGGCATGTTCAACATGGGGCCTGCCATGGGCGATGTGACGAGCGAGCGCGAAGAATTTATCAATAAAGACGTCCTGAAATTCGATTACACAATATTTGGCGGCGCGATAGTCGGCGTATGGACGAAGAGTTTTCCTCCGAGGCTGGGACCGAAGCTGGTTGACGCTGTGAGGATCGGCGTAAAAATTTCGACGAAAGAACAACTGCGCCAGATATCGGTAAAGGCGGAGATAAAAGGCAAGAATGCCGTCCAGACGATACCGCTGCGTCTTGAAAATGGATGGATACATGTGCGTGAGGCGGTCGACTGGAACAGGATAGGCGCTCTCAATGAGGCTGTATTTGTGGTCAGCCCTATGGTAACGAATAAGAAGCTCGATGGGATCATCTATTTTGAGCTCGATTTCTACAAGATGACATTTCTGGAGAAGCGCCTTGCCGCAATAAAGGACGTTATAGTCCTGGCGCTGGCGCTTTTCTTAATTTTGGCAGCCGGATTTTTAGGCAGGCTATTCGTCCGGAAAAGCGGCGATGGCCGTGCGGTGTCGGGCATCAAACGGGATTTCCTGTACGGTATAACAGCCGTCTTGATCGCAAGCGCCGGTCTCGGTATATATGCCATGGGAATGGAGAACCCCCTCAATACCGGCCTTCGTTTCGATTTCGTGATAATTGCGTTCCTGGGTCCGGCAATAGCAGAAATTTTTAAACGCGGCCTCACCGGAAGACACCTCACACCCGGTGAAGTTTTTCAGAATGTTTTAATCTCGGGTTTCCTTGCCGCCGCTTCAAGCAGGATGACTCTCTTGCAGGCCCCTTCTTCATGGGTCCAGCTTATCATGTTCAATAATTTTGCGGCAGCCCTTACCTTTATAATATATCATGCGGCCAATGGGCGGGCGCTTGCAGTGCATGGTAAACACTTAAGGCCTATTACCGTAGCGCTTATCGGCGGAACGCCGTATATATTCAACTGGCTTCTTCTTCTGGAAAGTTCCGGCATTGTGGAGGCTATCGGTAACGCCTTTACTTTCGGCATATGGGTATACTGGTCTGATATATTACAGAATATAGGAAGGTTTATAGTAATATTCGTCTTTAACGAAATCATCGCCAACGGTATCAGTCTTGCGTTGAGGGAGAGGGTGCTCAAACCCGCAAAGGCCCATATAGCCATCTTTTTGGTCTCCGTGGGCGTTGTGATAGCCCCGATTATTGCCGACCTCGGCTCGACAGCGGCGATAGCGTCGCTGCCGGCATTCCTGAAGGCTGTCGCGTGTATCCTGACAAGCATGCTGTCTTTCGGCGGTCTATGGGCGGAGGTCTACCTGATCACCGGAATGTTTCTGGATAGCGGGAAACTTATAGCGCCCTCGGCCGAAACATTGGTGAGGCATGTAAACGCCGGCACGAAGAAGGGTATGGCATTCAGCGCGATTGTGATGGCGATCCTCTTTGCGCTTAGCATGGTGATCGCGGCGCCGATATCGCAAAAAGTAATTAGCGGGATACCTCTTGTGATCGGGATTATAGTCGGAGCTATCATCTTCCCGTTTGCCAAGACTATTATGGAGACCTTCGACGGCAGCCTGCCGTTTTTCGAGAGGACGCGTTACAGTTATAAAGACGTGTCATTATATGCCAGAGGCGCAGTCGTAGGATTCGGCTTCGCCTACGCCCTTAGTAAGGGTATGGTGGGCCGCCCGATGGGCGACAGGGTCCTCTTCGGTTTTATCATAGGTATCTTGTCGTCCGGCGGGGTGAGTTTCCTGAGAGATGTGGTCTGGGCCTTTAAAGGCCAGGGCCGCGTCCACACCTGGAAGCTCTATTTCGTCGATTCCATATTCGGCGCGTTTATAGGGAGCGCCGCGGCGTTCTATATGGACGCCCTGCAGGTCCCGGTTATCGTCGATAAATTTAAACTCTATGTAAGTTCCGGATTCCAGGCGATGGAGTACATAACCTACCCGCTTATCAATAACAATAAATGGGGCAATATAAACCTCGGCGCCTATACCGGCGGAGTGAAGCTGTTGTATACAGAGTCTTTGGCCGGCGTCATCAACTGGTCGATCGCGGCATGGCTCTTTGCCATAAACAAAGTCTTTATGCAGGCGTATTTCGAGAAAGACAAGACGCCTATAAAATTCTTCTTCTCGAAGGCAGGATTTGCCCAGCTCGTCGAGCACATGATATATGTTTTGCGGTGGGGCCTCTGGATGTCGCCGATCATATTTACCGGGTTGCGCATGATGCCCGACCCGACGTGGTATAACCAGGACGGAGCCATCCGCACCATCTTTGCCACCTTCAATAATATTACTATGTCGCCGGAGGGTTTCAGGCAGTGGAGCCTGCAGGTATTTATATGGATAATGGCCTTCGATTTCTTCCGGGTACTTATCTGGATGGACCATATGGGACTGCGTGTCGCGACGCTGGTCAATTTGAGCTTCCTCGGCCTCGACAGGCTCGATGAGAAACTGGCCAGGTTCATAGGCCCGGCCGCGGCACAGAGATATATTCCCGACGCCGTCAAGCGCTTCGCGACATGGGCGCCGCTCTTGATTCCTTTTTATATTCCGCGCGGCAGGGAGTGGGACCAGGTGTGGGATACTTCGCAGGCGATGCAGAATGCGGCTATGTCCAGGAAGGGAATGGTTGCCGTGTTCCAGGATTTTCCGGCCCTTGAAAAAATACTTATCCTCGCAGGAGCAGTGATCCTATTTACCGCCGTCTCGTTCGGCGTGCGCGCCCTGCACCGCCGCCGCAAGGCCCGCAGCGGTGAGAGTTACGAGATGTCCAACATGGAATACAGGGTGATACTTAGAAATACCGGGGAGATATTCAGCGAGGGTATTCACAAGGAATGCGACGTGACCAGGCGCTCTTACGACCCGATGGACCCTTGCGGAAGGATACTCTTTATTATGGATGCGGCCGAGAAACCCGATAGCGCAAAACGCTTCTGGCCGGTCGTCGGAAATTTCCCGCAAGGCAAATTCGAGGCCTCTTCTATCGAAAAGAAGGCAGATGCCTTCAATATCCTCAATACATCCAACGGTATCAGGACGACCGTAAAGATCGGCCTGCCCGACAAAGAGAGCACGGTGGAGATATGGGAAGTTACCGTAGAGAATACGACGGATAAGGCGCGCCGGATCAAAGTTGTGCCGTATCTGGAATGGGTGCTCGTCGGAGGGATTCACGACAGGTTCCATACGCAGTACGCAAGGTTATATCCCGAGATGGAGTATGCGGCCCAGGCCAACGCTATCCTCGCTTATCAGAAGAGCGCTAAGACGATGGGACTATTGGCGAGCGATATTCCGCCGGAAGGTTTTCTTACTTCACGCATCGATTTTATCGGCCGGAGCCGGAGTATCTGGTCGCCGCGGATCGCCCAGACTATGGATTTCCTGGGAGCCGGGGATACGAACCCTTATCCGACGTTCGATCCGATAGGGAGCCTTGCGGTAAATGCGGAATTGCAGGCCGGGGGTTCTATAAAGATGCGTTTTGCAATAGGTTTTACAAAGAATAGGAAGATGGCGCTCGAGATGATAACAAGGTTCCTGAAGCCGGCTGTGTCCAAGGCGGCTGTTGCGCCGGAGAAGAAGAAAGAGCTTTTGATAGGCCACGGCGAGATCCCCCCGGGGACGCCGCAGCCGTACTCGACATTTACCGATAACGGCAGGCGGCTCGTCGTCCATACGCCGTTTACGCCGCGGCCGGTCGATCATGCCGTGTCGAATGCCATACATTCCATAATGGTCACCAACCGCGGCCTTCACACGTCGTCCAACGGCAATTCACAGCAGAACCGCCTGACGCCGGATTGGCCGGATATAGTTACAAAAGAGATACCGACCGAGGCGTTCTATCTATACGACCCGGACGCCAAAGAGTGGTATTCGCCGACCTATCTTCCGCTCGCCGATGGCAGCGCGAAGAACGAATCGGAGTTCGGCGTGGACGGGACGGCAGTCTTCCGCATGTCCCGCGGGGACATTGCGACGGAGCTGACGGTATTCGTTCCGCCGGATGATCCCGCAGGCATCTATCTATTAACGATAAGGAATAACGCAAAACGCGAAAAGCGCCTGCGTATCGTGCCGTATTTCCAGATGGTTCTGGGGTTCCAGCCCGAAAGAGCGGGTCCTCTGGTGATGCGTTACGATAAGACATTGCAGACACTCTTCTTCTCTAACCCGCGCAACATCTTCCGTACAGGATGGGCCTTTGTCTCCACATCGATGCGGCAGGTGCGCGTAGAGACGAATCGCGGCAGATTTTTCGGCAAGGGACGCGATGTTGTGCATCCGTTCATGGTCAAGGAAGGCTCGCCGGACAGGAAACAATCCGGCGATGAGTCGCAGGTGGCATCTTTCTTAAGCGAGGTGCGGATACCAGCCGGAGGAGAATATACGCTCGCGGTCGTTATGGGACAGACCGACGAATGCAAGGACGCGCGTAAGATCATCGAGAAGTATAAAGACCTCGACGCCGCGCGTAAGAGCCTTGAGGATACAAAGAAGTGGTGGTTAAGTCTCATGGGAACGCTAGAGGTCCAGACCAACTCTCCGGAGTTCGACCGTTACCAGAACTGGCTTAAATACCAGGCTCTCGCGGAGCGCATATGGGCCCGCCGGGGTTTTTACCAGACGAGCGGCGCTTACGGTTTCAGGGACCAGCTGCAGGATACCGTGAATCTTATATGGGTCGATCCGGCCCTGGCGCGCAAGCAGATAATATTACATGCCTCTCAGCAGTTTATCGAAGGCGACGTATTCCACTGGTTCTTTACATTGACAGACGGCCGTACTGCATTTTCGTGCCGGTCGCATGCCTCCGATAACCCGATATGGCTGGTATGGGGCGTTGCGGAGTATATAAAAGCAACGGGGGATTCGTCGATCCTGGACGAGATGGCTTCGTACGTGGTATCGCAATTCCCGTTTGCAAAGCTTCCCAAGAATAAACAGGGATGGGGCCACCTGTATCACAGGACGACCCGCGCGGATACTGTCTACAGACACTGCGTAAAGTCGCTCGACCTCATACTGAATGATCGTATGGGCAAGAACGAACTGCCGCTTATCCAGACCGGCGACTGGAATGACGGTCTCGACGAGATAGGCAGCGAGGGGCGGGGCGAGAGCGTATGGCTCGGCTTCTTCCTATATTATATATTGAGGGACATGCTCGGTGTGATCGAGCTAAAAGAAGGCCCGAAACGCAGGGCGCATTACGCTGCCAGGATGGAGGCGCTAAAAGCCGCTTTAGAAAAGACATGGCGCTCGGACCGTTACCTCAGGGCGATCCATGACGACGGCACCGAGATCGGCATAAAAGGCAGCGGCGTCTGGGAGATAGACGCGCTTACCGCGTCGTGGGCCGTCATGAGCGGTATAAATTTCGAAAGGGGCCTTACGATATTCAATACCGCCCTTAGCATTCTTGAAAAAGATAACGCGATACTTTTGGGATGGCCCGCCCTGCGCGAAGATACCAAGCCGTATCTCGGCCGCTCGAGCAAGTACCCCGAAGGCGTCCGCGAGAACGGCATGTATTGCCATGGCGTCCAGTGGCTCGTAAAGGCCGCGAGGATCCTGGCGGAAGAATTCGACAAGAGAAATCAGGCCGCCGAAGCGGATGAGTATAGAAAGACCGCTTACAGGCTCTGGCTCAAGGTCTCGGCGATCCCGCGCGTAAAAGAGATGGAACTCTACGGGGGACAGCCGAACAAACAGTCCGCCGATATACTCACTACCTTCGACCGCGGCCGCATGATATGGCACGGTTATACCGGCGCTGCCGGATGGATGCTGCGCCAGGCTTTTGAAGGCGTCGTCGGTGCGTCGCTTGTCAAGAATGAGCTCATCCTGCCCAAGGACCTCGATAAGCCAAGAGGCGACCTTAAGGTAAAGAGCGTGCGCCGCGACATAACGAAAAGCCCGATCAAAGATCTGAAACCCTGTTAATTCTGCAGGGGGAGAAGGGTCCTGACATAAACCTTGCCTTGCATCCGGTAATCTGATATCCTGATGGCCGCAACTAACGGGGCAAAATGAAGATTATTGCGAGAATTATCGTATTAAGCATGCTCTTGGCCGCTATAGACTCACCTTTGGTATTTTGCGAAAAAGATACTGCGAAAGAACCTTCCTATATAGTAATAGCCGATTTTAGCAATCCCCATCTGATCAATAATCTTAACGGCGAATCCGGCACATGGGAAAAGAATCCCGAGGATAGATCGCAGTGGATAACTGCGTCGATCGACGATGTGACCCGCCGCGGCGAATCCGGGTCCTCGCTGAAACTGGAGTACAGCGTTGCTTCGCCCAATGATGCGGTCAATGGTTTCTGGACGCAGCTCAGGGATTTCGACGCCTCGGGTTATGACCATTTCGAGTTTTGGGTAAAGGGGGACGAGAAGAGAGGATTTACAACGACTTTCAAGATTGAATTTAAAAAATTCCAGAAGAGCTGGGTAGACCAGGCGGAAGAGACGGTTACCGGTACATATATAGTGAAGGGCGTTACATCCGAATGGCAGAAGGTATCGATTCCTCTGAATGTAATGAGCGGCATATCGGATTGGAAGGGCATGAGAGAGATGGTGATAAGCTTCGAGCGGAAGCGCATAAATTCGCTCGAAGGCACTTTGTATTTCGACGACTTCGCTTTTGTCCGCACAGGTAACCCTGGCCCCGGTATAAATGATATAGTCGCGCACAAAAAGCAGAAGGCGGACATCCCTCTGGAGACGGAGGAGTTTGCCAGGTTCCTCATAGCGCGCCTGGGCGGATTTCCCGCCAAGGTCTTCGTCAAGAAAGAGTTTCCCAGGACGGACACGGCGTTCCTGAAAGAGATTGCCAGGGATACGTGGAAATACTTCGATCTCATCGTCGACAAACAATACGGCCTGCCGCTCGATTACATAAAGTTTAATGAAACCATGACCGTTTCGAAAGATACCCGCGTCGGGGACTACACAAGCGTTACCGATATCGGCCTTTACCTGATGTGCGTAATATCCGGCTATGACCTGGGTTTTATTACGAAAGAGGAGGCCGTCAGGCGTCTTGGCCTTACGCTCGCTTCCATAGAGAATCTTGAAAAGTATCATAATTTTCCATATAACTATTATGATATTACGATCTTCCAGCGGACAAGCAACTTTATATCTTACGTCGACAGCGGATGGCTTGTTGCCGGTATCATCGTCACAAAGAACGCGTTTCCGAAGGAACTCGGCGCGCGGTGTCAAAAACTGATCGACAGCATAGATTTCGCCTTTTTCTACGATCCCGTGGAAGAAGAGATGTATCACGGTTTTTACACAAATATCGATTATTATTCGGAATACCATTACGGTGCGTTTTATACTGAGCCCAGGGCAGTGAGTTATATAGCTATAGGCAAAGGAGACGTTCCCAAACAGCATTGGTTTTCGCTCGACAGGACTATTCCAGAAACGTGGTATTGGCAGACGCAGAAACCCAAGAACAGGAAAGAGAAGACCTATCTTGGCTGTAAGACGATGGGCGGTTATTATGAATATGAAGGCGCGAAGTTCGTCCCGAGCTGGGGCGGGAGTATGTTCGAGGCGCTTATGCCGACGCTTATATTAGAGGAAAGACGCCTTGCGCCGAAAGGACTGGGACTTAACGATGAGGTCCATGCGCGGATACAGGCCAAATACGCGCTCGAGAAACTGAACTATCCCGTCTTCGGCATGTCGCCGTCGTGCGTGCCTGCCAACGGGTATTCGGAATACGGCGTAAAGCTTCTGGGCATGAAAGGGTATAAGACGGGTGTCGTTACGCCTCACGCCTCTTTTTTAGCGCTCGAATTCATCCCGAAAGAGTGCATTAAAAACCTGCGCACGATCCTGGCAAAATATAATGCCTACGGCGAATACGGCTTTTATGATGCGATAGATGTCAATACCGGTAAAGTTGCCGTAGAGTATCTCTGTCTCGACCAGGCGATGTCGCTGGTCGCTATAAATAATTACCTCAATAACGGCGCCATCCGCAAAAGGTTCCACGCCGACCCCATAGCCAAGAAAGCCGAAGAACTGCTCAAAATCGAAAAAATCTTCGAATAGGAAAATTTTCGCTATTATTCTCAAATCTCTTATGATACAATATAGGCATAGCGGGACAGATATCGAGGGGAGGTATCTGTCCTTAATTGGAGCTACTTAATTGACGAAATTAAAAAGTTCTGAAAAAGAAGCTATCTCCGGATACCTGTTCATCCTTCCGAATTTTTTAGGGTTCCTTGTCTTTACTCTTCTGCCGGTCATATTCTCTCTGGTCTTCAGTTTCGTCAGGTGGGACCTGCTCTCCGCGCCGGTATTTATCGGCTTCAGTAATTTCATAAGTCTTCTCGGGTTCCATAAAGAGGGGGCGGGCTGGATTGCCAACGATCCGCTATTCTGGAAGTGTTTCGGCAATACTCTTTACCTTATGATGATAATCCCCCTGGAGATAATGGCCTCCCTTATCGTTGCGCTCGTCATGAACCATAAAATGAAAGGCATGAACTTTTTTAAGACCGTCTTTTTCCTGCCCACGATCACGAACGGCGTTGCTATATGCCTTTTGTGGTACTGGATATATAATACGGATTTTGGGTTGATAAATACCGTGATGGTAAATGCCGGCAGAGCGCTTGGCATACATATAAACGGCATCCCGTGGCTCACTTCTACGCTGTGGTCCAAGCCGTCTTTGATGATGATGGGACTGTGGATAATGATCGGCGGCTACAACATGATCCTGTTTCTTGCCGCGCTGCAGGGGGTGCCGAGAGAGCTTTATGAAGCTGCGGAGATAGATGGGGCGGGTTCATGGGAGAAGTTCTGGTCGATAACGTGGCCCATGATAAGCCCGACAACCTTTTTCGTCACGATAATGGCCGTTATAGGCGGGTTCCAGGGCGGGTTTATGCAGGCCTATATAATGACGGGCGGCGGACCGGAATATTCGACTACTACGCTCGAGTACCTGATATACAACCATCTCTATAGCTGGCATAACGTCGGATATGCCGCCGCCATAGCGTGGTTTGTCTTTATAGTCATATTTTTAGTGACGCTGTTCAACTGGCGGTTCGGCGGCAAGCTCGTACAATATGCGCATTATTAAGGGCATGAGGGATAACGATGCGTGATGAAGTCTCGCTGGCTAAAAGGGTAAGACATTCGAACGCGCGGAAGACCTTTAAGAAGGTCTTCATGTATCTTTTCCTTATAGCCGGCGGCATTACTATGGTACTGCCTTTCCTGTGGATGGTATCGACGTCGCTTAAATCGAACAATTCCATCTTCGCTTTCGACATGACCAGTATACAATGGGTACCACGGCCGGTATACTGGCAGAATTATTTTGATGTTTGGAAAGTCGTGCCGTTCGCGCGATTTTACATCAACAGCATATTTGTATGCGTCGTTGTCACGTTCGGCCAGGTCGCGACGAGCGCCCTGGCGGCATACGCGTTCGCGCGGCTGAAGTTCCCCGGCAGGGACAAGCTCTTCTTCGCGTATCTGGCGACTATGATGATCCCCGGCTCGGTGACGATGATACCGGTATTTACCATGATGAGCGTATTCGGCTGGATCGACAGCTATAAGGCGCTTATAATACCGGCCATATTCTCTGCTTACGGGACGTTCCTCCTGCGGCAATTCTTCATGACATTACCGCGCGACCTGGAAGACGCCGCCAAGATCGACGGCTGCAGCCTGTGGGGGATATTCTGGCGTGTCATACTCCCGCTTTCGCATACGGCGCTGGCAACGCTTACGATATTCGTTTCGCTCGGCAACTGGGTGAGCTTTATGTGGCCGCTGCTCGTCACGAATTCGATTGAGAAGAAGACACTGCCGATAGGGCTGGCGTATTTCCAGGAACTCTACCAGTATGCGCAGCCGGAGTGGGGGCTTTTGATGGCGGGCTCACTCATAACGATGGTTCCTATAATCATAATATTCCTCTTCAACCAGCGTTTCTTTATCGAGGGGATCAAACTTACGGGAATGAAAGGATAAGCTGCAATATAGAGACGATGAGTAAAATTGTTGAGACTATGACAAATCCGTTTAAAAAAGAACGCGTCCGCGCGTCCGCCCAGGAAGAGATCGCGAAGATATACCTTAAGGTTTCCGACAAGAGTAAAAGTAAAAAAGAGCGGGTGGTGTCGAAATTTCCATGGCTCGTTGCGGCAGCGGCAGTTGTTATCGCGCTTGCGACGCTTCTATTCAAGAGTAATATAGATGTCAGGATAAGGATACTGGGCGAGATACCGTCGATCGGTTTCGAGGGTACCGACAAATTCGGCAGTCTTCGCGAAAAAGGCCTGTATCTGGTCAGGGGCAGCGAGCTTAATACGTACCTGGTCAAGAACGCCGATTTTACCGGTGATGCGCGGACCTTCAGCAAAGCCGGCGACGGCGCGCTCATCCTGTGTAATTCGAGGGGCAGCGGCTGGGCGAATTACGAGATATCCATGAGAGATCCTGTAAATTTGCGCAAGCTCGATCTTAAGTATATGGCTAAAGGCGGCGCCGGTGACGAGTACCTTACTGTAGTCATAGTCGATTCCGACAACAGGTCGTACAGGATAGAGAAAGATATAGTTTCGAAATTGTCGAAAGATTGGCGGCCCTATACTATAAATTTTAAACCTTTAAGCAACGCCATAGACCTGGCGAATATAATAAAGGTAAGGTTCGAATTCGGGACATTGACGGCGGGAAACAGTTCTACGTCGACACTTTTTTTAAAAGATGTATGTGTCGTTAAAACCAAGAGGATGGGGCTATGACAAAAGGCTCTAATGTCTTTAGTTTTCATATTACGCAGGACAGGGAGAGGAGGAACCTCGCCATACTCGAGCTTATCCGCAAACGCGGCCCGGTCTCCAGGGCGGAGATATCGAGGATCCTCGGATCGAATATCGTTACGGTTACTAACTACGCCGACTATTATATCAACAAGAAGATAATACTCGAGGTTGGCCTCGATATGTCATCCGGGGGCAGGCGGCCCGAGCTTCTGGAATTGAGCCCGAAGAGCGGCTATGTTGTCGGCGTCGACGTCAGCCCTGCGAATATAATGGCGATAGTGGCCGATCTCAAGGTTAACGCCGCGGCGAAAGTCAGGATGCCCAGGCCGTCGACGAACATGGAAGAGCTGATCGCGCCGGTTGCCAGAATAGTAAAAGAGGTAATGGAAAAGAGTAAGATAAGCAAGCCCGATATTAAGAATATAGGTATGGGCATCTCCGGTATCATAGATTATCCTTCCGGCACGATCCGCGATACGGATCCTACCAGGGGCAGGACGCGCGTAAGTTTCCTGAAGTTCGCGAAAGCGATCGAACAGGAGTTCGACATGCCTGTATATATAGGTAACGACGCTTCCTGCGCCGCGTTCGGAGAGCGGACGCTTAATCCCTCAGCCGACGTGGATAATATCGTATATGTATATTCGGATGTGGGATGCGGTATGGTAATAAACGGCGACGTCTATACGGGTTCGAGCGGCTGCGCGGGCGAGACGCAGATAGCTTACAACGGCCTCCAGGTCGACGAGGCCAGTTACGTCGAGGAGTTTACTCATCTCAGGCCGTGGGGAGTCGACCTTGGGATAGTTGCGGGTGCGCGCAAAGCGCTGGCGGATAAAGAGACCACCGCGATCGCGGATCTAGTCGGCGGTAAAGCGGAGAAAATAACGAAGGAGATCGTGATAGACGCCGCTAAGAAAGGCGATAAACTTGCCGCGGAACTCCTGGAGATTGCCGGGAAGAACCTGGGCGTGCGTATAGCCTATATGATAAATTTCCTGAATCCTGCCATGATAATAATAGGCGGGGGCATGGAGACGGCAGGAGATTTTATCTTCGAGCCGGTCAAGCAGATGGTGAAGAAATTTGCGTTCGAAGAACCGGCGAGCATGGTTAAGATAGTGCCGAGCTTTCTGGGCGAGGATGCGATAGTGATGGGCGCCGCGGCGCTCGCGGCCAGGGAAGTGTTTATAGAGGCATGAAGTATAATGGCAAATGACAAAATCCAAATGACAAATCAATCGTCAATGACAAATATTTGGATTTAAACGATTGATTTGGATTTTGAAATTGGGATTTGAAAATTGTGATTGGAGGGTTGCGCGATGTGGAGTTTGAGGCTGCGGATGTGGTTACTTACGGTAGTCCTGTTTGCGATAATATACGCGATAATATCGATGGTGAGCTATTCGCTCGGTATCGGCAACTTTTATTTTTACCTTATATTGTCGCTTGTTATGATGTTCGCCCAATATATGCTGGGGCCGAAACTTATCGAGTGGTCCATGCAGGTGAGGTATCTCAAGGCCGGTGAACTGCCGGAGCTTCAAACGATGGTCCGTTCGCTTGCTATGGCCGCCAACATACCGGCGCCGCGTATAGGTCTCGCCAGGATTTCGGTACCCAATGCGTTTGCGTTCGGCCGTTCCATAAAGGATGGGAGAATTTGTGTTACCGAAGGCATAATGGGTCTGCTTAACCGGGATGAGCTTAAGGCGGTCATAGGGCACGAAATGAGCCATATAAAGAACAGGGACGTCCTGACGATAACGCTCCTTTCGGTGATACCGATAATCCTATACAGGATCGCATGGCAGTTTCTCTTCTACGGGGATAGACGCGACAGGGGTCAGTCGAACGCGATGCTGGTGGGTCTTGCGGCATTCATCTTCTATTTCCTTACGAACATGCTCGTCCTTTATGCTTCGAGGATACGTGAATATTTTGCCGATAAAGGGTCGATAGATCTTGGGAACAAGCCTTCACAGCTTGCCTCGGCATTATATAAGCTCGTTTATGGCTCGGCAAGACTGCCCAAGGAAGCGATCAAAGACGTCGAAGGGATGAAGGCTTTCTTTGCGAATGACCCGTCGAGGGCGCTTGCGGAACTTAAGAGCCTGAAGGACCTGGACCTGGACAGGAGCGGCACAATCTCCGACAGCGAACTCATGAGCCTGCAGAATAAGACCGTCCGGTTAGGTTTCGGCGACAGGTTGATGGAACTGTTGAGCACGCATCCGAATATGCTGAAGCGCATAAAACGTTTAAGCGAGTGGGAGAAGAGGTAAGTTTTTCGTTTCCACCCCGGGGTGGAAATAGTTACCGCAGGAGCGAGAGAAGTTTTTACGGTTCATAGTGAAAATGTGACGTGGCGATGTAGTGAGCTAAGGCGTTAAAATTTTTTATGGCTTGGTCCGCTATAGCAGGACTCAAGCGGCATAAAAAATTTTACCCGAGCGAGGTTTGCCGCTGGAAGCAAACCGAGCGTCCTAAGCGAACTACATCGACACATCACATTCGACTGATACGAAAAATTTCGGAGTAATAATGATATTTAATTTTGAAGCGACGGGAATAGGTTCGGTCCCGTTCAAGGATCCCCGCGCGGCCTGCGAGATAATATTAGACAACTTCCCGGTCATTCCGTTCTGGCCGCAGCTTGCGCGCGGCGGGTATCGCGAAAACATGTACGTCCAGTATTCGGAGCGGCTGCCCGGCCTCGTTCTCGATGAAAAAAACAGGAAGATACATATAGATACCGCGAAAGCTCCCGCCGGCATAGAAGCCGTTTATACAAAATATCTCGAAAATGATGTGGAGTTCTTCAAAATATCCGAAGATTACGCGCGCGGCCTTTACGAGTTTTTAAGTAACGCTAAAAATTTGCCGGGGACGGTAAAGTTCCTGAAAGGGCAGATCACGGGGCCTATAAGTTACGGCCTTTTTCTCACCGACCAGGATAAGAGGTCGATACTTTACGATAAGGATCTCTTCGAGGTCCTGACGAAGGTCCTGGTTATGAAGGCAAAGTGGCAGATACGGAAACTGAAAGCTCTCCGCCCGGATGTTATTATGTTTATAGATGAGCCGTCGCTGGTTTCGCTTGGCTCGAGCTATGTAAATATAAATCCGGCGATCGCCTTTGAAAGGCTCGACGAGCTGGTGAAGGCCATAAAGGACGAAGGCGCGCTCTGCGGCCTGCATTGCTGCGGCAATACCGATTGGCCGGCTCTACTGGCGAGAGATATTGACATTATAAATTTTGACGCTTATAATTTTATGAAGGAATTCTTATTATACGGCGATGAGTTTAAAAGTTTTTTGCGAAGAGGCGCCGGTGTTGCATGGGGCGTGGTGCCCACCTCCGAAGAGATAGTGAAACAGACGCCCGCGGGCCTTGCGCAAAGGTTGAATGGGGTGAGCGGCTCGTCACTGGTCACGCCGAGTTGCGGGGTGGGGACATTGAGCGAGGATATCGCGCTGAAAGTCTTCAGGACGACGAAAGAGGTTTCGCGGTTATTGCGTTCAGCGGGAAGTTGAGGCTATGGAAGACAGGACTAAAAATTTTATAACGCTGGAAGATGATTTTAAGAAGGCCAAGGCCGTGATAATGCAGGTCCCTTACGACAAGACGACGACCTATATCCACGGTACCGCGCGCGGACCTGCCGCCATAATAGACGCCTCGAAGTATCTCGAGCTTTACGACGATGAGCTTAACCAGGAGACGTTCAAGATAGGTATCTACACCTCCCCGGCCATCGAAGTCGAAAAACTTCCATCGGAGGAGATGGTGAAGCAGGTCTATCTCTCGACCATGGAGCTTTTAAAGGCGGGCAAATTTCCGATAATGCTGGGCGGGGAACATTCCGTTTCTATAGGCGCCGTGAAGGCCTTCAAGGAGATCTATCCCAATATATCGGTCCTCCATCTCGATGCGCATAACGACCTCAGGGACGAGTATTTCGGCTCCAAACTTAACCACGGCTGCGCGGCGCGCAGGATGAGCGAGATCTGCCCTGTGGTCCAGGTGGGCACCAGGAGCATGTCGAAGGAAGAGAAGGATTTTCTCACGGCCCAGCAGGACGGAAGGGTGAAGAATATGAGCGTTTACGATATACTGGATACTCCCATGTGGAAGGACAAGGCGACGAACAACCTGACCGAAAATGTGTATATCTCGATAGACCTCGATGTATTTGATCCGGGGCTTGTGCCCGCGGTAGGCACGCCGGAACCCGGCGGGCTGGGGTGGTACGAAGCGCTCGCTCTTCTTTGGGACGTTTCGAAGGACAGGAAGGTGGTCGGGTTCGATATCGTCGAGCTTTGTCCGATAAAGGGACAGATAGCGTCCGACTTTTTTGCGGCAAAACTGCTCTACAGGCTGCTGGGTTATATCTTCTCCGGGAAGAAGTAAGACGGTACGCGTGAGGAGCGATTGAGCAATTAGGCGATTCCAACGCGAGCGATAAAAAGCTAATGGAAAGGGTTTTTGTATGCTGCTGGTTCCACGCAAAAATTTACTCGTTCCCAAAAAGATGTTCTTCACAAAGGGCGTCGGGGCCCACAAGGCCGAACTCAGGAGCTTTGAGCTGGCTCTGCGCGACGCAGGAATAGAAAAATGCAACCTCGTGCATGTCTCCAGCATTTTGCCGCCGGAATGCAAAGTTGTATCCCGGAACGAAGGCCTGAAAGAGTTATATGCCGGGATGATAACATACGCGGTAATGTCCAGATGCTCGGGTAATGAGCCGCACCGCCTGATCGCGGCCAGTATCGGATGTGCCGTCCCTGCCGATCCGCAGGCTTACGGGTATTTGAGCGAGCATCATGCGTTTGGGCAGAACGAAAAAGTTGCCGGCGACCTTGCCGAAGATCTTGCCGTGGAAATGTTAGCCTCCACCCTCGGGCTCGAATTCGACGAAAATAAATCCTGGGATGAGAATAAGGCTATCTATCACCTGAGCGATAAGATAATCCGCACCTCGAACACGACCCAATCTGCGGTCATCGGCCCGGAGGGCAACTATTCGACCGTCGTGGCGGCGGCAGTCTTCCTGTTCTAAAAAGTTATAATATTACTATATGGTTCGACGGATAATACTGCCGTTTAAGGTGGCCGAGCCCATCCTTGCCTGCGGGGCGGATCTTAAGGGCGCGTTTGCGTTTGCAAAAGGGAAAGAGGCGGTTCTTGTCGATGGTTTCGGCGATCTCGGCGCGCTCGACAATTTTACGAGATACGAAACGGCCGTTAAGGAATACCGTAAGAGGCTCCGGATAAATTTAAAGATAGTAGCCTGCGATCTGCATCCGGGTTATCTCTCGACGCGTTTTGCCGAAAACTATACGCTATCTGCTAAACGCTATACGCTGCGTAAAATACAGCATCATGAAGCGCACATAGCCTCCGCTATCACAGATAATAATATCGAAGGCCGCGTGATCGGCGTGGCTTTCGACGGCACAGGTTACGGTTCCGACGGCAATATCTGGGGCGGGGAGTTCTTCGCCGTTAGCCGATCGCCGTTAGCCGATCGTTTTGATTTTAAAAGAGTTGCGCATCTGGACTACATTCCGATGCCCGGCGGGGAGAGGGCTGTAAAGGAACCGTGGCGCATGGCGGTAAGTTACCTTTATCGCGCGTTCGGCCGGCGGCTTCCTGACATCGCGCAGCGGTGGCCTAAAAGAAGGCTGGCAATAATGCTCAAGATGATCGACGGTAAGATAAATTCACCGCTTACTTCGAGCGCGGGCCGGCTCTTCGATGCGGTCGGGAGCCTGGTCTTAAATAAAGATTCCGTATCGCGTGAGGCCGAACTGCCGGTGGAATTGGAGCGCATGGCGGATAAAGACGTGGAGAACGCCTATCGTTTACGGGGCCGTGAAATTCTAAATCCTTCCGGAATCATCAAAAAAGTAGTTGCGGATGTCGCGAAGGAAACAGGCGCGCCGGAGATAGCGGCAAAGTTTCATAATACTATAGCGGCGCTTGTATGTGAGACTTCATTAAAGTTGAGTAAGAAGCTTAAAACAAAACAGGTGGTTTTGAGCGGCGGGGTATTCCAGAATATATATCTCGTCGGGAGAATAAGGGATATGTTAACAGCGAACGGCCTGAGGGTTTATTTTCACGCGGCGCTTCCGACGAACGATTCCGGGATACCGATAGGGCAGATCGCGATAGCTAATTCCGTCGTTCGTCGTTAATATTTCGTATATCGTTAAACGAACGACGATATACGAACGACTAACGACGCGACCGTAATCTAAGAGGGGAATATGTGTCTGGGCATACCGATGAAGGTTATAAAAATAGAAGGCGACGAGGGCATTGTCGAATCCGGGGGCCTCAAGAAGCGGGCGAGCTTTTCGCTGTTGAAAGACGTGCGGGCCGGGGATTACGTGCTTCTGCACGCGGGTTTCGCGATAGAGAAGATCAAGGATAGTGAAGCGCGAAAAACTCTCCGCGCAATAAGGAGCTTGTGAGGTTCCCCGGCTTAACTATTTCCACCCCGGGGTGGAAATAGTTACCGTAGGAGCGAGGAAGTTTTACGTTTCCTGCTGTAAAAATGTGATGTGGCAATGTTGTGAGTAGGGCGTAAAAATTTCGAGGCAGCGTACGAGAAATTTTTCCGAGCGCAATTTTCACATGGTTGAAAATTGCGCGTCCCTACGAACTACATCGACATATCGCATTTAACTGATACGAAAAATTTCGGAGTGAGTATGAAGTATGTAGACGAATTCAGGGACAGGCGGCTCATCGATAAGATTAGCCGGCAGATACACAATAACGTAGAGGCGGGCCGTACGTATACCTTTATGGAAGTCTGCGGCACGCACACGATGGCGATATTCCGGTTTGGCCTTCGCGGCCTGCTGCCGGCGAATATCAGGCTCATCTCGGGCCCCGGGTGCCCCGTATGCGTTACGCCAAACGAATTCATAGATAAAGCGATCGCGATCTCCCGCCGGCGCGACGTCATTATTGCTACATTCGGCGATATGCTCAAAGTTCCCGGTTCGCGTTCGAGCCTTGAAAAAGAGAAAGCGTCCGGCGCATCGATCAAAACGGTATATTCGAGCATCGACGCGCTTGCTATGGCAAGACGGAATCCGGATAAAGAGGTTGTCTTCCTGGGAATCGGTTTCGAAACGACGTCACCGACGGTTGCGCAGTCGATCCTCATCGCGAAAAAGCAAAAGATAACCAACTACTCAGTGCTATGCGGCCATAAGACGATGCCGGTGGCGTTGAAGATACTGACGGGCCGGCGGAGCGCGCGCCTCGACGGTTTTTTGCTGCCCGGCCATGTAAGCGCGGTGATAGGGGCAAGGGACTATGAATTCCTGGCAAAAGATGCCGGTAAGCGCTGTGTCATAACCGGTTTCGAGCCTCTGGATATATTGCAGGCGATATTTATGCTGCTTAAACAGGATCGCCCTGAAGTCGAGATACAGTATACGAGGATAATCAATAGGGATGGCAATGCGCTGGCAAGGAGAGCTATAGACAACGTTTTCGAAAAATGCTCCTCGGTATGGCGCGGTATGGGACGGATCGCGGGGAGCGGTCTTAAGATAAGAAAAGGATTTGCGTCTTTCGATGCCGAAGCTAGGTTCAAGCCAAAGATAGCCCCTCCAAAAGAAAAGAAGGCTTGCATCTGCGGTGATGTCATTACGGGTGTAAAGACTCCTCTTGAATGCAAATTGTTCGCCAAGGCCTGTAATCCCGAGCATCCTGCCGGAGCATGCATGGTCTCGAGCGAAGGAACGTGCGCGGCATATCATAAATACCGGCGTTCGTAGTTCGTTGCTCGTTGTTAGTTGTTAGTTGTTAGTTGTTAGTTGAGGTGGAAAATATGGATAGAATAACGCTTGCGCATGGGAGCGGCGGGACGGTGATGCATAAGCTCATCGACTCTATGATCATAAAAGAGCTTGGCAATCCGATACTGCGCCAGAAGAAAGATTCTGCCCTGCTCCGGGTGGGCAGGACGAAATTAGCCTTCACTACGGATTCGTATGTCGTCAGCCCGATATTCTTCCCCGGCGGTGACATCGGAAGCCTTGCCGTATACGGGACGGTCAACGACCTCTCCGTATGCGGGGCGCGGGCGCTCTATCTATCGCTGGGCCTCATCATCGAAGAGGGCCTCGGAAAAGACGTGCTGGGGCGGATCGTGAGATCCGTTAAGATTGCCGCCAGGCGCGCCGGGGTCGATATCGTAACGGGCGATACGAAAGTCGTTGAACGCGGAAGCTGCGATAAAATTTTTATCAATACGAGCGGCGTGGGAGAGGTCTATTATGAAAAATTGTCGCTAGATTCGATAAAGGCCGGCGATGCCGTTATCGTAAGCGGCACGATAGGCGAACATGCTATAAGCATATTATCGCAGCGCGAAGGTATAGAATTCGAATCCAGGGTGAGGACGGATTCAGCGCCTCTAGGCAGGCTCATTTACAAAGTACTCGCGGCGCCGGGGGCCGTCAGGTTTATGAGAGATCCTACCAGAGGCGGCGTTGCCACTACCTTAAACGAGATAACGGCTTCCGGGCGATTCGGGATATCGCTGGACGAGAGAGCTATCCCTGTCGGCGCCGGCGTGCGGCAGGCATGCGAATTATTGGGATTCGACCCGCTATACCTTGCGTGCGAGGGGCGTTTTTTAATGGTTGCCGCAATGAAGGACGCGGGCAGGATACTCGGGATTATCCGTAAAGACACTGCCGGGAAAAGAGCGGCTATTATAGGTGCGGTAACAGCGGATTACAAAGGGAAGGTTTACCTTAATACAGCGGCAGGCGGGAAGAGGTTGGTAGAGATGCTCCCGGGCGAACAATTGCCAAGGATATGTTAATGCTTTATATAAGTCAGAAAAGTAATGATGAACCCTTGCGTTGTTGTATAACGCGTGATATACTCAAAAGATATGGCTGCGAATAAAGGTAGAAGATTGCTGGGAGAAGAGCTTGTCCGCGCGGGTATCATAACGCAGGAACAGCTCGAGTTTGCCATTAAGGAGCAGCAAAAATCCGGTGACAAGCGAGAGCTCCTGGGAGAGATAATAGTAAGGGCCGGCCTGGCGGACGAGGCTACGCTCGTAAAATTCCTCGAGAAACATTTCGGGATTCCTTACGCGTATCTCGGCAGGCGGGAGGACATAAACCTTTCCGCCGTTAAAATGATACCGGAGATGATGGCGCGTAACTTCAAGGCGATAGCGATTGACGTAAATGCCGTTAATAACAAACTTATCGTCGCGATGGCCAATCCTTTCGATATTGTGGCTGTGGATACGATCCGCGCGGCTACTGGTTACGAGATAGAGAAGCGTTTCAGCCAGGCTAAAGATATAGAAAATGCCATCGACAGGTCGTATCCCGAGCATGCGATGCAAAGGTCGGTGGATGAATTCGTGGAATTTAAAGAGGCCGAAGAGAAAGCGGCCGGCATTACAACTATCCCCGGCGTCTCCCGCGAAGGCATAGAATCCGACGCCTTCAAGACCCCTGTCGTGCAGTTCGTAGACAGCATGCTCAAGGATGCCATACAAAAGAGAGCCAGCGATATACACGTCGAACCGCGCGAGAACGCGCTCAGCATACGTTACCGTATAGACGGTATTCTCGTAGAGATGCCCACCCCTCCCAAGAAGATGCAATCCGCTATAATTACGCGCCTGAAACTGTTGTGCGGAATGAATATAGCTGAACAGCGCCTCCCGCAGGATGGGCGGTTCAACCTGGAGTTCAAAGGCAAGGCTATAGATATCAGGGTAGCGTCGAGCCCGATAGTGCACGGCGAAAAGATGGTCCTCAGGATATTGGATAGTACGGCGCTCTTTGTCAGGATGGAGGATCTTGGCATGACCGAGGATAATGTCAAAGAGTTCAAGTCTATCCTGAGGCAGTCTTATGGCCTGATACTGGTCACAGGCCCTACAGGATCAGGTAAGACGACTACGCTGTATTCGGCGCTAAGTTTTATCAATACGCCCGATAAAAATATCGTTACTATAGAGGATCCCGTCGAATACCAGCTGCAGGGGATAAACCAGATACAGACTAAACACCAGATAGGCCTCACATTTTCCGCGGGACTCCGCACCGTCCTGCGCCAGGATCCCGACATAATAATGATAGGCGAGATCAGGGACCTTGAGACGCTGGAGAACGCGATAAAGGCTTCTCTTACCGGCCACCTTGTCCTGAGCACGATACATACCAACGATGCGCCGAGCGTGGTTACGCGGCTTGTTCACATGGGGCTCGAACCTTACCTTATCGCGCCGTGCCTGAGCCTTGTAATAGCCCAGCGTCTTGCGCGTAAAATATGCAAGAGCTGCAAAATGGAGGTTCAGGTACCGGCCGAGGTGCTTGAACAGTTCGGTAAGCGGAATGACATAGACCTGAAGCATGTTAATTTCTTCCGCGGCAAAGGATGCGCGAAATGCGATTTCACCGGATACAAAGGCAGGACGGGGCTGTTCGAATTTTTTTCCATAACGAAGAGAATAAGGGACCTTATAATTGAGTCGGCGCCTGAAGATAAGCTGAAAAAAGCCGCGCAGGAGGAAGGCATGAAGACTATCTTCCAGCACGGTCTCGAAAAAGTGAACGAAGGCATAACGACTATAGAGGAAGTGCTGAGGGTTACAGTACTGGAAAAGGCGTCATAAGATGGCGCATTATAATTATATTGCGAAGGACAATTCCGGCAAGACGATAAAAGGGAAAGAATTCGCGATGTCCGAACGCGAGCTGGTAATGCGGCTTGCGCGCAAGAGCCTCACTATAATCTCCATAAAGCGCGTCGAAGAATCGGATATAATGGCGCGCTTGACCCATCGCAGGAAAAGCCTGAGCACCTTCGACCAGATGATCTTCTGTAAACAGCTTGCCACGCTCCTTAAAGGAGGCGTCCCCCTGGTTAAAGGCCTCGAGATAATTTCGGGTGAGACGGAAAATCCCACTATCCAGGTGGCTATTACGGAGGTGGGCCATTATATAAAGCAGGGTGATTCTTTTTCGTCGAGCCTTAAGAAGATGACGCACCTCTTTTCCCCTCTTTTCATCTCCGTAATCGAGGCAGGGGAGAAGGTCGGTGCGCTGGACACGATGTTGGAACGGCTGGCCAAATATCTCGCCGCCCAGGACAGGCTTGCGAAGAAGATAATCTCCGCAATATCTTATCCTACGGCGGTCCTTATCTTCTTCATCTTCGCGATAGGCGTGATGACGCTATTCCTCGTCCCGAAATTTAAAAGCATGTACGCCTCGTTCCACGCCCAATTACCGCCGTTTACTTTACTCATTTTCGGTATAAGTGATTTCATGATACGTTACATATTTTATATAGCCGGCGCCGTTATGCTGGCCGTTTTTTATATCAACAGGGTAGTTTTCAAGACACAGCGCGGCAAATATCTTTTCGATTCGTTTATTTTAAAGATACCGCTTTTCGGCCCTATCATGAAGAAGGCTTCCTTAAGCAAATTTACCAGGACTATGGCAACACTGCTCGAACAGGGTATCGCGGTGCCGGCGGCGCTGGACCTGGTGAAGAGGACCGCCGGGAACGCTGTCATAGAGGCGGCCAGCGTTAAAGTGTCTCAACTCATAGTGGACGGGGAGAAGATACCGGATGCTTTCAGGAAGGTGAATATATTTCCATCGCTCATCATCCAGATGGCGAGCATAGGGACGGAGTCGGGCAACCTGCCGGAACTCCTGGACAAGACCGCCGACTTTTATGAAGAAGAGGTCGATGTCTTTCTCGGTATCATGTCGTCTCTTATAGAGCCCGTGCTGATAATAGTATTGGGGCTCATCCTGGCTATATTTATAGTGGCGTTATACCTGCCCATATTCAAGCTGAGCCAGGCTATGGGCCAGGGGATGTAGAATTTTGTCAACATTTGTCAACCCAACATTTTATTTTTTTGCTTTCCCGTGTATATTGTGATATACTCATACATTGAAAAAAGGAGGGTCAGATGCATCTTACCAAAAAGGGTTTTACGCTGATAGAACTAATAATAGTAGTCATAATAGTCGGTATACTTGCGGCAATAGCGGGACCTATGATGAGCGGCAACGTGAAAAAAGCAAAGAGGACAGAAGCGATTGCGGCATGCGGCGCTATAAGAACCGCCGCCAGGTTATATATGGCCGAGAATAATAACACTGTGCCTACAAACTTGGCGGACGTAGTGCCTTCTTATTTGACTACTTCGGATTTGACCGGGCAATATTATGGGTCTAGTAATTATACTATATCAGGCGGATTAGTCAAAGCCGACGTTGGTACCGCCGGCGCCGGATGGGTGAATCTGAATATAGACACCAGCGGGATTTTGAAACAAGGATAAAGCCGGTCCATAGCTTTTTTAAAATAGAGGCAAGATTTTTCTTGCCTCTATTTATTTTATGTACTATTATTATAGTAGAAAGCGAGGGGTATAATGATGAGGATAGCGGCGATGTTTTGCACTAGGCGCGCTTTTACGCTGATAGAACTAATAATAGTAGTCATAATAGTCGGTATACTTGCGGCAATAGCGGGACCTATGATGAGCGGCAACGTGAAAAAAGCAAAGAGGACAGAAGCGATTGCGGCATGCGGCGCTATAAGAACCGCCGCCAGGTTATATATGGCCGAGAATAATAACACTGTGCCTACAAACTTGGCGGACGTAGTGCCTTCTTATTTGACTACTTCGGATTTGACCGGGCAATATTATGGGTCTAGTAATTATACTATATCAGGCGGATTAGTCAAAGCCGACGTTGGTACCGCCGGCGCCGGATGGGTGAATCTGAATATAGACACCAGCGGGATTTTGAAACAAGGATAAAGCCGGTCCATAGCTTTTTTAAAATAGAGGCAAGATTTTTCTTGCCTCTATTTATTTTAATATGGTATTGTTGCATTATATATGAAAAAAGTCTTACCTCTGGTCATCGTACTTACCTCAATTTGGGTCATAATGCTGATCCCTTTTCAAATATTAGGGCATGGTTTCATGCCTCCCGATGACGCTATGCGGCACTGCGCCAAGGTCATTTCCGGTAAGGATTGGGGCCAGATTCTCGTCCTTCGCGATGAGATAAAAATGGACAGTTACCCCGGTTGGCATGCTATCCTTGGATTTGTCCACAGGCTAACGGGCTGGGACCAGCATAGCCTGGTTTTGTTTTCCGTCACGTCTCTCGCCATCCTATTCTGTCTTATACCGGTATTCTTTTTGAAGTTCCCGGAGTCATGGCTTTTGTCGCTTTTTACGATATCGATTTTGGAGCCGGGATGGATGATACGGATAGTCCTGGGCAGGCCTTTTATATTTACGATGGCGTCCCTTCTTATTATATTATTTATCTGGCCCAGGCTAAAAGATAAAGAAAGGCTTGGCATAAACATAGCGGTATTGGTTGGTATAACGGCTTTGTCGGTCTGGATCCACGCAAGCTGGTATTTTTTCATACTTCTTGTCGCCGCATTTATACTTGCGCGCGAATATCGTGCCGCCGGGCTTATAGCTGTATCATCGCTTGCGGGAATATTTATAGGAGCATCGCTTACCGGTCACCCCGTTGTTTTTATCAAGCAGATGGTTACGCACTTCTTTCTTGTATCCGGCAGTTATGATGTAGAGCGCCAGCTTGTTGGGGAATTACGGCCGGCGATAGGTAATTACGGCATAATTTTAACTGCGGCTGCTATGCTAGGTGCTCAGGCCTTGAGAGGCAAGCGGATTAGGGATAGCGTAGATAACCCCGTCTTTATATTGGCCGCTTTAAGTTTTATTTTAGGGTTTCTTACCATACGGGTTTGGCTGGATTGGGGTATGGTTGCGTTTGCCGTATGGCTTGCGCTGGAATTTGACAAATTTTTAAAGGATAAGCTGGATCCCTTTTCCTGGCAGCGGCTCAGGCTGGCTGTCATAGCTGCCATAATCCTGTTTTTATCCGTTACTGTCGATGTCGGAAGCCGCTGGAGCCTGACAAGGCCAATGGATTATGTTTCGAAAGAAGACCTTACGCAGGCAGAGTTCTTGCCGGGTTCTGGCGGAATTGTTTATAGCGACAGCATGCTAATATTTTATCAGCTCTTCTATCGTAACCCGAAAGCCGATTGGCGTTATATGCTCGGTTTCGAATCGGCGTTTATGCTGCCCGGCGACCTTAAAATATTGAGGGAGATCCAGAAAAATTTCAGCAGGTCCAGAGATTTCGAACCCTGGGTCAAAAAGATGAGGCCGGAAGACAGGCTTATAGTTCGGGGTTCACCGGATAGTCAGCCCAAGATAGAAGGGCTCGAGTGGCATTATCTGGCCCTCAATATGTGGAGCGGCAGAAAGCCGAGAGATGCAAAGAGATAGTATAAAAGTAATACTGTCGGCGATCCTCTGTTTAATAGTCATTGCTTTTATCTTCAGTCTTTTCAAGAATATCCAGTATCCGCTTCTCTGGAACGATGAATCCGAAACAGCCATGTATGCAAAGCGGATCATGCAATACGGTTATCCGAAGATCCACGACGGCAAAAATATAGTGTGGTTGAGCGAGCTTCCCGATAAAGGGATGGGCCTTGATAAGAGACGGGACTCGCCAGACGCGCTCGTGTGGGGGCAATACTACTTTGCCGCCATCGGAGAATTTTTTGCGGCCAAGACGGAAGATGTATATCTTAAGACAGCTTTTTTAAGAATTCCATTCGCCGCTGCCGGTCTCGCCGGGCTATTCATTATGGCGATGTCGGTAATAAGACTATTCGGGAAGAGCGCAGTTGAAAAGCTGATCTTCCTGAACGCCTTCTTTCTATTCGCGCTCGCATCAGTTGCGCTCACTCTGCACTTAAGAGAGGTGCGCCATCCTGCGCTGGTGGTATTGTTATCGGCGGCGGCTTTTTCCATATACTTCGATTATCGTTTCTTCGATAAGATAAAGTCAGCAATATACTTCATCGGCCTCACCCTATGCCTATTCCTTTTATATCATGTACTGCATGTCGTATTTTTTGTCTTCCTCGGTTCTATAGCTCTGTATGAATTTATAGCAATGCTTAGAGAAAGAAATATCAGACGTTTTCTGGGTAATATTGCGCCCGTAATTACAGCCTTTGTCCTGGTTATGCCGTTCTTCATGTTATGCCAGACGTCGGCATTCGGAAAAGCATACAGGCTTTTATACGCCGCTTATATACCATCGTGGGCTGCGCAGGTTTCCGGCATCCTCAGCTTTTTCCGGCAGTATGAACTTCTATACGTCGTTCTTGCGGCCAGGGCGCTATTTATTTGCAGTTGGTTCTATTTTTCGCAACGCGGCCGGAGCTTCGAAAAACCCGTAAGGCAAAAGATGCAGGTTTCGAACTTCCTCACCCTTTTCTTTATAGTATATCTATCCATGATAGCCGTTTTCCCGCATGCCATAATCTTCGAGCGTTACTATATACTATTGATACCGGTGGCGGCTATCATATTATTGCTGGATATATTCGGCACTTTTGACTTATTCTCCGGCCTGGAGGCCGGAACGAGGCGTTATGTCAAATGGTTGTATGCCGCCTCTATTCTTGCTATATTAGTGGTGAATTCTCCGGACAGGATCGATCATATAAAGGGGCATGCCCATGAGCTCCTGCACCGCTACCGGGGGCCGCTCGATTTTGCGATACCGTTCATAAAGTCCAATTATAAGAATACGGCGGATCTGGTGATAGCGACAAACTACGAAGAGCTTGCCTATATGTATTATCTGGGGAGCAAAGTTATAGTTGGGTTCGTAGGGAATAATATAGAGGAAGACGCAAAGATGCGGCCGGATATCATAATATTCCGCAAGAGCCGGAGCCCGGCGTACCTGCCGGTATTTAAAAAGTTCATTGCCGGGGGCAGGTATGAGAGAGTGTCTTTCCCGGTCTTCGACTATTTCGTGAACAATATACCGGAACTTAAATCGCACCTTTACCTGACGCCCGATTGCGGAGAGCCCGATAAGTCTTTAGATCTTTTTATAAAAACCGATGCATGATAAAAGAAAATATTTAATAACCGGTGCTACCGGGTTTATAGGGTCCTGCCTGGCGCGCAGACTGGCCGCAGGCGGGACAGAGGTCCACATCATTACAAGAAGGCACGCAAGATTGTGGCGTATAAAGGATATCCTGCCTAAACTTGTCAACCACATATCCGACCTGTCGGAGGAGAAGAGCCTGACGGCGATACTTAAGAAGACAAGGCCGGATATAATATATCACCTCGCGACTCACGGAGCTTATAGTCATCAGAACGAGGCCGATAAAATAATACAGGCCAACATACTGGGAACGTGGAATTTGCTCAAGGCCGCATCTGCCGTCGAATACGAACTTTTCGTAAATACGGGAAGCTCTTCCGAATATGGGTTTAAGAAGTTTCCCATGAAAGAGACCGACCCTCTGGAGCCCGCAAGCTGCTACGCCGTCACTAAAAGCTCGCAGTCGCTACTATGCGCTTATATGGCAAGGGAAGAGGGCAGGCCGATAGTGACTTTAAGGCCGTTTTCCGTATATGGACCTTATGAGGAGCCGAGCAGGTTTGTCCCGACTCTTATGAGATCGCTATATTTTAAAGAGAAGATGAATCTCGTCTCTCCAAAGATCTCCCGGGATCATATATATGTGGACGACATGGTAGATGCCTATCTGGCGATAGCCAGGCTGAAAAAATACCACGGCGAGATATTCAATATCGGCACCGGGCGGCAATCTTCGATCAAAGATGTGGTCGAAGCGGCTGTGAAGGTGACGGGGAGGACCACAGATTTTGTATGGGGTGGTATGGAGCGCAGGGTCTGGGACACGAATAATTGGGTAGCCGATATCTCTAAAGCGAAAAAATTATTGAATTGGCGTCCCAAAGTAAATCTCGAAAAAGGCCTTGCTTTAACCTGGGAATGGTTTAAAACCAATCATGCTTATTATAAAGGAACCGCGGGGTAAAATACGTGAACTCCTCGAAGACGCCGTCGCTTCTCTCTTCCTTTCTCCTGGCAAGTTCGGCCACGTACTGTCTCTATATATTATTTTTCCAATATGCGGCGGTGATCTGGTCGTTCAATATCGAAGTGCCGATCGGCGACTATACGCCATGGGTAAGATGGGCCGCGGTAGAAAAAAACGGTATCCAGATATATGTTCTTTACCTTTTTATGTTTTTAAATATAGGTCTTACCGTTTTAATGAATAACTTTTTTTCCAGGATCGATGGAAAGCTTGTTGCCAGGCTGCTTATTTTGGTATTTGCCGCAGTGTCGGTCTTTTTTTACAAATCTATCGGCTTCCATCTTCCAATGGCCGAGGCGACATCCGGATATACCTGCGTTTATTTCACAATAGCCATATTACTGCTCCTGCTCCTTTTTTCCGCGTTGGCCGTAAAATACCCAAAGACTATAAATTGCCTGATAGCAGGGTTGCTTATCCCGGTATGCCTTATATCTACTCAGGAGATACGTTTCTATGATGCAGCCTACATATTTTCACCGGCCCTAAGGATACTGCATGGATTCAAACCGTTTGAGACATATTTCCAGTATGACTATCTCCTTTCATTGCTTGCGGCTGCCTGGATGAAGATGCATCTGGCTATTAATCTCTTCAAAGTCCCGCTGCAACTTTCGTATTATGGTTTGCTGTTGGGCATCTACCTATTTGCGCAAAAGTTCTTTTCCGATAAGCGTTATGCGCTTTATCTGTTGGTAAGTTTGGTAATCGTTAAGATATACGGGAATATCTATGATCCCATAGCCATGGTGCAAGTTACGCCTTTGCGTCTAGATTTGTGGTTTATTGTACTGGTACTGGCATATTTTAAAGGCGCAAGCCACTGGCTTGTGGGGTTATCTCTCGGTTTTTTAGTAATAGTCCATCATAATTTTGGCATGATATATACAGCCTCCTACCTCTCCCTTATGGTGATACTATTTATTTTCGATGCGGCGGAAGAAAAAATCGGCGTAAAAAAGTTGATCCGAAAATATGCGCTGTCATATGCGCTCAATATTTCCATTCTGCTGGCATCGCTTTTTTGCTATGGTATTTTCTTTGGGCCGAAAGCCGGCAGCAGCTCGTTTAATTTTCAGAAGATAGGGCTTGGCTTCTTGCCCATAATGCGTAATTCTTTTTACTGGTACATAGCGGTTATACTTGGCCTGACTTTTCTGATGATAGCCAATAGCAGAAAGCATATTTCGCGGCGCGCCTTCGAGACAGGTATATTCCTTATTATGCTGGCCATCGGGAATTCCCTATATTTTTTCGGTAGAAGCCATGAAAACAATATTATTAATATTGCCGCCGTATGGTTATTTTGTCTTTTTTTGATGTTTTGTTTGATGGATTTACCGATATGGTCGAAAAGAACTTCTGTAGTAAAAAGAGCGATTGTTCCCGCAGCCGCATTGCTGGTTGTTCTTATCTTTGCGTATTGTTATTCGGGAAGGGCGATAGATAGGATTGCGCTTCAATATGCCAATCTCCGGAATGGGCATTTCGTTGATAAGGACGGCGATATAGATGTGGGTTGCTTAAAAAGATTGACCATGTCCGACAAGAGGGTGATATTCCTGACGGAAGCGGATTTTTATTATTATTACCGGGGCGGTTACATTCCGCAGGATTATTACGCTGCGATATATGCGCGGGTATTCAAAAAGAACACGGTTGATTATTTAAATTCAAGGCTGGCCGAAGGATATTACCTGGTTATCCCTAAAATGGGAAGTTACTTTTTTAAGGAATTGAGCGACATGCTTGAGTTCAAGAATAGGAAAGACGGCCCCGATTTTACCGTAATTTCTAATAATCCGATAGGATGATGCCCAGCATGAAACTTATCGACAATAGGTGCCCTATTTGCGGTTCTTGCGAAGACTATACGGTTATCTATAAAAGGAATTTCGAGATTGCCGATTTGAATAAGGATATATTTTCCGCCAGAAGGATCCCCGACCGGGTACATTATCAAATCGTAAGGTGCAATAAGGATAAGCTGGTGAGATCGACTCCCGTCCTGGATGGACAGTTCGTTTACAGCCTATACCGCGAAAGTAAATTTACCTACGCGGAGGAGACGGGAAACCTGGCCGCGACCTACATAGGTATCCTTAGGCCGATTTTGGATAAATTGCCAAAAGACGCTAAAGTGCTGGAAATAGGATGCGGTAACGGTTTCGTATTGGCCGCGTTGTGCGCCATGGGATTTAATGATGTTTCCGGCATAGAACCAAGCGTCGACGCGGCCGCGAAGGCCGATGAGAAGATACGAAAGAATATTTTAACGGATATCCTCAAGCCGGATACTTTTAAAGCAAATACATTCGACCTGATATTTTTCTTTCAAACTTTCGACCATCTTCAGGATCCCAATGCATTCCTTAAAATATGCTATAATATTACGGTGCCGGGCGGATCGATAGTGACTGTTAACCACGATATCGATAGCCTGCAGGCTAAAATACTGAAAGAGAAGAGCCCTATAATTGACATAGCGCATCCCTTTTTTTACGGCGCGGATACTATCGGGGAGATATTCAAAAAAAATAGTTTTAATCCGGTCAGGGTATATTCTCCGTTGAGCACCGTTTCGATAAGACACCTGGTCCTGCTGGCGCCGATCCCGAAATTACTGAAAAAGAGACTGCTTGATTCAAAACCCGCGTTCTTACGGGCATTGCTCAATAAAAGTATGAGGACCCGGCTTGGCAATATATGCTTGATAGCGACGAAAAAGACCGCATGAAACAAGGACCGGCTAAATGAAGCTTACCGCTGAACAAAAGAGTATTCGCCGCAGAATAATCGAAATAAGTTACGAAAAGCGCCTCTCTCACCTTGGGTCATGCCTGAGCGTTATAGACATAATCTCCGCGGTCTACCGGGTTAAGCGCGCGGACGAACGGTTTATCCTGTCGAATGGCCACGCAGGCATCGCCCTATATGCTATTTTGGAAAAACACGGTTTTCTGCATCCTGCCGATATGAAAAAGCTCTCCGTGCATCCGGACAGGAACCCGGATATCGGTATCGATGTGTCGGCGGGAAGCCTGGGGCAAGGTCTGCCGATAGCCATCGGGATGGCATTGGCCGAAAGGCGGAAGAATGTTTATTGTGTAATCTCGGACGGTGAATGTTCCGAGGGGAGCATATGGGAATCCCTGAGAATTGGATTGGAGAAGAAGATCGGTAATCTCAAGGTTATTATTAACGCGAATGGATGGGGCGCATATGACGCTATCTCCGCCTCTTTACTGATAAACAGGATCAGGGGTTTTGGTTACAAGGCCAAGTCTGCGGACGGGCATGATGTCAAAGGTTTGGAGCGATTATTAAAAACTAAGTCTGCCGACAGCCCTTTAGTCGTTTTTGCCGAGACAACGGTCGAGCAATTACCATTTTTAAAAGGGCAGGATGCTCATTATCATGTAATGACTGCGGCGGATTTCGAACTGGCTAAGGAAGTATTTGAATGAGACAGAGAATGTCCGATATAAAGATGCGAAGGCTGTTTGCCGATATCCTGCACGAACGGATGCGTGTCGATAAAAGGATATGGGTCATTGCGGGGGATGTGGGCTATAAGATGTGGGACCGGGTAAGGATGGATTACCCGGATAGATTTATAAATGCCGGCGCGGCAGAACAGCTTATGGTCGGCATGGGGGTCGGCCTGGCGTTGGAAGGCAAGATCCCGTTTGTCTATTCCATAACGCCTTTTTTATTATATAGGCCTTTCGAAACCATCCGTAACTATGTTAACAGGGAGAAGGCGCCGGTTAAACTGATCGGTTCCGGCAGGGGCAGGGATTACTTTGCCGACGGCTTTTCTCATTGGGCGGAAGAGGATAAATCAGCGATGAAGCTTTTTCCTAATATAAGAGCGAGATGGCCGCAGACGAACGCGGAGATCCCCGCTATCGTGGACGAAATTATAACTAATGATGTCCCATATTATGTCAATCTCAAAAAATAATGTTTAATTGGAAAGGTATGCTATGAAGAAGATTTCCGCCGTTATCGCCTGCTATAAGGACGAGCAGGCTATCCCGCATATGTATAAACGCCTGACGGATACTTTCAACAAAATGCAGGTTGATTATGAAATAATATTCGTGAATGACGGAAGCCCCGACAACACGGAACGCGTGCTTTCGGACCTTGCGGATAAGGACAGCCATGTTATAGCGGTAAACCATTCCCGCAACTTCAGCTCACAGATGGCTTTCACAAGCGGCATGGATATAGCGACGGGTGATGCGGTTGTACTGCTTGACGGCGACTTGCAGGACCCGCCGGAAATGATCGAGGCGATGTATGGCAAATGGCGCGAAGGATACGACATAGTTTACGGGATACGCGCAAAGAGGGAGGCTCCTCTTCTTATGCAGGCCGCGTATAAAATTTTTTACAGGATATTTCACGCGCTGTCGTATGTGAAAATCCCGCTGGATGCCGGAGATTTCTCGCTGATAGACAAAAAAGTGGTCGAGCATTTGAAACAATTCCCGGAACGTGACAGATTTTTAAGGGGATTGCGTGCATGGGTCGGTTTCCGGCAAACAGGTATTCCGTATTTAAGGGCGGAAAGAGCGTTTGGCAGGACCACCAACAATTTTTTTAAAAATTTCAACTGGGCCACAAAAGGGATATTCTCGTTTTCTTATATTCCTCTTGAGATTATTACGATGCTTTCGTTTGTCACATTTTTAATAGCCATTGCCGGAATGATTGCGCAGATAATTCTAAGGATCCTTATGCCGGCGACTCCGCATGGGATTACGACCATACTGGTTGTGGTATTATTCGTCGGAGCGATCCAACTGCTTTCGCTGAGCATATTGGGCCAGTATATAGGTAAAATATTCGAAGAGGTCAAGCAGAGGCCGAAGTATATCGTAAAGAGCATCTATAGGAAAGGGCGGGATGCTGAACAATAAAAAGATAGTCGTGGTGATGCCCGCTTATAACGCGGGCAGGACGCTGAAGAAGACCTACGACGAGATCCCTAAAGATATAGTCGACGATATAATCCTGACCGACGACCATTCAAGCGACCAGACCCTGCGGATCGCCAAAGACCTGGGGCTCAAGACGTTCGTTCATGACAGTAACCGCGGATACGGCGGAAACCAGAAGACCTGTTACAATGAAGCCCTTAAGCTCGGCGCGGATGTTGTTATTATGCTCCACCCAGACTATCAGTACCCTCCCAAACTGATAACCCCTATGGCGGCGCTCGTTACTTCAGGGATGTTCGATGTGGTGCTGGGCTCGAGGATACTCGGCAATAAGGCGCTTGCGGGCGGGATGCCGTTATATAAATACGTCGCAAACAGGGCGCTTACTCTCCTCGAGAATAACATCATAGGTGAGAAGGTGTCGGAGTACCATACCGGGTACAGGGCCTTCTCTAAAGAGGTCCTGTTGAGAGTTCCGTTTATTGAAAACTCGGATGATTTTCTATTCGATAATCAGATCCTTCTACAGGCATTCTATTTCGGTTACAGGGTGGGGGAGATAACATCGCCGAGCCGGTATACGAAAGAGTCGTCATCGATAAATTTTCGCAGGAGCGTCGTCTATGGTTTTGGAGTTCTCGGGGCGGCGTTCCAGTACCTGCTCCAGCGGAAGGGTCTCGCCAGGTTCCGGATATTTGCCGCAATTCAATAATTAGATTGACTTAACGTCCCCGCCGTTCTACAATAAAATTTCACATTATGAGCAGGTATGGAGAAGATAATCTACAAAATTACAAAGAAAGATCTTTACGATCTATTCGCAAGGCTATCCTCGGAATATAAGGTCTTTGTCCCCTGCGTAAAGGGGGAAAGGCTCCACTTTGCCCTGTTCAATCCCGAAAAAGAAAATACCATAGAATTAGGCGGAATCAGGCAGAACCAGCCGTTAAAGAGTTTTATAAACCCGCCCAGAGAAAAGATCCTGGACGGCCCTGCAGCGGAAAGAGGGCCCGTTATAATCGCTGGCGTCAAGAGCTGTGACCTGTCAGGCCTTACGGTCCAGGATTTCGTCTTCTTAAAAGGCGATGTCGAAGATCCGTTCTACGCCGCCAACAGAAATAATACCATAATAATATCCAGTGACTGCACTTATGCCAGAGAGACATGTTTCTGCACTGCTATGGAAGGCGCCCCGTATCCTCAGAAAAACTTCGATATAAACCTCTCTGCCATGGGCGACTCTTTCCTGGCCGAAGTCGCAACCGCTAAAGGCGAAAAGATAATAAATAATTTCAAGACGTTCTTCAAGAATCATACCGCGACGGACTTAAATATGAGGCAGGCCAACCGCGAAAAGGTCACCAGGGAGGTCGGGTACTTTATCGAAAAGAGGGGCACGCAGAATACGGCCCAGATCAAAGGCGCCGTGAAGCGCAATTATAATCTTACGGCGTTATGGCAGGAATTTGCGTCGACATGCGTAGAGTGCGGGGCGTGCAACCTCGTCTGCCCGACGTGCCACTGCTTTCTCTTATCCGATGAAAAGGTCCCCGGCGGCAATAAGCGGTTCCGGACATGGGATGCCTGCCTGTACAGCACATTTGCGCGGGTAGCCGGCGGGGCGAACCCGAGGAAACATCTCTACGAGCGCCTGCGTAACAGGTTCGAAAAGAAGTTCGACTTCTTCCCGCAGGTCATGGATTGTTTTGCCTGCACAGGCTGCGGACGATGCATAGAAGCGTGCCCCGGCGATATAGATTTAAGGGAAGTGTTGAAGGGGCTGGTTTTGGGTAAATGGAACAAACCGCCGAATGATTGACTAAAATTAGAGAGTGTCAGCATGAACAATCCATACTCATACACAGAAGCCGAAATACTTAATATCGTCGACGAGACGCAGAATATAAAGACCTTTACGCTGAAGCCGAGAAGCGGGATAGGTTTCCGCGCCGGGCAGTTCATGGACGTCACTATACCCGGCATGGGGGAGGCGCCTTTTACGCCTTCATCGAACCACAATATCAGCGATAAGTTAGACTTTACTATAATGCGCGCCGGGCGTGTCACGGGCCTTATCCATAACGCAAAGCGCGGCGATATCGTCGGCCTCCGCGGGCCTTACGGGCTGGGTTATCCGCTGGCCGATTTCAAGTCGAAAGAGGTCTTTATAGTGGGCGGCGGCGTGGGACTGGCCCCTCTAAGGGCGCTCCTGTACGCCCTGTTTAACGAGGTAAACGATTATAAACGGATAATACTGAAATACGGCGCGCGCACGTCGAAAGATATAGTCTACCGCCAGGAGATCGAGTCGTGGCGCAAGCACGGGGCGCACGTCGATGTCGAAATAAGCGTCGATGTGGGCGATGATGCCTGGAAGGGCAACGTTGGGCTCGTTACGACGGTATTAAAACCGGGCACAGTCGACGTGAATAATGCCGTCGCGATAGTCTGCGGCCCGCCGATAATGATGAAGTTCGTCACCTTCAAGCTTCTCGATATAGGGTTCAAGGATACCTCTATATATCTTTCGATGGAGAAGAATATGTCCTGCGGCGTAGGTAAATGCGGCCATTGCAGGGTCGGCCCGTATTACGCGTGCAAGGACGGCCCGGTATTTACGTACGATAAGTTGAAGAATTTGCCTAACATATGGGATTAAATACGAAATACTAATATCAAAATTTGAAACATACAAGTTTGGATAATTTGAATTTGAAAAATTGGCATTTGTTTCGAATTTAAAGGTTATTATGAGGAGCCTGCTGATAGACCTTGATGTGTGCTTTAATTGCCGCGAATGCGGGGCGATCTGCAGCTATATACAGCACCCTGCGAATAACGGCATAGTGAGCCTGCTTGAGTTTGCGCATTTCGCGATCCAGTGCAGAAGGTGTGAGGACTCGCCGTGCGTGGCGGCCTGCCCGTGGGAGGCGCTCGAATTCCAGCCGCAGAATATACTCAAACGCTACATGATGCGGTGCACCTCCTGCAAATCCTGCTCGAGGGCGTGCCCATTCGGCGTTATCTATCCGGAGACGATACCTTTTATCGTTGCGCGGTGCGATTATTGCCTGGGCCGGCTTAAAGAGGCGCAGTCGCCGGTTTGTCTTGAGATGTGCGCACGCGGGGGATTGCGTTTCGGCGAGTTCGAGGAGAAGAGGGAAGATAATATCTTTAAGGTGTCGGAATATCTGTTGGTGAAGACGAGTTATAAATGGGAAAGAGACGGCGAAGCGCTTCCGGTGAAGAAGCGTATCCCGGCCTCTTCCGATAAACCGGGGACCGCGCTATGAAGACATTGGGATACCTCTTCTGGTTCCTGATATTCCCCGGGTTTCTATTTTCCTCCGCGGCGGGCCTCGCCGCCGGCTGGGTGGACCGCTTCCTGACTGCAAGGGTCCAGTGGAGGAAAGGGCCGCCCTGGTACCAGAACTTTGTGGATGTCATAAAACTCCTCTTTTATAAAGAGACAGTGATCCCGGAGCAGGTTTCGCGCCCCATCTTTTTAGGCATGCCGCTCGTTGCGCTTGCCTCCGCTACGCTTGTCTCGAGCGCGATCCTTATAATCAATGCCGCTCCCGGCGAGGGCTTTCTCGGCGACCTTATAGTGATGGTATATCTTTTAATGATCCCGGCTATAAGCCTGATGCTCGGGGCCTTTAGTTCGGCCAATCCGCTTGCGTCGCTCGGCGCGTCGAGGGAGATGAAGCTCATGCTCTCTTACGAACTTCCCTTTATTATCGCCGTGCTCGTCCCGGTAATAAAGAGTGGTTACGCGATAAAATTGGGTGATATAATAATGGCTCAGTCGGCAAACGGGCATATAATAGGAAGCGCTTCCGGCGTTATCTCGTTTGTGGTGATGCTTTTGTGCGTGCAGGCGAAGCTCGGATACGCGCCATTCGACATTGCGGAGGCCGAAACCGAAATAATGGCGGGCGTCTATATCGAATATTCCGGCAAGGCGCTGGGGATCTTCAAGCTGGCAAAAGCCGTAATGTTATTTGCCCTGCCCGTGCTGATGATCATCTTGTATTTCGGCGGGATTGTCTTTAGCGCCGAAGGCTTGATTAAAAATATTATCCAGTATATCCTGATCCTGGCGGTGATCGTTGTGATAAAGAATACCAACCCGAGAGTGAGGGTGGACCAGGCGATGAAATTTTTCTGGGGGCCGGTGACGGTATTGGCTATAATCTCCGTCGCTCTGGCATATTTTAAGTATTGATATGGGACTGAAAGAGAAGATACTAACAAAATCGGTATACGTCTTCCACGTATCCAGCGGCAGCTGCAATAACTGCGATATAGAGCTGCTCGACTGTCTTACGCCCAGATATGATCTCGAACGGTTCGGGATAGTCTTAGTCGGCAGCGTAAAACATGCGGACGCGCTCCTCTGCACGGGCTCGACGAACAGGATGTGCGTTCCGAGGATAAAGAAACTCTACGACGATATGCCCAAGCCCGGTTTCGTCATCGCGTGGGGTGCGTGCGGCGCGTCGAGAGGGCTTTTTAAGGACAGCTATAATACCGGCTCCCCGCTGGATGAGATAATCCCGGTGGATGTCTATATCCCGGGTTGTCCGCCCAAGCCGGAAGCGATCATAGCGGGCATAAAGAAACTTTTGGATAAGGTAAACGGAAAATGAAACTGGACGACGTATTAAAAAATATCCAGGATAAGTTCGGATCTAAGATCCTGAAGATGGAAAAAAAGAACCCTGAAAGGGCTTATGTCGATATATATCCTAAAGATGTCATCGAACTTACGCGGTATCTTTTCACGGACCTGGGATTTAGGTTCAATATCGCCACGGCTGTCGACGATTTCGATGCGATAGAGATACTCTATCACTTCGCCAAGGATGATTCCGGGTTCGTCATTTCCGTAAGAGCGATTATAAGCGAGAAGGCGGATCCGCACATAGATACCATAACGGGCGTTACTAAATCCGCGTGGTGGATAGAGCGGGAGATACACGAACTTTTCGGAGTGTATTTCGACGGCAATTCGGATTTAAGGCCGCTCCTTTTGCCGGACGACTGGCCGAAAGGCGTCTATCCGCTCAGGAAGGATTTCGTCGTCCCAAAGAGAGACTCGCGGAAGTCATAATAGGCGTAAAACGCACAATGATTAACGCATAACGAGCAACGAGACCGTAGTTAGAGAGTAGTATATGAGTCACAAAGCACACATACCTATCGGGCCATACCATCCACTGCAGGAAGAGCCGGAGTTTTATAAGCTCGTCGTGGAAGGTGAAACGGTTGTCGATGTCGACGTCCGTATAGGCTGGAACCACCGGGGCATCGAGAAGCTGTCGGAGGCAAAGAGCTTCGACCAGTCGATATTCATAGTCGAGCGCATCTGCGGCATCTGTTCGTCGAGCCATCCCATAGCCTGCGTCCAGGCGGTCGAGGATATCGCGGATATAAAAGTGCCGGAGAGGGCGCTGTATATACGGACGATAATCCAGGAACTCGAGCGGCTCCATTCCCACATGCTCTGGGCCGGCCTGGCGGGGCACTTCCTGGGATATAATACGATATTTATGTGGGGCTGGAAATACAGGGAACCTGTTTGCGACATAATGGAGACCGTTACCGGCAACAGGCAGAATTACGCCATGATGAAGGTCGGCGGCGTCCGGCGCGACATAGAGAAAGAGCATATACCTTATATATTGACGCGTCTCGATGAATTCACGAGGCAGCTCGATATGCTGCGCGGGGCCATTCTCGACGATCCGGTCCTGCATGCCCGCTTAAAGGGTGTCGGGATACTGACCAAAGCCAGGGCCATCGAGTATGCCGCGCTTGGCCCTACGGCGAGAGCTTCGGGCGTGGATATAGACGTGAGGCGCGACCATCCTTACGCGGCGTATGACAGGGTGAAGTGGAACGTGATCACACAGCCCGAGGGGGATGTCTTCGCTAAGGTCGTCGTGAGAATACTGGAGATGTACGAGTCGGTCAGCATAATAAGGCAGTGCCTCGACAAGCTTCCCGCCGGGCCAATAGACGCGCGGCCGAAAGATATACCTCCGGGCGAAGGCATAGGCCAGGTCGAAGCGCCGAGGGGCGAATGTTTCCATTATGTAAAGTCGGACGGCACGAATTCTCCCGTACGGCATAAGGTGCGGGCGCCGACCTACATGAATTTCCCGACGTTCAGGGAGACCGTTATAGGCGGAACCGTCTCCGACGCGACGATAATCCTGGCGGCGATAGACCCGTGCTACTGCTGTACCGAGCGCATGCTTATCGTCGACCGCAAGGATAAAGAGCTGTTCGGCGTTCAGGAGCTGATAAGGTTATCGCAGGAAAAGACGCTTGAACTTAAGAAGCGGATGGGGTTCTAGTAAAGATGCCGCATAATCTTTTGATAAATTTGATCGTTGTGCCGATGCTGGCGGGAGCGGCATGTCTCTTTGTGCCGGACCGTGCCAGGATACTGGCAAAGGTTGTGTCTCTAAGCGTCTCTTTAGTCTCGCTTGCAGGAAGCCTGCTCGTATTTATAAAGCGGCCGGTTATGTTTAGCTCCTGCGGAGAATCTATCCTATTAGCCGATACCCTCTCCGGCTTTATAGCCCTTTTCGTATCGGTCTTCGCCCTTCTTGTAACGGTCTATTCCTTTACATTCATAAAAAAGTCTTTCGGCCGGTATTTCGGCTGCATCCTTATGACTCTGGGAGCGTCTTTAGGGACGGCGTACGCGGATAACATGATCGCGTTTCTCACGTTCTGGGGATTCCTCGCGGTATTGTTATATCTCCTGGTGAATATGCAGGGTACCGCCGCGGCTACGGCGTCGGCGAAGAAGGCCCTCATAATAATAGGCGGTACGGATGCCGCGATGATATTCGGTTTCGGCCTTATATGGTCGATAACAGGGACGTTTACCTTCAGTAAAGTTCACATCGCCCTTACGGGCGCCATCAGCTACTGCGCGTATCTTTCGCTCGCGATAGCGAGTTTTGCCAAGGCTGGCGCGATGCCTTTTCATTCCTGGCTGCCGGATGTTGCGGAGGACGGCCCGACGCCTGTTACGGCGTATCTGCCGGCGTCGCTCGATAAACTGCTCGGGATATATCTTCTGGCTAGAGCGTCCATGTCGTTATTTGCCATGAACGCAGTATCCAATTTTATACTCGCTTTCGTCGGATCCGTTACGATAGTGTTCGCGGTAATAATAGCCCTCGTCCAGCATGACCTGAAGAGGCTCCTGGGGTACCATGCGGTATCGCAGGTCGGGTATATGGTCCTCGGGATAGGGACGGGGAACCCGATAGGTATTGCCGGCGGGCTCTTCCACATGTTGAACCATGCTATATACAAATCGTGCCTCTTCCTGAGCAGTGGTTCGGTGGAGGAGAGGGCCGGGACTACGGATCTTTCGAAACTCGGCGGGCTTGGGAAATATATGCCCGTTACGTTTGCATGTTTTCTCGTTGCGTCGTTGTCGATATCCGGTATCCCGCCCTTTAACGGTTTCGTCTCGAAATGGATGGTCTATCAGGGCATAATAGAATCGGCCGGCGCGCGGAATCCTTTATGGGTAGTCTGGCTCACATGCGCCATGTTCGGCAGCGCGCTTACCGTGGCCAGTTTCATGAAATTGCTGCATGCGGTATTTATGGGAAGGCCGTCGAAAAATTTCGCCGCTATCAAAGAGTCCGGGGCAAATATCCTCTTTCCGATAGTGACGCTGGCCGCGCTATGCTGTATCTTCGGCATCTTTGCGTTCACGGTGCCCATAGCCTTATTTATAGCGCCCGCGGTCGGTAAGACCATTTCGTATTGGGGCGTCTGGAACCCTATGCTGGCTACGGTCCTTATAATTGCAGCCGTGATCCTGGGCGCGCTCGCTTACTATCTTATGAAGCCGGGTACGTTTCGGACGGTCTCGACTTTTATCGGCGGCGAGGATGCCGATAAACTCGAGCGGGTTTCCGGGGCGGAATTTTACGATACGGTCAAAGATATAAATATCTTAAAAAAAATGTACCGGGCCGAGGAATCGAAGACTTTTGATATTTACACGCTCGGCAGGCGCTCCGTATATTTCTTTACCGGTAAACTTCAGTACCTTCATAATGGCGTCCTGCCGACGTATCTTGTGTGGTGCCTGATCGGCATGGCGGCGATGTTTTTGGCGCTATTGGTGAGGTAGCGGGTTAGCGGGTAGTGAGAGCGACAGGAATCTTTCCCGGCAAGATTCCTGGGGTACCACATGATCTTGCCGGGAAAGGGCAAATGGGGAAGAGTAGATAGTGGATAGAAGAAGATGATAGAGATAGATCTCTTATTGATATTCATGATCATTGCCGCGCTCGTTGCGGTACAGGTGAAGGACCTGCTTTCGGCCGTGATCGCGGTCGGGGCCGTCGGTATAGGGCTGTCGCTGGGCTTTCTGGTATTGAAGGCCCCGGACCTGGCGATAATGCAGCTCGTTGTCGAGATCCTGAGCCTCATAATACTTATACGCGCCACTATGCGCAAGGACCTGCCCTTCAGCATGTCGGGGAGGTGGATATCCAACACATCCGCCACCATAGCATTCCTGGCGCTCTTCTTTGTATTTGCCGCCAGGGCGCTAAAAGATGTGCCCGGTTTTGGTAACGCCGCGATGCGGATTTCGGGGCTTTATCTGACGGAGGCCCAGTCTCTCGGCGTGAATAATATAGTATCCGCCATAACGTTGAATTTCCGCGCCCTCGATACCCTTGGGGAAGCGACGGTACTCTTTGCCGCCATAGTGGGAGTCCTGGCCGTAGCGCGCAAGATAGGGTATAAGAAGGAGAATTAAGGAATGATCGGACGTCAGGAGAAGGGGATGAGCCTCATAGTCAAGACCGTAACGAAGTTGACGGCCGGCTTTGTCCTGCTCTACGGCATATATGTGGCGCTCAACGGCCATCGCGCCCCCGGCGGCGGTTTTGCGGGAGGGGTCATAGCGGCGCTCGCTTTTATCCTTATCATGCTTGCTTTCGGTAAGGAGGTAGCGCTGAGGAGGCTGCGGAGCCAGACGTTGCGTGTCCTTATCGGCATAGGCGCGCTCGCCTTTTTGGTTATCGTTATAGCGGATTTTTCCACGCGCGCCGTTTTTAACAACGAAATAATGATACCGATATGCGAAATGGCCGTAGTGGGGCTGGGGCTCTTCGCAATATTTACAGCGCTTGTCCTTTTGAGCAAAACGGACAAGGACGCGGAGTAGGGATTATGATCGAATACGTCTTGTGCCTTATATTATTTTCGATAGGCCTGTACTGTGTGGTCAGGAAGAGAAACCTGATAAAGATAATAATAGGTATAGGCATTATGGAATACGCGGCGAACCTTTTCTTCGTGCTTGCGGGATACCGCAAAGCGGGGCGTTCTCCGATATTTGCCGATAACCAGGCGGTCGGAAACATGGTAGACCCGTTTCCTCAGGCGATAGTCCTTACCGCTATAGTCATAGGGCTGGCGCTGACGCTTCTTCTGGTGGCCGTTGCCATAAAGATTTATGAAAAATACGGCACGTTCGATATAACGAAGATAAATAAACTCAGAGGCTGATGATGCAGTTGATACTCTATCTTATAGTAGTTCCGCTCGCGGCGGCTTTCCTTATCCCGGCTATCGGGAAACGGGTCAAGGGATCCCCGGCGGTAGCGGCTATTTGCGGAGCATTCTTTACAGCCGTCTTCTCTTATATAATAGCGGGCTCCGTCGTTACGCAAAAGATACTGGTGTGCAAAATGGGGACCTGGCCGCCGCCTGCAGGGATCAGCCTGGTCGTCGATTCTCTTTCTGCCTTTATACTTGTCACGGTGGATACGGTGGCGTTTCTCGCGGCGCTCTATAGCGGCCATTACATAAAAAAATATACCGATGACTGGAAATTCTACGCCCTATTCTCGATAATGCTCGCCGGCATAAACGGCGTTCTGGTTTCGAGCGACATGTTCAACCTGTACGTCTTCCTTGAGATAGCGGCGATCGCCGGTTATTTTCTCGTTGCCTTCAGTGTGGAAGCGGCGGCTCTTGAAGCGGCGTTTAAATATGCCGTGATGGGCGCGATAGCATCCGTCTTCATATTCCTGGGGATAGGCTTCCTCTACAGTTATGCATCGACGCTCAATATGGCGGGCCTCGCATCATTTATCGCGGCCAATAACCGTCCGGGGCTTCTGGTATTTGTAAGCGTCCTGTTCCTCGCGGGATTCGGCCTGAAGGCTGCGCTCGTTCCGTTTCATGCGTGGCTGCCTTATGCGCATTCGCAGGCGCCTGCGCCCATATCGGCGATGCTATCCGGTGTCTCGATAAAGGTGCTGGGCATCTATGCGCTCGCGAGGATATTCTTTAACGTCTTCGGCCTGACCCCCGCCGTCTCATGGATACTCATAACGCTGGCGGTTCTCTCTATGATCGCGGGCGGCATCCTGGCATTCGGCCAGACCGACATAAAACGCCTCTTCGCGTATTCGAGCATAAGCCAGATAGGTTATATAGCCCTTGGCCTCGGCATAGGCACCCCTCTTGCGATATTGGGCGCAATATTCCATCTATTCAACCACAGTATATCCAAATCGCTTCTCTTCCTGAATTCAGGTTCGATCGAAGAGATAACCGGCACAAGGGCGCTCGGCCGGATGTCGGGCGTCATTTACAGGGAGCCGGTCACCGGATATACGAATCTCGTGGCCGCGCTTTCGATATGCGGCATGCCGCCGTTAGCCGGTTTCTGGTCGAAGGTCATAATAATATTCGCGTGCATGCAGGCCGGGCACACCATGCTTGCTTTTGCCGCGGCGGGTGTAAGCGTGCTTACGTTGGCGTACTATTTTAAGGCGCTTTCACCGGCGCTATTCGGTAAAAGTGACGGTTCCTCCGCAAGGGTGCGGGTGGAGTGGCAGGCGGCGCTGCCGATGGTGATCCTGGCTATCCTGGCGCTTGCAGGTGCGCTGCTGATCATTCCGTCAACCGCAAATACGCCCAATCTATTGTTGAGCGGCGCAGTCTCGGTCCTGACAGGCGGCAGGAATTATGCCATAGCGGTTATGGGGGCTATTTAGATGTTATATAAAATAATTTTATTCTTAGTCTGGTTCGTTGTGTGGCTTTTTCTATCATGGCCTCCGACAGTATTATATGCGGTCACCGGGATATTCGTCGCGCTATTCGTTTCTATTGTCACGATAGATACTTTTAATTCGCTGCATGCGGAGAAGGGAGTTGCTCCGGGCGCTCCGGGCTTCTCAGGTCTTTTCGTCAGGGTATTCTGGTTCGCCTGTTATGTCGCGGTATTTTTATGGAAGTGCCTGCTGGCAAATCTGGACGTAGCCTGGCGGGTCCTGCATCCGGACCTGCCTATAAGGCCCGGTACCTTAAGGCTGCGTACAAAATTGAAATCGGATATGGGCCTGACATTCCTGGCGAATTCGATAACGCTGACGCCCGGGACGACAACGATCGATATAGATAAGACAAACGGGTGTATCTATGTCCATGTCCTGGCGCTTAAAGAGGGCCGGGAGGATCCGGCCAAAATGCAATTTGTGGTCGACAGGTTCGAGCGTATATTGGAAAGGATATTCGGGTAAGGGCCTATGAGAAGGATCAAATGGCTGGGCGGTGCGATTGCGATAGCCATCCTGGCGGGGATGATAGTATTCCTGCCTGTGCCGTCCATGCTTAGATGGCAATCCGGTTTCCTCAGCCGGGCATTTTTATGCCTGCTGATTTCGGCTGTGCTCTGCCTCTTCCGGATATTCAGAGGGCCGAGCGCGCCGGACAGGGCGGTCGCCGTCGATATGCTCGGTATACTCATAGTCGGTTTTTGTGCCGTGCTTAGCATGCCGACGGGCAGGGACTGGTATATCGATATCGGCATCGCATGGGCTCTGCAGAGCTTTATCGGGATAATGGCTTTATCGAAATATCTCGATGGGAAGGACTTCGATGAATGAGACCATAGGCGGCGCGCTCGTCATAGCAGGAATAGTATTCGACTTTCTCGGCTGCCTCGGCCTTGTGAGGTTCCCGGATGTATATACTCGCCTCCAGGCGTCGGCGAAGTGTGTGACGCTGGGAACGTGCGGCATACTTTTCGGTTTGTTCCTGGTGAAAGGTTTTTCGGCGACCGGCATAAAGGCGCTCCTGTGCCTCGTATTTATCATATTGACCGCGCCGGTATCCGCCCATGCGCTTGCGCGGGGCGCTTACAGGTCGGGCGTTAAGCCGTGGGAGAAGACGGTGATCGACCAGTACGGCGAAAACTCTCTTAAGTAACGTCACATAACCAAGAGGAGAATCTCTTTATGGAGATCAGCGAGATAAAACTCAAGGCTATCGAGATGGCAGATAAGGTTTTTGAAATACTGGACCTGATAGAAGACGGGTTCATGAAGAATAAGATGGAGTTCCTGACCGTGGCTATGCAGGAAGAGGGCGAGATCAACAAAGCGGAGAAGATGGTGACCGAAAATATAGCGGTACTCTCCAGGTCCGGCGCCGACAAAAAAACACTCTCATCCCTGGCGCAGACTGCTGAAATGCTCGAGCGCATGGGGGACGAGGCGACCGGGCTCATAGAAAGGATCGAGGTCAAGGTGAACGAGAAACTGCGCTTCAGCGAAGAAGCGGTCAGGGAGTTCGGCGAAACCTACCGCCTGATGAAGGATTCCGTGCAGATGCTAAGAGAATTTTTGCGCACGGATGCCCCTGCGCTTAAGAAAAAGATCATAGATAACGGTTTCCGGGTGAAGGAGCTTGTCGAGAACCATAGGAAAGCGCATGCCGACAGGCTCGTCCAGGGCCAGTGCACTCCGATGAGCGCCAATATGTATTTCGATATGCTCGACTTCACCGGCAATCTCGCGCGCCATTCATCTAATATAGTCAAGTTAGGATGAAAATATGAGATTACCCAAGATAAGGGAATTGATGGAAGCGATAACGGCTCTGGTAAAAGGGCCGTATACCACGCGCTTCCCGTTCGCGCCGCATGAACCGGCAAAGAGGTTCCGCGGCAAGCCGGAGTATTCGGATGCGGGCTGTATCGCGTGTGCTGCGTGCGCGCTCGTCTGCCCGGCGAGGGCGATAGAGGTTAAGGACGTCGCGGCGAAGGGGAGAGCTACGAGGAAGATGGTGCTCCATCTCGACGAGTGCCATTACTGCGGCCAGTGCAGTGCCCTGTGCACGACGCGCGATGATGATCCGCCCGGCATCCGGCATACGGCAAAATTCGACCTGGCGGGATTCGACAGGCGCGAAATGGTTTCGACGACGGAGGAGAAAGAGCTTGCGTTGTGCGAAGCGTGCGGCGATGTCATTACCGCCAAGGCGCATCTCGACTGGCTCGCCAGGCGGCTCGGCCCGCTCGCATTCTCCAACCCGACACTCTTTTTATCCTCGCTTAAAGATATGGGTTTTGCCGAAAACATCGCGTTTACCGCGCGCGACTATGCGCTGCGCAGCGACCGGATAAAGGTGTTGTGCGCGAAGTGCAGGCGAAAGGCAACGCTTGAAAAATATTAGCGGCTCTCCCGCGCAGGATCTGAAATCCGCTATCCGGGATAAGCTCAAGGGCAAGATCGCGATAGCGGGAATAGGGAACATCATCCGCGGCGACGACGGCCTGGGCCCGAAATTTATCGAGGTCATGAGGTCGAAATCGACCATGTCCGGGCTCTTCGATTGCGGCACGGCGCCGGAAAATTATATTATCCCGATACTCTCTACGTCCTGCGATACGGTGGTGCTCGTGGATGCCGCGGACATGGGTATCGAGGCCGGCGGTATACGGATATTCGATCTCGAGGAGATCTCGAACGTCAGTTTCTCGACGCATAACCCGTCCCCGAGGTTATTTACGGATCTTCTTAAAACAGGCAAAGATGACCTTTATATATTCGTAGTTTCCATACAACCGAAGACGACCGTCCTCGGCGCGCCCATAAGCGAAGAGGTTCTCCGTGGCATCAATATCCTGGCGGATCTTTTTTTGGAAGCTCTTAATGGCTGACACCATCATCGATAATATCGCGTCCTGCCCTGCGCCCGCCGAGCTATTCGGCGCGATCGTAAATTCTCCTTATCCATTCTTTCTGGATAGCTCTCTTTATGACAAAAGACTCGGCCGCCGCTCTTTTTTAGGATGCGAACCGTTCCTTCTCTTTAAGAGCAAGGGCGATTCTATTCACCTGGAATGGGAGGACGGAAAAAAGGAGTCTTTTAAGCGCAATCCTTTCGCGGCCCTGAGGGATATTTTTAAAAGATATGCCCGCGGCGGCAGCGCTAAAGAGCTGCCGTTTACGTCGGGCGGGGTCGGTTACTTTTCTTATGATATGAAAGATTTTGTGGAGGCGCTTCCCGATCGAGCCTCCGACGACCTCGGGCTGCCGGATTGCGCCATGGGATTTTACGACACGGTCGTCATATATGACCATCTTAAGAATACGGCGCATATAGCGAGCTCCGGCCTTCCCTATGGCGGGGCCAGGGCTCACCGCAGGCGCGCCGGCCGTATGGAAGGATTGAAAGACAGGATAAGGGATGGCATAAGGACCGCAAAAGAGGATCGTGGGGGAGGCTTAAACCTATACTGCGATCGATCTGCGGTTTGCGCAAGGGCAGATCTGCCGAAGTCTAACATCTCAAAATCCGGCTATATCGAGGCGGTTAAAAAGGCAAAGGAATATATAAAGAAGGGCGATATATACCAGGTAAATCTTTCCCAGCGGTTCGAAAGCGATATCTTCATCGAACCGTCGGACCTCTATCTGAAATTAAGGGCTGTCAGTCCCGCGCCGTTTGCCGCTTATCTCGGATTTGGCGATTTTGCGGTGCTGAGTTCGTCACCGGAGAGGTTCCTGCTTAAAAAGGGGCGGTATATCGAGACCAGGCCGATAAAAGGGACAAGGCCCCGCGGCCGGACCGCTAAAAGTGATCTTGCGCTGGAGGGTGAGTTGAAACATAGCGTCAAGGATAACGCCGAACATGTAATGATAGTCGATCTTGAGCGGAATGACCTGGGGCGGATATGCGATTATGGGAGCGTGAAATTGCGTGAGCCGCCTGTTGTAGAAAAATACACGAACGTCTCCCATCTCGTGTCCACCGTCTCCGGTAAACTTAAAAAAGACGTGGATGCGATAGATTGTCTCCTGGCGGCTTTCCCGGGCGGTTCTATAACAGGTGCGCCGAAGGTAAGGTCTATGGAGATAATAGAAGAGCTCGAACCGGTCAAGCGCTCGGTCTACACGGGCGCCGCCGGGTACATATCTTTCGACGGTAATATGGATACATCGGTCGTCATAAGGACGCTCGTGGTAAAAGGGCGGCGGGCCTATTTTTCGGTCGGCGGCGGGATAGTCGCGGATTCGGATCCTGAGTTGGAATACCAGGAAACGCTGGATAAGGCGGCGGGCATTATGGAGGCTCTCGGGGAGATATGAAAGTCTGGATAAACGGCAGGTGCTTATGCCCTGCGGACGCTAAGATCGCGGTATACGACAGAGGTTTTCTCTACGGAGACGGCCTCTTCGAAACGATGCGGAGCTTTAACGGGAAGGTCTTCAAACTCGATGAGCATCTTTCGCGGCTATGGCGATCAGCCAGGGTTTTAAGGATAAAGGTACCGTATCCGAAGAAGAGGCTTAAGGCAGCCGTCTGCAGGACCCTGGATGCGGCAGGTCTTAAAGACGCGTATATACGCCTTATGGTGACAAGGGGCGGGGGCATATTTACATTTCGCCCCGGCTCTTTACGCGCCGCGCCCAGCGTAGTTATAATTGTAAAAAAATTCGGGCCTTATCCGGCCCGGCTCTATTCATCCGGTATCAGCGCGAAGATTTCGGGAATAAAGCAGGATGAATCCTCTCCGCTCGCGGGCATAAAGAGCCTCAATTTCCTAAAGTATATACTCGCAAGGATCGATGCCAGGGAAAGCGGATTCGACGACGCGATACTTCTGAATACCAAGGGTAACGTCGCAGAAGCGGCTACAAGTAATATATTCCTGGTCAGGCGCGGCAGGCTTATTACGCCTTCTTTGATGAGCGGAGCGCTGCCGGGGATAACGAGAGATGCCGTTATACGTATGGCGAAGAAGATGAGGATATCCGTCAAAGAGAGGGTGGTCTTCCGCAGGGAGCTATTTTCCGCCGACGAGATATTCTTTACCGGCTCTCTTGCCGGGATCCTGCCTGTCGCGAAGATAGGCGGGCATCCGGTCGGAAGAGGGAGGCCGGGTGAAGTTACGAGACTCCTTTACGAAAAGTGGGAAGAGGCCGCTTTATCGAAGTCGAATATTCGCAAAAAAATAAAGTAGCCCGTCCCCATTTTTTTCATGTATAATTAATTATGAACTCGAAACGGTACGGAATCGTATACGAAGACGATTACCTGATAGTGGTCGATAAAGCGCCGGGGGTTTTGGTCATTCCCACCCCAAAGAAAGAGACTAATACGCTGACAGACCTGCTGAATAACGAGTTGGACAGCCGCGGCGTGGAGGTAAATGCTTATCCGTGCCACAGGATCGACCGCGAAACTTCCGGGCTCATCGTATACTCGAAAGGTAAGAAGGCCCAGCAGCTTCTGATGGACGAGTTCAAGAACCGGCGGGTCAGCAAGCGCTATATAGCGGTAGTCCAGGGGACGGTCAGGCAGGATTCCGGCACGATAGATAGCGATATATTCAGCAGGAACAAAAACCGGTACGAAAAAGCCGTTACAAGATACCGGGTCCTTAAGCGCGCGGGGAGTTTGAGCGTACTGGAGGCGGAACCGGTTACGGGCAGGACGAACCAGATACGTATTCACCTTAAAAAGATCGGCCATCCTATCGTCGGAGAGAGCGTCTATGCCTTCAGGAAGGATTTCAAGGTGAGATTCAAGAGGGTCGCTTTGCATGCCGCGGCCATAGAATTCAAACATCCCGTTACGGGGCGGGCGATGAAGTTCACATCGCCTTTGCCGGGGGATATAGAAGAGCTTATTAACAGAAAGGAATAACGATGGCGAAAGGCCCTACGCATTTGACGCCGGAAGGTTATGAGAAATTAAGGAAGGAGCTTGAGCGTCTGAAGACGGTTAAGCGCCGGGAACTTTCTAAAGCCATAGGCGAGGCCAGGGCGCACGGCGACATAAGCGAAAACGCCGAATATGATTCCGCTAAAGAAGCCCAGGGCCTGAACGAAAAGAAGATAGCGGAGCTCGAGGCAAAGCTGGTCACCGCGCGGATACTGGATAGCTCGGAGATGTCGACGGACGAGGTCCTGATAGGCGCGACCGTTAAGCTCAAAGACATGGATAGCGGCGAAGAGTTTGCGTATTCCATAGTTGCGGAAGAGGAAGCCGACTTTGCGCAGAATAAGATTTCCATACAATCTCCTGTAGGGGAGGGGCTCATGAACCACAAGAAAGGCGATGTGGTCGAGATACAGGTGCCGCGCGGCATACTGCGGTATAAAATTTTGGGTATTTCAAGATAGGAAGTGCCTATGCAAAACCTGGAGAGGCGGTTCGATATTACCCGGCGCTCGATGCGCAGGATAATCAGGTCCTTCCACTCGGATATGGATAAGGGTTTGTCCGGCGGGCGGAGTTCGCTTAAGATGATACCGACGTATGTTGAGATGCCGACGGGCAGGGAACGCGGCCGGTACATAGCGCTTGACCTGGGCGGGACGAACTTCAGGGTGCTCGAACTCTTGCTGAAAGGCGGCCGTAAAGCCGGCCGTCCCCGGATCATGAAGTTTGCGCTTGAGCGGAGGCACATAAAAGGCGATGCCGGGATATTCTTCGGTTTTATAGCGGAGAGCGTGAAGAAATTCCTGAAGAGATATCGCCTCCCGGCCGGCAAGGTGCTTTATTTAGGATTTACTTTTTCATTTCCCATCCGGCAGACCGGTATCGCAAGCGGCCTTTTGATGTGCTGGACGAAAGACTTTGCCGTCAAGGGGGTGGTGGATAGAGACGTTGTAGGGTTGATGAACGCGGCCTTCGCCGGGCGCGGGGTCAGGAACATAAATATCTCCGCCCTGGTGAATGATACTGTGGGAACGCTCGCGGCCAAGAGCTATGAGGATCCGGCATGCGATATAGGGGTTATAATAGGGACGGGAACGAATGCCTGCTATCCCGAGAAACTCTCTGCCATAAAAAAATGGCGCGGGTCCGGGACGCAGAGCGGGCGCATGATAATAAATATCGAATGGGGTAATTTCAATAAGCTTGCGATGACTTCTTACGACAGGCGGCTGGATGCAGAATCCGATAATCCGGGCCGGCAGATATTGGAGAAGATGGTCTCCGGGATGTATCTCGGCCGCATCGCGAGGCTCGTTCTTAAAGAGATGGGTATAGGGCTTGCCCGGTTTGAAACCGAACATATATCCCTTGTCGAGGCGGATACCACAAGCGGCCTTAAGCGGACGGCGGTTCTTTTATCCGGCCTTGGCCTGCCGGGATCTTCGATCGAAGAGAGGCGCGCAGTCAGAAGGGTATGCGCGATGGTATCCCGCCGCGCCGCGCGCATAAGCGCATCCTGTATAGCGGCCATACTCATCAGGCTGGACCCGCGCATATCAAGGGCGCATACCGTGGCCATAGACGGTTCCGTATTCGAAAAACATCCGACGTTCGCAAAAGAGATGAGAACGGCCCTTAAAGATATATTCGCCGGCAAGGCATACCGCATAAAGTTGGCCCTTGCCAAAGACGGCTCGGGCAAAGGCGCGGCAATAATAGCGGCCGTAGCGGCCAATAGATGATTTCGAGATGGCGTTTTGGGATATTCCTCGTCATAGCGTTATTTATCTTCCTTCTTATAGTAAGATGGCAGGACCAGCCCCTATTCCTCGATAGTTATTACCATGCCGCATGCATGGCCGGCTTTAAGGATGCCGGCGGCATCGTTTTGCATGATTTTTGGGAATATGCGCCTGCGGGCCGCCCACATCTATATCCACCCGTCTTCCATATCATCCTTTTAGGGCTTAGCAAGCTGGGCCTGCCGGCGTTATTTATCTTAAGACTCGTGTCGGCCGCTGCATATCCGATATTTCTGTTCGTCATTTCGTGGGTTGTAGCAAGGCTCTATGACGATAAACGCGCCTTCTTTACGGTACTGGCGGCCTCTATGCCGTACACATTCTTTCTCAATGCGATGATCGCTATACCGTCGACATTGGCACTTATGCTGTTTATACTGCTGTTTTATGCGCTAGAGACGCGGAAGGTCCTGTGCGGCGCGCTTTTATTAGGATTGGCGTTCTATACTCATGCGGCTATCCCATGGATAGCGATCGCGACGCTAGTCTTTTATGCTCTTTTAAGGAGGGCATACCTTAAGCATGTATTTTCCATAGCATTGGGCGGGCTTATACTGGCGGGCCCATGGTTATTTTACGTCTCCGGCAAACGGGACTACCTCGTCGCGGTCAGCAGCTATATAAACGGTTACTTCGAAGCGAACATCCTATTCTATCTCTTTGCCGCCGCCGGTATAATCATGGTTTTTCGGCATAAGGGGCGCAGTCTCTTCTACCTGGCGATGGCCGCCGGGATGATTCCTATGGTAAAGGATTACAGTTTTCGTTTCTTGTGCGCCGAGGGCCTGTTGCCGATAATATTTTTAGCCGGGATCGGTCTGGATGAAATATATTCCAGGCTCTGCGCGTTCATGATAGGGCGGCGGGCCAAAGAGATCGTTTACTCCGTTCTCCTGCCCTGGCTCATCTTCTTTCTTGTAGTATTCTGGCCGAAATCCTCCGTCGATAGATTTACGAATTACGACGGGCGGAAAGGAACCGCTCTCGAACTATCGATCTATTTCAGGAAAGGCATGGAAGAGCTCTTCGATATCATCAACGCAAATAGCCGCCGCGACGATATCGTCTTCTGCAACTATAGTCATGTCGGAGGCATCTTCTATGTATTTACCGGCCGGGCGAGCTCCGTCGGTATGCTTAATGAGGTAAAACCCATATATAATTCCGATCCAGCGATTCCCGCGGCGCTTGTAATATGGATCAAGAACCCGGAAGGCCTGTTTGAGCCGCAGTTGAGCGCGCTTATTGACAGGCTGGGGCTCATAAAGATAAAGGAAACAGAATTTGCCTATATATACCGGAATCCGGTTATTATGGCGCATAAGCAGATAGCCCGGCCGGTCATTCCCGCTTCATGGGCGCTATTGATACTCTTTATATGGGTAAGCGCAGTTTTTGTTTGCATAACAAGGCCCAATCGAATATAATTACCTTATAGCCTATGACAAAGCAGAAGACCACAAAGCCCCGGGATAGTAAGGAAGATATAAGAGGCTTGGTTCTCCAGGAGTTAAAGGAGAACCCCTACCGTAAATTCAACATCGCCTTTTCTCTTATGACCGTCATACCGTTCCTCACATTCTTCTATATCCTCGTAAGCACATCTTCGCTGGATGTTCTCGCGGGCCAGGCGGGCGGGATACTATTTGTCTGCCTTGTAATGGCCATCTGCGGTTTCAGCGTGGGTTACATAGTGATCAGTAATATACTGAAGCGTCTCTTCCTATATGCCGCCAAATTGAAGCATAGCGACCAGCTTAAATCGACGATGGTTGCGTCGGTTTCCCATGAGCTAAAAAACCCGCTCACCATCATAAAGATTAATCTCGATACCCTGGCGGATGGGTTGATCGGCAGTGTAACCATGGCCCAGCGTGAGGTGATCGAGCTCTGCCTTAAAGTGACCGACAGGATGACGCACCTCATAACCGACCTCCTCGATATCCATAAGATAGAGGCGGGCATGATCGACATGAAGAGGGAGCAGTGCGATCTGGCAAAATTACTCAAATCCCAGGCGAGCGAATTCGGGCCGGTCGTCGGAAAAAAAGGCATAAAGCTGGTTACGGAGTTCCTCGATATGGATCTGATGGTATGGGCCGACGGCAGGAAGCTTACGCAGGTTATAAACAACCTCCTGAGCAATGCCGTAAAACATACGCCCGATGGGCAGTCGGTAACGATAACGGCGTATCCTATAGAGCGTTTTATACGGTTTGAAGTTGCGGATAACGGCCCGGGTATCCCACCCGATAAGCTCGAAAAGATATTTGATAAGTTCGAAATACTCGACTCCTCCAGGGATGGCACCGGCCTCGGGCTCTCCATAGCAAAAGATATCGTGGAACTTCACAGGGGAAGGATATGGGTCGAGAGCCTCCCCGGCAAAGGCAGTACATTCGTAGTTGTCCTGCCCCGTGATCTCAGGCGCACGACCAGGTGATGCCCGCTAAAAAAATACAGATACTGAATTTCGATAATAGCGTTGCCAAACAGAAAACCCTCCTGTCAAGATACAGACCCGCCCTTATCGATATGACCGGACCGTCCTCCGACGCGAGATTCTGGATCAGCCGCAGGGCGAAAGCGCTGGTCGAAAAAGAGATCCAGCGTCTGGATAAAAGGGCTGTCACGTTCCTGGGGTCGGGGGATTTCCATCACATAAGCTCATTATTGATAAACCGGTTCGAGGAGCCGGTAACTGTGATCAGTTTCGATTTTCATCCCGATTGGGACATTATCTTCCCGTCCCTTACTTGCGGCTCATGGATAACCCATATCCTGAGGAAGAATAATATCCCCAAGGTAATTTTGCTGGGTACCGCCGGCGGCGACATTTCGACTTTCTATATCCAGACAGGCAATCTCGATTCCCTTGAAAATGACCGCGTGGAGGTATATCCCTACGCGCATCCACCGACGAGGGTCTTTGCCAAAAGGATACCTTCCAATATCTCTATCAGGCCGGAGAGAGGGATGGTCTCCGGAAGGATACATTGGTCAGGGCTTAAAGATATGGACCTGGACAGCTTTATGCGCAACCTCGTCAGCCGCATACCTACCGAGAAGGTCTACGTCTCCATCGACAAAGACTGCCTGAGAAAAGAGTACGCGTTGACGAATTGGGAAGAGGGCAAACTCTCGCTCGAAGAACTCATATCGATGCTTAAGGCGATCAAAGAGAATAGGGATATAGCAGGCCTCGACATCACGGGTGATTATTCCGATATTAGTATAAATAAGCCGTTTAAAAATCTCATCTCCTTGTGGGACCATCCCCGGTCCATCGCAGCTATGGAGATGGGCGAGGAGGCCATAACGGCCGTGAACGAGGATACCAATCTTAAGATATTGGCGGCATTGGAAGGAGCTGCGTAACGTTGAATATCGTCCTGATAGGTACGTTAGCAAGCATCGCCGCCGGCTCGGCCACAATACTGGGGGCGTTCCCGGTCTTCTTCATACGAAAAGTTTCCGATAAGCTCCTGGATACACTGATGGGATTTGCCGCCGGAGTTATGCTGTCCGTGACATTCTTCGGCCTGATTACCCCGGCAATCAAAACGGGTGGTATATGGAAGACTTCATTCGGGATATTGCTGGGCGCGCTCTTTCTTATAATAATGGAGAAGGCTATCCCGCATGTCCACAGAGTGACAGGAATGAAAGGGCCGCATGTCCATCTGGGCAAACTCTGGCTCTTTATACTGGCGATAACGATCCATAATTTTCCGGAAGGGTTGACCGTAGGCGTCGGATTTGCCGGCGGTAATTACAATACAGGGTTTGTCCTTGCCGTCGGCATAGGTATCCAGAATATAGTGGAAGGGCTGGCCGTAGCGGTCTCGTTCTTCAGGGCTACGAATAAGCTGATGAAAGCCTTCCTGGTTGCGTCTTTCACCTGTGTCGTAGAGCCGGTAGGCGGATTCCTGGGTATTTCCATACTTTCCATCGCAAAACCCCTGATACCATATGGCATGGCGTTTGCCGCGGGCGCGATGCTCTTTGTCACCGTCGAAGAGCTTATACCCGAGACGCATTCCCGCGGCAATGTGCGGGAATCTACTATCGGTATAATACTCGGGGCTGTGGTAATGATGCTTCTCGAAAACCTCTTTGTGTAGTGGTATAATAAGGTATAGATGGATAATACTATCATTGCGTCCCTTATTGGCGTAGCAGGCACGATCATTGCTGCTATAATAGCTGTTGTTGTCAGACGGCGAAAAAAGCCAAACCTCCAGCTGGTCGACGCAGTTGTTTTAGTACCCTCCAAAATCGCTCAAACTTCCGCCAAGCCGGATCGTCTTGAATACCATACCATAGAACCCAAGTTACATTTTCCATATAGGACCGATGCTTTGGGAAAAGGGCACTTTTTCCCGATAGTAGATTTGAAGTTTGTTAACTCGGGCGACGGCGTGGCATTCCTCAAACGCATGCAGGTCGATGTATCCGGGATGACTGTGGATCCAACGCCGATCCTTGAGTTCGGTATCGAATCGGATGTGGATGGGAATTTAGTGATTAAGGTTAAAAATTGCGGTTGGGGGCCGGCTCTATCCGTGAAGCTGAATAACCTGCAGCATGAAGGGCTGAGAAAGCATCTGTCTTTGAATGGACGTGAATACCTCTGGGAAGGGGAGATACCGCCCGAAGGGACCATCGCTATCAAATTTCCTTGTTCATCTATCATGGGAGATAGCGAGGCAGAGGTGCGGGAGCCCGGCGGTTATATCGTTTACAGGGATTTGCTGAATAATGAATATGGCCGGACTATCCGATATGAATCTTATATATTTGAGGAATATCGCGTAAAAATAAAGGACCGCAGGTTCAGGATAGAACGTCATGATTATGCAAACGCGAAAAAGGTTTCCTGCAGACACACCGTGATGCTTCCCGCCGCGCCGAAGCAATACAGTAAGACCTACAATATATCGATGGAGGTAGGAGCGAACGAAACGGAGCGTTTCCAGGTGATTCTTGCGGCGGAGAAGTCGGCAACGTTTACGGTATCTTTTATAATTCATTACAACGATAACCGGGCGGTCCAAACCACGCCGCTGAAGCTGCGGGTCTGGAATCCCAACAGTCTATGGTATTACAATTATTTGAAAGAGCCGGCGCTGGGTAAGGATACGCTCGAAAAGCTTTGCCTGGACGGTTCGGAGATAATACCGGATGAAAATAATAAGGATGAAAAGAATGACTTCGAAAATTCGGAATCGGCAGCCTGGGCGTTCAATGACATAGCATGGGTACTGATAGATCAGGAGATAAACGTGGCTGAAGGATTAAGGCTTGCGGATAAAGCCCTGGTCATGAAGGCTGACGAACCGTTTATTCTCGATACGATCGGATGGGGATATTACAGGATGCGGCATTATAACAAAGCCATGGATTTTTTTGAAAGGGCTATCCGGAAAGCCCCTGAAGATAAGTTGATTAAGGAGCACTTCAAGATCGTATCTTCCATAATTAAGAAATAGCATAAAACGTAAAAGGGGAAAAGAATGAGTACGCGGAGCGCAAACGCCGAGAATCCCTTACTGGATAAACTTCAAGATGCCCTGAATTCTATGTTTATAAGAGGCCGGGTGAATCGCTTTGAGCCGTCCATCGTGACACAGGTCGAAACATTCTTGCGGCCTAAAGTGGGAGAGACTGCAAAAGATGTGGCAAATATCCTATCCAATACAGAATGGTACATAGCTTCCCGCCCGGATCAAATCGATTGCAATTTTGCGCTGGCGCTGGAGTATCAAGAGGGAGTTTTTTTTGGGACCAAAGGCGAGGTGTGGTTCCCGCTGCACGTGGCTGCCAATGAACAGCGGCATTTATTTGCCCTGCTTATAGCGGCCTGTGACAAGAAACAGATACCAAGGGAGATCACCGCTGCTCTTATAATTCACGCATGCGATGAGTTTGCGTTACCGGGCGAAAAGGAAGGATGGAAATGCTATTATACCGGCTGGGCCCTGGAAAGGTTCGCGCAGTACGACAAAGCCGCAGAATTTTATGAGCGTGCCTTATGCATGAATCCTCGGAATACGGATGCTTTTATATACAAGGCATGTTGTCTCGGTTTTATTTGTCGACACGCGGAAGCAGTAAAAATTTGCGAGAAAGTACTTAATAGCGGCGGGAAAAGTTTGCGGGCTTATTTCTACAAAGGCTTTTCTTTGTCCCGGCTGGGCGTTCACGCGGAAGCAGTTACTTGTTTTGATCGTATACTGCAGGCAGATAAGAGCGACAAAGATGTATGGTATAATAGGGGGGTATCGTTAGGAGGAATGGGGCGTCACGAAGCGGCGGCGCAGAGCTATTCCGAAGCGTTAAAGCTTAACGGGAACGATAAAAGTGCCTGGTATAATAAAGGGCTTGAGCTGCAATCGTTGGGCAGGCATCCTGAAGCTCTTGTCTGTTTTCAAAAGGCGGCTAGCCTTGGCCACGAAAAAGCAGGCATGCGTCTCTTATAGCCGGGCCAAAGGCTCTAAAAAATATGGAGAGAACGATAGGCAATAACCAGTACAATGTAGGCTACATATGCACAACACTGCAGTGTGAAGCCGGGAGGCCGGATAAGATTGCGTTACGGCTGATTAGCCCGGATCTAACCTCAATAAATTACAGTTTCAGTGATTTAGACGGCCAGTCAAATAAATTCGCCAATGTCCTGCAATCGTTAGGCCTGTCCAAAGGGGACGTCATCTTTACCCTCCTTCCCAAAATGCCGGAGCATTTCTTCGTCTTATTAGGCGCGCTTAAACTGCAATTGATAGCCAGTCCTTTATTCGCAAATTTCGGCGCGGAAGCGATACTCGACCGGATGGGGGATGCGCACGCCAAAATACTGGTTACCAAGAATAGTTTTTTAAAGAAGATCGACAGGATAAAGCGGCAATTGCCCAGCCTGAAATATATAATAGTGGTCGATAGCAAGCTTCATATCTCATCAAATGTCTTAAGTTACGCTGTTTTAATGCAAGAGGCGGCCGGTATTTTCAAAACCCCCGTAACGGGCATGGATGTGCCGTCGATCCTGCATTATACTTCAGGCTCGACGGGAAAACCAAAAGGCGTTCTGCATATACATAAAGCGATAACGACCATTAACCAGACAACAAAAGAGATATTGGATCTTAAAGAGGACGATAAGTATTGGTGCACGGCTGACCAGGGATGGGTGACGGGCACTTCTTATGGCATGATAGGCCCGTGGAGCTGTGGAGTCACTCAAATACATTTTAGCGGACAGTATGATCCGGCGGCATGGCTTGCGATACTGGAAAAAGAGAGTATTACCGTTTGGTATACGGCGCCCACCGCGTTGCGTATGCTCATGAAAGAGAACGCTTCGCTGTTCGGGAAATTCAATCTGAATAAATTAAGGCATATTTACAGTGTCGGCGAGCCGCTGAATCCCGAAATTATACAGTGGTCACGTAAGGTATTGGCTAAAGACGTTCACGATACGTGGTTTATGACGGAAACCGGATCCATCATGATAGCTAACCGTCCCGGCTTTGGCATCAAGCCGGGCTCTATGGGAAAACCGATTGCGGGTGTGCATGCGGCAATTATAACCGATAACGGCCGGACGGCTAAAGACGGCCAATGCGGCAATCTTTGTTTAAAAGCGCCCTGGCCTTCCATGTTTTTAGCATATCTCAATAACAAACAAGCCTATGAGCAAAAGTTTAAAGACGGCTACTATTATTCCGGCGACGTTGCCTTTAAGGATAAAGAGGGATATTACTGGTTTACCGGCAGGAAGGATGACATCATCAATACGGCCGGTCATCTTGTGGGCCCATTCGAAGTAGAGAGCGCTCTGTTGGAAATCGCGGAGATCAAAGAAGCCGCGGTGATCGGCGCGCCGGACGAAACGCTCTTTGAAAAAGTCGTAGCTTTTATTAAGATGAAGCCGGGTTTTAAATACAATAAAGACCTGGAGCTGAAGATCAGGGTCTATATCGCGAATAAAGTATCCACCATTGCCGTCCCGCAGGATATAATCGTGGTCGAGAATATACCAAAAACTAAAAGCGGCAAGATAATGAGAAGGATGCTGAAGGCGCAATATATGGGCCGTGAAGCAGGCGACCTTTCTACTTTGGAGGATTTTTAAAATGGATGTAATCAATAAATTGAACGGTGTGTTCCGGGAGGTTTTCGACGATAACAGCATAGAGATAAGGCCCGAAATGACGGCGAATGACGTAGACGGCTGGGATTCTTTTTCGCATGTCACGCTCATAGTCGCAATTGAAACCAGGTTCAATATCAAATTCACCCGGAAAGAACTGCTTACATTTAAAAATGTGGGCGATCTTATTAAAGGTATAGAACAGAAGATAGTTTAAGTCTGGTCAATAAGACGCGGGGAAAGTATGGCCTTCGATTCTTATAAATACTTAATATTCCTGCCCTTGGTATTTGGTATATTCTACTTTTCACCGGACAGATTCCGCTGGCAGATCCTTCTATTGGCAAGTTTATTGTTTTATGCCTTTGTGCAGGCGCCATATCTGATCCTTGTATTGCTTGCCGTCATAGCGGTTACCTATTTTTGCGGAATCCTGATCGAGAAGAGCAAGGTGCCGTCTCGCCGGAGATTGTTGTTCTGGGCCGGCATACTGGCAAACGTGCTTATCCTGGGGTACCTTAAGTATGTGCCGTTCTTGGTCGACAACCTTAATCTGCTATTCCGTTTCTTATCTTTGGATATTTCGCTGGCACAAAGGCCGGGACTTGTTTTTGTCGGAGTCTCCTTTTACGTATTTCAGGCCATCTCTTACCTGGCCGATGTTTATCTGGAGACCGCTAAAGCCGAAAGGCACCCCGGCTATTTTGCCGTTTATATCGGTTTCTTCCCGAAACTGCTGCTTGGTCCTATCGAAAGGTGCGGGGACCTGATACACCAATTCCGCAAAAAATACGAATTCAATTATGATAATATGCGCGTCGGGCTTTTAATGTGCGGGTGGGGGCTCTTCAAAAAATTGGTTATTGCGGATCAACTGCGTATATACATAGATAGTGTCTATGGTAATGTATATGCGTGCACAGGGCCTCTTTTGATCATTGCGACCTATTTTTACGCCATACAGATTTACGCCGATTTTTCCGGGTATACCGATATCGCGATAGGGTCGGCCAAAATCTTCAATATAAATCTTACGCGGAATTTTAATGCCCCATACCTGGCTACGTCCATAGCGGATTTCTGGCGCCGCTGGCATGTCACATTTTATCGCTGGCTGCTCGATTATATTTTTAGGCCTCTACAGATGGAATTCAGGACGATGAGAAATTGGGGTACGTTACTGGCGCTTTTTATCACATTATTAGTTTCGGGAATATGGCACGGCGCGGAATGGCATTTTATTGCCTGGGGTATATTATTCGGCCTTTACCTGGGCGCCGCCGTCTTTTACAAGCCGTTACAAAAAAAGATTTATTTAAAATTAGGGCTGGAAAAGACAGGAATTCAAAAAATATGGCAGACGTTAGTAACGTTTAACATGGTTTGCCTTGCCTGGATATTCTTCAGGGCGGAAAGCTGCAAAGAAGCTTTTTATGTGATCACGCATTTGCATACCGGCGTCAGGCAGTTATTGACGGGTGCGATGAGCAATATCACCATGTTCCACAATCTGAAGCATTTGCTGCTGCCCATTACCCTTAATGACCCGGTAATGTTTTTGGGTTATCTGGCCGCCGCAGCTATTATCGTATTTGAACACGTGATATGCCGGAAATATGGAGATTTTTCCGGGTGGATACTGGGAAAATCAAAATTGTTCCGATGGCTGGCGTACATAACCCTGGTGCTGGCAATCGTTAATTTCGGTAAAACCAGCGAAGTCCCATTTGTATATTTTAGTTTTTGAAGATTCGGAAGCTATGCTATGAAAACGATGCTTGGTAAAATATCGGTCTTATTGGTCATAGTCGTGTTTTTAGAGATCGGTTTGACGATTTTTTTGAAAACTCCCGGTGAAATAAAAGAATTAAACGAATGCTTGAAACGTAAAGCCGATGTTATTTATTTTGGCGACAGCACTATATCGAATTCGGCAAAAGATGACAGCGATAAACGATCGATCGTCTCGATGCTCCAGGATCAGTTGCCTCAGCTTAAAATTTGCTGCATCCAGGGAAGTTCTTATAATATGGATGTATATCTCTCGTTCTGCAGATATATCCTGAAGCAGAAATACCGGCCTAAGGTGCTTATTATACCTATCAATATGCGGTCATTCTCTCCCGAATGGGACATGAGGCCGGAGTATCAATTCGAAAAACTGAAAGTATTTTTAGACGGCAGTATTTTTTTAAAAATTTTATACAGGCCGTTATCGGTGTTAAAATGCAACTTATACGGGGTCAGGCAGGATCAGTTTAAAAATACGCCGGTTTTTAATGGAGATATGCCGGTGGGGCGGGTAAAGGATTTTGAGCAAAGTATCTATGGGGGTTGCAAAGACTATTCCGCTGCCGGCGCCAGAAAAGTATTTTTATACCTGTATATGTATTCTTTGAAAGAGCGGCACAGGAAGATACAGTCTATGCTTGGCATTGCAAAAATAATGAAACAGAGCGGTACGAAGGTTATATTTTATATAACCCCCATCGATTATGAAACAGGCGAAAAATATTTGCCTGCGCAATTTTTGAAAAGGCTGGATTCTAATACGCGGTTGATAGCTTCGCTGCTGTCAATCGAGGGCGTAGATCTTTTGGATATTTCGAAAGGTCTGGGGGCGGCATCGTTCAATTACCCTTTTCCGTGTATAAGCGAACATATGAACGAAAGCGGAAGAAGATATGTTGCGCAAAGACTGGCGGATGAAATAGAAAAAATCTCATGTTTTTGATTCTCAAGCGGTACAGGTTGAATATCATTGCTACCAGTATGTAAAAGAGTATAATATTAGCCGGGTGACTCACAAAGGAGGCCCTTTGATGAGACAGGGCAAAGCTATAAGCAGGCAAATATTGAACCCAGGGATTCTGCGGTAATTCAACAGATCCCGGGTTTTTGTTTTTAAAGAGGGTTTAAAAATGGAAGATAAAACCAGGGAAGAACTTAACGAAAAGATGCGGCTATTACAAAAGAGGATAGCGGAGCTTGAGAAATTCAGAATTTTGTTCGAATCGTCACGGGACGCGATTATGATTACGGAGCCGCCCTTATGGAGATTCACATCCTGCAATCCAGCGGCTGTTCGATTATTCGGCGCTAAGGATGAGGTGGAATTTATTTCTAAAGGACCGGCGGAGGCATCGCCGGAATTCCAGCCGGATGGGGCTAGTTCTTCCGATAAGTCAAAAAGGATGATCCAAAAGGCGATGGATGAAGGAGTGAATTTTTTCGAATGGACGCATAGACGATTTGACGAAAGCGAGTTTTTCGCAACCGTCCTTTTAACCAGGGTTGAAATCGAAAAAGGTAAACCTTTTTTGCAGGCGACCGTGCGCGATATTACCGAGCTTAAGCGTATTGAGAAAGAGCTTAAAGCGGCCCATACCGAGCTGGAGAATAAGGTTCAGGAAAGGACCAGGGAATTGCGGGAGAGGGTCGAGGAACTGGAGCGTTTCAGAAAAGCAACTATCGAGCGTGAATTCAGGATGAAGGAATTGCGCCAGGAGATAGAGCGGTTAAAAAATAAAACGGGCAAAAATGGATAATAATATTAACCAATCATCGATTATAAGAAAAACCTCATTAAAGAAAAAAATGTATTTTTTTGTCATGATTTATATGGCTGCGATAGTATCCATTGCGTTCTTGGCAAAATTCGGAATGGATAATTTGTCGGCTTTGAGGGCTTATGTGGGAGGTAACACGCTATGGGCAAGCGCGCAGAAAGACGCATCCTATAATATATCGCAATACATTTTTACCCGCGATGAAAAAAACTATCAGGAATTCCGTAGATTACTTAATATCCCTTTAGGCGATAAAAAGGTCCGGCTGGAGTTAGATAAGCCAAAGCCCAATCTGGATATTGTCGCCCAGGGTTCTCTGGAAGGGCTTAATTCTCCTAAAGATATAAAGCGCGCGGCAGATTTCTTCAGGCGATTTCGTAAGACTTACTATATGGATAGAGTCGTAAAAATTTGGGTAGAAGGGGATTCCCTTATCGCGGAACTGGAAAAGGCGGGTTCCGAGTTACATCTCCTATATCCTTCTCCCGGGGCTTCTTCAGAAAAATCATATCTGGAGTCGGTGGAACGAATTCGTAACCGCATTGAAATAATTAATGAAAAATTGCACATTGTAGAAAATAATTTTTCTTATACCCTGGGCGAGGCTTCCCGCTGGGCGACAAACGTTTTCGCAAGAATTATGTTTTTAGGCGTCCTTATTATCATTTTGTTCGGGTTGCTGGGAGTGTATTTTATTGTAAGGGATATCGTCAGGCGTCTCGAGGCGCTTGTCCTGGTATCGAAGAAGGTAGGCGCGGGAGATTTTTCTGTCAGGGCGAATACCTCGGTGGGAGACGAGATCGGCAGTCTTGCCGATTCTTTTAATCATATGACGGATAGCCTGGATAAATCCAATAAAGAGGTACTAAAAAAGACCGAAGACCTGGAGGGGGAGCGGCAAAATCTGGAACAGAGAGTGAAGGAAAGAACCGCGGAGTTGACCAAGAGTCAGACGGCAATGCTTTATATGGTCGAGGACTTAAATAATCAGGCGAAGGAATTAAAGGATGCGCAGGACAGGATTATCCGTTCTGAGAAAATGGCAGTGGTCGGACAACTTGCTTCCAGCGTAGCGCATGAGCTCAGGAATCCTTTGGGCGTAATGAAAAATGCCGTCTATTATCTGAATATGCTGGGACTGGGAAAGGATAATTCCGATATCAAAGAAAACCTGGAGATTATTTCCAAAGAGATAGATAATTCAGACAAGGTAATCAGCGATCTCTTGGAATTTAGCCGTATTAAACAGCCGGCTTTAAGATCGGAAGATATAAATCTAATTATTAAAGAGGCGTTAAATAGAGTAAAAGCGTCTGCCGGTATAGAGGTGGTTACGGAGTTGAGTAAAGATCTGCCGCAGGTGCGGGTGGATGCCCTGCAGATGCAGCAGGTCTTTTACAATTTAGCTCAAAATGCGATACAGGCGATGGAGAAGGGAGGGGGGTTAACCGTCTCGTCATGCGTGACACATGACAAAAATATTGCCATTGTTTTCAAGGATACCGGTTGCGGTATTCCAAAGGAAAATTTACGGAAGATATTTGAGCCGCTTTTTTCTACAAAGATAAAAGGCACGGGCCTGGGCCTTTCGGTAGTTGCCTCATTAGTGGAAGGTCATGGCGGTAAGTTAGAAGTAGAGAGTGAGATAGGCAAGGGGAGTCTCTTTACGGTGAAATTGCCGGTTAAAATGGAGTAAAAAATGCCAAACCAAACAAGTGTATTAATTGTGGATGATGATGCTAACTTTTGTAATACCCTGGCCAAGGTTTTAAAAAAGAAGGGTTACATTACCACTACTGCGGAAAATGGCCAGCGCGCTGTTGATCTGGTTAAAGAAAGGTCGTTTGACGCAATACTTATGGATGTTAAAATGCCGGTAATGGACGGCGTGGAAGCGTATAAAAAAATAAGGCAAATTCGTAAATCCGAAGTTGTAATTTTCATGACAGCGTTTTCTATCGAGGATTTAATTAAAGAAACGGTAAGGGACGGGGCTTACGCTATGGTAAAGAAGCCTTTTGATATCGATACTGTGGTAAATATGATTGAAAAATCCAAAAAGGGTGTTTTGCTGGCCATAGTTGACGACGACCCGAACGCGGGAAAGGCGATGAAGAGCGTCCTGGAAAGAAAAGGTTACAGCATAACCACTTGCCTGACCGGTGAGGAGGCAATCGCTCTGGCTAAAGACCGTCCGCGCGATATATTTTTTATTGATATGAAGCTTCCGGTTTTAAATGGGCTTGAGACATATCTAAAAATCCGCAAAGTAAACCCTGAGGCGGTGGTAGTGATGATGACCGGCTATCGGCAGGAGATGGAAGAGATGGTAAAGCAGGCAATGGAAAAAGGCGCCTATTCTTGTCTTTATAAGCCGTTCAATATGGATGAGGCGATTAAGATAATCGAGGAAATATTCGATAAGAAAAATCCGAAATGAATATACTTATAATAGATGATGACCCTGACGCCCGCAGGACTCTAGGCAAAATCCTGAATGCCAAAGGTTTTGAAATCGAGGAAGCCGGCACCGGCGCGGAAGCAATACGTTCCTGCGGTGGAAAATTCTTTAATCTTGCCCTCATCGATGTGCGGCTTCCGGATACAAGCGGATTGGAAGTGCTTAAAGCCGTGCACGGTATTAACGAAGATACCATAGCTATAATGATGACCGGTTATGCCTCCCTGGATTCTTCCATCGAGGCTATGAACAAAGGGGCGTATTCCTACATAACCAAGCCGGTGAATATGGACGCGGTCCTGGTAGTCATAGAGAAGGGTCTTGAAAAACAGCGGTTGTCGATGGAGAATAAACGCCTGATGCAGGAGCTTAAAGCGGCCAATGAAAAACTAAAAGAACTGGATAAACGTAAATCCGCCTTTGTGGCAAATGTTTCCCATGAATTCAAAAATCCTTTAGCGGTGATCAAAGAGGATGTAGGTATAATTATCGACGGACTTGCGGGAGATACGAGCCCTGAACAGAAGAAATTTCTTTCTGCCGCCAAAAGGAATGTCGAGCGGCTGATAAGGCTTGTCACGGATTTGCTGGATATTTCTAAGATTGAGGCGGGCAAGATGGAAATGCGCATGGAAAATTTCGACGTGATTGTTTTAATAAACGAGATACTGGCTAATTATAAAAGAGAACTGGAAAAAAAAGATATTTCTCTTAAGCAGGATATCCAAAAGGATGCGGGCGCAGTCTGGGCTGACCGGGATAAGATAAGCGAAGTAGTGATCAATCTTCTTAATAATGCTGTAAAATATACCCCTTCGGGCGGAGAGGTCGGTATAAAACTTATCGGCAATGAGAATGAGGTATGTTTTGAAGTTTCCGACACCGGTCCGGGTATACCCGAAGAGTATAAAGATAAGATTTTCGACAAGTTTGAACGTATTACTGCAGAGAAGATAGAGGGCACCGGACTTGGTTTGCCGATAGCAAAAGATATCGTCGAGTTACATAAGGGCCGGATCAGGGTGGAGAGTCCGGCATGGAAAGACTTGCCTGCCGGAAGGCAGGGAAGCAGATTTATCTTTGTCCTGCCCAGGGATCTTAAGAAGCGAGAATACGTAAAATAATCTAGATTTTTGTACCGTTTGGGGAATTAACCTTCAAAGTGTCCTCAAATCTGAAATTAAACCTGTCCCCGCAAGCGCTTCTTTCTGACTATCTACAGTTATTACATCAAGTATAGATTTATCGGTTAATAAGCATCTTTCTTTATAGCTGCTCCATTGGTAATCCAACGGATCTTCTACTAAATTTGCCCTCACCGGGTTACACTCAATATAAGTTGCGCAGTTTATTAAATAACGACCCTTTATTATAGGTTTACTTTTAAATCTACCTTGCCATAGATGTCCAACCTTTTCGTATTTTGCGTTAAAATAAGCGGTATAACCGCGATTTACCCAATGCATACATTTAGACATTCCATGCACGTCTTTTGGTTCTATTAGCAAATGCACATGGTTTGGCATGAGACAATAGGCATACAGAGCAACGGAATATTTTTTTAACGCTTTCTTCAACATTCTCAAATAGTTACGGAAATCATCGTCGTTATTGAAAATAATTTGTTTAATCTTAAAGAACGGGACGCTTTACATCGTGAAATCGCAAACGGTACAAAGACAACATTTTATGAAGAAGGTGTACATAAAAACATTCGGATGGGCGATGGTGTAAGTGGCGCGTGACGATTTTGGGGATAATAAAGAGGGTAACTGACTATCCTGCCGAGAGTTATAAAAAGTAGAGTGTAATTTCAAAGAGTGAATTTATAGTTGACATCTTCTTGATAGATGTCAACTTTGGTTTTAAAGACTTGACAATTTAACTAAAATGGTATATACTCCTAATTAGTCATACCAATATGGAGGACTATCCAAGTGAAGAATATAACAAGAATGCTTGATATGAAGCTGCCTGATAAACAGTCCGCTTTTTTATGGGGAGCCAGAAAAACAGGTAAGAGCACATACCTGAGAGAAAAGTTTCCGGATAGTATTGTATATGATTTTTTGAAAACCGACGTATTTTTTGAGTTGTCAAAAAACCCATCGCTTTTAAGGGAGCAGTTGCTGTCGAAAGAAGCGGCAGAGCTTAAAAAGCCCATAATACTGGATGAAGTGCAAAAAGTACCTCAGTTACTTGACGAAGTGCATTGGCTTATAGAAAACAAGGGCTTGAGGTTTGTGCTTTGCGGTTCAAGCGCAAGAAAACTTAAGAAAGGGCACGCAAATCTATTGGGCGGCAGAGCGTGGCGGTATGAATTATTCCCGCTTGTTAGCCATGAAACAGGAAAGATTGATTTGCTGCATGTCCTAAATCACGGTATGATACCTCCTCATTATTTACAGAATGACGAAGATTGTAAAAAATCATTGGCGGCATATGTGCAGGATTATTTACGGGAAGAAGTGTTTGCGGAAGGGTTAACGCGCAATATTCCCGCGTTCTCAAGATTTTTTGACGCTTTTGGATATTCCCATGGGGAAATGACAAATTATTGCAATATAGCCCGTGAATGCGGCGTTGATTCAAAGACAGTTAAGGAATACTATCAGATACTTATAGATACGCTCTTGGCTGTTAGGGTAGAGCCCTATAAGAAGAGGCAATCGCGCCAGGTTATAACGAAGGCATCTAAGTATTACATGTTTGATGTCGGAGTCGCGGGTTTTCTAACCAAAAGGCACATAGCCGAACAAAAGGGCGAGGAATTCGGAAAGGCATTCGAACATTTCTTGCTTATGGAGATAATTGCTTACAAGTCTTACGCAGGTAAGGATTTTTCTGTAAACTTCTGGAGAACAAAATCGGGGATTGAGGTCGATTTCGTGCTGGGTAAGGGTGAAGTGGCAATAGAGATAAAAGGGTCAAGCCATGTTAATAAAAGAGATATATACGGGTTGAATGCTTTCACTGAAGCATTTTCGCCAAAGAAAAGCATTCTTGTCTGTAACGAAAAAGAAAAAAGAATACATGGTAAGATAGCGATAATTCCATGGGAAGTATTTTTGCATGAACTATGGGCCGGAAAGATATTGTAAGATGGTGGCAGTTGCGCTGCGCATTTTAGTTTCAATCGCTGCCATACTCGTTCCTTTGGTTTTTCTTTTTAAAGGAATATTTGGCTCTTTTATATTTACTTTCTCTACACCCCTGATCTGGCAGTTTGGTTTTTTGGGAAAACCAATCAGTTCGTTAGCAAGTAGCTGACGTTTAAACGTCAGCTACCCTGTGGATAACTACGAATAGAGGATGAAATGGTTGAAAGTGAGCGAAAAGGAGCCAAAAATCCGAAGAAGCCAAGTGTATTTTTGCGAACCTTCGGATGACCGCTGGTTACAGTGGCTCGGGATGGTATTGGAGGTACTAAAGAGGATAAGTGCTTTGGAATAAATGGGTTATATAATCCCCTCAATATCCTCACTAGTAAACTCTGTTCCGTAATTATTATCATACAAAAGTCATTAATTATGGTAAATCGTTAGGTAAGGGTAGCTTAACAATATGTCGCAAAAAGTATGCGCTTTTTGCGACACTATATTTTTATTGACGCTAAGTCGATTTATGGTAAAATGTCCATTAATAGAAAATGTCTACTAAATAGTGGACATTTAGAAGAGATGGACATTTATTAAAGGGGGTAACTATAATGAAGATACTATTAGGCGATAAAGCCAACATAATCATACGCGCCATGATGTCTGCGCCCGATAGGAAATGGGTTGCCAGAGACTTTGAGAAAGAATTCGGCGTAGGCCGCGCGCGCGCGGCAAAAGTACTGTCAGAATTGCGCGCCAAGGGGTTTGTTGGAGGTGTCCGGTCTGGCAGACTTGCGTATAGTATATTACAAAATAAAGAAGAACTTCTTGAGGAGTGGCTAAAAGTCTACAAGTTTGAGCTTAACGAAGCCCATCTTTATTACTCAACTCGAGAGGATATTCTTCCGCGGCTGAAAGAATATTTTGCTGGTAAAAAGAATCCCAATAAATACGCCCTGACGCTTCACACCGGAGCGAATCTGATTACCAGCTATGTAAATACACAGACGATATATTGTTATTTACCAGTAGAGGATTTTAAGAGCGCTTCGCTAGACTTGCGGCAGGCGCTTGATCTGAAGGAATTAAAAACGGGCGGTAATTTTTATTTAATAAACCCGTATTATAAGAGCGCCACATTTTTCAATACTCAGATAATCAAAGGCTACAATGCTGTTTCGGATCTTCAGCTTTATTTAGATCTCTACCATTTCCCTCAGAGAGGCCGGGATCACGCTGAGTATTTACTTAAAACATTAAAAGAGGAAGGAAAACCAATTGCTTAAAGAATTCCCTGGAGAAAAACTCCTAATCAAAGTCATAGATGATTTGGCTGATTTTCTGCCGTATCTTGTTCTTGTCGGCGGTTGGGTGCCGTATATCTATGCCAGATACATGTGGAAAGACGTCCCGAATATGGCAGTGACTACTGGAGATATCGATTTCGGCGTCGGTGATCACGACTTTAGCGGCAAAGACACTGTAGCATCCCGCGTTTTACGGTTGGGGTACGGAGAACGCCACATTTCAATGGATCGGCCGTATCCATTCGTTCCGATTGTAAAAGATATGGCTGAGGGATCGAAAGCCGAGGTCGAATTTATCACCGATCCCAAGATTTCCCGGAAAGTCATCAATAAGATAGTGGGCCAAGAGATCAAGATTAATGAAATCCAGCATTTCAGTTTATTGCTAGGTTCTGTCATGCCGGTAAAGATGAACGGTAGAAGCATCCAGATACCGACAGAATCGATGTTCGTATTTCATAAATTATTGACGTTCATTGATCGGGAAAATAAAGCAAAATTAGGAAAGGATCTGTATTACGTTTACTACATGCTCCGATTCAGCCCGACAAAGGCACAGCTTTTTGACGACATGATTGGCCTTATTAAGAAACGTAAAGAAGGCAAACAGGTCAAAGAGAATCTCAAAGAGTATTTTGGCAGCGTTGACTCCAAAGGGCCTTTATTTGTCGAGCAGGAAAACGGCCCGGACTCTTATGTTGCGAATGTAAGAGAAGATGCGTTTGAGAAATTTAGCGGTATCCGGCAAAGAGTTGAAAAATGAAGACCTTTGCCATCGGGGATATCCACGGCGCCTACAAGGCATTGATGCAGTGTTTTGAGCAAGTAGCTGACGTTTAAACGTCAGCTACCCTGTGGATAACTACGAATAGAGGATGAAATGGTTGAAAGTGAGCGAAAAGGAGCCAAAAATCCGAAGAAACCAAGTGTATTTTTGCGCACTTTTGGCTGGCAGATGGCCGCGTTATAGGGGGACTATGGAAAAGATAGTCCAATCGTTAATCAAGCTGGAGTAAGTGTAGGCAAAAAAGCAGTTTTGAGTGACATGGTTATGTCACAAAAAGTATATAGTTTTCGCGACAGGTGCAGGTTTGAAATTATGCCCCAATGACCAGTATTTGTTTACAAAACAGCAGTATTACAAACTTTGACTTTTTTCGGTAAATACTTGACAATGGTTTAAAACTGTGCTAAATTGACTACTATGGATAGACAAAATAGAAGTATAATAAACAATTTGCTTAGAAGTTGGCCTAAGAATACCATTGCTGCTTCTGGTTGGCTTGACAAGCAAGGGGTGTATCGTCAATTAGCCGGAACATATGTTAAAAGCGGATGGATAGAACGAATAGGGCGGGGCGCTTTTAAGCGTGCCGGGGAAGACGTTGCCTGGAGCGGCGGGCTATATGCATTACAAACGCAATTAAATATGTCGGTCCATCCAGCGGGGAAAACCGCTATACAGCTACAGGGGAGCGCTCATTATCTTCCTGCAAACTTACAACAGGCAAAGATCGTTCTTTTTGGGACTAAGAACGAAAAGCTTCCCGCATGGTTTAAAAATTATAAATGGGAAGTTATCGTCCGTTATGTTATGACAGGCCTTTTTGGAAAAGATGTCGGATTGGGGCTTACGACACATAATTTTGGTGATTATGAGATCAAGATATCTTCGCCTGAAAGAGCGGCTATGGAATTATGCTATGATGTTCCTATCCATGAATCTTTTGGTGAACTGGATCAGATAATGTCCAGCCTTACAACGCTTCGTCCGCAGATGGTTCAAGAACTATTAGAAAAATGCGGCTCAGTTAAGGCGAAAAGACTGTTTATGTATTTAGCCGAGAAGCATAATCACGTGTGGGTGAAGAAATTGAACCCTAAAAAAGTTGATTTTGGAACGGGGAAGAGATCTCTTTGCGATAATGGCCGCTATGATGGCAAATATAAAATAGTCGTCCCAAAGTAACAGGAGATTATGGATAAAAATTTATTTTATCAGCAAGCCGACCTTTTAATATCGATTCTTCCGCATATGACGAAAGATACCGATTTTGCCATTCATGGCGGAACTGCGATCAATTTTTTTGTACGTGATATGCCGCGTCTTTCCGTTGATATCGATCTGACATATTTACGTCTTAGCTCTCGCGAAGAGACGATAAAAGCCATCAGCGAGCAATTAAAGTCGATATCAAGTCGAATTTCTTCGAGTATGCCATCAGTACGGATAGAAGAGAAATCCGATTCGCTGAATGGGTCTACCGCAAAACTTTTTGTAAAACGGGAAGGCGCGATCGTTAAGGTTGAGCCGAATCAGGTCATTCGCGGCTCCTTGTTCGGCTGTGAGGAAAGGGATATATGCAAGAGAGCCGAGGAAACTTTCGAGAAATTCGCAACTACCAAGACATTGGCATTTGCCGAACTTTACGGTTCCAAGATGTGCGCGGCCCTCGATAGACAGCACCCTCGGGATATTTTCGACATTATGTTGCTTCTCGAAAACGAAGGTATTACGGAACAAGTCCGCAAGTCATTCCTTGTTTATCTTATAAGTCATAATCGTCCGATTTCAGAGTTGTTGTCGCCGAATTTCAAAGACATGAAGCCGGTTTTTGAAAAGGAATTTGCGGGAATGGCTTCTTTTGAAGTGAAGTACGAAAAATTGCTCAGTGTTAGGAAAGCCCTGGTCGAAGAAATTAATAAACTAATAACCGACGAAGAGCGCGCATTTTTGATATCGTTTAAAGAAAAAGCGCCAAAGTGGGATCTTCTGGGCGTTAAAGGAGCTCAAGATATGCCGGCGGTTAAATGGAAATTGGCTAATCTCACAAAAATGGAAAATGATAAGCACGCTCAGGCGGTCAGCCAGTTAAAGAAAATTGTAAAAAAGAATCGATCGCAGGCCTATTAAGAATATCATGAAAAAAGAAGCATTAAAGTTATGGATGAACCTGCCGGCAGATACAAGGCGTATGCTTTTGAGTAACGTCTGGTGCGGGGAGTGCCGGAAGCCGGTGACCATCGTTGATTATCATGCGGAATTACGTAGGGTCGTGGTACTCCAAGGGTTTTGTGGTACTTGCGGTCATAAGGTGGCCCGGGTCATTGATGATTGCGGTCCGGAACCAAAACAGAATTTAGAATAAAGGATTATGTCGGAAATATGCGTAAAAGGGCACTTCCCATTATACATATTATTGGCCTCCCGGGCGCTGGGAAGACAACTCTCGCGCGAAGCTTGAGTAACGCATTAAAAATGCCGATACTTCGCATAGGTTACCACAGGGCACGATTTCCACAGACGCCCATTGGCGAGGCCGATGCATGGATAGCGCTATTTCGAGAATTGTCTCGACGCAGATGGAAGAATTGTATACTCGAAACCACTGGATTAAATTCCCGAGAAGATTTTTTGAGAACGGCTTTACCTTTCGGTCAAATATTTACGATTAAGCTGGAAGCGTCGCGCAAAATTCTTTTCTCACGGATTCGCAAAAAGAAAAAGAGAGAGCGAGGCGGGCGGTGGTCTTATAACGCGGCATATCGAAATAAGTACGAATTTGTCCGGAAACTATCCAAGCAATTTCGCAAAATTCCCGCAGACTGCCATATTAATACCAATCGATTAACTAAGGCAGCAGTATATCAGCAGGCGCTAGAGGAAATAAATTTCATGGTATCGATGTGAATAAAAGATTGACTCATCAGAAACTTTTAGATTCCGTTTCTGGATGACGTATATAATAGTGTTTAGTGTTTATTGTGTAATGAGTTACGAGAAGTAAGGGCAGGGGAACCGAACGTTAGTGAAAATTGAAGAGGAGACATGCAATGATAAGAGCGATTAAATGTGCTATGGTTTTAGGAATAATTAGCTGTTTATTTCTCGACATTGAAATTGCTGACGCAAAAAGAGGGATCCCTGCAGCGCCTACGCCTGTAATTTACAAAGGCATAAAGTTTATTGCAGTAGATTGGCCAAAACATGAAAATGTACTCGGGAGAGATAGCGATGTATGGTATGTTGAAGGATGGGATATTGAAAAAAATAAAAAAGTATGGGAAAAAGAAGCATATAGTATTGCTATAGATAAGTTTTTGGAATACGACGTTCAAATGGTTTTTATTACTTCCCTCGATATTGAAAACAGTAAACTAATAGTAACTAATGAGCGTGGCAAAAAATATTACATCGAAATCCCGCTAAATATTTTGAAACAATAATATCGCACAACCTATTGGAATATAATGAGTAAGCATAGTGTGTACATAAAAACCTTCGGATGCCAGATGGCCGCGTTATAGGGGGACTATGGAGAGGATAGCGGAGGCGTTGGTGAGCATGGATTAGCAGAATATTAAGGCATAAAAAAGTAAGATATTTACTCTTGTCAATAACAATATTATAAGGTATACTTCTTATTAAGAACCGCCAGAATAGACATTACTTGTCTGAATTTGTATATATTTCAGGCAGGTATATTTTTTCACCTCTTATTTTAGAGGTTTACAAAGTAACACACGGAGCTATTAGATGATAACCGCCAGATCTAATGGAATCCTAAGAAATCGAAAGCCATTCAAGGTACTAGTATGCCTAGTAACCTTGGTGGCTTTTTTAGTTAATACGGTATCCTTTGATGTTGCCTGGGCCATCGGAACGCCCTCAGGGCTCCCTGGCGGTGGCTCTGATAGAGCCGATGGCCCAGGTTTTGTTAAAGGCTTAAATGTAGATACATTTACATTACCCGAATATTTGGGGTTGGTAAGGGATTCGTTTAAAGCAAAATCAGACAAAGTTGTTATTCATATTCAGGACGCCCACTGTAACTACGCTGCCCAGAAGAAAATAGCCGAGATCATCGAATATCTCAACAAAGAGCATGCCATAGATACTGTTAATCTGGAAGGTGGCGCTAAAGACTACGACTTATCCGTCTTTACCAACATTTACGATAAAAATATCCGAGAAAAGACAGCCGATTATTTCGTAAGAGAAGGTTTGGTTAATGGTGCGGAATATTTCGCTATTAACAATCCTGAAAAAGCGACGCTTTGGGGCATAGAAGATACGAAGTTATATATCGACAACTTAAGCGTTTATAGAGAATCGCTTAAACATAAGAACGAGGTTGATAAGCATCTCAACGCTCTTACTCATATTCTGGCTAACCTCAAAACCAAAATTTATTCGCAGGAACTCCTCGATCTTGATACCAAATACTCACAGTATAAAGCTGGCAGCATAGAATTCAAAGACTACCTGACGTATCTGATTCAGGCAGCAAAGCAAAAATTAATAGACATCAAAGCCTTTACCAGCATATATCTTTTGAGTCAAACACTGCAGGAAGAAGGCAATGTAGACTTCAGAAAGGCGAATAACGAACGGGATGATTTAATAGATAGATTGCAAAAGAAGTTGTCAAAAAAATCGCTCGAAGAGCTCGTATTAAAGACCGTAGAATTTAGATCTGAGAGAATATCGCAGAAAGACTTCTATGTCTATCTTACCAATAAAGCCGATCACGTGGGCATTGAATTAAAAGATTTTCCTGCTCTCCAGAAATACATCGTTTATATCTCTATGTATAATGCTATCGACAAGACGAAGATAATGGAAGAGATAGAGGCTTTGGAGAACAAAGTAAAAGACGCGCTTTATCAGAACGATAAACAGAAAGACCTAAACAAGCTATCAAAAAACCTCGCAATACTCAAAAACATATTCAATATTTCCCTTACCAAAGAAGACTATAAATACTATATCGACAATGAACAATCCTTTAATGCGTCAAACTATGACTTCTTCATAAACAAAGAAGCGCCTCTTTATAAGATAACAGCACAACTCGACAGAGGCATAACCAATTTAGACCAATACCGAGAAAACGTAGCCAGGTTCTATGAATATTCATTCAAAAGAGATAGCGTATTTCTAAAGAATATAAAGTTCAACCCAAATCAAAAAATAGCCGTTGTAGTTACAGGCGGATTTCATACGGAAAATCTATGTGAAATATTCAAAAAACAAAACATATCATATATCTCAATCATGCCTGCCTTTAGTAATTGCGATGGCTACCAGTGTCCGTATTTTAGGTTGTTAAGAGGCGAAGTGACTCGAATCGGGAATATGATTCATGCCGCTATTGCTTCTTTACCATCATCAACAATGGCAGTAGCCGCTTTATCTACCGCCTTAGGCCGAGAAGTATGGTCAGAAAGGAATATCGACGATTTTAAAGCGTGGGTGGGGTTGGAAGCAATTGCGGCAAAAGAAGGATGGGATATAAGTAGGATTGCCAATGTCACGAGAAGAGATAAAGATCACTTAAATATATCTCTTGAAAATACTGAGACACCCATAAGTGTCGCCATCAACGATCTATTCTATCAGGCAGGCGAAGTCATAGATGCGCAAATGGCAAAAGGCGAATTCTTCGAAATTGGTGCAACCGATCCAAGCAGGATGAGGGCAATGGAATTAGCTCATCATTTAGGCAGAGATGCCGAACAAGGCGTTAATAATCTCTTTGAAGGCGTGGTCAGGGATGGACATAGATTGCATATCCAGGAAGGAACTGGTCTTCCGGATAATCAGGATGAACATGCGGGTGGTTGGGGCGTTAGTATAAGACGAGGTCTAGAAGTAGACAGGAAGACGGAAGTAATATTGCACGGCATCGTGGCCGGATTTGTCGAAAACCATAAGATTGTAGATAGTATTGTAAAAGCCCTTATGAGAGGTGACATTGCTGAGGCGCAAAGACTTTTTGCAAATGCCGACAAGCATACAATAGAAGGCAAAGTTGTAGCCCTATGGGATATGGCATCTGCCCAAAGAGAAGATCGTGCTGCGAACCGGGATTTTGCGCAAGAGGCCTTAGTCTTAGTGCCCTCGGTGACAGCTGTCAAAGTGGAAGATAAGATAGCCGTGTCTTTTACTAATCTTGTTTCCGCTCTTAGGAATCATATTGGTAAAACAGGGTCATCTTTTTACGAAAATATGAAAAAACGTATTCTAAACAGAGAACAGCCTGTTACAGCCGGAGACAAAATTGGCAATATTGGGCAAGTTGCTACGCTAGGGACATTTATAGATGAACATTTTGCGCTTCCCGAAGAAGCCGTTCGGGAAATTATTACTAATGCTTATGACTCGATGCATGGTGAATCTGTGTCTAAGAAACGAGAAGTTCAAGTAAAGCTACGCGATAAATTTTTAAGCGTAACCGATAACGGCAGTGGGATGAGTCTTGATACTATTTTAAAAAAGTTGCTTCCACCGTTTGAAGGAGGAAAATCCAGCGATATCTTAGCACAGCTAAAAAATATTATTGATGATGAAAAATCAGAAAAAAACCTGCGCATTGGGCAATTAATTGCCGCCATTGATATAGCAAATCTTTCAGATACCGAGAGATTAACCATCAATGATATTCAAAGACGGCTGGGAGATAAGTCTATCGATGAAGAACAGAGATTAAACGTTATTAAAAACATCGTTACATTTACCGGTCGTTTTGGTATTGGTTTTTATTCACTTCTTTATTTTCTTAAAACAGACGAAGATTCTATAGAGGTTGTTACTTCTACGGGAACGGAAGCGCACAAGATTCAATTCTTTAGGCGCAATGGAGAACTGCAAACGGCAGTCGTAGTTTTAAACCCGAGCGATTTAAACCGGGGAACTTCGGTTATTTTGAAAAGCCAGAGCTTCAATAAAACTAACGCCCAGAATGTCATTAGCCAATTCTTGCGTTTCAATGCTAACGCAAAAATTAGTGTTAGTATGGATAGTGCGGCGCCAACAGTTATTAATGAAGAAGTCTTTAATCCAGAAAAATTTGAGCACATTAGTGATGAGACTCAGGTGGAAACTTTTTATTCCAAGGCAAAAAATACCAGCGGTAAAACCACTGTTTATGTTAACGTTCATGGCGTAACGATTATGACTAAACAAGTTGATGGGTTTGGAATGCCGGAAATGGTAGTTTTTAATTTTCCAGCCAATATAGGACTCCCCATATCTCGCAATAAAATCCTAGTAAATGAAATTTTTATCGAAAAGGCAAAAGATATGATTCGGCTTATTGTATTAAAACCAGAATTATTAAGCGCTTTTTTCCCATGCATTGAAACCTTAGAGTCAAGCGCCAGGGCCTCTTACCGCAATATTTTGGCTAATGCGGCAGTAGACGCAGCTTATGGTTCTTGGAGAGGGCGTGACTTGGTTTATCTGCCCAACGAAGAAGAATATGGCAAGATTAAACACGACGGGGTTGTTTTAGTGGATAAGAGATTATTAAGAATGGTGTTTCTTAAAGGCTTTGCCAATAATTATTCTCGTGTCGGTGAACCCCTGACTTTTGCTTCAGGGGAAGAAGCAGTTATTGGAAATAAGCATGTTTATTTAGTAGATTTCGCAGATGAAACAAAATTCGTAGCCACAAACGATGCAATTTTAATTAATCGAAAACATGCTCCCAAGGTTGATAGCGACAAGGCGCTCTATAATGCATTGTTGAAATTGAGTCAGGAAGGACGTTTTGGATATGTCTATACGCCTCAAGCATTAGCAGTTAGTGGTGTAGGGCAAGAATTAAGCAGTGGGTCTGTAGGAACCCATACTTACGCTCGAATTGAAGATGTCCCAAAAATAAAACGTATATTGGATAGCCTGCCGGATGAAAGAGCAAAGTCACATTTTAAAGTGATAATATACGATGCCTCTTCCAATACCTCCTTAAACCAATATATGGAAGACCCCACAATCTTTTTGCTTGCATATAATAGTTTGGTTAAATCCGGTCTAATTAATGCTTTTGAGAATGATTTGACTAAATTTTATGAGCTTCTTCCTTGGAATAAAAGCCTAGATACTAAGAAAGATATCCTTCAGGTGTTATCCGAAAATGAACGGATAAAGCAATTACAGGAATATTTTATAGCTCAAAGACATCCACAAGAAATTATGTATTTACTTGCAACGCTTATGGAGTGGTCAAAATCAAAATGGGGAGAAGAAAGTTGTTCGCAACAGATAAGACATCAGGCGTTGGAAAGATTATGGGATTTGCGGGAATTTATTAATAATAAAACTCGTGGATTAATCATTTCAGCCGTCCTTCTTGATACCGACACGTATGAAAAATTTCGTCACAGACTCAAGTCTGATGCTAAAGAAATTGATGCCTTAGATAATACATGCCGGACAATATTGAATTCTCACGATCCGAACTACTTTTATTCATCTGATACCATTCCTTTTCGATTATTTTTGGAAGGAGATTTTAAAGCTATAAAAAGAATAGGAAATATTTATCAGCGTTTGCTAACGGCACATAATAACCCTTATCGTCTTGATGAAGAATTAGCGATTAGTATGTGTAATATGTCCGAAGATGAAATTGACCGGGCCATCCGTAGCGGGGGCATCATCGATGTAAATTCCTTAAATCTTCGCTACGGGAGTATTTCTGTTTTACCGTATTATTTTAGATTTTTTTATGGAGATGGATGGAAAGATAAGCTAAATTTTTATTTAGCATTGAAAAACAGAAATGCTGAAATTTGGAGTATAGAAAGAATTTTGGCATCAGATATTCCTTTCCAGCAAAAAAAGAGATTTTTAGAAGCGGTTATAGAAGAAGTGAATTCTTCAGAAGTCGGAGATCGTTCGGCCTTTTCTTTCCCATTCGACTTTGATTCGGCAATGCTATCTCAAATTAAGAACCCAGCGCTGTTCGTTCAATTTATTTCTCACCTTTCGCCATTTGATACAGCGTTTCTGCACAAAAAATATTCATTAGAAAAGCAAGGCGAGAGCGTTCCTCTCGGGTATCAATATCATTTAAGATACAAAAATGAACTTTTGCGTAAAATTACAATTATCTTTCGCCACATTAGCGATTTGCCAATTAATGAATTTAACGCAGTATGTGATGATTTTAATAGATATTTTCGTCAAGGTAAAATGACTAGCCGTATAGAGCCGTATATCCAATATCTTTTAAATTCCCAGGATGCCGTAGATATTGAAGATAAAGAACTTGATGTCCATGCTCAACGTAAGTTTAATCTAGTCGACCTATATGATACTTTTCTTGAACTATCATCTGAAGAAGAAGCACAGGAGGAATCCGATGGAATTAAAGGAGATTTTAATAGCGTAGATGGACGGATAGAAAAGGTTGCACAAAAAGCAGAAGGTACCACACAGCGATTAACGGAAGAAAGACGAAAGCTTCTAAGGAATACTTTTAGAGCGGCAGCGCAACAGTCGGTTGATGATTTGGTAATGATACGAGAGGTAGTGCAAAACGTGCTTGATGAAACCCCCACAGGGGCAGTAAATCAAAGAGTATCCATAAATACTTATCGTAAAACATTGAAAACGCCGGAAGGAGAGCAAGAGCTTACAGTTATTGATGTTGAAGATACGATCGGGATGAACGCGGAACGGATCTTTAACAAATTACTTATGCCTTTTTCCAGCAGCAAGAAAGACCCTGAGAAATTTCTCGGTAAACAAGGCCAAGGGTTTTTTACCCTTCTTGCAAATTCAGAATACGTTGTAATTAAAACCGTACGAGATGGTAAAGTCTGTATTCTAAAATTAATACCGGAAAGACAGAATGGTCAAGTTGTAGATTTTCAAGTAGAAGAGGAAAGAAGAAGTGCGTTGTCCGGGGAGAATAACGGCACCCGCATTCAATCGTTTATCAGAAGCGCCTTGCCAGGCCTTGAAGCTGCAAGAGTAGGGCTTGCCGGGCAAAGATTTGCCGCTTTGGTTAATAGCGATAGGTTAACGGTTAAAGTGAATGGACAGCAGATAAATCTTAATAGAGATAGGAGATTTGCCACAGAGAAGACCCGTTACGGAGAAGTTGAATTTTACTCTATGCCCGGAGAATCTTTTATGGCATTAGGCGGGCTCTGGGTTAAACCTCTAGATGATGAATTGCTTGATTTAGTGCCGCCGGCATTACGACCCGTTCTTTTACAGCACGGTTTTGCTATTAATCTGCCATTTCAAAAAATTAGGCGCATTCAAGGCGGTAGCGATATAGCCAACAGAGGAGAAGTGTACGATGGTATAAAAGATGCCGTCGCGCTTGGGACAATGAAACTTGTTATCGCGATGTTTGCGCGGGGAGAGTTACCATCTCTTGGTTTGCTTGGAAATGGTTATTATGACTGGCCTTATGATTACCAAGCAGCGACAGATGCCCAAAAGCTTATGGATGACTCTGCGGATATTGACTATATCAGAACGAAATATTTTTCACCTGACAGAACTAATCAATTGGCGAAACTATTATTAGCAATACCTCTTGATTTTCTGAGAGAAATCGTTGGTGGGCCTATTTCTCTTGCGGAGCTTTTCGAAAAATTTAAAGCAGACCATTCGCTTTTTGATGAATCCGTTATGGCTAAACTACCTCAACCGATTAAAGATGCATTTAAAGATATTGAGGAGAAAGAGAGAAAGAAAGAATCGCAACAAGAAGCGGCCAAGGAACTTGGTGTCCCAGAGCCGCTTATCAGTAACAAATTTATTACATTACCTAAGCAGCAAGGTGAGGGGATGGCCGCGTATTGGGCATTTTTGGAAATGAGCGATAATATCGCTAGAATTGGAATCGAAACGATGTTACAGGAGAATTCAACCGAAGCCTTAGGTTCTCTACTGGGAAGGCTTGAGTATCTGCGAGATAATCCTACGCGTAGCCATTATTATGCAGAAGCGAATGGCCTGTCAATGGCTCATGCCCTGCAAGGTGGAAGCGACTATGCCTGGAACTTATTGGAACAAAGGGGAAATTTAAATCTATTTTATCAATATTTGAGCAAACAAATATCATTGACAGAGTTTTTAGATAAAGCATTCGAGGATATCATTGGAACATTATCTCATGAGTTAATTCATATTTTAGAAGCAAGTGCAGAAGGGACCCACAACGATGTATTCTTAAAACGCCAAAAACTTATGGTTTCGGCTATGATTGGCGCAAGAGACCACATCGCCACTGTGCTTACGAGTATCCGAGATAATGAACAATACACTAATAATATACAGGATATTCAAATAAAAAACTTTTTAGATTATGTTGTGCGTTCGCGAATGGAAGTTCCTGTTGGCGCTGCGCAGGTAGTAATTTCAACACATCCAGAATTAACTGTTGCCGAACCAAATGAAGCGCCGGTATCAACCGTTTCTCCCGAGCCTACTTCATCAAATACAATGCCCTCTGCGCCATTAGTGTCAGGATCAACTGTAGCGCCATCTCCCATTGAGCGCACTGCCTCACCGCAGAATAGAATGATATCGCGAAGAGGGTTTATAAAAGCTATAGCCGGAGGAGTGGCTGTGGTTGCTACAGGTCCAGTGATTTTTAAAATTTATAAAGCTTTAAAATCCTCTGCACCGCAGAAAGCGTTGGCCGTCCCGATTGCTGAATTGGTAGATGAATTGCTTAATAGAAACAATATTGACTATGAAATGATAAGTAATTCACAGCCATACGCGGCTGAGGCATTTCCCATTAATAGGCAAAGAGATTTTAAAACATACCAGCCTGGCGAGATGGAGAGAGCAAGAAAGTTTTTAACGCAAGTTATAGAATGGGGGATAAAAACCAATCCCGAATTCTTTTTGAGTCTACTTTCGCAAATTAAACACGTGGTCTTGCTTGAAAACTCACCGCATTCTACTGGCTCTGGTTTTGCGGTTCCTGCATCACGATCTATAGTGCTGGAATTTGCAAAAGAAATCCCCAATCTTCACGGTAAGGCTGTAGACGATTTTACCGAGTTGTTTGTGCACGAGATGTCACATAATTATGGCGAGAATAACAAAAATATAAAAATTGCAATACCCGGAACTGTTTTGAAAAACAAAGACATCATATTAGGCCCTGATGCCGAAAATAATACAGGAATTTTTGTGAAGGGCATATTTTCCGAGATATATGCTCGTAGTGCCGAAATATGTTGGGAGAATACCGCAAGAAATCGGCCACAATCCTGGATGAATGAGGAACAATATATGATTGACGTGCTTTTGTCCGCTATAATGAGATCAAATAAAGGACAAAACGCCGCTGTCGAAGATGTGTCAGGAGAACAGGAGGCAGTCAATATATGGAATTATTATTGGGCTAACGATACGAGTAGACTTGAAGCGGCTAGACTTATCGATTGTGCACAAGTTGCTTTATGGTCATATGGATATGATGCAAAGACGCTGAGGTATAAGTCCTCATCATTGGTGCCCAAAACAGAACGAGATGAAAACAATATTGATTTCCTGGGGTATCAGCTGACGTTTGTTACAAGCGAGAACAAGACTGTAACAATATTTGCAGGAGTCGATGCTAAAGGAAACATAAAAATTAATGGTGAAAAAGGATGGCAAGAATTTAAATTCAAACAAGCTTCATTGGGTACTGGTAGGCGTATAGATCCAAGCAACGAAGGCGTGGGTGCGGATTCGTTGGCAGGTCTTTTACCAGTCGCTATTCCGTATGCGCTCAGTGCTACATCAACATCCATCACAGCGCCAGTTGCTACTACCACATCTGTTCCTGTGCCATCGATTGTTCCGCAAGTAGATATTGTGAAAGCAAAAGAGTGGACAAGCATTGCGAGCGAACCTGATGCAAGATTTAGAGCTATTAAAGAAAAGCTGATCAATAATATTTCTTATGTGTCTTTTGATGAATTCAACAATGCGTTGAATGAGAATACGGAGAAGCTTAATCAGCTTTTAGGAGAAAGTCAATATGCTGTCCTTTGGGACTATAGGCCGCATTCTTCCAAAAGATGGGTATACGAACTATGTAAAGATAAATTGACAAGCAAGCCTCAAGTAGCGACATATTTTTGGCGAGGCAAAGAGCACCTTAGAGGAAATACCACACTCAACCAGTTCGTTGACAACGGAGTTAATACATTTGTTGTAATGGATGACGCCAGCTATAGCGCCGAGCAGATTATGAATAGACATATTAATCCTATATTGAAATATTTTAATGAACGCAAAAAAGCGAATCCAGCTTTCAATATAAAACCGCGTTTTATTATAGCCATACCTTATATGACATCGAGAGCAAGGACGCTTATAAACGCAATTGAAGGTGCGGATATTACTGTAGTTTCATCACGTTCTATGCCTTCCTTAGGCGAAATCTTGTCAAATGATGATAAAGATATAATATCTTCAAGAGAAGGCGGCAAGCTTGACGTTGGAGCCAGCGATGTTACTTATATGGATGCCACTTTAACTTATTTTGCTCATAGAGTAGCCGATACTCATTCGTTTGCCGAAGAAGTTAGGGGTTTCGTTAATGATAAAGGTATCGACAAGCCATATAATATGGCAGATTCAGAATATTATAAAAGGGAGCAGCGAGATTTTGACACTTATGTTAACACGGAACAAATCCCATTTACTGCTATGGCAATACCAACTAAACAAATTACAGGTAAAGAAGGTTTGGTAGAAGGCCGGTTAATAATTACTAAAGAAACAATCGAGTCTCGCCAGTCCGATACTGTCGGAGCATTTAATACCGATTATGTAGGCAAAGATAACGATGTCATAGTAGTGGTGGGTGTTCCTGTAGGAATAGAAATGGATCACGCATCTTCAATAACCATCCCTAACCTAAATAGAGGCCTTGCTAAGAACGGTTTTGGTATAAGAGAGAATAATAAACAGGTGATAACGTTTAAAATAGACGGAGACAAGACTGCGGCTAACCAAGAGGAAGCCATGAAGAACGCTTTTGGAAGACTATCGCCTAATGGTAGAGTCGTATTATTCTCACCACAAATTGACAAAGGTCCTCAACTCGCAAAGGGTGCACAAGATGCATATAAGGGGCGAAATGTTACCGTTGTTCCTGACGCCTATACGGATTCTAACCTTAAAAAGAATATGTTCCCAGATGTTATGCTTAGGGTAGCGCTAGGCCGAACCATCGCCTTTTATCGTACATTAGAAGACGCAGGAAAGGATACGGCAGACACTTTGGCTGCAATAAAAACTCTATTAGCAAAAGTGGCAGCTAACGATTTAGCAGGCGTAAATGATTTAAAAGAATTATTAAAGAAGCTAAACGAGATAGCTCTACGGATTAAGCCCGTTGATTATAAAGCCATTACCGATTGGCAGAAGTCTCAAGAAGCCGTCGCCACGGCACTATAATCGCACCACATTGTAATATGTTGTAGAGACAAAAACTTTCATTTGGCAGAATTGATATAATGTGCTAAAATATAAAATCATCATGAAAACAAATAAAGTTACTAATATAATTGTCGAAAAAACTCCAAAATTATCCGGGACTATTAAGGCTCCTCCGTCTAAGTCATACACTCATCGAGCCATTATGGTTGGTAGTGTAAATGGTATCTGTAGAATTATAAATCCCTTATATTCAAACGATACCTTAGCGACTATTAGTGCTTGGAATAAACTAGGCGCGGTTATCAAAAAATTACCTCAGTCATTACATATAAAAGGATGCAGCGGATTGCCTCGACCAAAAAGTAATTCCTTGAATGTTGGCGAAGCTGGTACGCTGTTAAGATTTATTTTGCCTATAATTGCATTGGCAAAGGGAAGAGTTAAAATCAATGGAAAGGGAACGCTGTTAGATCGTTCTAATAAAACAATCATAGATGCGTTAAGATCTTGGGATATTAATATTTCGGGAACAGGCAAAGACCATAAGTTGCCGATCAAATTAAATGGGATAGGAGAGATTAGGGGCGGGAAAACTCGTGTCAGTGGTAAAGATACCTCTCAAACCATATCCTCTCTTTTGATAGTAGCGCCTTTTGCAAAAAACGATACTACTATAATAGTTAAAGATAAATTAGTTTCTAGACCTTACGTTGATGTTACCATAGATATTCTTCAGAAAGCAGGGATAAAGGTAAAGAATAAAAATTATAAGAGATTTTATGTAAAATGTGGTCAGCAATTTAAATCCCAAAAAAAGCTTATAATACATGGTGACTATTCATCGGCCGCTTTTTTAATTGCCGCGGCTAGTTTACTTCCTTCAAATGTAATTATTGCGGATCTTGCGAATGATAAACAAGGTGATAAAAAATTTATATCTATTTTAGATAAAATGGGGGCGAAAATAAAACGTATTAAAAATACCTTGAGGATTAAAGGGCCATTTGAACTTAAGGGCATTGATATAGATTGTAGCGATATACCGGATTTAGTGCCTATCTTGGCGGTTCTTGGTTGTTTTGCGAAAGGGAAAACGAGATTATATAACATAGCTCATTTAGCACATAAAGAAAGCAATAGAATCACCGCTCCGGCTGGCGAGTTGATGAAATTAGGAGCGGATGTGTCCACAACAAATAATAGCATAATAGTGAAGCAATCTTATTTAAAGCCAGGGCATGTTTCGTCATGTAATGACCATAGGATTGCGATGGCGCTGGTAGTGGCTGGATTAAAAATAGGAGATGTAAGAATAAGGGGAGTCGAGTGTATTTCAAAATCTTACCCTGATTTTATAAAAGATATAAAATCTCTCAAAGCAAAAATTAAAATCCTATAATGCCTAAATATATTTGGCAATGTGAACGTACCAGTCGATGCTGTAAATTATTTGTATTCACAGGCGTCCAAGTTTCTAATAGGGAATGGAAGCTTTTAGAAAAAGACATAAAACTTCTTAAGCTTTCAAAAGAAGACTTTGAAAAATATAAAAGCCAACATACTTTACCTGTAGTAGGTAAAAATCCGCCTAAGAAATGCGCTTTCCTGAAGGGAAAGAATATTTGCGTAATTTATAAAAAGAGACCAAAAAGATGTAGAGAATATCCTATCATGGTTCAGCAATATAAAGATTCTGTCGTATTTCACGTTTCTGATGATTGCCCCCGCGGAAAAGAATTAGCAAGCATAATTGAAACTAAAACTCCACCGAAATTAAATAAACTTATAGGTAAAAGAAAAATAAAAGTAATATTAGAATCTTTCTTTGAGAAAAGCACCCAAGCGTACTACGATGAAGAAAGTTAATTAACAAAAATTCTTGACATATAATCTTTTTCTGTTATATTAGTAAGTATAGTTCACTTTTCATCAGAAAAGTGAACTTTTTTTGTTGATTCTGCCTGCCAAAATCCCGTCGAGATATCTTCTATTTATGTTTAAAATCTGATATTCTTCTAAAGTAAGCCTGTTTAATTTTCTCACCAGTTTTTCCTATCAATTTTTCTATCTATTTCTTCCGAATCCCTCTTAATTTCCGATATTTATCTATGTTTTCTATAAATCCCATCAAATTCAAAAAGTTCATCAAACTGATGAATAATGAACTTTTCGACAAAAGACCTAAAAACAGGCGCTTTTCTTGGGCCGTCAACGAAACAAAGTTTCTCGATCTTGAGAAGGTTAAGAAACTTCGCCAAAAGCTGAAAGAGTCAAAAAACATGGCGCTCAAGGAAAACAAAACCATTCCTGTGCGGGATTGGTTCATGGTTGAGCTGGGACTGTTTACGGGTTTAAGGGTAGAGGAGATGGTTAATCTGAAAGAGTCTGATTTTCACTTGAAAGGGGGACACTCTTCCCTGACCGTTAAGCACGGCAAGGGCGATAAACCGAGAACCGTTTATCTGCCGGAGACATTCAAAAATGAGTGTCTTTTTTATTCGGATTGGAAAGAAAAAACCATGACTCAAAGCGATTATTTATTTACAAAAAGTAATGGGAGGCAATTAACCAAGAGGGCCTTACAGAAAGCTTTTAAAAGGTGTCTTAGGTTATCCGGTCTCGAGGATCATTATTCCATCCACTGCCTTAGGCATACCTACGGGAGCTTTCTTTATAAATCAAGCATCCACAATTTAAGGATGGTTCAGGAACAATTGGGCCATTCGAGTATCAGAACTACCGAAATCTATGCCAGTCTGATGAACGAGGACGTTAAAAAAGCTGTAGACAAAATTTACCAATAACGAAAAAAAGGGGGTGATTGTAATGTCCAAGGAGCCAAGAGAATCGTTTGATAAAGGTTTTGCCGATGGCGCAAGAAGCAGGGAAAGTGACAGAAAAAGCGATGTTGCCAGTAAAATACTCAATGACCATATCGACAATCCTTATAAAGGAGACAGGGATAATCCTGAATCCTACAGGGAAGGATTTAAGCAGGGTCGGAAATAATGAAGTAAAAAGCGGTAAAGAAAGGCAGGGATGTTTATGATAAAAACATTACAGCGATGCATGACTATGGCTTTTTTTGTGACAATGGCCGGCATATTCCTCGCTGGCTGTGCAACAATGACCTATGGCACTAAGCTTGATCAAAGCAAGGTCTCGCAGATCAAGAAGGGCGCTACGACCCGGGCAGAAGTTGAGGCTCTCTTTGGTCCACCGGCCTACGTTTCGATTTTGAATGATGGCCGCCGCACGATGTCTTATAACTTTACTGAAACATCGATGGCCGTTACTCCTGAAACGTTTATTCCTGTAGTCGCCTACTTTGCCGGTGGCACAAGGGGTCAGACAAAAACGCAGATGCTGCAAATTATTCTGAGTAAGGCGGATATAGTTGAGGACTACGAATTTACGGATAGCACTAGCAAAACCGAAACTAAGAACAGCTTTTCAGGCACTCAGACAACTTCCGTGCCAGTTGTTACGGTGAAGAAATAAACGCCGAAAAGGAGACAATATTCATCCCAATGGCACGATTTTTATGACGAACCCGGGTCGGCAAGCATTAGCTTTCTATTTCAAAATTGAATAATTGGAGATATGGAGCATGGTAAAGCATCTAAAAGTTAAAACAGGTGATCAGTTTAAAAGCGTTGTCTTTGAAAAGTACGACGATCTTTTAAATCTTGATGCAATTAAAAAGCAATTTTTAAGTGCCCAAATACATTCGATATTGATTGATTGTTGGGGCAAGTTCCACGAAGATTTTATAGAAAAGCACGTTCTTGCCGGAAACAGGCTCATTATGGCCAAAGCGGACGATCGGTGCATCGGATTCTGCGTTCTCAGTTTCAAAAATATCTGCGGCGTAGACGTTCGTTACATAGAGTTTCTGGCGGTGAAAAAGGCTTTTCAGAGATCCAGCGTAGGGCCGCGCCTTTTCTACTTATCAATACTTGAAGATATTAAAAAGAGTTTTTTCAGGCTTTTGCATAAGCCTTTGGATATCATGTTTATTACTCCCAGCATGAGGGCGTTAGCTCAAATGGCCAGATTCGCCAGTTTTATTTATCCCAACCCGCGCTTTGCAGAGCCCGATGGAAGCGTGCCCCAGGCCGATGAGCTTACATGGAATATGGCCCAGGAACTGATTAGAATTAGCGACAAACCGAACCGTAAGATTTGCCGCGAAGGTCTTGTTGTCGAGGGCTCTTATGCCGATGCGCCATGGCTTGTATACGGCCCGGAAGAAGCTCCTTCTACAAACGATTCCCAGATGAAAAGATTCGCCAAGAGATATTTGGGTTATCACAACAAAGAGGATAAAGAGCTGGTGGTGCGGGCGCATATTACCATGGCTTCCATAATTAAATATGAAATTATGCATTCAAGGTAACCCATCCGTAACCAAGCCCTCATATAACCCGTTTATTAAAAGATGAATATTCCATAATAGCCGAGATAGGTATGTAAATGAATTTAAATGATAGAGAAAAAGAAAGCATAGTAAAATTCGATAAATGGGCGCCTATTTATGAAAGGGGCTTGTGGGGTTTCTATTTTAGAGTCGCATATCAAAAGGTTTTGGCTTTGGCGGGAAAATACATTAGTCATGACAGCAAAGTTTTGGATATAGGTAGCGGAACTGGCGAATTAACGTTTTTACTTTCCGGAAAAGCACCCAAAGGCGAAATAGTCGGTTTGGATATTTCCCAGCAGATGATAGAAGCGTCGCAGAAAAAGAAATTAGAAAGAAACGCCGATAATGTGAAATTTATCGCTTCCAGGGCTAATAGCATACCTTATAAAGATGGACATTTTGATTTGGTATTTTGCCTGAATGCCTTGCATCACTTTCCCGATCATCCTAGTTTTTTCAAAGAAATAAATCGTGTTCTTAAAAAGGGTGGCGCCCTCGTTCTATTGGATTTGATAAATGATAATATTATAAGAAAGACGTGGGTTTTGATTTCCAAAAAAATTATATTCAGAGAAAAAGAAGTTGAGTACCATTCCAAGAGAGAGCTTTTGGGGCTTTTAAGTAATGCAGGTCTTGAACCAGAAATTCAAAAATCATTCTTATTTTTTACTCTGATATCGATATCAAAAAAGGCGGCAGACTATCCGCGCTGAAAGGCTTTGATGTTTTGCTGTTAATCATCAGTTTGAGATAGATGCTGTAGCAGGGAAGATTGATCAAATCTTCTTGGTTAAATACCGGATAAAACTCCACGGCAAGGAATTTAGCGTCTTCAAGACCCACCTTGAACGAAATAATCGTTCCCACATTACCGAAGATCGCACCCCTAACCTTCTCGTCTATCTGATCAAGATACTGATTGGCCAGGATAAGATTCAGGTGATATTTTCTGGCCTCGGAGAGAATATCGGCAAATGAGGAAGTGGCAAAACTCTGAAACTCGTCCACATAAAGATAAAAATCCCTTCTTTGCTCTTCCGGCGTGTCCTGCCGGCTTAAGGCCGTAAGTCCCATCTTGGCGATAAGCATGGCTCCCAATAGAGAGGCGGAGTCCTCTCCGATTTTTCCTTTGGATAAATTGACCAAGAGAATTTTCCCGGAATCCATTATTTCTTTAAGATTAAAACTACTTTTGGGCTGGCTGACGATTTCTCTTAAGATTGGATTATTCAGGAACTGGCCGATCTTATTCTGAATAGGAGAGATGGCTTCCTGTTGAAAATAAGGGGAATATTTCTCAAATTCATTGAGCCAGAAATTCTTTAGCTGATCATTCGTTAGCCTTGATACTAAATCCATTCGGAATGTTCTGTCCTGCAAGATTCTTTGTAAATCAATCAAAGTCGCGCCGGAAAATTCGACCAAGGTGGAGAGGGCGTTTCTTAGGATATACTCCAGTCTAGGCCCCCAGGAGTCGTGCCAGATTTTCTTAAATACGCTTACCAGAGAAGAAACAACCAATGGCGATTCGGCGGAGTCAAATACCTCCAGAGGATTAAAAAATAAAGGTTGTTTGCTATTTTGAGGGTTAAAATAAATCAAATCCTTGAGCCGATGTTCAGGGATGGTTTCTAATGCCTTTTCAATCAGGTCGCCGTGGGGATCTATTACCGCCAGTCCTTCGGTGTTTTGAATATCCTGCCCGATCATATTTAAAAGTAACGTAGATTTACCCACGCCGGTTTTTCCCACCACATACATGTGATAACGCCGGTCTTTTTTTCTGATGCCGAATTTCTTTCTCTGATCCCGAAAGTTAGTCTCGGCAAAAACTGTAATTTTGCCCTCGTCCATATTACTTAATCTACCTTTTTAAATCTTTTGAGGTAGACAGATAAATTGGCACATTAAGACCATTGTCCGAAAGTGCCAATTTTCCTTTCTTTTTTCTTCGGTTTATTCCTTTATTCTGAAAGTAAATAATATGGAAGTAACCCCAGAAGCACTAAAAGAATTTAAGAAAATATACAAAGATAAGTTCAAAGAAGATATTTCTGATGATGAAGCCCTGGAGATGGCCCAGAGGGTTCTTGGGTTTTTCTCTCTGATTTATAGGCCTTTACCCGAACAAAATGACTCCGATTAAGCCCAATAGCGCTGACTTGACTTCCCGGCATTTGCACGCCATGAATGGTAATGCCAATAGGCAATCCGGGAAGTTTCGGGATATCGGAATAATCCGAAGAAGCTCTCTATAAAACCATGCCCAATTATTTTATTTATTGTCGTAAATCCTCAGAGACCGAAGACCGGCAGGTCTTATCCATTGAATCACAGACAAATGAGTTGACCGCCTTGGCCTCAAGACTAAATCTGCCGGTAGATAAAATCTTTTCCGAGTCCCAATCCGCCAAGGAGCCAGGGCGCCCTATATTCAATAAGATGATGAAAAGAGTATATCAGGGCGAAGCCAAAGGGATAATCTGTTGGAAGCTTGATAGGTTGGCGCGGAACCCCATTGACGGGGCGGCGGTCATCTGGGCTTTAAAGCAAAGCGGGATTGAAATAATGACGCCCAACCAAACCTACCGACAAGGGGACGACAATACCATTTTGATGTATATAGAGTTCGGGATGGCCCAGAAATACATTGATGATTTGAGCAGGAACGTCAAAAGAGGAAACAAAACAAAGCTTGAAAAAGGGGAGTGGTTGGGGATAGCCCCCATTGGATACCTCAATTACACAAACACCTTGACCAAAGAAAAAACCCTTATCGTTGATAAAGAGAGATTTCCTCTTATCAGAAGAATGTGGGATCTGCTCCTTACGCGATCATATTCGGTCCGGCAAATCGTGGATGTCGCCAATAACGAATGGGGGTTAAGAACTAGAAGGACAAGAAGGATGGGAGGCAGGCCTATCAGTTTAAGCGCAGGTTATAGGATATTTACCAATCCTTTTTACTGCGGTTTGATGATTAGAAGCGAAGGCGAGTTTATGCACCGCTATAAAAAGATGGTAACTCATGGAGAATTTGACAGAATCCAGATTATCTTAGGTCGGGAAGGCAAGCCCAGACAAAAGACTCACGAATTTGCTTTTACCGGAATGATTAAATGTGGAGAATGCGGATGTTTTATCACAGCCGAGGATAAAATAAAAATAAACAAAGGAAACGGTAAAATACATGATTATACCTATTACCATTGCACTAAGAGAAAGCGAGGAGTTAAGTGCTCCCAGCCGTATCTAGAGGCAAGGAAACTGGAAAAACAAATCGATGATTATCTGAGAAAAATTCAAATTGACGAAGAATTCAAAAGTTGGGCGATAAGTTATCTTAGATCAAGAAACGATAGGGAGATATATGACAGGACTGCCAAATATAAGAATCTTCAGGAGATCTGTAACCAATCCCAGAAAGAGCTTGATAATCTGACGCAGATGAGATATAGGGAACTGATCACCGATGAGGAATATGCTCGGGAGCGTAACCGGCTTAAGGTTGATATGCTGAAAATAAAAGAAAATCTCGGAGATACCGAGCATCGGGTGGAGAGTTGGCTGGCGCTATCAGAAAAAGTGTTTGACTATGCCTGCCATGCTCGGGAGTGGTTTAAAAAAGGCGATCTGAAGACAAAGAAAGAGCTGCTAGAGGCACTAGGTTCGAACCTCATCATAGAGGGCAAAAAACTTAGGCTGGAATTGAAAAAACCTTTCTCGATCATTGAAAAAGGACTAAGTGCCTTACCTTCAGAAAAACTTAGGTTAGAACCTGCTGGTTTTGGCTTAACCAAGCCAAAAAATAAAGTTTTGGCGAATCAAATTCCCTACTGGCTCCCCATCGTGGAAGACGTTAGAACCTATTTTATGCGTCAAGTAGCTGTTTTGTAGATTATTCCTATACAAAAGTTTATTCATAGCCGTATTTTATCATTTTTATTTACTCTATTAAAATTAAAGAAAGAGGGGAGTCAATGGGTTTTAATCACTGACTCCCGCTGTTGTTATTCTTTTTGTCTCCGATTTTCAGAATTTAAGCACCAGAGGTTTTTGCCGTTAAGCGCTATATGCCGCTAAAACGGTATCCTGAAATTTCTGTTTCACATCGTCATTGAGGATCTTTACGATGTCGTACCATTTGCCGTCTTTTCCCTCCGACTTGGGCATTGCGACAAACAAGCCATTCTTGCCTTCGATAATTCTGACCCCTTTGATGACAAACGCCTCATCTATCATCACATCGGCAAATGCCTTCAATGACTTGGAGCCGTTGTCGAGTTTATACACCCTTGCCACTTCTATCATATAATCACCCCCTTTAAATTGCTTTCCATGCCGCACAATCTTTCTTTGAGGCAGTAAGCATAACCGCTGCTTATTTCAAGAGATTTTTTGCAGGCGTTTATCAACTCCTGCGTTTTTTCATCAAACTTTATTCCTGAAAGTTCCGGAAGGTCGCAGAAATGTATCGGCGGAAGATAACCGAAATTGACATATGCCTCGCATATCTCCCAGCTATGATCCATTCCGCAGCCCGTCAGGGCAAGCGCGTATCTCTCCAGGCAAATGAGATAGACAAGGGTAATGCCGCTGCATTCATTGGCCATCTTTTTGATGTCCTTGCCCCTCAGATCTTTCTTGAATTCTTCAGGCAGAAGGTAAGCGTAATTAGTCATGGGATAATACTCATCCGAGTCCTTATGCTCAAAGGGTATTTCCCATGTCTTGCCAAAGCCCTTGCTGAAATCAAAACGAACAGGCTTCTCGTCAATCACGTCGGCATCTAGTTCATTCGTCTTCATCAAAGCTCCCTTCCTGAGTAAATATCTGGATTAGCTGTTTCTGGCCCGGGAATACCCATTTCAGGCCGAGGATTATTGCCAAGACAAGAAGCTGATTGCACATCCTGCCAAACCATGCCGACATCCATAAGGCCGTAAGGGCCAGCGCGGCGTACTTGAAGCGTCCAAATAATTCTCCTATCGCTTTCTTTTTTAGTCTTGTTTCTTTGATTCTGTCGCTCAGCTTGCTCCGCATTTTTTACCTTCACCTTTCTCCGGCCAGCCTTCGGCTTTTCTTATTTTTTCAATATCGATGGCTTTCTTCGGCGTGAAATATAAATCCCTGTCCACCTCAAGAAAACTCACCTTCAAACCGCTTAATTCTTCAAGGCTGAAATATCCCCATTCGGCCATTTCCAGATCATCGTTGAGTATGGCAAATCCGAAAAAATTTCGGCTTTCAGGATCATATTCCGCCGCATACCAGTCGCACCCGCCGATAAAGAAGTGCATATAAATAATCTTCTCTTTCAGGGATACACTTTCGGTCGAGTAAAACGCCGGTATCTTTGCAAGCTCTTCCGGGCCTGGCTTGTTCCACATAATTGCCCCCTTTATTTTTACTGTTGGATTTGAATTTTATTCCATGATCAAACTCTTCCCTGCGATTAGATTAGAACCCGGACTTTTAAGCAGTGAAAAAATCTCCTTGTTGACCAGGATTGCCAGTGGCTCTGTGACGTAATCGCCTTTCTTGCCATTCAGGGAAGCGATGACGGACGTTTCTATACTTCCGAATTCCGTTGAAAGAAGCACAAAATTACTGAACTGCCCGCTTATTATGTGCCTGTATTTCTTCGTTTCTTCCGGAGTGATGTCTCTCATGCTTTAGTTCCTTTCATTTTAAAAGCATTCTTTACATCAATAAAAGCCTCGTTTTTCCTCCTCTCTTTGCCTTGCCATTGACAGAAAGCTCTTTTTGTGTTCTTCTTGGGGCCAAGGCCGGTTTATAAAAAAACCGGCCCCGCTGTCTAACAACCCCTTCAACCTGCCACTAATATTCCTCTGGTTTCAGATACTCCTAATCATCCATTTTCGATTTTTAAGGTTCTAGCCTTATTAAAGAACTAGTACAAATCCTCTTCAAGAAAGGGTAATTTGGCTTTAAAGACCAGTGTCCTAAAGTTCCAATTTCCCCATCTCAAAAATTTGGCGCAGGTTGTTAATCTTGGGGTATGGATACAGAAGAAAAAGAAGAAAGCTTGAGAAAGCTCCGCATACTCCTGAAAGAGTATTTTTCCGAGGAAGAGCTGCTTGAGATGAAAAGCTTCCTTGTCAGAATCGCCGACCTTTTGGTCGAAGCGTATCTGGATGGAGATCTTTCTTAAGAAGCAGAAGAGTTTATTTTGAGGGAATTTTAGCTTCGAAATAATATGCCAAACCCATCAAAACAAAAACCAAAAATAAGGAACAGGCTTTATAACTGCCGAAAAGCGATAAATCTCAGCCAGGAAGATGCGGCTTTTCTAATGGGGCTGGATCATTCCCAGTTTTCCAAGTGGGAAAGGGGTGAAAAGAACCCAGGTGTCTATAACGCCGTAGGGCTGGCCGTTGTTACCGGGGGAACGGTTGAGGATGTTTTCTTTGATTACCGGCAGGAATGGCAGGAAAAGATCGATGAGAGGATGAAGCTTCTTGATTCAATGCGTCAAAATACGGAGGTTTTGCGATAGCCAAAAAAGGTCGAAATTTTTAGTCGAAAATAAAAAACATGAACGACACACCTATCGATAATAACGATAAGCGTAACGATAGCCGTAACGATAATAAGAATATATATAATATCGATCGTAAGGGTACTATCGATAGTAACGATAACGATAGGGCTAATGAGCGCAATTCTTTTTATTTAATGAAAGAGGAGATTTTAGCCGGAGATTTAGCCGATGGACTGGATGATAAGCTGAACTTCGCGTTTTATCTTTCAGTCGCAAGAAAATACCCGGAAGAATTCCTGCGAAAAATCTTCTCTCATGTAAGGGGAATCCCCGCAAGCAAAATAAAAAAGTCGAGGGGCGCGTTATTCAATTATCTGGTGCAAAAATATGAAAATAGAGGAAAGGATAATCGCGGTTGACCCCGGTACCCGCTATCAGGGAATAGCCGTTTTTCAGGATGAAACACTGAATGTGTCGTTGGTAAAAAACCTACGAGATAAAGGCTCCCGCAGGGAAAGACTGAAAGAGATTGAAGAGCTATTTCAGTCTTTTATTGAGGGTTATGCGCCCGATGTGCTGGTAATAAAGAGGTTTCTTCCAGGACAGCCGAGGTTTTTGAAAGCGGTAATCGATGAAATTAAACATCTGGCTCGGAAAGAAAAGATGAGAATCTGCAATTTTTCGCCATTAGCCGTACGGAAAATAATCGGCGGTAATGTTCACGCCACCAGAAAGGACATGGCGGAGAAGGTTTCTTCAATTTATCCCAAATTGAAAAATCGCCCGAAAGAGAACCTAAAATTCGATTGGCCGGAATTAAAAAATCATCCAAATCAGGATCGAAAATCCTTCCAGTCGAACTTAAAAATCAAGCAAGACGAGGATAAGCAGAAAAATGAAAATAGGAAACGAAAGCTTAGGGAAAAATACTGGGGGTATATGTTTGATGCGGTGGGGTTAGGAGTTTGTTATTTGAGTAAGCTTATTAAATCTAATAGCGCGGGTCATAAAGGGAAGCGAGCCTTCTAGAACAAGATAAATAGTAACAGGAAAACACTATTAAAGATTCTTAATTTTTTCCAAGTCCTTATAAGTTTGTGCTAGGACTTTTTCAAAGCATTCTTTGCAGAATCTTCTTATGGAAGTAAACCCAGACCCTACTTTAGGAATACCAAAACAATCTTGCCCAGCTTGAATATCGTCACAACAACGGCAACACTTACTTTTTCTTTCAACAATAACTCTTTTGGGTCTTCCATTTGATGACCCGATAAGAGAAGGCGTTGGGCCTTTAGGATTGTTGTTTTTCATAGTCACCTTGAGCTTTTTTAATTCTACGAACAAGAAATTTGAGAGCTTCCCCTAGAGAATCAATCACAACCTTAAATTCTCCTGTACTGCAATCTTTCCTGTCCTTATTATTAAGTTTTTTATTAACTTCATTGTTAACCATTATTACCGCGGCGACAAAATTATTTTTTGCCTTAATACCCAAACTTGAATATTTATAAGAAATTTCTGTACCAACTGGTTTTAATTTAACATTATTCAAGAGAATGTTTGCGGTACGTTTAATCTGTTCATCAAGTCTTTTTCTTGCTTCATTCCATTCTTTGTGCGGCTGAATTGGAAAAGGTTCGGCAGGAGGATGACGAGTTATGCCTGTTGTTCGAGATGTTTTAACGATTTCTTCCGCTTGACTCGGGTCCAAGCCGAGAGTTTTGAGTTTATCGCGAAGATCCTCAATAATATGTTTATCTTCCGCAGTTGAAAAATCTTCTTCCCATAATGAATCGACAATCTCTCCGTTTACTTTTATCCCCGATTCTTCAATGGTAAGCCGCGCCTTACCTTCACGTACTACTTTTGGAACTTCCGGATCTTCACCGCCAATAACCTTTTCCCAAAATTTCTCATCGTCATTCTCGAATTGCTTAAATTCTTTCAAACGTTGATCGAGATTCATTCCGAGGTGGGTAACAATATGGCCAAGATTATCAGGATGGGCTGGATCGTTCTGGACAATAACACGCATTATCCGACCGACAAATTGAATATACGGCGCGAGAGTTCTAAATGGCCGAAAAATAGCGGCAACGCTCAATTTCGGATGATCAAAACCCTCTCCTAACATCTGGACTTGAATTATGCAGTCAAGGGTTCCATTCTTTAAATCGGCGAGAATTTTCCCTTGCTCATCCTTGTCTTGTTCACTATGAATCACTTCGGCGCTATACCCACGTTCTCTATACATTGACCGAATATTCTTTGCGTGGTTAATGGTGCATGCTACAGCAATAAGTTGATGTTTGGTGCCCGTTTGCCGAAGTTCTTCCAGTTTTTGTAGGCTGCTATCAACTATGTGTTGATTGCAAAGTTTTGCCAGAGCAATTTCTCGGCTAAACCAATCTTCTTCTTTTAGCTTTAAAATATCATCAAGGGTATACTTTTTTCCTTGTTTATCATTAAATTCTAGTTCTATTTCCGAAGGTGCTATATAACTTGCCTTTAGACGTTTTATATATCCCTTGAGTGTCGCACTCCTAAACGGATAGCGGTAGACTACTTCGCCGTCGATTTCTTGCCTGTCACTACGGAAGGGCGTGGCAGTCATATGAATAATTTTTGCCTTTGGAAATTGTTCAAGAACTTTTTTCCAACTTTCGGCGGCACTGTGATGAGCTTCGTCAATAATAATCATATCAAAGAAATCATCGGGGAATTGCGTAAGCCATTTATCGACATTTATAGCAAGTTGCTGAATGTTTGTAATAACGATGTGCGCTTTTTCGGCAACAGATATATTTCCTGTTTCAAGAGTACAAGCGAGTGGTCCGGAAATCATTTGAGCATTCGTAAGTGTTCCGGTCTTTCTCCAAAAACATTTCTGACGATTCGTTATATCCATCGCCTCATATAGTCCTTCTTTAATTGTGAGATTTGGTGAAATAATCAAAACTCTACCTTGCGCCATACCAAGAGGCAACAACGCGGCTAGCCCAGATTTTCCACACCCAACTGGAATTTGAATAATGGCTTTATTTTTCCCCGCGCTAAAAAATTCGTTAACTTGGAGATAAGCGTCTTTCTGTGGCTCACGAAGGGCTTCATTTGTTTCAATATTGAATTCAAGATTAATGAAAAAAGTTTCCAAGGATCGGCTTGAACGAACCCAACTATCGAGTTGCTCTTTCTCAAAAGTCCATTTTTTACCAACCTTATTAGCGGGAATCTTTCCTTGCCTAGCCAGGGTATATAAAACAGTTTTTCCCATGTCGAGATATTTGGCTGCTTCCTCAATGGAAAACCACTGTTTAGTCATTTTCTTATCTTCTTCAGGATTTCTTATCATATGATATTAAATGATAGCAAATGATAAGTAAAAGTCAAGTAAAATCAACTTAATTTTTCTGTTAAACGGGGTATGTAAGGGAGCGAGCCTTGTAGGGCGAATGAAAAAGAGAAAGTTAACATAACGATGTTATGTCTAACCCAAGCCCGCAATCAGCGTTCCTTAAAGATTTATTTAGGCTGATTGTGGGCGCAGGGCGAAGCGAAAGGGTGAGGCAAGGGCAAGTGCCTATAATATTAATATTATAGGCAGGAAGGTTTAAGTAAAATAAAATGAGAAATTGAGGCTCATTTTATTTTGCGACCCCGCAGGGGATAAACCGACCGGACTTGCCCGACCCGAAGGGATGCCGAACCCCTGAGCCGCTTTCTCTTTTCATAAGCCCTTTCCTGCGAGCGACACCGATTTTGTCTTGCAATAACATGTGTTTTTGCTCGTCTTGACAAATAATTTATAAGATGTTAATGTATAGGCAGTTAAAGCATTGTTCTTTAAAAACTGAAAAGCAGAACCTCGTTTTGTAGGGCGAAAATCTACTCTTTAGGATGGTCTTAGAGGGCAGATTAAACCTTATAAAAGGAGGAAGAAATGATAAAGAAGGAAAGATTGTGTGAAAAGATAAATATATTAAGTAGAGATAAGGATTTGATGAAGTTGTTAAAGATCGCAATAAGTATTTACCCGGAATATAGAAGCAAAAAGGGTCGAAGGACGTTTTGGGGAGAAAAAATCCTTAATGTTGCGACTCGACTTAAAAAGAGAGGTTTCAGGGTAAAAGAATATTCAACTTTGTTAAAAGCCGGAGGGTTTATCTATTACCTGTTTGAAGGAGCCCTAAAATTTGAAAAGAAATAGGGAATGGGGAAAACATAGAGTGAGACAGTTAATCGCTCTAATCTTGTCTATGTGCATTAAAACAGTTCTTTAAATCTAAAGGGGAGGACAAAACCTCCCCTTTTTAATTTCGGGATTATAAATGAAAACGGATTCTCGTATAAATATAAAAATAGTTATTCCAAATATTAAAAAGACAGTCATTTCTTCGCTGAAATTGCTTGTACAATATTTTTTTAGGCAAAAATATAAAAAAATACCTTTTAATCTTGCCGGATATTACGAGGAATTGCACATAGAGGAAGAAATTCTAGAAAAGATGAAAGAGCTTGCAGGGGTTCATTATCTTGAAACCGAAGAAAATGAAAAATTGCTTGTTTTAAGGCCCCAAAAATTGAGTACCAGAGAAATAGAAAAGATCTTCTATTGGACGGAATTTTATGGCCGTTGGGATTTGACCATTAGGATATTTGGTTTTATGAAAAGATGTTTTCCGGAAAGAGGAAAATTTTTAGAGAAAGGTACTATTGAAGGAAAAGGTGTTTTTCGCGGTTTTATCTCTCCCCGATTCTGGCTAAAATGGGAGGCCCTATATCACATCATAGATAAAAAGAAAGCGATAGAAGTAAAATTTTCAGATGAACTTTTATTTATTCGAGGTGGCATTGATTTACTTATTCAATCTTCCTTTAGTAATTATATCTTTGAAATAGGGGAAACAGGCTCATCATCTTTAATCTACGAACCTCCGCTCGGTCTTAGTACCTCTCAAGGAATTACTTTTTGCCCAAAATATTCAGCTATATTTGAAATTTTAAACGAAATCAGAAACGAAGTAATAGCCCCTTATTTCAAGAATCAATATGGAGTAGAATTTAGAACCCTTATCCCTGTTGAATTTGGGCCGATTGATGAACCCAGTTTAGGATTGTGGGAATCGGATACAAAAGAGAAGAATAAACTTAAAGAAGAGATATTTAAAACCATACTTTTAAAAATAAAAGAATCCCAAATGCCTACAAAAGAAAACAGCGCAGAACTTCTAAATGACGAATTTTCTATAAAACCGCAAAAGTCTCAGCAATTATTAAAGTTGGTCAAACTAGAAAAACCAAGAATTAACTTTTGTAATAGCGAAATACCAAAAATAATCCCTCTGGAAATCGAGGAAAAGGTCATTACCAAGAAAAGAGAAGCAAGTCCTCAGATATTTTCTCTTTTGAAGTGTCATTTAGAACACCACTATCAGCAAAACGATGATATTCATTGGTTGCACGGGTTTATCATATTCCCTGCCTGGAGGAAGAAAGAAGAAAAAGAGAAAATGGATTATTTAGAGGCCTTTAGCAGATCCCATTCTTTTCTAAAGAGGCTGGGAAAGAATACAAAGTTATGGACGATTAAAGAAAGGAAGGCCGGGCAAGGGGATAGATATAAAAAGGGTCACTGGACTCTGGAAAACGTTGATTTTAATTCCAATATTTTTGATGCTTGGGAACGCTATAAAAAAGCAAAAGAATTAGAAAAGAATGGTAAATTTTCAGAAGCAAAACAAATGCTGGTCGAAGCTTGTAATATATACCCAGACTTCTTAGATGGCCATTTGCTTTTGTTGGAATTTTACAAGAAAGAAGAGTTTAAGAATGCAGAAGACGAAAGCATTAAACAGATGTTAATATTCTTTGAAAAAAAGAAAAACGAATATTCTATTGCCCTTAATGTCATAAAAAATCTAAGACAAACCAGAGAAGATGATTATTGGAAGAAGCTAGATGATGGTGCAAAAGAAACGATATGGGGAATAGAGGCGGCGTATAAAAAATTTGAATCTATTGAAATAGATTTAAGCAAAAGGTGTGAAGATCGAAAAGTTTTTACTCCGGAGGAAAAGGAATGGGAAAGACTGAAAGACTTAATAATAGATGTGGTTGATAAGAAAGATGAAGATAAGTTCAAAGAGCTAATAGCACACTCTGCTATTAAAAAGGTAATAAAAATAGTGAAGTATAAAATTTCGGTAGATTTTCATGATTTTGAAGAAGAAAACATTGAAAGGCGAATTGTTAGCCATTTTTACGATGAAATAAAAAAGGTAGAAATTGCTAATTTTTCCGCATTAAAATATTTTAACAGCTACTTAAGAAGAGCCCTATACTATTCTGTGAAAAAAGAAATTCTCGAAGAAAAGGGAGTGGAAAATGTCGAAGAAATAATGAAAGAAATTATCGGAAAAAAAGGAAAAGGATTACAAGACAAGGACTTCCGAAACGATTACCCTGAAGACCAGCCTCAATGCTAACTCACCCTTATTTTTTTATCCTATATTTAATCCATTCTAAGTAAAATCTTACCATTAGCTCACTTTTTCATAACCTTACCCAATTTATTGAACCACTAAGAAGCAAATATTCGGCATTGCGATCACCTCCCCACAGCTATATCGTAAATACCCGCAGATTTAAGTAGAAAATCTCACCTTTCAGTTATCAGAAAGTTTCCGAAATCTTTCTATCTCTTGTATGGGTGCCAAGCAAGAAAAACCGTTTGGCGCAGGATCTTGGCAATATTCCAATGGCTGCAAACCATAAAAGGATAGGATGGAGGTGATAAAGCATGAAGAATCCGAAGCAGAAGTTAAAGTCAAAGATTGTAGATAGAAAGAAGCGCGCAATCTCGGTTTTGGACATGGCCCGAAAGGGCTTAATCTCTATAAGGCCAGATTTGAGATTGCTGATAGTCCTTTAGAAACGATAAAAAATAATCATTAAAATTAACAATGGAGGTTTCAATGAAGAATATTGCTAATATCCAAAAGGAAGTACGCTTAAAAGATGAACATGGACACTTCCTTGGAAAGATTCTTAATCAAATAATTTATGTGTATTGCAAACGCTGCAAAAAATTCCATGAGGTTATGCCGAAAGGAGGCGAAGAAAAGATACAAATTAATTAACAAAGCAGTAGTTTAACCATAGGGCATAGAGCCATAAGAGAAGGTTAAAGGCCCATTACCGTAGGACTAAAAGTTCGAAGGTAGTGGGCCTTCCTTTTAGTCCTCAAGAGAGGGCTACCATGACTCTATGTCAGGAATGTATAAACAACGGAAACACATGTAAGGGTATCTGTAAGGCGCTTAAAAAAGAAATCACCGGCAGAGGCAAAACTGCTGCGCTGAAGCCGAAAACTTATCCGGTTGATATGTTGCATATAGAGGATGCTCACCAGGACTTAAATGATTTTCAACTCAAAGTTCTATATGGCATGGCTGAATTCAGCGCAACTACGAAGGATGACTTAGCCAACAAGATAGATGTGAATGAAGCTATAGATGTTGGTCTAAATGAAAATGAAAAGCGCGTGGTCAGGCTTTTCATGGATGGCTATAAACAGGATGAGATTGCTGAAAGTCTGGGTGTTTCGCAGCCTAGAGCTAACTTCCTGCTCAAGAGGGCGCTGCGGAAGCTGAAGAATATTTTGTCTTAGGTAGTTATAAAATTGCCGATAACTCCCTACAACCATTGAGGAGGTGATGAAACGATGGAGAAAAATGTTGTAATTAAGGTGGCCGGAGCGGCGGAGCCGCACGAAGCAAAAATTCATCCAGGAACTACCTGTCGCGATCTTCTGGATGCGCTTGGGCTAGCAAGAAATCTGTTGTTAACCCAAGATCCTGCCGGAACGCCGTTTGGAGCGGATGAAAACCTCTTTGACAAAGTGGCTGATGGTCAGAAGCTCTATGCGGTGCCGCCGATGGAAGTTGGTAAAGAGTAAAAAATATCAGTAGCCCTGCGTTTCTATTGGATAACACAGGAGGCGCAGGGCTACTGAAGGAGGGTAAAAAGTAATGGAAAGGAATTCTTCTGATGGCGGAGGGCTTGGTTTAGGGCTGATTCTTTTAGCTTTAGGAGTGGCGATAGCTAAAAAAATTGTGGAAAACAGCACTCCTCATCAGGATTTTATAGATTCGGATTTACCTGATCTCAAGAAGATCCCCGAGCCAGTAATCCCGGAAGTAAAAGCTTTGCCCTCAAACAGGCAGCTAACACATAGAAAAAAAGAAAACCGAATAATTGATGTCAGAAAAGTTGTGAGGCCTAACCCCCTGCCATACCATCTGGAAAAAGGCTGGCAGAAAAATGGAAGAATTTATCAGGGCTATTATCGTTGCAGGTTGGGTGCGTTCAGGGGACAGATAGAGGAAAGATTCAATGGCGATTACAAGTTTTATATTTTTGATCCGCCTGAAGCAGTTCTTACGGGTTCTCATAAGGCTTGTTTTACTAATGTGGGTGCCGGTCGCTATCATGTCCACTTTGGGGTAAATTCTGAAGACTTAGACGGCGGCATCATGGCCGTGGAACGGCTACTTTATCAAAGTTTAAAACGGAGGTGAAAAAATGGAACGAGTAAAAAGTTTGGTTTCAAAAGTTGAAAAGAAGTTTGATCAGGAAATTGAGGCTTATCAAAAAGAAACAGAAAGCCTTATTAAATTTAAAACCCAGCTCAAGGATTTAACCAGAAATTTTATTTCTTCCCTTGAGCCGAAATTGGTGCTGCGATACCGCACAGGTTCTCTCTTTATAAAGGAATGTGCGCAATACCTGACTTCTTCGTCGGAAGAGGTAATCCACTTAGTCAGTGGCATAGAACTGGAAAAGGACTCCTTTCTTCTAGATCGCTTGGAGAAGGTGGAATATCGGGCAAGCATGGTTGGCGCAAAGGCGGATATTCAAGATTTATTCAAAAAGTTAATCGAACTGGATGAGAAATATGGCCACTTACTTTTGGCGGTTTTTCACAGCCACCCTTTTAAAGGAATAGCCGGTACTTGTCCTTCGGGAATTGATCGTAATCTACAAAATGGCATAGAAGCATCCGGTTATAAAACCATTCAGGCTATCTTTTCCAGAGATGGCTACATCAGGTTTTTCAGCAATAAGTTGGATTTTGAAATAGAGGTTTACGGCAAAGGGGTTGAAAAAATAAGCGAACAGGGGAATGAGAAAGTTTTTAAGCTTATCGAAAGCAAAGGTGTTGAATGAAAAACGAAAACATAAAAGATAGTTTATCCATTAATCAAATAATATGCGGCAGCATCTTGACTGAATTGAAGAAGATGCCCGATGGCTGCATAGATATGATTATTACCTCCCCGCCTTATTATGGTCTACGAAAATACGGCGACTATAAACAGCAGATTGGGCTGGAAAAAACTTTTGACGATTTTATGGAAAAGATTTTGGCGATAACTGGCGAGATAAAAAGAGTTTTGAAACCCACAGGGCAGTTTTGGCTGAATTTCGGTGATTGTTATGGAACAGGAAGCGGGGCTGGAAGTAGAAAAGGAAGCAAACAAGCCACCAATAAGGGCAGTAATTACTATGAAGATAAAGGTAAAAATCCGCCCGGGGAGCAAAAATGCCTGATGATGATGCCCGAACGCGTTGCTATAAGAATGGTTGACGAGCAGAGCTGGATTTTACGGAACAAAATCAAATGGGCAAAACAGGTTTTAATCAAAAAAGAAAAAAGGACTACCGGCTCGGTTATGCCCACTTCGGTCAAAGACAGGTTTAACGAGAGCGGGGAGGAACTTTATTTTTTCGTGAAGCAAAAGAAATATTATAGCGATTTAAATGCCGTCAGATTGCCTCCACAAAGTGAGTTAAATTTTGAGAGGCCGAGAATGGGGCAAGGCGGACAAACTATTTATGAGCAAAAAAGAAAAGACGGGGTTGTAAGACAGAAAGATTATCCCGAAAGCAAATATAATAAGTTTAATTATCGCGTTCGAGACGCGAAAAAAAAGTCAAAACAATGCCCGCAATTTAAAGCAAGCGAGAAAGAAATAAAAAATTATTCTAAATATGGCAAAGGTAGCGAATATGAACAGAAATACGGCGAGCCGTGGGATAGATTTGGAAGCAATACTAAAAAGGCAAAAAGTTTAGATGATAGATTGCAAGACACAAAAAACAAAGATATGAAATCCATCCGGAGCTATAATCTTAAAAAATTATTAAGCGAGGTGAGATTGGGGATTAAGCCGAATACGGGAATGGTTAAATATAACATTTCAGAAAGACAGAACGAATTGATTGAAGGCGGAGTAATAAACGCTAGCCAAAGAGTCAGGGGATTTTTTGATGAATATGGCGGCAAAAATAATCCTCTCGGGAAAAATCTCCCAACCGTCTGGCTCATCGGAAGCGAGCCTCATAATTTTCAGAAAGAATTAGGAGTTGATACCGACCATTTCGCCACGTTCCCTCAAACCTTGGTGGAAATTCCGATTAAATTCGGATGCCCGAAAGAGATTTGCAAAAAGTGCGGAACGCCAAAAACGGCAGTTATCAAGACGGATTATCGGATAGCCGGTAAGTCGCCAAACGAAAAATATAATGGCCGAAAAGTCGGCTTGGAAAGCGGATCAATAAAGCCTCAGGAGCTGAAATATGGTAGGGCAGATGCGATAAGAAACGTTGTTGGCTACTCCAGTTGCAATTGCAATGCTGATTTTGAGCCCGGGACAGTATTAGATCCGTTTTGCGGTAGCGGAACGACCGCCGTCGTCGCCAAAAAATTGGGCAGAAATTACATAGGGATTGAGCTGAATCCTGAATATTGCGAAATTGCCAAAAGAAGATTGGAAAAAACAGAAAAGAGCTTAAAATGAAAAACCCCCCAAATTCAGATAAGCCGGAATTTAATGTTTTTTATACCAAACCTCTAAAAGAGAATGTTTTTGACAGGCAGTCTCGCATTACCGGATTTGATCAAGGAAAGCTTGCTTCAGCCACTGTTGTTTTAATCGGAGCCGGTGGTCTGGGTGGGGAAATCGGCGAAGGACTGGTGAGAAAAGGCATCGGCAGAATAAAGATCTTTGATGCCGATGTGGTTGAGCCTTCTAACCTTAACAGGCAGTTCTTTTTCAAAGAAAACATTTACAAAAATAAAGCGATATCTCTGGCGGAAAATCTTTCTTGGTTTGGTTTTGGTCAAAGTACTATTTATGGTTACGCTTATTCCTTTGAGGAAGCCCTTGCTTTGAATATAGATTTAAGCTGTTCGGTGGCCATTGTTGGAGTGGACAATAACCCCTGCCGGGTACGAGCCGCCTCTTATTTTCTTAAAAGAAAGATCCCAATTATCTTTACCGCAGTCTCTGAAGATGGGAATTCCGGCTATGTTTTTATTCAGGAATCAAAAGAGAATTCTCCATGCTTTGGTTGCCTGAACCCTTCAGCGGTTGAAGAGGTAAACAATAAAATTTTCCGCTACCCTTGCCCTAATACACCGGCCGTCAAAGATATCCTTAAAACCGTTGCCGGACAGGTCATCTATTCCGTTGATACCCTGATTATGCCTCGAAATAGAGCCTGGAATTACAGAGTTATTTATTTGGATGGCAGTATACCCAGCGGCTCCGTGATAATGGAAAGAAGGCCTGGATGCTTAATCTGCTCGGATCAGAAAAAATGGCTAAAATGCTGACCTCTTTCTTGGAAAGATTGGCTATAAAGGTATTTGAGGCGGGACAGAAAAAACTTGCTTCCTCCGATTGCCAAAAAATAGTTCCACCTTCAAGTTTATATATAGGAAGGAGCCCGAAACCATATAGCCCTCGTGAGGAAGAAAACGTTTTCCTATCGCAAAGTGAAGGAGAAGGACATAGCTATATTTTAGGCGGAACAGGGACCGGAAAAACTACCTTCATTGAAAATCGCATTCGGCACGACATCCTTCAGAATAAAGGCTGGTGTCTTTTGGACGCCCACGGCGACCTTTCGGAAAAACTGATAAGATTTCTTGCTACTCTCTGGCAGTATAAGGAAGGAAAGCAAAAAGAGGAAATGGCTAGACGGCTGCTTTTGGTCGAGCCATTTCACGATAGAATAACGGGATTCAACCCCTTAGAAGCCAGCTTGGGAGATTCGGTTTATCCCTGTGCATTAGAAATGATGGGCGTTTTTAAAAAAAGATGGCCTGACTTCGGCCCGAGAATGGATGAGCTATTCAGGACTTGCCTCGTAACTTTGGGAGAAAATAAACTTACATTATTGGAGATGCCTCTTCTCTTAACAAATAAAGAAGCAAGGTGCGCGCTGGTTGGAAATCTCACAAATCAGGAAATCAAAGCCTACTGGCTTGATAGGTATAACAAATTAAGCCAGGGATCAGAGGTTCAGTATCGAGAGCCGGTTCTCAATAAAGTTACCGAGTTTCTGACGGATGAAAATATTAGGTTTATACTTGGCCAAGCGAGAAGCACCCTTGATTTTAGAAGGGCGATGGATGAGGGAAAATGGATAATTTTGAATATCTCTAAAGGAAGATTAAAAAGCAACGCCTTGCTGTTGGGCGGATTGTTTTTAATGAAGCTTCAGCTTGCCGTCCTCTCAAGAGCGAATATTTCGTCTTATCAGCGTCGTCCTTTTTACACTTACCTTGATGAGTTTCAGAATTTTATAAATGCCAGAGAAAGCGGAGATGTTGAGACGCTACTTTCGGAAAGCAGAAAATATAACCTATACTTGACCATGGCCCATCAAAATTTAGCCCAACTGGACAGTTCTCTTTTGAACGCAATTTTTGGTAACATCACGGCACTACTTTGTTTCCGGCTGGGTTATAAAGACGCTCTTACCCTGGCACCGGAGCTAAGCCCTGCGGATAAAAAGGTGCTTGGCGATAACCTGATTAAATTAAGAGTCGGTGAAGCCTATTTAAAAATCAAAGGAAAACCGGCGCGATTGGTTAAAATCCCTTTTCCCGTTACGCCTAATGTTCATCCTAAAGTTGTGGAAGAATTTAAAAAATATTCCCTTTCTTTTTCTACAAGGCCATTGTTGGAAGTTAAAAAGGAAATTGAGGAAAGGCACCGGAAATTACAAACAAAAAAGACAGCAAGCAGTTGTTCTCCAAATAGGAATAATCCCATGGAGGGTCAGAATGGCTGGTAGAAGGAGTCCTTTTAAGAAGGCAAAGAACTCTCTGGTTTTGCAGGAACGGGATAAAAAGATTATTGCTTTATGCCATGAATACCATTTTTTAACGCGGGAGCAAATTCGACTCCTTTTGGGCTTTAGTCGCAATAGAGCAAGCACTAGATTAAGAAAACTTTTTGATAACGGTTATCTTTCGCGCCGCTTCCTGCCGGTTATTCAAGGAAGCGGAAAGATTCTTTATTTCCCCGGTCCCAGAGGAATAGAGATAATCTCGGAGAAATCCGGCATCGATCCTCTCAAGATAAAACAAAAAAGAAAGCAGATCTTGGAGATAAGGAATTTTTCCCTGCCGCATTATCTTTTGATTAACGAATTTAGAATAGCTTTTTCTCTCGCCTCAAGGAATATCCCCGAGATAAGCCTTAAATCCTGGAACACTCAAAAGGAAATACCACTGCGTTTGGAGGGGAAGGAGTTCTATCCCGATGCCTATTTTGTTTATGGCTATCGCAATAAACTTTATAACCTCTTCTTGGAAGTAGACCGCTCCACGGAAACCAATGGGCGGTTTCTGGGAAAAGTGAATAATTATTTGAAATACGGTTTTGACGGTTACTATCAAAAACAATCTGGGTTCCAGTTTTTCAGGGTTTTAGTTACCTGTAAGAGTATGGCAAGATTACAAAATCTTAATAAATTAATCGAACAAAAGACCGATAAGATGTTTTGGCTGGCACTTCAGGCGGATATTTCGCCTGGAAAAATTTTGGGTAAGATCTGGCACAGGCCGGCTCGAAGCTCTCTTTTTTCTATTTTGGAGGACTAAGGATGAGATACTGCGCATTTTGCAGGAGAATGTCACCGGGTAAGCCCACCTACTGCCAGTTTTGTGGCAGGACTTTCTGGGTAAAGATTTGTAGCCATTGTCACGAAATAAACCCTACACAAGCGTTGATTTGCAGAAACTGCGGAAACGCTGAGTTGTCGCAACCTTCAGGATCACTTCCTTCTTGGTTGGTTTTTCTTGGCATCTTATGCGGAATTTTAGCTCTTACATTAATAATAGGGTTTATTAGGAATTTAGTAGCATTCCTTCCTTTATTTGTTGTTATCGGTTTATTATGTCTCGGATTTCTCTTTATTCCTCCCGCTATAAGGAAGTTGCTTAAACAGGCATTCGGGTGGCTCTGGAGAGTAGCAATAATAGGTAATAGAAACAGGCGATAAGTCGAGGGACGGAATTTTTTAAATATGTCCATAACTATGCTAAAAATCAAAGGGTTAAAAATTGGCTGCGTAGTGTTTCGGAAACACTGCCTCAAACACTATGCAAAACAAAGCGGCATTTTAAAAACTATGGAAAAAGAACTGCTCGAAAACATCTTCAAAATTTATGATGAGGCGAAGAATCGCATTCTTCTTTATGTGGAGGCATCTGTTCCAGAGGGACAGTTTAAGGCTCTGCGGAAATTGATTCTTGATGAGCTTGGTTTAAGTGGTGCGGAAGGCAAGATAAAACAATTTTTGGAAAAGGACAGGGCGGGCAAGAGCTGAATTTGGCAAAGGGGGTGGTTGAATATGAGTGAAAAAACAAGACAAAAAGACAGATGAACGTGGCTGGGAGGCTTTGAAGAAAATGCTTCAGGAACGGGGCGTTACTAGTCCGGAACTGGAAGAAGCACAAAACTGTTTCTACCAAGGCATAGAAGTGCTGGCAAAGCTATTTCTATCATGCTATTTACCAGAAGAAAATAAAAACAAGCACGATAAATCACTTGACAAAACTTGATAATATTTGTATGATTGCAGTATGCCTTTTAACTCAACAACCACAAAATATCGTAATATTTTTAGAACGGCAGAATTTCTTGGCGTTCATGAACGAACGGTGCGATACTGGATAAAAAAGGGATGGATTATGCCAAGGCGTGACTATAGAAATTACCCTGTCTTTACCGATGAAGATATAAAGAAGATTGAAAAGTGGCGCAATACTGCGAGGAAGTCGTGAGAGTCGCGTTATATACGAGAGTTTCGACGGAAGACCAAGCCAGGGAAGGATTTTCGCTGGAAGTGCAAAAGAATTATCTTTTGCAGTATGCGAATAACTTCGGCTGGAAAGTTTTTTGCAGTATTGGTGGCAAGAATGTTTATGAAGACGATGGGTACTCCGGCTATACCATGAACAGGCCGGCATTTCAAAGGCTTCTTTTTGACGCAAGAAACAGGAAATTTGATCTGGTAGTTATTTATAAGCAGGACAGACTGAGCAGAAGGCTTAAAGATTTGTTGTCGATGCTTGAGGAATTTGAAAACTTGGGAATAGGGTATAAATCCGCCACTGAACCTTTTGACACGACTTCAAGCGCCGGGAAGATGGCCATTCAGATGCTGGGAAGCTGTGCCGAATTTGAAAGAAACCGCTTGGTAGAAAGGGTTTTCCCCGGAATGATAATCGGGGTTAAGAAGGGTCATTGGCAGGGTGCCAGATACGCTCCTTACGGCTATATCCACAATAAAGAAAGCAAGAAGCTGGAAGTTAATCCTGAAGAAGCCAAAATCGTCAAAGAAATTTTCTCAATGTATCGAAACGGCAAAAGCACCTCCCAGATAGCCGCCCATTATTATGAACTTGGCATCCCTTCAAAGCAGGGTGGAAGATTCTACACGAAATTCATTTCCGACATATTGAAAAACAAGGTGTATCTGGGAACGTTAATATGGAACAGGAAGCACTATGACACGAAACAAAGGACAAAAAACGGGGAGGGCAAAGGCTATAAATACGTAAGAAACGACCCTTCAAAAATAATCGAGGTCCCGAACGCCCACGAGGCAATCATTCCCCAGAAGGAATTTGACGAGGTTCAAAGACTCCTCAAGAGAAACTGCACTACCAGTGTTATTCGCTTCAAGAACAACGTCTATCATTTATCCGGCGTATTAAGGTGCAAAGAATGCGGAAGGGTATATCGAGGCCACATGTCAACAGTCAATCACCGCACTAAGGACAAAAGGGCGTGGTATCATTGTTCGTCCAAAGAGCAGTATTATACCAAATGCAACAATAAATCGGTTACTGCCGATGCTATAAACAAACAGGTATGGGAAATTGTTGATACGATATCCCGTAACCTCCACGTCCTGGAAGAATTGGGAGACGCGATAAAGCTTAGCGCCACCGAGCCGGAGCAATGCTATATAGAGCAGCTGGAGGCAAAGGAAAAACTCCTTAATAGAAATCTTGAAAAGCAAAAAGGGCTTTATGAGGTATTCTCAGAAGACAAGATAAATCTGGATATCTACAAGGAGCGGGCCGAACTTCTCAGGAACGAAGAGAAAAAATTGAAAGTCGACATAAAGACAATCCAATTGAGCATACTGGAGAAGAGAAATGCCGTTAATCTTACCAATATAACGCAGGATTTCCTCCTGAGGCTTAGAAACACCCCGCCAAATGAGCAATCCGACTATATGATAAAAAGCTTTATGAGAATCATTTTTAAGGGTATTTACGTCTATAATCAGGAAATTATTAAGGTTGATATTAATCAACCTTGGAAAATGTGCTATGAGGAAGGGCTAAAATGGCTGAAACAGGAAAAAATAGAGCCGAAACCGGAAAAAAAGGCAAGAAGAAGCTACGTATCCTTTTGCGTACCTTCGGCTGCCAGATGAATGCCCGGGATTCGGAATTCGTGATGGGGATGCTTCTGGACAAAGGATTCCGCAAGGCGGAGTCTCTAGATACTGCGGATGTCGTTATATTCAACTCCTGCTCGGTGCGGAAACGCGCCGAGGAGAGGCTCTTCAGCAACATTGGCGACCTGGCAGGGTTAAAGAGATCGCGGCCAGGACTTATTATAGGGCTGATGGGCTGTACGGCGCAGAATTATAAAGACGCGGCACTTGAAAGATCGCCGTTATTAGATTTTGTATGCGGGCCGGGGAACGAGCCCGACCTGCCGCGGATAGTGGGCGATATCTTAAAAGACAGGTGCCGGATGGTCGCTGCGGACAAAGTCAATGAGAAGAGACCGGAGCCCCCGCCGGGATACCGCGAAGGCACGTTTAAGACTTATGTATCAATAGGTGAAGGCTGCAATAACTTCTGTTCGTATTGCATCGTGCCTTATGTACGCGGCCGGGAGCGCTCGCGCGACGCGAAAGCGATAATCCGGGAGGTTGAGGACCTGGCGCGCCGCGGCTTCAAAGAAGTAACGCTCCTCGGGCAAAATGTCAATTCGTATAAACTGTCCACCAATCACTATTCACTATCCGCTAAAGCATCGGACTTCGTTAGATTACTAGAGCGGCTTAACTCCATACCTGGCATAGAGCGCATCCGTTTCATGACGAGCCACCCGAAGGATGCTTCCGTAGAGTTATTCAAGGCAATGAGAGATCTCGATAAAGTATGCGAGCACTTGCATCTTCCCCTACAATCCGGTTCGGACCGGATATTGAAGCGGATGAATAGAGGATATACGCAGAAGCGGTATATGAAACTGGCCGAGGATTATAAGCGGATAGTGCCGGGAGGGTCGCTTACGACGGATATAATCGTCGGGTTCCCTTCGGAGAACGGCAGGGATTTTAGCGAGACGGTCAAGGTGATGAAGAGGGTTGCTTTCGACAGCGCCTTTACCTTCAAGTATTCGCCGCGGCCGCCCGCAAAAGCGTGCAAACTTAAAGACGACGTGAAGAGCGCGGTTAAAGAAAAAAGGTTGAAGACTATTATCGAACTTCAGTGTAAAATATCGGGAGCAAGAAACGCCGGTTTAGCCGGTGATACGGTAGAGGTTCTCGTGGACGGCCATAGCAGTAAGGATCCGCGGAAACTTACGGGCAGGACTCGGACGAATAAGACGACCGTATTCGACGGCCCGCCCGGCCTTGCAGGTGAACTGGTGAGCGTAAGAGTAGAATCCGGTACGCCGTATGCGCTAAAAGGGAAGATGTTAAAATGATGAAGAAAGTTATCTTAAGTTTTTGTTTTTCTGTAGCTCTATTTTTGCCGGCGGCCTGCCGCGCGGATATCGCCGCGGTCGAGAAGAGTTTCCTGGAGGGCCGATACGAAAGGGCCGCCTACGATGCCCGCTGTCTCATAGACGAGAGGGCAAGACAGAGATATGAGCTGTATTATCTGAAAGGATTGAGTGAGCTTAAGCTGGGGAAATTTAATGACGCGCGGCAGAGTTTCAAGGCTATAATAACGAACTATTCGAAATCACCGAGATTCTTCGATGCGTATGTCGGCATGGGTGATGCCTACCTTCTGGAAGGTAATATAGATGAAGCGGCGAAGATTTATGCCGGCATAAAGGCGCGCTTCCCGTCCGATAGTAATATAGCGCTCGTTGACGCGCGTCTAAGCGATTGCCGCAAGAAGAGTGGTCCCGCCGCCGCGGCGCCGGCGGCCGCCGAGGTTAAACCGCTTGATCCCGGAGAGCCGGGCGTTTCGCAGTCTGCGGTTTCGCAGGACGAGGAGGTGCAGGGCCGCATCTCCGTCCAGGTAGGATGTTTCAAGAATAGAAGGAACGCGGATAGGTTATCCGAAAAACTTACCAATACCGGTTATGAAAGCTATGTAGAACTGCCGCTTGTTTCCAAGGACAATCTTTACAGGGTAAAAGTGGGCAGGCTGAAGACGCAGGAAGAGGCCGAGAGCCTTGCCGCCAGGCTTAAGCGAGAGGGTTACAGGACCAAGGTTTGCGATGAGACGGCCTGCCGGTAAAGGTAAAGCGACGATCATAATAATAGTCGGGCCTACCGCCATCGGGAAGACCGCCCTTGCCATAAAGCTTGCCCGGCGCGTCGGCGGTGAAATAATCTCGGCGGATTCGATGCAGGTCTATAAAGGCATGGGTATGCTGAGCCAGGCGCCCACGGCGGAGGAATTAAGGCGCGCTCCCCATCATTTTGTAGGGTTGCTCGAACCATCAAGAGAGTACAGCGTTGCCGTATTCATAAAGAAGGCCGCCCCCGCTATAGGAGCGATAATAGAACGAGGCAAGGTACCGATAGTTGCGGGAGGGACAGGCCTTTACGTTAAAGGTTTAGTCGACGGCCTATTTCCGTCTCCGAAGGCCGATTTGAAATTCCGCAAAAAGATGGCGGCGTTTGCCGCAAGATACGGCCGCCGGAAGCTTCACTCAAAACTTGCGCGGATAGATCCGGGATCGGCCAAAAAGATCCACCCTAATGATGCGCGGCGGATCATAAGGGCACTTGAGATATACCGCTCAACGGGCAAGACGAAAGCCGAGCTTAAAAGTCTGACTAGAGGTTTGAAGGATAGGTATAGGATAAAGATATTCGGGCTGACGGCGCCGAGAGACGAGATATATGCCCGGATAAACCTGCGGGTCGAGCGGATGTTCCTGGACGGAGTTTTGAAGGAGGTAAAGAGATTAAAGGCGGCAAAGAGAATGTCCAGGACCGCGAAAGCGGCTCTCGGGTTTAGCGAAATTTCTGGATATCTTAAAGGGCGATACGACCTCGCATGCGCAAAAGATATGCTGAAGATGAATACGCGGCGTTTTGCGAAACGTCAGTTGACGTGGTTCAGGGCGGATCGGCGGATCGGGTGGCTGGATGTGAGTAAGGTAGGGATGAGTGAGATAGTAGGTAAGATAGCGGGTAGCGTGTAGTATGGGTAGGAATATTTCCCCAGGAATCTTTCCCGGCAAGATTCCTGGTATACCACATGATCTTGCCGGGAAAGAGCGTGCGTTAGTGAGCGCGCAGGAGGAAGAACCTTGGAACGAGCATTACTGATAACAGTAGATCTGGGAAAGCGCGGGGAATGGACGGCGGAGGAGCGTTCGCGGGAACTGGCGGAGCTTGCCGGGTCCGCGGGCGCCAAGGTCGTAAAAGAAGAGATCGTCCGGCGCCATGAGATATGTCCGGCATTGTTTATAGGCAAAGGCAAGGCCGAAGAGTTATCCAGTTTCTGCGCCGCGGAGAATGTAGGTGTAGTTATATTCAATAACGAACTTACCGGGACACAGGCTAAGAACCTCGCGGAGGCGCTGGGCGTAAAGACGATAGACAGGACGCAGCTTATCCTCGATATATTTGCACGCCATGCCCGTTCGAACGAAGGCAAAGTGCAGGTCGAGCTGGCACAGCTTCTGTATATGCTGCCGCATCTTACGGGTAAAGGGGTAAGCCTTTCGCGCTTGGGCGGCGGGATCGGCACAAGAGGGCCCGGCGAACAGAAGCTTGAGGTAGATAGGCGCAGGATCAGGGCGAGGATATCCAAACTCGAGAGAGATCTCGATGGATTACGCAAGCGCCGCGGGATGATGCGCAAGCGCCGCGAACGATTTGCGATACCGATGATCGCCATAATAGGGTATACCAATACGGGCAAATCGACTCTCCTGAACGCTTTGACGGGCGCCGACGCGATGACAAGGGACAAGCTATTCGCGACCCTTGATCCTACAGTGCGCAGGTTCAGGATGCCGAGCGGCCAGGATACGCTCTTTGTGGATACGGTAGGTTTCTTAAACGAGCTTCCACACGATCTCATAGAAGCTTTCAAGGCGACGCTGGAAGAGGTAACGGCCGCAGATCTTATCCTACACGTGGTTGACGCCAGCCACCCCAAAGCGATAGAGCAGTCTCGGGCCGCGCGGAAGGTCCTGGAGGAAATAGGTGTACAAGACAAACCGGTGATTACCGTCTTGAACAAGATCGACAAGGTCGCGCCGGAGGTGGTAGGGCAGTTGAAGAGGCATTTTAAAGAATCCGTAGCGATATCCGCGTTAAAGCGGGAAGGTTTTAGCGAACTTATGGACGCGATACTACTGTCAAGATTCAAATAATTTTTTTTGTTGACTTTTAGCACTCGCAGGTATAGAGTGCTAAAAGCACAAAGGTGATGCTATTATGTTCAAAGACGCAAGGAAGAGACAGGAAGGGGTGCTTGCGCTTATCGTGAAGCGCTATGTAGAGACTGCGGAGCCGGTTGGCTCGCGTTTTATAGCCAAACAGCTGAGTCTTTCGAGCGCTACCATACGCAACGTCATGTCCGACCTTGAAGAGTCCGGCTACATTATGCATCCTCACACATCGGCGGGCAGGATACCGACCGATAAGGGCTACCGCTACTACATAGAATCACTTATGCACGTTAAGAATCTTAACGACACGCTGGCAAAGTCCGTAAAGGCCGAATACGCGTCTGCGAGAAGGGACCTGGAGGAAGTGCTGGGACGCACGAGTCACCTCATCTCGAACCTTACCCATTATGTGGGACTTTCACTATTCTCGGAATACCAGAAATTATATCTCGACGGTACCAGCCATATAGTGGAACAGCCGGAATTCAAAGATTTTAAGAAGCTCTACTGCATATTGAGGTTGCTCGAGGAGAAGCAGGATATCCTGGACCTCCTGGCCAATGATGTCGAAACCGACCGCCTCACCATTCACATGGGCAAAGAGAACCATTCTAATTATTTAAGCGATTGCAGCATAGTCACGCGCGGATATAAAGTAAAAGGGAAGGTCTCCGGCAGGGTCGGTGTAATAGGGCCGAAGCGCATGGTATACGAAAAGGTTATACCTACGGTGGAATATCTTGCGGATGCGGTCACGGAACTTTTAGAGGAGCTCGACGTATAGATATGAATAATAAAGACGCCAAAAACAATAAAACGAACAACGAACAACGAACAACGAACCCAGTCCACGAAGCAAAGGGCGGGGCGGGCAACGAACAGCGCCCAACGAACAACGAAAATATCGTCCTGGGCAAGAAAGAGTACGAGGCGTTGAAGGCGCGGGCGGACGAGAGGGACGCTTATTGCGATAAATATTTACGGGCGCAAGCAGAATTCGAGAACGCAAGAAAACGCATGGAAAAAGACAAGGCCGATTACGCGAGATTTGCCAGCGATTCGCTGATCCTGGAATTTTTCCCAATATTGGACAGCCTGGAAATAGCCGAAAAGCATATCAAGGAAGCCAAAGATTTTAAGGCGGTCCAGGAAGGTGTCGATATGATACAACTCCAGATCCAGAAGTTTTTAAAAGACATAGGGGTGGAGCGCATAAAAACAGAGGGGGCGAAGTTCAACCCTCATCTGCACGAGCCTATCGAGGTAGTGGAGGCTCCGGATAAAGAAGAAGGCGATATTTTGGCGGAATTAAAGGCGGGATATAAATTGAACGGCAGGCTCCTCAGGCCGGCCTCGGTGAGAATTGCAAAAAAGAAATAGTTGTAGTCCCCCGCTGCGGGACTTAGATAACAGCAGCTCGGGACGATTTGTCTAAAGTGAAGTAATAACAAATCGGGGGTGTTTATGGCAAAGATTATAGGGATTGATCTAGGTACTTCGAATTCGGCGGCGGCGTATATGGAGGCGGGCCGTCCGGTAATAATACCGTCGGCAGAAGGCGCGGGCGTGTCGAGCGGGAAGGCGTTTCCGTCGTTCGTTGCGTTCACAAAAGACGGCCAGAAACTCGTCGGCGAGCCGGCCAAGAGGCAGGCATCGATCAACCCGGAAGGCACGATATTCGCGGCGAAGAGGAAGATGGGTACGGACTTCAAATATAATATATACGGCAAAGAGTATACGCCGCAGCAGATCTCCGCGTTCATACTGCAAAAGATAAAACAGGATGCCGAAGCTTACCTGGGCGACACCGTCAGCGATGTCGTTATTACCTGCCCGGCCTATTTTAACGATAACCAGCGCCAGGCGACGAAAGATGCGGGCGCGATAGCGGGCCTGAATGTCTTGAGGATAATAAACGAGCCGACGGCCGCATGCCTTGCATACGGGCTCGACAAGGCCGGCAAGGAACAGAAGATAATGGTATTCGACCTGGGCGGCGGCACGCTCGACGTCACAACGCTTGAGATGGGTTGGGACGATGAGCACAAGGCCGCGACATTCGAAGTAATTTCGACCTCGGGCGATACACAGCTCGGCGGAACGGATATGGATAATGCGCTCGTCGACTACATTGCCAACCAATTCAAAAAAGATACAGGCATAGATTTAAGGAACGACAAGATGGCAATGCAGAGGGTGAGAGAAGCGGCCGAAAAAGCGAAGGTAGAGCTTTCAAGCACTCTGTCTACCGACCTAAACCTGCCGTTCATTACAGCCGATGCTACCGGCCCGAAACACCTTACGATGTCACTCAACAGGGCGAAGCTCGACGATCTGGTAAAGCCGATAATAGACAGGTGCAAACATCCCATAGAGCAGGCCCTTTCGGATGCGAAACTGACAGCCTCTAAGATCGATAAGATAATTTTAGTCGGAGGTCCGACGAGGATGCCGATAGTCCAGAAGTTCGTCGAGGATTATGTCGGTAAGAAGCTGGAACGCGGAGTGGATCCGATGGAATGCGTCGCTTTAGGCGCAGCGATCCAGGCCGCTATTATAAAGGGCGATACAAAAGACGTCCTCCTTCTCGACGTTACACCGCTATCGCTCGGTATCGAGACCCTTGGCGGGGTTTGTACGAAACTCATCGAGAGGAATACCACCGTTCCCACAAAGAAGAGTCAGATATTCTCGACCGCAGCGGATAACCAGACGGCAGTTACGATAAGGGTCCTGCAGGGTGAGCGCAAGATGGCCGACGACAACGTCGAGCTTGGAAGGTTCGACCTCATAGGCATACCGCCCGCGCCGAGGGGGATCCCGCAGATCGAAGTTACTTTCGACATAGACCAGAACGGTATAGTCCATGTCGGCGCCAAGGACCTGGGGACCGGCAAAGAGCAGTCGATAAAGATATCTGCGCCTAAGAAACTCTCGAAGGAAGAGATAGACAAGTTCGTCAAAGAGGCCGAGAAATTTGCCGCCGAAGACGAGAAAAGAAAGAGTGAGGTCGATATCGTCAACCAGGCCGATACGCTGGTTTACGCGACCGAGAAGGCTTTGAAAGAGTATGGCGATAAAGTGAGCCAGCAGGAACGGGCCAATATCGAAGCGAAGATCAATGACTGTAAACAGGCGATGAAGGATAAGAACCTCGACAGGATCAAGAAAGAGATGGAAGAGCTTACTAAAGTTTCTCATAAACTCGCTGAAGAAATATATAAGAAGACTCAGGAGAAAACCGGCGGCGCAGGCGATGCCGGCGGTCAGCAGCAGGGCCAACAGGGTCCGGGATACGGGCCGCAAGGTCCCGGGCAGGAGCCTGAGGGCGAGAAGCAGAGCGCGGGCGGCAAAGACGATGTCATCGACGCGGAATTTACACCCGAAGACGACGACGGTAAAAAGAAGGGAAAGTAATTTTTTAGCGCCGGGAGGTTTCTCTCTCGGCGCTATGACGGTTGCTTTGTTTTCCGGTAGGGCAGGTTTTAACCTGCCCTATCAAAATATGATGTCTGGGAAGCAGCACAGAATGCTGTTAATGGGTGACGCCATATGAAAAAGGTATTATTACTAGTGGTAGCGGCAGTTAGTGTGTTATGCGCAGGCGTTGCATATGCGTATGAATTTTCTACAGATGTAGTAACGACAGCAAGGTCAGAGAGATTTTCCGGGAAGATGTATGTTTCTGACGGCAAGGTCAGGATGGAGTCGCCACAGGCGGTGACTATAACGAATACTGAAAAGAAGCTTGTATGGGTGCTTATGCCTTCACAGAATATGTATATGGAGCAACCCATGAATTTCCAGAGCGTTGCGGGTGCGACGGAAAAGGCGCCGGGCGAGATAGAACGCACGCTCATCGGTCCGGATACGGTAAACGGCAGGCCCGTCAAAAAGTATCGCGTCAGATGTTCGACGCCGCAGGGCGAAACGGAGATGTTTCAGTGGATGGACGCCGGTATAAATATGCCGGTCAAGACAGCTGCCGTAGACGGAAGCTGGTCTACGGAGTTCAGGAATCTCGCCGTTGGGCCGCAGGCGCCCGGTCTCTTCGAGCTCCCGGCCGGGTATAAGAAATTCGCCATGCCGAACATGAATGATATAATGAACGCCATGAAGGAGCAGTAAAATTTTCCAGGAATCGAAAAATGCGTAATGGTCAAATGACCATAAGACGATGGGGTTGAGCCGGAAGCATTACCCCGGGTGAGCGAGGATAAATTTTTCGGTACATCAGATGGCGAAACTTTTAGGTCGTTGCCGAAGCGACTGTTCAAAATTGCGATACCTTATGGCGGTTTAGAAAAGGCCGGACAAACTGCTAAACAGTTTTGACTACCGGCAGGTTGGACGGCCATCGCAATTTTGCACAGCAAATCGCATGCCTAATGCGATTTGCGGCAAGCGCAAGGCAACACCTAAAAGTA
>JBAZKH010000005.1:0-156666 GCA_041650935.1 Candidatus Omnitrophota bacterium
GTAGACCAGGTGGAGTTATCATTGGAGAATTTCATCTGGTTCAAGCCGGCGCCGGAATCGGTTGCCGATAGAGTAAGGGTCGCGGCGGTCTTATTGGTATATGCGGCATCGCTATTTATCTTTATGGCAGCGGCGGAGGGTATATACTCTTTCCAGTTCCCGATCACCGGCAGCCAACCCACGCTGGCAGGACCGTATCCAAAGGTCGCGTCGGCAATGCCCATGGCGTTACTATTTTTAAGGAAGAAGGTCGACGGCTTCGGATCGTATAAACCTATAGTGGTAGTACCGTTCCCGTCCCAGTCACCCGATACCGGCAGCCAACCCACGCTGGCAGGACCGTATATAAAGGTAAGGTCGGCATTACCGGCAGAATTGGAATTTCGTAAAAAGAATGTTCCTGTCTTCGGATCGTACAGGCCGATCGTCGTAATACCATCCCCGTTCCAATCGCCTGCTATGGGCAGCCATCCTGCTTTGGCCGGACCGTATACAAACGTAATATCGGCATTACCTGCGGCATTCGAATTCTTCAGGTAGAACGTCGCGGCCGTTGGATTGTATAAACCTATCGTCGTTACACCGTCGCCGTTCCAGTCGCCCGCTATCGGTATCCATCCGGCGTTGGCCGGACCGTATACAAACACGCTATCGGGAGAGTCCGCGGCGTTAGAGTCGCAAAGATAAAAGGCAGAGCTCACGGGATTATAAAGGCCTATCGTGATTGCGCCGTCGCCGTTCCAGTCGCCCGCTATGGGCTTCAATCCGGCGCCGGCAGAACCATGCGTAAATGTATTATCGGCGTAACCGCTTGCGTTGGAATTTTTCAGGAAAAAAGATGAAGATTGGGGATCATAGAGACCTATGTGAGCCAATTTCGAAGACTGCCCGGCAGCATGCGAGTAAGTTATGAAAGAAATAAAAAAAGCGGATAAAGCGAAGGCGATTACAAAGTTCTTCGATGAAAAAGATCTTGCAGTGAAGCCGCTCATCAGTTTTCCCTATCTGCCAAGCTTATTGTAAAAAGTATACAGCATTTTGAAAATTTGTCAATGAAAAATTACTAACTTTTTTGAATCCTAATATTCAACCCCCTTCCGCCCCACGATCCCCCGTCGGTACGGATGTTTGATCTCTCTCATCTCCGTGACAAGATCCGCTATCTTTTTAATTGCCGGAGGGCATCCTCTGCCCGTAAGGACGAGTTCTACGGATCCCGGTTTATTTTTTATCATGCCGATCACGTCCTCAATATTTATAAGACCGAGTTTCATGGCAACGTTGATTTCATCCAGTATAACCAGATCATAACGTCCGGATAAAATTTTTTGCCGTGCGTCTATAAAACCGTTTTGCGCGCACCTTATATCGGAGATCGCCGGTTTACCTCTAATGAACAGCCCGTTGCCGCATTGGCTCACCTTGATATTCTTTATCCTGCTAAGCGCCTTTATCTCGCCGCAGACTCTACTCTTCGCGAATTGCTGGATGTAGACCTTAAGCCCGGCGCCGCTCGCCCGGAGCGCGAGGCCGAGCGCCGCGGTCGTCTTGCCTTTTCCGTTACCGGTATAGACATGTATACACCCTCTTTCAGGAACGGCCGTCATATCTTCTTCCGTCCTTTCTTCTTCAAACCATTCTCGTAGAATTTATGGACTACCTTTACGCTGGCGATGATCAATACTATGCCGGTCACGATGAGAAGCGACGGTTTCGTATACTTAACTATCGCAATGCCAAAAGTCGACAGCAGGAATATCCTGGGTATCACGCCGATCAGAGTGCACGTAATAAAGACCGGGAACGGTATCCTGGTAATGCCGGCCGCGATAGAAAAAACTTTGAACGGCACTATGGGCAGCATGCGGCCTATCAGCACGCTATATCCGCCGTATTTCTTGGCGAAGGCTTCGGCCTTGGCTATGTGATGTGGTTTTATAAGAATGAACCTTCCGTATTTCAATATCACCGGCATAGCCGCATAACGGCCCAGGGCATAGCCGACGATACTGCCTGCTGTCGCGCCGAGAGAGCCGAAGATCATTATCGAGACTACCGGCACGCCTATGGCGCCCGCCCCTATAATTATAACTTCAGACGGTATCGGGACAACGCTGGACTCTAGTAACATTCCGATAAATACACCGAGATCGCCGAGGTTCGTTACAAGCGCGGTCACCTTACCCGCCATCGCCTGTTCCATCATAGAACGCCGCCCCTATTTTTTTGAATCCATTTTAATGACCAGCGCAATAAAGCGCAGGGTATCCACGATCGGGTTGATCCTGCTCTTCTCGTCCTGATAGACCGTCTTTATCGGGACCGCGGCTATCCTGAAACCCTTGCGGCACGCTTTGATGATAAGCTCCGATTCGATCTCGAATTTCGAAGAGTCGAGCTCGAGCGATTCCAGGACCCGCCGTTTTATAAGACGGTATCCGCACTGGGTGTCGGGGACATACTGCCCGCATCTCTTCGATATAAAAAACGACATGAAACGATTCGTCTTTCGCCGCACCCACGGCATATCCGCGGTATCGCTCATCCTGTTACCGATGACGATATCAGCGCCGGTCGCTTCCATCGTTTTTATGAAATCCGGTATACTGCTCACCTCGTGCTGGTTATCCCCGTCCATAATGATAACGGCGTCGAACTTTTTCTTCAAGGCGTGTTTAAAACCTTCCCTCACCGAGGCGCCTTTGCCCATATTCTGCGCGTGCTTTACCACTATAGCGCCTTCTTTGGCCGCGATAACGGCGGTATCGTCGGCAGAGCCGTCGTCTACGACATAAGCGGGCAGGCCTAACTCCCGGACATCCCTTACGATCCGGCCTATCGTCCGCGCTTCATTGTAAGACGGTATGAGGACGCAGATATTATTCATCTTTGCTCCACATGTCCTTGAATATATACCACTGCGTAGGATAGCGCCGCACATACGTTTCGATTATCGCGGCGCATTTACCGGCCAGTTCCATCACAGCCGCATCTTCGGGTTTACTGCGATCCGCATAAATGGGCTCCTCGAAACTAAGACAAAAAGTATCGTCCGGCCGCCTTATGATAAGCGTTGGGATAAGAGGAGCGCCCAGCCTGTATCCAAATACGGACGGCCCCTTCGGGAAGAGTGTCTTCTTGCCGAAAAAATCGAGCATCAGGCCGTTCCCGGTAAAGTCCCTGTCGCCCAATAACCCGAGAAGCCTGTTCGATTTAAGTATGTGGTAGCACGCCTTGAGCGACGCGCCGATCTCTATCGGCGTAAGCTTGCCGCGGAGGCGCTGGCGCCTGAAGAATGCGTCTATCTTCTTGTTACGGTGAGTAAGAACGACCGCGCTCATGGGATACCCCAGTAAAGAGATGGCCGAACCGCCTAATTCCCAATTACCGATATGCGCCGATACCAATACAGCCCCGCATTTTTTTGCCAGGGCGGAATCGATATTGTGCCTGCCTTCCACTTTTACGAACCTGTTCACATACTCTTCGTCTATTTTTGAAAATCTGAAAAAGTCTACGAGGTACTTCGCGAAATTCCTGTAGAGCTCCCGCGCCATACGGCGCAACTCCGGTTCGCCGGGGGCTGGCAATACGATGGTCCTCAAATTTTTTATGACCGCCGCCCTGTCGCCGCGCTGTATCATATAGCACAGACCTGCAATAAAAGACGCCAGGCCGTATGCGGCCTTAAGGGGCAAAACATTGACTAAAAAATAACCTATCCGGTATAATATATATAAGACCATTACTAATGTATCGACTCCAATATAAGCTTTGCTATGTCGACGGCGCTCTCCGGCCTGGCGAGAGAGCGGGCTTTATCGCTCATAGCGGTAAGTTTATGTCTATTCTCAAGCAATTCCAGAAGAAGGACTCCGGCATCCTCCGGGCTTTCGCCCTTTACGGCCACGCCCTCGTTGAGCAAGAACCTGGTATTCATCGCTTCCTGGCCGGGCAGAGGATTGATTATAAGCATCGGAAGCCCCCTGGCAAGAGCCTCGGCCGTCGTTATGCCTCCGGGCTTCGTAATTATCATATCCGAGACGCACATGAGCTCGTCGATGTTTTCTACGTACGAGAGTATCGTCACCTTCTTTTGGTAGCGTCTGCGCCTAAGCCAATTATAGAGCTTTTTATTGGTCCCGCATACTATAACGGGCTCGAGATCAACCGGGAGCCTGTCGAGGAGCCGCACCAGCTCTTTTAGCGGACCGAGCCCCTGGGTACCGCCCATGATCAGTATGTGCGGTCTTTTCCCGTCCAACCCCAGTTTTTTACATAACGCCTGCCTGTCCGGGAATATGCGGAACTTCGGATCTATCGGTATCCCGTAATCCTTTATCCGCGAAGGGTCGATACCATTTGCTACAAGCTTATCGCCGGTCTCCTGCGAAGGCACTATATAATAGTCGACATTATGATATATCCAGTATGAATGCGGCGCGTAATCCGTCAGGACGCCTATTAAGGGGATGTCCAACGCGAACGTCTTTTTATAATCGGCGATCATGCCGCACGGAAAAGCCTGAGTGCAGACTATGGCGCCCGGTTTGAAGTCATCGAGCAGTGTCTCCAGCTTACCGGTATTGAACCTGTGTATCATGGCTCTCAATTTCTGTGTCTGCTTAAGAACCTCGGGATTATCATAAAGATAGTCCCATAACTCGGGCTTGTGCTGGACAACGCTCATATAGGCCCTGTTTATGATCTTTTCTAGTATGGGATTCGTGTAATTGAAGGAATTTATATTGAGCGTCTCCACGCCTCCGTCTAGTTCGCGCAGAGCTTTCTCGATCGCGAGACTGGCGCAATGGTGGCCGGAATGTTCGGATATGAATAAAAGTAAAACCTTCTTCATCGCTATTCGATCCTGGCCAGCACCTGGCCCACTTTAGCTTCGAGCCCCTCGCCCACCAGTATCTCTTTAAGCGTCCCTGATGCGGGCGCGGGAAGATTGAACGTCGCTTTATCCGTAACGAGCTCGACGAGATCCTCGCCCTCTTTGATACTCTCTCCAACCGCGTGGTGCCAATAAGATATGCCCGCCTTATCTATGCCTTCCGCTATCGGCGGTAATTTCACTTCTGTCATCGCATCGTCTCCTTTTAAACTCCATGTATCGGTATATCGCAAAAGGCGCGCGCGGCCTCCTGCCATATTTCCGATAAAGTCGGGTGGCCATGGACCACGCGGCTCCACTCTTCTATGCCGAGATCCGCAGTCCTGGCGAGAACGCCTTCCGCTATCAGCTCGCAGGCACCCGCTCCGAATATCTCCAGGCCCAGTATCCGGCCGCGCGGATCACCTATCACTTTGGCAAAACCCTCGCCCTGCCCCATAAGAGCGGCCTTGCCGCATCCTAAATACGGGAATTTGGCTATCTTCACATCGGGGAATGCGGCCTTTGCATCTTCCTCGCGCATACCTACGCTCGCGATCTGCGGCTCCGTCCAGATACAGCTTGGCACATTGGAATAGTCGGGCCGCCTCATCTTTCCCAGTATATTATCTACCGCTATGACGCCGTCATACGACGCTTTATGCGCAAGGAGCGGGCCGTCGATACAGTCGCCTATCGCGTAGATATTTTTCAAATGGGTCCTGAGATACTCATCCACAACGATCCGCCCCGTAATAGTCTCTATGCCGAGAGCGGCGAGATCACCTATAGAGCCGGTAACGGGCGTTCTTCCGACGGAAACAAGTATCTTCTCCGTCTCAAGCGGCCGGGCGCCGGATAACGTGATCATAAGACTGCCAGGCCTCTTCGCTATCGACTCGACCGCAGAAGAAGTAAATATATCGATGCCGCGGCGCCTGAAGCTTAGCTCCAGTTTCTTTGAGACTTCCCTCGATTGCGCCGGGATGAGCCTATCCGTATATTCGATTATAGCAACCCGCGATCCAAGGCTATTATATAGACCGGCAAATTCACAGCCGATCACACCGCCGCCTATTATTACAAGGCTCTTTGGGATCGAGCGGATATCCAGGATATCGTCGCTGGAAAGGATGTCATGACCGTCAAATTTTACGTTCGCCGGCGCGGCCGGTTTTGCGCCGCTGGCAATAATTATATTCTTTGCGGAGATTTCGCCGGCGCCGTCGACTTTAAGGGTATCGGGAGAATCGATCGCCGCGGCGCCTTTCACAAGCGCGATCGAATTAGCCCTGAAAAGCGTCTCTACCCCGGTCCTCAGGCGTTTGACGATCTCATCTTTCCTGGAGACCATCCTGGAAAAATCTACTTTACAGGCGCCGGTCTCGATACCATGCAGGCGGGATTCCTTTATGGTCGAAAGCACCGAAGCAGAGGCAAGCAGGGATTTTGTAGGTATACATCCCCTGTTTAAGCATGTACCGCCGATGAGATCTTTTTCGATTACACATGTCTTGAGCTTATGGCGGGAGGCATAGATCGCGGCAATGTAGCCGCCGGGACCGGAACCTATTATGGCGAGGTCATATTTCGTCATAGTATAGCGATCGAACTCTTTATCGCCTTTGCCGATGCGCGAAAAGCCGCATCCTCCTCTTTGGACAATCCCAGCTCTATTATCTTCTCGATGCCGTTTTTGCCTATCTTACACGGAACGCCGATAGCGACATCTCTGAGGCCGTACTCACCGTCCAGGCAGGCCGACGCGACCGCCGTCTGGTTTGTATCGCCCAATACCATGGTTATCATTTTAAATACCGCGGCGCTGGGCGAGTAATACGCGCTTCCCGAACCGAAAAGGCCGACTATCTCGGCGCCCCTGTCACGCGTCCTTTTAACGATCGCATCCAGCCGCTCTTTAGGCAGCATCCCGGCCAGAGGCTTACCGGAAACCGTCGTTTTGGATAGAACGGGAACCATCGTGTCACCGTGGCTGCCCAGCATGTAGGTTTGTATTGATGAACGCGGGACATTAAGCTCTTCAGCCAGCAAATATATAAATCGCGCCGTATCTAAAAGGCCCGCCATGCCGAAGACCCGCTCTTTTTTAAAACCGGTGGCCTTAAGCGCCAGGTAGGTCATTGTATCCAGGGGATTGGTAACTATGATAACTATCGAGCCCGGAGCATAACATTTGATATTTTCCGAAACACCCTTTACTATCCGGGCGTTTTTTGCAATAAGATCCTCGCGGGTCATGCCGGGCTTTCTGGCCAGGCCGGCGGTAACGACCACTATATCGGATCCTTCTATTTTGGTGTAATCGTCGGTTCCCGTAATGGAGCGCTCGTGAGGAATTATGGGCGAGGCGTCAAGAAGATCGAAGGCTTTACCGACAGCCAGATTCTTGACTATGTCGAGAAGGACGACATCGGCCATGCCCGATTCGAGCACCCTATGGGCAAGCGTAGCGCCCACCGCCCCTGCGCCTATTATCGAAACTTTTGAGACCTTCGCTGTCATTATTTTAATTTCTCTATGATAGCATCCGCCATCCGGCTCGTGCCTACGGCTGTCGGGTCATTCCTATCCGCTTTAAGATCGTAGGTGACGAATTTGCCTTCGGCTATTACCTGTGAGACGGCCTGTTCGAGCCTATCCGCATTCTTATATTCGCCCATATGCCTCAGCATAAGTACGCACGACAATATTATCGCTACGGGGTTGACTTTATCCATACCCTTATATTTCGGCGCGCTCCCGTGGGTCGGCTCAAATAGCGCCGCGCTTTCCCCTATGTTGGCGCCGGGCGCGACTCCCAATCCGCCGATGAGGCCGGCGCAAAGATCGGATATGATATCACCGTAAAGATTGGGAAGGACAAGGACGTCATAATCCTCCGGCTTCTGGACAAGCTGCATGCACATATTATCGACTATCCTATCCTCAAATGCGATCCTGCCTTCGTACGATTTCGCGACTTCGCGCGCGACTTCAAGGAACAATCCGTCCGTGAATTTCATTATGTTTGCCTTGTGTACGGCCGTAACCTTCTTCCGTTTGTTTGCCACGGCGTATTCAAAAGCAAATTTGACTATCCTTTTCGAGCCTTCGACAGAAATCGGCTTTATGCTGATCGCCGAATCCTGCCTTATTTTCTTTTTTCCCAGGGTCTCCAGCAGTTCGATAAGCGTCCTGACATCCCTGGTCCCCTTCTGGAACTCGATACCGGCATAAAGGTCCTCCGTATTCTCCCTTACGATAACGAGATCTATGCCGGAATACCTAGACCTTACTCCTTTATAGCTCTTGCAGGGACGCAGACACGCGTAAAGATCCAGCCGCCTCCTTAGCTCGACATTGATGCTCCTGAAGCCGGTGCCCACCGGCGTGGTAATCGGCCCCTTCAAGGCAATTTTATTTCCTGCTATAGACTCAACGACACCCTCTGGCAGAGGCGTCTTGTATTTTTCGATCGCGGATTCACCGGCCTCAACCACATCCCAGGCTATATCTATCCCCAGGGCCTCGACACACCTTCTGGCGGCCTGGGCCAGTTCAGGGCCCGTACCGTCTCCGGGAATGAGTGTCACTCTATATTTTTTACTCAAAATTGAACCCCCCATACTTCTTAAAATGCTCGACTACGCCGCCATCCCGGAGCAGTCTCTTCATAACCGACGGTATGGGCTTTATATCGAAGACCAGTCCCTTTGCCCTGTCTTTCAGCTTCCCGCCGTCTATATCCAGATCCAGCTCATCGCCGTCATCTATGAAATCCGTATCGCACTCCACAAGGACGAGCCCCAGATTGAAAGCGTTCCTGTAAAATATCCGCGCAAAACTCTTCGCCGCCACCGCGTAAAACCCGGCGGATTTAAGAGCCTGGGGCGCCTGTTCACGCGATGAACCGCATCCGAAATTCTCACCGGCCACCAGGACATCGCCTTTTGTAACACGCGCCGCGAACTCCGGATCGATATCCTCGAATATATGTTTGGCCAGCTCTTTCGGGTCCTGTATCTTGAATTTGTAACGCCCCGAAATTACATAATCGGTATTTACGTTGTCCTGTACTTTTAACCTTCTGGCGCAATGCTTCATAGTCTATTCTTATGCTCCCTCGGATCCGTTATCCGGCCGGTAATTGCCGATGAGGCAACCGTAGCCGGGCTGGCAAGATATATGAATGAATTCGGGTTACCCATCCTGCCCTTAAAGTTCCTGTTTGCCGTCGAGATCGCCGATTCCCCGTCGGCAAGAACACCGTTATGGGTGCCGACGCACGGCCCGCATCCGGGGGCCACAACGATACAGCCTGACTTTATGAATATCTCTATAAACCCTTTCCTGACCGCATCGAGGTATATCTCCTTCGATGCCGGGGCGATGACAAACCTTACATCGGGATGCACGCTTTTACCCTTCATTATCCGCGCGGCGGCCTCCAGGTCCTCGAGCCTGCCGTTAGTACAGGTGCCTACGTATGCCTGGTCTATCCGCGTACCGCTAAGCGCCGTGACATCGCTGACGTTATCTACCGCGTGAGGCTTCGCAACCTGCGGCGCAAGTTTCGAGACATCATAGGTCTTTACGGCAGCGTACTTCGCCGCCGGATCCGCCGCAGTAGGATGAGGGGTCTTGAACGAGCGCTCTTTCACCCACTTCAGGACCTTTTCATCCGCTTCCATCAATCCCGCCTTGGCGCCCATCTCGACCGCCATATTCGAAATGGTAAGGCGCTCATCGACGCTCATGGCCGATATCGTCTCTCCGCAAAATTCCACCGCTTTATAGGTAGCGCCGTTCGCGCTTATATCTTTTATGATGTGAAGTATGACGTCTTTAGAGTAGACGCCCTTCGGCAGTTTGCCCTTTACGATAATCTTGATAGTTTCCGGGACCTTGAACCAGTTCTTGCCGCTCGCCAGAGTAATGGCGAGATCGGTCGAACCGACCCCTGTCGAGAAGACGTTTATAGCACCGTAAGTGCAGGTATGGGAATCCGCGCCCAGCACAAGATCGCCGCATGTGACATGCCCCTTCTGGGGAATGAGCTGATGGCATACGCCGCAGCCTATATCATACAACCCCAGATCGAAGGCCCCGGCAAAGGCCCGCATCTTCTTATGTATTTCGGAAACGCCTATGTTGGGACTCGGGGCGCTGTGGTCGATTACCATGCAGAACCGGGATTTATCGAATACCCGATTTACGCCAAGTTTCCTGAAACTATCTATTATGATAGAGCTCGTGCCGTCCTGGCCAAAACAGAAATCGACGCCGCATATTGCTATGTCACCCGCTTTTAACTCTCTGCCGGCATGGTTTGAAAGTATCTTCTCCGCTATCGTCTTACCCATTTTTTGATATCCACTCCTCTATTCTGTCCATCCCCTTCTTTATCGAGCCTGAGCCCGCGGCAAAACTCAACCGTATGACCGAATCGTCGCCGAACGGCTCTCCCGGTATGACCGCAACCCTGGCTTCGTCGAGAAGCCTGTTGGCGGCCTCCACCGAAGAGATCTTCAGCCCGGAGATATCGCATAAGACATAAAACGCCCCGTCCGGCCTGGTGCACGAAACCTTATTCATCCCGCCTATCCTGGAGACCATAAGATCGCGCCTCTTTTCGAATTCGGCCCTCATCTCGGCGACACAATTCTGGTCACCCGTAATCGCGGCAAGAGCCGCCTTCTGGCTGATAGAGCACGGGTTGGAAGCCGCGTGGCTCTGTAGATTCGCAGCAGCCTTCATCACTTCCGCCGGACCCGCGGCATAGCCTATGCGCCAGCCGGTCATCGAGTGACTTTTCGACAGACCGTTCACCGTTATAGTACGCTCATAAATGTCTTTGCCGAGCGCGGCGATCGATATGTGCCTGACGTCACCGTAAACAAGCTTTTCGTATATCTCATCGCTTATAACATAAAAATTATGCTTTACGGCAAGCTTTGCGATAAATTTCAATTCCGCCTCCGAATATACGGAACCGGTGGGGTTCGAGGGGCTGTTCAATACCATACATCTCGTCTTCCGCGTTATGCCGGAGGCAAGCTCCTTTTCGGTAACCTTAAAATTATTTTTAGCTGTTGTCTTGAGAAAGACGGGAGTAGCGGAAGCTATGCCGGCCATCGCCGGGTAACTCAACCAGTAGGGCGCGGGTATAAGGACTTCGTCGCCGCCTTCGCATAATACCTGGAATATGTTATTGAGCGAATGTTTCGCGCCGTTCGATACGACTATCTGCGCGATCGAATATTCGAGCGCATTATCTTTCTTAAATTTCCGCGCGATGGCTTCCCGTAATTCCTGCGTGCCGCTCGATGGAGTATACTTCGTAAAACCGCTTTTTATCGCTTCGATACCGGCTTCTTTTACATGCGCCGGCGTATCAAAATCCGGCTCACCGGCCGCAAAGCTTACGACATCTATGCCTTCCTTAACCAGCTTCTTTGCCCTGGAGGTTATCTGAAGCGTTACCGATTCACCTATGCCTGCCACTCTCTTAGCGAGCTTCATTTATACTTACTCCTTAATATTAGCATATATATTATATAGCAAAATTATGAATTCGCAAGCGGAAAAATTGGGAAAATTGGGAATGTTATACAAGGTTAAAATATCCTGTTTATACTGTTAGTAGTAGCCCTTTAAAGAAGCAGGGCACCTTTAAAGGTGCCCTGCTTTGTGGATAACTTTTTACACGATTACTTAGAAGTCGCCCCGTTTGCGGAATAGGCCCCGCAAATTCTTCATAAAGCCTTTCTTATCGGAGAGTTTCTTATCTTCGCTCTTGGCCTTCTCGGCGCGCCGCTCATCTTCCAGCGTAGGTTTCGACTTCGGGATAGTCTTCATCTTCGGTTCCATCTTCTTGACTTCCCTGTGTTTCTCCTCTTTCGGAGCATCTACCTTGGCCTCTTTCCCGGCGCCTTTTACTTCTGCCTCATGAGACGGCCGCGCGTCTTCTTTGGCCTTCTTCTTTTTGGGCAATTTTTCCACGATCTTGCGTTCTGTAAGTTCTAAAAAGCACAGTTCGGCGCCGTCACCCCGCCTGAAACCCAATGGTATGATGCGGGTGTAACCGCTCGCGCGATCCTTGAATAGCGGCGCTATCTCTTTAAACAATTTTCCGACGAGATCACGGTCCGCCAGTACTACATATGCCTGCCTGCGGTTATTGACGGTATCTGTCTTGCCTAATGTAATGAGGTGCTCGGCTAACCGTCTTACGTTTTTGGCCCTTTCGAGGATTATCTTTATACGCTGATATTTAAATAAACTCTTTACGATATTGCGCAGGGCCGCTTTCCTGTGGCTGGTCTTCATCCCCAGCTTCGAACGCCGTTTTCTGTGTCTCATATTATTCCGACTCTTCCTTCTTAGCCGGCTCCTCTATCTTCATACCCAAAGAGAGCCCCATGCCGACAAGGATCTTATTGATCTCCGCCAGGGATTTCTTACCGAAATTCCTGTATTTGAGCATCTCCAGCTCGCTTCTCCTGACAAGATCGCCTATTGTCTTGATCCTCGCCTCTCTCAGGCAATTGGAGCTCCTCACCGACAGTTCCAGCTCGGATATGGGGACTTTGAGCTTCTCCCTTAACTGCTTCTGCTCCTCCGTTTCAACCGGCGCTTCTTCCTCTTCCGGCAGTTTCCCGAAACCGACAAATATATCAAGATGCCTCTGGAGAATATTCGAAGCGTAAAGCAGCGCTTCTTTAGGCTCTATCGAGCCGTTGGTCAATACTTCCAGTATCAGTTTATCGTAATCCGTTATCTGGCCGACCCTTGTATTCTCGACCAGGAAATTCACCCTGGTAACCGGTGTAAATATCGAATCGACCGCAATAACGCCTATCGGCTGTCCTTCTTTTTTGTTCCTTTCGGCGGGGACATATCCTCTTCCGCGCGCAACCTCCATCTCCATCCTGAAAGGAACGTTCTTTGTCAGCGTACAGATATAAAGGTCGGGATTTACGATCTCAACCGTCTCGTCGGCCTTAATATTCTTAGCCGTAATCACGCCTTTCTTTTCGACATCTATCACCATCGGCTTCGGGATCTTGAAATGCGACTTAAGAATGAGCCTCTTTATGTTCAGGATTATCTGCGGGACATCCTCCACGACACCGTTTATGGCAGAAAACTCGTGATGGACACCGTCGATCTTTATGCTCGTAACAGCCGTGCCCTCGATAGAGGATATGAGAACCCTGCGCAAGGAATTGCCGACAGTTACTCCGTATCCGCGCTCGAAAGGCTCGGCAACGAACCGCCCGTAAGTCGGGGTGTACGTCGCCTCTTCGAGCATCAATTTCTTAGGCATTTCGAAATTCTTCATACTTATACCCATATCGCGTTTCCTCCAGTATATAACTGCGCCGTGCTTATTTCGAATACAACTCTACTATCAACTGCTCCTGTATCGGGAATCCCACATCTTCTTTGGTGGGCATTGCCGTCACCTTGCATTTGAAATTTTTCGAATCGACTTCGATCCACTTAGGTATAGACCTGTCCTTCAGCGCCTCGAAAGTTTCCGAAAGCCGCTTCCTGGCGGGATCTTTCATTTTAATGACTACTTCCTGTCCCGCCTTAACAACGTAAGCGGGAATATCTACGCGCCGGCCATTAACGCTGACCTGGCCATGCTGCACTATCTGGCGCGCCTCGGCCCTCGAATTGGCGAAGTTCATCCTGAAAATAACATTATCGAGCCGTCTCTCAAGAAGCTGTAATAGCGTAAGTCCCGTTACGCCCTTGGAACGTTCCGCCATCCTAAAATAGTGCCTGAACTGTCTTTCCAGGACACCGTATATCCTCTTTACCTTCTGCTTTTCCCTGAGCTGGACGCCATAGTTAGACTCTTTCTTTCTTGCCTGCCCATGCTGGCCCGGAGCGAAATCCCTCCTGGTAAGCGCGCATTTCTCGCCATTACATCTCGAGCCTTTTAAAAATAATTTAACACCCTCCCGCCTGCAGAGCCTGCATGACGGACCGATATTCCTTGCCATTACACTCTCCTTCGCTTCTGCGGACGACAGCCGTTGTGCGGGATAGGGGTTACGTCCCGGATCGACCTGATCGTAAGGCCAGCCGCCTGTATAGACCTTATCGCCGATTCCCTGCCGGCGCCCGGCCCCTTCACATAAACCTCAACCTCTTTGACTCCGCGTTCGACCGCCTTCTTAGCGGCATTCTCAGCCGCGATGCCGGCCGCAAACGGCGTCGACTTCTTCGAGCCCTTGAATCCCGAGCTCCCTGTAGATGCCCACGTTATCGTATTGCCCTCTTTATCGGTAATGGTAACGATCGTGTTATTAAATGTCGCGAGTATACGCGCTATACCGCTCGCCGCTGCGTGAAGTGTCTTCTTAACCTTCTTTACATTACTTTTTTTCTGCTCCACTGTCTTTCGTTACCGTCCTTTCTGCCTTTTGTCTTACAACACCTACGGTCTTCCTGGGGCCTTTCCTCGTCCTAGCATTCGTCCGCGTCCTTTGCCCCCTCACCGGCAGACCTTTCCTGTGCCTGAAACCTCTGTAACTCCCTATATCGATCAGTCTCTTGATATTGGCAGAGATCTCGCGGCGCAGGTCGCCTTCGACCTTGTAGTCTTTCTGGATAACCGACGACAGGCGCGCGATCTCTTCTTCCGTAAGATCTTTGGCGCGCTTATCCGGATTGACGTTCGCTATCTTCAATATCTTATTGGAAAGCGCCCGTCCTATCCCGTATATGTATCCCAACGCGATCTCTATTCTCTTCTCCTTAGGTAAATCAACACCAACTATTCTCGGCATCTTCTCTCCTCTTAAACGACTGTCTTGTCGTTCGTCGTTCGTATATCGTATTTCGCAACCATGCAGCGATATACTAGCTGCGAACGACTAACGACGAAATTATCCCTGCCTCTGTTTATGTTTTGGATTCGCGCATATTATTATAAGCGTACCTTTGCGGCGTACGACTTTACATTTTGGGCAAATCTTCCGTATACTCGATCTGACTTTCATGGTTCGGTACCCCTTTTAAACGATTTCGAACTCACCATGAACCCTACAGCCTTAAGGGTTCATGTTATTTTTCTCTCCGGATTATTCTTCCCCTCGAAAGATCGTAGGGCGACAATTCCAACGTCACGCTATCACCGGGGAGGATCCTTATAAAGTTCATCCTCATCTTTCCGGAAACATGCGCCAGCACCCTGTGGCCATTCGGCAGTTCTACCCTGAACATCGCATTGGGCAGAGTCTCCAATACTTTTCCTTCAACCGTTATCGCTTCTTCTTTCGGGCTCATATTTTTCCGGTCCTATTCCGTAAGTATCTCCGGCCCGTTAGCCGTAACCGCGATCGTATGCTCAAAATGGGCCGAAAGCTTCCTGTCCTTCGTAACTATCGACCAGCCGTCATCCAATGTTTCGACTTCGAATGTCCCGGCGTTAACCATGGGCTCTATGGCCAATACCATGCCCGGTTCAAGGATGGGCCCCATTCCGGCCTTACCAAAATTCGGTATCTCGGGCTCTTCGTGAATCCGCGTTCCTATCCCGTGCCCGACGAGCGCCCTTACAACACCAAACCCGTTCGATTCTACGTACTCTTGTATGGCATGCGACAGGTCCGTCAGATGCCTGCCGGAGTACGCATGTTCAATTCCTATATAAAGAGCTTTTCGCGTTACTTCTATCAGCCTGCCGGCCGATTCGCTTATCGCGCCGATCCCGACCGTTATTGCGCCGTCCGCGTAGTAATCCCGGAACTTTACGCCGACATCTATAGAAAGTATGTCGCCGTCCCTCAATTTTCTATCCGACGGTATTCCATGCACCACCGTCTCGTTTATAGAAGCGCAGATGTTGCCGGGAAACCCTTTGTAACCCTTAAAAGCCGGAAAGCCGCCGCGTTTTATTATTTCATCGCGCGCTATGGCATCCAGTTCTTTTGTCTGGATCCCCACCCCGGCGCTTTTCTTCAATCGTTTAAGCGTCTGCGCCAGTATCCTGCCGGCCTCTCTTACCTCAGCTATTTCGTCTTTGGACCGCAGGACGATCATGCAAGCTTCGCTTCAGCGAAGATCTGTGAAAGAACCTTAAAGAGCTCGCCTACCGGCAAATCCCCCGAAACTTTTTTCAGGATGCCTTTTCGCGCATAATAATCGACGAGCGGCTTAGTCTGGTCCTCGTAAACTTTCAACCGGTTCAGGACCGTCGCCTCATTATCGTCCGGCCTCTGATATAGCGGCCCGCCGCACTTATCACACACGCCGCCTTTCCTGGGAGGCATATTCCGCACGTGATAATTGAAGCCGCAATTTTTGCAGACCCTGCGGCCCGTAAGCCTCTCGATCGCCACCTTGGATGATGTCTGGAAAAATAGCACCATGTCGATATCCGAATGCATGTTTTCCAGCGCCTCATCAAGGCCGGCGGCCTGATTAACGGTCCGCGGGAACCCGTCTAGGATAAAACCTTTTTTCGTGTCCGGATTTTTCAATCTTTCGGCGACTATTCCGATAACAACTTCGTCGGGGACAAGTTCGCCTTTATCCATGTACAACTTTGCCTTAAGCCCTAAAGGAAGAGCGGCTTTGACCGACTCCCTCAATATGTCACCTGTCGAGATATGCGGCAATTTGTAGCTTTTCGACAGTTCAACACTCTGTGTCCCTTTTCCTGCGCCCGGAGGCCCTAACAAAATTAATTTCATTGGTATTTATTCCCTATGACATCCGGGCTTTCAATTTGCCCTTCTTCATGAAACCTTCATAATGCCGCATCAAAAGATGCGACTCTATCTGCTTCATCGTATCGAGCATAACGCCGACGATGATAAGCAGTCCCGTGCCGCCGAAGAAGCTCGCCACAAGATACGGTATCTTGAGAGCTCCCGAAATTATGCTGGGGAAGACCGCGATAAGCGCCAGGAATATCGCGCCCGGAAATGTGATACGCGTCATTATAAAATCGAGATATTCGGCCGTCTGCCTTCCGGGGCGTATGCCCGGAACGAATCCGCCGTACTTCTTCATATTATCCGATATATCGATCGGGTTGAACGTTATTGCCGTATAAAAGTAGGCAAAGAATACGATAAGAAGCGCGTATATTGAATTATATAACCATTCACCCCGCGTCAGCGCCTGCGCAAAGTTCTGAAACCCCTGGTGCGGTATAAAGCCCGCTATAGTTGCCGGAAAGAGAATTATGCTCTGCGCAAATATAATAGGTATTACGCCGGCCTGGTTGACCCGCAGCGGCAAAAATGTCGCCTGGCCGCCATAGACCTTCCTGCCTACCACCCGTTTTGCGTATTGCACAGGGATCTTCCGCTGGCCCTGCGTCACGACTATTACCGCAACGACTACGGCCACCAGCATCACGATCATCAGGATTAGCGTGAACGGATCGAGCTGTGCTTTTTCCGGCGCAAACGGCGAAAATAGCGCCCATAACTGGTAGAGCGCCGTCGGTATCCTCGAAACTATACCTGCTGTAATTATAAGAGACATGCCGTTCCCGATCCCGTACTCCTGGATCTGTTCGCCCAGCCACATTATGAACGCGGTACCGCTGGTAAGCGTAATCACCGTAAGTATCCTGAAAGACCACCCGGGGAACTGGACTATCTGCAGACCCTGGAACCTTGCGGGATTCTCGAGCCACATTGCTATAAAGAACGATTGGATCACCGAGAGAACGATCGTGCCGTAACGCGTATACTGCACGATCTTCTTGTGCCCGGCCTCGCCCTCTTTTGCCAGCTTTTCGAGCGCGGGTATTACAGCTGTCAGCAATTGTATAATGATCGACGATGATATATACGGCATTATCCCGAGCGCAAATATGGTAAGGCGCGATATGGCGCCTCCGGAAAACATATTCATTATTCCAAAGAGCGCCCCGCCCTGCGATTGCGCCAGGTTCGCGAAAAACTGCGCCAGCTTTGCGCCGTCTATGCCGGGTGTCGGGATGTACGTGCCTATCCTATAAACCGCTATCAGGCCCAGAGTAAAAAATATCTTTTTCCTCAGGTCCGGTATCTTTACGATATTTGCGAACGCCTGCAGCATTTTTTCCTTATGCTTTTATATACTCTGCTTTCGCGCCGGCCGATTCGAGAGCCCGCCGCGCGCTTTCCGAAAACCTTGCGGCCTTGACCGTCAGGGCCTTGGACAACTTCCCTTTTCCTAAAATCTTTACCGGCTCATTTACGCTTCCTATCAGGCCCGCTTTTTTGAATTCGACCGGCCCGACGGTAGAGTTGCTTTCGAAACGATTCAGGGATTCGATATTGACCACCTGATAACCGTTCTTGAATAACGCGTTAAAACCCTTTTTCGGGATGCGCCGTATAAGCGGCATCTGCCCGCCTTCGAATCCCGGCCTGGTCGTCCTGCCTGAACGTTTCAGGGCGCCCTTACGCCCGCGGCACGCATTCTTTCCATGACCGGATCCGCAGCCGCGTCCGCGCCTCTTAGTCTTTCTGTTTGCGCCTTTCGGCATCGGTATATCCGTTATCCTCATATGATCTTTCTTTCTAAGCGCAGCTTTTTAAGGCCCTCCATGGCCGCCTTCACAACGTTAAGCGCAGAATCCGATCCAAGGCTCTTGGTTAAAATATCCTTTATTCCGCCCGCCTCGCAGATTGCGCGCACAGCGCCGCCGGCTATTACACCGGTGCCTTCTACCGCCGGCTTCAACAGAACTCTGGCCGCCTTATAATGGCCTATGATCTCGTGTGGGATACTCGTCCCTTTCAACGACAGCCTGAAGAAATTCTTCTTTGCGTCATTTAAACCTTTCCTGATAGCATCGGCAACTTCGTTTCCTTTACCGAAGCCGACACCCACACTCCCTTTTCCGTCGCCCGCGACTACCAGCGCATTGAAGGAAAACCTGCGGCCGCCTTTGACTACTTTGGCTACTCTCTTTATCGTAACAACTTTTTCAATCAGGCCGTCATCATCGGTTCCCCTGCCCTGTCCACGCCGGCCGCCGTCTCTCTGCGACCTCCCGCCCTTAGGTCTTCTTGTGCGGGCGCGGGACTGCTGGGGAGCTCCGCCCTGCGCCGCGGCCGGGGCTTGCGCCGCTGTCGGTGCTTCAGGGGCTTTCCCTGCCGCAGCCTGGTCTTGGACTGGCGGAGTTTCCTTCTTCTCTTTATTATCGCTATCTGGATTTTGCAATTTACCTGCTCCTCTTTGGTTTAGTCTTAAAACTTCACTCCGCCTTTACGAAGCGCATCAGCAAGCGTCTTCACCTTCCCATGATAAGTATATCCGGAGCGATCGAAGACGATAGCCGTAATACCCTTCTCCTTGCACATATCCGCAACCGCACTTCCGAGAAGCGCGGCGCCTTTGACATTTCCGGCGTCTTTCTTGATCTTATCCTTAAGGAGCGGGGAATTGGTCGCGAGCGCTACAAGGGTACGCCCTTCCGCATCGTCAATCACCTGGACATAGGTATTCTTCAGGCTTCTGTAAACGCTCAGTCTGGGGCGCGCACTCGTTCCGGAAACCTTCTTCCGGATTATCTTATGCCTCCTTACCCTGCCTTCTATCTTTATCCACTTCTTCATGGTTCGGTACTCCCCTTAAATACTTTCGAACTCACCATGAACCCTACAGCCTGCCAAAGGGTCCATGGTTCGGTACCCCGCTTAAATTTTTACCTTCTATTACGCGCCGCCGGGCCCGCCGGCGCCTGCCACAGCCTTACCGGCTTTGCGCCTTACGTGCTCACCGGCATACTTTATGCCTTTTCCTTTATACGGCTCCGGCCTGTAGAAATCCCTTATCTCCGCCGCAACCTCTCCGACCTTGGCCTTGTCGGTCCCTTTGATCGTGACAATATTGGGCTTGGGCGTTTCGACAGTAACTCCGTCGGGTATATTATAGTTGATCGGGTGAGAATAGCTCAACTGGAGGTTCAGGATTTTCCCCTGTACCGCGGCTTTGAATCCCACGCCGGTTATCTCCAGCTCTTTATGATATCCGGCCGTAACCCCGATGATCATATTATTGACAAGACTGCGTATGAGCCCGTGAGTTGCCTTATCCTGCTTTGTATCGGACGGCCTGGCTATCACAACAACGTTATCCTTGACCTCGACCTTAAAGCCGGGCTTAAAAGAATAGTTAAGCTTACCTTTCGGTCCTTCTATAGTTATTGTATTCGCGCTTACCGCGGCTTTTACGCCGCCGGGTATTGCAACCGGTTTTTTACCTATACGTGACATTTTCTTCCTCTTCTGGCTACCATGCGTAACAGATAACTTCGCCGCCGACTTTTCCTTCGCGCGCTTCATTATCCGTCATTAAACCTTTTGAAGTAGAGATAACTGCTACACCCAGCCCGCCATATACCCTGGGCAATTCATCAGCTTGTTTATAGACCCTTAAGCCCGGCCTGGAGATGCGCTTTATACCTAACATCGCGGGCGTACCGTCTTTGTCATATTTAAAATAGACTCTCAAAAGCCCCTGCTTCGTATCCTTGATGAGCTTATAATTGGCTACAAAGCCTTCACGTTTAAGGATTTTGACTATCTCTTCCGTGAGCTTGGAATTCTTCAGCTCGGCAACTTCTTTTCCGGCCCTGCTCGCATTTCTTAATATTGTCAGCGCATCCGCTATGGAATCCGTAACCGCCATCTTATCATCTCCTATGACTACTCGTCTCGTTATTCGCCGTTCGCATTTAGTATATCGCAGCAAAAATACGACATACGAACGACTAACGATGAATTTACCAGCTTGCCTTTACAACGCCAGGGATCTCGCCCCTGGACGCAAGCTCTCTGAAGCATATTCTGCAGAGCTGAAACCTGCGGATAAAACCTCTTGGCCTGCCGCACAACTTGCAGCGGTTATACTTCCGGGCTTTAAATTTTGGTTTCCGCGCCTGTTTTACAATAAGCGATGTCTTCGCCATTTTTTCGTCTTTCGTTATTAGTCATCCGCATCCCGTCACGATATACGATTTACGAACTACGAGATACTGTTTTTGCAAACGGCATACCCAGAAGACGCAGAAGTTCATATGCCTCGTCCCTCGTCTTGGCCGTTGTACATACTATTATGTCCATACCATGAACCTTCATTACTTTGTCGACATCTATCTCGGGGAATATCAACTGTTCGTTCAGGCCAAAAGCGTAATTGCCGCCCTTATCGAACGAATCCGGCGACAAGCCCCTGAAGTCCCTTATTCTCGGTATGGCCACGGATATCATCCTATCCAGAAACTCATACATCCTCGAGCGCCTCAGCGTTACCTTGCAGCCTACTGCCGAGCCCCGCCTTATCTTGAAATTAGCGATTGCCTTCTTCGATTTCGTCACGACGGGTTTCTGCCCGGTAATCATAGCAAGCTCACTTGCGGCAGTATCGAGCAATTTAATATCCTGTACCGCCTCGCCCAATCCTATATTTATCACTATCTTTGAGAGCTTCGGCACTTCCATCTTATTCTTGTAATTGAAGGCCTTCATCATCTCCGGCGCTATTTCGGTCCTGTATCTTTCCAAAAGCCTTGGAGTAGTCATCTTTACAATACCTCTTTGCATCTTTTGCAATATCTCGACTTTGTACCATCAGCCAGGACATTTATGCCCACACCTGCGGGTTTGTTACATGTTTTGCACAAAACGGCAATATTGGACAGCTGGATAGGGCTCTCCTTTTGGACGATGCCGCCCTGCTGGTCCTGCTTGGACTTCCTCATATGCTTCTTAACGTAATTTATACCTTCCACAAAGGCTTTGCCGGACTTGTTGTTAACCCTGAAGACTTTGCCCGTCTTGCCCTTATCTTTGCCGCACAAAACATATACCATATCGTTCTTCTTTATCTTATTCACATTTTCCTCACAATACTTCCGGCGCCAGGGATATTATCTTCATAAAATTTTTATCGCGCAACTCCCTCGCCACCGGTCCGAATATCCTCGTACCCCTAGGATTCATCTGGTCATCTATTATAACAACCGCGTTCCTGTCGAATTTCAGGCGAGTACCGTCAGGTCTTGTTATCGGAAATGCCGCCCTCACGATAACGCCTTTAACGACTTCGTGGTTCTTGACAATGGCGTCCGGAGACGCTTCCTTGATATTACAGGTAATGATGTCGCCTATGTCGGCGTACCGCCTGTTCTGCCTCTTCAAAACGCCGATCATCGACGCGCGTTTGGCGCCGGTATTATCCGCAACATCCAAAATTGTACGCATCCTGATCATCTCTTAACCTCTTCGCTTTAAGCGGCTGCGGCCGCGCGCTTTACCACTTCCACGAGCCGCCACCTCTTCGTCTTCGACAGGGGCCTGGTCTCCTGTATCCTGACAGTATCCCCGGTCTTAGCGGTATTAGACTCATCGTGCGCTTTGAATTTCGTGGCCTTGTTGACATTTCGTTTGTATACCTGGTGGTGCGCAACCCTTTCGATACGCACCGTTATCGTTTTGTCCATCTTATCGCTTATTACAATGCCGATCCTCTCTTTGCGGTTGGCCCTCGTATTACTTTGCATTGGTCTTCTCCGATTTGTCCTTCTGGCCCTTAGCAGCTTGTATATCTTTCTCTCTGATAATCGTCTCGCACCTGGCCACGTCTTTCCTGACTTCGTTTATCCTGTGGGGCTTCTCTATCCTGCCCGCCCTTGCTTCTGTGCGCATATTATAGAGTTCCTTTTTCAACCCCTCTATCTTCAGCCGTATCTCGCCGGCCGTCATATTCCTTAACTCGTTCGCCTTAATCATTAGCGCATCGTCCTTGTTATGAATTTAGTCCGCATAGGTATCTTGTGTGCCGCTATCCTCATACAATCCCTGGCAATCTCCGCCGGGACTCCGTCCATTTCGAATAGCACCTTACCTTTTTTTATAACGGCCACCCAGTGGTCCGGCAAACCTTTGCCCTTACCCATCCTCGTTTCGGCCGGTTTCTTAGTAATAGGCTTGTCCGGAAATGCCCTTATCCATACTTTGCCGCCGCCTTTCAGGTTTCTCATTAACGCGACCCTCGCCGCCTCTATCTGCCTGTCGGTGAAATAGGCATTCTCGAGCGCCTTCAGCCCGAACTCGCCGAAAGCAAGAGTTGCGCCTTTAAAAGACGTGCCCAGCCGCCTGCCTCGCTGCGCCTTCCTGAACTTTACCCTCTTTGGCATTAAACCCATCTTATACCTCGCACCCTATTTCTTTTCTTCCGGCGTCTCTTCTTTGACCTTATCGAGGACCTTATCCCCTTTGTATATCCACACTTTTACGCCGATAAGACCGTAAGTCGTAAACGCCTCCGCGAAACCATAATCGACGTCTGCTCTCAGCGTCTGCGCCGGGATCGACCCGACACGGTAACTTTCACGCCGCGCTATTTCGGCGCCTCCTAGCCTGCCGGAACATATGATCTTGACTCCCTTGCCGCCGCTATCTAGCGCGGACTGAACGGCTTTCTTCATGGCCCTCTTGTGCGGTATGCGCTTCTCGATCTGGAAAGCAATGTTCTCCGCCACCAGTTGGGCATCTATATTGGCGTTCTTTATATCTTTTATATCTATGACGACCTCTTTGCCGGTTATAGAATGGAGCTCTTCTTTCAGTTTCTCGATCTCCGAACCGCGGCGCCCTATGATTATGCCGGGCCTTGCGGAGAATATAAGGACCCTGACCTTGTCGCTCGAACGCTCGATCTCTATCTTTGAAACCGCCGCCGTGGAGAGCGCCTTCTTTATAAACTTGCGTATCTTCACATCCTCCACCAGCATCCTCGGGAACTCATCTTTCTTGGCGAACCACCGTGATTTCCAGTCGTAGATATATCCGACCCTAAAACCGTATGGATGTACTTTTTGACCCATCTTCTTATTTACCCTTCTTGGTTGCGACCTTCTTCTTGCCGTCTCCCGGATGCCTATCTCTTGTCGTCTCTTTTTTAGGCGGTAATTTTGTCTTGGAAGCATCCCCGGCTTCAGGCATATCTTTGCCCGATTTTACCTGCAGGTGATCGAGCTCAAGCGTAATATGGCTCGTCCTCTTCTTTATTAAGCTCGCCCGGCCCATCGATGCAGCCCGGAACCGTTTGAGCATCGGACCGCCATTGGCGATAAGATTAGATATGTAAAGGCTCGATGCGTCCACATTCTGCATGCGCTTCACGTTATTAAGCGCGCTCTTTATAAGGTCGATGCCGTATCCCGACGCTTTCTTCTTCACACCGGTCAGGATAGCAATCGCCTCCTCCGGCCTCTTCCCCTTCACAAGCGGGATAATCTGCCTGAACTTTCTCGGCGTTATCCGCACATATCTTAAAACTGCTCGCGTAACCATTATCTTCCTGTCTTTGCCTGACCGCTTAATCGCTCTTGCGCTTGGGCAATTATGTCTTCTCCAGCGAAATCTCTGTTGCCGCGCCGTGTTTCTTAAACGTCCTTGTAGGCGCAAATTCTCCAACCTTGTGACCGACCATATTCTCGGTCACATAAACGGGCAGGAACTTCCTGCCGTTGTATACCGACAGGGTCAGGCCCACAAATTCGGGAGTAATCGTCGATCTCCTCGCCCATGTCTTGATGGGCTTTTTGTCGCCTGCCTGAACGGCTTTCTGCACTTTCATAAGGAGCTTTTCGTCGATAAACGGTCCCTTCTTGGTCGACCTTGACATTCTATTTTCTCCTCTTCATTATATACTTATCGGAATGTTTCTTCTTACGCGTCTTCAGGCCTTTCGCATACTGTCCCCACGGTGACCTTGGCAGACCGCCGGACGCTTTACCTTCTCCGCCGCCCATTGGATGGTCATGCGGGTTCTTCGCAACACCTCTGGAATACGGCCTCAACCCCATCCAGCGCGACCTGCCCGCTTTTCCTATAGAAATGGTTTCGTGTTCGATATTCCCGACCTGCCCGATTGTCGCCATACATTCTACATTGATCTGCCTTATCTCGCCGCTGGGAAGTTTGACCTGGGCATAATCACCTTCTTTGGCCATTATGATACATGAATTACCGGCCGAACGCGCTATCGTGGCGCCGCTCCCTTTCCGGAGTTCAACATTATGGATAGGTATGCCGGCCGGGATGTTCGCCAATGTCGTCGCGTTCCCCGTCTTTATTTCGGCTGTCTTGCTCGATATCACCTCATCATTTACCGCAAGCCCTACAGGCGCTATGATGTAGCGCCTCTCTCTATCGGAATATTCGACCAGCGCCAATCTCGGCGCCCTGTTCGGATCATATTCTATCGCAATAACCTTGCCGGGGACATCCAGCTTATCGCGCTTGAAATCGATAAGCCTAAGCATCCTCTTGTGACCGCCGCCGCGATGGCGCGATGTAATGCGGCCCCTGTTATTCCGGCCGCCGGACTTACGAAGCGCAACCAGGAGATTTTTCTCCGGCCTGGATTTGGTAAGCTCTTCAAAATCCGATATCGCCGCCCATCGCAAGCCTGGTGTTGTTGGTCTGAATTTTTTTATTCCCATCATTTCCTCTTTTGACCTAACCGCTTAATTGCAAAAGCGATTAGGCGATTACGCAACGTCTATCTTACTGCCTTCTTTTAAGGTCACAACCGCTTTCTTCCAGTCGGACGTCTTCCCGACGGCGTACCTGACCCTTTTCAATTTTCCTCTCATCGTAATCGTGTTGACACTATCCACCTTTACCTTGTAGATATCCTCAATGGCCTTGCCGATCTCGATCTTATTAGAATCCCGGCCGACCCAGAAAAGATATTTATTGAGCGGCATAAGGTTAGCGCCCTTCTCGGTCCTGATCATGCCTTTTACTACGTCGTGGGGGTTCTTCATATAATATTAATCCTTGAACCTTTCCGGTAATTTTTGCAATGCCGACTTGGAGATCACTACGTTGTCGCATTTCAGTATATCGATCGTGTTAAAATCCTTATAGTTCTTTACCGAAACCTCCTGGAGGTTCCTCGAAGCGGTCTTGACTTTGTCGTCGATCGATTCCAGAACAAAGAGGCTCTTGCCTTTAAGCTTCAACGCATCTAATATAGCCTTGAATCTTTTTGTCTTCGGTTCGGCGATATCCACGCTGCTTATTCCCAGCACCTTTTCCTCGTTCAATTTCGAATTCAGACATGATAGAAACGCGGCTCTCTTCATCTTCCTGGGAATATCCCGATGGAAATCTCTCGGTTGCGGGCCGAATGTCGTACCGCCATGGCGCCAGAGAGGCGATCTTGTTGAGCCCGCCCTTGCGCGGCCGGTACCCTTCTGTCTAAACGGTTTCTTACCGCCGCCGGAGACATCACCACGCGTCTTTGTCACGGCGTTGCCGTGTCTCTGGTTCGAATTATATATTACAACGGCCTGATAGAGCACTTCCTTATTGACCGTGCCGTCGAATAGCTCCTTGTCAAGTATCAGATGCTCCACTTCTTTACCGCTCATGTCGTATATAGGAACGGAAAACCCTATCTCTCCCCTTGCTCCGGACTTAGCGGTCTTTGCCTTATCGATACTCGCTTTGATATTTTTTGCTCTAACTTTTCTTGGATTCTCTCTCATCTCTATTCTCTATTTCTTTTTTGCGGCCGCGGCCTTAACGCTCTTCTTTGAAACCGGCTGGACTATCTTGCGCCTCACAAAACCCTTCGGCCGTTTATTTGCTTCCTTTACGATAAGGAAACTGTTCTTATGCCCCGGCACACTGCCCTTTACAACGATAAGATTGTTTGCCTTATCGACTTCTATAATCTCCAAATTCTGTACGGTTATCCTATCCGTCCCCATATGCCCTGGCAGATGGTGCCCTTTAGTAACGCGCCCCAGCCTTGCGCCCGACTGTATCGAGCCCACCGCCCTGTGGAACATAGAACCGTGTCCGGCATCACCGCCGGTCCAGTTCCATCTCCTGACACCGCCCTGAAACCCTCTGCCTATAGAGGTTCCGGTCACGTCGACAAAATCGCCCTTTGCGAATATATCAGCTTCTATCTTCTGCCCGACCTTATACTGCGTGGTATCGGCCACGCGTATCTCTTTTACAAATCTTGCGGCACCGACACCGGCTTTTTTAAAGTGCCCTTTAGCCGGGTTGTTGACAAGTTTATCTCTTTTCGTGCCAAAACCAACCTGAACAGCGCCGTACCCATCATTCTCTTTGGTCTTTACCTGCACGACCAGACACGGTCCGGCCTCGATGAGAGTAACCGGCACTATATGTCCAGCCTCGTTATAAATATTCGTCATCCCCAGTTTTTTACCTAGTATGCCTATCATTCTACTTTATCTCCACATAAACACCGGCGGGGAGATCCAGCTTTTTAAGCGCATCGATCGTCTTGGAAGTCGGATTGATAATATCGAGTATGCGCTTATGTGTCTTTATCTGGAACTGATCCCGTGATTTCTTATCGACGTGCGGCGATCTTAATACCGTAAATATCTCGCGTTTCGTCGGAAGAGGCACGGGACCCGCTATGTCAGCGCCGGTCTTCTTTGCCGTCTCAACTATTTCCTGGGCCGAAAGGTCCAATAGCCTATGATCGTAAGCTATCAATTTGATCCGTATCTTTTGAGGGGCTTGCTGTGCCATTTTTTCGTCTTTCGTCGTTTTCTTTCGTTGTGCGTTGTTAGCTGCGCGTTGATCGAACAACGCGCACCGGGCAACTATTCTATAACTTCGGTCACTACCCCTGCGCCAACGGTATGTCCGCCTTCACGTATCGCGAACCTTAACTCTTTCTCCATGGCTATGGGGGTAATCAAGACTACTTCGAACTGGACGTTATCGCCGGGCATTACCATCTCCACGTCTTTAGGGAGGGTAACGACTCCGGTAACGTCTGTGGTCCTGAAGTAGAACTGGGGTCTATATCCGTTGAAGAAGGGCGTATGACGGCCGCCTTCTTCTTTGCTCAGGATGTATACTTCCGCTTTGAACTTGGTATGGGGCGTGATCGATCCGGGCTTTGCCAGGACCTGGCCGCGCTCTAAGTCTGTCTTTTCAATACCTCTTAACAGGACGCCGATATTGTCTCCGGCCTGTCCTGAGTCGAGGAGCTTCCTGAACATCTCAACACCTGTAACAACGCTCTTTTTAGTGGGTTTTATACCGACTATCTCTATCTCCTCGCCTACTTTTATCTGACCGCGCTCGACCCTGCCTGTTCCTACCGTGCCGCGTCCTGTTATGGAGAATACGTCTTCTATAGGCATAAGGAAAGGCTTATCGAGGGCTCTCTGGGGCTCGGGGATGAAGGTATCGCATGCATCCATGAGGTCGAATATGGGCTTTACGGCATCGGCCGCATCCGGCTGTGTCATCGCCTTCAACGCGCTTCCTCTTATTACAGGGGTCTTATCTCCTGCGAATTTATACTTTGTGAGGAGCTCTCTTACTTCGAGCTCAACTAAGTCTACAAGCTCTTTATCTTCTACCAGATCTACCTTGTTTAAGAATACCACGATCGATGGGACGTTAACCTGGCGGGCCAGGAGGATATGCTCACGGGTCTGGGGCATCGGGCCGTCTACGGCGCTTACTACGAGTATTGCCCCGTCCATCTGGGCGGCTCCGGTTATCATATTCTTGATGTAGTCGGCGTGTCCCGGGCAGTCTATATGGGCGTAATGGCGCTTGTCCGTCTCGTACTCTACGTGGGCTACCGCTATCGTGACGGTCTTGGTTTCATCTCTTACGGTACCGCCCTTGGCGATATCGGCGTAGGACTTTACCTGCGCTTTGCCTTTCTTGGCAAGAGTAGCGAGTATCGCTGCTGTAAGAGTAGTCTTACCGTGGTCGATGTGGCCTATGGTGCCTATATTGACATGCGGCTTACTTCTTACAAACGTTTCCTTTGCCATAAATTTTCTCCTGTTTTATTTTTCTTTTCTCGTATTCTGTCTTCCGCTTAATTCAACTATCTTCTCCGCTATATTCTTGGGCACTTCCTGATAAAAGGAAGGCTCCATCGTATACGACGCCCGGCCCTGTGTAAGACTTCGCAGATTAGTCGCATAACCAAACATCTCGCTTAATGGGGCTAGTCCCTTAATAGCCTTTATCCCGGGCCTGTCCTCGATAGCTTCGATCTTGACCCTGCGCGAGCTTAAATCACCGATAACCTCACCCATGTAATTTTCAGGAGTCGTCACTTCCAGGTTCATGATCGGCTCGAGCAATACCGAACCACCGCTCCTCAATGCATCGTTGAGCGCAATCGAAGCCGCCATCTGGAAAGCGATATCCGATGAATCTACTTCGTGGAACGATCCATCGACAAGTTTAACATCGATGTCGGTAACGGGATAGCCTGCAAGACAACCGTTCTGGGCGGCATCTTTGACACCGTCTTCCACCGACGGAATGTATTCCCTCGGAATGGAACCGCCTATTATCTTCGATTCAAAGAGTATGCCTGCCCCTTTTTGCGCCGGCGCAACATCCATAACGACATGGCCGTACTGCCCCCTTCCGCCGGACTGCTGTATAAACTTTCCTACGGAACGCGTCTGGCGGGTAATAGTCTCTTTGTACGCAACCTGCGGTTTATCGACATTCGCGGCAACGTTAAATTCCCTCAGCATCCTGTCCACTATTATCTCCAGGTGAAGCTCGCCCATTCCGCTTATGATCGTCTGCCCCGTCTCCTTATTATAATTAACTTTGAACGTGGGATCTTCCTCTGCAAGTTTATGCATAGCCATGCCCAGCTTTTCCTGGTCCGCCTTAGTTTTTGGCTCGATGGCCATAGAGATAACAGGCTCCGGGAAGTGCATTGATTCGAGGATTATCTGGTTATCGAGGTCGCATATAGTATGACCTGTCGTCGTCTCTTTTAATCCGACGACTGCTATAATATCGCCTGCCTGCGCCTTTTCTATAATCTCCTGCTTATTGGCATGCATCCTCAGTATCTTGCCTATGCGCTCTTCTTTTCCTTTGGTAGAATTTAAAATGGTGTCTCCCGCTTTCAGTTCGCCGGAATAGACTCTCACATACGCCAGTTTCCCAACGAACGGATCCGATTTTATCTTAAAAACCAAACCACAGAATTTATCCGCTTCCGAATGCGTCCTTATAATTTCCGCATCGGTCTCCGGGTCTATGCCTTTGACCGGCGCTATATCGAGAGGAGACGGCAGATAATCGGTTATCGCATCGAGAAGCGGCTGTATACCCTTGTTCTTTGCCGACGCCCCGCATAGAACCGGGATTATTTTGCCGGCAATAGCAGCCCTTCTTATCACTTCCCGCACCTCGCGCGGATAGAGCCCTTTTTCATGGACATATTTATCCATTACGGTCTCGTCGACCTCGCCCAACTTTTCTATCAAGTCATGCCGGTACTGGCTGGCAAGCTTCTTCATATCGGCCGGTATGTCGGTAATTTCAAACGCGCCCTTCTCGAGCTCTTCTTTATAAATTATGGCCTTCATATCTATAAGATCGATTGCGCCTTGATAGTTGCCTTCTGAGCCTATCGGTATCTGTACAGGGAGGGGATTCGCCCCAAGACGCGTATGCATATCTTCGACAACTTTAAAGAAGTTGGCTCCCGTCCTATCCATCTTATTTATAAACGCTATGCGCGGGACTTTATATTTATCGGCCTGACGCCACACGGTCTCCGACTGCGGCTGTACACCTCCAACCGCGCACAATACTATCACCGCGCCGTCAAGAACCTTGAGCGATCTTTCGACTTCAACGGTAAAATCGACGTGGCCGGGCGTATCGATAATATTTATATCCCTGTCCTTCCAGTGACATGCGGTGGCGGCGCTCGTGATCGTAATGCCGCGCTCCTGCTCCTGGACCATCCAGTCCATTACAGCCGTACCCTCGTCTACGGTACCGATCTTATAAAGCTTCCCCGTAAAGAAGAGTATGCGCTCCGTCGTGGTAGTTTTACCGGCGTCGATATGCGCGATTATACCTATATTCCGTATCTTTTCCATTCTTGAATTCGTAGTCATCTGAATATTATCTAAGACTCTCGTCTCTTCCATTTTATTTCTTTTTTCGAACAACGAAAAACGAACAACGGTTTTTACCTACCATCTGTAATGAGCGAATGCTTTGTTCGCTTCCGCCATCTTATGGGTATCTTCTTTCTTTTTTATCGCCGAACCTTCTCCTTTAAATGCGTCGAAGAGTTCGTCTGCAAGTTTTATCTCCATCGGCTTCCCTTTTTTGGCCCTGGCAAAATTTCTTATCCATCTCATAGCGATAGAAATCCCGCGCTCCTGCCTTACCTCGATGGGAACCTGATAAGTCGCGCCGCCTATCCTCCTCGGCTTGATTTCAAGGAGCGGCCTCGCATTATCCAGCGCCTTCTGGAAGGCCTCTAATGCGGGTTTACCGGTCTTCTCGGCTAATATCTCAAAACTCTTATAGACTATCCTTTCAGCCACCGCCTTCTTTCCTTCTTTCATTACAACATTTATAAACCTCGAAACGGTAGCGCTCTTATATTTCGGATCCTGTACTACGCTTCTCTTATCCGCTCTTCGTCTTCTCATTTTGCAGCTGCTTTCTCCTTAGGTTTCTTCGCACCGTATTTCGATCTGGATATCTTTCTGTCCACAACTCCGGCCGTATCAAGAACTCCCCTTACGATATGATAGCGTACGCCCGGCAGATCCTTTACCCTGCCGCCCCTGACCAGGACTATGGAGTGCTCCTGCAAATTATGCCCGACACCCGGTATATAGGAGGTAACCTCAACGGCGTTTGTGAGCCTGACCCTTGCCACTTTCCTTAGAGCCGAATTCGGCTTCTTTGGCGTCTGGGTCTTTACCTGCAAGCAGACACCTCTCCTCTGGGGGCAGCCCTTTAACGCAGGCGACTTACTTCTGTTCTTGAATTTTTCCCTGCCTAATCTTATCAATTGGTTGATTGTCGGCATATTTTATACGACTTCCTTTTTTTCGGTCTCCGCTTTCTTCTCGACCGTCTCTTTTTTGACCTCGTCTAGGACATGTTTCACGATGGAGATGTTCCTGTGAGCATTGAACCCTGTGCCCGCCGGTATGAGATGTCCCATAATAATATTTTCTTTAAGTCCGCGCAGGAAATCCGTCTTGCCGCTTGCGGCAGCCTCGGTCAGCACCCTTGTCGTCTCCTGGAAACTGGCGGCGGATATGAAACTCTCCGTATTAAGGGATGCCTTAGTAATACCCAGAAGTATCGGCGTAGCGCTCGCTGCTTTATCTTTTTTCTTTACTACGCGCTTATTTTCTTCGATAAATACCATCTTATCGACCTGCTGGCCAAGGAGGAATGACGTATCGCCCGGATCTTCGATCCTCATCTTGCGCAGCATCTGCCTTACGATAGTCTCGATATGCTTATCGTTTATATTGACACCCTGGAGCCTGTAGACTTCCTGCACTTCATTTACCAGATATTCCTGCAGCTTCTTGTCGCCGGAAATCCTCAGGATATCCTGGAGGACGACCGGCCCGTCGACCAGCTGCTGGCCGGCCAGGACTTTATCGCCTTTGTAGAAGTTGAGGTGCTTGCCGTGCGGTATAACGTACTCTTTCTTCATCCCTGTAGACGATTTGACTATGACCCTCTTCTGCCCTTTTTTGGACTCGCCGAATTCTACTATACCATCGATCTCGCTTATAATAGCCGGATCCTTCGGCCGCCTGGCCTCGAACAGTTCCGCGACCCTAGGCAAGCCTCCGGTTATATCCTTGGTCTTAGAGAATACCCTCGGCGTCTTGGCCAGGACATCGCCGGCAGAAACGGTCTTGCCGTCCATAACTACTATATGCGCGCCTGCCGGAATTGGATAGATGGCCGCAACCTCGTCTTCTTTTCCCAGCATGATTATCTGCGGATGGTAATCGCCTTTATGCTCGACTATGACCCTATTCTTCAATTTGGTCGCCGGGTCGAGCTCTTCCTTCATAGTAATGCCTTCTTTTATATCCTCGAATTTTATTTTTCCGGAGACATCGGTAAGTATGGGAACGGTGTACGGATCCCATTTCACGAATATCGTACCGGCCTCGACCGTCTTTCCGTCTTCACCGCGTATCATCGCGCCCTGCGGGACGGTATGGCGCTCAAGTTCCCGGCCCTGCGGATCATTGATACTTATCTGGCCGTTCCTGTTCAGGACGACAAACTCGCCCTCTTTTTTAGTCGCAACCACTTTAAGGCTGTGATACTTAACGGCTCCTTTATTTTTCGACTCTAAATACGATTGTTCGACGATCCTCGACGCCGTTCCTCCGATATGGAACGTTCTCATTGTAAGCTGTGTTCCCGGCTCGCCTATCGACTGCGCCGCTATGATTCCGACGGCCTCGCCCAATTCCACCATCCTGTTCGTCGCGAGATTGCGGCCGTAGCATGCCGCGCAGCAGCCGTGCCTGGCCTCGCAGGTCAGCACACTGCGGATCCTGATCTTCTCGATACCGGCTTCCTCTATCTGCTTAGCCTTCTCTTCCGTGATCTCCGAACCGGCTTCAACGAGAACAGTGTCCGTAATAACGTCGACTATATTGTCGAGAGCAACCCTGCCTATAATACGCTCGGAAAGCTTTACCACAACTTCGTCACCCTCTATGATGGCGCTGATGAGGATACCGTTAAGCGTACCGCAATCTTCGGTGCTTACTATGACATCCTGCGCGACGTCCACAAGCCTTCTTGTAAGGTACCCGGAATCGGCTGTCTTCAGCGCCGTATCGGCCAGGCCCTTTCGCGCGCCATGAGTAGATATGAAGTATTCGAGGACCGTCAGCCCTTCGCGGAAATTTGCCGTAATGGGCGTCTCGATGATCTCCCCGGACGGCTTGGCCATAAGACCGCGCATACCGGCCAACTGGCGGATCTGCAATTTCGAACCGCGGGCGCCGGAATCGGCCATCATGAATATGGGATTAAAAGAATCGAGTTCTTTGAATATAAGGTCGGATACGTCGTCGGTGGTATGCGTCCAGAGGTCTATTATTTTATTATAACGTTCTCTGTCGGTTATGAGACCTCTCTTATACTGTTCATCGACATGTTTTACGTCTGCTATAGTTCTCTGCAGGTATTCGTTTTTCGCTGCGGGTATCTTAAGATCATCGACCGAAATGGAAAGCCCCGCCTTTGTCGCTTCTTCGAAACCGGCGCGTTTCAATTCATCGAGCAATTTTACAACGCTCAAGTGGCCTTTTAATTTGTAACACCTGTATATGGTCTTGCCGAGCTTCGACTTGCTCATCGTCTCGTTGACATAGCCTACGTCTTTAGGAAGCAGCTGGTTAAAGAAGACCCTTCCAACCGTAGTCTCTATCAACTTCTCATCGATAACAACTTTGATCTTCGCGTGAAGCTCGATCTCCTGGTCTTCGTATGCTATACGCACCTCTTCGGGTGAGCTGAAACTCTTGCCTTCGCCCTTGGCGCCGGGACGTTCTTTGGTCAGGTAGTAACAACCGAGGACTATGTCCTGCGTCGGGCTTGTTATAGGCCTGCCATCGGCGGGCGAGAATATGTTGTTGGCCGACATCATAAGTATCTTGCATTCGGTCTGTGCTTCAACCGAAAGCGGCACGTGGACAGCCATCTGGTCGCCATCGAAATCCGCGTTGAAGGCCGTGCAGACCAGAGGGTGTATGCGGATAGCGTTCCCCTCGATCAATATGGGCTGGAAGGCCTGGATGCCGAGCCTATGCAAAGTCGGCGCCCTATTCAGCATAACCGGATGGTCCTTGATTACGTCGTCGAGTATATCCCACACCTCGAGTTTGGCTTTTTCAACCATCTTCTTGGCGCTCTTTATTGTATGTACAAAGCCTTTCTCTTTAAGCTTCTTTATAATAAATGGTTCGAAGAGCTCGAGCGCCATCTTCTTCGGGAGCCCGCATTCATTCAATTTGAGCTCGGGACCCACCACTATAACGGACCTGCCCGAATAGTCGACACGCTTCCCGAGAAGGTTCTGCCTGAACCGGCCCTGTTTTCCTTTAAGCATATCGGAAAGCGACTTTAACGGCCTGTTGCCGGGACCGAGAACGGCTTTACCGTGCCTGCCGTTATCGAACAACGCATCGACGGCCTCCTGCAGCATCCTCTTCTCGTTTCGTATGATGATTTCCGGCGCCTTCAGTTCTATCAGCTTCTTCAAACGGTTGTTCCGGTTGATAACGCGCCTGTAAAGGTCGTTCAGATCGCTGGTCGCGAACCTTCCGCCGTCGAGCGGGACGAGCGGCCTTAAGTCAGGAGGTATAACCGGCAGTATGTCGAGTATCATCCATTCGGGCCTGTTGCCCGAATTTTTGAAACCCTCGATGAGCCGCATTATTTTCACGGACTTCTTCTGGCTATTATCGGTCTTGCTATCCTTAACTTCGCGTTTCAGCTTTGAAGCGAGCTTATCGAGATCGATCTCTTTCAGCAATTCTCTTATCGCTTCACCGCCCATTCGTGCGGTAAACTTCTGGCCGTACTTATCTCTATATTCTTTATAACGTTCTTCCGAGAGCAGTTCCAGCTTCTTAAGCGGAGTCTCGCCCGGATCGACTACTATATACTCTTCATAGTACAGTATCTTTTCGAGCTCGCGGGAAGTCAGCCCAAGCAGCATACCTATCCTCGACGGCATGACTTTAAAGAACCAGACGTGCGAAACCGGGCAGGCAAGTTCAATATGCCCCATCCTTTCGCGTCTGACGCTTGAGCGCGTAACCTCTACGCCGCACCTGTCGCAAACGATTCCCTTGTGTTTTATCCTCTTATATTTACCGCAGTTACACTCGTAGTCCTTCGTGGGGCCGAATATACGTTCGCAGAAAAGGCCGTCTTTCTCGGGCTTAAGCGTCCTGTAATTGATAGTCTCCGGCTTCTTCACTTCGCCCTTCGACCATGACCTTATAATCTGCGGCGACGCTACTTTTATTGTTATCGCATTAAATAAACCGGTCTCTTCTACCATATCTATTTTTCCTTATCCTCGGGAACCCGCTTCTCCATCTTTATCTCAAGGCCGAGGGATTGAAGTTCTTTCACCAAAACATTGAACGACTCCGGGGTACCTGTCTGCAGTTTATTGTCGCCTTTGACTACGGCTTCGTATATCTTGGTCCTTCCTACGACATCATCCGATTTTACGGTCAGGAGTTCCTGTAATGTAAACGCTGCGCCGTACGCCTCAAGGGCCCAGACTTCCATTTCGCCGAACCTCTGGCCGCCGAACTGCGCCTTACCGCCGAGCGGCTGCTGCGTAACCAGGGAATACGGGCCGATGGACCTGGCATGTATCTTATCGTCGACCAAATGCGCCAGCTTGAGTATGTATATGTAACCGACGGTTACTTTCTGGTCGAACGGCTTACCGGTAAAACCATCGTAGACCGCAACTTTACCTTCTTTTGGTATACCGGCCTTCTTCATCTCTTCCTTTATCTCGGATTCGGCTGCGCCGTCGAAGACGGGGCTTGATACCTTAAAACCAAGAACCTTAGCCGCCCATCCCAGATGCGTTTCGAGTATCTGCCCTACGTTCATACGACTGGGCACGCCGAGCGGATTCAGCACTATCTCAACCGGCGTACCATCTTCCAGGAACGGCATATCCTCTACGGGCAGTATTTTGGCAACCACGCCCTTATTTCCGTGACGTCCCGCCATCTTATCGCCGACGGATATCTTCTTTTTGCTTGCTACGTAGACTTTAACCTTCTTCAATACGCCGGGCGGTAATTCATCCCCGCGCTTCACCCTGTCTATCTCTCTTTCAAGCTCGAAGGTCAGTTCCTCTATCTGGCTATCCAAAAGCCTGGTAACCCTGGCCACTTCCTGCTCAACTTCCGGATTATTAAGTTTTATATTTTCGAGGTCGCCTTTTTCGGCAATGCGCTTCAGGTCTTTCACCCTGACGGTCCTGCCCTGCGACATCAGCGCCCTGCCGGACTCCTGGTCGAGAATGCCTGCCGCGAGTTTCTGCCCGACGAGAAGATTGTGGAGCTTCTTATACTTCTCTTCTTTTACCTTCGATATCTGCGTCTGGAAAGTCTCTTCCAGCGTCTTGATCTCCTTGTTCTCGGCGGTCCTCTCTTCTTTCGTCTTACTCCTTGCGTCCCTCCTGGAGAATATCCGCACATCGACGACTATACCCTCGACACCCGGGGAAGCCACAAGCGATGAGTCTCTCACATCTCCGGCCTTCTCTCCGAAGATCGCTCTCAGAAGTTTTTCTTCCGGCGAAAGCTCGGTCTCCGACTTCGGCGTCACTTTACCCACTAATATATCTCCGGGGCCGACTTCCGCGCCGGTCCTTACGATGCCGTTCTCATCAAGATTGCGCAGGGCCTCTTCACCAACATTCGGGATATCCCTGGTGATCTCTTCATTGCCAAGGCGCGTATCCCTTGCCTCTATTTCGAATTCTTCTATGTGGACCGATGTATATTTATCCTCCGCTACCAGCCGCTCGCTCAAAAGTATGGCATCTTCGAAGTTGTAACCTCTCCACGGCATGAATGCCACAAGGACGTTCTTACCAAGGGCCAATTCGCCGTTTTCGGTCGCCGGACCGTCGGCTATAACATCGCCTTCCTTCACTTTATCGCCTAATTTCACAATCGGCCTGTGATTGATGCACGTGTTGGCGTTCGACCTTTCGAATTTGCTAAGCTTATACGACTTTCCGCTTATTGTGATCTCGCTCGAATCTACCGCAGTGACGGTACCCGCGTTCTTAGTGACAACAACTGCGCCCGAATCCTTGGCGGCCCTGTACTCGATGCCTGTTCCGATCAGCGGAGCTTCTGTATAAAGAAGCGGAACTGCCTGGCGCTGCATGTTCGAACCCATCAGCGCGCGGTTTGCGTCATCGTGTTCGAGGAATGGTATAAGGCAGGCGGCAACACTCACAAGCTGTCTCGGAGAGACGTCCATATACTGGACATCCTTAGGATCGGCCTGTATGAAGTCGTCTTTGGACCTGCAAAATACTTTGTCCTCGACGAAATGGTTGGATGAGTCCAGCTTGGCATTCGCCTGGGCTATAACATAAAGGTCCTCGATATCCGCGGAAAGATAGTCGATCTTGTCGGTAACCCTTCCGTTCTCGACTTTCCTGTATGGCGTCTCGATAAAACCATATTTATTGATCTTGGCGTACGTGCTCAACGACGCGATAAGTCCGATATTCGGGCCTTCCGGCGTCTCTATCGGACATACGCGGCCATAATGCGAGTAGTGTACGTCTCGCACCTCAAAACCGGCTCTTTCCCTGTTAAGACCGCCCGGGCCAAGCGCGCTCATGCGGCGCTTATGAGTAAGTTCCGCCAGCGGGTTTGTCTGGTCCATGAACTGCGAAAGCTGGCTCCTGCCGAAGAAGTCGCGTATAACGCCTGAAATCAGCTTCGCGTTTACAAGGTTATGAGGCATCACATTCGAAAGATCGTATATATTCATCCTCTCCCTGCAAGACCTGTCAACTCTTGCCAGCCCTATCCTTATCTGGTTCAAGAGCAGCTCTCCGACGCACCTTACGCGCCTGTTGCCGAGGTGGTCGATATCATCCGTAGCGCCCTGGCCGGCCTTCACCGCCAGCAATTTCAAGACAACCCTGACGAGCGTTTGCGGAGTAATCAGCCGCTCCTCCAGCGAGACGTTCATATCAAGCTTCCTGTTCAGCATGTAGCGTCCGACATCGCCGAGATCGTATCTCTTATTATCGAAAAATAACCTTGCGACAAGATTAGCAGCCGATTCGGGAGTCGGAGGATCGCCGGGCCTCAATTTCCTGTAAATATCGAGGAGCGCTTCCTCTTTAGTATGAGTATGATCCTTTTTAAGAGTATTCAGTATCTCCGGAATGACGGTCTTTATAACAGAGACCTTCCGCACGGACGACGCCCATATCTTCTCCCCCAGCTCTTTCGTGATCTTTTCAAATTTCGGCGCGAGGATTATATTCGTCTCTTTCTCTATCAAATCGCTTGCAAGCGTTTCGCCGATAAGTTTTTCGAGCTGTGCCGATCTCGTAATCTCATGGACCTCGATACCGCCAAAGGCTTTTAGTATATCCTCATCGCTTGAATAACCAAAGACACGCAGGAAGACCGTCGCAAGAAACTTTCGTTTCCTATCGACGTAGACATACAGGATATCATTCATATCAAACTCGAACTCGACCCATGCGCCCCTATAAGGTATGATCCGCGCAGAATAGACGGTTTTCCCGGAAGGGTGCGGCTCGGACTCGAACGATATACCCGGAGAGCGATGAAGCTGACTGACGACAACACGTTCGTCGCCGTTAACTATAAAGGTACCTGTCTCGGTCATGAGAGGGATATCGCCGAGATAGACTTCCTGTTCCTTCGTCTCTTTTTTGGATTTAAGCCGCATCATTATCCGCAACGCGCCGGCGTAGCTCATACCCCTCTTCTTACACTCGGGGATGATATACTTCGGCTTGCCGATCGTATAATTCAGGTAGTCCAGCTTATACTCCCCATCCGGAGTTTCGATAGGAAATACTTCCCTGAACGCGGCCTCCAACCCTTCTTTTTTACGCTTGCCCTTTGGAACTTCAAGCTGCAGAAAATCACGGTACGAATCCAGCTGTATATCCAGCATATTCGGCAGTTTATAACATTCTTCCAGCTTGGCGTAACTTTTCCGTTTTTGCATATCGTTAGTTCTCTTTACTGGTAACTAGCAACCGGTTACTGGTAACTTACTTTAGCTCAATCTTTGCGCCTGCGGTTTCAAGCTGTTTCTTTATCTTGTCCGCCTCTTCCTTTGTCGCGCCCTCTTTGATCGTCTTTGGCGCACCGTCAACGAGATCCTTTGCCTCTTTTAACCCAAGGCTTGTAATAGCTCTGAGCTCTTTGATAACCTGGATCTTGCTTGCTCCGGCGCTTGCGAGGACAACGGTAAATACCGATTTTTCCTCAGCCGCCGCAGGCGCCGCTCCTGCCGCCGCGCCGGCAACTCCTACAGCAACCGGTGCCGCAGCCACAACGCCGAACTTATCCTCAAGAGCCTTCACGAGATCTGCAAGCTCCATGACGGTCATCTTTTCGATGGTCTCCATCACGTTCTTCATCTTTTCCGTAAGTTCTACTTTTACTTCTTTTGTTTCCTTTGCTTCCATTGGTCTCCCTCTCCTCCCTATTATTTAGCTTCTTGCGCAACCGCGCCTTGTGTTTTTTCTTTATTTACCTTGATCGCATCTACAACATAAACAAACTTCCTGATGATACCGCCCAGAGTACCGACAAACCCGGTTATCGGCGACTTGATACCGCCGACCACTTTAGCTATAAGTACGTTTCTAGGCGGCAGGCTTGCCAGCTCTTTTACCCGGTTCGCCGAGAGGCGCTTTCCGTCTATAACCGCGCCTTTTATCTTGAATTTATCATTAGTCTTCGCGAATCCGACAAGCAGATTACAAACACCGGCCGGGTCCTCGCCGCAGAGCGATATGCCCATCCCGCCTTCAACCTGCGCAGCCTCCTCCTCAAGCTTCATCTTGTTAAATATCAGCTTAAGTATCGAATTCTTGACCACAAAGTAGTTCGCCTGCGATTTTTTGAGTTTTCGACGTAAGTTTTCCAGATCCCCGGTGCTCGTCCCCATAAAACTGGTTATGACAAAATTCGGATGCTTGGTAAACCGCAGGAGCAGTTCCGCCATCATTTTTTCTTTACAAAGTTTTCCGAATTTATCCATCGTGACCATCTTAAGCCTTAACCCTTCCTGAACTGCGCTATGTCGAGCTTTATACCGGGCCCCATAGTCGTGGAGATAAATAGTGTCTTTACGTGCTGGCTTGTCGGGCTCCCGCCTTGAGGCGTTGTAGTCATTATCGCATCTATAAGCGCCGCGGCATTTCCATACAAAGCATCTTCGGTAAAAGAGAGTTTTCCCAGCGGCGCATGTATACCGGCCTGCTTATCCATCTTGAATTCTATCTTTCCGGCCTTAACTTCCTTAATTGTCTTCGCCGTGTCCATGGTAACGGTTCCGGATTTCGGATTCGGCATGAGTCCCCGTGGACCGAGTATCTTGCCGAGCTTTGCCATATCCCTCATCATCTCGGGCGTTGCAACCGCCACATCGAAATCGGCCCATCCGCCCTGAACCTTCGCGATAAGGTCCTCCGCTCCGACGAAATCTGCGCCTGCGGCTTTCGCTTTCTTCTCTTCTTCGCCCTTGCAGAATACGGCAACCCTTACCTTTTTACCGGTCCCGTGCGGCAAACTCACCGTCCCGCGGATCGAAGCGCTCTGGCTCTGTTTTGGATCTATATTCAGTTTTACCGCTATCTCGACAGTCTCGTCAAATTTCAGCTTCGGCATATTCTTCAAAATAGCAATCGCTTCTTTAAGGCTATAGGTTTTGGCCTTATCGACCAGCGGTTTTATGCTCTTTATCCTCTTCGTCTCTACCTTCATTAGTCCACCACCTCGATACCCATACTACGCGCAGTACCTTTTACGATATTGATCGCTTTATCTATGTCCGTAGTATTCAAATCTTTGAGTTTCATATTGGCAATCTCCTTAACCTGCTGGAGAGTTACTTTTCCGACCTTCTCTTTATTCGGAACACCGCTCGCTTTGGCCACGCCGCAGGCCCTCTTAAGAAGAATAGAAGACGGAGGTGTCTTGATGACAAAGGTAAAGGTCCTATCCTCGTATGCCGTAATAACGACCGGCAATGTCAGGCCGTCCTGCCCCTGGCTCTTGGCATTGAACTGCTTGCAGAACTCCATAATGTTAAGACCGTGCTGGCCAAGCGCCGGGCCTACCGGGGGCGCGGGATTCGCCGCGCCTGCCGGACAATAGAGCTTTATCACTGCCTTTATCTTTTTAGCCATTTTTTCGTATCTCGCATCTCGTATTTCGTAAACGAAATACGAACGACGGTTTTTAGACTTTCTCTACCTGCCACGTCTCGAGTTCAACAGGAGTCGCTCTGCCGAATATCGATATCATGACCTTTATCTTGCCTTTCGCCACGTTGGTATCCTCGATAGTACCGTTAAAATTCGTAAACGGCCCGTCGGTGACCCTTACCGCTTCGCCTTTTTCAAATATAACCTTGGGAGTCGGCTTCTCTTTAGCCTCCTTGGCCTGTTTCAATATCATGTCTATCTCGTCCTCTTTTAGAGGAAGCGGACGCGCGCCGGCACCCACAAAACCGGTAACTCCTGGAATACTCTTTATCAGATACCACGTCTCGTCGCTCAAGTCCATCTCCACCAAAATATAGCCGGGGAAAAACTTACGCTGAGAGATCCTCTTCTTACCGCCTTTTATTTCGGAAACCTGTTCGATAGGAACGAGTATTTGGCTTATACCGTCCTTGGCAAGACCGGCCTTGATTTTGGCCTCCAGAACGGTCCTTACTCTGTCTTCGTATCCTGTCTGCGTATGTATTACGTACCAGCGTTTAGCCATTTTTACTTATCTCGTATTTCGTATCTCGTAAACGATATACGAAATACAAACTACGATTTTTAGATCCGCGTCATTATAACGTTCACTATCTTGGATAAAAACAGATCACATATACCGATAAAAAGTGAAAGTACCGCTAATGAAACAATAACCACTATCGTTGAACCTATAAGCTCGTCCTTAGTAGGCCAGGAGACCTTCGACATCTCGAGCTTAATGTCTTTGAAGAAACCGGTGACTTTATTGGCCATAAATTTATCTGTTCCTGTTAAACCCGACACTATTTAGGATTTTAACCGGGGACCAGTTTTTTGCTCTGCTTCGCAGAAGCAAACTGGCAGGCCAGGAGGGACTCGGTTACTTCGCCGCCGGAGGCGGCTGCGTAACCTCACCTCGCTCGCTGTCGGGCAGAGCCCTTTTCCTCACTTCGTTCGGCGCTCGCTCGTTTCGAGTCCCATGCCTTGCCAGGAGTAAACTGGCAGGCCAGGAGGGACTCGAACCCCCAACACGCGGTTTTGGAGACCGCCGCTCTACCAATTAGAGCTACTGGCCTCCCAAAAAAACTCCTGACGCTTACCTTGCGGGATTAAGGGAGGTAAACTCTTACTTAATCTCCTTATGTAATGTATGCTTCTTACAGGTCCTGCAAAACTTGCTTAATTCCAGTTTATCCGGATTCTTCTTTTTGTTCTTCGTAGATGAATAATCCCTGTTCTTACACACCGAACACTCGAACAGGATAATCTCTTGTGCCATTTCTCGTCTTTCGTTGTGCGTTGTTAGCTGCGCGTTGATCGAACAACGCGCACCGGGCAACTATTCTATAACTTCGGTCACTACCCCTGCGCCAACGGTATGTCCGCCTTCACGTATCGCGAACCTTAACTCTTTCTCCATGGCTATGGGGGTAATCAAGACTACTTCGAACTGGACGTTATCGCCGGGCATTACCATCTCCACGTCTTTAGGGAGGGTAACGACTCCGGTAACGTCTGTGGTCCTGAAGTAGAACTGGGGTCTATATCCGTTGAAGAAGGGCGTATGACGGCCGCCTTCTTCTTTGCTCAGGATGTATACTTCCGCTTTGAACTTGGTATGGGGCGTGATCGATCCGGGCTTTGCCAGGACCTGGCCGCGCTCTAAGTCTGTCTTTTCAATACCTCTTAACAGGACGCCGATATTGTCTCCGGCCTGTCCTGAGTCGAGGAGCTTCCTGAACATCTCAACACCTGTAACAACGCTCTTTTTAGTGGGTTTTATACCGACTATCTCTATCTCCTCGCCTACTTTTATCTGACCGCGCTCGACCCTGCCTGTTCCTACCGTGCCGCGTCCTGTTATGGAGAATACGTCTTCTATAGGCATAAGGAAAGGCTTATCGAGGGCTCTCTGGGGCTCGGGGATGAAGGTATCGCATGCATCCATGAGGTCGAATATGGGCTTTACGGCATCGGCCGCATCCGGCTGTGTCATCGCCTTCAACGCGCTTCCTCTTATTACAGGGGTCTTATCTCCTGCGAATTTATACTTTGTGAGGAGCTCTCTTACTTCGAGCTCAACTAAGTCTACAAGCTCTTTATCTTCTACCAGATCTACCTTGTTTAAGAATACCACGATCGATGGGACGTTAACCTGGCGGGCCAGGAGGATATGCTCACGGGTCTGGGGCATCGGGCCGTCTACGGCGCTTACTACGAGTATTGCCCCGTCCATCTGGGCGGCTCCGGTTATCATATTCTTGATGTAGTCGGCGTGTCCCGGGCAGTCTATATGGGCGTAATGGCGCTTGTCCGTCTCGTACTCTACGTGGGCTACCGCTATCGTGACGGTCTTGGTTTCATCTCTTACGGTACCGCCCTTGGCGATATCGGCGTAGGACTTTACCTGCGCTTTGCCTTTCTTGGCAAGAGTAGCGAGTATCGCTGCTGTAAGAGTAGTCTTACCGTGGTCGATGTGGCCTATGGTGCCGATATTGACATGCGGCTTACTTCTTACAAACGTTTCCTTTGCCATAAATCCCTCCGTTCGTTTGCTCTACTTCGCTCTTCTGCTGCGGAACATTGGTAGAGCTTCGTAGAAGCATTCTGCTTAGCGCAATTCCTGCAAAGCCCCCCACAAGTACTACTGCTGACGGGCGTAGCAGAATGGAGCTGCAGATCGGGATTGAACCGATGACCTCATCCTTACCAAGGATGTGCTCTACCGACTGAGCTACTGCAGCCTACTCGACGTAACTTAGCGCGAGCGGCTGTTGTCAATCCTTCGACAAAGCTCAGGATCAACACTGAGCCTGTCAATTTGTTAAACACGAAAAAGACAAAGAACTCTCCGTATCGGAGTTGTCTTAAATATAAAACTCGTCGTTATATACAATATTAGTTAGAATAGCTAATTGAGTTGTGAAGATTATAGCAGAAAGTAAAAATCTGTCAAGGTTTTTTTTAACTTTTTTACATGAACCCCTCGTGCGCAAACACGTGGTTCATTAACCATGGTGGATGCAATTACATGTATTACTAGATCTCTTCGACAGCTTCCTGCCTTACCCACCCTGCCTTGCCGTCGATCCTCTTTATCCGTCTCCAACCGTCCCTCGTCTTCAGGATAGAGACCTCATCGCCTTCCTGGAGCTTGTAGAATGTGGTCGACTTGTCGATCGGCTCATACTTACATTCGGTATTTTTACCGACTACAACGCCGCGGCGCAGCAGTTCTTCATCGTAATAGCGTATAGCGAAAGCGCCGACGTTCATTATAAAAATTATGACAACAGCGGCATAGATGAGACGCGCTTTTCTAAATAGGCCCGGCTTCAGAATCCCGGCTATCAGAAGGCCCGTCAGAACAAGGTAAATGATGATCGCAGAGACCGATATAGCGTTAAGGCTAAGGCTCACGAACGGGGTCTTTACCAGGGTTACGATGGGATTTTTTCTAGGCACATCGACGCCGGAGCCCGCCACAAGAGATTTGGCATAGTCAAGATTAGCCTTAAGATCGCTATCCTGCGGCATCAGCTGTTTTGCTTTTTCATAGAATAGGATCGCATAACCAAGTTTGCCCAATTTGAAATAAGAATTCGCCATGTTGTAGTAAAGGTTGCCGCTCTCTATCCCCATACTTATTACTCTGTTATATTCTTGCAGCGCCTTCTCATAATCCCGTTTTTCGTATAAACTGTTTGCCAGATAGAACGGCTTGTTAGGGTCGCTATCTTTATCGGTATTGCCCTGCGCAAATAGTGCGCCGCCCAGTAAAATTAAGCAGATGGCCGTCAGGATAATCTTCTTCATGATCTTTTATGCTCCATGTACTTCATCACGCTTTCCAGCTCCTTATAATCATTCGTCATCCGCTCGAGCTTGAAACTCGAAAAACCGAACCTGGCCTCATCGCATACGGTAAATAAGCCCCGGATCCCGGTAATAACGGATATGTCGATACCCGTTGAAACGAGCTTCTGGCTCACCATATCAAATGTAAGCCCGGCCGGCGGAAGATGCAGGCGGTATCCCAGGTATTCCTGCATCGTCTTAAATAGAGTTTCATAAAATACCCTGGAGTCGCCCGCCTTTAACTTATGCCGCAGGGTTTTCATGCCATATCGCGCTACCTTGAAAGCGGCGCGCCTGGAGGCATAGGTTACGTCATATTTTATCCTGTTCATCCTGCCTACTACTATATATATAGCCGTAAGCAGCGCGAATGGAATAAAAATAGCCATCCAGAACACGCTTTTTGTGTAAATGCGGCTTTCGCGCGGCAACCACCTGCCCGGGACTTCCTTGATAAAGATTATATCGCTTGCCAGCTCCTTCGCTTCCGGCAATGCCGCGGCAGGCGCGGGACCGACTACCTTAGAAGGAAGCTCCTCTTTTGCCTTTTCGACCCCGAGAGGTATCGGCCCCTGGGTTATGGTCTTATATGTCTTCGCGACCGGGTCAAAATAACTGAATGTGGCCCTAGGTACCTGCGTAATCTTTTCCGTTTCCGGTATCAAGACCTGGGTAAAGGCCTTTGAATTCTCCTGGGTCTTTACTTCGGGCTCATACGCCTTGAAACCCTCTGCATTATCCAGCTTCGGGGAAAGTACCGTATTGAAGTTTCCCGTTCCGTTGATGGTCATGCGGACAGTGACCGGATCGCCCGTCTTCACCTTGGTGGGGCTGGCGGCAAATATAAACTGATAATCTCCGACGGCGCCCGAAAAATCTTTCGGCCTGCCTTCGACCGGAAGCGGCGATACTATCAGATGAATCTCGTCCGATTTAAGTTCGGTCGGCTGTTTTTCGTAACGGGCAAGGAAATCGTCGAAGAACGAGTCTCTCAACGCGGGATCGTTTCCGAAGTAATCGTCCTGCGCTCCGCCGCGCGCCGCCTTCCGCCTCACCACGATATTGCATTTGACCCTTGCCGGGCCTACTTTGTAGTCGCCTGGACGCGTAGCGTACAGGTTGGTTCTGAACTCCAGGACATCATAAGTCAGCCCGCCCATCCTCTCCCTGTATTGTTTCGGTTCCTTAAACTCAACCTTGGAGAAACCCTCCTGCGAAAAAGCGGGTAATTGTATATCGCTCACGTTCATCTGATTGACATATAACTTCACGGTAACAGGAATGAGCTCGTTAACATAGGCCGTCGGTTTGTCGAGATTGAGAGTAACAAATATCCTGTCCTCCAGATTCATCTTTTCAGCAGGCTCTTCCTGCATCTGCCGCGGTTGTCTCTGCGCAAGAGGTTTCTCCTCTGTTACGGTAAGGACAACCGTGTTGGAAGCATAGTTATCGTTCTTATACCTGAACGCGAAAGGACCTATTTGAAACTTACCGACACGCAAAGGCTGGACTATATACATGTGTGTCACAGAACTGGAGACCTGGCCGTTTATGACGGTCATCATGGTAGACGGGCCGATATAACGCACCTCTAGGCCGTCGATATTCCCGATGTCCGGCGCCGGCATAGATTGCGTCCCGCGAAACGAGAGGCCGAGCTGTGCGGTTTCACCGAGCGCAAGCCGCTCGCGGTCAAGAGAAACCTCGAACTTCATGTCGGCGGTCCACCCAACGCCTGTCAGGGCCGTGACAACAATACCGGCGATGATTAATTTTAAAAAAAATTGTTTCATATCACCAATCTTTGGACGGCTCGGGCAGGTCGATCTTCTTCCTCCGCATCCGCACAACCCTGCCGGTTGCCTCTTCTCCTTTATATCCCTCGAGCAGCATTTTAGCTTCCTGTTCGCTCATCTCTACGCCAGATTCCTCGGGCCGGGCAGCCTGGTAGGCCTGCAGCCCATCCTGTTCGGGCTTCTCTTTCTGCTCCGCTCCGGCGCCGGCGGGCTGAGCCTCTTTTGTCTCCTCCTGGCCGGCATCTTCGGGCTTTTCCTTCTCTTCCTTACCAGCCTCTTCACCGCCCTGAGGTTTCTCTTCGCCGGGTCCGGGTTTCTCCTCCTGCTCCCCGTCTTCCTTTCCCTGCTTTTCTTTCTCTTCTCCCTTAGCCTGATCTTCTTTTTGCCGCTCTTCTTCCTTCCGTTTTTCACCTTCGCTCTTCTCTTCTCCCTGACCACCCTGACCCTGGCCCTCTTTCCCCTCACCCTTATCTTTAGGCTGATCTTCTTTCTGTTCGTCCTCTTTCTTCTGCCGATCTTCTTTCTGCTGCTGCCCGCCCTGTTCTTCTTTCTTGTCTTCCTGTTTTTCTTTATCCTGTCCCTGCTTTTGCTGGTCCTGATTTTTCTGCTGTTGATTCTGGTCTTTCTGCTCCTGGTTTTGCTGATCTTTCCGGTCCTGGTTTTGTTGATCCTGCTGATCTTTTTGATCTTGCTTATTCTGATCTTTATTCTTCTGCTGGTCCTTATTCTTATCCTGTTTATTCTCGTCCTTCTTCTGGTCCTTCTTATCGTCTTTCTTGAATTGATATTTCTCACACAGTTCGTTCAATTGTTTTTCTACGAACTCGTAATTAAATTTGGCGTCCCTATCGGCCGGATCGAGATCGATGGCACGTTTATAAAATTTGAGGGCCGTTTCGTAATAGTCTTTTGCCTTCTTTATGTCGGACTTCTCCTGCGCCTGGCCCAACCTGTATTGGGCATTGCCTATATTGTAATCGGCGGGAGAGACCACATAGCTCTTCCCGGACGCTATCGCTTTATTGAATTTTTCTATCGCCGCGGCATATCCGCCCAACCTGTACTTGGTAATGCCCAGATTGAACGGCGCTATTTCAGAACCGGGATCTTCGCCGGCCGCTTTCTCGTAAATTTTAGACGCATCCGCGTAGCGGTTATTATTATATAACAAATTGCCTTTTTTGACATCATCCTTGACTGTTGCGGCGGCAGACGACACAAATGCCAGCGACAAGAATAAGGCAATTGCCGCTCCGCCTATTCTTCCCAATCTTTTTTCATTAATAGAATGGGCAGGGCTCATTTTACCAGCCGCTTTCTCTCCGAAATAAAAGGTTCTACGATAAGAAGCAGTATGGCCAGTCCCAGAAAATACCGGAATCTCTCCTGATATTGTTTATTCATCTTCCCTTCGATGTCCCTCTTCTCGAGCCTGGAAATACTCTTATCGTACAATAGAGTAAGCCCGAAATCCGATTGAGTCGCGCGCACATAGCTGCCGCCGGTCGAAATGGCTATGTTCTTAAGGAGCTCTTCGTTAAGCATCGTCTTGACGACGTTGCCGCTCTTATCGGCCACCCAGCCTTCTCCTGCGGCCGGGATAAGAGAGCCCTCGAAGGTCCCTACCCCGACGCAATATATCTTTATGCCGGCGTCAGCCGCTTCTTTCGCCGAGCGCATCGGGTCCCCTTCGAGGTCGTCTCCGTCCGTGACCAATATCAGGACCTTATATTTTTTATCCTGTCCCTTAAAAATGCGCACCGCTTCCCGTATGGCGGCGGAGATTGCGGTCCCGCCGCGCGGTATAGTATTGATGTTCAGATCATCCAGGGTCAGGAGAAAACCGTTATAATCGATTGTCGGCGGGCATTGCAGGAAAGCGGTGCCCGCGAACGCTATCAGGCCTATCCGGTCCCCGTTAAGTTTTTTTACAAGATCTTTTACCGCAAACTTCGTACGTTCGAGCCGGTTAGGTTTGACGTCCGTGGCAAGCATGCTCTTGGAGACATCCATTGCGATGAGTATATCTATACCCTTGAATTTCATCTCCTGCCACTCGAACCCCCACTGCGGACGCGCAAGCGAAAAAGCCAATAGCGAGACCGCCGCTATTATCATAACCATCTTCGTAATCTTCCTGCCCATACTGACGGCCGGCGCTATAGATTCGGCGAGCGACTTACCGGCAAACCTGTCCATAAGACGCTTTCTCCGCCGCATGGCCCAGAGATAGAAAAACCCTACACATACCACCAGGACCAGGAGTATCTGCAGATATTTAGGATTTGCGTAGTGCATACCTTACGGCACCCTCATCAATACGGTATTCGTCAGCAATATTTCCAACAGTAAAAAGACAAGGCCCGGCATTAAAAAATAGAAAAAGAGCTCGCTATATTCCTTATAGCCAAAATGTTCTATCCTGGATCTCTCAAGCCTGTTTATATCTTCATATATCCTGCGCAGCGTCTCCGAGTCGCTTGCCAGGTAATACTTGCCGCCCGTAATCGCGGCGATCCTCTTCAAGACCTCCTCGTCGATCTCGATGGGAATATTCTGATAGACCTTCCTTCCGTAAACATCCCGGAAAGGATACGGCGAGAGCCCTTTCCTGCCGACGCAGATCGTGTAAATTTTTATGCCTAGCGATTTGGCGGCCTCTGCGGCCATAACCGGCGAGATGGTGCCGGCATTACTTACGCCGTCGGTCAGGAGAATAATGATCCGGGATTTAGTCTTCGAGGTCCTGAGCCTGTTGCATGAACTTGCTATGGCGCTCCCGATAGCCGTCCCGTCTTCGATCATGCCGATGTTGACCCTGTCCAGGTTCTCGTTCAGCCATGCATAGTCGGTAGTGAGCGGGCATACGGTATATGCCCTGGCGGCAAACGCTACCATCCCAATACGGTCGTCTTTTCTCTTCTGTATGAACTCTTTTACGACGTCACGCACAAGGTCGAACCTGTTCACGCGCGCGCCGCGGAGAGTAAAATCTTCCGCAAGCATACTGGTCGAAGTATCCAGGGCGAGAACTATATCGACGCCCTCCGAAACGGTCTTAGTCCCTTCGAGAACTGATTGCGGCCTCGCAAACGCCAGGATGAGCAGTACGAGACCGAAGGCGCGGAGAAAGAGCGGAAGTATCTTAAGCCTTGACCGCATAGTAGGCTTTAGTCCTTCGACCAGCCTGCGGGCAGGAAACGAGAATGCGGGATCGGACCGTCTCCCGCGCAGGATCAGGACCATAATGGGCACAACCAGGATAAGCAATAACACAGCCGGGTTTTTGAATACGAACATCACTTTATTTTCCTTTGGTCTTTTCGACCCTTCGGCTTAGTTCAGGGTTGATACCGGGTTGGGCCGAAGTATCAATAAATTTCCTCGCCGCAAGGAATACCGATTCCATCTCTCCCGCAGCGGGTAAATACTTGGCAAATTTCACAAGGTCGCAGGCGCTCAGGAAATCTTTTAAAATATTTTTTTGATCGAACGACAGGATCGTAGCCGTCTTGAGAGAGTCGAGGAACTCTTCGGTAGTCATCTCGGGCGCTTTGAATTTAAAAGCGCGCTCGATGTAACGCCTGACGCAATCGGAGACTCCGGCATAATATTCCTTTACGTCCGGGTTCTTCAGAAAATTCGCCCTGACGGTTTCGAGTTCCTGCGCTGCGATCTCGTAAGGCGTCTTAACGGGGGCTGGTTTCTTCCTGAGCTTATACAGGACAGCCAGGGCTATCGCCGCTAATACGACTATAAGGACAGCTATAAGAAAGAGATTGGGCTCGAAATAACGCAGAGGCCCTTTTATGTCTTTAATGTCTGCGGGCATCTTTCCATTAGGCAGGACACTTTCGACGGTTATGCTTAAAGGTTTCGTCTTAACATCGCGCCAATCTTTAGCGCCCTTATTCCTGTATTTTATCTCGAGTTGCGGTATATGGTGTTTCCCGGCGGAATAAGCGGCGATGTAATACCACTGCCGTCTTAGCGCGCCGCCCAGAAGGCCGCGCCTGTCCTCCCTGCCGGTATCCTTTATCTCGAAATCGCCTATACGCCCTTCCTTGAAGACAGGGAACGCTATTTCGGTTCCCGCTCCGCACTTAACACCCACCGTAAGTTTTATCCTGTCTCCGATAAGGACGGTGGCGCGATCGACGGAGGTATACGCCGTTATTTCATTGCCGGCGGCCGACGCTATACCGCAAAGGAGGATGAGAAGGAGTGCGGAAGACGGGAGTATCCAGCGTCTCATAACGTCATATCCTCTTTTTCCGTTTCTTAAAAAATTTGATAAACTCTTCGATATACGGCTTATCCGTCCGGATATCGATATGGTCCATGCTTACAGAACTGAATATTTTGACACGCTCCTCGCCCAAGGCGCGGGCGCCGGCCGAATATTTATTCCTGACGGATTCATTCGAGGTATCGACCAGAAATACGGCGGCGGGGTCTTCGGCATCCTGCAGTTCCAGCAGCCCTACGTTGGGCAGATCAAGTTCGCGGGGATCCGTTATCGTTATAGCGACAACATCGTGCCTTTTATTGGCAATCGAAAGCGCCTTCTTATAATCCCTGGCAAAGAAATCCGATATGACGAACGCGACGACCCGCCGGGCGGTAACATTATCCAGATAACGCAGCGCACCTGCTATGTCGGTACCCCGCCCTTTCGGCTTAAAGTACAGGGCCTCCCTTATAACCCGGAGGACGTGCGAAGTGCCCTTCCTGGGCGGGATGAATTTTTCGATCCTATCGGTAAAGATTATAAGGCCAACCCGGTCCTTGTTCTGGATGGCGGCAAATGCGAGGACCGCGGATATCTCCGCGGCGAGCTCGCTCTTTAGGCGTTTTGCAGTGCCAAAATAGGAGGATCCCGACATGTCGAGCAGGACCATGACGGTCATCTGGCGTTCCTCGACGAATTTCTTTATGAAGGGATGGCCCATCCTCGCCGTGACGTTCCAGTCTATCGACCGTATCTCGTCTCCGGGCTGGTATTCACGCACCTCGTCGAATTCTATGCCGCGGCCCTTAAAGACGCTCTCATACTGGCCGGAAAGCATGTCAGTGACGAGCTTCGAGGTCGTTATTTCGATGCGTCGGACTTTACGTAGTATGTCTTTGGGAAGCATATTACCCGGAAAGACCCTCTTTGCTTTTGAAATTCTAAATCCGAAGTACTAAACAAATTATGATTTCCAAATTCGATTTTCGATATTCGTATTCCGGATTTTCGGCTGTTCTTTACGGCACCTTGACTTCTTCGAAGATCCTTTTGATCACATCTTCCGACGTCTTGTCCTCCGCTTCGGCTTCGTAGCTTACTATGACACGGTGCCTTAATACATCGATACCGATCGTCTTGACGTCCTGAGGAACTACATAGCCGCGGCCCTGCAGGAATGCGTACGCCTTCGCGGCAACGGAGAGAAATATGCTGGCCCTCGGGGAGGCGCCGTATTGGATAAGAGCGGTCAACTCATCGAGCTTGTAAGCGTTCGGTTCCCTGGTCGCGAAGACTATGTCAACGATATATTTCTCTATCCTTTCATCGAGATAGACCTCGTCAACGACCTTTCTCGCTCTTACTATATCTTCCGGTCCTATAACGCTGGCGACACGTATCTTTTTATCGGTCATCGCCATCCTCTTCATGATCTTAAGCTCTTCTTCCTTCGAGGGATACCCTACCTTAAGCTTCAGCATGAACCTGTCGACCTGCGCTTCGGGAAGCGGGTACGTACCTTCGTGCTCGATCGGATTCTGCGTAGCCAGGACAAGGAACGGCTCGTCCAGTTTATACGTCTCTTCGCCAATAGTGACCTGCCGTTCCTGCATCGCTTCAAGCAGTGCGCTCTGGACCTTTGCGGGCGACCGGTTGATTTCATCCGCCAAAATGATATTGGCGAATATCGGTCCCTTCTTCGTGGTAAAATTGCCGTCCTTCGGGTTATAGATGAGCGTACCGACGAGATCCGCAGGCAAAAGGTCGGGGGTAAACTGCAGGCGCTGGAACTTAGTCTTTATGCACTGCGCAAGGACTCTCACTGAAAGGGTTTTGGCAAGTCCCGGCACGCCTTCGATCAGTATATGGCCGTTGGCCAGAAGCCCCACAAGGAGCCTGTCGATAAGATATCTCTGGCCCACTATAACTTTTTCCATCTCATCAACTAGCGATTTTACGAAAGCGCTCTCTTTTTTAACTTTTTCGTTGATCGATTCGATCCCGGTATTCATCATGATATTTCCTCCTGCGTTTTTCCGATATCCTTTATCTGTAAATTTATAAACTTTAAAAGGACGACCTTATCCAGGTATTCGAGGCTCAACGGCTTGGTTACGTAATCGTCCGCACCCGCATCGAGCGCCCTCTTCATGACATCTTCGTCTTTCTCACCCGTAACCATGATCACGACGATATCTTTATCTATCTCCTTGATCTTCTTCAGCGTCTCGATGCCGTCCATGCCCCGCATCTTTATATCGAGCAGCACGATTTTGGGCCGTTCCTTCTTGACAACAGATATGGCCTCGTTACCGCTCAAAGCGTTGAAGACTTCGTAATTCCTGGCGGTAAAGAATTCGTAGAAGAAGGAGTCGATACCCATCTGGTCATCGACGGTCAGGATCTTGCAGATAGGTGCCTGTTTGGACATTATCACTCCACATTTTGCGATGGTACGGTGGAGCGGGAGATGGGAATCGAACCCACGCAACGAGCTTGGAAGGCTCGTGTTCTACCATTGAACTACTCCCGCATATAAATAGCTTGCCCCGCCATTAGTCTAACCTGGGGCGGGGTCCCGCCTCTAGTTTAACTCCGGGCGGGAGAAGGCTAGTGCTCTACCATTGAGCTACGCCCGCATTTTATATCATGTAATTATATCATATAAGACACTACAGACAAGCGGAAAAGTTTAACTGCAGGCATAAAAACGGGGCGGCTCTTCGATCGAGAACCACCCCGCCGATTCTATCCCATGCTAAACAACTCTAACCTACTTTAGTTCTTGCACCTTGGTCGCTTTTCCGCCCTCTTTAGAAACCTCCACTGACACCTTCTTACCCTTAAGCTGATTCAGGGTAATAGCATGGAAACCGGCGTCGAGGACCTTTACCGTATTGTCGAGAGGTATCACCTTGGTCTTGCCGCTATCTTCGGCCATTACCAGGGATCCTTCCGTCTTACCTCCGCCAAGGCTCTTCTCGATGACATTCGTCAACTTACCCACCATAACCCCTGTCGTCTCCACTACGGCGCCTACGGGCTCGGTAGCTTTTGGCTTGGCTTCCTGTGCAGCATACGATAATGATGCCGCTAATACCAGCACCGCAACCACTATTAGGACCTTCTTCACTTGAATCACCTCCCCGTTAGTTTGTTAAAATTATATTAGTACAAATATAGCACCGAATTACTGTGTCGTCAAGATATGCATCAGCGCCTTATCCTTCAATAATTCAGCTGTTTTTCCATCGTCAGTTATCAAAAATATCATCTTACTTTGGTTTCCCTATAAATCTCTTTACCTTTCCCAGCAATTCTTCCGGCACAAATGGTTTCAATATACAATCATCCGCGCCCATCGCCTTGATATTTTCGGGAAGACTAGGGCGGATGGCACTTGCAGTAAATAAAATAATAGGGATACCTTTATATTTATCATCGGATTTCAGTTTTTTACAAAGCTCGTCTCCCTGCATTTTGGGCAATAGCAAATCGAGTAGTATTAAATCAGGAGGGGTCTTCTGTATTATATCCATAGCCTCCTCGGCATCAACCGCCTCAATAACCTCATAACCTAACTTCTTTAACCTGACCGTTGCTAAATCAAGTATGTCCGGCTCGTCATCAACAAAAAGAATCTTTTTTGCCATATCATGCCCTCCGTTCTTTAATCGGTAAAATGAAGTGGAAAACCGCGCCCTTGCCAAATTCCGATTCTGCCCATATCTTCCCCTTGTGCGCTTCTATTATTTGTTTACAAATCGATAGCCCCAAGCCTGCCCCGCCCACCTTTCTCTGTAATTGCGTAAATTGCTGAAATAGTTTGGGTATATCTTCTTTTTTAATGCCCGGACCGGTATCGTTAACCGTAACCTGAATACAATTATCCCGCCTGTCCGTGGTAATGGTAATACTGCCTTTGTCTGTAAACTTAAGGGCATTGTTCACCAGATTAGTCAAGACCTGGATAATTTTATCTCGATCGAATGTTACCCGTGGAAGATCCTTATCGAGCTTACACATAAAATCCAGATTCTTTTTCTCTACTACCGGAAGCATCGTTTGCCGTATTTCCTTAACCACTTCGTTTATATCATTCTCCCCCATCTTAAATTTCATTTTCCCGGACTCGAGCGTCTGAAAATCCAAAACTCCGTTAATCAGCCTATCCAGCCTATCTACATTTTTTTTGGTAATACCTAAATATTTTTGCTGCTCCGCGTTAATGTCTCCAAGTATTTTATCTAAAATCAAGGAAACCCCTTCTTTTATAGCGGCAAGCGGTGTTCTCAATTCATGAGAAACCATGCCGGCAAAATTTGATTTTATCTCTGATGAGGTTTTAACAGCCTGCGCCTGGATTACCTCCTCGGCCGCGGCGGCCTGTTGAATGACAAAGGCGGTGGTAACGCTAAGATTGTCCAATACCGCATCTTCATCTGACATTATTGCGTGTCTGGCAAAGAGAGCCAGAACGCCTATCGTCTCTCCGCCGGGAACTTTAAGCTGGTAGCCGGCGAACGACTTTAGCCCCAACTCACGAGCCCATTCATGATTATGCACCCCGGGGTCATTTAACACATCATTAGTCAGAAACTTGTGATGTTCGCCGGAAGCGATGCGTCCGATCTTATAGCATCCAAACGGGACCCGGGCATGGCTTTTACCGTCTATGTGCGTATACCTGCCGGAGCTTGCCATTAAATGCAGGCATTTATCGCGAAAACGGCAGACATGAGGGCCTTCTTTGGCTTCGGCATGAATGCACCCTTTATCACACAAGTCTCCCGGCCGGATCAGCCATATCCGGCAAAAATCGGCGTCGAAAATACGCACAATATTGCCTGTTATGCTCTTAAGCTTATCCTCAAGCGTAGCAGGCGCAAGAAGCGATTGCTGGATCGCATTAACATCCTCTTGCCACTTTAACGCGATTTCACGCTCAGCCTCTACCTTCTTACGCTCGGTTATATCACGCCCTTCGGGAATAAGAAATACCGTCTTCCCATCCTGGTCCTTAATCGGTTTAAGCGAAAAATCTATACAGTGGATGCTTCCATCGGCAGCAGGATGAGTTGCTTCAAAGAACACGGTTTCGCCGCTCGCGGCTTTCGTTACGGCCGCACGCAGCTTATCCTGCATTGTTTTTGAATGAGCCCACCATGGTGTATCCCAGAAAGGTTTACCTAAACAATCCGATTCATTAATTCCCGCAAACTGCATAGCCGTCCTGTTTGCCTCGATAAGCGTACCATCCACCGTCATCATGCCGATAAACTGAAAAGCCTGGTCAAAAAGAGCGCGAATTTTTCTCTCATTTAAACGCGACTGCTCTTCGGCCCTCTTACGCTCGGTGATGTCCCAGAAAAGTCCAAAGACCCCTGTAACATCACCGGTTTTGTTCCGGACAGGAACCTTAACCGTATTGATAAAAACCGTTTTAGAATTTCCAAGATAATCTCCTATTACCACGTACTCTTCTTCTATATTCTCGGTCTTTCCCGATTCCATGACTCTTTTATCATCGGCCCTGTATTTCTCAGCCAGATATGTTGGGAAAAAATCATAGTCTGTCTTTCCTGCGATCTCTTCGGGCCTGATCTTCAAATCTTTTGCATAATTTTCATTACAGGATATAAAGACCGAATTACTATCTTTTAAAAATACCTTTCCTGGAAGATTTTCAATAAGTGTCCTGTATTGCTGTTCCTTAGCCTGCATCAATTCATTCTCTATGCGCTTGCGTTCGGTGATATTGCGAATATTGCATTGCATAACTTTCGCCCTGTTAACTAAAAAAGCCTCTGTGTTTATGCTCAGGTTTTTTTTGGTTTTTACCGGCGTGTCTTCGTAATGAATCACGCCGTCTTTCTCTAATCTTGACAGGGTCTCCTGAAAATCCTTGTCATTTTTAACCACGCCGATTTCCCATAGTTTCTTTTTCAGAAGCTCCTCGTGAGAATAACCCAGCAATCCCTGGATAGATTCGTTAGAGTTAAGGATATCGCCTTTGGTTTTATGAACGAGCAGTAACCCATCCCTCGATGTTTCAAAGGCCCTGCGATAACGCTCCTCAGACTCTTTTAACTCTATTTCCAAACGCCTACGCTCAGTAATGTCTTCGATGGCCAGCAGGATCAGCTCTTCCTCTATTACCCCTGCTATTTTCTTAGAGACACGCACCTGACAGGCATTCAGGCACATGATTCGTTCGCCGATTTGCTCAAATTTGTGCTCGACTTCATAATCTTTCACAACTTTTTTCTCCGGCAGGATATCTTTAAGCAGAAGAAGTAGTTTTGGAATATCCCATTGCTTATCGCCTAAATCAGGAAGCGGTCGGCCGATTGTTTCTTTTTCTACGGTCTTAAAGTTGATATAGAAAGCCTGGTTGGCAGAAATAATTTTTAAGTTTTTATCCAAAACCAAAAACGGCTCCCTTAGCGTAGCAATGATACTATTGGCATACTTTAATAGCGCTTCAACCCCTGGCTTGTCCATTTAATTTTTATCTTTCATCTTTTAAGACCTCCTTAAAAACAAAAAACCCAAGGTCTTGTGCTGTTTTAAGCACAAAAATACTTGGGTTGGCTTTAGAAAAACTTACCAGAGCGCTTGCCCTTGCTTGCCCGCATGCATGTATAGCTTAACATCTTACCCTGCCTCATCAAAGATTTTTTTATATCCTCATCGGTTATACGATACAATCCTTTTTAAGTTGATGGTAAGGGTTGGTAATGAACCGAACTTACGAAATCACTTTAGCGAAAAAGGAACATTGACATGCATAGTAACCTCTTCCCTCACAGAAACCTTGTCTTTCGGAAAATTATTCGCGCAAAAATTTACAAACTCGATGTATTCATCCATCGATAGCCATCTATCCTGCTCTGGGAATTTGCCAACAGGCAGTTTTAACTCGCCTTTCCTCATCTCTTGAGCACTCCTAAGATATCTTTATATATTTCTGCCGTTCCAAATTTCAAACAGATGCCTTTAAATTCCGCACCATTAAAATCTACTTTGTTTATCTTTATCAAGTCTATTATGTCAGGCATATCCTTCCATAATCTATTCTTTGACCCATGTTTTATGGCATGAAGTTTAAGCGCAATTAAATGATTAAGGGACGGGATAACCAATTCTGATCCCGCAATCTTAGCTTTTTGGCCTTCCTCCAGTATCTTATCCCGCGTCGCTTCATCGACAATCATAAAGTCAACATCCGCCGATTCTTTAACGTTCGACATGCGCACCGCTACATTGGTCGCAAAATCTTCGGCGTAACCAGCTTCAATTAACGCCTTCTCAATCTTTTTAAAATCATCTTTTGTCATCAGAAAATCAACATCGCGGGTCCCTCGCGTAACCTTATAAAAATTCACCGCGAAACCGCCTATAAGTATGCAAGGTACGGCTGATTTTTTTGACGCTTCAGCAACAAGGCGAAAAACCTTTGAATAATCCATTGGAATATTATAGCGAAAAAATGGCCAAAACGGAAGGAGAATAATTACGCGGAAATCTAACGGCATCTTTTGCGTTTCTTAAGAGAATCGGATAGCAATATTCCTCGCGCACCATTGCGGATAGCACGCCGGCCTTGCGCGATGGTCTTAGGTGGTCACGAATACCTCTCGGCGTACTTATCCACCAAAAATCTAAGCATCTTCTGATACTTGGTATTATACTTTTTGGCTTGTCCTTTAAAGAATTCGACACTTTTTTCGCTTAGCCTCAAGGTAACCATAACAGTATGCTCCGGCATAACCAAGTCCTTAGGCGGAGGCAAAATGAGTTATCCACAAAGTAGCCGACGTTTAAACGTCGGCTACTTGCTTAATTCGATTTATCAAATAACTGATATAAGCATACCGGATCATATTGCGATCGTCAAGCTGTGAGAAACAAGATTTTAATATTTATTACTACATATTACAACGACTTGAGAACGGCTGCGTCACGTTCGTGGAACTCGACTATCTCCTTCGTATCTATCGGTCTTATTCTGATCAGTATTAGACCCGTCGCTAATAGCTGCCGAATTCCGCTGGCGTCCATTTTGGCAAGTTCATCTAAAAGCACTTCGTAACTAGCTGACCCAGCGATAGCCGCAATACCTCGAATAAAACGTTCTGTGGATTCATTGATCTTGCTAATATCTATTGTCGACCTGGCCATTAGATCTGAACGATTCAGAAACTCTAACCCCGTCATGCCGCAGGTTCCAACAGGAGTAGCGGTTTTGCCTATCTCGCCTGTCATGTAGACAACATATGAGGCAGATTCCAATTTACCATCTCGTTTATCGCCTTCTTTTTGATAAGCGAAAGTAATGACCCTCTTCTGCTGCGTATCTTTATCTGGTATTTCCTTTTGCACTGATACAATCAACGCTTGCCGCCCTTCAGGAGTATCTCTAAAAAGATTGACCGTGATATTATTACTCAGGTTACATCTAATTATTAGCCTGCTCACCTCATTCTTTGGTTGCGCAGCATAGCGTTGGTATGCTTCAAAAACTTGGTCGGCGAATTCTTCGCTGATAGGTATATTTATCATACCTGGTGCGCCATCAAAAATCTGTTTTTCGCATCGATTTTTAATCTCTTGGTCTATAGCTCTCATAATGTCTATCCAACCTGACCAGCTATCGCTTGCATTAGCAATTTCAAGACCTTGAATCTGTACTGCTTTTTGACCTAGCGCGTTAGAAACAACAGAAACAGGTATAACCGGCATCTCGCCTGTGGCAGAATCGCCACGTTCTATCTTCTTAAATTTAATTCTTGGTCTTTGCGTATCGGATACTCTGCTACTATCCTGTTGTCCTCTTTGTTCTTTAAGCGATTCTAAACGATTCATAATTGTCCGGACCATGCTATATGGAAACATTTGTGTCCCAACAGTTGAAGTCCCGGATAAACTTTGCTGTCCGCTTCCTTTTACTCTATCTGCTATCGTGCGAAAACTTATCAAAGCTTCTTCCATTGCCCTAGCGTCGATTCTTTCACTTACATAGCTATCGATAATATTTCTAGCTTCTATTTCATTTCGTTCACGCCACTGTTTTTCATGAAAAGTTTCATACAATATTCTTAATCCATGCTGTTGATTACTTACGTAACGTATAGCACCTATTAACAGTGCAATCTCTGTATTTTCCCAGCCGCTTAAGATATCTTCCGGCATTTCACCAGTAGCTGAGTCGCCGCGAGCTGGTGATGCATTTGTGATATCACTTATATAAATACCAAATTGCTCCCCTGTTAACCAAATGAGAGAAGCAGGGCCGGGAGTTATTAATCTAATCGTACCTGTTGCTTGCTTCGGTTGCCCAGTATAGTGATCGTTCCACTGAATTGTAATTGGCGCTTTGCTAGCCATCCACGTATTATATTGTTCAAGTCCATCCTTGCTAGCAACGACAGGCTTTCTTTCCGGTAACTCGCTTGACTTATGGGGCATAAGGATTTCATGCTGAACTAACCATCTTACGATGGCCTCACCACTTATATTTGAAAGATCCGTATCCGGAGGCAGTCTATTTGTTAATTCGTGCACAGAGAGCATTTGTTCACGAAGTCCGTTCAACGAGCATTCTGCTATTATCCACGAATCCCTTGGATGCGCTTGAGCATTTATATCCGTATTCTTAATTCTCTCCGCAAGTTGTGATGGGGTCTTGGCATCTTGAGAGCTAGGTAATTTATTATCAGACTTCATAGTAGTTAAAGTACTAGTGAATTTTATTGGCGAAACAAGTCTCATATTTAAACCTTCGCCTTCGATAGCCGATAACAAAATGTTGCGCGTAAGGTCATGAAGCTGTCCGTTCGACTGAAGCATGTTTAGTATTTTTAGATGATTTTCATTCTCAGCCCCACCCCATATCTTATGATCTGGATTACGGGCTTTTCTTACTAGTTCGACAAAAAGCTCCGGTCTGCTTTCTAGCAGATGCTGGAGGGCCACCATTACAGCATTAATGCCGTCTCGATACGCAAAAGCACCATTCTTGAGAATCACTGTATCTGGCATTTCACCCGTTGCAGAGTCACCACGAGTCGCTCTTCTCTCATCATCCTCTCGTATGAGTCTATTTGCTTTTGCAACCCATGCGCTTAGTTCCTGAGCGCTCTGATTTGAAAAATTGGTGTTCCAAAATGATTCATGAAAATTCCTTGCCCTCAACGTATCTGCAAGCCGATTCGCATAATCTATCAGCTCTCTTCTGTCCGTTGGACTGGTAGCAAGAGGCATACTACCTGCTATCTCAACCGGCGGGTTTAATGCTCCCTGCGATATGAATCTAGCGCTTTTTAATTGTTCTGCCAATTCGGGCGATATGTTTTTAGGCATTTCTCCTGTAGCAGAATCGCCGCGGATCTTGGTATCACTAGTTGGTGTTCCTGCTATAATCAATGCACCTTCTGGAACTAATTTTAAATCGCTAGTCCAAAATGTATTGTCGTTACGCGCCAATAGAGAGAAATCTTGCGTGGTTGGACCAGCGCTTACTTCCCATTGATTTGATGTATTGACCCGACTAAAAATAAGTTCTTTAACAATTGTTCCTCTATCGCTATCAAGTGTAAAGAAAACTGAAATCTTAACAACATTCCCAGCCGCATCTTTAGTTACTCTGCTATTCTGCGGTCTTACTGATCCAGATCGCCACGCTATGGCTTCTAATACGTTTCTTAACGAAATACTGTTACGATCCGATACGCCCTTATTCAATAAGTCACTCATTGTTAATATCGGCTCAACTTCTGTAACCTCCGACAATGTTTGAACTAAATGGCTATTTTGCACATCAAGCAACCTTTGGTAAATAACCTTTTCGGGCGGATTAACCAACGTACTCTCCGCGATGCTCTCTGTCTGTGGACTTATAAGAGTAAGGCCGGAAATACGCTCTGTGTCGGTTTCAGAAATTAATCGAATTGGTAATGGCCATCTCAACGCTCCGACATGCGGAGATCCCTTTTCTTTTTTATTATAATCTTGATAAAAATCGTCTTTTACCACAGCACAAATTTCGTTATCTTTGTCGAAACCGAGACAAATGAGAGGATTTGGACCTTTGTAAACATAGTTAACAACCCACCGAAGTAATTCTCCTGACATTGGAGTACGAAATACTTGTGTTTGTTCTGGGCCAAATGAGATAACGTGTTTCTCATGGTCTGCTACGCGTGCCCCTTCTTCAAACGCAATTGTTTCGCCATTTGTCAGCGTAATATCTAATTGGTGAGCAAAACGGCTATGTTGTCTCTCAAACGTATAGTCATCTATAGGGTGCGCATCGCCTGGCGATGTCGTTATAGCAGAAATCATCCTATCATTGCCTCTGCTCCATAATATCGCTCGCTCATCGTCTGGCAATATCTTATATTTTCTTCTTCCTAATATTTCGGGTGCTTTTATACGCAGAATTTCAAAGATTTTAGTAAGGATTGTAGGGTTCTCAGCTATAGTGGCATTTTTAGGCATTTCACCTGTGGCAGAGTCGCCGCGAGGACGTGCATCATATCCATGTATCATCCCATACGCGATGTCTTGAACATCGGAAGCGGCTGGTAAGTACCCTAAAGGATGCGCTGACCAAAAGCTTTCCGTTCTATGTGTAAATAAGCTAAGCCATGCCCTAAAGGCATCCCTGTCAGGTTCTGGGACATCTAACATATCCGCAATTTTATCAGAGTTAAGTACAATGGGGCTTAACGCTGGGTTCATCAAATAGTAATTGTAGAATTGAATAAACGGCACTAACCCATTTCGCGGAAGTGAAGTAACCTCAGTGTCAGGTTTATTGGGCATCTTGCCTGTGGCAGAGTCACCACGGACAGGCTTCCCGGTAATCATCTTCTCTGTCTCTGCGGAAACCTTGTCAAATATATCCAACAGTCTTGCTCGTAATTTGTTTCTCTCACCATATTCGTAAGTTGAAGTCGAGCTTAAATTTCTTCGAGATAACATTGTTATATCGGAATCCCGTTTTTCTTTGTCCGACGCCAAAGTCTCTTTTATTCTATTCCAATCTTCTTGCGTAGTCGCTGATTGTACCGCATGATTTAAATTTTCCAACATGTTCCATAGAGTGCTATATACATTACCAGCTCTCGTTTCAAAATAAGTAGGCGGCTCGAATTGTCTGATAATGTCATATCCTATTGAGACTAAGTTCCTGATTCTTCCCTTTGTTACGGCAGTGGTATCTTTTACAGATTCTGAACTCTGGCCTGCATCTGGTGGCATTCTTCCCGTGGTAGAATCGCCACGAGTTGTCGCAATAGTTTCGATTCTATTACGAATTTCATTTTTCATTCCTTCTGAAAATCCGTCAAAATTTTTATTGAATCCAGTGTTATATATGCGATTAAATATATCTTCTCTTATCTCTAGCTGGTTGGGATTCGACATGTTAATACTTCCTGTTGAGCCGGGAACATGTGCACGTAGCCATTTTTTGCCTTGTTTCATTTTTTGAACTAAAACTGATTCTCCGTCTTGCATGGTTTGGTTAACAATGTCTATGGCTTCTAGATGCATAAAAACATCCAACCTAAATGATATATCAGGATGTGCCGCCATAGATTCAGCATTCGTTGCATGGATATTATTTAAATCTCGAGTGGTGGGTAGTTGCCCGATTTCTAATACATAGGCAACAACTTTATTTACATAGTCGCTCAATCTGTATCCTGCTTCTTCAATTACGGGCATAAGAGAATCCTTGCCTGACAGTCGGGAATCTAAATAATTGGCAATAAGATCATCGGCGATAGCCTGAACCAGCCGTTGCCGATTTGCTAAACGCGATGCTTCTTCTGGTAATCCTGGTTGCGTTTGCTCTGTAGGCATTTCACCTGTAGCGGAGTCGCCGCGAGTCAAACCCTTTTCAATCTTTGCCAGTATTTCTCCGACTTTAACCTGTGATACTTCCGGATCATTATTGGCATGCTGTATTTCCGTGCCGGTCTCTAAATAATATGTTGCGGCATTTAATTCGTGGAGTAGATAGTCAATGAACTCATTATTGTCTCCGGTATAAGTAACATTTACCCCGTAGCCGCGACTGAAAGATGCGATGCGCCACGGTATGACGGACTTATCTTTGCCTGTTACAACATGAATTAAGCCCTTGGATGCGCCAAATGGCTTGTTACCTATCTCGATAAGCTTTGCTACGTTCTCTTTGCCAATTTTGGCCTCTAAGGCTTTGGAAAGATCTGGAGCAAGGAAATCTGCTAACAAATGCGCCTCTAACCCATCGTATGTTTCATTAGGAGTATGCGCCATCTTGAGCAATAAGTCCCACATCGCTTGATGCCCTGGACAATCTTCTCTCGGCCAAAGTTTGTGATCAAATATGATTATATTTTCAAAACTCGGATCATAAGTTTCGTTCCCTTCCCTGACCGCATATAATGACTTACCCGCAATCTCGCCTACTTTTTCATTGAAACTTCCCGTTTGCGGTTCATGCGTTAATCTTAGGTACCCTCCGGGAACCATTAAAAGAATCCCTTTCTTGGGATTTGCCTCCAAAGCACTTATAATATCGGCTGACAACGCAAATATATTTCTGTCGCGAGCACCTACTATCCCCATTTCAGAAAGTACTTGTGGAACAGCTATATTAGAAATACGTGATTCTACTATGGTCTCAATATGGCTTTTACCGCCTGAAAGTATTTTGAAATACGGGTTTTCGATATCCGTTTTCTCAAATTTCGGCATTACCTCTATATATGAGTATCCCTTATTCTTTAATAGCTTTGAGAGGTTGCCGGTATGAAAACCGCCGGTTACAAGAATTGTTACATCCTTCTTTTCAGCTTTAAACTTATTCGCTATATTTTTTATGAAAGCATCGTCTCTTTTCTGGGAATATACATAGAACTTCTCCATGCTATCTCTGTAAGAATCGAGCTTTGCTATACCGTCGTCCAGTTTAAAGCTCAAGCCATAGATAGGAGCTTTTTTATTTATGAAGTCTGTGAATCTTTTTACACTAAAATTAGCTTTATTAGCTACATAGTAATCGAAATCTTCCTTGATTAAGGCTATATTGAACATGCCCTTAATAAGCGACAGGTCTTTGTCTAAAGAATAGATGGTTTTTTGGTCATCCGTTTTGGCAAGATTTTCTACGAGGGTTGTTTCGAGTTTCGCTATTTCCTTATACAGGACGAGCTTGTCTATAGCATCATATTTTTTTACATATTCGGAGTATTTTACAAGGTTAGGCAGTTTGCTAAAATCTACTCCCGTAAAGCGTGCCTTCTTAAGCAGATAACTGTAAAATTCTTCATTTGTAATATCGCCCTGCTTGAACTGCACGCTCTTTACGACAAGCTCTTCCAAATCTTTCGTAGAGAGCTTTTGGTTAAGCTTATCGATGAGAATGCTGCGTTCAGTGTCGGCATTTTTGAAATTTATGGATTTTTCATCATTTAGGATAGTAAGGAGGCTGGATAGGTTCGGGTAGGTATTAATGTCGACTTTTTGTAACTCCGCTTTCTCTTTCAAGAATGCGATATAGGCCTTAAAATCTATCTTGCTGTCTTTATACGCCTTTATCTTTTCGTCAACTTCTTTGAGTTCTGGGGAATACGCTTTTAGCTTAAGGTTCGTTATCGCTAGAGATAGTGTATTGAGATATTTATCGACTTCCTCCTTATATATAAGAGAGGATCGATAGGCGTTTAAGTTCTCCCCATAGAGTTTTTCATCTTCTATGCCGAAAAGTTTTACTTTATCCGGGTTATTTATAGCAAAGAATTCAGGTCCGGATATCCGCCCTTCCTTTACGAAATAGTCGGAAACCTTTTTTCTTAATTCGGGGTCTTTAATTTTAGTAAATATGGAAAGATCGTAATTACCCTTACCGCCTTCCAGTGATACTAAACCTATATTATAGGTAGATACGAGATGTTTTATAATGGCTTCTGAGGCATGCTGGGCTGAATAATTACAATGGGCGTCCTGAATGTGGATGATAGTCTTGCCGTTAGAACCTTTGAACGTGTCTTTTATCTCACCGAAACGAAAAGGTATTGAAATGCCATTTATATCTAAAGGAGCGGTGCTTATATTGCCAGCTGATACCGCTGGATTTGTAGCGTTAGCGCCCCACGCAAGATCGTAAAACACCATGTTAGAGAAAAAAGCACATAGAGTAACAAAAGATATCAGCACACGATATAGTCTTTTCTCTTTTATATGCATTTTTGTTTCCCCTTAAAATTTTTCATTGTCAGATATCGAGTTTGATGTATAAAAAAACCAAGCCGCCTTATCTTCTAGGCAGCTTGGCTATCTAGCGTAAAATACGTTCTCTAGACCGTCAGCTTTGCGCCCTCGCGTCTCCGCGAGTTTGCCTTTATTCTAGAATATTGTAATTTAAGCATATCATACATTTATGTTAAGTCAAGAAAAAGTTACTGCCTTTTTTATCTCTAACATTGATTAGGCCAGTAAAAATAGAAAAGGCACTGGCTATATGCTAACCAATGCCTCTTTTGACTTCTTACTAACCCTCTTACTTAGGTCTAACACCTCTATTTCGCACAACTCTTTGAGAACACTATCCTTAAAATAGTGTGAGTTTCGAATGGTGGTGAGGGTTTATTGCGAACCAAACTCAATAATATTTTACCTTAACTCCATCAGTATAATATCTATTTCATCTATTGTAACATATTCAACTATTGGATATGTCCGATTTTTTAGGGATGCGGCGTAATTGCAAAAACAACGATTTCGCCCCTGGCTTTTCCATAATAAAAGAAGATGCGAAATGCTGCCGGAGTATTCTGCTCGGCATACGCTTCAAAGACCTTTTCTCCGTTTAGACCACACAAAGAAGTATATGGATGCGTTTGTAATCCTGGATGCCGCGGATTGTCCGCTAGGAGTTTTAATGCTTTGGAAGCCGCCTTGAAACGTTTCTCTAAATGGGCGGAGCGTTTCAACTCTTTTAAGTTTTCTCTTGCTTCAGGAGTAAAACTAAGGAAGAAACTCATAAATCGTTTAAGAAACTTTCCAGATCATCGGCCTTTTCTATCTTGCCTTCTGCCGCCTCTTTTAACCCCCGTCGTATCTTGCCGATAACTTCCGAGTTACGATATATCCACGCCTCGTTACTGGGAACCGATACGGCGGGCCGGAGTAATATATCCCCTTCTTTGCCGACAAATACCTGGTAAGAATCAATCTTCATCTTACTCATTAAGAGTTTTTGCAACCTTCCCCCCAGCGTTATACGGTGCTTGGAATCGAGTGGCCGGGTATCTACGGGTATAAACACCTCCCGGATCTCAAAGGTTTGCTTTTTCTTTTGCGCGGCTTTTAATGTCTTCATTATAATCCCTCTCTTTCTAGTAAAAGTATATCATACAGTGGGAATATTGTCAAGTGGGAAAGTGGGATTTTCTGGGCATAAACCACACATAGGCAAACACGAGTGGTTTATGGTGGTGAGAGATGGATTCCTCTTCAGCCGCCAGAGGCAGATCCAGAACTAGCCGAATCCACTATACAACAATTGCCCTACTTCGCTCTTCACCGCTCAGGTAGTGGTTGAGCTTCGTAGGGGCATTCTGCCTACATGTACAATTTCTGCGAAGCCCTACCTCAGCCTTACTCTGAAGGGCGCAGCAGAATGGTGGTGAGGGTTCGAACCGAACTTAACTCCTGCATATTTTACCATAATTCCGACGATACACTAGCCATAAATTCAATGACTGAAAATGTGCGACAGTAGTAATAGCGAATTAACCGTGGATCTCCCAATGCCCGCCTTTATCGGGACCAATACGTTTAATAATGCCTTTTTCCTTTAGTTTTGACAAATGCTTTTCGATAGCTCTACTGGTTACGCCTAATAGCTGGGCAATCTGTTGCGCTGAGATAGCGGGGTTTTCTTTAATTGCCGCAATAATCTTCTCCGAACTTTTCTCCGAACTTTTCTCCGAACTTATTTGAATTTGCTTATCCGGTTTGGGATTATGAAAAACTGTCACAAAACTGCCGCCAGCCTCTTCATAAGTTGGTTCGGGTAATCCCCACTCTTTGCACCACCGAATGATTTTACTTGTTCCTGAACCCACATCCTCGGCGAATTTAATCCAGAAAAAGGCTTTGGCAATCAGAGGATTACGTGGAATCGAATCGTGCTTTCCTTTTAATTTTTCTATGGTAAGCGGCGGAGGTAAAAGTCCGGGATTCCAAACTTCCAGTCGATCGTCAAAAATCCTTACTTGGACTTTACCTGAACTGGCATAGTCTCGATGAGCCAAAGCGTTTGCCAGAGCTTCTCTTATGGCATCCTGTGGATAAAGCCATTTTTCCTGACGTTGGAGCTTCCCTGATTCTATCCATGCTTTCATTGGGATATGATCGTAGATAAAGCTTTCCGCTTTCTCAAGAAGCGTAATCGCGTCTCCGCCGATTGTTTTGAAATCAAGCATCGGTTTGGTTTCATCTACACCTTTGAACCGAATAGCTTTTAATTCGGCTTGCAAAAAGAAGGATTGCGTGTCTTTTCCAAATAATAGAATGGCCGCATTGGTCAGCTTGCCGTTTTTTATTAACTTTAGCTTTCTCAAAATATCCGGCACCGGCGTCTCACGATCTATATTCAACCCTCTTTGTTCTTTGGCTTTTTTAACAAAGGTCAAAAGCTTTTCGTTACTGATATCTGTAATTTTTGCTTCCTTACAGATTTGTTCATCGAAATACAACCTGCCCTTATGCTTCTCAAGGATCAAACGCTCGTACTCATCCTTAGACATCTTAACCGTAGAGCGCCCCACGCGCTTATATGGCCGCCCAAAGGCAAGCACCAAATGATCGTGGGATTCTTTGACCTCGATAACGATCACGTCTTTATTGTCAATTTTCTTTACAATTACATTGGGATGAAGCTTAGGGTCAGTATGCTGGGCTATTTGATTGACCAACTTCTCAATCGTACCTTTACCGATCTGAACACTATAAATCGTGCCTTCAGGGGAAACACCTATAAATAGCTGACCGCCTTCCGTATTCGCAAAAGCGGCTGCCGTCTCGATTATCTCATCGATCTCGGCTAAAGATTGTTTCCACTCAATGATGGTGGATTCACCCATACCGATTATCTTTTTAATCTTCATACTCTTCTCCGAAGCAGAATATAGCATGAGAGCAGGAAAAATGGAAGGTAAAAGTTGAGGACATACTGAAAATTACGCGGCGGTTTTGATATACTTTCGTATGATATGATTCACTTCCATGACATGGGCATAATCGACCTGTCTAATCGGCGGTAGGATAAAGGCTATCGTCATTACGAATTCACCGATATCGGCTATACGCAGTTCTTCATCGGTTAATTTCCTATTCGCCAAGGATTCAAAAGCACTCCGCAAGCTTGCAATGCTATTTGTATGAAGTGCCCTCATTGCTCGCATTATGCCTTCGACCTGAACGGGTTCTTTGCACCGCTCAAAAGCCATGGCCTTTATGTCTGCTCCTAACTCTTTTGCCAGGTTGCTACCAAGTATCGCCCTGACTTCATCTGTACTTGGACAGGCAACACCGAATTCGAATTTATAATTTTTAAAATCGTTGCCATACTCGGCACGATAATAATCTAGCGTCTTCTGCATCTTAATACGTACCTTGTCCACAAAATTGCCCGGGCCATCCCCTGCTAAACGAACTATCTTCTCGCTATAGTCTCTACGCCTCATGTCAAATTCGACATTTGTCAGGATTGGCCTTTGCGCTTCTGGTATTATAGAATCTGTAATAATATCGCAACGTATCGTGTTATTAGCAATGACAGGGGTATTTTGAAGATTCTCGGCATGAATCTTGTCCGCATCGGCCTTATCCAAATCGGAATCGGCTTCTTCTTGCGGTGATAAAGTCCTGGCGGCGAGCTTTTCCCGCAATTTCGCTATGCCTTCGCCTTGTGTGCTTTGACGAACAGGGGCTACATCGGCCTGTCCCGTTTGCTGCCGGGTCGAAGATGTGGCTTCACTTTTTGCCGGCGTACCGCTACTGGATAAGACTTCGCTTAAACCCAAGGGTTGGTCGGATATGGTTATGGTTTTAGACAGCACACTATTCGAGTCACGCAACTTCTGTGCTAATTGCCGTAATGCCCGAGAAGATTCTTCTGGTTGAGGTATGGCTGCGCGTAATTCGAGGCGGTGGGCATAGGCCTCTCTTCTTTCCACAGAGCATTGTCTTAACTCATCATCTAAATAGCGTAAAAACCATTTATCATCTTTTGGCTGATAGATCGCTATGTCAGACCTGCGAGATAATATTTCCAGTGCACGCCAAAATATAATCATATCTTTATTCCATTCGGGAAAATATTGATAGAGGTCCTCACAACCCTTTGTAGGAGAAAGAAAGGATTCTCTTAAGTCGCGAACTGGTCTTTTATTTATACTGGTTATATCATGCATATATACATCTGCAAGTCGCAAAACTTCTTCTTCTGGCAAAGCATATACCTCGTCTATTTCCTCGGTTGATATACAATCTTCGCCGGACAGAAATTTCCTTAACCAAACCAAGTAATCTTGAAGTTCTTGGGGTTCCCATAAAAATCCTTCATAGTAACATTTCACCCATGACGCATTTAATATAGCTTCTGTTATCTTTTTGCGCTTTGCGGTCTCGTCCCTATTTGCCGCTGCGCCACCGGATGCGGACGCAACCGCATTAAACTCTTTTAGTGCCTCGCCGCTCATTGCTTCGGTAACGGCACGGCAGATCTCGGCATGGTACGGCATTGCGGTAAGACTTGCTATAAATTCTTTAAGAGTATATACGCTGGCTTCTATGCTTCCTCTTGCCAATCCTGCGATACGAACTATTTCTGCCCGTTGTTCATCTTTTTCGAGTTTCGAGGCTTCCCGAATCAGATTCTGAATAATATCTATTGGATATCCGCCACCTAAATCTTTTGGCAACGGCTTTAGTTCTTTGCCTTCCGCAACTAACAAAACCGGAGCGGATTCAATCGTCCTTATGATATTATTGACATACATCTCTAGCCCCGTCAAAGATACTCCTTTTACCTGTCCTCTTCTTATCGCATAACCATAATTAGCCGCTATATGTGGAAACAAATTCATAAATTCGTAATCACATGAACCGACGGAGGTAACTCTTGACAGATTATTTTTTTCTAATGTGCCACTATAAGGCTTCGCTGTAAAGAAACAATAATAGGCGGGTTGCCCGAAACCAACATTTTGTAGCAATAAATCGATAGCGTATCTTTTAGTACCGGTTCCGATGTAATCGTCCACAACGATGAATTTCTTCGATTTAATCTCATTGAAAGTTCGATTGTCAAGGCCCATAACCTGCCGTAGTTTTTCATTTTGAGCTGATGCAGTCAAGCCTCCTCCTAGCAATGCTCTCTTGTCATCGTGATTAACAAGATAGATTAGCGGCATATTTTTGTTGCCATAAAGATGTTTCCATGCTGTTTCCAAAAGCATCGTTGGAAGCACTGCGCTGTCGCCAAAGAGTAAAATTGTACCGAACCCATTATCGTGAATCATTCTCGCAATTTCAATCGACACCGTAGCTATAGTTTCCGCCTCCCGCATGTCTTTGGTGATATTTTGCTGGACAAGCGGAGTGCCGGACTTACAGCGATTTATGTTAAAATCCCTGCTTTCCCAGTGGCCTGCTGTCCAGAAAAATGTGAAAACATTGACATCTTTCGGTAGGACGGCTTCATGGCGACCTGCTGTATTCTCGATTAACGGAATCATTCGACAATTATTCCAATGACCAAAATCGTCTTTTATACCTGCCCATACAAATCCCGGCGCCCCTTTAGATGGCTCTCCTACGGTCACCCGCACTCTATCTTCGGGGCCTATATCTAATACCTTCCCGCTTTCGAATGTCCAGACAACATCTTTTCCTTCGAGTTGAGGTTGGCTCTCCAATGGAGTACCTTTAAATTCAGGATGCTCGCGAAGCTTACCGGTTAAAAAGACTAAGTCGTTCAATAATATCGATGTACCACCATGCTTAGTATTAAAGATACGCTGCTCCTTTGATGGTTTGCTATAAAACCCTTCTGTCATATTACCGGACATCATTAGCCCTATCTCACTGTTTGCAAGATCCCGTCCAGCATTTACCGCTATAGGTATGCCAGGCATTCCTATAACATTACCGTCATTAAGTCGTTCATCATATCTGTCACCATAGAATGCGACTAAGGAGACCTTTGAATTTAAATGCTCAGCCAACCACACTAACGCACTGCCTTTTGTTCCGTAATTATCTTCATGTATCAGTCTGTAACCCCGGGTATCTTCATATTCATAAATGCGTTTCTCTTTGAAGAATTTATCCCGAGCAGCTAATATCAAATAGATATGGCTCAGCAAATATGATTTATGCAGTTTGTGAAGTTTATTGGCAAGATGATCGAGCGCCCTCCAGTAAAATGTCTCTTTTGTCGCGAGAGTATCGAAAGCAATATAACCGCCTTCTTCAAGATAAGCTATGATAGCGTTTACAATAGGCTCGTTTTCTTTATCACTCATTAAGCTTGTAATAGATATCGTCGTCTCATCCATATCGAGTCCTAACAGCGGGGCACGCTTATCACGGCTTAGAATATGGTTGAGTCTCTCTTCAAGTACCTTTATCCTATCATCTTTAGTAGCGCCGCTGGATGCGGATGAACGAGTCGCTTGCTGCGCATTTAATTCGGCATAGCTTATAGGAGGTTTCGGAATAGGCAATGGATTTTCATCCGATGGCGTATCTTCAGGCTGGTCAGGCTTATAATTGTGCCGTCCAGACGGTGGCTCAGCACCGGGTAGTTTCGGACCGGGTAAACGTTTTGCGTGGGCTTCACCTCTCGCCATTACGCCTGGATTTTGCGATGCGACTGGGGCGGAGCTATTAGCTCCGGTAAATAATTCTCCATTCTCTGCTGTAGCGAGAAGTTTTTCATATCGATCTATTATTGGCTTAAATGTTACACCTTTATATCTATGTTTTATCTGTTCAAAATCCGCGCCTCTTCTGGATGCGATAATATCTTCCAAGCAACCTAAGTCTCTGGCAAATTTCAATTCTTCTTCGATTATTTCTAGGCACGCATGATGAAAGACATATTCAAATTTCAAATCACATATTTCATTGTCATAACATAACAATTCCAAAAATTCATGCAATACACCGCAAATCATTTGCCTATTCCCTGTACGTTCTCTCAATAGAGTAAACGCAAGTGGTGAATATATAATATATACACCGGGTCCCCATATCCCTAACTTTTTTAAATCGTCTCTCGTTTGGCCATCAGAGATCCATTCATCGTATACTTTGCGCGGGATGTTAATTACTCCGTCTCCGATATTAAAATATTTATTTGCGATACCTAATAGCTCATAGTCCGGAATTAAAACCGTGCCTTCCACTTTTAGTTCACTGGCCATATCTTCTAAAAATTCTATCGGGTCGCTAAGATATATCGATTTTTTTGCATTCATTAATTTGTGATATGTGTTCCAAACAAGATCGCGGACTTTGGAAAACTTTTCCTTATAATCTTCCTCTGTTTGTGTTTTGTCAGGATTAACAAACCACACCCCTTCAAGTCCGGGGCACGAGAGATGGGCTATGTCTGCATCCGTTTTGATCTCAAAATTTCTTAGCTCTTCCAGATCCTGTGGAGTAAAATCAGCATAATCTCTGAGAAGTAACGCTTTTACCTGTTTGCCTTCCTTCTTAAAATTAAATGTGGCGATTGCCCATTTTTTCCCACTAGTTAAGCTACCTTTTTCAATACTTGCACCTATCTCAACTTCGCCAGCAGGAAAACATGTCTTATTCAATCTTGCAATTTGACCTTCTCTCACGTCTCCAGCTATGAATAGATTGCGCAATTCAACCGCCGCATAAGACGCAGTAAAGCCTGTACGGAAATCCATGCCCCACTTATCGAAGAATGGCTTGGATCTTAATTGTGCCGCAAGGGTAGTAGTGTTAGAAGAAGTGTAGCCGGAGGAAGGTTGTGCCCACGCAAGATCATTGACCAGAAATGTACACACTATGGCTATCGTTATAGCTTTAAATAATATGCTATATCTATTTTTATATACAAACATGGTAGAAAATTATACCATGAAATATGTTAAGTCAATAGAAAGATATCTACATTTTTGAATTCCTAATGCTTTTGAATTATTCACTTCATCAGTGCACTATTTATATAGCGCTTCATAGATAAGCGCGTCATTTTCGTGGGCGGCTTCCACTTGATCAAGGCTTTGCTCTTGTCTTTCCCTGGCAAGTTCCTTCTTTAGATAATCAATAATGAATCCGTCTATTCTTTTCCATACATAAGAGCTAAAACGGACGGGCTTGGGGTTACCATGCTTGTCTTTATATCGGAGGTTATAGGTTTGAATCTTATCGTACAAGATAAATACCATCTGAGAGAGAATGTCTTCGCTGAAACGATCACGATAAATCGGGAATATTATCTTGTGAATTCGAAAAAGGACAAATCCTATATGCCGCAGGATAAGCTCATTGGCCTTGCCTTTATCACCCTTTTTTGCCTGGGCAATGAGGCGTCTTTCTTCCTCAAGAGAAAGCTTTTGATATTTAGGGATAGCCGTACGATAGGTTTCGAACATGGCGGTATATTATACAGGCCAAATACTCGAAACCAAATTAAAAATAATGAGATTCTTTGCTTGAAGACGGGCAATAAATTTTGGCGGCAAAAAAGAGGCATCGGTTATATGCTAACCAATGCCTCTTTTGACTTCTTAGCAACCCTCTTACTTAGGTCTAAAACCACTATTTCGCACAAGTCTTTGATGTCACAATAATTAAAAATACTTGAGTAAAGTTGGTGGTGAGGGATGGATTCGAACCATCGAAGGCTTGCGCCGCCAGATTTACAGTCTGGTCCATTTGGCCGCTATGGTACCTCACCATATTGTTGACTAAAACGGAGTTAGAATTTCAAATAACAAATTCCAAATGTCAAAAATTCAAACATGGAACTTATCCTACGAAGCCCTACAGTTATCTAAGCGCCTTAAGGGCAAAGTAGGATGGAGCTAGCAGAGGGGATCGAACCCCCGACCTATGGTTTACAAAACCCCTGCTCCGCTAACCGTATTTGCAATTTTCTCGTCGGAAGACTGAAAACTACCTACAACCCACCTCCGTTTGTGGCGCTAATCTGAAAAATATCATTACTTTAAGTAACCCTATGCAAATTGAACGCGCCTTTTGGGATGAATCAAGCGCTCAAGCCTGTGCCTAATAGTACTGTTAAGAGGAATGGCTTGCATTTTAACCGTATAGCCGATAAAAAGCAATACCTTTTCGAGGGTAGAAATACTGCTGAATTCACCGTTTTCAATCTTCGAAATATGCTGCTGGGTTACCCCCACCTTATCGGCTAACTGTTTCTGGCTGAGTTTATTTTTAACCCGATATTCGATAATCCGTTTTACGATCTTGAGTTTTTGTTCCTCAAGCTCATAAAGCTCCTTAAAATAAGGGTCTTTCAACTTTTCTTTTAAGTGCTCATCTACTTTTTGTAGTTTCATATTAATCGTCTCCCTTATTGTCTACTTAAAAAATCGTTCCTTCTTTCGATGGCTATAATTATCTCATTTTTAGGAGTTTTCCGCGCCTTTTTTATAAAGCCATTGGTAAATACTGCTTTATCTTCATGATAAAAGAAATACAAAACCCTGACCGCTCCTTCATGTCCTTTGAATCTCAACTCAAAGATGCTATCCCCAATATATTTGGCATGAGGAAATGGCAATCTATGACCAAATTCCTCCAATAATTCCTTAACAAAGAAAAACTTTCTTTGTGATTTAAAATCCAATGAATCAACAAATTCTTTTACAGGCGATTTGCCTGATTCTGTAAGGTAATAATAAGTCGCTATTTTAGCCACTAACTCCGTACCCCTCAATATAAAGTATACAACTAAATAGTTGTATTGTCAAGACTTATTAGCTTCAAGTACTAGCTGGTTAAAGTTGAAGCGTTTTTAAACTTTGTTCGATTAGATCTAAGTTTTTCATATAATTGACATCATGTGCAATAAAATATGAAACTTCATAATATGTTGTATCAATTTTTAACAGAATGCACCTACTTTGATATTCCTGCTTTTCCCCTTTATGGATAAAACTCATTTCATAAGCAGGATTTCCATTAAATGTAATTTTTCTTTCATGTAAAAGCTGTCCTTTTATGCCGCCGCCTTTTGTAGGTCCAAAATGAAAAATGCTGACGCAAAAAAATTGTAAATACAATCATGCCTTTCCTTTTCATAATTCTTCTTTTCAGGCGCTCCTCTATATTCAGATTAACTAGAGCTGGGGAGAGGACTCGGCCGACTTAAATAATTGGAGCTGGGGAGAGGACTTGAACCTCCAACAGCGTGCTTACAAAGCACGAACTCTACCAGTTGAGTTACCCCAGCCTAAATTTGTAGCGCTATTTGCTAACAAATAACCCTAAACGCTACCAAATCCGCTAAAAATCAAATTAAAAAAAATTGTCTTAACTTATTGCTACTATTCGTATTACGTTGACTTTAAATGGGTTACGAAACTACTCAAAAACTACCATAGCATTCTTACAAAACCATTGCTCTACCAGCTGAGCTATGCTAGCGCCAACATTGTTGCGCATGTCTGGTGTCCCGAGACGCTATCTTCCAACTCCCGCGCCAAGAGACTACCCTAATCTCTTTAACACTTCCGGCAGCTTATCTAAAAGATCCGTTGCGATAAGACCCAGCGACCCCTTATCTCTTACTGCCAGGTCCCCCGCCAGGCCGTGAAAGTATGTACCGAGCGCCGCCGCGTCAAAAGGCTCCACGCCCTGCGCGACAAATGCGGCTATAATACCTGTGAGCAGATCGCCGACGCCGCCGGACGCCATCCCGGGATTACCGGTCCTGTTTATATAAAATTCACCGCGCGGCCCGGCAACAACGGTATTATGTCCTTTCAAAACCAGGACGATATTATACTCACGCGCCGTTTCAAGCGCAACATCTTTTCGGAACCTCTCTATCTTCGCTATGCTCTCCCCCGTCAGTCTTGCCAATTCTCCCGGATGAGGAGTGAGCACAAGCGGTCCCCTGGCTTTTTTAAGTTCTCCGGCATAGCCGTCGAAAGCATTTATCCCGTCGGCGTCGAGGACTATAGGCCTATCCAATTTTGCAACAAGTTTCCTGACTAGCCGCGCCGTTTGGTTATTCCGCGAAAGCCCCGGGCCGATCGCAAAAGAATTACACCTGCCGGCAAAACGCAAAAGGCCGCCTTCGGCATCTATCCCCAGCGAACGCTCTTTCGTCTCAGGGCAGGACTTCACCATGACCTCGGTAAGTTTTGCCGCCATTATGCAATGGAGGCTCTCGGGCACCGCCAGCGTCACGAGTCCGCCGCCTGACCTCACTGCCGCCTGACTCGATAAGTACGCCGCGCCCGTATAACCGGCGGACCCGGCAACAACCAGGACGTGCCCAAAATCCGCTTTACTGGAATCAAGCGGCCTAATCGGAAATTTCTTTATAAGCTTACCTATCGATATCATGCGGCATCTTTTAAAAGTATGACGTTTGCGATTGCGTAATTCCTGGAATGGGAGATGCTAAGCATCACATTGCCGATTCTCTTCTTATTCTTGAGTTTAAGCGCATCTTTATAAAATCTTATCGTCGGCTTACCCTCGCCGTCATTCATTACCTCTATCTCGGTCCACTTGATGGGAAATTTCCGCGGCTCGCCGAACGCCTTGACGATAGCCTCTTTCGCCGCAAACCGCGCCGCAAAATGCTGACACGAAAATCTCTTAGAGTTCGAATATTTTATCTCCCTGCAGGTGAATATCTTCTTTAAGAATGAGTCGCCCCATTTGTCTATCGCGTCCTTCATCCTGTAGACTTCTACTATGTCCACGCCGCTTCCAAAGATCATGCAACCAGCTCCAGCATCTCATCCACCGCCGCAGAAAGTCCCACGAAGACAGCGCTGGAAATTATAGCGTGCCCTATATTGAGTTCGTTCATGCCGCTTATCCGCGCGATATCATACACATTTTCGTAATTTAGCCCGTGGCCGGCATTCACCTCAAGCCCCAGCGACAGGGCATGTTCCACGGCCCTCTCCAACACGGCAAGTTCCCTTCTTCTGGCAGCCGCGGTCCCGGCATTCGCGTACTCTCCGGTATGGAGCTCTATTATCCCTGCGCCGCACCTGTGAGAAGCATCTATCTGTGCGATAGATGGATTTATGAAGAAACTCGCGGCTATCCCGGCCGCTTTTAACTTTGCCGTTACGGAACTTATCCTCTTCAAATTGGCCTTAACGTCCAGGCCGCCCTCCGTAGTGACCTCCTGCCTCCTCTCCGGCACAAGCGTAGCCTGGTCAGGCTTTATCCTGCATGCGATCTTTACTATTTCGGGCGATATGGACATCTCAAGGTTCAGGCGCGTCGTCACGACCTTACGCAGGCGCATCACGTCGTCATCTTTTATATGGCGCCTGTCTTCGCGCAAGTGGCAGACTATCGAATCGCATCCTGCCTTTTCGCACACAAGCGCGGCCTCTACGGGATCCGGTATACAGGTCTTTCGCGCTTCCCGTAAAGTGGCAACGTGGTCTATATTAACGCCTAACTTTGGCATATCTTTAAGGGTTTAATTTTTCTACGGGTGCGGTGACCTGCACAAGGGTCTCTTCCATATAGACACCCGGCATTATAGGGGTCAGGGCTACGGATTTCGTAAAAGGTTTGGCGGCCCCGGACACATCTACCGGCATCGTATAAACATACCTGGCCTTACTCAACAATTCTTTAGTCCCTACCACTATGCAGTATTCGGGGACCACTACGGCCTTCCTGGGATCGACGCTAAATCCGGACCACGGCCTGCCGATGAATATCGGCCTTATTGCAAGTTTCTTTGCGACGAGGCCTTCCTGCGGAAGCATCCTGCTCAGGAACTGCCGTTCTTCTTCGTTACCCTTATTCAATTCGTTCACGATGTAGAACCATAACGCCAGCGCCAGGACAAGCGCCGTAATCTTCAGGCCTATATGTTTTGTAAAAACTTTCCTTATAAACTCCATCATGATCAGTCTCTCTTAGAGTCGATATCCACGATCTGAATGCGCGAATGTTTTTTTGATGGCCTGTGGAAAATATTCTTCAGCATCTTATTCAGGCTCTCTTCGTCCAACTCACATTTCAGTTTGCCGTCGCTCGCGACGGATATGTAACCCGTCTCTTCACTTACGACAACGCAGACGGCATCCGTCTCCTCGCTGATGCCGACGGCCGCCCTGTGGCGCATACCCATGTATTTTGGCAGATCCTTCTCTTCCTGGGGCAGAGGCAGAACACAGGCCGCCGCGGTAAGCCTTCCGCGTCCTATTATAACGGCTCCATCGTGAAGAGGCGACTGCGGCAGGAAAATGGAATTGAGGAGAAAAGCGCTTAAGTCGGCGTCGACAATGGTTCCTGTTTCTATATAGCTCTTGAGCCCCGTCTCCCTCTCGATAACTATTAATGCGCCTATGCGTTTCTTTGCCAGATTCACCGCCGCGCGCGTTATCTCATCGATTGCCTCGATATTTTCGCCATGCTTGCCGAACCGCCCCAGCTGCGCGAGACCACGCCGTAATTCCGGCTGGAATATTATGAGCAGGGCGATAACCGATATTGGAAACAGCCTCGTAATCGCCCAATTTATAGCATCGAGGCCAAGCTGCTGGGTGCCGATAAAGATGATCGCGATAATGACCAACCCTTTCAACAGCTGTTCAGAACGGGTTCCTTTGACAAACAGGAGCATCATGTATATGACGTACCAGAATATCAGTATCTCAAGCGCTATCTTCCAGTAATGGACTGCAGCCATCTATCCCGCCTTAAGTATTCTGTTGGTTATTGCAGCGGCCTGCACGGCCGCCCTGACATCGTGAACCCTTAGGATGCCGGCTCCGTTTACGACAGCCACGACACATGCGGCGGTCGTTCCCGCAAGCCTTTCGGCCGTATCGGGGAGATTCAATATCCTGCCGATAAATGTTTTGCGCGAAACCCCAACACAGATCGGCCTTCCAAAACCCTTAAACTCTTCCAGTCTTTTCAATATCTCAAGATTATGTTCTACCGTCTTGCCAAACCCTATCCCCGGGTCGATAATTATATCCGCCTCTTTGACCCCGGCGGCCCGCGCGCGCTTTATCGACTCTTTAAGCGATGTTTTGATCTCCGGAATAAGATTGCGATAACGCGGCGACTTCTGCATTCCGGCAGGCGTACCTTTTATATGCATAACGATCACCATGGCGCCGTAGCGGGCCGCAACTTCCGCCATGGCCGGATCATATTTCAATCCGGATATATCGTTAATGATTCTTGCGCCCGCCCTGATCGCGGCCTCGGCAACTTTTGCCTTCCGCGTATCGATCGATACCGGTATCCTTTGCCGTGCCGTTATGGCCGCGACGACCGGTATAACGCGGCCCAATTCCTCTTCCTCGCTGACGGGACTCGCCCCCGGCCGCGTGGATTCGCCGCCTACATCGATGATATCGGCTCCTGCGGAGGCCATCTCGGCGGCGCGCGCAAGCGCGGCGCGCTTATCGCAATACTTCCCACCGTCGGAAAACGAATCCGGGGTCACATTCAGGACCCCCATGATACAGGTCCTGCCGGTATTAAGCTTCCTTCTTATCGGCATCGAATCCAAGGAGCGCCTTTATCTCTTCGACTTCCATGATCTCTTTTTCCAAAAGCCGTTCCGATAACACTTTTAATCTATCCTGGTGCTTTGCGAGTTCGCTTCTGGCACGTTCATAACAATCGTCGACTATCTTGCGCACTTCCTGGTCAATGAGGAGTGCCGTCTGGTCGCTGTAGTTGCGTTCTTCGATTATGTCCCTGCCCAGGAATATCTGCTCTTCTTTATGGCCGAACGTGAGGTGGCCCAGTTTTTCGCTCATACCGAACCTTGTGACCATCTTCCGCGCCAGGCCCGTCGCGACTTCGAGATCATTCTGCGCGCCGGTCGAAACCTCGTGGAAGACCAGTTCCTCGCTTGCCCTGCCTCCGAGAAGGCCGGCGATCCTGCCCATAAGGTCCGTCTTGGAAACTATATATCTATCCTCGATAGGAAGACGGATAGTATACCCGAGCGCCATACCGCGCGGCAGTATCGAGACTTTGTGTAGCGGATCCGCCCCGGGGATAAGAAGCGCCAGGAGCGCGTGCCCCGACTCGTGGTACGAGATTATCTCTTTCTCTTTTTTCGATATGACCTTCGACCTTCGTTCCGGCCCGGCCATTACCCTCTCCATAGCTTCCTGCATCTCTCCCATCGTCACGGTCTCTTTATTGCGCCTCGCGGCAAGAAGAGCCGCTTCATTAACCAGATTTGCCAGGTCCGCGCCGGAGAAACCGGGCGTCTGCCTGGCTATAGTCTTTAAATTTGCCGCGGGGTCGAGTTTCACATTCTTAGCGTGAACTTTTATAATCGCCTCACGGCCCATAATGTCCGGCATATCGATAACTATCTGCCGGTCAAACCTGCCCGGCCGCAGGAGCGCCGGATCGAGCACGTCGGGACGGTTCGTCGCCGCTATGAGTATGACCCCTTCCTGCGTATTGAACCCGTCCATCTCCACCAGGAGCGCATTCAGCGTCTGTTCGCGCTCATCGTGCCCCCCGCCGATACCCGCGAACCGCTGGCGGCCGACCGCGTCTATTTCATCGATGAATATAATGGCGCCGCGGCCGCTCGTCTTGGCCGAGCGCTTGGCCTGGTCGAAAAGGTCGCGCACCCGCGACGCACCGACGCCGACAAACATCTCGACGAAGTCAGAGCCGGATATCGAAAGGAACGGCACGTTCGCCTCGCCGGCAACGGCCTTCGCAAGAAGCGTCTTGCCCGTGCCCGGGTGGCCCATGAGAAGCACGCCTTTAGGGATCTTTCCCCCGAGGCGCTGGAACCTGCGCGGGTCCTTTAAAAATTCTATGACTTCTTTAAGCTCCTCCTTGGCTTCGTCCACGCCGGCAACATCAGAAAATGTCACTTTGAGGTTCTGGTCGGAGGCAAGCGTTGCGCGCGACTTCCCGAAAGACCATATTTTGCCGCCGCCGGCTCCCCCGGGAGCCCTGTAGGCAAATAACCACAGGAAGAGAATAAAGAGCACCATAGGGCCGAGCGAATAAAACAGGTTAACCCATAATGTCTTGGGGGGCCTTATGTCGAAGGGTTTGACGTTCTCTCTCAAGAGCCTTATAAGGTCCTGGTCGCCCTCCGGTATGTTGACCGTAAATTTTTCGCCGCCGGCCAATTCGCCTTTAATGATATTATCGGTCTTAGCGGCCGATTTTATCTTATGCGTCGAGAGGTTCTCTTTTGCTATCTCGAAGAATTGTGAGTAGGCCATCTCCTGGGCGGGCTTCTCGATACCCTGGTTGAGCGTATTGAATAGATAGAGCATACCTAGTATGACAAAAAGCCATATGAAGAAGTTGCCTGTTCCCTTCTGCGGCTTCATTACTTTTTTCCTGCCGGTTTTCTTTTCCATTACCGCTTACACTCCTTTGTCGTTAGAGGGATATCTTATCAAAATATAATTTAGATGGCAAGGGTATTCCCGGTCCGGCGGCAAAAGACCAGGCAGGATGCCGTCCGGCTGACTCTGATATCTCCCGGGAGGTCGACGGCATTACCCTTCCTGCCGTATCTTATCAACGACTCCACTTCTTTCCAATGCCTGAAAGAAAGCTTCTTCACCTCGCCGCCGCACCGGCCGAGGGAATCCCGTAATATCTCCTTCTGCAAAGCCTTCGGCTGAACCACGACGTCTTTTAGCTTTACCTCTACACCCGTTTCTTTCCGCCGCGCTATACCGCGAACACGCCGCTTCTCCTCCGATATGAATTCGAAGTCTTCTCTTAAATGCTCCGCGAGATTAAAAAGCCCTCTTTTAAGTTTCGGATTATACCTTTCCAGGAACGGCAGGATGCGGTTACGCACTATGTTGCGGAAATATATAGGTTCACTGTTTGTGCTATCTATCCTGTAGCGAATGCCGTACCCGTCGAGATACCGGACGATCTCGCTCTTTTCGATCTCGATAAGCGGCCTTATGATCCTGAAAGGTCCCTCCGCCCTGACGGGCGCGATACCGACGATACCTTTCAGGGACGCTCCTTTAATGAACCGCATCAGCACGGTCTCGGCCTGATCGTCGAGAGTGTGCCCGGTAGCGATAACGCCGGCACGCGCTTTTTTGGCCGAATCGGCAAAAAAACGATACCTCACCTGCCTGGCAAGCTCTTCCGTAGAGAGGCCCTTTACTTTTTTGGATGAAAGAAGAACCTTGCGCTGAATCAACTTAAGTCCCAACTTCGACGCATACTCTTTTACAAAACGCGAATCGGCCCGGGATTCTTTCCCGCGCAGGCCATGGTCTAGATTACCGACCACGATATCCTTCATGCCCAGCTTCCGCTTCAAACCTGCCAGGAGATGCAGAAGAAATACGGAGTCCGGCCCGCCGGAAACCGCGGCCAGGATAACGTCACCGGACTTAATCATTTCATAGTTACGGATGGTCTTCAGGGTCTTCTCGAATAAATCCTGCGGCGCTTTTTTTGGGCGGGGATCCTTAATAGCCAAGCAGTCCTCGTGCTTTAATTTTCTCCTCGTCTCCTTTTGTGGGAGTCCAGCGCTGGGCGCCTCCCATAGCGACCGTTTTGGGCTTCGGCGGTTTGCCTATCTCCGCCCTGGCTTCTTCTTCGGCACGTTTTGCTGCGGCCCTTGTCTCTTCTCTTGCAGAAGCCCTGTTGGCGCGCGCCGCCGTAATAGCCTTATCGGTCTCTTTACGCTTTTCCTGCTCTTTCTTGGCGCGCTCCTCTATCCGGCCGATGTCAGGAATCGCATTCTCTGGTATGGCAGGCGCGCTCGAGGGCGCCTCCACGATAGGCTCCGCAGGCACCGGCTGGACGGGGACAGGCACACTCTCTTTCATCAGCTCATTAAAGAAGAGAAAGGCCACCGTCAGGACTATAAGAATAATAACCACCGAACTAATAATAATGTTCTTACCTTTCATCGCTTAAACATCCCCTATCATAACTCCGACCATGTAACTTTCCGGTAGAGTGTTCGGCCGTTCGCATCTTTAGCGACAGGAAAACAGACCGGCGCGGCGCTATACAACCTCTCATCGAATTCATAGTCCTTTGTATACCCGGTCTCCCTGTCGCCTGAACTGGAATTGAATGTCCCCACCGCGCCTCTATTGGACTGCGTTATCCCGCCGTACAGCGTCAATGTGCCTTTGAGCAGGTTATAATAAGTGAAATCGTCTATCTTGAAGGAATTATCTATCGCTACGATATACGCGTCGATCTCCAGGTTTTGCGTAGGCACAGTCGAGCTTATATAAACATTGCTCTTAGCCACCAGCCCCAGCATGTCGGTCGACGAAGTATCCGTCCGCGGATCCGAGTTGTAGATAATATTACCTACGATATTGATATCGCTATTGCACCCAAGCGTCACGGAACCTTTCAACGTACCGGAGACATCTACGCTCCCGCTGGAAACATAGATAAGGCCGTTTGCCGGTAAAGGAATATTCGGTATAATAGCGCCATATTTGGCATAATTATAGACATTCATGGTGCCGTCCGACAGGAAAGTAACCTTGGTATAGCCGGAATAGGAATACGCCGATTGCACCGTAGTGGATATAGGGGTCAACATATTTGCGCTTGAAGGCATCTGTATACCGAGAGCACCGAGGGTAAGCGAATCCCTGAACTCGGGATTGTCGTCCGGCGCGCCGCCATGGTAATAGTTAATAGACGAATTGACGCTGGATACAGGGCCTTCGAATATCGGATCGCCGAAAATATTGAGCTGGTCATTCGTATGAAGCGGGCCTGTCAGAGTATCGCCCGTCACAAACCAGACAGGCTTTTTCCACCACCAGAACATAGAACTCTCGTTATTGGTCAAGTAGGCGAAGCTCGAGTACGACCTTTGCATAATGGTAATAGCGACCGTTCTCGAGATATTCTTATACTTCCCGGTAGTTTCTATGCGATAGGTTTCGAGAGTTCCTCCCGCAACCGGGGTCGTCGTGGTGATATAAGTACCCGAGTCGGTTCCGGATAATGTAAAACCGGCCTCCGGGAGTGTCCCGGTAATAACCGGATTCTCCGCGCGAAGGTCCATAAATCTTTTGGCGAGCCCGGCTTCGGCTATGTAATAGGCACGCATACCTCTTGTAATGGTATTGGCCGCCGCAAGATCATTATATGAGATAAGAAATAGCGCGGCCAGGCTCAATATCACAAGGGCGATGATGACCAGCGCAAATACGAGTATAAAGCCTTTCTGTTTACGCATAACCCCTATCGCTTTCACAGATTCCTTAAATTTATATACGTTGCAAGGGACCCTACAGAAGTCTTCCCGGAGACGTTTTTGGTAACGGCAAGATATATGGCTACCGTCTGGTTATCCAGGTATCCTGCCGGCTGCCAGAAACATAATGTTATGGCAGAGTTTGCCGGCGTGGTATATATTGTCTGCACATTGGGATTCTGCGTCGGGCTCTCATAAACTATACCTCCCGATGCAAGATAATATCTGCGCGTCTGACCGTCTGTGCCTACAAACTCCAGCCGCGTAATAGTCGCTATCGGCGCGGTAAAAGATACTGCCGATCGCTCACCATAACGCACACCGCCCTCCTTCATCCCCTTTATCATCTTATCCATGACAAGGTTGACATCTCTCTGCAGCTGCTGTCCGTCCATACATGAAGCATAAAAAGTCTTCGCCATGACAAATACGCCGATAGCCGACATGAAGAATATGACTATTATCATCGACGAAACCAGTATCTCTGTAAGGGTATGCGCTCTTTTATCCAGCATAATCATCCTAATTAGCCTGCGAGTCACGCGCTATATAAGTAGCCGCATATTCACCAACCGTCTTCGACCTGCCGAAGAAAGACTCTCTCCATGTCACCTGGGCCAGCACCTTCTTATAATAAGTATCTGGCGTCGTTACCGTTACGATCAGCCTGGCGCCAAGCCGCGGATCGTCGGTAAAGTAGAGCGGCGTACCGTGTTCGTCGAGGCTCCATGCCTCGGACCGTCCCGGAGCTACGCCCGCGCCTTCCGGTTTCAGGGTTATATTGTAACTGCTAATACTACTAAAACTTTTTTTACGGATATCTTCGATCGCCTTTTGGATCAGGTATTGCGCCTGCACTTTATGCTTTGCCAGTGAGCCGCTCGCGGCGCTTATGACCATTATATTGACCGCGGCAAGCCAGACTACCGCCAATAGACAGATCGATATAACGACTTCAGTTATGGTAAAGCCTCTTTTAGATGTTGGCATGGCTCCTCGATCCGCCTATCTCTATCTCTTCGTCAATTTCGAAGTTCTTCTGAAAATCAGGATCTCCCGTAAGCTCCGGCGCCTTGAACTGGCCGTCATGCGCGCCCTGCTCTATCCTCTTCTTGCGGTAACGCTCGAAAGAACCTTCCTTGACGACCTTTAAAGCCGGGGCGGACAGAATCCCCTCATTCCTGAGATCATTATACTCCCGGTTCTCGAGACGCAGGCCTTCTTCTATGGCCGCGAGCAGTGATCTCCTCTGTTCAAATGTCGTCTTCGTATCGAATTCTACCAGAAAAACATACCTGCCGGGCGTAGCCGGCTCTATCGTGGCTGAAAAAAACTTTAACAGGAGACTGCCCTTCTCTACCGCCCGCAGGACAGCCGCGTTCACCTGGGCCTCATAAACCTTTTCCCCGGTAAGCGATACCGCATTTTTGCCCTTCTGGACAAACTCTATTACCGGTGTCTTGTTGAAAAAACCATCCACCGTAATTATATCATCGATATTATAGCGATACAAGCCTCCCGGCGTTGTCACTATCAGAAAATAGTCTTTGCCGGTCTCAAGCTCATCGCAAAGCAGGAAGCGCGGATCCTCCCGCCCTATATCCTCTTTCGGGATAAATTCATAGAAATTAGTATCTATCGCCAGGACACCCTCTGCGCCTTTGTCGCTTAACGGGATTGAACTGCGCGCCTCGGTCGAGAGACACCCGAAGTCCCTTACCGGGACATCCCCGAAATACTGCGGAAGTTCCTTAAGATACAACTTCACCGTTCCACCCTTCCAGCATTCGATTAGGGCCAGGCCCGGCCAAAAGTCCTTCGGTAACAAGGCTTTCTTCTCCCCGAGTATGCGCCTTAACGCTTTTGCCCGGGCCGCGTTCGGCTTGAGATGCCTCACCAGAAGACCCCGGACGGAATCCGGTATATTAAAACCCGCGTTTAGCGTTCCTTTTTCTATATCGTCGATTATAAGATCCTGCCACTGAGCTATCTTCTGGCACAACAGGACTATCGCGCTGGGATTGAGCGCGGCCAGAGTAGATATATTCGCCTCCATGCCCAGGCGTAATATGCAGTAGTATCGCGCGGCATAATCCGGGATAGTAAATACTTCGTAAGGGATAGCATACATCTGCCTCACGAAAAAAGGCAGGTTCTTATAAGCGTGCCCGCTCTCTGCTCCGTAGGAGACGCCTGATTCCGTAACGCCCTCAGTATCCGGGCTTATCATCGCAAGCACTTTTCCCCGCAAAATTTCCGGGTGGTCTGTCAGGATGTAGTATGACCAGAGTGCCAGCAGATCGGCTTTCTTCTGACGGGAATAAGCGGTAACGGGGATATATTTAGGTTTGTCGGTAGTACCGCTGGTAACGCCGAAAAATGCGGTCTTGTCGACGGTAAGGATATTCTCTTCGCCTCTCATCATTCTATCGACATACGGGCGTATCCGTTCGCAGTCGATCAGCGGGACCTGCCGCTGATAATCCGCAACCGTGGTTATGCCGGCAAAATTATGTTCTTTGCCGTATGCGGTATCCTTATTGCGCCGCAGATATTCCAGCAGAACTCTCCGCTGGATTGCGATGGGATCCTTTGTAGCATCTTCGAACGCCCGCGCTCTCGGTTCCAGCAATTTTACGGCAATCCGCGCTATCAGTGACATAGTATACCTTTAAAAAAGCAGAATGGTAGCGGGGATAGGATTTGAACCTATGACACGCCGGGTATGAGCCGACTGCTCTGCCAGACTGAGCTACCCCGCCGAATAACATCTATGAATTACATCAACTTTTGCGTATTATATCACAGCTGTTTCTTTTGTAAAAGTTAAAATAGAGAGTTTGCACCTGGCGCGATCTTCACTTTCATTTTGCGACACCCTCGTGCATACTACCGGTCCTGTATCCTGCCAGATCCAGCGTAATATATACAAAGCCGAGTTTGCGCAATTTTTTGGCTATCATCCACCTCGCCTTAACTGCTTTAAGTATATCTTTCCCGGAAAGTTCCAGCCGCGCGATGTTGCCGTGAACCCTCACCCTTACCTGCTTGAAGCCGAGCTTACGCAAGCACCCTTCCGCGCTATCGATTCGCCGCAGATCCTCCCGCGATATGGCGCTGTTAAACGGGATCCGTGAGGCAAGACATGCGAAACTCGGTTTATCCCACGTCGGAAGACCTAGACGTTTCGAAAACCTTCTTATATCCGGCTTTGTCATCTTTGCTTCGAGGAGCGGGCTCTTTACGCCGAGCTCGCGCGCAGCCTTGCGGCCGTAGCGTATATCCTTTAAATCATCGTAATTCGTCCCGTCTAGCAGATACCTGAACCCAGCTTTGCGTCTTATACCGTCCAGCTTCTTAAAGAGCTCTTTCTTGCAGTAATAGCACCTATTGACGGGATTCGTCCTGAAATTCTCCAGTTCAAACTCATCCGTATGTATAATCTCCTGCCTGGCGCCTATCTTCTTTGCGGTCTTAACGGCTTCCTTGTATTCCGCTTCCGGATATGTCTCGGACCGGGCGGTTACGGCAATGACATTACCGCGCCCCAGCACATCAAGCGCCGCTTTCAGGAGGAACGTGCTGTCAAGCCCGCCGGAGTACGCCACCACTACGCTCTCAAGTTCTTTCAAAACAGCCCTTAATCTCTCAATCTTACCCATCCCATCTCCCCAGCAAAATTTTTCGATTCCTTAGCGGAACGAAAAATTATTGTGCCCCGCTGATCCATCCCCCGCCCACAACCGTATCGCGATCGTAAAATACGACCGCCTGTCCCGGCGTCGGAGCGGCCTGAGGCTTCTCGAAATCAACCCTTACGGAATCTTTCCCTGCCGGCGTAACCACGGAGCGCGCCTTCCTGTGATTATACCGTATGCGCGCCGTAACCTTCATCGGCCGCACTATCCCGTCAACGGCTATCCAGTTCATCCTTTCGGCGACAAGGCTTTTTTTGAGCGTCTCCGCCCTGGGCCCAGCGACAATACGATTTTCCTTAACGTCTATCGCGGTAACATAAAGCGGCTCCTTATACGCGATCCCCAAGCCGCGGCGCTGTCCGATGGTATAGAAAGGTATCCCTTTGTGCCGTCCCAAAACCCTTCCGCTGCTATCGACTATATCACCCGGGACTATCTCGAGGCCGGTCCGCTTCCTTATATATTCGGCGTAATCGAGGTCCTGGATAAAGCATATATCCTGGCTGGAAACGGTGTCAAACGTCCTCAATTTCATCCTCCGCGCCAACCGCCTCGCCTTATCCTTGGTAATATCGCCTAAAGGAAACAGGGCGCTCTTCAGCTGTTCCTGCGACAGGTTGAACAAAAAATACGACTGATCCTTATTCCTGTCACGCCCCTCCTTCAACAGGTATCTGCCCCTCCGCTTATCATAAACGCATTTGGCATAATGGCCGGTCGCGACGGCTGAGGCGCCCAGGGACCTCGCCTTTTCAAGGAGCATTCCGAATTTTATCCGTGCGTTGCATACAATGCACGGGTTCGGCGTAAGGCCTTTCAGATATTCCGCGCAGAAATAATCTATAACCTCTCTCTTAAACTCCGCGCTGTAATCGACGACATAATATGGTATGCCCAATTCTCCGGCAACCGCCCTCGCGCGCGTCACGGCCTCGAGACTGCAGCACGACTTCTCGCGGCTCGAGCCGCACTCTTCCTTCGGCCACATCCTGAATGTAACACCGACGACGTCGAAACCCGCCTTTTTTAGAAGCGCCGCGGCAACGGACGAATCTACGCCCCCGCTCATCGCGGCAACGACACGCTCACTTTTTCGCTTTGCCATACTGTTCCTTGAACCCGCCGGACATGCCGACTTTCAGCGAACCGTTCTCCTGCCTTATGACAAGCGTATCCAGCGCAAGCGAATCTGCAACCGTAAGCGCATCCGCCCCAGACACACAGAGCGCCGTCGCGAATGCGTCCGCCGCTACCGGATCATCCGAAACTACCGTAACGCTGACGACGCCGTTATCGACGGGCCACCCGGTCCTCGGATCGATTATATGAGAATATTTCTTGCCGCCCAGCATGAAAAATTTCTCGTAATCTCCGGAGGTATCTATTGCCTGATTCTTTAACCGGAGCGCGGCAAAGAGTTTCTTGTCATCCCGCGGATGCTGAATGCCTACCTTCCACATTTCGTTCTCCGACCTCATACCCAGACAATAGATGTCCCCGCCCGACCCTGCGAGCGCGGCTTTTATGCCGTTTGCCTTCAGCACCGCCACCGCCCTTCCGGTCGCATATCCCTTCGCGATACCGCCAAGGTCGAGGGCCATACCGTCTACTTCAAATGTAATGGTGCTGTTATCTTTATCCAGCAGAAGGTGCCGGAAGCCTACCTTTTTCAGGGCAAGTTCTATACTCGCCCGGGACGGCAGTTTCTCCATTTTACCGGCCTCGCCCCAGAGATCGACAAGCGGCTTAACCGTTATATCGAATGCGCCGTTAGTCTTCATGGAGCAGTCGATCGAACGCTCAATGAGACCGAATACCTCACCGGAGACCTTTACCGCCTCACCGGCCTTACGGGCGTTTATCCGCGACACTTCGCTCTCTTTACTGTAAACGCTCAAAAGCGCTTCCAGCCGGGAGATCTCTTCAAACGCCTTATCCATCGCTTGACGGGCGGAGAGCTCATCCTGGGCTCCGGAAACAGGAATCTGTATACGCACTTCCGTTCCCATCATAAGACGCGTATCTTCGATGAGGCGCGCGGCGCCGCCGGCGAACAGGGCCGAATCCCCGCTTATTACAAGAAGGACCGCGGCCAGAAAAAACACGGTTATAGTTTTTGGGGTCATTTCAGGTTGGCGAGGACCTTATCGATATCTACATATTTTTCGACCATATCCACTATGATCTTGATCTTATCCGTATCCTGCGGCTTCAGTTTCACTACCATCGAATTTACGCGGGCGGCTATTTTATACGTGTCCTCTTTAGTTATCAATACCGCTATTCCCGACTTTTCCAGGGATTCCATACTCTTTTTTTCGGGCATGATACCGCCGCTCAAGATCACACCCGAGACCTTACAGCCTTTCTTTACCTTGCCAGAATTTACCTTGCAAATTACCTCGATCATATCATCCCTATCGCCGGGTATTATCATAAGGAGATTATTCTGTAAGAATTCCAGGGCATCCTTCACGTTCATCGCCCCGATCAGGACATTCTCCACCGGCGCGTCCATGCTCTCGCCCTTAAAGAGCATATTTACCTTCAGCTCTTCCTGTATTTCGCGCATCGTAGGTATGTCCAGGATCTTCCGGTACGGGAGAACGCCGAATACGTCCAGCGACTTTTGGGTCAGCCCGGCCCTGACTATACGGGAAATTTTATCGTACTTCTCAGGCAGGACCTTGTTGACTATAACCCCCGCGAGATGGACCCCCTCCCTGTCGAGCAGAGCTTTGTTCAGCATTACCTCATCTATCGGTTTGCCCACACCGCCCGATGATATGAGTATCACGTTAGCGTCCAGGATCATCGCGACCGTCGCGTTAGAAAGATTAAAGACGCTCCCCACGCCCGCATGCCCCGTCCCTTCGATTATGACAAGGTCGTTCTCCTGCGCGATTTTATCGTAGGCATCCTTGATTATCCCGGCATAATCTTCATCGGCGCCCTTTTCTATAAAACGCTCGGTGAACCCTTTCTCGATCGCAACCGGCGACATATCTTTAATGTTACATTTTATTCCGAAAACTTCTTCTATGAGGACCGAGTCCTCATCGACTTTATAGCCCTGCTCCATAAGATAACGCTGACCTATCGGCTTGATAAAGCCTATGCGTTCAAAATGTTTCTTGAACGCAGCTATAAGCCCGAGCGAAACGGTCGTCTTGCCGTCATTCTGCTGTGTCGCAGCTATAAAAATTTTCTTTGCCATATTTATATTAGTTTGCCTTCGCGGAAAGCGCGGATGTACCCGGCACAGTACTCGTCCTTATTGAGAAGCGCTCCGGAGGAGCACAGGGCCGAAATTATATGCTTATCGAGCGGGTCGAGGATCGCCGCATCCAGTCCGGCTTGCATTGCCATTACGAGGAATACCGCGTTAATGAGCCTGCGGTTTGGCAGGCCATAAGATACATTCGACAACCCGCAGACAGTCTTTGCTCCTCCTAAATCCTTTATGAGCGGGATCGATCTCAGGAACTCCAGCGCCTGGTCCGGTTCCGTCGCGATCGGTCTTATCAGCGGATCGAAGTAGAGATTGGAGACATCGAAGCCCGCGGATTTTACGCGCTCATATATCCGCCTGGCCGCCTCGAACCTGCCGCCTGCGGTATTGGGCATACCTTTTTCATCCATGGTAAGTGCTATCAATTTCGCATTATGCTTAATTGCCAGGGGAAGTATCGATCCTATCCTGGCCTCATCGCCGCTTATAGAATTTATCATCAGGCCGCCTTTCGAGCGATATGCCTTCAGGGCCGCCTCGATCGCAAGGTAGTTCGGGCTGTCTATGCAGATATTCGCATCGCTCACCTCGCTCTGTATTACACTTAAGACCCAATCCATATCCTGCAGTTCGCTGCCGGAAGTAACCGCGCAGTTTACATCGATATACTCCGCTCCGGAGGCGGCCTGGGAACGCGCCATCTCCGCCACCATTGAAGCGTTCCTCGCCCCGATGGCCTCTTTCACTTTTTGCCTTGTCGAATTTATCCTCTCGCCCACTATAAGCATAAATTTACTCCGCATTCACCTGATCGCCTAATCGCCAGCGTCAGCCTCACTCAAAATCGCCTAACCGCCAAACTCCACCTCACTCATTTTCCCCGTAGCTTGCCTCTATCGTCTTGACTAGATTCGTCAAAACCTCGTTCACCGGCGTCTGTATCCCGAGCGCCTTACCCTGCCTGACGATGGCGCCGTTAATAAAATCTATCTCGGTCCGCCGCTTATTTTTCACATCCTGCAGCATACTGCAAATATTGGCTGATGTGGCCTTGCATACGGACTCTACTTTCTGTATCGGGTCATCGTAGGCGAGTTTGATCCGTTTGCGCTTAACGATCCGTGCCGCCTCCTGGACCGCGGCGCGTAAAAGAGCTCGCGCCTCCTCATGCCCTATCAATTCTCCGTTATTCAGACGCGTGATCGCCGCCAGCGCATTCATCCCCACGTTTATGATGAGTTTGCCCCATATCACGGAATCGATATCCTTCGAAACCTTCGTCTCGAAACCGGCCTTTGTAAGAATATTCTGCAAGTCCCTCAGCGCCGCGGATAACCTGCCGTCCGACTTACCTATGATCGTCTCACCCTTACCGGCGTGCCTGACATGACCGGCGCCGAGCAGTGTCGAACCGTGATTCGTGATCCCGGCTATGACTTTTTCGGGACCGAAATAGTCATTGAGGACCTGGACGTTGCCGATACCGTTCTGGATAGTCGCGACGAAAGTATTTTCACCGACAATATCTTTTATATCCTTGCAGGCGTCTTCCGTCGAATAGCTTTTGACGCATATTATCGCGAAGTCGCAGACACCTATCTCTTTAGTATCCGTCGAGATATTTACCTTTACCTGATGAGCGACGCTTAAACCCTCTATCTTTATGCCTGCCTGCCTTATGCGCGCCGCGCGCTCCGGAGTATTATCGAATATCCAGATATCTTCCTTCGTCCGCGCCTTCAATAGCCCTGCCATTAGACAACCCACCGCTCCCGGTCCGACTATGGCTATTTTCATAGCAACTCCCTCTATTTATACTCCGCGATCAGGTCTTTTCATCACATTCACCTAATCGCCTAATCGCTCATGTATATCTTTTACTTGAGTTTTATCTTCTTGATCTCTTCTTCTTTGATCGAGAACGCATGCTCGGGCGCAGGAAAGATACCTTTTTCGACCTCATCCTTATACTTCTTCAAACCCTCCAGTATCGGCTGAGAAAGCCTGACATATTGCTTGACGAATTTCGGAGTGAACCTGTCGAAGAGCCCCACCATGTCATTAAGGACGAGCACCTGGCCGTCGCAATATTTACCGGCGCCGATCCCTATGACAGGGATCTTGAGTTTTTCGGCAATGATCTGCGCCACAAGGTCGGGCACGCATTCCAGAACCAGGCCGAAACAACCTGCCCGCTCAAGCTTCAGCGCCTGTTCTATAAGGCTTTTTGCGGTTTCGGCAGTCCGTGCCTGTATCTTGAAACCGCCCAGTTTGGAGACCGTCTGCGGCGTAAGGCCCAGATGACCTAGAACGGGGATACCCGCGTTGACGATGGCGATCGCGGCGTCTATAACTTCATCGCCGCCCTCGAGCTTTACCGCGTCGCAACCCGCTTCTTTCATAAATCTCATCGCGTTCCTGACCGCTTCCTCTTTCGTGACCTGATACGACCCGAACGGCATATCGCCGATCAGGAAAGCGTACCGCGTACCGCGGCGCGCGGCGCGCGAATGGTGTATCATTTCGTCCATCGTCACGGGCACGGTCGAATCGTAGCCCAGGACGACCATTCCCAGCGAATCGCCGACGAGAATTATATCGATACCCGCCTCATCGACCAGATGCGCCATGGGATAGTCGTACGCGGTAAGCATCGTTATCTTTTTTCCCTGACGCTTCCGCTCCTGCAGGTCGGTAATCGTTACTTTCTTTCGGTCCATTTATCTACTCTCCTTCTTACGCGTATTGGTTCTTGTAGAAATTATTTTGCCGGATTTTATATCAAAAATTTTGGTCTGGCCCGTAACAAGCGCAACTTCGAGGGTTTGTGACGCGTCATCGAATGCTATGCGTTTATACCACTCGAAGAGACCGCCCGATTTCGTAAGCTTGGCCGGATTGGATGCAAGATCTTTTATGACATATTTTCTAACGGGGATGCCTTTCTCGTAAAACGCAAGGGCAAGCTGCCCCATATCGGGCTTGGCGTTCATCGCCGAGACACGGCTGCGGCCGATCCTGACCAGGTGGATCCCGTCCGACGCGATATGGACATCCCGGGAATACCAGTTGACCGTCCATAAAGATTTCCGCAAATTGCTCGTCTGGTACAGGCCGGAATTTTTATATCTTGTCTTAAGCATATCCACTTTGCCGCCCTTGTCCGGTGACTTCGTCAGCATCACGAAGACATATTTACCGTTGGGAGAAAGCTGCTCGTAAGAGCGGGCATCATCCGCAAAGACCGCCGCGGCGCCGGCTGTGAATAAAATCAATATCAAAACCCCTGTCATCGAAACGATTTTGCTCCGCATCTCTCATCTACCTCTTTCTATATGCTTCCAGGAATGAATCGCAATATATGTTCTTATTCGATATAAGATCGGCGGTTATCATGGCATCCATCAATTCTTTATCGAGCGGATCGAGGATCGCCGAGGTAAGGCCGCTTGCTATCGCCATCGCAAGGAACGTCCTGTTAATAAGCGGGCGGAACTTTGCCCCCTGGGAGATATTCGATAAGCCTATTGTCGTACCGGGAGCCGGGTGACAGAGAAGCCTGAAATCCCTTATCGATTCAAGGACTTCGAGGCCTTGTGCCTGAGCGACGTTCACCGGCAGGACCACCGGGTCGAGAAAGAGATCCTCAGTATTTATACCAAACTCTATCGCCCTGGCCACTATGGCCGCGGCAAGCTCGAGCCGTCTCTCTTTGCCGTTCGGAACGCCCGTCTTGTCCATTGCGAGACCTATCACCTGCGTATTGTATTTTTTGGCCAGCCCGAAGATTACCGCCATCCGCTCCTCATCCGCGCTGGTAGAATTTATTACGGCGCGTTTGGCCGCAAGCCGTAATCCTTCCTCGATAACATCAGCCCTGGTCGAATCGAGCACCAGCGGCACCCGGGCGACGCCCTGGATCGTTTCGACGAGCCATTTGATATCGTCTACAGGATCCTTCGAATACGGTCCCGTGCTGATATCGAGCATCGTCGCCCCGGCCCTTACCTGATCCTCCGCAAGATGCTGGATCACATCGGCTTCCCTGTTAGCTATGGCCTTTCCCACATCCTTATACATACCGTTTATGAGTTCGCCTATCACGATCATTTCTTAGGTCCCCCGTTCATAGCCAATCCGATATATCTGCTGACCGCTTTTGCCGCCGCGGGATGACGCATCACGAGGAGGTCGGCTCCCGCCAATAGCATCGAGACCGCCGTCGCTATCTCCCAGTTAATACCCTGGGTCCTGCCGGCATCTCTTGCCTCCTTCACGTTCCATACCTCGCTTCCAACAAATAGGACAAACGGCATCGCAAGCATCTTGTCCCCGATAAACGCAGCTAACCTGCCGCGCTCCATTATCGAATATACATACTCCATGCCGTAACCGAGCGACGTCGTCGTAGGATGCATAACTATTCGCTGCGGGTTAAAGCCCATGTCGCTTATCAATATGTTCGTTTGTTTGGCGATATTTATATCGATAGGCGATTCCGCTATTATAGAATGGCCGTCCGCGAGTGCCGTGGCCGTAAGCGTCTTGTAATTATTCTGCGTCGCCGTACCGAGAAGGCAATTTTCACCCTTCAGCGCCTGGCTCACCTTCGGCAGGATGTCATTATCCCTATCATCATCCCCGCCGCCGACAATTATAAGAGGTAAGCCTGTTTCTTCGATGATCGACTTCAGCATCGGGATGACCCGGTCCGCGCTCCGCGAACCCCAATCGGGGTGCGTCCCCTGCAGTCTCACGCACAAAATTTCAGCGCCGAAATCCTTCACGCACTTCACTGCCCATCTGACCGGGTCTTTAAGGGCGCTGCCGAACGGCACTTTAAGCGCTTCCGGCCATTCCACCGGCTCGCAATCCAATATTTCAAGCGCAACCACAGGAGCATTCGGCATAAGCCCCTCGTCTAACAGAAACGGCATGGCCGACTCTCCGCCTATCCTGACAACCCGCTTATTCGCGCGCCCTATCTCTACCGTGTTTATCGGTCCTGCGCATTTCTCTTTGATTAATTCTATCGGCATCTTTCTATCCCATGATATTGTTATAGATCTCCGCTACCGCATCTTTTACAACAGCGCTCTTAAACTCGAATATGGGCCTATTCGAAACGCTCCACTCCACTATCTCCTCATCATAAGGGACGGTGCCGGCTACCGCAAGCCCGGACTTCTCGATCTCTTTTGCAAGCGGCCGCAGTTCGCCCGAAACCTTGTTCACCACAAGATAGGCGCCGCCCATCTTAATGGCAAGCGACCTGGCAAGTTCATATATGCGCCCGGCCGCGCGCACGCCGGAGACGGAATAATCGCTCACGATAACGAGTTTGCTCAGCTCGCCCGTCATCCTCCGCGATATATGCTCCATACCGGCCGCATTATCTATGATGACAAAATCGTAGCCCCTCGCAATCTCACCTATGATACCGCGCAAAAGGTTATTTATATAGCAATAACATCCCGGCCCTTCGGGCCGGCCCATCACGAGAAGGTCGAAACCCTGCGCCTCGTTCACGGCCTCCTGGACGCGCATCTCTATAAACCTGTCTTTGGTGACGCCTGCCGGTATCCCAGCCAGGTTCCGCGATACCTCGTCGCAAATACCGACTATCGTCTCCGGCTCTTTTACGCCTAGATAGTCCGCGAAACACGAATTCGGATCGGCATCTATCGCCAGTATCGAACCGAGCTTATTATCTATTATATACGCGACAAGCAGCGCCGCCAGCGACGTCTTGCCTGTGCCGCCCTTGCCGTTCACCGCTATCGTATTACCGATGGAAACCTCCATAGATCCGTATGCGGGAAAAAGAGAGATGCCACGTATTCATTCATATATGCCGGCTCCGCGCTTAAATCGATATAAGTAATATTTTTGGCTATCGCCTCCGTCCGCTGAAATGCCTCTTTCGACAGAAGCGCCATCCTGGCGCCAGCTAAAGACGAGTTGCCGATGAATTCATAAATACTTCTATCGATATCCGGCAGCAGGCCTATAGCAATGGAATTTTCGATATTCAGATAATTACCGAACCCGCCGGCTACATATATCCGTTTAAGTTCCGTTATGTCTTTCCCAACCTTCGCCAGAAGCGATATTATAGCGCTGTATATAGCGCCTTTCGAGCGCTTGAGATTTTCGATATCGTCCTCATTTATAACTATATCTTTGGATGCGGCGGAGCCGGACCCGAAAGCGATAACGAATTCGGTCACTGCCTCACCGCGCCTTACTCTCCGCGATTTAATATTGTCGTTAATTTTCCCGGATTTGTCTATTATGCCGCGTTCCAGCATCCGACAGAGCAGGTCTATATATCCCGACCCGCATATCCCGAGAGGTTTAGCACCGCCTATCACATCGCAGCTGACATCAAATTTTCCGTCTATATCGACCTTCTGTATCGCACCCTTCACCGCCTTCATCCCGCAGCTCAAGCCGCTGCCTTCGAAGGCGGGTCCGGCGCTGGCGGCCGCGCCTATCATCCATTCTTTATTACCGAGGACAAGTTCGCCGTTGGTACCTATATCGACGAGCATCGATAGCCCGTCATTATCGGAGATACCGCAGGCAAGTATCCCGGAGACTATATCACCGCCTACATAGGTGCTTACACCTGGCAGGAACCAGACAAGCCCTCTGGGGTTCAGGTCTATGCCGATCTCCGAGGAATGGATGGCCGAAAAAACCGATGTCGTCGGTATGTGCGGCGGCCGCCTGATAGACGATGGGTCTATTTTAAGCAAAAGATGCATCATCGTCATGTTGCCGGCGCACATTATAGCGTATATATCGCCAAGGCTCACCTTGCACGACGCGGTCAGATCCCCGATTATTTCGTTAATATTCGCAACGACCGCCTTATGCGATTTGTCAAGACCCTCCGGGACCGAGGCAAATATTATCCGCGCGATAATGTCACTGCCGTATACGGCCTGTTTATTGAAGGCGATCCTCGTACCCAGTATCTCACGGGTATTAAGATCGACCAACTGTCCGACTACAGTCGTCGTGCCGATATCGAACGCAAATCCGTAATTCTGCGCAGTCGTATCCCCCGGCTCAAAGGCTATTACCTCATAACCGCCCTCTTTGTAGCCGAACGTAACCGTAACCTCAAAATCACTCTCCCGCAGCGTTTCGCTCAAGAATTTGACGCTTGCCAGCCTTGTAGAGACATGGAGAATATCGATCGTCCGGGCCAGTTCCCTGTAAACGCGGTCAAGGTCGTTTGCGTTGTCATAGGCTGTAGGCTGCGGCAGTTTAAGATACTTCTTGCCTACGACAGGAAAATGCGGATACGCAGCCTCCCTCTTCAGGAGAACACCCTTCGTAAACTCTTCGGCCGCCGGGGAACCCTTCTCATGTATCTCCAGCGACTCTGCAGGGATCGCAACTTCCACGTCTTGTTCTACTATAGTATCGCAAGCGAGGACTTTTTTACCATTGATCACTACGCCGCACTTGCCGCATAAACCTTCCCCGCCGCATGAAGCGTTGAGAACGATCCCCGCTTTAATGGCGGCTGTCAAAAGATCCGTACCTTTAACGACGGCTATCTCCTTGACATCCGGTTTTTTAAAAACCGAGATACTGCTCTCTATCTTAAATTTGACGTTTAATTCTTTCACTTATTTCCAGTTCCTCAAGTAAGCCGGTATGCCCGATGCTTCCCTTGGGCCCACCGAAACCCGCCACCCGGAGACCTCCTCGAGCTTACCGCTCAAAATCGAAACATACCCGGGGATAATCACTTTCTTATGGAAGACTATATCCTCAACGCCAAGCTTCTTAAGTGTACCGGCGATAGTCTCGGCGGTAAATTTTTCCGCGGCCCATGCGGTAAGGACCGACATGCCCTCTGAATCACAGGCTATTATATAGCTCGGGACCTTGCTCGACTCTACCTCACCGGCTACCGTAAAATATGTTATCGAGAAATTTGTGGTAACGATAACGGGTGACTCTTTAGTAACTTTACCTATTTCGTAAATCCGCGGCTCGACCTGTACGGGTTTCTGCGGGTCCTGATATACATCCTGCCTCGCCACAAGAAGCGGAAAGAGAAACTCCTTATTCCTATTATTCATTATTACCAGGCCCGCATATTTCATGACATATGATACCGCCTCCGCAAGCTCGAGAACGGGTTCGGTTTGAGTCGCAAAAACAAGAAACGGGTAGCCTAACGCCCTGAGATCCTTCTTCAATGCCAGGCGTCTGGCGTACGCAAAGCCCTGCATCCTCTCCGGCAGGCTTTTGTCTTTTAAGTTCAAAACTATCTCTTCGACACCCAGTTTCTTTATTTTATCCGTTATGCCGGCGGCTTCTTCAAGGCTCGATACGGTAACAGCGATGGGTATATTACTTTCTTTGGCTATCCGCGCGAATTCCGCCGCCTCGGCCGCCGCATCGCATACCAGGAGCGGCCGCCTATCTTTGACAACCTTAGCCGCCTCGGCCGCCGCACAGGCATCCCGGCTCTCGATAGCCACGCATAGATCGGTACCGGCGGCTACCTTTTTTACAACGTCGATAAACCTATCCTTGCTGCCGGAGGAATTTCTCACGCAGACAAGGTTCGCCGAAAGCATCTGGCCGACCCTTTCGAACCGAACGGCATTTATTTCGGAGACCGCCTTCTCGATTTCGACGGCGGCAGATGTGTCCTCTATAAGAAAACCTATTGCAGCCGGATGGTGGAACTTCTGCTCGTGACGATACATAACCATCTCGTTGCCTATCTCTATTTTTTTATCGCCCGTGCCTATCGTAACCAGTTTGATGGGCGGCTGCGAGGCGCTCTCGAGCGCTGAGCGCGCCTGTGCCGTTATCTTCGGGCATTTATCCAGAGAAATCTTCTTCTGGGCAAGCGCCATAGCAAATGCCAGGCATGTCGCAAAACCACATTCCCTGCAGTTTGTCTTCGGTAGAAGTTTATAAATATCCAACCCTGTCAAAGCCATATCTTCCTTATTAGCGCACCTTGCTCATCACAGCCCGGTATTTACGATCTTTGCCGTCATCAAGCGGCGAGGCCGAAAACGCCTCATAACCAATTTCAGCGCTACACCTTGTTATTCCGGGGGTGACTTTTTCGATGTTCGCGGTTATGGCATCCGCCTCTGACTGGATGGCGAGACCGCTGTTTAAATTATACTTTGTGACGTAAATAATTACGGGCATAAGCTTATCGCTCTTATCAAGCTTGGTATCAAAGCCATATATCATCGGCGTATTCTTCACCCACACCGCCTTCATCGGAAACTTATATTTTTTTGCAGCCTCCGCCGCGCTCCGCTTGAAAAAATCAAGCATCTCGGCTTCCCGCTCATATTGGACAAAGGGGACCGGGCGGATAAATGCATTTGCGAATTGTATCCAAAGCATTGCCGGCACCTCCCATCCGTTCTTATACATCTTCTGCGCCTCGTCATACCACTGGACTACGGTCTTCCCGCCTACCCGATATAAACCGTAGTTAAAACCATATAACTGCCATTCGTCATTCAGTTTGATATATATAAACGCTATCATAATATCCCTCGATCTCCCGTTCGAAGTCAAGAGAGATACGAATAACGGCCCGTTTCCACCTTCCACGTTTATCAGGAATTTATTCGTCATGTCTCCGGGTACCGGCAGAGCAACCGCGCCACGCTCTTTTACGTCTATGAAATATTCATGCAGAGTGGTAAAGACAGCGCCCCTGGCAAGCTCACCCAGCTTCTTATAGGAACTGTTGACATCTGCTTCGATGCTCCCGCCGGCCCTGCCTTCCGCAACAAACATATTGATCATTACATCAGGCTTATTATCCATTATGCTCATGAAGAGCCGGTTGTTCACAGCGTGTATAGTGTGACGTGTCGCCTCGGGGATCTCGTCGTCAATCTGTGTAGTAATATTGGCGGCGCAGGCATTATGCGCAAGCGCAATCATTGCGGCTGCCAGGACTACTATCTTCAGCTTTTGCATATCGCACACCCTACATTAAAGGCGGAAGTGAAAACACCGGATGTCCGGCTTTCTGCAGATACTCAACCAGCGCCGCAGCGTCCGTCGCCACCGTTTCATCCGCTATCTTTTCGAAGAGTTCCGGCATGCCCAGCTCTTTAGACCGCGCCTTAAGCTTGTCCGCCAGCGCCTCTTTAAGTTCCCGCGGCATCCAGACCACTCTCTTCAATCCATCTTCCGCCGAAATGAATTTTTTACTCACTATATAGAGCCTGCCCACCCCCAGAAAACCCGGCGTCTGGTTACCGCCGCCGACAGAGCTCGCCAGGGTCGTGAACTTCATGCCTGCCGGCGTCTCGCCCGAATATTCCCGGTTCACTACCATAACACCATTCGCCTCGGGGACTATTGCCACTATGCATTCAAAACATCCGCACGAAGTCATAGGCGACTCCATAAGCGAATACGCGCTCATCCGCTCGATCTTGTGGTGCGAATTGTTATAGACAAATTCATTTACACCCGCCCACAGCCCTTTGTTCTGGTCGATGACAGCGCCTTTCTTTATCGGCTGGTTGCCGCCTGTCGGCGTAATCTCATGCGCCGCCCTGGCATCCAGCCATGAATAGGCGCCGCAGAGGCCTAGCCTTTCGGGGCTCACGACACAGACGTGGTCGGGCGCAAAACTCTGACAAAGCGTACAACTGTAGAACGTATCGACACTTTCGTCGGTCATGCCGGCCAGGCGCTCGTCCCTCGAGATAAAGACTTTCCTAACCTCGGGCAGCAGGACCTTTATCTCCTTCTCGTTAGTATAGATAGTCACCTGAACCTTGTCGACTATCGCGCCGTATTCATCTTTTAATTTTGCGGTCAATATTTCGCCAAAATGCCGTATCTTGAACCCGGCCTTTTTAGCGTCCTTCGATATGCGGATCCAGTTCATATCGCGCTGGCCCATATGGAATATGCCCATCGCATAATTCAGGTATTTATGTATCTGCCGCTCAAGTATCGGCTCGAAGTCGACCGCCATCCGTCTGCCGGCAACGTCGACTACTATCGCCAAAGGCTGGCCGGAACCTTCCGCCATCGCGTCCACCTCCGGCCCGATAACTATAATCTTGCCGTCCGCGATCTCCGCCATCTTCTTCATGCGTAAGTATTCGAAAGCTGTCGAATATTTGCCGCCGAATTGAACGGCCATATTCTCTTTCCTTACACGTTCGCCCTCGAACGCGGCCGAGAACGGCACAGGGACCGGGATCTGGGCAACTTTTATCTTTATACCGCGCGTCTCGATCGCCCGCTCGGCTATCTTCGTATGGTCGGGTTCTCTGACAAGACACTCTTCATGGGCGCAAACGCCGAGTACGCGGATCTCCGGCAGGTCCAGGTCGGTGATGATCGGAACGCCGGCGGCAAGCGCACCCGCGCCGGTAGCGGCCTTTACCTCATCGACTCCGCCCAGAAGCAGAACGAACGCCGGCACTCTCTGCCTGATATAATCGACACATGCTTTCGCATTGCCCGCTTTTATGCCTCCGAAGGTAAGCGCGGCCCGTATCGCGAAATTTAGAACATAGACAGCCGATATCGTATCGCGGCCGAACGGCACCACATAACTATCGAGCCCCATAGCAAGCCCGCCTGCTTTCAATTGTTCAACAATGCTGACGTTGTCCACGTTTCCGCCCAAAAGCGTCAGAATGTTCCTCTTCTGCAGGTCCCTTACAATATTTACAGCCGTCTTGGCATCCGGGGCCCTGCCCAGGATCACGGCAATCCCGGAAATCCTGCCGTCAACAAGCTGGACACCAAGCGACCTTAAGATGGTGTCGGATAAAAATCCCGGGCAATCTGCCTGCGGTTCCTCTCCGTAAATATATTTAAGCGCGCATATAAGTTCTTCCGAAAGTATCGTTGCTACCCCGGCATTGAGCGAATCCCTCAGGAAAACGTCCCACTTATCTTCTACCGGCACATCCTTTATTACCAGCGTCTTAGCCGTGGCAAGCAGCTTCTCGGCATCGGCGACCGTCCTTACCTCGGAACCGAGTAAGCCGTTCGCTAAAGGAAGATAGAACGCCGTCTCCGGGAACGCGACTTTCCAGCCCGAGCCCTTTTCTTTCTTAGCCTTAGCCAATAAGAGATCGGCCTCTGCAAGCACCTTTTTGGCGCCCGTAATCATAAGACCCGCAACCATCTTTATCGTAATATCCGCTGTCTTAGCCATCAATTTTCCCCTTCTCGCTCTACCTACTCTTCCCCGCTTGCTCTTTCCCAGCAAGATTCCTGAGATAGCACATGATCTTGCCGGGAAAGATTCCTGCGCTCTCCACTATCCACTATTCATAGCCCCGCCGCATCCAGCACTAAAGGCACTTTCTTATCCCAGCCTATCGGCATTATATGTATGCCCTGGCAAAGCGGCTTCAACTCTTTGATTAGCCGCGCCGCTATCTCTATCGATTTCTCCGTTTTATCTCCGGCCGCATCCATCTCCCGCATGAGATCGTCCGGCACCAGGACTCCGGCAACATTCTTATTCATATACTTTGCCATACCGGCAGATTTCAATAGAACGATCCCGGCCAGCACCGGCGCTTTTATATGTTTGATACCGGCGAGAAACTTCTTAAACAACCCGACATCGTAGACCGCCTGCGTCTGGAAGAACTGCGCGCCAGACGCTACCTTCTTCTCCATCTTTATTATCTCCGGCTCCAGCGGATCCGCGCCGGGATTTACCACGGCTCCGATGCAAAATTTCGGCGCTCCTTTCAGCGCATTGCCCTTCATATCTTTACCGCCGGCGAGTAATTTAGCGACTCGTATCAGCTGGACGCTATCCAGGTCGAATACGGGTTTTGCTTCAGGGTGATCGCCCAACGAAGGATAATCTCCCGTAAGGAGCAGGACGTTCTCGATACCGAGAAGGCTCGCCGAAAGAAGATCCGATTGCAGGGCAAGCCGGTTCCTGTCGCGGCAGGTCATCTGGAATATCGGCTCGATCCCCCCGGCCTTAAGAAGACTCGAAACCGCAAGCGAACCGGCCCGCAGGACCGAGCTCTGCAGGTCCGTAACGTTTATCGCGTCGACACGCGAACGTATCAGCTCCGCATCGAGCAGGGTCTCTTTCAGGTCGACCCCTTTCGGTGGGCCTATTTCGCTCGTTACCACGAACTTGCCCTGTTTTAACTTCTCGCAAAAAGTCATCCCATCTGCTCCTTAAATAACTCTACGGTATTCCTCATGAGCAACGTCGTCGTAATCGGCCCAACGCCGCCCGGCACAGGCGTAAGGTAAGCTGCCTTCCGGGACGCGCCATCGTATTCGACATCGCCGAGAATTTTATCCCCAGCACGGTTTATTCCGACATCTATTACTATCGCGCCCGGTTTTATCCAATCGCCTTTGATCAATCCGGCTTTGCCGACAGCGACAATCAGGATCTCCGCCCGCCTTACATGCTCCGGCAGGGCGCCGCGCTCACCCGTAGCAATATGACAAACTGTGGTCGTCGCGAACTTATTCAATAGCATGAGAGAAAGCGGCCGCCCGACTATCTCCGAATGCCCTACTATGACCGCCTCTTTCCCGTACAGATCGGCCTTGACCGATCCCAGGAGTTCCATTACCGCCATGGCGGTGCATGGCCCGATCCTGCATTGCCCCAGCAATATATTTCCAAGGTTCCGGGGATGCATACCTTCGGCGTCTTTTTCGGGCGCGATCGTCGCTACCAGTCTCCTGGCAGTTATCCCTTCCGGAACGGGCAGCTGCAGGATAATCGCCGTAACACTCTTATCGGCGTTTAAACCTCTTACGAGACCCTCAGCCTCTATCTGTGTTATCGAATCAGGAGCGGTCTTAAGCTCGTATTCTATGCCGAGCGATTCCGCAGCCTTCCGCTGCGCTTTCACATACACCGCGGACGATGCGTTTTCGCCGATCTGGAGCGCCAATAGTTTGGGCGCGCGGCCGTATCTGGCCTTCATTTTTTCAACCTCGGCCCTGATCTTAGACTTTATCTCTTCCGCTATCGGTTTACCCTCTAATAACGTCGCGGCCATCTCGCGCTCCTTTTCACTCGCTGCACACTGCTAGTGAGTTCTTTCCCGGCAAGATCATGTGACGCATTAGGAATCTTGCCGGGAAAAATTTCGGTCACCGCTCTATAACTTCCTCGCAGATCTCCAATATCTCTTCCTTTAGCCCGGGCATCGATTCTTCGATCGGCAATATAATCTTATGAACCTCACCCACAAAATCGATATCACTTATATATTTCAGATTTACGTAAACATTGAACTTGGCTGAAAAGAAAGCACCCTCCAGCAAAATTGCCGCTATGGCCGTATCGGTGATGAGGTTCTTATTGCCAATCACGGCCAGCTCCTTGCACAGCGCCAGGGCCGCGCCCGTTATTCTGCATACTTCGAACGGCGGCTCCATCGCCGCCTTAAAGAGGCGGTCCAGTTTCGCCGGATCTTTGCCGAAATTCTTCAGACCTGCCGATAATTTCTCATAAGCCTCGGCGTCTTTATCGACAAGCCCCTGAAGCTGAAGGCGATATTCTTCCGATTTTTTTAAAATATTTTTGACTTTATCTTCCGCCGCCTTATATTTTGGATTACCGATAGTGTAATTCGCGACCATCGACACCAATCCGGCGCCTATCGCCGCGGATAGGGCCGCGGCGCTGCCTCCGCCCGGCGCGCACTTCTTTGCGGCAAGGTCGTTTAAATAATCATGCATCGGCCTGTCGTTATACATACTTCACCCTCCCCTTTGCATCGATATCGATATGCTCGCCCACAGGATGAGAAGGCAAACTCGGCATCGTAAGTATCCGTCCGCAAAGCGCGTATAAGAACCCGGCCCCTATCGACGGTCTTACATCTCTGACCGGAAGTACAAAATCTCTTGGACTGCCTTTAATCTTAGGATCGTGCGAAAGCGAAAGATGCGTCTTAGCCATACAGACCGGGAGGTTCGAAAAACCCATCTTCTTATAGATCTTTATATTTTCCTCCGCGCGCTTTTCGAAATGAACGCCCTTCGCGCCATAAACTTTTACGGCAATCGTCTCTATCTTCCTCTCGATCGGCATATCCAGCGGATACAGGTAATTGAACCTGCCGCCCGCTTCACATGCGTCCGCGGCGGCACGGGCCAGCTCCAGGCCGCCCCGGGAGCCGTACCGGTAGACGTCGCTTGTAACACAGCTAAACGCGCCGACCTCAAGAGCTTTGCGTCTGACCAGGTCTATCTCCCTGGCGGTATCCGTTGCGAACCTGTTTATTGCAACGATGCACGGGATACCATACAACCGCACATTTTCGATCTGCTTCTCCAGGTTCACACACCCCGCATCCAACAGGTCGAGATTCTCCAGGGAAAGTTCCCTGCCAAGAGGCTTTCCCACAACCATCTTGAGAACCCCCGAGTGAATCTTAAGCGCTCTTACCGACGCGACGAGAACCGCGGCGGCGGGCTTAAGAGAACCGGCCCTGCATTTTATGTTAACGAACTTCTCAAGACCGCAATCGGCGCCGAAGCCGGCTTCCGTAACAACATAATCGGCCAGCCCCAGCGCGATCCTGTCGGCCAGTATCGAACTGTTACCGTGGGTTATGTTCGCGAATGGGCCCGTGTGAATAAAGGCCGGGGTATTTTCGATCGTCTGGACCAGGTTAGGATTTACCGCATCCGTCAGGATAGCGGCCATAGAACCCGCAACCTTTATGTCGTCGCAGGTAACCGGTTTTGCGCTCCGCGTCAAAGCAAGCACTATCCTGCCGAGCCGTTTGCGCATATCGGGTATCGATTCCGAAAGAGCAAGTATGGCCATAACCTCGCTGGCCGCGGTAATATCAAAACCCGTGCTGCGCTCAACGCCGGACTCTCCGCCGCCAAGCCCGATCTTTACGGACCGCAGGGCCCGGTCATTTACATCCATCACACGGCGCCAGTATATCCGCTCCGGATCTATGCCGAGCGCGTTCCCCCTATAGAGATGGTTGTCGAGAAAAGACGCGGCGAGGTTATGCGCCTGCGTAACCGCATGAATGTCGCCTGTGAGATGGAGGTTTATATCGTCTTCTGGCGCGACCCGGGAATACCCTCCGCCCACTCCGCCGCCTTTCACACCGAAGAAAGGCCCCATCGACGGCTGCCTGAGACACGCACAGGAGCGCCGCCCCATCCTGTTGAGAGCCATCGACAGCCCAACGGTAGTAACGGTCTTGCCCTCGCCAAGATGCGTCGGGGTGATCCCGGTAACGACGATATATTTAGATCTCTTCCTTTGGCGCAGGTTCTTTAAGATATCTATGGCGATCTTTGCTTTATGTTCACCATAGAATTCGATATATTTATTTGGTATGCCTAATGTTGCGGCAATCGCTGAAATAGGCTTTAGTTTTGCTTCCGCGGCTATCTGGACGTCGCTCTTCATTATCGATATTATATCCAGTAATATTATAAGAAGTAATTAAGGATAATATCTTAGTATAAAAGGCGTGGAAATGGAAGGGAAAAGTTCAGTCCGAGAGCTTCTTCATCTGGATATCGACCTTGGTCGGGATGAGCTTGAACTGCGAGCCGGTAAGGTTGTCGACAGCCAGCCCGGCAAGCCCAAAAAGTACGGCGTTGCCGGCTATGGCCCCGCTCACGACATGCAGCAGCTTAACGGTCTCGTCCTTATATCCTTCTTTCGTAAAACAAAGGGTATAATCACGGTTTCGTTTCAAGTGCAATTTTACCGGCGTAATATATTTTTCGCCGCCGTCGACAGTAACCGTCGCGCCGCCGGGATCGGACGATACCGGCACCTTCTGGTACCATCCCGTTATGAGAGTAGCGCATCCCGAGACCGGCACGCACAAAACGACTATTAAGAAGAAGAGCACAAACCGCATACAGACTATCTCTTTCTGCTATACCGGCCCATAATCTGGCCATCGGCCAAAATGTGGCCGGCCATGGCCCCTTCCAGGTCCTTCTTCGTCGCTCCCGGGGCAAGTGAAATCATCGTATCCAGCGCATAGACCTTGAAATAGTATCTGTGCACACCGCTCGGCGGGCACGGGCCGCCGTATCCGATCTGCCGGGAATCGTTTACCCCCTGGACCGAACCGTCTGCCAATACCTCTTCGCCAGGCACATTTTCGACCAGCCCCTTCGACTGAGGAGGCATGTTAAAGATGACCCAGTGCACCCATGTTCCGCGCGGCGCATCCGGGTCGTCGCATATAAGCGCCACGCTCCGCGTCCCGGGCGGAATGTCCGACCACGCAAGAGGCGGCGATACGTCTTTACCGTCACAGGTATACTTACCCGGTATCGCCTCCTCATCCTTGAAAGCGCTGCTAGTAACAGATAGCTTCACAGGTCCTTCTCCTTTCGAATACACGGCACCATGGACAAAGAATACAGTTACCGCTATAATAACAAGGCCGGCGATCCTCATTTTGCGATCTCCAGTTTATATAGATCGCTGTACGTACCCGTCAGCCATAAATATTTACCGTCCCAAACTATACCCGTAGTCTTCGACACGGGCGAGCGGAACGCTCCGACGATCTCCCATCTCTTCACGTCCACTTTATATACAAGCTGTTCATACCAGCTCGTTATCCATAGGTTCGCGCCGTCCCATGCTATATGCGCCGGCTCCTGGATATCCTGTATCGATATCCTGTTAGAGTAGTTCAAGTTGCCGTCGAACTCCAGCAGTTCGAACCTGGTCCCCAGCCCCCTCTTCCATATGATCACAAATAGACGCTCGCCGTCCCATAAGATACCCGCCGGATGAGATCCGGGAAAAGATACCCATAGTTCCTTTTCAAGTTTATTATCCTCAAGCCGCGCAAGATAGAGTTTCTGCTGGTCCCAATCCGTGGTAAAAAAAAGGTCACCGGTTTTTTTTACGACGGCCTCGGTGAAATCCGCCACGGGCTCTATGTCGGAAACGAGACGGCCGGAATCCATATCGATCACCCAGATATTACCGCTCTTTCCGTTACTGATCCATATACAGCCGCCGTTCAAAGAAAGCCCCTCGTGCCACCCCTTAGGCAGTGTTATCGTCCCGACAACTTTTACCGGGATGGTTTCATATCTTTGAGATTTTTTCAGGTTTATGGGGCGGTCCTGGAACGAAATAGCCTGCCCTGCGTTTAGAAGAAGCAGGCCAAGCAAGACAATGATAAAGCTATTCTTCGGCAATTTTTTGGACATCTTTGTCGGGGCTTTTTTCCGGGAGGATTAATTTCGATTTCAGATACCGAATTTGTTCGGCAAGTTCCTTATTCTCATTTTCAAGCTTCTTCAGCCGGCCATATACATCCTCGAATTTCCGCGCGGCGTATTCCTCGGGACCCTCCGCGACGTATGTCGTTTCGTTACGGCGGTGCATCCTCCCGCCCTCCGGAATCAGCAGGGTAACGTCATTATTTATCTTCCTGGTCTCCATGCCGGGCTGGTTCATTTCGTCATCGCCCTGCGGAAAATTATTACTTTGCGCGATAAGCGGCGCCGAACTAAATATGGCGAGGACCGTAATATAGAGAATGCAATTCTTTTCCATATCTCTCCAGGATATAATGACAGAAGAAACAATTATCGCTCGCACGCCCGGGAAATTTCACGCCATCCCTGACGAGCCTCTTACGAAGACCGCTTAATCCTGAGTTAAATATAGCACAAACGATCCTGTTTTGGCGAATATTTTTCCTGATGCGCGAAAGAGAATCCTTATTTATGTTGCCTACGCTAAGTAGAGGCGACTCGGACGCATAACCGCAGCATGGTTTTACCTCTCCCGACGGTTCTACGAAGAAGACGTTACCGGGTCCCTCGCAGTAATCTTCCTTAAACCACTTCCCATCCCACGGCGCCTTAAGCCCCCCGGCTCTACCGGCTGCCGAAAGGCCGATCTTCGCTATCTTTATGAAGAGCGCGTCCGATCCGATATGCTGACGGTAAGTCCCGAAATCCTCAAGCCGCGCGCCAAGAAGACGCGCCAATCTCGATAACTTCCTCCGTGTCGGCACCTCTTTGCCCGTCACATAAATTATCGATATAAGATCGGGCCTTCTCCATACCTCCTGGGCCGTCTTTATAAAGCGGGCCAGTTTATCAACATGCTGTTTATGATAAGCATCTACGCTTATAGATATGGCACCGTCGTATCCGGCCTTGAATAGCCTATGCAGTGTATCTTCCAGGTCGCGGTCGTTCTTGTACCACACTCCATTTGTGACTATCCGCGTAAAGAAGAAACCCTCCTTAACGGCAAATTTAACTACCGAATACAAAAAATTCCGAGCTAAGAACGGCTCACCACCCGTGAACCCGACCCTATCTATGCCGCCCTTCCTGCATCCTGAAAGGAAGGCTTTTGCGGAGGCCGCAGACAGGATCGCATGCGTCTTTCTGATACTGCAATGGGGGCAGGACAGATTACAATCCGTAGTGGGAGAAAACAGTATTTCTTCGGGATAAAATGGCATGCTTTATTTTAACATATCATTAATCTTGGCGGTATAATTTTGGAGCATATTCTTCATATCCGCTTCCAGCTTCTTTCTGCTGGGCTCGAGATAAACTTTGCGGTATTTGGCTTCCTGCTGAAGGATGTAGTCTTCCCCGAAGGCCCTGTCTTTCTGCCTCTTTATCTTCTCAAGTATCTTATCGAGCTCCGAAGGAGAAAGTTTTTCCAGTTCGTCCTTCGATATATTACCGCTCAATATATTTTTAAGCTGCAATGCCGCCATATTCTTCGACAGGTCTTTAATCACATTTTCATAGTACGGCTGGGAAGCTTTCTCGTATTCCAGGAGTATTTTCCTGTTCGCGAAGTCAAGCTCGGAGAAGATAGCTTTTATATTGGCCGTGTCGCCTTTCTGCAGAAGGTCCGGCAGGGCCTGGGCTAACAGTATATTCGCTACAGCGTTTAAAAAATCATCTTCTATCTTCGTTAGTTCCGGGTTTATATTGCCGCCCTCCTGTATCTTGGCCGTATTGTTGAGGAGAGCTCTAACGGCATCAAGTACCATCTTTTGATCCTCTGTGGGATTTTTCAGGATAACGGCAAAGCGCATGGCTATCTGCATGTCGGCAGCGCTCATGCCCTTGACAGGAACGGCGAAGGCCGATTCTTTGAGCCGGTCCCCGGCCATAACCAGTTGAGGGGTTGCCATACCCGCCAGGTCCCGGGCAAGAGAAGTTTTGCCGTTAAGCATATCCTTAAGGATCGAACCGCTATTTGCGGCATCAAAACGGCCGTCGGTGTTATTGGAAGTCAACATATTCGAATAATCAAACTTGCGTTCGCCAAGGTTATTATAGAATAGCGGGCTTGTAACGGGAGACAGGCCGACAATGGGAGAATACGTATTCAGCGCCTTCGCGTTAGGCGCCCATACGGAGTCGTCCATGGAAGCATATGCGCCGCGAGCAACGTCTGTGGGAGCCAACAGCATCTGGCCGCCATCATAATAATCTATGGTCTTAGTTGAAACGTCGGCAACATATATGCCGACGCCGGCTTTAAACCAGCGCAGCGGACCACTCTCACCGCTTGGTTGATCTGTCGCATAATCGCTCGAAGATGTGACAATCACGTTACCGGAAGTATCGAATAGCCGTATGCTCTCATAATAAAAGTTATTGTTTATGGATGATGTCACATATGTTGTAAGGTCCGATGGCTGTACTCCCACAGCTGTCTCACCCACAACATTTATCCCATACGTAGTATGAAAGTTGTTATTCATGGCGGTAATGGATGAATACTCCGCCCATATGCCCGAAGCGCCTTCATCACCGTTAAAGGTGCAATTTAATACGGTAATACCGGAACTATGTTCTGCCATGAAACCATTAGCGCTGCCTGAGTTTATCATGAATCCGCTGACATATGTCGATCCATTAACTCCGGCAGCGGTAAAACTGCCGTTAATTACGGTAGGCGTACCGGCAAAATCCCTCTCCCCTGTTTCGCCATATCCGCCGTACAGGCTTATCCCGCCCCTGACGGTTATATTCTCGGTATATGTTCCTGCCCTTACTATGATCCTATTCCCCGAACCGGCTTTGTCCATAGCCTGCGCTATGGTCAGGCCGCCTTCGAATCCGGCATAAACATATCGTATGCCGTTTATAATTTCGGCTATTAAATGCCCCGCGGAATTTTTTTCCTGGTTGGTACCGCTGCCTATCTTAATGTTACCTATATCCGCACCGATCGATACGCGGTTTGCGGCTATTCGAGTATTCTTGGCACTGCCCTGTTTCTTCTGTAACGTAACCGTGGTCCGATCCTTCTGCTCCCCCGCGGCCGTAATTGTGTTGTGTACCTTGCCCTGGATATACGCCACGACGTTATCTAAGAGCGACTTCTTGGCAGACTGCTGGGCCTTGATAGCCTCAGCTTGATATTTCGCGGCATTGATATAACCGGGAGAAAACATGCTGGATGTGTTACTTCTATAGCGGCTATTGTCATCCGCGGCAGTAGAGATACCGATCCACACAAACGACACGATTATCGCTATCGGCAACATCACCAGCATCATCCTCAATATTTTTGCATTCATGGCTGCGCCTGTTATTTTTCGGTAGTTTTTAACGCATTATTAATCTTCCCCGTAAAGTCTTTCAACATGTTTTTCATATCCGCTTCCAGTTTCTTCCTGCTGGGTTCGAGATAGGCATTACGGTATTTGGCTTCCTGCTGCAGTATATACTCCTCCTCAAAAGCTTTATCTTTTTGCATCTTTATCTTCTCCAATATCTTATCCAGCTCCGAAGGAGGCAGTCTCTCGAGTTGTTCCCTTGACATTTCGCCGCTCAATATATTTTTAAGCTGGAGTAACGCCATATTCTTGGATAGATCTTTTATGACGTTGTCATAATACGGCTTTGCCGCCGTATTGTACTCCAGGAGTACCTTCTTATTTACCGATTCAAGCTCGGAAAATATGCTCTTTATGTTGGCAATGTCGCCCCGCTTAAGAAGGTCGGGCATGGCCTGGGTCAGGAGGGCAAGCGCGACCGCCTGCAGTAACTCATCCGAAGCTTTCTTTATCTCGGCCGATTTCGCGTCTTCGCTCAGTTTGTCCGCCTCTTTCATAATAAGCTCTATCGCGTTCAATATGGCCCTCTGGTCTTCACTGGGATTTTTTATTATATTCGCCAGTATCGAGGCTATATTCATATCCATGAGATCTATGCCGTTTAACTGGATTGCCAGGGCATCCCGGTTTTGGGCATTACTCATTATCCTGGCCAAAAGCGCAGGATCTACCGGCATAGACCCTCCGTCGAAAAGAGCATCCTTATTACCGAGCAGGCCTTTAAAAATATCTCCCAGCTTACCGGTCTTGTATTCATCCGCAAGATACGGACCTATACCGGAGAGATTTTTATTGAAGTCGGTCGCATACAACCAATCATCCATCATAAAGGGTTTATTATCGATATTAAGTATGTTAACGGTCTGCGTCGAACGGGCCTTCGCATATGAGGCGCTTGAGTTATCATCGAGAAGAATATTTTGACCTGCGCCGGATATGATATTATTATTCAGTAAAAAGGTTGAATCATCACCCGATATTCCTTTGCCCTTAGCCCCGCCGGGAATAACTATAAACCCCGGCCCAGCCGTACCTACTCCACCCGATAAACCTTTGATCTCGTTACTATCGGCGGTTACGCTGGAATTTATTGCCCTTATACCGTAAAACAGGCCGTTTAATTGGGTCCTTGATATGGAAACGGTAGAATTAGATACGTATAACCCCTGCTGTATAAGAGAAGTGGAGCAATTGTCGATAGTTACGGAGTTGGAATTCCTCACGGCGATCCCTGCCACATACCCGCCGCCCCACGTCTTCAACTCGCTTAAGAACTTCTCGAAAATCAGCATCCCGCCAGGCGGCTGTATGACGTTGAACCCGCCTATTTCCACCGTATGCGAGGCGTCGTTCACGCCGTCTACCACTATAGTCCCCACTACGTTCGACCGGCCGGACCTGTCGCCGTTATCATCGTAGCCGCCATATACGCTTATCGCTTTCGTTATGACAAAATTTTTGTAACCGCCGGCGCTGTTCGACGCCGCGCCGCTCCTTGCTATAACGACATCTCCTGCCATCGCCCTGTCTACCGCCGCCTGTATAGTGTCAACGGTATCACCGGTAAATCCCGCATAGTGATAGCGAACTCCGTTAATTATTTCGGACATCATCGCCTTTCCGCTGTCCGATACCAAAGCACCATTTGCGTCACGCTGATCGGTGCCCGTCCCCCTAGCCACATGGGACGGCGAATGGCCAATGATGCTAGCCGCCCTTGCCGAAGCCGTCTTGTTGGAACTGCTCTGTTTCTGCTGCAATTTAGGGGCGTTTGCGGCCTTCTCCTGCGCCGCCTGGTCTACCTTATTAGATGTTTTACCCAATACGAATTCGGCAACATCGTCGAGGAATGACCTCTTGGGCGTCTGCTGTCTTATGATGGCCTCCGCCTGGTACTTGGCAGCGTTTAGATACCCGGGAGCAAATACAGAAGAAGAGTTGCTGTGATAACGATTATTGTCGTCCGCATATGCGAAAGGCACACAGACAAGCAGAGCACTACTGCTTATCAACATTATCAAAATATAATATTTAATATTTTTAAACGTGCACATAACTCCTCCATGATTTACATAAGTTAAGCATAAATGTCATAAATAACCACCACAAATCAGCCTTACGCCGCTTTGCTATCTATATTATATCTTTCTATTCTCCTAATAAGAAGTATACACTATTTTCAGGTCATTGGGATGGAAAATGCAATAACTTTTTGATTTCTAACCTTGCGGGGTAAGCGGTGCGGCAGGCTGAATTGTCAAGGCCTGTATATCTGTATGGGTACCGATGTTTTTAACTTCCAGCTTCGGGTCGATCTTCTTCAATAGCCCCTTTAAAACCTGGCCGGGTCCTATCTCTATAAATGATTTTATTCCGCTTGCGGCAACAAGTCTTATCGACTCTTCCCATAGCGTCTTTGTATTCACCTGGGAAACCAGGTTCTCTTTTATAATTTGTGCGTCGCTCTGTATTTTGGCATCTACGTTGCTGACGAATGAAATGGCTGGGGCGGATATCTGTATCTTATCTATATACTCTTTCAGCTTATCTCTGGCCGGCGTCATAAGCGAGGAATGAAACGGTCCGCTGACATCGAGTGTCAGGATCCTCTTCGCGCCCTTTTCTTTCGCCAGGCTGGCGAAGAGCTCGATATTCGTGGTCTTGCCGGAAACCACTACCTGCCCCGGACAATTAAGATTAGCAACCTCACATCCTATCCCCTTGCATAAAACTTCTATCGAACTCAGGTCCATGCCGATAACGCATGCCATCTTTCCCGGATTTTTATTCGACGCCTCCTCCATAAGCTCTCCGCGCCGCTTGACAAGGATGAGCGCGTCATCAAATGATATACTGCCCGCCGCCGTCAGGGCTGAATACTCGCCTAGGCTCAAGCCAAGGCTGAATTTTGGGACGATCTGCCCGTAAAAAGAAGATGATTGAAATGCTTTCAGCGCGGCAATGCTGGTAGTAAGTATTGCTGGTTGGCTATAGCGGGTGGTTGAAAGTTCTTCCTTCGGCCCTTCGAAACATAATTTCTTTACGTCAAACTTCAAAATATCGTTGGCTTTGTCAAAGATTTCTTTGGCGGTGGGGTAATTTTCATACAGATCTTTACCCATCCCTACAAATTGCGCTCCCTGCCCAGGAAATATTAGCGCTGCGTCTGTCATATTATTTTGGATTCTTTAAAATTTGACATTGGGCTTTTGGATTTATTTTGTCATTCGGATTTTGACATTTGGATTTGATCATCAACTACCACTCGATAACAATAGCTCCCCACGTAAGGCCGCCGCCAAATGCATCGAGAAGCATCTTCTCACCTTTTTTGATCCTTCCCGCTTTCACCGCTTCTACCAAAGCTACGGCACTCGATGCAGCGGACATATTCCCATATTTTTCGATGTTCAAATATATCTTTTCTTTTGTAAGCCCCATCCTCTTGGCCACCGCATTTAAGATACGTATATTGGCCTGATGCGGAATGACAAGGCTTATGTCATCGGCTGTCAGCCCCAGTGGTTTTGTTGCCTCAAGCGCCGCATCCGCCATAATCTTGACGGCATGTTTGAATAGTTCTGCACCGTTCATCTTGATAAAATGAAGGTTCCCTTCGATACTCTTCTTCGTTGGAGGTATGCGGGAACCGCCTGCAGGAAGCTTTATAAGGTCTCCCTGTTTACCGTTTGCGCCGAGATAAACGGATAGTATCCCGCCTTTTTCCACAGGCCCGAGGACAGCCGCACCTGCGCCGTCGCCGAACAGGACGCACGTGTTCCTGTCAGTCCAATCGGTTATAGCGGAAAGTTTTTCGGCGGCTATGACAAGGGCGTGTTTATACGCCCCTGACGCGATAAATTCTTTCGCGATCGCCAGGCCATAAATAAAACCGGAACAGGCAACACTTACATCGAACGCCGGCACCGTCCTGGCGCCTATCTTCTCCTGGACAAGACACGCGGTAGCGGGAAAGAACATGTCAGGCGTGATTGTCGCCACTATTATCAGGTCTATGTCCGCCGCGGTTAATTTCGCGTCGGCGAGCGCGCGCCTGGCCGCTTCAGCCGCCATGTCGCTCGTAGCCTCATCCTGGCGGGCGATCCGGCGCTCTTTTATGCCGGTGCGCGTGGTGATCCACTCATCCGTAGTGTCGACCATCTTTTCCAGGTCTTTATTTGTCAGGATCTTTTCCGGAAGGTATGCCCCCAAGCCTATGATACCAACCTTTTTCTCCGTGCACATTTTAGTAGCTCTCCAACTCTTCGACTATATGCTTATTGACATCCTGCGTTATGAATTCACCCGCAACTCTTATAGCGTTCTTTATCGCCTTTGGCGTAGAAGACCCGTGGCTTATTATGCACCGGCCATCGACACCCAGAAGCGGCGCGCCACCGTATTCGTCATAGTCCATCTTCTTCTTCAACCCTTTGAATGCGGAGCTCGCCAGGGCCGCGCCCAGAGTAGCTATGATGCTCGCCTTTATCTCCTGTTTCAGGGCCTTGAAGATCGTATCGACGATACTCTCCGAAACCTTCAGGATCACATTTCCGACGAACCCGTCGCATAAGATAATATCCACCGTACCGGCATAGACATCGCGGCCTTCTATATTCCCTATAAAGTTGAGCTTCGACTCGCTTAAGAGCGCATGCGTCTCTTTCACAAACTCCGTTCCCTTCGTCTCTTCTTCGCCAACATTGAGCAGGCCTACTGACGGATTGGATTTGTGCAGTATATATCGCGAATACGCATCCGCCATGATAGCATACTGAAATAAATGAATAGGTTTAGGGTCTATGTTCGCTCCCACATCTATAATGACAGAGACGCCTCCGAGGGTCGGTAACGCTATAGCAATGCCGGGCCTTTCGACGCCCGGGAGAAGTCTAAGGGAAAGCGTTGATGCGCAGACCACGGCACCTGTATTGCCGGCGCTGACGAAAGCATCCGCTTCATTCCTCTTTAGAAGCTCTAACCCAAGGACTATCGATGAATGGCGTTTGCGCCTTACGGAAAGCGCCGCAGGCTCGTGCATCTCTATCCTCTCGGGCGCATGCATCACTTTTATCTTATCGGAATATCCGGAGTATTTTTTTAGCTCTGAGCCCACAAGCGTTTCGTCGCCTACGAGTATCAGATCATAGTCATGCTCTTTTACAGCCTGTACAGCGCCTTCTACTTCTATCGCCGGCGCGCCGTCACTGCCCATTGCGTCGATCACTATCTTCATTCAGTATTGTCTCCCGATTCATGAATCGTTATTCGTGAAGCGCTTCACGCTTCACGAGATACGCTTCACAAGCATATTTCACTTTTTCTTCTCTTCTTTTGTTTCGATCACAATCACGGGCTTGCCGTTGTAGTAACCGCAGAACGGGCAGACCCTGTGCGGCAATCTCATAGACTTACACTGCGGACAGACCGAAAGATTGGCGCCATAGAGCTTGCTATTGGCGCCGCGCCTCTTATCTCGTCGTGCCTTCGAATGTTTACGTTTTGGTAGTGCCATTATGCCTCCGATTTGTTATTATCTAAGTCTGACAAATCGTCCCGAGCTGCCACTGTCTAACTCCGGCAGCGAGGGACTACCTCTTCTTAATTATATTATATGTATCACGCGCTATCAACAACTCTTCGTTCGTCGGAATGGTAAGAAATTTTGTTTTTCTCGAAACAACTCCCTTAAGTTCTGCGGCGACGCGCCGCACAATCCAGGGATTATTCTCCCCTATGCCGGCGGTAAATATTACGGCATCGAGCCCGCCCATGGCTGCCTGATACGCACCGATATACTTCTTGATCCTGTAAACATATATCTCTATCGCGGCGCGGCACCTTCCCGCCTTTTTCCCATTACCTTTTGCGCCTTTCAATATATCCCGCATGTCGTTACTGATACCGGAGATACCGAAAAGTCCGCTTTGCTTGTTCAAAACATCATTTACTTCGGCGATCGTAAGTCCTTCCTTCTCCAGAATATAGAGGACCGCGGCAGGATCCAGGTCGCCGGAACGCGTCCCCATCAAAAGCCCTTCAAGGGGTGTAAAACCCATTGACGTATCCACGGACCTGCCTCCGGAAACCGCTGTTATACTGCAACCGTTACCGAGATGGCAGGTTACCAGCTTAAGGCTTGCCGGCGGACGCCGCAACACCCTGGCGGCCTCTTCCGAAACGAACCTGTGGCTAGTCCCGTGGAAACCGTATCGCCTGATGCCGTATCGGATATAGTATCCAAACGGCAGTCCGTATAGGAACGCCTCCTGCGGCATCGTTTGATGAAACGACGTATCAAAGACCGCTACCTGCGGGATACCCGCCAAAATTTTCGAGCAGGCTCTTATTCCCGAAAGTGACGGCGGATTGTGGAGAGGCGCAAGTTCGCTATATTTCTCTATCGACCTTATGACCTTTTTCGTTATGAGGGTCGATTCCTTAAACTCTTCGCCGCCATGCACCACCCTGTGACCGATACCGTCGATCTCACTTTTGGAAGCAATAGCACCGTGCCGGCTGTCGGTAAGTATGTCAACGATAATTTCGATTGCGGTGTGATGATCTTTACAACGGACCTTCTTCAGGCCGGCATCTTTACCGTCGAGTTGGTAATGCAGTGTTGAACCCGGCTGCCCTATACGTTCAACCACGCCCTTTGCCAATGGTTCGGCATCACTCACCATTGGCGCTGAACGCAGCCGAAACGCCGAAGACCGGTCTTTCCTTACATCAAACAACTGATACTTGGCGGACGAACTACCGCAATTTATAACTAAAATCAGCATTATACCTTTATTTTCAGGCCCGCAGCGCTGTTATTGCGGCGGCGTCGACTATATCTTCGGCATCGCAACCGCGAGACAGATCGCTTGCGGGTTTGGTAAATCCCAAAAGAAGCGGACCAACGGCCCGCGCATTGGACAATCGCTGGGTTATCTTGTATGAGATATTGCCCGAGTTCAGGTCCGGGAATATCAGCACATTGGCCTTCCCTGCCACCTCGCTGCCGGGGCACTTTATTGCGGCAACTTCCGGGACGATCGCGCTGTCGACCTGGAATTCGCCGTCGATCAATAAACCCGGAGACGCCTCCCTGGCGCGCTCCACAGCCTCTCTCATCTTGTCAACGAGCGGCCCTGCGGCGCTTCCCTTGCTGGAATAACTTAAGAAAGCCACGACGGGAGTCTTGCCGGTCAATTTCTTAAATAGATCCGCCGACGATCTGGCGATCCCGGAGAGCTGTCTTGCGTTAGGTTCGGGATTCACGCCGCAATCCGCAAATAGAAACGCTCCTTTTTCACCATACGGAGAATTCGGCACAACCATAAGAAACGCGCCGGAGACCACCCCTATATTCCTGTCGATCTTCAGGCAGCGCAGCGCCACTCTTACCGTATCCGCCGTAGTATGATTAGCGCCGGCAACGAACCCTGCTGCCGCGCCGGAGCGGACGAGCATTGCGCCGAAAGTAAGATAATCTTTTTTAACCGTTTCCAGGGCCTCTTCCGGCGTTGTTCCCTTAAGCTTTCTCAATTCGTAGTATTCTGCGCCCAGGCGCTCCGTATCTTTGTAAGTTTCGGGATCTATCAACCGAAGGTCCTTTAAGTTCTTAGCCTTTATGCTCTTTCTTACTTCTTCTTTTCCGACGAGAATTATCTTCGCAATACCGTTATCGAGTATATAATCCAGCGCATCCAGCGTTCTCTTATCATCACTCTCGGGAAGGACCACCGTCTGCCCCGAAGAGCCCGCCTTACTTCTTATGTCTTCTATAAGCCCCATCGTTATCTCCGCCTTAGTTTTTTTCTTAATGCGATCACCGTCTTAGCCGGTATAAAGTTACTTACATCAGCTCCAAGCGCGGCAGCCTCTTTTATAAGCTTGCTGGAGACATATGAATAATCCTCATGCGGCATCATGAATATCGTCTCTATATCGCTGGACAGCTTCCTGTTTGTCAACGCCATCTGAAACTCGTATTCGAAATCCGACAGCATCCTCAGGCCCCGGATCATCACCCGCGAGCCCTTATCCCTAACGTAATCTACGACGAGCCCGCTGAAGCTATCGACCTCGACATTCTTCATGCCGGCTACGGCATCCTCCAGCATCGATACGCGTTCGGCAACGCTAAAGAGGACCCCTTTAGGCTTATTATGCGCCACAGAGACTATCACCTTATCGAAAATATTCGAAGCTCTCTCTATAAGGTCTATGTGGCCGTAGGTAACCGGATCGAATGTGCCGGGGTATATCGCTATTTTCGGAGAGTTCATGCGCCCTTAAATTCAAAACTCAAAGCCTCAGGTAACCTTCTCGACTTTGAGCTCAGGTTGTGCTAACCGTATTTTTTAAATATCGTTATTATAGTATCCCCATACTTACGTTCCTTATCGGGGAATAGGCCGTTTAACTCCACTTCAAGGCTATCTGCCCTGGAATGCTCCACAACGACCAAAGCTATGGGCGACAATATATCATAATAATCCAAATATTGCAAGCATTTTTTCGCCATATCCTTATGATAGGGCGGATCGATAAATATAAGATCGAATTTTTCGCCATTCTGGTCGAGCCGGTCAAATACCATATAAGCGCTCGACCGCATGACCGCATATTTTGATTCCGGGATACTTAACGACCCCAGGTTCTTATCGATGGTGGCAAGACAGCGCGAGTTATTCTCAACAAAAGTTACGTGACTGGCACCCCTGGATACAGCCTCCAACCCATAAGCGCCGCTCCCGGCAAATAGGTCCAACACCCTTTTACCGTTAACATCCGCAAGGATATTAAAGACGGCTTCCCGCACCCTGTCCTGGGTAGGCCGTATTTCGGTGCCTTTAGGCATCTCTATCAACCGTGACCTATATTCCCCGCCTATTATTCTCATACCATCTCCATTACCCACAGGAAAGCTTCCGATTCATGCCACACCGTCCAATCCCATATTGCGGCTGAATCTGTCCGCAAGCGTCTCTTTAAGCAGTCTATGATGTTCTTCCGAAAGCCCCGGATCCCTCGCAACAAGATTAAACGCCTCGAGCCTAGCGCGCTCCATTATATCAAAATCTTTCAATATATTGCCGAATTTTATCTCGGGAAGCCCGTGCTGTTTCGTACCGAAAAATTCTCCGGGACCGCGGATATCCAGGTCCGCTTCCGCAATCCGGAAACCATCCAGGGTACTCTCTATCGCGGCTATCCTCTTCACCGCTTCCGGCGTCCCGGGATCCGCCAATAGTATACAGAAAGATTCATGCTCGCCGCGGCCCACACGCCCTCTCAGCTGGTGAAGCTGCGACAGGCCGAACCTCTCGGCATTCTCGACCACCATAACGGTGGCGTTGGAGACATCTATACCCACTTCGATAACCACCGTCGATACAAGTATATCTATCTTTCTATTTTTGAAATCTTCCATCACCCGCTCTTTTTCCGCTGAAGGCATCCTTCCATGCAGCATCCCGATCTTGTAATCCGTAAAAATCCCGGATTTCAAGTCGTTAAATATTTCTTCGGCAGCGCCGGTTTTTGATTTTGGATTTGTGAATTGGCCCTTGTTTCGTATTTCGGATTTAGTATTTCGAATTTGACCGTCGATTAAAGGGCATACTACATACGCCTGATAGCCTTTTTGGAGTTCTTCTTTGACAAAATCATAAGCCTCGCCACGCTTGCTTTGCTCGACCCAGTATGTTTCGATCGGCTTGCGGCCCTTCGGCAATTCCCTGATCACCGACATATCGAGATCGCCATAAACCGTAAGCGCAAGTGTCCTGGGTATGGGCGTGGCCGTCATCACAAGGATGTGCGGATTATACCCTTTATCTTTCAAAACAGCTCTCTGCGTCACTCCGAATTTGTGCTGTTCGTCTATTACAGCCAGGCCCATCTTTTTGAACTGGACCGACTCCTGGATAACAGAGTGCGTCCCGACGACGATATCGACATTGCCGAGCCTTATCTCGTCGGCCACCCGGGCCTTAGCATCCACCTTCATGCCGCCGATCAAAAGCGATATATTAACGCCCAGCGGCATCAGAAGCTCGCTCAAACCTATAAAGTGCTGCCTTGCGAGAACTTCGGTCGGCGCCATAATTACGCCCTGGAAGCCGTTTTGCACAGTCAGGATGAGGGCATAAGCCGCAACTATCGTCTTTCCGCTGCCCACATCCCCTTCGAGGAGCCGGTTCATCGGCCTTGTTAGCGACATGTCGCGCGCTATGTCGGCCATCGCCTTCTTTTGGCCCTGCGTAAGTTCGAACGGCATACTCTTCAAGAACGAATCGACGAGCGCGCCGGAAACCCTGTGCCCAAGGCCGCGCTCATCCGTCTTCCGTTCGCGCTTTTTAACCGCCAGAGCAAGCTGCAGCATGAAGAACTCTTCGAATACGATCCGCCTGTATGCCTTCTCGAGGTTCTCAAATGTTACCGGGAAATGGATATTGCGCACCGCGAATTTAACATCGACCAATTTTTCTCTGGCCAGTATATAAGTAGGCAGCCGCTCGGCCAAAAATTTGCCGTATTTTGCAACGGCCGTATCCGCGAGGGCGCGCAAATATCTCTGGGTCAGGCCGCCAGAGGCAGGATATATAGGGACGATCCTGCCTATGTGGAGCGAGTCGATGTCTTCCGCCTCCACTATCTCGTATTCCGGCTGGATCACCTGAAGATGATCGCGCACCTCGATTTTGCCGTACAGGATCACCCTTTGCCCTTTTTTGAAATAATCCTTAAGGTACGGTTGGTTAAACCATGTTGCCCGGACAGATCCGGTCCCGTCCGTTACGGTAATCTGGAAAAAGGGCATACCCGATTTCGCGATACGGCTGGTGCAGTTAACAATCTCGCCTTCGACGGTCCGGTGTTCTCCCGGCTTTAAATCTTTTATAGCGGTAAGGTTCGACCTATCCTCATACCGCATAGGCAGATAGTATAGAAGATCTTCCGCCGTCTCGATACCGATCTTTGCGAGCAGCGCCCCTTTCTTCGGCCCCACCCCTTTGAAATATCTCACCGGTGTTTTTAACATATTACTGTCTCTCATAGCTATCCTTTCAAAACCTAAAACTCGTTATGTTCGCGCAACCACCTAAAAAGGCGGCAAGAAAAATGTTTCCCTGGTCTTCTCTAACTATAGCCAGGGCCGGTTTTTTGTTCGTCGAAAAACGGGAGCCTGCGGAACTCGGCCGCATGGAAGCGGCCTCAAACATCCTCGGCTCTTTTGATATGAAAAAAATTCTTATATATAAACCGTTTTTCTTCTCACAAAAAACCTAACATTTTTATTGCGCGAACATAACTAGAGTTTTAGGTCTTAACCTGATAAATCTAACCAGGTCAGAAAAATTCTCTCACTCTATCCGGGAGAGATCGTGCTTCTCTCCCCGCTTCCCCCGGTAATTTTTTTCGACAAGTCAGGTAATGTGATGCGGCACCGTGGTGAGCAGGGCGTTAAAAGTTCGAGGCAGCGTATGAGAACTTTTACGGAGCGCAATTTTCACATAGCTGAAAATTGCGCGGCCTGAACGAACCACGTTGGCACAGCACATTTGACTGTTACAGCGAAAAATTTTGCTTGCATCACTTCGCGACCTATGTTACTATAACACACTCAATGCTTCGGCTCTGCCCAGGTTTGATACTGAACAAACCGAAGCATCAAAATGGAGCAAGCAAATATGTCTAAAATATGCGTCATCTGCGGTAAAAAACCGGTCGCCGGCAGAACTATCGTCCGCCGCGGTCTTGCCAAGAAAAAAGGCGGCGTCGGCCAGAAGATAACCGGCATCAACCCGCGCAGATTTTTACCTAACCTGAAGACCGTCAGAGCAATCGTAGACGGCACCCCCAAGAGGATACGCGTCTGCGTAAAATGCCTCAAGGCCGGAAAGGTCGTAAAGGCGCTTTAACCCGTCCGCATGTACCGGCATCACGGCACGATAAATTTCTTCAAGGTCGCCTCGAGATCCGCTATCTTCACCGGTTTCGATAAATAAGCATCGGCACCAAGATTTTCCGCATCCCGCGCGTACTCCCTGTCTGTTTTAGCGGTAATTATGATAACGGGGATCGCCGCCGTGTATGGATCCTTCTTCAGTTCCGCGAGTACTGTAAATCCGTTCATCTCAGCCATAACGAGGTCGAGCAATACAACGTCCGGGCTGTCCTTCTTTGCCGCCTCGAGCCCTGCTTTACCCTCGTATGCGCAAATGATACGATACCCGCCCGCCTCAAGTCTCATCCTTAAAGTAGCCGCAAAATCGACTTCGTCGTCAATAATCAGTATTGTCTTTGCCATAATCCCGCCATGCGTCCTAATATATCACATTATCGTCTTAAGCACGCGTAAAATAGAGCGCCGCAAGAAGAATAAAATTTAAGGCCGCCGCGGCCCAGCACGATTCGGGTATGCCAAGAACGGGAATCAGAAAAACTCCGGTAACGAGAGCGCCCAGGCACGAGCCGATCAAATCGACCCCGTACGTCATTCCCGCAACGGCACCTATATCCCGCCCGCCCGCGGCGCATATCTTATTCGCGAGCGGAAATTGGAACCCGCCTATAAACCCCGCCAATAAAGGCAGAAGGTTAAATACCACATTCTGACCAAACCATGAAACCGCGCCCAAACCTGAAGCGCCAAGCGGTCCAAATATTACCGGAAGCGCCAGAGGATAAACGACGAAGAGAAGCTGTGTCCTTAAGAAGGCGCTGCGACAATCCCCGAGCCGCGGGATAAGTTTTACGGCAGACCAGCCGCCCGCGACAAGTCCAAGCATAAATAGAGCCAGGATCATGCTCAACTTGTAAAACAGGTAACCATAAAGTATCTGAAACGTGAGGAGCAATATCATCTGGACGGCCATACTGCCGAAACCTGCCCCGGCCAAAGATATCATAGCCATCTTTTTAAAAGCATCCTTACGAGAATATAAAAAGACTAAGACCAGAGTCATAATGCCGTAAAGCGCGAATAGTATCTTGCGGAGCGCGCCTCTACTCACAGCGGCGAAAATTTTTGTGCATAGCGACTCTCTGAACCTCGATGTCCAAAAAGCTATATTGTAAAAATAAGATACCGGGTAAAGGTCGCGGTTGACCTGCGTTCCGGGCACAGGCGTCACTACCCTATTGATCTCCGCTATATTCTGCGCGGATAGACGCGCCGAAAGATAGTATTCCCTTACATATTCGAGCCCGACACCCCGCACGCGCGCCCTATCCATCAGTACGGCATAATCGTATGTCAGCAAGCCCGCTTCATCCGTTGCCAGAAAATGCGCCGTCTCGCCGGGGATGACAAGAACATCCCTGAAGCTGCATTTTAAGGTGGCATATATGGAACGTAAAAAAGCCGCCAGTTCCTTATTTATGAAATTTTCGGAAGAGGTAACCCCGAAAGATATCAGGCCGCCGGGCCGCAAGACTCTCTTTGCCTCCTCAAAAAATTCACGGGTATAGAACCTGTTCAGTTGCGCGGTGTACGGATCACCGACATTTATTATAATGCAATCGTATTTTCCGGCAGTGGTCTTTACGAAGAATCTGCCGTCTGTATTTTTGACGGCGGTACGCCTGTCATGAAGCGGTAAAGAGTACTCCCCGGGAAGATGTTTCTCGACCATTAGCACGATCAGTGGATCGAGCTCGACATAATCGACCCTGGCGCCCGGGTGCTTAAGGGCCTCCGCGACCAGCCCGCCGGCGCCGCCGCCGATCAAAAGAATCTCTCTTGGGTCAGGGTGCTCGAGAAGCGCAAAGTGGACCGACTCTTCGGCCCTTTGCCTGTCCGGCAGGGCGTATAAGAAGAGCCCGTTATCGAAAAACGCGAACTGGCCCGGGCGCTTAGTCAGGACGATATTACCGTAAATGGAATTCTTCGATGCGGTAAGCTCATAAGGCGCCCACTCTTTGGCTAGAGAATACACCTCGAGCCTCTCCCATCCGTTAAACGCAAAGATCGCAAGGGATACGGCAAGCAGGACGACTGCCAGCGCCGATGAAATCTTTTTAAGTCCGCCCGCTCCGGAAAAATGCAGCAGGATTGCGGCGGCGGCAAAATTCATAACGGCCAGGACAGCCATTATATGTATAGAGTTGAATAGTTTTATCAGGATACACCCGGCTATACCCCCGCCGATCGCCGCTCCTATCCCTTCAAGGACATAGACCTTGCCGGCGGACTTGTAGATACGCGAGCCTAGCGAAAAAAGAAAACCCAGGACAGCGCAAAACGGGACCAGGACCGCCAGAGTGGCTACAATCATGGGAAATACCGGTATTATCTCGCCCGGAGCGATATGGAGAGAACCCCTTAAGGCGCGGATAATGCATATAATAACCGGCAGCGCCGCGCCAACCGCTAACTGCAGCAAACCGAAGACTGCGACCCTTTCCTTTATCGTGTCGGCAAACCTTCCGAGGAAGAGGCTTCCTGCGGCGCCGCCGAAGAGCCAGGATGCCAGGATAAAGCTTATAGAAAGCTCACTGCCGTAAAAGATGATAAGCAGTTCACGCATGAATATTATCTGCGCGGCCATCGCGGTAACGCCGATACAGATTATCGAAATGACTGCCATGCTACCACCGATCCAAATAAGATAAGGAAGAGTGCGCAGGATACCCTGAAAACAAACCTGGCTTTTTCGGATTTAAGGAACCGGGCGGGCACAAGCCCTATTATGCCTGCCATTGCACCGGCTGTTATAAATCCCGAAAGAAAAGTACCCGCCCCAAATGAAACGGCATATAGCGCGCCCTGGAACGCGCCGCGCGATATAAGCGCTATCTCCGCCAACAGGGCCATAAGCGGCGCACACGGCGCGCCGCCTATCAAAAAACCGAATACGATTAATCCCGCCGCGGAACGCGCTTGTCCGGTTTTTTTACCGCAGAGGCCGGCGTCTTCCCTTTTTCCGGATAAAACGATAAGGCCCAGGATAATACCGCCCACCCCGCCGGCCAACCTAAGATATGGGAGATACTGTGAATTTACGACACCTCTTAAAATTTCACCCGATAATCCGGCCAGATATCCCAATACGGCGTAGGCAACGATACGTCCCGCAAAAAAAATCGCTATGCGTCCCAAAGCCTGAGGCATCTCCTTCTGACTGGCGGCAACATAAGCCGCGATTACAGGTGTGCAGAAAAAGAGGCACGGCCCGGCAATGCCAAAAGTGAGGCCTATGCCGAAGAGTTGAAGATAAGTGATGAGGGTAGCTACTTCCATATTCCGGATATTTTATCACCGCAGGACCTGCATCTGCCGTCCACTATATTATTTTCGAGCACTTCATACCCTATCCGCGCTATCGCTATCCTTTTACACTTCGGACAGTAAGTATTTTCGAATGTATGGCCCGGCACATTGCCTACATATACATATTTTAATCCTACATCCTTAGCTATCCTGTAAGCTTCTTCGAGTTTCTCCAGCGGCGTCGGAGGCAGGTTCTGCAGTTTAAATGCGGGGGTAAAACGGCTCAGGTGAAGCGGGACATCGCCGCCTACATTATCCTTGATCCATTCGCACATCCTGCGTATCTGGCCGGGATCGTCGTTCTGACCCGGAATAATGAGATTGGTAAGCTCGAGCCATACGCCCTCCCGCTTCACGCTCTTTATCGTCTCAAGCACCGATCCTATATCCGCCATCGAGGCCATCTTCTTATAAAATTCCGGGTCGAAACTCTTCAGGTCGACGTTGACGGCATCCATGTATTTCAATAACTCTTTGAGCGGCGCGGGATTTATGTAACCGCATGTATGCATGCCGTTCCGCAGACCACTCTTTTTTGCAAGCCGCGAGATATCGAGCATATATTCGTAGAAGACGGTGGGTTCGGTGTAGGTGTAGACTATAAAGGGGCAGCCGCTCCTTTTGGCATTAGCGACAACCTTTTCGGGCGGCACATCATAAGCCGTAACCTCGTCGGGCCGGGCCTGGGAGATCTGCCAGTTCTGGCAGAACAGGCAGCGCATATTACATCCGGCAACGGCTATCGAATAGGTTCTCGTACCGGGCAGGACATGGAAGAATGGTTTCTTTTCTATGGGATCAACGTGGACCGCAATGGGATTACCGTAACCAAGCGTATACAGAACGCCTTCCCTGTTTATACGCGCCTCGCAGAAACCGCGCTGACCGGGATTGATAATACATTTGCGCGGGCAAAGGCCGCAATGTACGACGTTATTGCCCAAAGATTCCCACCAGCCCGCCACGCGGCTCTTTGGCGGGCCATCTTCTCCGCCGGCGGCGTAAGATTTAAGGTCTAAAGCGGTAAGAAGAAGGACGGCCAGCATAACAGCAGGCAACCTTTTCATAAAGGCCATTATACTACTTTATATCCCTTAGTTCCAGTTGGATGGATTGGACTCCCTGCCAATTATTGATGGAAGGAATATATGCGAGGTCTATATCGGAACCGGGTTTGGGCACCTCGAGATCGCCCTTGGAGAAAGTTATCGCTTCGCACGTAACGTTATTGTCGGTAACCCAGAATTTGAAGCCGGTTTTCCCGATCTGGCGCGGGAGATCTTTTATGTAGACGTTGCGCGAAGAGAGAACTGGCCTGGGATTTTCCGAGCCAAAAGGAGCGAGACTCTCGATCTCCCGTATCACATCTTCACTGAGCTGTTGAAGCGGGACATCCATCTCTATATCCAATTTTGGACTGAATATCTCTTCTTTTGTATCTATAAAAGCTTCTTTGTTTATTAAATCCGTAAATTCGGCTATCCGATCTTTTTCGATGGTTATCCCGCAGGCTGATTCATGACCGCCGAATCCCGCCAACAGGTCCTTGCATCGCAGGAGATGTTCGAAAAGATGGAAACCCTCGATACTGCGGCCGGAGCCCTTGCCGAGTTTCCCGTCAAGAGATATCAGTATAGCCGGCCGGTAGAACCTGTCGGCTATGCGCGAGGCCACTATGCCTATTACGCCAGGATGCCAGTTCTCGCTCGCAAGGACGATAACCCTGTGATGTTTAAAATTAATCTCGCGCTCCACTTTAGCAAGAGCCTCTTCCAGTATCCGCGCCTCTATCTTCTGTCTGTTGCGGTTCTCCGTGCCAAGGACTTTCGCCAGATTTGCCGCAAGCGCCGGATCGTCGCTCAAGAGTAATTCTACCGCCTTCTCGGGAGAGCCGATCCTGCCCATAGCATTTATACGCGGCCCCAGCACAAAGCCGATCGTCGAGGCCGATATGCTGCCGTCCAGCCCCGCAGCATCCATGAGCGCCTTCAAGCCTACCCTCTCTCTTCTATTGAGCTCATCGAGTCCGTGCTTTGCAAGGATCCTGTTCTCCCCGACAAGCGGCGCTATGTCCGCAACTGTCCCCAGACTGACAAGATCGAGGAAATCCTCGGCAAAATGCGGCGTGCCTTCGTAAAGCGCCTTCGCCAGCTTATAGGCAAGCCCCACGCCCGCAAGGTACTTAAAGGGGTATCCGCAATCGCTCTGAAGCGGATTTATCACGGCATACGCGGATGGAACCCGGTCATTCAATATCTCATGATGGTCGGTAATTATTATATCTATCTTCAGCATCCGGGCCTGCTCCACCTCTTTAAAAGACGTTATACCGCAATCGACGCTGATTATGAGCGTAACGCCATCGCCATGCGCCTTCTTTATGGCCTGCGAATTCAGTCCATAACCTTCTTCTATACGGTTTGGGATATAAGTCGCCGCATTAGCGCCCAGCTTCTTGAGAGCCGAGTAGAGGAGCACCACGCTGGTCATGCCGTCCACGTCATAATCGCCGTATACCAGGATACGTTCACCGCCGGATATCGCGCGTTTTATCCTTGTTACGGCCTTCTCCATATCCTTAAGGAGGAATGGATTGTGGCAGGAACCGAGCGAACATTTCAGGAAATCGTGGGCAACGTCGGCCGTCCTTATCCCGCGGTTGACAAGGAGCTGTGCCGTTACTTTAGAAATATTAAGCGCGGATGAAAGGTGATCCTGGACTCCGGGATCACAATCCTTTGTTCGCCATATCTTTTGCACTTAAATCCTTTACAGTCAAACTTTATCTTTTCGCGGCTACCCTCGCCCTGTGCCACGAAATAACCAGCGGGCTCGCTATATAAATCGTCGAATATACGCCTACAAAGAAACCGATGAATATGCAGAAGGAGAAATCATTCAAAACGGCTCCGCCGAAAATCAAAAGCGATATGACCGCGAGCATCGTAACGCCTGTCGTGAGGACGGTCCTCCCCAGCATCTGGTTAACGCTCAAATTTACAATATCGCTAAAACTGCCCTTTTTGACAAGACGCAGGTTCTCCCTTATCCGGTCATATATAACTACAGTGTCGTTTATCGAATAACCGGCTATCGTCAAAAGCGCGGCGACGATCGTCAAGTCGAACTGCCTGTGCGTAAGAGCCATTGCGCCGGCGGCAAATAAGACGTCGTGGATCAGCGCTACGACGCCGGCTATGCCGTACTTCAGGTCGAACCTGAACATGACGTATATCGCGATACCGGCAAGACCAAGCGCTAAACTGATAAGCGCATTCTGCCTCAAATTTTTCCCGACCGCAGGTCCAACGGTCTCAACCTTTAACAACTGGAACGGGTTATCTTTTAATTCTTTCCTGAACGTATCCGACAATTTGGTCGTAATATCAGCCTGGGTCCTTATTATCACTTCGTTCGGGTTGCCATATTGCTGGATCGAGGCATTACCGTAACCTATACCATTAAGCACTCCCCTGATATCATCCATCTTTACGGGATTCTGAAACACGTACTGCTGAAGCGTACCGCCCGAGAAGTCTACACCGTAATTTTTATCGCCCCGCATAGCGAATAACGCAATACCGCCGATTATGAAGAGTGTCGAAATTATGTAACAGACCCTCCGCTTGCCGATGAAATCGAAATTCGTCGGACGGAATAGCTGCATAAATCGCAGCTTCGCAAGATTAAACTGATCGCACATTATATCGAAAATTACCCTTGTACAGGTAACGGCGGTAAAGAGGTTGGCGATCAAACCTATCATAAGAGTTACCGCGAAGCCCTTGATCGGGCCTGTTCCAAATTTGAATATGAGAATAGCCGCTATTATGGTCGTAAGGTTTGAATCAACGATCGCCGATAGCGCCCTGTGATAGCCTGCCGCAATGGCGGCGCGCAGGGATTTTCCCAGCGCCAATTCCTCGCGCATCCTTTCATAGATAAGGACGTTCGCGTCGACAGACATACCCAGGGTCAATATTAAACCCGCGATACCTGGCAGTGTCAGGGTGCCTTTGAATAGCGACAGACACGCCAGGATCAGGACCATATTCAAAACTACGGCGAAGACCGCTACGAGGCCTGCGAGACGGTAATAGAATACCATAAAGGCGATTACGAGCAATGTCCCGATCCACGCCGCGCGAAGGCCTGTCCTGATGGAATCAGCTCCCAGGAGCGGCCCTACGGTCCTCTCCTCCTCAACGACAACCGGCGCAGGTAAAGCGCCGGCGCGCAATATTACGGAGAGGTCGTTAGCCTGTTCTACGGAAAAATTCCCGGATATCTGGGCCTGTCCTGAGGGGATAGCTTCGCGGATAACAGGCGCGGAGACAACCTTTCCATCCAGGACTATCGCGAGCCTCTTACCTACATTCGCAGCGGTTACATTGGCAAAGATTTGGGCTCCCTTAGAATTAAGGGTAAGCGAGACGTATGGCTCGCCGAAACCGCGGGAACTAAATTCCGTCTTTGCGTTGACAAGGAGATCTCCTGTGAGACTCGCCTCTTTGGCAACAAGAAGCGGTTCACGCCCGCCGCGCTCGCCTTCCTGATATTTAAGCTCGTATCCTTCAACCGGCTCATTATTGATAGCTTTTTTGAGATCTTCCGCATTATCGGAAACAAGTTTAAATTCAAGGTGGGCGGTCTTTCCTATTATCTCAAGGGCCCTTTCTCTATCTGTAATGCCCGGAAGCTGGACAATGATGTTATCCTTACCCTGCCTCTGGATAGACATTTCGCCGACACCGAACTGGTCTATCCTGTTTCTGATAATTTCCATTGCCCTGTCCACGGCGTCTTTACGCGTTTCGACCGGCAGCTTGGATGTATCGACTCTCAAAACGACGTGCATACCGCCCTGAAGATCGAGACCTAAATTTATCTTACCTTTTTGGACAACAACGCCGTCTTTATCCTTTATTGTAAAAGGCGGCCAGATAAGCCAGAGAGACACGGCGACAATCGCAACGATTCCCAGAAATTTCCATTGTTGACCTTTATTCATTTATTCTCCTGTCCTCCGATTTGTTATTATCTAACTCTGACAAATCGTCCCTAGGTGCAATAATCTCACTCCCGGCACCGTGGGACTACCTTAATTTGTATCTCACTTTAGACAAATCGTCCCGTGATTTGCCCTTATCTCACTCTTGCAAATCATCCCGAGGTGCAACAATCTAACTCCAGCACCGAGGGATTACCTTAAAATCTAACTCCCGCAGCGAGGGACTTCCATATTATTATACCGACGCTCTCCGCTTCATGGTAGCGATACTCGACTTCTGGACTTCTACCTTAACATTATCATCGACTTTGAGCGTAACGGTGTGGTCCTTGACATTCACTATCGTCCCATGTATCCCGCCTGAGGTTATAACCTCATCATTTCTTTTGAGGCTCGCTATCATCTTCCTATGCTCATCCTGCTGTTTTTTCTGCGGACGTATGAGCAAGAAGTAAAATATCACGAAGATCAATATTATAGGCAATAAATTAATAAGCGGATTTGGTGCCGGGGCCATTTTTATCTCCTGTTCTGTTATTGTTTAACTTCGGACAAAACATCCGATCCCATCCGGGCGCCTGGCTCCGGGCGGGAGAGGATTACCTTTTTCGATACTGGCTCAGAAACTTTTCCTTGAAATCGCCGAAACGGTCTTCTCTGATCGCCGCGCGCGATAATTGTATAAGTTTAACATAAAAATGGAGATTATGCAATGAGACAAGGCGCAAGCCCAGGAGTTCTTCGGTATTGAAGAGGTGCCTGATATACGCGCGGGTATGGTTCCGGCAGGCGAAACATTCGCACTTATCGTCAATCGGCCGGAGATCCTCCTTGTATGCCGCGTTTCTTAGCTGAAGCTCGCCCGACCATGTAAATGCCTGGCCGTTCCGCCCATTCCTGGTAGGCACAACGCAATCGAACATATCCACACCGTTCGAGATCGCTTCTATTATGTCCGGCGGCGTCCCTAAACCCATCAGGTACCGCGCCTTATCCTGCGGCAGAAGCGAGGCGGTATATTCAGCCACTTCGTGGATCAGGTTCTCCGGTTCTCCTACGCTTACCCCTCCTATTGCGTAACCGTCAAAACCTATTTTGAGTAAGCCGTCGACCGCTTTTTTGCGTAAATCCAGATACGTGCTTCCCTGGACAATTCCAAAAAGTAATTGGCGCATAGAGGTCTTCGGTCTATGGTCGATGGTCTCTGGTCTGCTAAAATATTCTTTCGCTCTCCTCGCCCACCTGGTCGTCAACTCAAGCGACTGCTCAACATAATCCCTGGCGGCAGGATAATGAACGCACTCGTCCAGGATCATCATAATATCACTGCCAAATATCCGCTGTATATCGACGGCCTTTTCCGGCGTGATAAAATGTTTCGAACCGTCGATATGGGATGAGAATTCGGCGCCCTCATCGCTCAGCTTCCGCAATGTAGCGAGGCTGAAGATCTGGTAGCCGCCGCTGTCGGTCAGGATCGGTTTATCCCAGCCCATAAATTTATGCAGCCCCCCCGCTTTACGTATAATATCGAGCCCGGGCCGCAGATAGAGATGGTACGCATTGCCAAGGATTATCTCCGCACCAAGCCCTTTTAACTCCTCGGTCGAAATAGCCTTAACCGTCCCCTGTGTCCCGACGGGCATGAAGACAGGCGTATCGACCTCGCCGTGGGCAGTCGTAAGCTTGCCCAGCCTCGCCTTGGTCGATTTATCTGTATGGATTAGTTTAAACATAATCGCTCCGAGAAAATTTTCGTCTTCAGTCCGGCGTTTACTTTTAGGCGTTGCCTTGCGCTTGTCGCAAATCGCATTAGGCATGCGATTTGCTGTGCAAGATTTCGATGGTCATCCAACCTGCCGGCAGTAAGAACTCTTGAGCAGTTTGTCTGACCTTTTCTGAACCGTCATAAGGTATCGAAATTTTGAACAGTCGCTCCGGCAATCACCTAAAAGTTCCGCCATCTGACGGAGCGAAAATTTTCTCTACACTCCCCGGTAAAATTTTTCGCATCCGTTGAAATGTGATGTGGCGACGTGGTGAGTAGGGCGTTAAAAGTTCGAGGCAGCGTACGAGAACTTTTACCGAGCGAAATTTTCACATAGCTGAAAATTTCGCGTCCCTACGAACCACTCGACACAGCACATTAACTGCTGCTACGAAAAATTTTATCCTTCGGCCATAGGCCTCGGGATATTGCAAACCGACTTATTGAATTGTCTTATAGTATCAGCATCCCATCACCATAACTGAAGAATCTGTACTTTTCGGCAATTGCCTGCCGGTATGCCTCGAATATAAAGCCCTTCCCCGCGAACGCGCTCACCAAGAGCATCAGCGTTGACTTCGGAAGATGAAAATTAGTCATTAGATGATCGACAACTTTAAATTCATATCCCGGATAAATAAACATGCCCGTATAACCGCTGGAAACCTTGCCGGAGCAATGCTCCAATACGCGGGCAGTCGTGGTTCCAACCGCAAATACTTTGCCGCCTCGCTCTTTGGCTTCCTCAATTGCCTTCGCTGTCTCTGCAGGCAACTCGAAATACTCCTTATGCATCTTATGCGATTCGACGTTATCGGTCTTTATCGGCGCAAATGTCCCGTAATTCGTGTGCAGCGTCACATACCCGGTCTCGACCCCCAGTTTCTGCAGCCTCCCCAACAATTCATGCGTAAAATGCAGTCCCGCCGTTGGGCTCGCTGTCGCGCCGTCCCTGCCGGCGTAAACGGTCTGATAATTCAGCCTGTCAGACTCTTCATCGTCTCTATCGATATATGGGGGCAGCGGCACATGTCCTATCGCGTTCAATATATCGTCGAGGGGCCGCGCAAACTTTACGAACCTTCCGACATCTCCCCGGCCGAGGATCTCGACCTCATCGCCCGATTCGAGAACAACCTTCTCGCCGTCCTTTATTCTCGCACCAGGCCTTACAAGCGCTTCGCAGGTCGGATTCTTCTTCTCGAGTAGAAATAGCTCGACTTTTCCGCCAGACTTTCTTTTACCAAATAACCTGGCCGGAATAACCTTCGTGTTATTCAGAACCAATAGGTCTCCCGCCTTAAAATATCCGGCGATATCCTCGAACGTCTTGTGCGCAATCGTCTTCTTTTTGCGATCGAGCACCATGAGCCTGCACTTATCGCGCTCATCTGCCGGATACTGCGCGATCAATTCCTTCGGTAAGCTGTAGTCGAATTCAGATAACTTCATATTCTTTCCATAAATTTTTCGGGTCCTCACCGCGGCTTCGCCTTTTGTTTTATAGGGCTTTAGTCCCGTGCGCATGCAAGGCTTTTAATATCAGTATTCTTGATTTGATAAGCTTTATTTAAATAACCTTAACGGTCAGTATGCTACGGCAAAGACGAAAGGCCAAACCCCACCCCGTAATCGCCCTATTCGACAAAAGGCTGGAAGCCGCGGCACCCGAAAAATTTACAACCTCTCATGACTAGAGTTTTAGCGTTTAACCCGGCATGTCTAACCAGGTTAAAAAAGCTTATTTGCTAAAAATCTTCAGCAATTTGTTCCGACGTAATAATCTTAGACGAGAGAATCCTGACTATATCTTGATTGTAATGATATAAACCACCCTTGATTTCTTCTATTGCCTTTATCATTCCTAATCTTCCGCTTTCATTTTTTATAATTATGTACTTAATATCGTCTGGGTTAAAGGGTATCTTAAAAATTTCTAATATTTTTTTATTTGCATTTGCACGAATTTTTTCATCGAGATACTGTTTCTTTTCAAGCACAAAAGAAGAGAAGTCCGCTTTATTAGGTACGAATCTCCACTCTCGTTCATCATAAAAACATTTACGTTTATATCTTCCGCGTCTCCATATTTGCCCTTTATACAATTTGGTACGACTAGCGATTTGAAATAAAAATCTACCTACTTTTTGGTCGTGCAATATAGCTGTGTATGTTTTTATGCTTTGAAATTGCCTTGCTAAATATGAGTTTGGGCATACATATATAACGGGGTTCATCTTGTTCCTGACACCCCATTCTTTATTCATCCCGATACCATATCCGCCATAAAATCGTCTGTGTTTTTCAGTCTGAGATAATGGTAAATCGCAAAAACACGTCATCGGGATAGCAACTTCACCAATTTTAAAAGGGCTTGAAAAAATTGTACTAAAATCCTCTAGGCAATATTTTGGACGAAATCCTAGCGTAAGAATATTGATTATACTATAAACGCCATCGGTAAAATGAAACAAGGTATTTGAACTTATTGGCATAGGTAATCCATGGGTTATTCAATCACTCGGTAAAATTTTTCGCATCGCTCTGTCGGAATGTGATGTGGCGATAATGGTTGAAAACCGAGGCGTTTGTGTCGAGCAGGGCGTAAAAATTGCGAGGCAGCGTCCGAGCAATTTTTCCCGAGCGCAAATTTTACATGGTTAAAATTTGCGCGTCCCTGCGAGGCACAACGCCGATGGTTTCAACGAACCACTCGACACAGCACATTCGAGTGCTGCATCGAAAAATTTTATATTTTTATCTTGTCTATCGTTAAGATCTCCGCGCCGGGGTAGTAATATTTGAGTATCTCGTCGACTTTCTTGCCCTTGCGCGACATCCCGTATGCACCCCATTGGCACATCCCGACACCATGGCCCCAACCTACTCCATCTATCGTAAGGACAGTGCCGTATACCGACATGTTAAACTTCGTGCTCCTGATCTCATTCGGACCCAGAATCTGCCTGAAATCTTTTCCGGTCAAAACGACGGATCCCCCGGCATCGTCCTTTATCTCCATCTTGTCCACTCTGCCGGACCTGTTCTTTGTCACGACTGCAGCGCCGACAATACGCCCTATCTTATAACCGTTTTTGTCCAATGCATTTTCAAGCGTTGAGAGCGGAATATGTTTTGTCCATCTATAGTGGGGTGATTCCAAACAGAAATTGCATTCAACCCCTTTTAGCGGCTCTAGCTTTATGTTCCAGAGATTCGAGGCATCCTCGGTGTAACCGGCGCATGTAGCATGGTAGTATGCAGGAAAGATGTCGGCCTTGTAAGTAAGTACCTGCCCCTTAGTCTTGTTGACTGCTGCCGTGGTAGCCCATTTTTCAGACTCTCTTCCGCCGTAGACCTGGGAATATATGTCATTTCTCAGGTCGTAGGCCTGGGGCTTGCTCTGCCTTATCTGATATAGCGCAAATGTCCGTGCGGTTATCGCCTGCGCCTTCAATACCTCCATAGGCCAGCGGTGTGAAACCTCATGATACAGGACTCCGTACAGATATTCATCGAGAGGAAGGCGATTTATCGCCATGAACTTTCCGTTATCTTTCTTTACTAGGTCGACATCCCCCCTGAACTTGCGGCCGTTTACAAACGTGCTTCCGTCCCGCCCTTTTTTTATATTAATCGAATCCTTATCGTCTAGTATCAATATCCTGACGGTCGGGTTGGAAAAATCATCGGCAAATGCGCCGACAGCGTGGATCGCAATAAGGGCAAAACATATGCCGGGGATCAGGTAAATTACGCGTTTCATCTTGGCTTGGCCCTTTTTTCGATCCTCTCCTTCTCCGAGAATATACAACCGCAGTAATTCTGGAGATAGTAACCTTTTGCTCTTGCCTTATCGCGGGCCGCCTTAAACCCTACCCGGAAATCCTCATAATAAAATTTGAGGCCGCTTTTGGCGGCGATCTCCCCGCAGATATCCTTCAATACCGCGTGGTCCTGGTATGGACTCGCAAGGAGCGTGGTCGTAAACGCTTCGAAACCGTTCTCGACGGCAAACCGCGCCGTTTTTTCGAGACGGATCCACCAGCATACCGGGCACCTTTTCTCGAAGGCCTCATTGTCCGATATGTACCGGAAGTATTTCTCGACCTCGTATTCCGGATAGATTACGTTATAGCCCTCTTCTTTGGAATGCCGTCCAACCACTTCTTTTCGCTTAAGGTATTCTGAATAGAGGTGTATATTGGGATTATAGAAGTATCCGGCAAACTTGTGGCCGTTCTTTTTTAGTTCCTCGACCGGATAGATGGCGCATGGCGCACAGCAGATATGCAGCAGTATATTCATCTCTTGTCATTCGCCGTTTATCGTTCGCATTTCATCCTAACGAAATACGGCTTAAAACATCTCCTTCTGAATTTCTTTCTGGCTGCGGGAAAACCCCATATGCTGATATGCCTGCCGGGTCAGCTCCCTGCCTCTCGGCGTCCTCTTGATAAGGCCCGCCTTCAGAAGAAACGGCTCGACCACATCCACTATAGTATCCGGCTCCTCGTTGAGAGTTGCCGCGATCGATTCTATCCCGACGGGCCCGCCGTTGAAAGATTCATGCATGACCGCCAGCACTTTCCTGTCGACACCGTCGAGACCCATCGTATCGATACCGTGGTTGGCGAGCGCCTCTTCCGCGGCCTCGAGGGTTACCTTACCGTCACGTTTCACCTGGACCCAGTCCCGCACGCGCCGGAGGAGCCTGTTCGCCACACGCGGAGAACCCCGCGCGCGCCGCCCTATCTCTTCGGCCGCGTTCTTTTCGATCGGGATGTTGAGAAGTTTTGCCGAACGCGTAACGATATTAACCAGGTCGGCCGCTTCATAAAAATCGAGGTGATGGAATATGCCGAACCTCGAACGTAAGGGCGCTGTCAGCAGCCCCGCGCGCGTAGTCGCCCCTATCAGCGTAAATCGCTTCAAATTGAACTTTATCGTCTTGGCGTAGGGCCCTTTATCTATTATGAAATCTATCTCGTAATTCTCCATCGCGGGATATATAAACTCTTCGACGGTCTTCGAGAGCCTGTGTATCTCGTCGATAAAAAGGATGTCGCCGTCGGCAAGGTTCGTGAGTATACCGATGAGATCGCCTGCCTTTCCTATCGCCGGCCCGCTTGTCGCCGTTATCTTGGAGGCCATCTCGTTGGCCATGATGTGGGCGAGGCTCGTCTTGCCCAAACCCGGAGGGCCTGAAAGGAGCGTATGTTCAAGCGGTTCACCGCGTTTCCGCGCCGCCTGGAGCGAGACCTTAAGATTCTCGACAAGCGTCCGCTGCCCTATAAACTCATCAAGCCTGGACGGCCTTAAAGAAATATTTAATATCTGGTCTTCTTCGGTCTCCTGAGCCGTTAATATTTTTTCCCGCCTGTCTAATGTATTTGAATTTTGGGTATCAGGCTTTGCTTCGGATTTTGGATTTTGGATTTTGGATTTAGCCATCTGTCTTTACCTCGACCCCCTATAGACCTCATTCAATATCTCTTCACAGCTCGCGATTTTCGGGTTGCGCTTAAAGGCTTTGGCGATCATCTCCTGAGCTTCGTTCTTCTTGTACTGTAGCTGGAGGAGCACGCTAAGCGCTTCTTCTTTTATGTCTTCTTTTCCTTCCGGAGCGCCCCCGAAAAACTTATCCTGCATAAGGGCAAATTTTCCTACCTTACCCTGCAGTTTTGCAACAATTTCTCTCGCCTTCTGCTCACCTATACCTGGAAGCGATTTTAAAACCACCATGTCACCGCGGTCTATAGCAGCCGCTATCTCAGAGATAGCAAGTGTCAATGCGCGGCATGCGGCCTTGGGCCCAACGCCGGAGACCGTTATAAACTGTTCAAAGAAATCTTTCTCTATTTCGTTTAAAAACCCGACCAGAACAGGTATAGCTTTAGATTGGTCCATCTGGTAGTAATGGTAAGTGATTAGAGTTATACTGCCATCCGGTAACTTCGCTTTATCTATCCCCTTCATTACCGCGGGAGGTATCAGGACTTCGTACGAAAGGCCGTTTACATCCACTATGAGACTTGAAGGCCTTTTCTGCTTTATCTTTCCGGCAATATGACTTATCATAAATTCCTATGCTAAATTTTTCGCTCTGTCGTAATGTGATGTGGCGACGTGGTTGAAAACCGAGGCGTTTGTGTCGAGCAGGGCGTAAAAATTGCGAGGCAGCGTCCGAGCAATTTTTCCCGAGCGCAAATTTTACATGGTTAAAATTTGCGCGTCCCTGCGAGGCACAACGCTGAGGTTACGCAACCACTCGACACGTCACATTCTACTGCTGCGAAAAATTTATTCCCTTCTCTATGTAGCAATAGCTTATCGCCATCGCAAGCGCGTCACTCACATCGACCGGCTCCGGCGGGTCCTTTAGCTTGAGAAGACTCTGGACCATTCTCTGTACCTGGCATTTCGACGCATGTCCGTTGCCGGTAATCGCCTTTTTGATACGCGTCGAGGGATAATTCATCAATTTGATATCGAATTTACCGCAGACCAAACATGCCATTGCGCGGGCATGGCCCATCAGGATCGCTGTGGTCGGATGTTTATAGTGGGAATATATCTTTTCCAGGACCAGCACACCGGGCCTGTGCTCTGCCACTACGCCGGATATCTCGTCGAATATCTTGGTGATCCTTACCTGAACCGGCGTCTTCGATCTAGTCCTGATAATCCCGGCCTCTACAAGTTTGAAGTTATCATGGTTCGGCGAAGTCGAGGAATCTTCAATTATACCGTAACCGGTTACCTGTAACCCAGGGTCTATCCCAAGTATCCGCATTATCCTCCTTCGCGCTTCTACAATCATACTCCGGGAGCGCTTCGGAGCGATTCCTGCGAAGCCCTACCACAGCCTAATCCTGAAGGGCGAAGCAGGATTATCCTCCGCAGAATTATTCATTGATCAATTCATCGGGTATATCAAAATTGGCGTAGACGTGCTGTACGTCATCATGTTCTTCCAGGCCGTCTACCAGGTCGAGAATTTTCTTCGCGTCCTCGCCCTCCACCTTTACGGTAGACTTCGGAAGGAGGGTTATCTCCGCGTCTTCTGTCGGTATCTTAGCGTCATCGAGCGCCTTCTTCACCTTAAAGAAATCCGCCGGGGCCGTCTTCACGGCATAGTTTTCATCCTCGACGATCAGGTCTTCGGCGCCCGCATCCAGCACTATACCCATGAGTTTATCTTCGTCGATCGTCTTTTTATTCACAACAAAATAGCCCTTCTTCTCGAACATCCAGCTGACCGAACCGGCGCCCGCCATATTCCCGCCCTTCTTGGTAAATATAGTGCGCACCTCGCTCGTCGTCCTGTTCTTGTTGTCGCTTACCCCTTCGACATATATCGCAACGCCGCCCGGACCGTAACCTTCGAGCGTTATATCTTCATAATTCACGCCCTCCAACTCACCGGTGCCCTTCAATACCGCGCGCTCGATATTGTCCGCCGGCATACTCGCTTCTTTTGCACGCTCGATGGCTACTCGGAGCCTGGGGTTATTTTCCGGTTTGCCGCCGCTTCTTGCCGCAATCGTTATTTCTTTGATAAGCTTTGTGAATAACGAACCTCTTTTGGCGTCGGTTGCAGCCTTCTTATGTTTAATCGTCGCCCATTTCGAATGTCCACTCATGTTTCTCCTCTCAGATTGCAGTTTTAGCGGATAGCGCATAGTGAATAGTAAATAAAACCTGAGGGCTTTCTTCCTCTCCGCTATCCACTAATCACTATTCACTAATCCTCGGTCTCTTCTTTTTTGTTTGCCCGCGCCTTCTCGGTTATGGCCTGCGCCAGGTTCGGCGGCACCATCTCATAGTGTGAAAAGGACATCGTGTATGCGCCCCTTCCGCCTGTTATCGATTTAAGTTCGTTCACGTACTTATACATCTCTTCCAGCGGCACTTTAGCCTTGATCACCTGCGAGCCGTCCGCCGGCTCCATCCCCATGACCCTGCCGCGCCGCGAATTCAGACTCCCGGTAATGTCGCCCATAAACTCGTCCGGGACAACTATATCTACGTCCATTATCGGCTCCAGGAGCACCGGCCGCGCCTTCAGCATCGATTCTTTGAATGCATGGCGCGCCGCGGTCTGGAACGCTATATCTTTGGAATCGACCGGATGCGTCTTACCATCATAAACTATCGCCCTGACATCGACGACCGGATATCCCGCCATGGGACCTGCCGACAGGGCGGCCCTTACGCCCTTCTCACAGCTTATAACAAACGGCCTCGGGATCGCTCCGCCTACAACTTCGTTGACGAATTCGAAACCCGACCCTCTCGCCAGCGGCTCTATACGCATCCACACTTCAGCAAACTGGCCTGCGCCGCCGGTCTGCTTCTTGTGCCTGTATTGGGCATCGCCCTTGCCCATTATCGTCTCTTTATATGCAACTTTTGGGGTGCCCACATCTACCTGGACGCCATAGCGCACCCTCATCCTGTTTAAGAGCATGGCAATATGCATATCTCCCATACCGGAGACTATCATCTCTTTGGTCTGTTCGTCCCTCGTAACCCTGAAGGTCGGATCTTCGGCACTTATCTTATGGATCGCAGTCGATATCTTATCCTCGTCCGCCCTTGTCTTCGGCTTCAGCGAAAACGATATGGCCGGTTCGGGGAACTGTATATCCTCGAACTTTATAGGGTTCTTTTCCTCTGCTATAGAATCGCCCGTCTCCGTATCTTTCAACTTCGCGACACAAACAATATCCCCCGCCCGGGCGGATTCTACGGGAACCTGTGTCTTTCCCATAAGGCTAAACATGCCGCCTATCTTCTCCCTGACGCCTTTATTCACATTATAAAAACCTGTATTCGATTGAAGCTTGCCGGAAAATACCTTAAATATCGATATCTGGCCGAGAAACGGGTCCGAGAGCGTCTTGAATACCAGACCGGCAAACGGGCCGTCTGACCTGACCGGAAGAGAAATCTTCTCGGACGTGTCGGTTTTTGACGCCTCCGCGGCAGGTCTATCCGCCGGAGACGGCAGATAGTTAACTATCATATCCAGAAGCTCCCGTATACCGATGAGGCGGGTTGCCGCGCCGCAGAGTATCGGGGTAACGTCACCCTTAACTACCGCTTTCTTGAATGCCTTATCCAGCTCATCGAATGACAGCTCGCCAGTCTCGAGATATTTTTCGAGTAAGGCATCGTCCGTCTCGGCCACGGCCTCCGCAAGATCATCGGCAAGCTTTTTAGCGTGTTCCTTATCGGTATCCGATAATGTGTCGAGCCCTTTACGGTTGACGATGTTCACGACATTTTTCAGGGCTGACTCTTTTCCGACCGGGACGTCGACGGCAATGCAGTGCTTCCTGAATTTTTTGTTGATATCTTCGAAACATTTGTCATAATCGGAATGTTCTTTATCGAGCATATTTATGAAGAAAATGCACGGCACGCCCTTTTCCATCGCCATCCTATAGGACCGCTCCGTCCCTATCTCTATTCCTCCCGTAGCGTTAACGACGACGATGCACGCATCGGCCGACCTGAGACCGCCTATCATCTCGCCCACGAAATCGGTGTAGCCGGGCGTATCTATTATATTTATCTTCGTGGAATTATATGTAAAACTCAAAAGCGATGTGCTCGCCGAGTGCTTCTTATCCTTTTCGTCCTCATTGTAGTCGGAAGCTGTAGTGCCGTCGTCCACCCTCCCCATCCGCGGGATCGCTCCGGCGCTATGTAGCATTGCCTCGACAAGGGTCGTCTTACCGCTACCCGAGTGGCCCAGAAGAATGATATTTCTTATATCTTTCGCCTCGAAGCTCGCCATAGTATGTGTTCCTTTCGTTAAACCATGTTAGAAATATAATTTCTAACGTGGTAAATATTACTATTATAACCCTGAAGAATAAAAAGTCAAGCCCTCGACGTACTTACGTGCGCTCGGGCTTAACCCCTGAGCTTGCTTAAGGATCAACCTATTATAGACCTGATCCTGCTTATAAGTTTCTCTATATCGACAGGTTTTACGAAATAGTCCGCTACCCCCGCCTTCTTGGCCGCTTCTATATCCGACTCATCGCAAAGGGCGGAGACGACTATTATCGGTACATCTTTAGTATTCGGGTTCTTCTTCAGGACCTCACATGCTTCTAAACCGTCTATCCCGGGCATCTTTATATCCAGCAGGATCAGCGCCGGCAGGTTGCTCACTATCTCTATCCCGGCATCCACGGCGTTTGTGACGGTAACTACCTCGAACCCTCTCTCCTCAAGGGCCTGCCTTAAGAGCGCCAGAAAATCCTCTTCGTCATCAACCAGCAGGATCTTTTTAGACTTACGCATAAAAATATCCCCCTATTTCCGGCCAAGTTAGATACTTTTTCCTGTTTTAAAGAACTGGGCCTTTATCCAGCCCCAATTCAAGACGAGATGCAGGAGGACAAGAACCGTCATCAAAAGACCGTTGTACTCATGAATTTCGATAATCGTCTTAAAGAGGCCCGGGCTCGTAACAAATAACCCAAGATAGAGCATCAGGCCGGTTAACGCCTGGATGAGCATCGAAAAGAAAAGGAAGATGTTCGATATTTTGAGCAGCCTTGTTTTATTCACGCGAAGCCCCCTGGGGTTTCTTTTCCACAACGCAGGGAACGTTCTGAGGACCCAGAAGCGCGGCCATGTTTGCCGCCTCATATGGATTAAATTCTATATCATGCCTGTACTGCCTATAGGCAAGCCTGCCCGATTCGGTATATACCCGTCGCTCCATGGGCATACCCGTCTCATCGTATGATACCTGTGATTCCAGGTGAGTACCGCTATACCACCAGCGCATTGCCGCCCATCCGTCTATGCCGGTCCTGAGTTTGCCCTTTTCGTCATAAAACGCTTCCTCGATCCTATTACCGACGGGATCGAACTTCTCCACCTTTTCGACGGTCCCGTCGTGCCTGCAGTAGGCCTTCGCCTTAAGAAGACCGTTCATATCGAATAGCGTACACGATTTTATCGTGCCAGTGTCCCAGTGTTCATACTGCCGCAGGCTCTTGATCTCACCCTCGGCAAAGCATTCCGGTATAATAGCCGCCAGGACCGCGACAAAAGCGATTACCGTCAGTACGTATTTCATAATCACTTCCTGGGAGACTCTTCTTTCTTCAAGGGGACCACTCCTGCCAGGTCGCCTATCACATTTACGAGCTGTCCATCGGATGGCACAATTATCTTGACGTTACTGGCAAGCGACTTCTCCACTGTCTCGAGCCGCCTCAAGAGCTGGGCATTGCCGACAAAATATCTTTCGGCGGCCTCATTTACCAGTTTGATCGCCTCGGCCTCGCCCTGTGCCTGCAAGATCCTTGCCTGGCGCTGTCCTTCAGCCCTCTTTATCGACGCGCGCCTTTCGCCATCGGCAACCGTTTCGGTGGCGGTAGCATAATCTATAGCCGAGATCTTCTCGTTCTCCGCTTTAACAACCTTGTTCATCGTCTCCTGGACATCCTTAGGCGGATCTATCTCCTTCAGCTCCGTTCTTACGATCTCCAGGCCCCAGTTCGCGGTCTCGGACATCAGGGTCTTATGCAGTTCTTCGTTGATTTTGCCTCTTTCGCTGTTAGCGGATTTCAGCGTGAGAGTACCGATGATATTTCTTAAAGTAGTCCTCGCGAGGTTAACTATCTGGTAGAGGTAATTATTTACATTATACTGCGAGCGCTTGACGTTCTCTTCATCTGCTTTGACCTTGAAATATACCTGCGCGTCGACTTTTGCATTAAGATTATCGTTCGTTATTATCTCCTGCGGTTCGGCATCTACCATCTGTTCGGTAACATTCACCTGATACATATTCTCTATTACGGGCATTATCCAGTGAAACCCCGGCTCCGCGAACCTGTTATACTTGCCGAGCCGTTCGATCAGCCCCCTGTGAGTAGGACGAACTATCCTTATGCCGAAAAGAAATACGACAACTAACACTAATGCAACTGTAAAAATAACGGAATTCAACATATTAAGCCTTCTCCTTTCTATTTTATAATACCTGCTAATCCATTATACGAAAAGACGTACTTACCTTTAATCTCTCTCCTGGCAACCGACCCATGCTGCCTGCTGTCACGGCTGACCGGCGGATTATCTCCCAAAACATAATAGGAGCCGCTCGGGACCTTGAACAACTCACCTGCCTTGCCAAAGTCACCGGCATTCTGGAAAGAGACCCCCTCCGGCAAACCGGGTATCCGGACGGGCAGACCGTCGGCATACAGGCACCCGGACCTTATTTCAACTTCTTCCCCCGGCAGGGCCGCGATCCTCTTACACATCAATTTTCTCTTATCTTTATCGATGATTTCGTATATAACTATATCCCCGCGAGCCGGCTCCTTAGACTTATACGCGGCCAGGTCCGCCACTATCCGTTCCTTCGGCTTGATCGTCGGGGACATCGACGCAACCGGAACCTTGAATAACCTGTAAGGCAGCTCATAGTTCAGGATCACGCGACCGGTAATTACGAGGGCAATTAAGGCGGTTATTACTCCACACAGCGCAAGCGACACGCCTTTTAATGATCCGCGGGATCGCTTTATCTTATACAGAGCGATCGAACCTGTTATTATCGTTATAGGAATAAGGATAAATAGGATAAGGCTAGATATCCCCATAACCAGGCTAAGTATCGAAAGAGCACTGAATCCGGCCTTCTTCACCATAGCAGTACAAAAAATAAGAGCAGCCTCTTGATCCGAGACTGCATATAGGGCGCATTTTGCATATTAGCTTACTCTTAGGTACCTCGGCCACGCCCGGGGTTGATGCTAAAGCAAAGTCAAAGCATCAACGCGCCTTGATAAGCCTGTCAATATCGGTTGGCGCTATGTCGACGAATTCTATGCCCGTATCTTCATCCAATAGCGCTTTACGCTTGCGCTTGTTGGTCCATCTCACCCTGCCCGTCGCCGATATACCGCCAACTCCATCGCGCCTATCTATAGACATTTTGATCATATCATTGGCTTTGACTATCTCGGACATGGCCGGCATGGAGAGGCCGCCTCTGGAAACATCGCTTGCGATTGTGTACCCAAAACGTGAAGCGTCGAAAAGGGGCTGGTATTTGATCTGGAACGAAGCCTGGAACCGCGGAAATTTTCTTTTCTCTTCCATATTATTTTGGGGTTGTGTGGTTTAAGTATAGCATTTGGCGGCCCGCAAGTCAAGCCGCGCTACAGCGCGCTACAGCGCTTCAGTACTCTACGGTAACCATTATTACCTTGGCGGGTTCGCGACTGCTGGTACCGCTGCGGTAATACTGCACCGTTACGTAGTCACCCTTAGAGACATCGGACAGGTTTATGTCATAGATATCTTTCTGCAATTTCGTATCCCGATCTATATGAAAAGTTATTTGACAAATTCCGTCTACCGTAAGAGAGGATTTTATTGTATCTACGCTTACGACCTTCCCTTCAAAAACCCTCAGGTCGTCGTCAGAGTATTGTTCCTCCGCTCCGCACGGCGCGGCTATCAGCATCATCGTAAGGAACATAACATTTATAGATGCAACCATTATTTTCATAAGATCATTTCCTGTTTATTCTTCATAATGTCCTCCTTTGCTCTCTTTCGTTATCCGGGCATCCTGTCTCGATATGGCCCTGGACCTGCCCAGAGGATCTCCGTCGTACTCCAATGTATCCTGATCTATACCTTTCGCATCTTTGTCAAGTAGCCGCTCATCTCCGGAAGTCACCTTGCCGATCTTGCTGGCCGCCGACGATATGGCTTCCGACAGGAAACTGCCGTCCGTAAATAGTCCCTTATCCTGTTCGCCGCCTTCTTCTGCGCACACCGGCAGAATTGCCGCCATTGCTATAACCGCAAACAATAGTATTCCTGCGATCCTTACCATATATCTCACCCGTATTTTATCTTCGCGATCACTATATAAACCGACAAAACAAATGTTACGGCATTGGCAAGCATAACCGGGAGGCTCCCCGTCACAAAACCATAAAATAGCCACATGACAACGCCTATGGAAAATATGATATACATGGGCAGGGAGATATCCAGCGTATGCCTGGTCCGCATAATTCTGACAACCTGCGGCAGGAACGATACAGTCGTGCAAATCCCCGCTATTATCCCTATCAAATCTATCTTATCCATCTTATAGTTTATCGATAAAATCGAAATCCGGCGCCATCCGCGAATCGGGATTGGCCCTCATGAACTCTATGGCATACTTTGCCTTATTTGCCAGCTCGGAACCCGGGGACAGGGCTACCGCCTTATTAAATGCTTGATATGCTTTAGAATTATTATGGTCATTGACGTAATAATATACCCCCATATTATAAACGGCAACCTGGTCATCAGGTGAAACTTTCAGTATCGACTGGTTTACCTCATAAAAATCGTCAAGCATCTTCAGATTATAATAAATTTCGCTTGTTTCGTCCAGCATAGTAATATAAAAGGCCCTATCTTCTCCGCTCATGCCTGTAACCAGGCCCATCTTTTCCCGGAAGACGGCCAATTCCGATGCAGCCTCCTTATCCTTCATATCCATGTAGTAGCTCTTACCCAGAAAAAAATGGGCAGGCGGATAGCCTGGATTCACCTTTATGGCTTTATTAAGATATTGGGCCGCCCGCTTCCTGTTACCCATCTCCTGGTATAGCCTGCCCAGCATCGAAAGGGCCGTCACGTCTTTATCATTCAACGAAAGGTATATGCCAAGCAGGGATTCGGCCTCATCAAATTCTTTTGCCGCCATGCGCCGCTCGACGTCCTTGTAAAAAAACGGCTCTGAAAAGGCCGGGACCGCCTGTATGAATACGAGCCCGGCAAAAACTATCGTCACCACACGTTTCATTGTGACATGCCTTCCGCCCTGGTTAGCGTTGTCAAATCAACCCTTAGACAGATAATTTTCGATCGACCGGTCGTAAGTCTTCTCCGTAGCTTTATCGAAATAGCATGCCGGCAGTTCACCGCTTGACCTGTGATACGCAAGGCACTCGCAGCATACCCCGTGTCTGGGACAGCCTGGATACGTGCAATTGCATAATGCCACGTTCTTCTTGCTATTAGGGCAATCCATCACAGCGCTCCCATCCCCCCGATTTCCTTGCTTATGGCAAAAAAATGAAAGTCTCTGCGCTTCACCTTAAGCGGAGGCAATTTGCGTTGTATCTCATATCCGCATTTTTTATACAAACTTATCGCCTTACTATTATCGACGTCTGTACGCAGAACTATCCGCCCGGTGCCGCGCTTTCTTACGTCCTCTTCTATCCGTTCGAGAAGGCGCCTGCCCAATCCCAGCCCTCTGAACCTGGGATATAACGCTATATAACTGAGCCTGCTCTCGCCTGCGCCCACTTTCACTTCACTCCCGGCCCTGAGCAAGTCCTGCGCTTTTCGCACAGCGCTCCATCCCATATATCTTATAGTCAGAAGCGTAGTACGCATCCCATGCCGCTTCTTCTGTTTATAATCATACACTATGGCCGTGCCGGCTATTTTCTTATCAACCTCTATAAAATACGAGTATTCGAAACTGAAAGCGTTATTCCTGTGCCGGAATAATTGCGCCATCAGCCTCCTTACCCGATAGCCAAATAGGTAAAGCAGGAATTTCGGGGCCGTGTGCAGGACGAGGCGCGAAAAATCATTCGCGTCATCCGGCAGTCCCCTTCTAATAACAATCTCGCGCTCTTTATCCATTTTCTTTATTTCTTCATCCGCTTTACGGCTTTTTCCATACGCGCAAAGGCTTGGTCCGCCGTCTTACCTTCCGTAAGATTACCGCAGCATATAGCCGCATATCCTTTTCGGTTGCGTATCTTGAAAATCCTCACCTTGTTTTTCGATAATTTCATTCCAAGCCCCTTTTTTCTCTCTCCCGTTACTTCCTAACCATAAAAGACCGGATCGATCTTTTGCTTTTTCTTGAACCGTCATATATCTGCCTCATAGACCATGTATAGGCTTGCCCTTTCTTAAAAAAAATAGGACAGGCGCTATTTTCCCCTACGCCTGTCCATGAAAAACCAACCCTATTTTTCCGGTCCGCCTCATTACATCTCCATTATTTATGCTAATAATAGTATAAAAACGCCCATATTTCAAGCTATTTCACGTTTCCACCCCGGGGTGGAAACAGCGTCAATTCGATGTGGCGATGCGGCTCGCGCCGGACCCTGCTAAAATCGCTTAAAATTGTCTGACAAAATAGTTATTGCTAAATCTAACTTTTTCACTTAACCTAGTAAGGTACAGCAGTTATGTAAAGGAGCTTAAATGAACTCGAAGCACGCATATAAAACATCGTACCGCATAAACGGTTACATAAAGTCCATAATAGACAGGGCGAGTAACGATATCCGTAAAAAAACCGGGCTCAAACTATCCGGCGGAAAGATCGCCAGGACCTTCTGGGCCGCGCTGGCAGACAATCCCGGATTAAGGGACCGCTGTGTAAACTGCGTCTGCAAGCATCTGCTGAAAGAGAGACGCAAATGTCCGACAAAATAGTTATTGATTAGAAATCTAACTTTTTCTACAATGCCTTACATGGTCCAGGACGTAAAATATAACCATAAAGCATCATACCGCATAAACAGCCGCATAAAATCTATTATCAGCGGAACTGTTAAGGATATCCATAAGGAGACGGGTTTAAAACTCTCTTTAGGAAAACTTTCGCGGACCTTCTGGATATCACTAGCTTCAGATCCTGCTTTGCGCAAAAAGTTCATAGACAGGGTCTACAAAATAGTGCTTCAGGAGGCATCCGATAAAAAGAACAGGATACGATATCATGGACGAAAAAAAACCCGCTAATACAAGCAATGATATGATAAGAAGGACTATTTCCGTTCCCGGCGATCATCCCTGCCGGAACGATCCCGACACAATATGCCCTGTCAGTCCAATAGCCACTAACGATCTTTTATTCGTATCGAATAAAAGATATCCCGCTTGTCCATACTATATCCCTTTCGGATATAGCGGATTCTGTAACCTATCTATCCGCAAAGAGATATATCAAAAATTTAAAAAGTGAAGCTCCACCGCCTTATTAGCGGTGGCTTTTTTACATGTTTCGCTCTTTCGGCTGCGCGAAACCCTGAACCGAAAGCCATTCTCACCACACCCTTATAGGCATGGCTTTCTGGTTCATGGGTAATCTTCCCGGAACAAATGAAGCTCTCCGGCCTAAAGGCCGGAGTTTCCATTCGCCTGTTGGCGGTACTTTAAAATAAAAGCCCCACAGGAAAAACCTGTGGGGCTTAATTTAAGCTGGCACTGGCCTACTCTCCCAACTAGTTGCCCAGTAAGTACCATCGGCGCTGAGAGGCTTAACTTCCGTATTCGGGATGGGAACGGGTGTGGCCCTCTCGCTAATAGCACCAGCATATCTTTTTTTATGGACTTCCTTATAAATCTTAAACAACACATAATAAGCTTCGGGTAAACCGGCGTCAGACCAGAGACCGTAGACTATAGACAAGAGACCTTTTTGAGGTCTTCTGTCTACGGTCTACAGTCTACGGCCGAAAATAAAGGTCAAGCCAGACGACGGATTAGTAAGCTTAAGCTTAAAGCCTCACGGCTCGTACACATAGCTCCTATCAACCTTGTAGTCTCCAAGGCGTCTTCAGGGATATCCATTCTTGGAGCGGGCTTCGTGCTTAGATGCCTTCAGCACTTATCCTTTCCGAACGCGGCTACCCAGCCATTGCCACTGGCGTGACAACTGGAACACCGTCGGTTCGTCCATTCCGGTCCTCTCGTACTAGGAATGGCTCTCCTCAAATATCCTGCGCCTGCATCAGATAGAGACCGACATACTGTTACGCTTCGATAAATCGAAGGGATTGGACATTTCTGCCAATCTCTGCATATCGCTATGCAGTTCGGACTATATCTTTCCCGCTTTTGGCGAGATCTGACGTATAGTCTCTGAAGATTCTGCGGCATAAATTTGCCGACAGTCTTTCCTGCTGATTATCCCCACCGAAGAATTGTTACCAAGCTAAATTCGAAGCATGAAATCATATTTCGGATTTAACTACCGGTATCCTCGGATACACGGGACCTTCCAGCATATAGTCAGATTTAAAGACAGCAACGGTCAATTCTTACTGTCTTACGACGTTCTGAACCCAGCTCACGTACCACTTTAACCGGCGAACAGCCGGACCCTTGGGAGCTTCTCCACCCCCAGGATGTGATGAGCCGACATCGAGGTGCCAAACCGGGTCGTCGATGTGAACTCTTGGACCCGATCAGCCTGTTATCCCCGGAGTACCTTTTATCCGTTGAGCGATGGCGCTTCCACACGCCACCACCGGATCACTAAGACCTACTTTCGTATCTGCTCGACTTGTATGTCTCGCAGTTAAGCGTTCTTCTGCCTTTACACTCGCCGTGCGATTGCCGACCGCACTGAGAACACCTTTGTACGCCTCCGTTACAATTTAGGAGGTAACCGCCCCAGTCAAACTGCCCGCCTGGCATTGTCCCTCAGCCGGTTTCACGGCCGTAGGTTAGAATCCTAATTTGGTAAGGGTGGTATTTCACATTTCCGCTCCACTCTGGCTAGCGCCAAAGCTTCAAAGCGTCCCACCTATGCTACACATACAAAATCAAAATCCAGTACCAGGATACAGTAAAGGTTCCGGGGTCTTTTCGTCTTGATGCAGGTAACCGGCATCTTCACCGATGCTACAATTTCGCCGACTCTCTCGTTGAGACAGCGGTTCCAGTGCTATACCATTCGTGCAGGTCGGAACTTACCCGACAAGGAATTTCGCTACCTTAGGACCGTTATAGTTACGGCCGCCGTTTACTGGGGCTTCAAGTCAGAGCTTCGTCCCGCCTTTCGGCGGGATTGACCCCTCCTTTTAACCTTCCAGCACCGGGCAGGTATCAGGCCCTATACATCCTCTTACGAGTTAGCAGAGCCATGTGTTTTTGCTAAACAGTCACAGAACCCACTTTAGTGTCACTCCTTCGCGCTACATATGTACATACTTTACGCTAATGGAGCACCCCTTCTTCCGAAGTTACGGGGCTATTTTGCCTAGTTCCTTAACGAGAGTTAGTTCGAGCGCCTGAGGATATTCTCCCCACCTACCTGTGTCGGTTTGCGGTACGATCACTCATTGAACTCGCCATAGAGGTTTTTCTCGGCAGTGTGGCCCAGACAACTTCACCCGCTCCGTAGATTGGGCTCCCATTCGCCTCTCAGTCGGTTAAGACTTACGGGCTTAGACGACCACATCCAACCGGTCGCTTGTCCTACCTCCTGCGTCGCTCCATGGCTGGTAACGCGCAATGAGTGGTATCTGAATATTAAACAGATTGTCCATCACCTACGCCTTTCGGCCTCGGCTTAGGATCGACTAACCCTGGGTGGATTAACCTTCCCCAGGAAACCTTAGGTTTACGGCGAATACGTTTCTCGCGTATTTTTGCGCTACTTATTCCGGCATAATCACTTCTAGTTCCTCCAGCAGTCTTTACAGTCTGCCTTCGCAGTACAATAGAACGCTCCCCTACCACTGTATACGCCCGAAGGCGTATGACAATCCGAAGCTTCGGTACTATGCTTAGCTCCGATTATTTTCGGCGCGAGACCACTCGACCAGTGAGCTGTTACGCACTCTTTAAATGATGGCTGCCTCTGAGCCAACATCCTGGTTGTCTAAGAAATCTCACATCCTTTACCACTTAGCATAGATTTAGGAACCTTAGCTGTCGGTCTGGACTGTTTTCCTTTTGAGAACGCAGCTTAGCCCGCGCTTTCTGACTTCCGTGATACGGTTACTGGCATTCAGAGTTTCGTTGGGTTCGGAAACCTGGTGGGGCTCCTAGCCCATCGAGTACTTTACCTCCAATAACTA
>JBAZKH010000006.1:0-153531 GCA_041650935.1 Candidatus Omnitrophota bacterium
GCTGAACATCGATATGGAGATCTATCCTATCCAAGAGAGGCCCTGATATTCTCGAGCGGTAGTTATGTACCTGTGTCGTCGAGCACCTGCACGAAGATTTAAGGTCGTTCAAATGCCCACATTTGCATCCCTGATGAACACATTAACAACATTTACCCTGCGGTCTACACGCTTGAAATAACACTAAATTTGAATGATTTTGACTCTGATTATCCAAAAAATCCCCAATCCTTAGGCGAGAGCATAAGAAAAATCCGGATGGATAGAGGGCTGCTTATCAAAGACCTTGCCGGGCTTATCGGAGTAACAGAGGACACCATAATAAACTGGGAACTTCGCAGTATCGCTCCACACGGCAAACAGCTAAAGAAAATATGTACCTTTCTTGGCGGATCATCCTCATAGGCCGCGCGTCCACAAAATGTTAGACAGAAAAAAAGCTTGTTACTTTCTGTTGACTTAACTAAATTATGTGGTATAGTAATACTACAAAAGATAAAAGGCACACCTATAGTAATATAGGGTCGCAAAACCGGTGGGTCTAGGACTATCTTTATTTGTTTTAGATGGCCAGGTTGCTCTTATTCAAGAGTAGCTTGGCTTTTTTATTTATGGTGAGCGAAGTCGAACCATTTGGCCTGGTACGGAAGGCGCTGTCTTATAACTCACCGGTTATGATGGTGCCTTCCCCAGGCCAGATTAAACCTTAATGGAAAACATGATGAAAGAATATCATGATAAATACAGAATCTGGTTCAAGACTATAGCCATGGTCTTAGTGTGCCTATTCGTGGTTAGCGATATCGCATGGACACAACCTTCTACGTATAATAATCCTTCAAAAATTGCTACCCTTGCTATACAAAGCATATTTAATCCAATCATAGACGCAGTTGGAATACAGCACCAAAAGCAGGTTGAGCTTGAACTAAGTGGTATTATAACAATGGCGCTAAGAGGATTAAAAAGGGATAGTGGGAACCCAAATAAGTACAAAAGCTTCCTCAACATAAATTCTGCCCTCGATAAACGATGCGCTAATCCAAGACATGCGGACAAAAGATTTATAGAAAGAACTCTTGAGGTTGTGGGTAATCCCAAGATTTTAGATGATAATCCCGAAAAGCCTATCGTAATACATATAAAAACCACAGGCATTCAAAAACATTTCAATATCATATTTAGAGGTCACAGTCTTGACGATATGTTCGATGCGAGCAAAATTGAAGTCGAAACAATTAAACCCCAAGTTACCGATATATCGTGGGCCATCGAATATATAAATAAAAAAATGTCGGAATTGCCATCAAATGAAGAAGGAAATTTAATTCGTAATTCATGGCAAGCTGCAATTGCTGACCTAAAAAATCCAGTATTTAGTGCGATATCGAGTTTGGAGCAAGCGGGAATTAAACGCCCCACTTTACAGCGGTTAATAGATAGTCTATTCGGTTTGGGCATAGATGTTTCCAATCCATGGACAGTTAGCTATCACATCTCAGATATTATAGGTTATATGTCCAGTGAATTACTTGGGGAAGATATTAGCAGGTTTAAACCCAAAATTCGTACTATAAGTTTTACTGACATCAGGCCGTCGGGACATTTTGGCACAATACAAAATTCTTTTTATGATTATAAAGGATCATTAGCAGCTTTGAGGGAAAGATATTATGCATTAAGAGAAGAACAGGAAAGGCTCATATGCTCAAGAAATTCATTTCAATTTATCTATTCTGAAGTTAGCTCCAGTACGGATCTATTTATCGAGCAAGCGATTAGAACATTATTACCTTTCGTCTGGAAAGAATTAGGAATTTCGCTAGATAGCCAAGCGGTATTATATTTTCGAAAAATGAAATCGTTTGCGTCGGATTTGGATCTTTATTATTGGGGGCCGAAAAGGGAAGAAGTGAATATTAAATTGACCAGGTTATTCTTTTTATTGGGTATTAAAAGAGATCTGTATTCTACTTATTTAATAACTAATGAGATAGAAAATGGCAACATAGACTTCGATACTTATCACTGTTTCTTCGGCGGCAATTCCGTTGAAATTAATAATGCTTCTTTTGAAAGATTTTACAAAGAATATGTTGTAAACAAGGCGGATACAGATAAGATGTGGCAGGAGGTCTATCCATATTTATGCAGGCAGATAGCTATAATAAGTAACGAAGGGCCACCTACCTTACCTTTAAACAGAAGGGACTTTAAAAAATTACTCTTTCGCGGCGTGACAAGTCTTATGTTTGGGCTGTCAAAAAAATTTGATATTAGTTTCGGTCCCAATGAAGTAGCTTTCCTCACTTCCCTGAGCGAGCATTTGGAGAAAGATGAAATACGTACTATAGTAGAAATGCTCAGCTTGACAAACCATGCAAGAAATATTTATCAAATTATTACAAGGCGTAGATGGGAAGCTAACATCGATGAAAAAACTATGCAGGAAATAGAAAATGTTATGGCATGCCAGGGAATCCCGCATTTTAAACAAAAGATTGAAGAGTTGGGGGGTGAGCTGAAAAGAATAAGAGATAAATATTTTGGGTCAGCGGAGTTTCGTAATACCGGATATCCATCTTTATATACAGACGAAAGATCTGAAGCTTGGAAGAAAACAGCGCAGGCCTATCTAGGCATTATATATGGAAGCGAAAAGGCGAGGGAAAGTGCGGTTATTAATGTGCCCCGCCCTATTATTATCGCGCCAGAAATAATAGACAAGCCAAAAGATATGGCTATTTCAAACGAACTTCTGTTACTTAATCACGTATCTCCATATCTAAGAGATTATCCTGTCGATGAGACTATAGACCTATCTTTAATCCCCAAAGAAGATTTGGAAGCAAATATGAAGACATGGGCATATATAATAGCGCTCAATAATAAGCACAGCTTTGATGTAAATTATATATTTAAATCAGAAGACGAAGCATATAAAACGGAAGCGAAAGGAATGCTGTTCAAGAAAATTGAAGAAATCAATGGAATAGATACAGAAAAGGTGAAGGCGCATGTAACCGATGTATATCGTCCAGGCACGCTTAAAGTACACATTATGAAAAAAGAAGACTTAGAAAAGCTTAAAGATATTCCGGAAGATGTTCTGCCAGTTGCAATGTCGGAAGGAAATACGCTTGAGGGAACACCCCTAAGAGATTTTATGTCTGCCTCTGCAACAGGTTTAGCCCAAGCAGCCTGCAAAAGGATGAAAATAGAAAATAACCCTCATTTATTAGAAATAATAGAGCAGGAAATATTGCCGCGCATGCAGCATATATACCAAAGACTTTTCCCGGATAAAGATATTAAAGAAATTGTCACAAAGGAAACCATTTTAAACATGATAGACGATAACCCCATAGTAAGAAAGAACCTTGCCATAGCTCTTGCCCTGCCACCGATAATTAAGGCCGCTATTCAATATCTAAAAGATTATCACGATAGAATCCATCTCCTGTTGCAAGCCGCATAAGCGTATTCAGAAGCTTGTGCCATTCTTCAGCTCTATACAACCTTATGCCATATTCCCAAGACATAATAATACCTCTATCCGCCTTCGCCGTTGTATGTTATTCGTAGAAGATTGGCTTCGGCGGATTTCGCCCTACCTGTTTTGTATAATGTATACAGGTATCCGGGGGCTTCATAATAATCCCAAGAAAAAAAACAGGAAGGGGGTATTTTATGTCAGTTAATTTCTATACCTTGGATGTCGAAGTTAATCTTCTCGGATACAATCCCAAATATCCGAAGAATCCCAAGAACTTCGGCGAGAGGATTCGGAAGAAGCGCATGGATTTGGGGTTAACAATGAAGAGTATCGCCGAGAGAGTAGGCGTCTCTGAAACAACCGTATATAATTGGGAAATAAGAAATGTCAGGCCTTATAGAAGGACGGAAGAAAAGCTTAAAGCTATTCTCGATGCTTCGACAAAAGCTTAAGCATCGACCCTGAGCAAAGCCGAAGGGCGTAATTAATACTACTGTGTGTTAATCATTATCAGCATGAAAACCTATACGTCGCCTCGGCTTTTCTGGCGGCGTCAACAGCTGTTTTATCGCATCAAAGACAACTTTAAACTGATGGTCGTATTTTTTCTCTATCTCCGCTATTTTTCTTTGAAGGTCATGATTAGTCAAAAGCATTCTTCTTAGTTGAATGAACGTACGCATAATTTGAATGTTAACGTATATGGCTTTTTTGCTATTGAGAACACTGGAAAGCATTAAAATTCCATGTTCGGTAAAAGCTAACGGTTTTTTGCGCAATCCCATCTTTTCCTTATTGGATGTCACAATTTGTGATATCCAATTTTTAGTTTCTTCTTCACTTAGTTGGAACATGAAATCGTCAGGAAATCTATGGATATTTCTTTTCACTGCTTGATTTAGGATTCTGGTTTCCGTGCAGTACAAAAACGCCAAATCGCGATCAAGCATGACTTTTTTACCTCTTATCAAGTATATTTTGCTTGTTATTACTTCCGTTGATAATAAATTAGACATATCATTCCTTTCTTTTTAAGGTGGCAAATCAGCACCTTAAAATCCTTCTCAATTGACTGAACCGGTCGCAAATTGCGACCACCTATTATCCCCAATAATCCCTGTCCAATGACCTATACGAAATCGCCTCTGAAACATGCTCCGTTGTGATATTTTCGGAATTAGCTAAATCCGCGACAGTCCTTGAGATTTTCAATATCTTATCATATGCTCGGGCGCTGAAATTCAGCTCATCCATCGCAATTTTAAGTAATTCATTTCCTTCTTTATCCAGAACACAAAACTTCCTTACTTGGTTATGACTCATGTGAGCATTACATAAAATATCCTCGCCCTTGAATCTTTCTTTTTGAACAAGGCGAGTTTTGTCTACCCGCTCTCTTATTTCGGCAGAACTCTCACAAGGTATATTGCTATTCAGTCTCTGGTAAGGCACAGGCTGAACATCGATATGGAGATCTATCCTATCCAAGAGAGGCCCTGATATTCTCGAGCGGTAGTTATGTACCTGTGTCGTCGAGCACCTGCACGAAGATTTAAGGTCGTTCAAATGCCCACATTTGCAGGGATTCATCGCGGCTACGAGCATGAATTTGGAAGGGTATGTCAATTTATTCGCGACTCTTGCGATAGTGACAGAGCCCTCTTCGAGAGGTAGTCTTAAGACCTCGAGGACATTGCGCTTGAATTCGGGAAGCTCGTCCAGGAATAGGACGCCGTTATGGGCAAGTGATATCTCGCCCGGCGAAGGGTTCTTCCCGCCGCCCACGAGCGCCGAGTCCGATATAGTGTGGTGCGGAGAGCGGAACGGCCTTGTCGCGGTCAATCCCCTGTTGGGAGGGAGCAGTCCCGCGACGCTGTGGATTTTCGAGGTCTCCAGCGATTCCTCGAGCGTCATCTCCGAAAGTATCGTCGGTAGGCGCTTTGCGAGCATGCTCTTTCCCGACCCGGGCGGGCCTATCAGAAGGACGTTGTGAAGGCCGCTCGCGGCGACTTCCAGGCCGCGCTTTACGTGCTCCTGTCCTTTGACGTCGCTGAAATCGACCTTGTACCTGGAATTTTTTCGTATCGAGATTTCGATATTGGACTTGTGGGGTTTTACATCCACCCGCTTATTTATAAAATCCACCACGTCGCTTAACGTTTCGAGCGGATAGACTTCGACGCCGCTTACGACGGCCGCTTCTTTGGCATTCTCTTTCGGGAGCACGAGCCTGGTTTTCTTAAGGTCCTTCATGGCTATCGCTATCGGCAGCGCGCCCGTGATCGGTTTGAGCCTTCCGTCCAGCGACAGTTCTCCGCAGAATATGTAATCATTCAAGCTTTCGCATTTGATCACTTCCTCCGACAAAAGGACGGAGAGCGCTATCGGCAGATCGAAAGACGCGCCTTCCTTTTTGATATCGGCCGGCGCGAGATTTATCGTTATCTTCCTGGTAGGGAAGGGGAGACTGGAATTTTTTATAGCCGCCTTTATGCGATCGCGCGACTCCCTTATCGACGGATCGGGCAATCCTATTATGCTGATCCCCGGCAATCCGCCGGAGGTGTCCATCTCCACAGTGACTTCCCGCGCGTCGATCCCGATGACGCAGGCGGAATATACTTTAGCAACCATAGCATTGCCTCCTTTAGTTATTAGCCAAATTACCAAATCCAAAATCCAAATCAATCATCAAAATCAAATGGCTAAAATTTGGTTTTTCTAATTATGCTGCTTAATATCAACAGCAGTTCTTTGGATTCATTTATCAAATACTCGTTTTCCATCTTTAATATGTCACCTTCAATAAAATTTGTCTTCCGAATAAGGTTTAGCCAGTACCTTGATTCTCGAGCCTCTCGACGTGCAATAGCTATTTTATTAACAAAATCTTTTTTTGATAAAGTACCATCAGCTTCTTCTGTATTGGCTCCTATTGATGCACTCGATCTTATTAACTGCTTACAATATTCACTGCTAATGATGTCTTTTGGAATACATCTAACAAAAAGGGCTGTTCTAGCTGCAAATTCCAAAGAGCGTTCTTTAATATCATATTTACTATTTGGATTTATCGATTGATTTGTCATTTGGATTTTGTCATTTGTCATTAATGGTTGTCCTCCACGGCATTCTCGAAAAGCTCTATCTTTTCGACTTTATAATTGTGATCAAGTTTTACCGATACCACATCTATGCGCCAGCATTGCTCGGTATGTTTGAGGCGTTTCATATAAGCAAGCGCATTTTTGACTATGTGTCTTTCCTTGATCCTGTCGATAGACAGATAGGGCGGGCCAAGGGAAGAAGTAGACCGGGACCTGACTTCGACGAATATCGTAAAGCCGTCTTTTATCGCAACTATATCGATCTCGCCGAAGATGGTGCGCGCGTTCCTTTCCAGTATCTTATAACCTCTCTTTTTCAGGAACCGGACCGCGGCCGTTTCGCCGAGTTCCCCGATAAACTTCCGCCCCTGGCCCATAGCCTTATCCTCCGTAAGCTTCAAGGACGACCTGTTCTATGGCGTCCTTAACTTCCCGTTTCAGCGGAATGACGGTGTTGTACCACTTACCATCTCTTCCTTCCTCGCGCGGCATGCTGACGAATAGGCCTTCCTTACCCTCGACTACCCGTAAGCCGTTAATTACCAGGCTGTCGAGTATAGAGAGATCGCAGAATGCCTTTGTCGCGCTGCTGCCATCCAGCTTGTGGAGCCGGGTTACAGCCAGCTTTAAGTCCTGTGTCATGATTTCACCTCCTCTCACCTATAAAGACGCAAAAACGGGTCAGTTTGTTGCAAAAATCTTTTAAATTTCCAATTTCCACCCCGGGGTGGAAAATTCAGTTAGGAATGAAAAAGACGGTTAATTAGTGTTGCACATGTTTAATATATGTGATATGCTTAATACTAGAAGAGGGGCTTAACCTTACGAAAGAGGGCGGCTCTCGGTACTGTGGTTGTCGAAGTATCGAGGGACCGAAAGCGGTGTCCGATCGTCGGCCAACGCTGCCAAGTCGCGGAGGGAAGACCTTGAAAGAGGAGGCGAAAGCCGAAGAACCGAGCGGCGAAGGTTTTCTTTCGGAAAGGTTAAACCGCTTCTTCGTGAACCCAGGTTGAAAAGACTTGGGTTTTTTTATTTTTATCCTCCTTCGCAGAAAACCCCGAGCTTTCAAGCTCAAAGATGAATGTGTGAGGCCGCGGCGGTGACGAACGTCGAATTACAGGATTTTCTGCTTCGGAGGATTCCGCCAACAGGCGAATGGAAGCCCCGGCCTTTAGGCCGGATAGCTTCATAGGCTTATAGCCGCATTTTGGCGCCGGCGCCAAGCCGTTTAATGACCTCGGAGGCTTCCCGCTCGCCGCCGCTTTTCCAGGCCTCGTGTATCATGACGAGCATCCGCGTCGATTTCGAATCCGCCACCCACTTTGCGCCCAAAAGCAGAGTAGCTGCCAGGAACTGCAGGAAGAAGCGCGGGACGATGAAGGATAGGACAAATGCGACGGCTGCGAAAATAAGGTATAGGTTTATCTTTCCCATAAGTTTTCCCTTTCTTTTGCCGGAGGCCGATACCGATTCATACGCCGAAACGGCCTTGATGCGGCATTCACTGCAAACTGCAAGATGCGATTCGACGCTCTTTCGACCATCGCCGGATAAGCGATTATCCAGATAGTCGGCTAGCGCTAAATCGGTCGGATGGGCCTTATTTACTGGTGACCTGGTAACCCGGTGATCTGGCAGCATATTTTTCCTCCTCATCTATAAAGACGCAAAAACGGGCTGGTTTGTTGCAAAAATCTTTTAAATTTCCAATTTCCACCCCGGGGTGGAAATTTAGTTTACTGCAAGAATCTTTTTAATCTTTTACGCAGTCTCGCTTTTGCCCGTTTTATGTAACTCGATACCGTGCCTTTCGGCATATTAAGCATCTCCGCTATCTGGCGGTATTCCATGCCATCGAGCAGGTTGAGTTTTATGACAAGCTGTTCTTTCGGCGGCAGGGAGCCGATTACCGCTTCGAGCGAATCTGCAAATTCTTTCTTATCCGGCCTTTCGGGTGAGATCACTACTTCCTCTGTCTCGAGATCGTCCAGAAGGGGCACAATCTTAGGGCTCTTGTCCGCCAGTTTCTTCCGTACGTGCGTTGTCGCGGCGTTGCCGGCGACTATGGCGAGCCAGCAGGCTATGCTCTTCCTGTTCCTGACTTGCTCGAGCTTACCGTCCTGCCATATGGCGGTGAGCACATTCTGCCGGATCTCATCCGTATCTTCACCCAGCGGATTGAGACCGTGCCTCTTCAACCGGTTGGTTATAGACAGGGCTACGAGGCCGTAGTATTTTTTTATCAGGATTGCCCACGCGGAGGCATCTTTATTTATGCATGCCTCCACCAGGCTTGCGTCATCTTGTCGGTATTGCGGGCACATGGGGAAGAGGGTAGCAAATATATGCTGAAAAGTCAAATCAATTTTTAATTTAATCAAACACGCTTCCAAATATTCCGGCTGTGTCAGATGTGTCCGACGTTTGACATTTGACATATTTAGTAAATAATAGTATACTCATATTACTATTATCAGGTAAAAAGGTAAAACGATGGGCGATAGCGATAAGAAGAGATCGGTGGAGGAACTGGAAGCCGAACTTGCGGACCTGCGGCAGAAGATCGCCAATATGGAGACCGGCGAGGACGAGCGTAAGAGGATAGACGACGTCTTAAGCCGTTTCTGCGAATCGACATACAGCACGATATTCAACGCTGCCAGCGATGCCATCTTTATAAGCGATATCGAAACCTCCAGAATAATAGACGCCAATAACAAAGCCTGCGAAATGTTCTGCTATTCGAAGCCGGAGCTGTTGAAACTCACCATATACGATCTGGGCATAATCCAGGAGCCGTTTACCTCCGAGGAGCTGAAACGGCTGATGGATAAAGCGGCCGGCGGCGAGACCCAGCTCTTCGAATGGGTCTGCAAAGATAAGGCGAGCCGGGCCTTCTGGGTCGAGGTGAACTTGAGGCGCGCCGTCGTGGGCGGCAGATACCACCTATTATCGGTTGCCAGGGATATAAGCGAACGCAAAAAGCTCGAAGAGAGCCTGACGAAGATCAATGAGACATTCCTGGCGTTCGGATCCGACCCCGTCGAAAACATAAACCGTCTCACGGCCCTCTGCGGCGAGCTGATGAGCGCGGACTGCGCTCTCTATAACCGTCTCGACGGAGACATCTTATATTCGTGCGGGCAGTGGAACGTGCCCGCAGATTTCAGTCCTAAAGATAAGGCAGAAGGCCATGTCTGCTACGATGTTATCAAGCGCCGGGAGAGCGGGGTTATGGTTGTCGGCAACCTCCCGGAAACCGATTACGCCAGAACCGATCCGAATGTCAACCGTTACGGCCTTCGCACATATCTTGGCTGTGCGGTAAAGTTCGGCGGTAATTATGTAGGATCGTTATGCGTCCTGTATAAGTACAATTTCGAGCCGCTTGAAGACGACAAGAAGATAATGGAGATCATAGCCTCCGCTATCGGCGTAGAGGAAGAGAGAAAATCCGCCGAAAGTATATCGCGCCTGGCCAGGTTTTCCATCGACCGCGCTTCGGACGAGGTCTTCTGGGTGGACAAAGACGCGAACATCCTCTATATCAACGAAATGGCCTGCCAATCCCTAGGATATTCCCAGGACGAGCTTTTATCGATGAAGGTTTATGACATAGATCCCAACTTCCCCGGCGAGACCGCCTGGCGGGTCCATTGGAAAGAGTTGAAGGAGAGGGGTTCGTTTAATTTCGAAACCGTGCATAAAAGGAAAGACGGTACGACGTTTCCGGTAGAGATCAACGTCAATTATCTCGAATACGAAAACGCCGAATATAATTTTGCCTCCGCCCGCGATGTCTCGAAACGCAAACGGCAGGAAGAGGCCATCCTGAAGCGCGACTACCAGCTGGAGATACTCTCGCGGACGAGCCAGCACATAAACGCCATCCTGGAGACCCCCGTAATAATGCGGACGCTCGTTACCGCCGCCATGGAGCTTGTCGACGCGTCGGGCGGCACCGCAGGGTTGCTGCGGGACGGTAAGATGGTCTTCACAGAGTACGCCACTGCCGGGAAGACTGCGCAGATCGACTATGTTTGCGAGAGAGGGCTGACCCTGCCGGGATGGGTGATCGATACCCTTAAGCCGTATATCTCGAACAACGTCGAGCACGACGCGCACGTGACGCCAGAATTCCAGAAAGAGTTCGGCCTGTACAATCTCGTTAATGTGCCCATCCTGAACCGCAAGGGAGAACTCCTGGGATGTTTCGAGATCCATAATAAAAATGACAAGGTCCCATTCGACGCGGAAGATGTCTTTATGCTGCAGGGCCTTGCCGCCAGCGCCGCGGTCGCGCTGGAAAACGCGAAGATGTTCGTCGACCGGGACAAGGCCGAGGCGGAACGCGTCAAACTTAACAGGGAACTCGTCAAATCGAACGCGAGACTGAAGAAGCTGGCGCTTAAAGATACGCTGACGGGCCTTTACAACCACCAGTACCTTAACGAAGTCATAGATTCGGAATTTTACCGGGCCAGGAGATACGGCCTGTCGCTGTCGGTGATACTGCTCGATATAGATTATTTCAAGTCGATAAACGATGTTTATGGCCACGACTTCGGAGATCTCGTCCTTAAACAGTTTGCGGCCTATATCAAGAAGATGGTGCGTAAATACGATACCGTTATCAGGTTCGGCGGCGAAGAGTTCATAATAATATCGCCCGGTGTCGACAAGGCCCGGGCCCAGATGCTGGCGCAGAGGATACTGGACGCCGTCGGGCTGTATAATTTCGGCAATAAGACCCATGCCGTAAAGCTGAAGCTGAGCATGGCCGTTTCGGTCTATCCAGACAGCGGCATAAGCCGCGGCATGGACCTGGTGAATTCCGCCGATAAGATACTGACAAAGGCCAAGGAAGCCGGCGGCAACAGGGTCTTTACCACCTACGAGCTGGTGAAGAGTAGGAACGGCGACCTGGACTCCATAGAGCCGACCGATGTGAGATTCCTGAAAGAGAAGATCGAGAAATTGAACAGGAGCGGCAAACAGAGCCTGGTGGAATTTATATTCGCTTTCGCGAAGACGATCGAGCTCAAGGACCACTATACGGGCGAGCACGTCGAGAATACCGTCCATTATTCTACGGAACTGGCCAAGAAACTGCACCTGCCGCAGGAAGATATCGAGAATATACGCGAGGCGTCCGTCCTGCATGACCTGGGAAAGATCGGCATAAGCGACAAGATACTGCTGAAGAGGGCGAAGCTCACCTCCAGAGAATTCGAGGTAATAAAGAAACATCCGCAGATAGCCGCGGACATCATACGGCCGATACAATTCATGCACGATATCATCCCGCTCGTCCTGTATCATCACGAGAGATGGGACGGCAAAGGCTATCCCGGCGGGCTGAAGGGCGAAGAGATACCCGTCGGCGCGCGCATAATATCCGTGGCCGATGTCTACCAGGCGCTTACATCGCATCGCCCGTACCGGAAGGCTTTCTCCAAGAAAGAGGCGATCAAGATAATACGGAAAGGCGCCGGGACGCAATTCGACCCTAACATAGTGGATATATTCCTGTCCATGATATCCAAGGAGAAGAAATAGATGCCCGAAGAACAGATACTCGACGAGAATGAACTGATAAGACAGCGCAGGTCCAAGCTTGAGGATATTACAAAAAGAGGCATCTACGCTTACGGCGGAAAGTACGAGACCACCTCTACCATAAAGGCCCTCAAGGACGCGTTCGCCGAAAATAGACCCGTCTCCATAGCGGGCAGGATCATGGCGATCAGGTCCCACGGCAAGAGTTCTTTCTACGACATCAAGGATTCGACGGCCAAGATGCAGGTCTATTTCAAGGCCGATATCGTCGGCGCCGGACCTTTTCAACTATTAAACGACCTCGACATAGGCGATTTTATCGGTATAAAAGGCGATACCTTCAAAACGCGCACCGGCGAACCTACCGTTATAGCAAAAGAATTTACGATACTCGCGAAGTCGCTGCGGCCCCTGCCCGAGAAATGGCACGGCTTAAAAGACGTCGAGACCAGGTACCGCCAGCGCTACGTCGACCTGATCGTCAACGACGAGGTGCGCGGCGTATTCGTGACGCGCTCGCGCATCGTGACGGAGATAAGGCGGTTTCTCGACGAGAAAGGCTTTATCGAGGTGGAGACGCCCATGATGCAGTCCCTGCCGGGCGGGGCGGCGGGTAAGCCGTTCAAGACGCACCACGAGGCGCTCGGGATAGACCTCTTCTTGAGGATAGCGCCGGAGCTCTATTTAAAGAGACTCCTCGTGGGAGGCCTGGGCAAAGTATACGAGATAAACAGGAACTTCAGGAACGAAGGCATTTCGATCAAGCACAACCCGGAATTTACGATGCTGGAGGTCTACGAAAATTATTCCGATTGCGAAGGCATGATGAGGCTTACAGAGGAGCTTGTAAAGAACCTGGCGCAGAAGGTCCTGGGCCGCGCGGAGATCGAATACCAGGGCAAGATGATAGATCTTTCGAAATGGGAGACCGTCTCGTTTGCGGAGCTCATGAAGGAGCAGTTCGGCATAGTGCCGTCCGACAGCCACGCGGTCTGGCTGAAGAAACTGAAATCGAAGGGTGTCGAGGTCGAGGGCAAGGACGTCTCGAGGACACAGCTGATAAATATAGTGGGCGATCTCGTCGAGCCGAAGGCCGCGGGCCATCCCGTATTCGTCGTCGACATGTTCAGGGAGCTGTGCCCGCTCGCGAAGGTGAAACCGGGCAATCCCGACCTTACCGACAGGTTCGAATTATACATGGGCGGCATGGAGATAGCCAACGCTTATTCCGAGTTGAACGATCCCATAGAGCAGAAGAGGCGTTTCGAGGACGAGTTAAAGGGTGCCAAGGATGGTCCACAGTCCACGGTCCACAGTCCACGGACGATCGATGAAGACTTTGTCACCGCCCTCGAATACGGCATGCCGCCGGCAGGCGGACTGGGCATAGGCATCGACAGGCTCGTGATGATATTGACGAATTCGCCGTCCATCCGCGACGTCATATTATTCCCCCAGCTCAAACCACAGTCATGATAATTTCAAATTTCAAATCTCAAAATCCAAATCAATCATTCAAATCCCAATTTTTGAAATTGGTCATTTAAAGATTGATTTGTCATTTGGATTTTGTCATTTGATATTTAAAGGGTTCTATGGTCTGGCAGATATTCGTATCCCTGAGATATCTCACCGCAAAGCGTAAGGAGAAGTTCGTCTCGCTCATAAGCCTCATCTCCGTCCTCGGCGTGGCCGTCGGTGTCGCGGCGCTCATAATAGTCATATCCGTCATGAGCGGTTTCGACGAAGACCTCAAGGCGAAGATAATCGGGACCTATTCGCATATCGAGCTTACCTCCGAATACGGGCTGAAGCCGTCGGCGGAATTCACTGGCGAGATCATGGGCGCTAAACACGTGATAGCGCTTTCATATTTCCTGAACGGCCAGGCCCTGGTCCGTAAAGAAGGGAGCGTCGCCGGCGTCATAGTAAAAGGGGTGAATGCCGCCGAGGAAGTCCGCGTAAACAATCTCGGTAAATATATCAAGAGAGGCGCGCTCGACGGCCTTAAGGACGACGGTATAATACTGGGCAGTGAGCTGGCCGACAGGCTCGGCGTCGATATCGGCGGGACGGTCTCGCTCATTTCGCCGGCCTTCATAAACGGAAAGGCCAAGGCTTCCTCGATATTTACCGTAGAGGGCAAAAATTTCCGCGTTGCCGGCATATTTACTTCCGGCATGTATGAATACGACTCGAACCTCGCGTATATCGATCTGGCGCAGGCGCAGGAGCTTTTGGCGGTGGATGGCCTTACGACGGGCGTATCGATAAAAGTCGACGACGCCTTTAACGTCGACGGCGTCAAGCGCGTCTTACGCGAAAAACTCGGGGCCCGGTACGACGTGCGCACGTGGGTCGACCTCAACAGGAACCTCATCGAGGCGATAAAGCTGGAGAAGACGGTGATGTTCATAATACTTACCCTTATCGTTATGGTCGCGTGCTTCAATATAGCGAGCGCTTTGATAATGACCGTCCTGGAGAAGACGAAGGAGATAGGCATACTGAAAGCGATAGGCGCCGCCAACTCCGACATCATGGCCGTATTTGCCATACAGGGAGGGCTGATCGGATTGGCGGGCACGACGCTCGGCGTTATAATAGGTTATACCGCATGCTGGGCGCTCTCGACGTATAAGTTCATAAATTTACCTAAAGATATATATTACCTCGATAAACTGCCCGTCAAGACGGCGCCGTCGGATATAGCCGTTATAATAATCGCGAGCCTTCTGATCAGTTTCGCTGCCGCCATCTATCCGGCGTATAAGGCCGCGCGTCTCGATCCCGTGGAGGCCCTCAGGTATGAATGAAGATTTTGTCATAGCGGCCCGGGATATACGCAAAATTTACAGTAATGACGGCAAGGAAGTCCGCGCTGTCGACGGCGTTAGCGTCAACCTGAAGGCTTCGCGCTCGCTGGCCATAGCGGGCCCTTCGGGGGCGGGGAAGTCGACCTTCCTGCATATCCTCGGCGGGCTGGATAGACCGACGTCCGGCCATGTCGTCCTGGATAACGCCGATATCTACAAGCTCCCCGACAGGGAGAGGGCCCGCATCCGGAATACTAAAATCGGTTTCGTCTTCCAATTCTACCACCTCCTGCCGGAATTTACGGCGCTGGAGAACGTGATGATGCCGCTGCTGATGAAACACGAAATACGAAACACGAAATACGAAATACGGGAACGGGCCGCAGGTGCTCTAAAGCTTGTAGGCCTTGCGAAGCGGCTTAACCATAAGCCGTCCGAGCTTTCGGGCGGGGAGTCCCAGCGGGTGGCCATAGCGCGGGCCGTCATAAACTCGCCCGAGCTCCTCCTGTGCGATGAGCCTACCGGCAATCTCGATTCCAAAACGAGCGAGTCCATATATGAGCTTCTCTTCGGGTTGGAAAAGACCCTCGGCGTCGCGCTCGCGATCGTTACCCACGACGAGAACCTTTCCCGCAAGACCGACGATATCCTCCGCTTAAAAGACGGCAAGATCCACCCCGCCTCATAGTGTTTGACAAAAAATAAAAAAAACTTGACAAAATAAAAAGTATGTGATATACTTTTTTTGCTTGGCTGAAAACGCGTGAGGTCTGACATGATACTGCCAAGCAGAATTACTGTAATTTTCAAAGTAATCTCGTGCCTTATGGCCGGGATCTTTCTATTTCAGCAGGTCGCCTGGGCCGGCGATCTGGTAGAAACGGTCCTGCACCAGCAGGCCGATGCTCAGGCCCAGACCTTCGCGCCTTCGTATCTCCAGAGCCAGCAAACCCTCCAGGAAAGCATAATAAACCAGAAACAGGACGCGGAGAATTTTGCGGCTACGGTTTCCTCGGCCAACCTGTCCGAATCCCCAAGCGCGGAACCCGATACTTCCGTAACTCTGCAGGGCAAGTGCAGCAGCGGAAGCGTGAAGACTGCCAGGGCCGCGGCAAACGCCGCGGCCGGGTCTTCAGACCAGGCCCAGGACGGGGCATACAGCACGTATTGTCCTACCTTAAATGTTACCACCTCAGCCGGCGATGTCATAAATTACAAAGAAGGCGCCATAGACTCCATCCGGAAAGCGGACGGCACGATCATGCGTAATATAGTAGTAGACGGGAAGAATAACCTCATAAACGCTGAAATAACTTATATCGACGGGACTCTCCAGGTAATTAAGGACGGAATGGTTGAAACGGTGACCCGGCCCGACGGCACTATCTACAACTATGATAGCGAAGCATTTATCGAATCGGTCATTTATCCGGACGGTAAATCCGCCGTATATTCATATATAAAGGACGGCGGGGGCAATATTCTGGAAGCTATCGTAACAGACGATGAGAAAGTTTCTTATTACGACAGTGATGATAGGCTGGAAAAAGTCGTCTTCAATAACGGGCGGTTGCTCGAGTATGACAGCGGCATAATTTCTCGGATCACGGAGAGCGACCTGACACAGTATCTCTTCGATATTACGGAAAATCCCGACGGCACGTTTACGGCCGCCTATAACGGTCCCGCGAGCGATGCGGTCCCTTATGCGCGGATAGAATACGATGAATGCCGGGTCGTCAAAAAAGCGGTAAAGTCCGACGGCACCGAGCTGGAATATTCCGGCGGGCTGCTTACCGGCGTCGCGGACGAGTCCGGGGTAATCGCGAGCTGTCTCTACGACCTGGATCCGCTCGATAATATAAAAGGGATGACTATCGACCGCGACGGCATAAAGAGAATTTACGACGAATACGGCAAATTGACGAGCGTTACGGACCAGAATACCGGCCTCGTCTTTGCGATAACCAACGGCGCCGTCAGCCGCATAGAGAAAGCGGACGGCACTATTATAGAAGAAGCGCGCTTCGACGCCGGCAATATCATAAGCGCCAAAATTACCAGGCCCGACGGGGTAGTCGCCGTGTACGCCGGCGGGGTCCTGACGGAGATCGATCAGCCGGACGGGAGCATCATCACTTATGACGCCTCCGGTAATATAGCGAGTTATGCCAAAGGCGGCCTTACCTATACTTACTCCGAGATAAAAGAAGCGGGCGCGATATTTACAGTAGCCCGGCTTAGCGATGAGGAGATCGCGGGTATCCAGCTCCCGGAAGAGGTTGTATGCCAGAAGTACGATAGCAATAAGCGGCTCGTCCAGCTCATCCGGAAAGACGGCACGGTAATAGATTATACCTATAATACCGGTCCCGCCGGCAAGGTGACGTCTATCGTCGCAAATGACGGCGTTACCGCTGTTACTTATGACGCCAACTACAATATAGCCCGCACGGAGGTCCTGCCGACGGCGGCGGATCCCGTCTCCACGATCTCCGAATATGAGTACGGCAGGATCAGGCGCGTATATAAAGGGAGCGGGCTTGTATACGCTTATTCTTATGAATACGACGCCGCCGCGGCGGAGATCACGGTAATAGAAGATGTAAAGACCGGCGATGTGAAGCGCTATAAGGATGAACTGCTCATCAGCGTTACCGATAAAAATAAGATCGTCACTTCTTACGAATACGATTCCGACAAAAGGATTTCCTGCTCCACCGTTACGCGTTCGGGCAAACTTATCGGCCGGTATACGTATACCTACGAAGGCGACCTTACGATAATCGAGGACATGTATGGCGTGAAACGTTATTACAACAAAGATAACAAGATCGTCTTTCTCGAGGAGGATGGCAAGACGTATGAATATACTTACTCCCTGGACGCCTCCGGCAATGAAGTCACGACACAGGCGCTTATCCGTGTGAAGAATGAGGCCGGCGATATTATATATTATGAAGACGGAGAGATAAGATCGATCGTGAAAGCAGATGGGACGGTCTTCAAGGACTTTGTCAGGGTAAACGGCGATGCGGACGGGTATGTCGTTGAGAAGGATGGAGCAAAATATTTTGTTCAGGACGGTGTGATCGCAAAAGAGGTCAAGTCCGATGGGACGATTGTGGAATATTATGCGAGTGGTTGGGTTAAGTCTATTACAAAGACCGCCGGCGAGGTCACGAATTACGATTACAGGATGAGCGGCACTGATTTGGCCTATGTAGTCATCGAGAAAGACGGGATTAAGTGCATATATGACAAAGACGGCCGGCTGGATGGGCTCGAAGTGACCGAAGACGGAACCAGTTACTATTATAATGTGCAGTGTGAACTCGTTAAAGTCATTACGGCTGGTGGCGAAGAGATCGATTACGCTTACACCGATGGGCAAGTCAGAGTTACCCTCGAACGCGTTATAGAACAGGACCTTACCATAGATCTCGCCGGGCTTACGTATAATAATCTTGTCGTAACGAATTCGGCGGATATGGTAAAGGTCGCGCTCGCTACAGATAAAACGTTAGATTACGGTGACGGCTCCGACGGTGACTTTGTGTCAAGCGGCACGGTCAGGCTGTCCGGCGTCAAGAATTACAAGTCTTTTTATATACGTCCCGGAGATACGGTAATAGCGTCCGATACTCTGGTCATAAAATGCCAGGGTGTTATCAGGATAGACGGCGTTATTTCTGCCGATGGCTATGGTTACACGTCCGGTTACGGAACAGGCGGGAACGGTTCAGGTTCCATTTCCGCCGGCGGCGGGGGAGGTTATGTTGCCAAAGGTGGGAATGCGAGTAGCGGCGGCCAGGGCGGAGTTTCTTATGGAGACCTGGAATTGACGACTTTGTATAAAGGGTCTGCGGGCGGCAGCGCCGGTGCTTACCGTGGCCTTGGCGCAGCCGGCGGCAAGGGGGGCGGCGCCATAAAGATAGCCGGGAAAGATATTGTCATAAACGGAAAGGTTAGCGCTAATGGGCTCGACGGTGTGGCTGGGCTCAACTTTAAGACGTCTAGGACCGGCGGCGGAGGAGGAGGATCGGGCGGCACAGTCTATATTTGCGGGCAAAACGTATCGGTGTCCGGAAGTGTTACTGTATCCGGCGGAAAGGGTGGTACCGGTGCGGCTGCCGGCGGCAACGGCAGTAACGGCCGTGTCCGCATAGATTACGTGAATTTTACCGGTAACATGCCTTCGTCAAATCCATATATTAAAAAAATACAACTTCCGGCGGAAGGCATTCTTGTATCCAGTCCTATCTGCGTAACCGCAACGGCGATCAGCGATATATTTGCAAACATGGAAACTCCGGAAGGCACGGCCGTCCTCTTTAAGATAAGAACAGGAGACTCACTGGATACTGCCGATGGGACATGGTCCGGCTGGTCCGCTGCTTTAAGCAGCGAGCCTGGAAAGTACATCCAGTATCAGGTTATTCTTACGAGAACGGATATGTCTAAGACGCCTTCTTTGTATTCAAATGGCAGCTACGCCATCAAGTTGAGTTATAGGTATGATAAAACGTTCGATCTCTCCGCGCCGCCGGAAGATATTTTATATGCCGAACATCTTAAAATTACCGCGCCTGCTTTGGCGCCGCCGGCTCTGGGTATCGGGAATTTGCGTTTTTCACCGGCCGATATGTCTGGTCTCAATGGTTGCATTAATTATTATGCTTCGTCAGGCGAAGAGACCATCGGCTACAGGATATCAAAAGATGGCCAGGACTATTTTATGGAAGGCGGCAGGGTGAAGAAGTCTGTAAAGGCTGACGGCACGGTCATCGAATACTATCCCAACAGCCTGGTAAAGACGGTAACTGCTCCCGACGGCAAGGTTACTAACTATGAGTACGGCATATATGAGGACAAGACAGCGCCGGACGCATCCCAGCTTGCCTCATATAAAGATACGACAGCTAAACTGTTACTATCGATGGATAACACGTCCGATAGCTCTTTGTCACCGCATGCCGTTACATTAAAGGGTGACGCGAAGGTGGATACGAGTAACTATAAGGTAGGCAGCGGCGCTATAGCTTTAGACGGCAATGGCGACTACCTGACATTAGCCGACAGTAACGACTGGTGCTTAGGCGCCGGCGACTTCACGATCGATTTTTGGACGAAGTTCGATACGTTATCGGCCGGCCAGCAGGTCGGATTCTGCTCCCAGTACCAGAATGTGTACGGCCGGTGGATGTTCAAATATATGCACGGCACAGGGGAGAGGTGCATGTTCTATTACCGCACATCGTCGGGTACGACACAGGCCTATTACGTCGGCGGCGGTATCGACTTCGAAGCAGGCGCCTGGTATCATATAGCGCTCGTCCGGAAGGCAAACAGCCTGTTATTATTCATTAACGGCGTCTACCGGCCCTGGGGACAGGTAGTAATTCCTATAGGCACGAATTCTCTTTCCGACCTTGCTTCGCCGCTTTATATAGGTTCGGAAACCACCACAGCCAACTTTTTAAAAGGCTCTATCGACGAATTCCATCTTTCAAAGGGCACCGCGCGCTGGACAAACAGCTTCACCCCGTCTCAAACCGGATACCACGACCCTTATTACAATACAGGTTCTGTTACCTCCAGCGTTATAGAGACATCGGCGACGGAGTTTAGCGGCATATCCTGGACCGCGGACCTCCCTCAAGGCACTGCCGCTAATCTTAAGACGCGGACAGGCAATTCACTTGATCCCGACGACGGCACATGGAGCGATTGGTCGGAAGCTTTAACCGATCCGGCCGGCTCTACCATAACCTCGCCTGCGGCTAAATACATACAATACCGCGTCGAAATGACTACCCTGGACTCTCAATATACGCCCCAAGTGAAAGATATAACGATAAAGTACGTTACCTTAAGCGACGGCTCCTCTAGCGGCGTAATAGCTTATGTCAAAGCCGAAGAGGACGGGGTATGGAAGAGATACGCTAAAGATAGCGCGGAATGCCTGGCGATAGAAGCTATGGCCTATGATATCACCGGGATTGCGCAGGACTATGATTATATAAAATCCTGCGAGCTTACCGACGATACGATCGTAGAGACGCGCAGTTATAAAGGCGATTTCCTGTACGGCGACGGCGTCGACGGAGAAAAAGCGGCGGCCGCCGATATAACCGTTAATATCACTAAGGCAGACCAGGTTACGTATTTTGTAAATAATAAGATGGCCGCGACCTACTATCGCCACGACGACGGAAAACTCGACCTGCTCGTCGAGTATACGTACGACGATGCGGGAAACCTCGTGCTCGTGCGGCTTCCCTACGCGAGAGATTCCATCGACTCTCAACTGGTCGAGGCTCGCCAGAAGATAGCGGCGGAGAAAGAGGGGTATTTAAGACAGCTCGCCGCGGAAAAAGGGCTCGCGTACCAGCAAATTCATAACAGCGTCGAATCCGCCCGCGCGGAGATCAACGACGAGAGGGATCGCTTAAAGCCGTATCTCTATCAGCAGGTGACCCGCCAGAAGTGGGTCGGGTGGTGGATATTCGGGTGGTGGCAGAGTTATACCGCGACCGTTGAAGTCGCGTCCGTCCGCGCGGCGCTGAACCAATTGGATGAAGAGGAGCGCCTGCTCAACGAGGAAGCCGCAAAAGCCTACGCCCGGCTTGACAGCCAGATAGAATCCGCCCGGGATAAGCTTGAACAGGATGAAACGGATTCGCTCGCCGAGATAACCGAGCAGGAGGCGGCGTTCCATTCCAAGATAATAGAGGAAGAGGCGACACCGGTGATCCTGGATTATTACCGTTCGATCCTCGGACGGGATCCGGATGATGCCGAGATAAAAGTATGGCTCGCGGAGGTCGATTACGGCTCCGCGATAGACGTGGAGGCGCTGAAGACGGCGCTCCTTGCCTCCGGCGAGCGGCGGAGCGAAGAAGCTTTCGTCAGGGAGCTGAAGGCCGCGATAGCGGATAAGCTGGACGCTTATTTAAGCGCCGATGAAGCAGGAAGAAGCGCGATCCTCGCTCCCCTAGGGCTTACTTTAGAGGATACGGTGCCGCTAGATAGGGGTGAGGTCAACGCTATCCTGGCATTCCTCGAAGATCAGAATATCCACTTCGGCAGGAGCGCGTTCGTTTCCTTAAAGGAGCTTCTCGATTCGAATAATATCGCCTGCGACCTGGATGAGGTAGCGCTCAAGGCGGTCCTCGTCGATATCTTCACAGGTTTCATCAATGCCGTCAGCGACGGCAAGTTATTAGAGCTCTCGATGTTCGCGCTGTCTACAACAGCCGCCGCCTACGGCCTCGACCTGTGTAATGCGAAACTTGACTTTGAAGACTTAGCGTTATTGGGCAAAATAGGGACTGTCCCCGGACAGCAGTCTTCACAAGATGGGGACTGTCCCATTTTGCCTGTAATCGCCCACCTCAAGAACAACCACTTCGTCGTCGTTACAAATATCGCGGATGACGGCAAAGTCACATATAAAGAAGTCAATAAAGGTAAGGATGGCTCTACCTACACCATATCACAGGAAGATTTCGAAAAATCCTGGACGGGCTACGCGATAGTGCAGGATGAAATAGGGACTGTCCCCGGACAGCAGTCTCTGCGAGATGGGGACTGTCCCATTTTATCTCCATCCAAGCTCCTCTCAGCCGACCAAGCCCAACGCATCAAAGGCAGCTGCCTCCCGTTCCTCTTTGCCCTTGTCGGCCTGTTCATCGAAAGCCTCGTAACGATAGCGGCCGGTGTCGTTAGCGCCATCACGGCCGTCGTCGCGGCAGTATCCAGCGCTATCGCTCCCGTTCTCGCCGCTATCGGCAGCGCCATAAGCGGTATCACGAGCGCCCTCGTCGGCATAACGACTCAGATATTCTCGGCGATCCAATTTGTCGGGGTGAGCCTCTTAAACACCGCCGGCGCTATCTTCGGCGGTATCGGTAGTGCTATCTTCGGCTCCGGCGGCCTGGGCGGGATAGTCTCAGCAACGGGCTTCAACATCGCGGGCGTAGGCTTAGCGATAGGGAAGACGGTGGCGTTGACAGCCTTATCCTTTGGCATATCTAAAGGCCTCGACTTGCTTGGCATAGATCCGCTCGCTTCCGGTCTCATAAGCTCGTTCTTGACCGGAGGCGTTTCGGGTCTATTCAATGGCGGCCTGTCGGCGATGTCATTTATAGCAGGCGGCCTGCAAGGCCTGGCTGTCCAGGGCGTGAGCGTTATAGGCCAGCAACTCGGCCTCGACTCGACGCTATCGAACGTTATAGGCATGAGTGCAGCTGCGCTTGTAGGGGCGGCTGGGCAGAGTATCAACGCCACTACAGGTAGCTTTGATTTTACTAAATTTAGCGATATCATAGGTACGCAGGTATTCCCGAATATTGCGGGTGAGCTTACGTGTTATGGGGTAGATAAAATAGGGGAATTACTAGGCGTTCCATTCTCGGATCAGCTCAGTTATCTGGCAGGAATGGGTATCCGTAGCTCATTACAAGTGGGATTAAACCCAAATATGGATCCGGGAAAGATATGGTCTGATGTGACCGCAGGCTTCCTTCAGGGGGCCGTGTCGGTCGGCTTGAGCTATGCGACACAAGAGTTGGGTTTAAGCAATTCGCTTTTGGCCAACATTGGTTTCTCTGCGATAGCAGGGGTGTTAAATGCTGGTCTACAGTCATTCATGCCTAATGGTCAAAAGGACGTCTTTAAATATATGTTTGATACATATATGAAAAATACCCTTACTTTCTTGGGTTATGGTAGCGAGAATAACCCTTGGCTGCAAGCAGTTTATACGTCTCAGATATTAGATTTTAGCAATATAGTTAAGCAGAAGGGCTTAACAGAGGCTTTAAACATCTATGGATCGAGCTTCTTCAATGCCGTAGCAGTTAATGAGATTGTAAAGACCAGCTATACGTTAGGCGGTTATTTTGGGCATATGATTGAGACAGGGCAGTATCATACTGAAACAGTGAATGGCAAAGAAGTCATTGCTGTAGACACTCCTACTCAATCCGATGGTGGGCATACTACCGCCTTCTTTGACTGGTTGGTCGATGCAAGTGACTGGGATCCGTTTGGCCTAAAGGTAGTTAATGGAAGCGGTGACGTTGTTTCTTGGAGCATAGGTGAGATAGGCAAAGATGGTTATGCGAAAATGGGCTTCTACGATGATACTAGTATGTATAACGAATGGGGCGATCTTGGTATATGGCAGACCATAGACAATGGCAATCAGACGTATGCAGAGATAAAGGATAATGAAGGTAATACCATTTTTGTTGTGACCCCAAGAGAGGACGGAAGCTACAATTATTACAATTCGTATGGCGACTACGTAGATGCTGTAATAACAGGTCAGGAGCAATCGTATACTTTTGTAGAAGACTTCTTATCTGAGTTTCAATTCCAAGATGGAGATTATACATCCACATTAGATTTAACCGATTTTGAATCTACGACCTTTTTTGGCGAGGGTATTGATTTTGATTTAGACGGAAGCGGTTGGGATATAATCAATACGGTTTCAAAAAGTTACGATTTATTATCGTCCATATTTAATGAACCGTATGCGTATGCAGATGGAGCTATAACAACTACAGAAAGTATTCCAACAGGTCAATATGCTGTTAGATTTTTTGCTAAGCGGCCAGATGGCTTGGAGTATGGCAGTCGTGATTTGGTGAATATAGGCGCAGAAGATTTCTCGGGCCATACCTTTGTTGGATTAGTTGATAAAAATGGAAATATCATATACAGGGGGCTATACCCTGATAGCAGCGATCTTTTAAAACTGAACAATCCCATAAATTTACTGATTGAGACTCATGAAGCCGCTATAAGAGATGACTATTATCATAGCTCTAACTATAGCGAATCGACCGAATGGTATACGGTTACAGAGCAACAATATTGGCAGATCTATCATGACTTCGTTGACGAGGTATTATATGAAACTTCTCACACATATCACTTGGGCGCGAACAATTGCACGGACTATGCATTAGATATTGCTCGCGAACTAGGTATTGAGTTGCCATATGCTGACGGAGCATATTCGAACCCTCAACGTTTTTCAGATGCATTATTAAAAGCAGAAATTACAAAGGCTTTGGGCTACAGCAATTTTGAAATTTTACACGAAACATATCTCCCTGATAACCATAGGGTAGTGACAATTAAATTACCAGATGGCACCACGACAGATTTTACTTTACTTCATAAATAAAAGAAGGTAACCTATGTTAAAAAGGTATTATATTGTGAGCACGAAAGTAGGTATTATATTATTTATGTGTTTTCTTCTAATCGGTTGCGATGCAAAGAGTTATTCTGGAACAGAAGCAACCGGTTTCAGCCATTTTCCCAAAGATAATAGGGTTTCTCCCGAGAGAGCAATTGAGTTTGCGAAACCATATTTGGGCGAATCATTTGAATTAAGACAGGCAAGGAGGGGGGCAAAATACCCATCCAATCTCCCCTTGGATGTCTATATTATTTTAAAAGGCGATTTTTATTATGTCACAAAAGACTATTATCATCATAAAGCAATGGATTTTTATCTGCATAATGCGGTAAAGGTTAACAAAAAAACCGGTGAAATAACAAAGCCGTCCTTGGTGGAGAAATGAGGGCTATGAAGAGATATCTACCAATATTTATACTCTTATGTTTTATTTTCACAAGTACGGCATTGGCCGATCAAAATCAATTTGTATCAGATGAGCAATTCAGTAACTGGTTCACTTATTATTATCTATCTCCCCAACCTCAGCGACTAGGCGCAGCTATAAAATATTTTTGTTCCTCCGCATCATATAAGGATAAAACTGTTCTTGCAATGATGTCATTTTTCGTCGCCGGGCTAAAGAATGACGATGAAATGATTGAAGAGACATATGAAAAATTAAACCGCGGTAGCACGATACGAGAAAAAACTTTTTTCCTAGATATATTATGGTTAATTAATACAAACGATAGTCGAAAAATTATAGAAAAGGCAAAATCTGAATGGAATGTTATGGAGATTCAAGAAAAAATAAATCAGCAACGTCAAAGTATTCCTTACGACACCCTAACGATGCCGATTATTTCACCACAAGCACTGGACATGCTCTGGGCTACATTCTTTTCGACTGGGGATGAAAAAGTTGTGCAACGTATTATCTCAGTTATTCATTTATCAAAGGATGGTAAGGGTCAGGAAATTCTAATCGGAGGGGCTGCGCTTTGGTCCCTAAAGTCAAACGCAAAACAGCATAAAAAGGTGATGGATATTTGCAAACAAGAAGTAGGCAAAGAGACGGGTTTAACAAAAAATTTGTTGCAAGAAATTGTTGCTGGTTAATGCTTCTAGTGTGTGCGACGGCTCTCTATGCCGCCGAACCCACACCACATTTTTCCGGCCAAGACTATCTCAACCTATCCTATCAAAAGCGGGCCGAGGTAATAGCCTCCTTCATAGAGCATGGCAAGAATCGCGGTATAACTATATCCAAGGGCCCGGTCTTATATTGCCGGAAGCTCGATATCTTCTATGCCAAGCACCCAGATTATGCAAAAGAAGCCCTGTTTACGGTCCTTAAGACCCTTATAATCATGAAGTATGACTGGGATAAAAAGGGCCTTGATAAGGACCTCCTGGCGCGCAAATGGCTAGGGGAAGAGCTGTATCAGACGAATAAGTTTCGAATAGGGGTTGAAGCCGCATCTCATTGAAATATATAAGACATTGTATCAAAATCAAGCCACCTTATAAGGTGGCTTCTGTATGTAAAAAGAAAATTTGGTTAGTTCATTTGCCATTTCCTAAAACATAGTGTATACTTTTCTTTACAATAGTTTACGTTTTATTAAACTATGTAAAAGCAAGGCCAGGAGGCAAAAATGACAGATGATATAATGACTACTTCCGAAGTGTTAAAATACCTTAAGATATCTAGAATGACTCTTTATAAGTGGATGCGCAAAAAGAAGTTGCCGTTTCATAAGCTTGGAGGCCGGTATAGGTACAGGACAAACGAAATAGATAAGTGGATAAGCAAACGATAGCCTGCTGGGTGTAATATTTGAATTTATTACGGATGAATGCAGAAAACATGGGCTAGTAAAAAAATAACGTCAAAATAAAGTGGTGAGTCCAAATGAATATTAAGGCTGATATCGTCGTAATTGGTTCAGGTGCTGGGGGTGCTAGTGTAGCCAGGGAACTAGCAAAACAAGGCCGCGATGTCCTGCTTCTTGAGAAGGGTAAGTTGGTAAAAAAAGTTGGCAACATGATAGAGGCAGCAAAATATTATGATTTTTTTACACTGAGAAGAAGTATAGAAGGCTTTTATGTTTACAGCGCAATAATGGGCGGTGGAACTACTAATGTCAGCTGTGGCAATGGTATACCTGTATTAGCTGAAGAACTTAAAGATTTGGGTATAGACTTGACAGAGGAGTTTCAAGAGACCGAAAAAGAAATGGGCGTTGAGCCTATTTCAAATGAATTGATCGGTAAAGGGTCAAAGCTGATAATGGATATAGGCAACAAAATGGGTCTGGAAATGAGACCTATGCCGAAATGTGTGAATGCTAGAAAATGTACTTCATGCGGTCTGTGTGTGCTTGGATGCAAAAGAGGCGCAAAATGGACAACGATGGATTATGTTAAACAGATGCATGATTTCGGTGGCAGAATATTTTACAGTACAGATGTCAGGCGTATAGCGATAAAGGGAAATAAGGCAGTAGGTATAATAGCCGTAAGAGGAAGAAAGATCGTCAGGATACATGCCAATGTAGTAGTGCTTGCTGCAGGAGCATTGGCTAGTCCTCGCATACTACTCAACAGCGGGATTGAAAATGCAGGCAAAAGCCTTTTTGTGGACTTTCTTAATGTAGCCTGTGGAATATTAGAAGATAAGCGTATCAATCCTGCTAAAGAGATAACCATGTCTGTTGTAAGCACAAAATATTTGAAAGACAAAGGTTTCTTGCTTTCCCCTTTTATGTTTCCGCCTCTTACAATGGCAACCATGACCCCTAAACTTAAACTGCATAAATTACTTCAATACGGTAGAATTTTAGGGGTAATGACAAAAATGAAAGATGATAACGAGGGAGAGGTACTAGCTGACGGTAGATTTCACAAAAGACCAACCGATAAAGATAAAAAAATCTTAAATGAAGGTGCCGAAATTTCAAAAGAGATACTTCGAAGGGCTGGTGTTAAAGAACGGAATATTTTTATATTAATGCCGTCTGGTGCGCACCCAGGTGGGAGCAATCCTATTGGTAAGGTTGTAGACACTAATTTAAAAACAAAGATTGATAATTTATTTGTTTGTGATGCAAGCGTTTTACCAGTATCGAGCGGCGCACCACCGATTGTTACTATAATATCTTTAGGGAAACGATTAGCGAGGATTATATGAATAAATTTCGTATCGCTATAACAGGAGCTACAGGTCTATTGGGAAGAAATCTGCTTTTCGAGTTTCTTAAGCAGTATTTTAATGATCTCGATTCTCTGGAGATATTTGTTTTAGGTCGTGATAAATCGGGTATAAGCATAGAAAATAGAATAAAAAATATTATTTTGAATGACGGAGTTAACTATATTGGGTGCAGCGACAAAAATTCAGTAGAGAGGCTAAAGAAAAATTGTGATTCAAGGATCCAGTATATAGATATAGACCTAGACGAAGAGAAGTTAGATTTAAAATCCGACGATCTTAAGAAACTTCAATCTTCGCCCATAGACTTTTTCTTTCATATCGCGGCATTAACAGATTTTCGAAGTACCTCATCAGTTATGGAGGCTCTTAAAAAAACTAACGTCTATGGAACTAAGCAGACATTACAATTAGTTTCGGCTCTGAAGGTTAATGAATTTTGTTATATAGGCAGCGCATATTCTTGCGGTTATACTTTTGGTAACATAGCTCCTGATTATATAAATTTTAATCAAAAATTCAGAAATCCATATGAACATACAAAGCTTGAAGCAGAGGTTTTAGTGAGAGATTTTGCTAAAAAAACAGGAATAAAATGTAGATATTTTAGACCTTCTACAATATGCGGACGCCTGATTGAAATGCCTCTGGGGTCTATAAATAAATTTGATGTTTTCTATTCATGGGCTGCATTTTTTCTTCGTCTAAAATTAAAGCACTTTAAAACAATCAACTATGAGGGCCTGTTGAATATTGATGCTAGAATTTGTTATAGCCAAAAAAGCGGTCTTAATATAGTTCCGGCCGATTACGCTGCAAAAACGATCTATCATGTATGTATGCAGAATGAAAAAAGCGATAGTTATCATCTCGTTAACAACCAAGAAACGCCTCATAGCGTGTACATACCCATAATGTTAAAAAAACTAAATATTGCTGGAATAAAACAAGTTGATGAAATACCGAAAGTTATGAATCCAATTGAAAGTCTTTATTACAGAACCATTGGGGGTATATTTACGCCTTATATAAATTCCGAGCCCATGCTATTTAATACGAAAAATCTCAACGTTGTATTAAGTAGTGCGAAGTTAATCTGTCCTTCAGTGGATGAAGTAACTTTTCCAGTTCTTATCGATTATGCGAAAAAAAATAATTTTAATTTAAGCACCAGAGAAATATAAGAATAGTTTTATTAGAAAGCTCAAACAATGAATTTTTATGGATTAACTAATTTAATTGCTGCTATAACGAATACTGTTATTGGCCTTTTTATATTGATAAAGGGTTATAAGATTAGGCTGTGCAAGATTTGGGGAATATTTACTTTATGTGTTGCACTATATGGGTGGGGTGCGTATAAGGCATCAGGGGCTGATAGTTATGAGTCAGCTTTTTTTTGGTGGCAAGTATCATATGTAGGCGTTATTATGTTGCCTGCATTATTTGTAGATTTTGTATACAGATTTTTAGAAATCAAACGTTCCTCTTTAGTTAAGGTCGTTTATATTTTATGTTTTCTAATTTTAGCCACAGATATATTAAGCAAATCTCTATTTATCGGGCATGTTAGCTTGAAGTTTAATAACTCAAAATGGTTTACTCCGGCGTGGTGGGTATATCCTCCGGGTCCATTGCACATTTTCCACACGCTTGTTCTTTATTTTGGGGTGCTAACTTACTCGGTTATTAAGCTTATTCGTGCCTATAAAAACTCAAATTCCTTAAAGCAAATTCAGATCAGATATTTTGTTATTGCAATGATTTTAGGTTTTGCCGGAGGTGGTACTTCATATCTTCCTTGCCTTAATATTAATGTTTATCCTTTATTCAATTTGACCGTTCCTATTTACACATTTATTATTGCCTACGCGATCATAAGACACCGCTTAATGGATATAGAAGTTATTATAAAGAAGACTCTTGTTTTTGCAGGTCTTTTTGCAGCAGCATTGACTGTGTTTATTTTGCCTCTCTTGCTTATTCAGGAATTTGTGTTATCGCGCATGAGCTTCGGTGGGAGAATTCTAAGCCTTAGCGTTAGTGCAGTTTTCATAATTCTTACACTAGAACCTCTCAAAAATTTTCTTATAAGAGTTACTGATAAATATCTCTTTCAGAAAAAATACGATTATAACCAGACCATGACGCCTTATCTAGATAAGATAGTGACGGTGTCAAACCTTGAGGAAATCATCCCGGAGGGCGAGGAGATTTTGACGAAGACCCTGCATCCTGAAATCTCGGCTATTTTGTTATTAGATCAAGACAAAGATAAATATATCAAGTATAGCCCTAAAGGCGAAAATAACGCTTTGGTTATTGCAAACAGTTCTCAGATCGTTGCTTATTTAAAGTCCGTAAAAAATATCTTATCTATTGAAAACGACAATGACAAGAAGATGAGCGAAGAGATAAAGCAGGAGATGCTTAGTCTTAAAGCCGCCTTAGCCATACCCCTGATGCTACGCGATGACCTGATAGGTATTATGGTTTTAGGCAAGAAGAAGTCTGATGAATATTATACGCACGATGATTTGAGTATACTTACGGGCTTGGCCCGTACGCAGGCTATCGCCATAAAGAACGCCCAGCTTACTAAGCAGATTGCTCAAGCTAGCGAGAAAAAGGGTGTCGATAAGACCTCGATAGGCGCTGCTCATCAAATGAAAAATATTCTGGCCGAGATTAAAGTTGATACCGAAGCTATGTACTTTGACGTTGCATATAGATATCCCAATCCAGATAATGTGACATTGGAACAGGCGAAATCTTTCATGATTTTCACAAAGGAGAAACTGGCAAAGGTATTAAGACAAACCGACAAAGGAACTGGCGCTCTTGACGCAATTCTATATCCGGCCAGAGCAAGGGATGATTTCGCATTAGTCGACATTCCTTCGGTTATAAAACAGGCTATAACATCGTCGTCCCAGATAAAATCGAAATCCTTCTTGCAAGAAAATATTCCTGCTCCCGTTGTGACGAATAGTATCCATGAAAACTTCCCCAAGATAGTGGGTAATGAAAAGCTATTGGAGCAGACCTTCCAAAACCTTATAAATAATTCCTTTGACGCCATTTTTGCTTTATATAAGCGTATGAAACCAGAAGCTTCCTATCTAGGCAAAATAACTGCTACAGCTAAAGATGAAGGGGATAAAATAACTATTAGTATTGAAGATAATGGTCTTGGCATGGATGATGAGACAAAAGAAAAGTTATTTGGCGGATTCTATACCACAAAATCGGCCGGGAGGGCAGGCCATGGCGCCGGACTGTATATTATGCAAGATTGGATTAACCAGCACAAGGGCAGGATCTCGTTTAAAACAGAATGGGGTAAAGGCACCACTTTTACGATAGAACTTCCAAAAACACAGGAGGGTTTCAATGGCTCTAAAAATGGTAATACTTGAAGATGAGGTCGGGTTGCGTGATAGCTTAAGAGATTTTTTTAAATCCGTCGGCCACACAGTATTCGCAACGGCAAGGGGTGACGAAGCTTTAGTAATGGTGGAGAAAGAATCACCGCATGTCATATTATGCGATCTACATCTGGAGGGTTCTCCAATAACGGGCATAGAAGTTTTAAAGCAGACGAGTCAGAAGCACCCGAACACTAAGGTCATAATTATGACTGGTTACGGCAAAGAAGAAGGCATAGTGAACGTCTGCAATCAATACAATCCTTATATGTTTTTGGGAAAGCCCGTAAGCATTATTAAGATTCAGGAGGCGTTGTCGGAAATAGAAAAGAATCTAAAATAAAAAAGGGGATATCTATGTGCAAAAACATAAATGAGGCGATGTCTATAGGTGTATCTCATCAACTGAAAAATAGCAGGGTCTGTATACAAGTAGATTTAGATATGCTTAAGCATCGTGTTGAGTGCTTACGCAATACTCCTTTGAAGGAGCACTATGAGGAAATTCAAAAAGACATCGATAAAATAGAAAAAGGGATATTGCTTATGGGGCAAACATTTAAAGCGCTTATGGGCCTGTCTATTGAGGATACAGGTAAACATGATAAATGAGAAACTTCATGTGTTGTTTCATGATCTAACGGGCGCAATAGGAGGCATTAATACTTTGTCGCAGATATGCGCTGCATATATTACACAATTTAATCTTGAAAAACTAGAAGGGAAATTTAAAAACGAAATAACAAAGAACTTGAAGAATCTCTTGGCTTATCGCAAATCCGTTGGCGAAAAATTCAACCTCGTGATGGATACCTTGATTGAAATTGGCGAGCGAGACATCGCCGTAGCGCTGCAGAAGGATGTTTTGCAGGAAGTTGAAAAAATAAAGGACTTGGAAGCGGGAACCGACCTGCTATATAGCAGGCTTTTAAAAGATGATACCAAGGATAATTTATACTGTTTTTCTAAGGAGGTATCCGAATTTAAGACGGTATGCGATTCTATGATGAAAATCATAACAGACTGTAGGAATAAGCTTACCGTTTTAGGAAAATATTAGGGGAGGGGGCTTATATCTATGTTTACAAAAGGAAAAGATAGTAAAGACAGTAGTCGCACAATTGGTTGTCAAATAAGATTATGGCAAAATCACTATTAGATAATAAAAAGAAAAAACGGATAGGGTTGTTCCAGCTCTGGAACGAAATATTCATTGCTAGGAAGCTTGTTCGCGAGATAGAAGAAACAAAGCAAGAAATGGGGAAGAACTTCATGGCTCTTAAAGGACTTTCCGATCCTGTCGCGCGGTTGAAATGCTTGGAGGAAGCAGAAAAGGCTTTTAACAAAGGGAAGGCCTTGATGTATGAAATGAAAGACCGACAAGTGCGCCTCCCTAACTATAAGGGACAAGAAGATCCAGCCTTAGAGTCAGAGCTTGAAGACTGGGGTGCATATATTTCTGGGCTTCGAATAATAAACAAGATCGCGGTTGAAGGGTATCTTCATGGAGACGCAATCGAGAAGTGGTCAGAGCTTCTTACCTGGTTTGGTTTTGACAATCCAAAGGTCGCAATGTCATTTACAATGAGAAAGCTTTGGAAAATAATTATTATAAGAGATCCTATATGCCGTCAGCTAGATGACCTGCCGCCTCTTATAATAAAAAGGCAACATGCGATAAGAAGAATATTACAACAGATGGGAGGCAAGTTCTATTATAAGGCTTCGCCTTCCTTTGGCGGAACAATAGTAACAGTTATGATACCTACTAATGAGGGATAGGTTATAGTCTACGGAAATATTGTATGGAAAAGAAACCAAAAAAGTTTGTAAGTGCCGATGATCTTGAATGGCGCGAACTTAATCGCCGAGTAGGATCGTGTTCTAGGAAGGGCGATTGGCTGGGTGTAAGGTTGGCTTATGAAGACATGATTAAAATTTACAAACGTGAAAGCCAGGACTACTCGCATATAACAGAATCCATAGAAAAAATAAATCAGAAAGCAAAGGAAGAAGCTAAATTTAAGAATATAAGCTGTCTTGTTATGCTGTTTATCTTCTGGTTTATCGGTTATTTTCTTATCTGGAAACCTATAGCATATATGGCAAAATCCTCTTCAACCCCTAATAAGTCCGATACTTCACATCGTCATTAGCTGCAATAACGTCCGACTTAATTTTACAAGCCAAAATGGCATAGTTGTGATATAATCCGTATCCCTTGTTTTTCATCTATGCTCTGCCGCAATTATGCCTAAATTAAAGAGTGTTAGAAATGTAATCATTTTAGTCATGCTCGGCATCTGGACGCTGATTTTGGCGACGCCTTTTTCCGAAATCTTGGGTATTGTTCCGGACGGTTCAAGGGAAAGCGAGCAGGTCTTAGATGAGCTTATGTCGACGCCTTTCGACATAGCCGAGAAAACATTAAAAGAGTATTCCTGTGGGGTACAATTAAAATCTTCGCTTCAAAATACATGCGCTTTTTCGCAAACCCACAATTTCAATAACGAATCAATATCATGCAGCGCTGAATCGAAACCATTCCGCGAGAATTCAGTGTTTCGCGTCATGCCCAAGCTTTTTCAGTTATTCTCTGTTTACCGCTTTTGATTCTCTTCTTTTCAGAAACTCTCTAACCGTTAAGAAATTATTTTCTTTATCAATCCGTTAGTTTAATTTTAAGACGGCTCTTATAAAGAACCCTTTGTCCTTACTTACAGAGGGCTTGCCGTAATAAAACATAATCCCATTTTACATAGCGGAATCCTTTATTGATGAGAGGATTCCGTTTTTCTATCTGTATCGGTTCAGAAAGGAGCCTGTGGTATATGGAGAACTGTCTTTTTAAATATCGTAGATCCTGTTCTCCTTTCACCATACAGATTTCTTCAAAGTATCTGGCTCGTTCCTTGTACAAACCTCCGTGAAAAGATTCCCGATATGATTTCGATGTAAAGTGTTAACTCAAATGTTTGGCTCAAGGACCCTCTGATGCGAAAGGCGATTACCGCCGAGCTTGGCCGTTCGGGAATCTTTTCGAGGAGTGGGAAGTTGCGACAGCCAGAAGTCTTGTCGGCGAGTTCTGCGGCAAATGGAGCCTGTTAAAACGAGAAGGGTTTGAGGATTTATTACAAGAATGTCTCACGCACTGGTATTTCGCGAAAGACAAGTACGATCCAAAAGACAAAGCGTCAATGAAGACATTCATGCGGCGAGTCACAAGGAACAAGCTCGCTGACATTGTTAAAAGAATATACAGCGAGAAGAGAAAAGCCCTGCACGAAGCGGTCCCCCTCGATGAGTCCATTTTAACTGACAAGGAAGAAAGCGATCTTAGTGTCGAAAGCGACGCTTTGAAAAATATCTCATCCACCGATTTAAACGCATCCCTCCGAAAAGCATTTCAAAAATTATCCCCGAAACAAAAGAAACTCTGCAAGCTTCTTTACGAAGAAGGCCTGAATATCAACGAGGCGAGCAAGTATTTTAAGACGCATCGAAGGACTGTCTACAAAGAAGTCGCTCGTATTCGGGAAATCTTCGAAAAAGAAGGCCTCAGGGATTACCTCAAATAATTTATTTTCAAAAAATCGGGCACAAATTCCAAAGGGTGTCGTATATGTATGATGGAGGCAAAATAGCAATGGCTTGTGCTCTAAAATTCAAGTTCAAAAAAGGCATCACCAAAAAACTGATCGAAAGTCAAATTGCGATCGCTGTTGTCACGGCTGAGTGCATGTTCGGCCAGGCGAAGGTTCGTCTTAACGCGGGCTATGTCGTATCGAAGAACAGGGCCGTGATCGATGTATCGAATAAGGTGGGCGAGTACATCGCGCAAGTTTTTACCGGGCTTATAACGCGCCAGATCGGCGAAGATAAATTTACCGTTGATAGAGTGAAGACTAAGGGTTGAGTTATGAAAGTCATAAAGAGCTTGAAAAAAGTCTACAAGAACATGCACCCCTATTACCGCAGCAGGATGTTGAGAGCCAACTGTAAAATTCCTAAAAGAAAGAGCAAAAAGAATGTATGAAATTCCTATCACTTTGTTCCGGTTGCGGAGGCATGGATCTCGGTATAGAAAAGGCGGGCTTTAGATGCGTGGGCCAAGTAGAAATAATGCCGTATGCTTTAAAAGTCTTGAAGAAGAACTGGCCAAGCGTTCCAAAACATACGGACGTCTTGACCTTATTGCGTTCGGCTTCCCTTGTCAGGATATATCGAACGCGAACCCGAAAGGAAAGGGTCTTAAGGGCGAGAAGAGCAATATCTTCTTCGAGTGTATGCGTGTTACGAGACTACTTGTGCCTACTTGGTTACTCATTGAAAACGTACCCCGACTCCTTTCAATTAACGAGGGCCGGGACTTTGCGCTTGTCCTCGAAAACCTTTCCAAAAGCGGGTACGGGTATTCATGGAGAGTTCTGGACAGTCAATACTTCGGAGTGGCCCAACGCCGCAAACGTCTCTTCATTGTCGGACGTTTTGGAGGAGCGTGTCCACCCGAAATATTATTTGAGCAGGCGTGCGGTCGCCGGCATGATCCAGCGCTCGAAGAAATGGGGCCGAGGGGGCTATGTATTTCTACTAAGTGCGGGGACGGGCAGGACCCGACGGCTGAGACGTTTATCGCTTCAACGATTCGAGTCAATCGTGACGGGCAGGGAAGCCCTTTCAACTTCGGGGGAGAGAATATCGTCGCGCATACGATCGGCGCGGGACAGCGAGGAAACGCTACCTTTATATGGCAAGACACTCATATTGCGCAAGCTAACTCCCACGGAAAAAGAAGCTCTGCAAGGGCTACCAAAGGATTGGACGCTCGCAGAGGAATCTTAATCGGTAATGCCGTAACTGTTCAGGTGGCAGAATGGATCGCAAAAAGGATCTATGACTACGAGAGAAAGAACGGGCTTATTAATGCAAGGGTTTCAGTATCTGGAGAATAACTTCTTTAACCTGTGTAAGACTCGCAATATTTATAAGATTTCGCAACTACTTCTTATCTATCTTCGAGGTCTTTATTATTATTTCGGGAAGCCCGCTTTTTACTGGAAGGATGAGCGCGTTATGCAGCATCTAGGCATATCAAAGAATACGTTAAGGGACGCCCGTAATATCTTAAGAGAACGCGGCGCTATCGACTTTCAAACATTCTTAGGCAGAGGCAGGGCCGTTAAGTATCTTATCCTAAAGACTGAGCTTGCTCCTGAATTAAAAGGGTCAAAAATTAACCCTTTTGTGGATAACTCGAGAAAAGGGTCAGAATTTGAACGAAAAGGGTCAGATATTGACCCTTTAGGTCGTGCTCAAAAGGGTCAGAATTTGACCCCCAAGATATAAGAGATATATATAACAGTAGAGTTATGGCTTGTGGATAAGTCTATGGTTGAAGCTCAAACATTAAAAGCGTCAGTAAGGTTATCCCCAGAGTGGGAAGCGAAACTCGATAAGCTCTACGATCTAGGCGTAAGGCGGTTAAAAAGAGCGAGAAAAACCTTTTTTAGGAAATCGGATATTATCGTAACCGCATGGGACGCTCGATTATATCAGATCATCGAAAACGAACGGCGCAAAGTCTCGGGTAAAAATAGTCTTTGGGACAGGAAGCTTCGTAACCTAGTCGCAGGATGGAATATCTGGTATTACCAACTCTTGGGACATCCGCCGGTTTTGGTTAAGACGATTTATCGAAAACATAGCGATTGGCAATCGAGATTTTCTTATATGCTTAGGCGTTATTATCAAGAGCATAAACAGTATGGATGGGATAGAAAGTTCGATACGCTGCGAAAATGCTGGGCTGATACTGGAAAACAAATCAAAGGAGGAATAGGTTTTATGGACAAGACTATGCCGAATGAAAGGATAGGAATAATCGAGTTAAGACAGATGCTTGTAAAGCAAGACCTTCGCTGCGCTCTGTCAGGAAGGGATCTTACTGCGTCCAACTGTTCTTTGGATCATATCGTGCCGCTGTCAAGAGGAGGCGTTCACACGAAAGAGAACGCACAACTCGTATGCGATGAGGTGAATAGAGCAAAGGGTATGATGACCGAGAGCGAGTTTATTGAGCTATGCCAAGATGTTATCAAATGGAAAAAATAAACAAGGGAGCGGGTCCTTACCGGCGCCCAGTGCGGGTCGGGCGAGGCGCGGCCTGTCAGTGATTACAGGACAAAAAAACCGTGTCCGTGTCCCGACTTTTGAGGACCCCCGAGATCTCGTCACAAAAGGGGCAAAGAACCGCAATTAGCTGTGAATAAATGGGTTATGTCGGTAATTTAAGGAGAAAAGGGAGTGGCTAAGGTTAAGATAAATCATGAAATCAGGGACATTTTACTTAAAGACTTGTCCCCGGCACCATATAATCCGCGCGATATCTCTAACGAGGCCTTGTCGGGCCTGCGGCACAGTCTCGAGAAGTTCGGTTACCTGGACCTTCTCGTAGTAAACAAGCGAACGATGCATATTGTCTCGGGCCACCAACGCTACAAGATTCTTAAAGACGAAGGCGTGGAGTCGGTGCCCGTGCTTCTTGTGGACGTTGATGAGCTCTTAGAGCAGGCGATGAACGTTACTCTGAACAATCAGGAGATATCGGGTATCTGGACGAGCATGCTCTTTCCGATACTGGAGCGCCTGAGGCGGGAAATGCCGGAGGACTACAGCAGTTTAAGGCTTAGGAACCTGCGGGACTCGGTATCCAAGCTCGAACCCGAGAACTTAGGCACAGGCAAGACGCTTCCCGATGATATCCCCGAACCGCCCGAACCTATTACTAAGCTAGGCGACCTGTGGATACTCGGAGAACACCGCCTTTTGTGCGGGGATTCGACAAAAGAGGAAGATGTCGCTCGTCTTATGAACGGCGAGAAGGCGGCTTTGTTCGCTACCGACCCTCCATATTGCGTGGACTACACAGGCGACAACCGCCCCGGCGCCGGCAAGGATTGGTCAAGCGTATATCACGAGATCGACATTCCCGATGCAAAGGTGTTTTTGAAGAGTTTTTTGCAGATAGGCCTGAAATTCATAAAAGAGCATACGGCTATCTACGTCTGGCATGCCTCTAAGCGAAAGAGCTTAATCGAGACTATCTGCGATGAGCTCGGCATCCTCATTCATCAGGAGATCATCTGGGTTAAGCCCTGCACGATCCTTACCTATTCGTTTTATTCTTGGAGGCACGAGCCGTGTTTACTCATGTGGGTTCGGGGCTTCAAACCGCCTTATAAGCCCGAAGACAAATCAATCGGCACCGTTTGGAGGATCGATCTTTTAAGAAGAGGCGATCCGACAACTCCCGACTACTACACCGATGTGTGGGAAGTCGACTGGGAAGGTAAGAAGCGCAACACCGGCCTTAAGCACCCCACCGTAAAACCGACCGAGGTATTCGCGATCCCCATGCGAGTTCATACCTCGGTTGGTGATATCTGCTATGAGCCGTTCTCGGGCTCGGGCAGTCAGATTATAGCGGGCGAGCGCGTTAACAGGCGCGTCTATGCAATGGAGATAGAGCCGGTGTTCTGCGACGTGGCGGTGAAACGTTGGGAAGACTTTACTGGAAGAAAGGCGGTCAAGACTTAGGTGGCGGAAGAAAGCAGCAATCTAATAAAGTTAGCCAGGAAGAAGCGGCATATTCATCTTGTCGAGAAACTCGGCAAAGGATCGCTCAGTCAAAAGGAAATGGACGAGCTCGCCGGTTACGAGAAAGAGGTCGAAGGGCAGGTGCCGGTCCTCGCTGACGGAACTGTGGATCTTGAGACGATCGCCATCTATCTTGAGAAGTCGGTTAAAAGCATCAGGCGTTATGTAGATGCAGGGATGCCTGCCGTAAAGAGCCCGGCAGGCGAGATATTGAGATTCAAGGTTTCGGATGCGTTCAAATGGTTTTATTCGCGCGAGGGCTATGACGACGGGTCAAGAACCAAGTGGGATATCGAGTACCGCAAGAATAAGGCCAAGCTCTCCGAGATCGAACTCAAAGAAAAAGAGCGTGAGCTCATTCCGTACGAAGAACACGTTACTATCTTAAAAAATCAGATTCGGGGCATAAAGGCGGGCTTCTTAAGGTTACCGAAATATATCGCGCCGAGGCTTTATCAGCAGGAGCCTAAGGTCATCTGCGAAATGCTCGATAATGAGCTTCGTTATGTAATAGGACAGTTTTCGGGGAGTTATCATGCCGCTCAAAGTAAGCAAAAAAATTCTTAAAACGGTAAAGCCGTATATCCGGGACGAATGGTCTTTGCCCGACAAAATATCGGTATCCGACTGGGCGGACCTGAACAGGAGATTAGACGTGAAGACTTCGGCCGAGCCGGGCCAGTGGAATACATCCAGGACGCCTTACTTAAAGGGCATCATGGATGCGTTCTCGGATCCTTTCGTGGAAGAGATAACCGTCATGTCGGCATCGCAGGTCGGTAAGACCGAAGCGATGTATAACATGCTCGGCTTCTTGATCGATCAGGACCCCGGGCCTACGCTCATGGTTCTTCCGAGGATAGACGACGCAAGGAGTATTTCGACGAACAGGGTTTTGCCGATGATACAATCAAGCCCTTGCCTTATGCGTTATATCCCGCAAAATTCGGACGAAATCACAAAGCTCGAGTATCATTTCGATCGCATGATCCTTTATTTCGCAGGATCCAACTCGCCGTCTGATCTCGCTTCACGGCCTATAAGATATTTGTTTTTAGATGAAGTCGACAAATATCCGAAATTCTCGGGCCGTGAAGCAGATCCGATAAAACTGGCATCCGAGAGGCAGAAGACCTTCTGGAATAAGAAGACCGTCAAAGTCTCGACTCCTACGACAAGAGACGGTTATATTTACCGTGAATACGAAAAATCGGACATGTCAAGATTTCACGTTCCTTGTCCTCATTGCGGTAAGCTACAGACCCTCGCATTTGGCCAGATTAAGTGGCCCAAGGAGGAGTCGGGCCCCGAGACCATAAAAAACGACAAGCTCGCATGGTACGAGTGTATCGAATGTAAGGGCAGGATCGATGATAATCAAAAATCGAGAATGATGCTTCAAGGCAAATGGATCCCCGAAGTTAAAACCCGCACCAAGCACAAGGGCTTTTGGATTAATTCGCTATATTCGCCGTGGCTTACTTGGAGCGATATAGCGGCCGAATTCTTAAGATCTAAGGATTACATAGAACTGCTCATGAACTTCGTCAACTCATGGCTTGCCGAGGTATGGGAAGAAAAGATCGAAGAGACGACAATCGATAAACTGCGCACCCTGGCGCGCGACTACGAGGAAGGATCGGTGCCGGATGATTGCCTGGTTCTTACGGCCGGGGTCGACGTTCAGAAGGATCACTTCTATTACGCCATAAGAGGGTGGGGTTATTATGAGGAGTCGTGGCTTGTCCGGGCCGGCCGGTGCGAATACTGGGACGATATAGTCGACATCATCTTTAAGACCGAATATAAGAGGTCGTCCTCGGAAGAAGCATTATCGGTCTATATGTCCTGTGTCGATTCGGGGTTTAAGACCGACGAAGTGTACAGATTCTGCCGTCATTGGGCCGACAAGACCAAGGCCGTGAAGGGGCAGGAGGAGATATCGGGCGGAAGGTTCTACCGCGCCACGAAGATTGATATAAACTCGCGAACCGGCTCCGTGATCCCCGGAGGCCTCGTTCTCTGGAATATCAACACCAACCAATATAAGGACAAGCTGAATCGTCTTATTACCTCAAAGGACCCTGTTAAGTGGCATATCTTCCGAAATCCAACGGACGAATATCTCAATCAAATGTCATCGGAGCATAAGATCCTGATTCGCAATAAGACTACGGGCAGGGCAAGAGAACTTTGGCAGAAAAAGAAAGAAGCGATCGCAAATCACTTTCTTGATGCGGAGGTTTACGCACTTGCCGCGGCCGATATCATAAGGGCCTTAAATATAAGAAAAGACGACTCTAAGAGAGTTTACAAAAAAGAAGCGGCGAATAAAGAATCATGGATCAGGCGAAGAGAAGGAACATGGTTATAGAATGGCTCGGTGGCTTGAGAGGCGAGAGGGATGGCTTAAAAATGTATCGCATGGCGATCGCCCCTCTAATAACGAAATCAAGAAGAGCGAAGACTACGGCGTTAAATATGTCCCTCTTAAGTGCCCTAAGTGCGGATCGAAAAAAGTCAGGTGTTACGCGACGTATCTTCCGACGAGATATCATACTTGTAAGAGTTGCGGGCATAAATTTAAGTCAATAGAAGAGGATTAAGTGAAAAATACCGATTTTTGTTTTGTAGTAACGACCTACTTGTTAATTTCAGGATTTATACTATTCTTAAGTTAAGAATAGTATAGAAACCGAGGGGGCGGCCACCTCTTCGGCATTATCCAGTAAAAACCCGATTCCTTAGCTAAGGGGGAATCGGGTTTTTTATTGGACAGGAGAAATCAGATGCCGGCACCGACAAAACAGGAAATGCTGGACGCAGTTGAAAACGCCATACACGCAAAGATGACGGGAGGCGCGGTTCAGTCTTACTCGATCTCCGGCCGCAACATCCAGTATTACAGTCTGGACGAGTTAAGGCGCCTGCGTGATCAGTTACGTCAGGAGATCGCGGCCGGTAAATCCGGCGGCACCACATACGCGAGGTTCGATAATCCGCAATGACCAAAGAAAAGACTTTTATAGAAAAGTTATCGGGCGCATTCGACAAGGCGATATCGGTCTTTTCGCCGAAGGCGGGATTCAGGCGAAGGATGTATCGCGAGGCGATTAAGCTCTCCGAATCATTCACCGCTTATAAGGGCGCTTCGAGGTCACGCTTAAGGTCGAACTGGCTTCCGGGTCACGGATCCGCGGACGAGGACCTCTTGCCCGAGTTGTCGGACATAAGAGAGCGATCACGCGATCTAAACCGTAACGACGCCCATGCTTCAGGGATAACCGGCACTATGACTGTCAATGTCGTGGGGTCGGGGATCCGGCCTCAGTCAAGGATCGATAAGGAAGCTATCGGAATTGAGGAGCCTGTTCAAAGTGCGTTTCAAAAGCAGGCCGAGAAATGTTTTAAGAGATGGATTCCTTTCGCGGACGCGGGCGAGCGCATGGACTTCTACGAGATGCAGAATCTTATAGACAGGCAGATCCTTGAAAACGGCGAAGCGATCATTATGCCGCTTATGCTGCCTGACAAAGACAGGCCTTATGCGCTTGCGCTCCAGGCGGTCGAATCAGACCGGCTTGATACGCCCCCGGAGCTAAGAGGCGATAAGTCGGTAAGGTCAGGCGTAAGGGTAGGAGAAAGAGGCGAGCCGCTATCGTATTTCATAAGGAAGTCTCACCCCGGCGATTACAGATTCACGAAAGGCGAAGACAGGACTTTTATCGAATACCCGGCCAAGAACGAATACGGCCGTAAGAATATCTTTCATCTCTATTACGTTCAGCGCTCGGGTCAAACAAGAGGGGTGCCGTTCTTCGCGCCCGTTCTCACGTATTTTAAGGACCTGTCGGAATACGCGGAAGCCGAGCTCGTGGCAGCCAGGATCGCAGCGTGTTTTTCGTTATTTATAACGAGTGAAGGATCAAGTGATATCAGTCTTAATTCAGGACTTGATCGAAACTCCGCGGGCCAACTGATAGAAGGCTTAGAACCGGGCATGATTAAGCACCTGCTCCCCGGCGAAGATATAACGAGCTTTAACCCGCAGCGCCCGGGGGCCACGTTCGAGCCGTTTGTGGAGCGTATCTTAAAAGCTATATCGGCGGCTTTAGGACTTCCGTACGAGCTCGTGGCCAAAGACTTCTCGAAGACGAACTACTCGAGCGCGCGGGCAGCGTTACTCGAGGCAAGACGCTATTTCAAGATGAGGCAGGAGTGGCTTGCCCGAAAACTCTGTCAGCCGGTCTGGGGAATGCTCTTGGAAGAGGCGTATCTAAAGGGCGAGCTTAAAGCGGATACCTTCTATGAGAAGAAAGAATACTGGACGGGCGCATCATGGATCGCTCCCGGGTGGGAGTGGGTGGATCCTTTGAAAGAAGCGCAGGCAGCGGAAGTCGGCTTAAAGAACGGCATTATCACTTATTCGGACCTTTACGCATCCGAGGGCAAGGACTGGGAAGAAAGTCTAGAGCAGAGAAAGCGCGAACAAGACAAAATCAAAGAATTAGGGTTGGAGGAGGTAATAAACAATGACACCAAAGCGAAAAACCAAACGGCGGGAGAAGTTCCGCAGGACACTCAGAATAACTAGCGGTACCGAGATGGCCATGCCGAAGGAAGTTGATGTTGAGATAGAAGAGCGAAAGGATGTCGAAAATGGCAAGTAAGGATATTTTGTTCAGGACTGATATCGCAAGGGGCGGTGCAAGGGTTGACCGTAAGACGGAAGTTATATCGGGTTTCGCGGTCGTAACGAAAGGCGTTACCAAAGACGAAAGGGGGGAGTTTGACGATGATGCATTAGACAAAGTGATTGAGCTCGGGAAAAAGTCGAAGATGGGAGTCAAATCGAGATTCGGGCATCCGAACATGTCGAATACGGCGCTCGGGACATTTTTGGGAAGGGTGAATAACTTTAAGAAAGACGGCGATATCGTTCGGGCCGATCTTCACATCGATCCTACGGCTCACAAGACGCCTGACGGTGACTTGGCCGATTATGTTATGAGCCTTGCCGAATCAGACCCGGAGGCATTCGGCTCGTCCATGGTCATTCACTGGGATGAAGAGTATCGCAGGGAAAAAGACGGGACGCTTTCAAAGGATAAAAACGGCAAGGACCTGCCGCCCCTTATCAGGGTCAAGAAGCTCAATTCCGTAGATATCGTGGACGATCCCGCGGCCAATGACGGGCTATTCGGTGTGCCGTTCTTCTCGGGCACAGTCAAGCCGTCGGCCGAGATGTCGGCTTTTCTGGACAGGTTCCTGGAAGAGCCTCTTGCGGTCGAGAAGATGATCTCGTTTTTGGAGAAGTACAGGGTTAACCGTGAATATAGAGAAAAAGCAGCACTAAAAGAAGGAGGAGGACAAATGTTGGAAGAATTGACAGTAGAGCAGTTGAAGAAAGAGAAACCCGATGTGTACAACTCAGTATTCGCGCTCGGGTCTGAGGAAGGCACGAAGAAGGGTTTTGAGGACGGAAAGACGAAGGAGCGCGAAAGGGCCGCATCTATTCTTAAGAAGTCGAAGGGCTTCAAGGATATGACGGACCTTGCGATCGATGCGGTCGAAAAGGGCCAGACCCTTGATCAGGCGACGATCGTTTTTCAGGACAAGCAACTGGAGGGCTTAAAGAAGGCCACGCCGGCAAGCCCCGGTCCTGACACGGAAGAGGGCAAGGATAAGGGGAAGACCCACCTTGAAAGGGCGCGGGCCTATAAGGCAGAGAACAAGTGCTCGATGACGGCGGCTTTGAAGGCCACCGCGGAGAAGAGGAAGTAGTTCAATCTTAAGAGAAGGGGGATAAGAGATGTCTCAGTTTAATATCGGATCAAAAGCTTTTACGGCGGGAGTGGTGCTCGAGCCTTACCGCAGGGTTAAGTTATCGACCGGGAGCGGATCTCAGGTCGAATACGCGGGCGCGGGCGAGGATTTTATCGGCTTTACCGCGGCCAAGGCGGATCAGGGTGCGTCCGTCTCGGTGGATTTGAGGACGAGCGGCAGGACCTTTAAGATGACGGCGGCCGGCATTATCGCGGCCGGAGGAGTTTTCTACGGGGCAGCTGACGGCAAGATCTCGGCCACCGTGTCGGGCTCTATACAGGGCAAGGTCCTCGAGGGCTCAGGCGCGGACGGGGAGATAGTCGAAGGGTTAACGGTCTAATAAAACGCAACGCATAAGAAAGGGAGGATAAGAGATGGGAGTTGATTATCAGGGTTCCAGAGCGGTACCGAGGTTAGAGCTCGGAGAAGCATCGCTGGAATACATCGAGCAACAGGACGAATTCATCGGGACGAGGGTTCTCCCGATATTCGAGACGAAGAAGAAGGCGAGTATATTCCCCGCCATCACTAGGGAAGTAATAACCCGGGAAGCTGACACGAGACGCGCCCCGCGCGGTAACTACAACCGTGACGGCATCCAGGCCAAGGACAGGCAGTACGCCTGCGAAGAGTTCGGCCTTGAAGGGCCGCTCGACGACTCGGAGCGATCGCTCTATGCGACCGATTTCGATGCGGAGCTTACCACCGTGCAGATCGTGACCCGCAGGGTCCTGCAGGGTCAAGAGAGGAGGATCGCGGCCAAGATCTTCAACACGACCACCTTTACAGGAAGCGCCCTGTACACGGATTATTCGGCGGCTCCGTGGGATAACATATCCTCGAAGGTCATAGGCCAGGTGAGAGCGGCCAGGGAAAAGGTGAGGCAGAATACGGGTATCGATCCGCAGGCCCTTATCTGCTCCAAGGCCAATATCGACAGGCTCCTAGACAATACGGACATCAAGGACGCGATTAAGTATGTAGCCCGGCTTACCGAAGCCGAGATACTTAACGCATTGGCCGATATCCTCGGGATAAAGCAGATACTGGTCGGTAAAGGTATCTATAACTCGGCCAAGGAAGGCAAGGTCTTCGCATCGGCCGACATCTGGAACGACGATTACGCGATGCTCGCCGTGATCGACGCAAGCCAGAGACTGTCGAGCCCGTCCTTGGGAAGGACCTTCCTCTGGACGTTAGACTCGCCGGATAACGCGACCGTCGAGCAGTACCGGGACGACGCGGCAAGGAGCGATATATTCAGGGTTCGTCAGCACGTTGACGAGCACATAATCGATCCTTATTTCGCGCATCTTCTGAAAGTAGACGCTTAAAAGGGGAGCGTAACGGATGCCGGGGGCGGTTTATTTTGACCGCTCCCGGATATCCAAAAGGCAAGTATGTCATTAAAGCAGGGTTTAAGCCAGGACATCATAAATTGTTTCTTAAATACGGACGAGTTCGCCGAAGCGATTATCTATACTCCGAAAGGCGGATCCGCGAAAGAAATCAAGGCCATCGTAAATCGAAAGAGGATCGAGCCGGCTAACGAGGATTCAAACCGTTCTCTTTATAAAGAAGTCGAGATTATTATCGCAAATGATCCTACGCACGGGGTATCGTCTATCAACAAAGGTCAGGATGAAGTAAGTCTGCCCGAGGTCATGGGCGGGCCCGCCATATCATGGGTCGTTGTCGATATTGTAAATCAGGATGACGGAGCATGGCAGTTGCTCCTGCAGAAATAAACGTATGAACGAACTCACAGTCGAGATAAACACAAAGAATTTGGAAGCGGCGCTCCGGTTGTTTCCGAAAGAGCTTAAGTACGAGATAGCCGATGGCATGGATCATATCTCGAAGAGGTTTCTTGTCCGTTTCAGGCAAACCCGTCTTCAGGGACCTCCCGGGGTAAAAGGTCGTCCTCACGGAATATTTACATATTTTAAGAGGGTATGTCTTGTCTCGCAGGATATCGAAGGAATGGGCATGGTCATATATTCGGAGTCAAAGATTGCGCGCCTGCACGAAGAAGGCGGGGTCGTCACGAATCCGGGAGGAAGAAATCTCGCCGTGCCTCTATCGAGAAGAACCGAGATGTTTGTCGGGGGCGAATACCCGGGCAGGTTAAAGGCGCGGTATAAAGAGCCCTCTCTTATAAGAGGTATAAAGCCGATCCTCTTAAACGGAAAATGGTATCTCGCGCGGGTCTTGAAGAAATTAAGGACGCCCCTGTTTATATTGAAGAATCAGATCCGCGTTAAGCCGAGGCTCGGCTTTTATGGAACGTGGGACAGCATGCAAAACGAGCGCATAGAGATTCTTAATAAGTCGATCGAAAAGGCGTTAAGGACGATATGACAGTTAGAGAAAGCATACTCGAAAACATCAAATCAACTCTCGAAACAATCCGAATCGCAAACGGTTACGCAAACGATATCGCGAGCGTCCAGCGGTGGCTTCAAAAAGGCAATGTCTTCAGATCGGTTCCCTGCATAATCATTAACGCCGGGCCCGAAGAGATAGAGCAAACCCCGAACCCGCTTGTCACCTGCAGATTCACCGTATATCTCGACGTTTTTATAAGACAGGAAGAGACGGACACCGTATCAACCGATGCGTTACTCAATAGTCTTTTAGGCGATATCGAAAAGGCTTTGATGGTCGATTACAAAAGAGGCGGGTTTGCCGAGAATACCAATGTCAAAAGCAACATGACGTTCGAGGCTGTCGAGGGCCAGCCGAACGCAGGCATCGTCGTGGAGCTTGAAATTATCTATCAGCACCTTATAACCAACCCGGAAGTCGCGGGGTAAAAAGGAGGATTACCGATGTTAAGTGTTAAAAGACAGATTGCAGCGAAAATAGAGGCCTCGGAAGGAGTTGCGGAAACATTGGTGGCCGCAGACGCGAAGATCCTGGCGTTCGATCCGAAAGTAAGTTTCGAGCCGGAGAGACTCGATCAAACGGCATCGCCTTCGTCATTATCGAAGCGGGCGAAACTTACGGGCAGGATCCCCGCTAATTTCGCTTACGCTATTAACTTAAGAGGCTCAGGTACGCTCGGGACGGCGCCCGAATGGGCGAAACTCTTAAGGTCCTGCGGGGTTCTAGAGTCAGCTCTAAAGTCGATCACGATAGGAGCCATAACCGGCGGTCCTTTTCAGCACGGAGAGCAGGTAACGGGGGGCACCTCTGGCGGTAAAGGAAGAGTCGTCATTGAGACCGCGACCGGCACCACGATTCTTTATTATGTCGTGGTAAGCGGTGTAATCCAAACAGGCGAGGTTCTTACAGGTTCTATTTCGGCTGCTACAGCAACGACAGGATCGGCTCCGCAGGCAGCGGGACTTGAATATAAGCTCACATGCGACGAGCTTCTCGTTCCGTCATTAACGATGGCCTCTTATGAGGACGGCGTAATGAAGAAACTTCGAGGCGCGAGAGGAAACGCTGTCTTTAACTTCAAGGCCGGAGAACCCTGCAAGATTAACTTTACGCACAAGGGCGTTAAGGAATCCGTATCGGATGCCGCGATGCTTTCGATCACGCAGGAGCAGACGAAAGGGCCGATATTCCAGAACGCATCGCTTGTAATAGGCGCCTATGCGGCGAGGATCGGCGAACTTACTCTAGACATCGGAAACAAGATGTCGGAGGACGACGACGCCAACGCGGTGCTTGGCATCAGGTGTTTTTCGATAGGAGACAGGGAGCCTGTCGGGACGATGAATCCGAGGATGGTTTTGGGATCGGTAAACGACTTTTTCGGTCACTGGTTTTCGGATACCGAGAAGAAGCTCGATTTTACGATAGGATCCGTCGCCGGCAACAAGTTCAGGTTCTATATGCCTAAGATCCAGTATGACAAGATCGAGGATGAGACGCGCGACGGCATAGCGCTCGCCAATATCTCGTTTACGCTTAATCAGAACCTGGAGTCGGGCGACGATGAGCTGACAATACTCGCATTATAAAAGAGGAGGAAATAAGACCATGATTACGGGAATAAACATTTACGAGACGCGGGCCTACAAGTCAAAGCTGGACCCGGACAAGAATAATCCCACCGTTTTTCACATAGGCATGCTCGATCCGTTCCTAAGGGCTCATATCGATGATGAGGTGACGAGCCTTGAAGTGAGCTCCAAAAACCCTGACGACAAGGCAAAGGCCAATATCTGCGCCTCTAAAAGGAATCTCCTTGCGGTAAGGTTCGGTCTTAAGGGGTTAGAGAACTTCCTTGACCCGAGGACAAAAGAGCCGGTTAAGTTCGACACCATATCGATATCGGTAAACGGCAAGAACTATAACGGTGTGTCCGAACCGATTCTCGCCATGCTCGGCAAGCTCCTTATGGACGAGCTCGCCGAGGTAATTCTAAAAGAGAACGCAATCAGTGAGGAAGAGCGAAAAAACTGATATTGGCGGTCTGGCTTACGAAACTCAAGCTAGACTGCCGGGCCTGCTCCGATCCCGAAAAAATCGAGCGAGGATGCGAGAAAGATTCGCCCATACAGGGCGCGTGGAAATTGGGCGACTGGGAATTTGAAAGATGTCCTTTAAAGATCGTAACGAGGGAAAGCTTAGACTACGTCCGGGCCTATATATTTTTTCAAAACGGATATCTTCCGCACGCGGGCGGGTGGACGGATCAGTCGGCAAAGTTTATAGACGCGGTGGAAATCATAGAGAACGAGATTTCAAAAATCAGGGAAGAGGCTGAAAAGAATGCCCACTAACAGAGAACTCGAAATCATAATGAAGTTAAAAGACGAAGTGTCGAAGAAACTCCAGGGTGTTGAAGGGGCCTTCATGAGATTTGGCAACGGCATGGTGGCATTCTCCGGCAAAATGCGGGAGGTGGCAGGATCTATAAAGCAGGTTTCGCGGAACATGGTACTTATAGGGGGCATTATAACGGGAGGGTTCGCAGTTGCCATAAAGACGGCCTCGCAGTATTCGGGCGACGTCGACCGGGCCGTTAAGAGCATGAATTTAAGTTTTATAAGGCTTCAGGTTTCAATCGCTTCTGCCGTTGTGCCGGTCTTAAACGCTCTGGCCAACATAGTCTCGAATCTTGTCGGGTGGTTTAACTCGCTTGATAAGAATACGAGAAATTTTGTCCTTCAGGCGGTCTTTGCGACAGGAATTATCCTCACCCTGGCCGGAGGCTTCGGAAGGATGCTCGCAAGTCTCATTCAGATTATAGCCGTGCTCCCTTTAGCCGCCGGAAACCTCTTAAGATTCGTCGCCATGCATCCTTATGTCTTGGGTATTGTGGCGGGCCTCGCGGCCATGGCCGGCATATTGGCTGTTCTTATTATCTTCTGGGACAGGCTTCGAGGGATCGTTCAGCCGTTCATAACGACCTTGGAGATAGCGCTTAACGCTATATTTTCGCTGGCAAATCTCATCTCTTCGAGTATATGGGCGTTATTCGAGGTGATCCTCAATGCTATTTCATGGACGCTTGATAAGATTAATAAACTGCCGCTTCCTAAGAAGTGGCACGACGCACTTAATGACGCAAAGAACGCGGTCAGCGGTTTTTCGGCCGAGATCGATAAAGTAAGGCTCGACAGCCTCGAGATGGCATTGGCTCACCTGGAGCTTGCCTGGGACGGATTCACAAAAGGGACCTCGGCAGCCGGCGATGAGCTGGACAAACTTCACGCGGCATTTAAAAACATGAAATTAGGATTTAAGGATATATGGAAGGATTTGACGAAGACCCCGCCTATTGAGGGTATATCAAAGTGGGCGAGTCTTGTTGAGCAGACCGTAAAGCGTCTTGCCGACGCCATGTCGCAGTCGCTCGGTAACTTCTTCTATAACGTCCTTACGCAACAGATAACGAGCGCCAAAGACGCATTTATCGAGTTCGGCAATTCAGTCTTAAGGATCCTTACGGATGTTCTCGCGCGCCTGATCCTCGAAATTACTCTCGCTCAAACTATCCGTCAGCTTACGGGGATCGCTTCTTTCTCATTCTTTCATAAGGGCGGGGTGGTAAGAAGGGCCCATGCGGGGTTTTTGGCGAGCGATGAGGTTCCGATCATAGCGCAGGCGGGCGAGGGCGTAATAACTAAAAAGGGAGTCAGGGCCTTGGGCGGTCCTGAGGGTCTTTCAAGACTTAACAGGGGCGAGGCGCCCGGATCAAGTGCCCTTACTATAAACCCGACTGTTGTTATACAGGCCTTTGACGCCCAGTCGGGCGCAGATTATGTTGTCAAGAATAAGGACAGGATCGGCCAGGCGGTCGTGGAAGGGATATTAAAAAATAAAGTGATGCTTCGGAAAACAATCAGTAAATACTGCACATAAAATTTATGGAAATATTCGACGAAAAACCCGGCTTTGTTTATTTGGAAGATATCGAGTATTCGACGCTCATAAACGAGGCCGAATCAGGTAAAGAGAAACGCCGTAATAAATGGCCGGAGGGTTGCGCCAAGAGGACCTTCAAGCTTACCTATAAGACGATAACACAGACGCGTTACAGTTCAATCCTGCAGTTCTTTAACGATCGATCCGGCATGAAAGAGGCCTTTTACTGGGAGAACTTTAATGAAAGCCCCATATCAAAGATTTATCCGTCGGGTATAGTTGTCGATCCCGATTACCAAGGCCAGGACACGACCAATTTAAGGAATTATCCGATTATCCAATACAGCGAAACTATCTATGACGATGCGGTCGCGCTTACGCGCGGGGTGCATTATTCGATCGTAGACCTGACAGGCGAGATAACGTGGCTTATAAAACCGTCTAACGGATCCGTGATAACGGCGGACTACCGTTTTTACAGAGTTGTGAGGTTTGATAACGACAAGTTGTCGCCGGAGAGAATAGCGTTCGAGAAGTATAACTTAGAGCTTTTATTAAAAGAGATTGAGCCGAGGATGTAATGACTAGACCCCTGTCGCCTAATACCATTACGGAAAAGAATAAACCCGAGTCGGAAGATATTTTGAGCTTCGTAGATATCTTCCTGGAAGGCGAGACATTACATTTCGTGAATAACGCTGTAAACCTCAACTTCTTCGACCTCGATGGAAATCCCGCACTCTATCAGGGACTTAAGATGACGCGCGAGAAGAAAGAGGACTCGATGGATATGGAGATACAGACCGTGTCTGCAGGATTAGATAACGTCGATCGTGGTATGTCCAGTTACATCGCATCGAAAGATTTCAGGGATCGCCGTATCGTGATACGGGCCTGTTTTCGTAATCTCATATCGGACGGCGCTAACGCATGGAAGGTATTTGACGGGTTTATAGATAAGCCGAATATCTCGGAACATGATTTTACGATCGAGCTTGTACCGCGCCTCGGCCGGGGGACGCTTAACTCGAAGATAGGCGTAAAACAGCAACTTCCCTGCAGGCTTCCTTTCGCAGGCGCAAAGTGCGCTTACGGCAAGGATCCGGAGGTCCTTAAAGACGAAAAGACAGCCCAGATCGTAGATTCGGGGACAACCGGCTACATTGTCGACAGCGCCCGGATCGAAGCGGACGATTACTGGAACTTCGGGTTTGTGACGTTCGCTCTCGATACATTGACCGTTGCGTTAAGGGGTATTACTCGCATGATAAACGACTTTGTATCGGCCGAATGTAAGATTCATTTTAAGATTGCGCTTCATATCGCACCCCAGGCCGGCGATACATACAAGATAGAGCGCGGATGCGACCTTACGCTCGATAGTTGTCAGAATAAGTTTAATAACGACGTAAATTACGGGGGCATTCATACTCTGCCGGCAACGATGGTGAGGACATGACGAAATTATCAGTACCGCAAAAATATATCGGCATACCTTTCAAAGAGAACGGAGACAGCTTTGACGGGGCCGATTGTCTTAATCTCGCGAAACTCTACGCCGAAAACGAACTCGGCGTAAAGGTTACGAGGATGCCGGCAGATATAAATGAGGCTCAAGATAAGCGCACAAAGTATTTAAGTCTTTTAGAAGAAATCCCTCTATCCGATATTATCCCCGGGGACGTCCTGTTTTTCTCATTTAAGGACAGATGGCATTGCGGAATGTATGTCGGGTATAACAAGGTCCTTCATACGATAAGGCCCCTGTTTTCAGGCAGAAAATCCCGTAGCATGATATCGCCTATAAGGGACGAGTGGCGAAGGTCCTACATAGGTGCAATAAGGACTAAGGGAAAGACGGAAGTGACTGTGCCGGATGCGGGCGATCTGGGAGTCGTGGCCATCGTGATCGCAATTATAGGCACGATATATTCGGTCTACACGGCAATAACGGCTCCCAAGCCCAATTTTGGCAATGACCTTGCAAGCCCTAAATACGGCACGAAGTATGGTTTTGACGCTATATCGAACACCATATCGAACGAGCTCATATATCCGCTTCCTTTCGGCCGTAATAAATACGGCGGTAACATTATCTGGAACAAGAAAGACGGCGATAATATCCACATGTTTCTGCTTCTCGGTATCGGGAAGATTAACTCGATATCGGATGTCAGAGTCAACGACATCCCCATAGAGGAGCTTCCCGGGTGCTCTTATACGGCGTATTTGGGTACGCCCGATCAGGTTGTCGATCCCAGGGCCGGCGGAGAGGTCAAGGGGCTTCGTAATATAGCATACTTGGCCGTGACCTTGGTGCCGTCCGAAAAACTCCCTGGAGGAGATCCGACCGTAACCTGCATTTACGAGGGTTTTCTCATGAAGACCTGGACTGGATCCATTTGGACAGGTGAGAACTATTCCCGAAATCCCGCGGCCTGCTTAAGAAAACTCTTAATAATTCCTCGAGAAGACGGCGGGGCCGGTGTGAGCGAATCAGAGCTCGACGACGCATCGTTCGGCGAGTGCTACGACAGGTGCAAGATTCTATTAGATGATGGAGACGAGGGTTTGAGTGAGCGTCATTTATTCGACTTCGTGTTCGATGCCGAGAGACCGATCCATGACGCTATTATGGAAATTCTGCAACCCTACGGCATGTACCTGGTAGTGGGCGAAAAGATAAGTCTTAAGATGTTAAAGCCGGACGATTCCGTCTATGACTTCGACATGGACAATATCAAAGAGGGTTCTTTTAAGTATTATTACGCCTCGAAGAACGACTCGCTTAATGACGTAACCGTTAAATACGGGGATCCCGAGCAGAACGATGTCGCGATAGACGCAAAATCCGTCGACCTATACGACCAGATTAAGACCGGGGCCGTTCGTAAGGGCGAGTATATGTTTTTAGGCCTGTCGAGATTTGCCGAGGCCTCGCGCAGGGCCGAGTTCATAAAGAATGAGACGAACGTAAACATAATATTCGCCGAATTTGATATGGATATAGACGCACTTCATTGCGCGGTCGGGGATGTCGTAACCGTAAGCCACGATCTTACCGGCTGGAACAGAAAACCTTTCCGTATCATAAAGATAACCGAGGAAAGCGATTTTACCCGCCATGCCGTATTAAAAGAGGAGAACTCCTCGATATATAACGATGCTTTCGGATCCGTTATAGCATCGCTTGATTACGGATCGCCTCCGAATCCTTACAGGCCTGTCTCGGACGTTACGGGCCTTGTTACCCAGGAGAGCGCCTATTATCTGCATAAGGACGGCACGGTGGGAACAGATATCGTCATATCGTGGAACGCACCGGCCGATGCCTCGAAGCAGTTCTTAAAATATTATCAGATTGAACTAAAAAAAGGATCGGCGGGCTACAAAACGATAGGCTTTACCTCCGGCAGTAACTTTACGATTTACAGCGTGGAAGCTGAGATCACCTATAACGTCAGAATTAAAACAGTTTCGATTAATGATGTCTTGTCGGACGGCGTTGTCTCAAGTCCTCTTACGGTCCTCGGAAAACTTGCCGCACCTTCCAATGTGACCGGCTTTGAAGCATATCAGGAAGGCAACCTTTTAAAGTTCAGTTGGAACGCCATTCCCGATGCGGACCTTGCGCGCTACGTCATAAAGAAAGGATCGGAATGGGGAACGGGCCAGACGATAGCCGAGCTTATCGATACGACCGAATTCATGTATCCGGTAGGAGAGACCGGCGTTGTCACGTTTATGATTAAGGCCGTCGATACTTCAGGCAATGAATCAGCGGCCCCGGGGATCGATACCATAACGATCGTGCCGCCTCCCGAGATGAATTTCATTAACACGTTCGATCCATGGAGCGTTAACCACGAATATAAATTATCGAACCTTGAACTCGTAAAACGAAGCGACTACAGCCCTGATTATGTCAGGAGCGTATTTGCGCTCATGACAAGCGTAACGTGGGAGGATAGAGAGGCCGAGGCAAAGACTTGGGAACAGCAGGAATCTGACTTGGGCCTTATATTAGACGAGCCGGTTAAGTCCTCGGGTTATTACGAGATGGTCACGCCCTTGGACCTTGAGACGATATTTGAGTTTAAGATATTTACGGATGTCCTTTATAAGAACGTATCCGGAGGAACTCTCGCCGTACAGATTTCAATAAGCGAAGACGGTGTTAATTACTCGAGCTTTACCGCCATAAACGCGAATGCCACTTACCGCGCAAGATACCTAAAGTTTAAATTTACTCTTTCCGCGACCGATACCAATAAGAATGTCTATTTTTACGCCTGTTCTATTTTCGTGAACGCTCCATCCATAAGAGTAGCGTGGGCCAGAGACGTGGCTATTCCCGTGGGAGGCAAGACCGTGATATTCGGAGTGGGGCTCAGTTTTCCGCCGAGAGTCAATACGGCGATTATTAACGGCATAAAAGGAATAGTCGTAATAAGCAATAAAACAAAGGATCAGATGGATGTCAGGGTGTATGACCTTACGGGTTCCGCGATAGGCACCGCAGAGATCGACTGGGAGGCGAGAGGCTATTAAATGGAAGGATATTGCATGACGTGCCAAAAGATTATGACGATGAAAGACGTCCGGGCCAAGACCTTGAAGAATAAAGATAAGATCTACGAGGGCAAGTGCGAAACTTGCGGCACCGCAATTTATAAGAAGCGAGGTAACTAATGGAAAGACATTATTTCGACGAGAACCAACCGCAAGGATCCATGTCGCTCATGAATCTGCGAAATTCATTAAGAGCGCTCTTCCAGGGCGATATTATGCCGCTTCGGCCGAGAGCAAGCTTTGTCCTGGACGATATGGAATACCCTACCGATTCGCAGGCTCAAAGCGTTTGGTCGGGAGCCGGATGCACGGTTACCCATTCATCGACCAAACAAGAGGGAAACTTCGCCCTGCAGGTTGTGATCGACGCGACGACCAACAGGCAGGTTACGAAGATAAAGTCACTCGATCTCTCGGCTTTTAAAGAGATCCTTGTGTGGGAGAGGTGCTCGGGCGCGTCTCAGGCATTCAGGTTCTTTTTAGAGGATGCATCGGGCCATGTGAGCTACTGGCTTCTTACGAGCCACGCTACGGCCGGTACATGGAAGCAGGATATTTTAAATCTCGCGGCACCTGATGGGAACAACGGAACACCTGCCGTTTTATCGAACATCACGGATTATGGATTTTATCAACTCCCGGCAAGTCAGACCTTTATATTCGATACGATCAAAGCACGTTGCGGGATGAGTGTGGCGATAGATTCCTGCGAGATAGGAAGTTTCTATAAGCAGGCGTATATCGGGGGCCAGCCGATATCGATGACCGCAAAAGCATCGCCTGCCATTACGGCGCCCGCGGCAAACCCGAGGATCGATATCCTCGTGGTCAATTCGGCCGGGACCTTGGCATGGATCGCGGGTGCGGAGGCAGCGAATCCGGTTCCTAACTGGGCCGGTATTCCGTCAGCTCGTATTCCGATATGCCTTGTCTATTGCAAGACCACCATGGCGAAGGTAGTTGACTATGAGGATAAAGACGCGAATCCAAACGAAGGCTTTATATACAGCGATATAAGGCCTCTTTACTGGGCTGCGGTGAGTAACTTATCGGCCTTATCGGATGTCTCGATATCGGGCCTGGCCAATAACCATGTGCTTCGGTATAACTCAACGTCGGGCAAGTGGGAGAATAAAACCCCGCGGGCCGTTTACGCTTAAAAGGTGAAAGATGGGCAATTACGTTTCAGGAGCACCGAAGGATTCAGGCGGTAATCCGATCCCAGTTACCTGGACGGATGATCCGCTCGAGCAGGATACGACAGAGACCAAGAAACAGCACCTCGTCGAGATGAGGGCGGCCCTGCAGGCCTTGGACGGCCACTATCACGTCTTTAATGGGAACAACTCGCAAAGCGAGCTCCCGGACGTAGCCGTGTCGTGGCTTGTGCCGAGCGCGAATATCGTAATCGATGAGACGTTTGTCGCGGCACAGCACATAAACGAGATAATAGGTTTTATAAAGAACTTTGTCGGGCATTACCATTACGTTCCGGGATACGGTGTAAACTCGACAACTTATTCGCCGAGCTTCAGTTTTGAGGACGATCCTGTCGGTGCCGATGTTACCTGGATCAAGGCAAGCGCCCACGAGGAGCTGAGGACGCATTTGGAAAGTCTGGCGGGTCATACGCATTCTGTATGCTGCGAGTGCGAATGCACCTGTACTTGTACCTGCGAGTGCACATGCGCGTGTACCTGCACCTGCGAATGCCGGTGCGACGGGGAGATGTAAAGATGAACTCTTGTTATTTAATGATGACGAACCGCTGCAATATGAACTGCTCTTACTGTTACGAGAGGAAGTTTTTCAGGGGCAATCTGAAAGACATATCCGAAGAGACGGCAAAACAGGCGGTCGACTTCTTGGTCGCTAGTCATAAGCCGGGCAATAAGGCACGTCCTAATGAGGATATCAATATCTGTTATTTCGGGGGAGAACCTACATTAAACTGGGAGGTTCTTAAAAAGAACATCGTATATGTGCGCTCGATCGAAAAAGAAAAGAAGTTAAAGTTCGGCTTGTATCTTTTAACGAACGCAAAAGAGTTGCCTAAGGACGAGAAGGAGTTCTTTGGGGTCCTTCGAGATAACGGCGTAAAGATGCAGGTGTCCTTGGACGGCTGCAAGGAAGCCCATGACTCGACAAGAGGTCATTTCGACGTGATCGTAAAGAATACTCGAAAGATAATCGAAAATCTTAATCGGCACATAATCGTGAGGATGACCGTTACGCCGGCTAATATCAGGCACGCTTATTCAAGCTTCAGAGCCATGGCGGAGCTCTCATGCACGGTCAACATGGTGCCGATCGTAGAGGAAGAGTGGACTAGTGATGCGATCGCCATAGCCAAGGAAGAATTCAAAAAGATTATGAATTACTATCAGAAGCTCTCGCGCATTAAGCCGGTAAAGTTTAACGTGGCCGAGAACTGTATTGACGGAGGATTCAGGCATTGTCAGACAGGAGCTTCCATGGTTTCGATTACCGTGGACGGCATCGTATATCCGTGTCACAGATTTCAGTTTCACCCCCAGCCGGAGAAAAACTGGAAGATGGGGGATGTGTTTAAAGGCGTGGAGCGATATCCGAATTTTAACGGCATATTCGCGAAGTGTTATTCGTGCGAGACCAATATCTGCCACCCATGTCCGTCCGCTTTTATCTTAAAGAACAGCGGCCGGGCCCCGGACTATTACTGCAAATGGAATAAGGAGATCGAGGAGCTCGTAAGACCGCAGGCCTCGGAGGTAAGAAGCTATAACGAAAAAGAAGTCTACACGAAGAAACTCGATCTCATATTGGAAGGGTTGGGAGAAATACAGAAGTGCGTAAAAAAATCTTAATAGTAAATCCTCCTGTCTTTACGCCGAAGCCGTGGAATAGCGTGGAAAATGGCTCCATGGGGCCTTATGTCTTGGCTTCGTATTTGAGAGCCAACGGCGAGGAGGTTGCGCTGTTCGATTTTCTTACGGGAAGGAGGGGACTTGACGGATGGGAAGATGTAAAGGTGGAAAGGGTCGCAAGGGCCGGTAATTACCTGGAGGAGCACCTTCAGAAGCGAATATATTATGCCGGCGCAAGTGAAAGGCACTATATCGATTACCTTAAGGCCTACAAGCCGGATGAGGTATGGGTGTCGTGCCTTTTCACTTTCTACTGGGAAGGGGTCAAGTTTGTCTACGATGCCACAAGAGACTTTAACCCTTTAATCAAAATAAAACTGGGCGGTAACTATCCGACGCTTTGCCCGAGTCATGCGAGAGAGAACTTTCCGTGCGCGGATATAGTGGTTTCGGATCCGTGCGATATGAAGAGGTTTCAGAATATCGATATCGGGTTATACAGGGCTATCCCGCGGATGTTTCCGATACTTACCTCCGTGGGGTGTCCTTTCTCATGCGCATGGTGCGCGGTGCCTAAGCTTGAAGGCAGTACCATGAAGTTTAAAGATTCTTATGATGTGGTTTCGGATATCGAGGAAAAGTACCATTACGGCATCAAGTCCTTCAGATTCATCGATTCTCACCTCCTGGCCGACTACGAGACGCATTTTAAGATAATCCTGGAAGAGCTTATAAAGAAGCCGTGGCGGGCCGAGCTTCATTCTTACGGAGGGCTTAATCCTCTTTATATAACGCAAGGCATACTCGAGCTCATGGCCGAGGCGGGATTTGTCAGGATCCAGCTTCCTATCGAGACGATCAATGAAAATATACTGGAAAACAATAAGAGGGCCGTTTCGGCGATGAGGTGGGCGCTTGCAGTATGGAAACTTCGCAGGATTAAGAATTTTGAGATTACAAGCTATGTCTTATGCGGTATCCCGGGCCAGACTATTAAGGATATTTATAGGACGATCAATTTTGTAGAGGATCACGGCGTTACACCTGTGCCGTTATTTTTTACGCCTATACCCGGAACCCGATATGAGGACACAAGGCCTCTCGAGGACCTGCATCCGTACCTATTTCCTTACGCGTCAGGCGAGATGCCGGCTTCGGAACTTGAAAGAATACAGTCGAATTACTATACCGGGGGTATTCATGTTTCGGAAGCGATAACGGGGCCCAAGACCGTCTACGAGTCAGGGCCCGCGGTAAAGGTGGCAAGATGATTCCTGTATGCCCGGAGTGCTCTAAGTTCGGAGATCCGACAAAGCTTTACATTGAGGGGACGAAATTAGTCTGTAAGGGTTGCGGTTTCGTGTATCCGAGCGAGTTCAAAGAAGAGGATGGGATGATTCTTTCAAAGGGCATAATAGAGCTTAATCCGAAGCCGGACTCGATCATGTATGTGAAGGTTATAGATATGAAGGATCCGTCACGGCAGAGTTGCGAGGTTATAGAAACCTTGCCTCTCGTTCCTATTTTAAACGGCAGGGCCGTTAAATCCTACACTGTGCGGGCCCGCTATGAGCTTGAGGTTTATTATGAATGAGAAGTCATCCTTTTGGGATGTCGTAAAAGCTCTAGGGCTAACGGAAGAAGATATCGTCATGGAATATAAGGCGTGGTTTATGTGGCACAACAGGACAAAGCCGGATCTGGTGCTGACGCTACTCATGGACTGGCGGTTCAGGGCCCTTTCAAAGGCGCGGTTCTATCTCGAGGTCATCTTAAAGACAAAGGATAAGAGGGCCGAGTTATTCGATATGCGTGAGTTCGAGAAGGCGCTTAACGAAGAGGTGACCGTATACAGGGGTAACGCCGGGGTATTCAATCCCGCATACGAGGAGAAGTTTCATTTTGTGGCGATGACGGCCTCGTTCGATACGGCTCTAATGTTTGCCAAGTATCCGGATGCCAAGGCAACGCATTTGCCGGCGCCTCCCGAACATAAGCAGTACTGGGTTATAGGGGTGACATTGCCCTTAAAAAACATCATGGCATACAGGGACCTGTCCGATCTCGAGGTCTGGATCGGAAAAGAATATTACAAAAACGCGAAGGTGCTTGTTCAATGCGGCGTATAGAGTTTATCGCTAGCCCGGAAACAAGGCTTGAAATTCAGGAGACGGATAAGGATAAGAATATCCTGATCTGCCCGGCTCAAAAGTTAGAGAGGCATCCTTATATCGGAGGAAGGGCCGTAAAACAGTACAAGGTAAAAATAGAATACGAAGCGATACCGCTTATCGGAGGTTAATATGATGGAATGCCCCAGGTGCGAAGAAAAGATTAAGCTCGTAAAAACAGGCAGCGAGCTCGTATGCCCTAACTGCAAGTACGTTGATCCGAAACCCGCGCCCGCGGGCGACAGTTTCGTTGTGGCGGAGAAAACCGTATCTTTCGAGTGCGGGCCCGAAGACGTAATCAATCTCTTTAAAGACGTTGTGGTGCCGGGCGAAAAAGAGAATAAAGGGTTTTCGCGCGAGTTCGTATTAAAGCAGGTCCTTGAAAAAGAGCCGTTCGTGGGATCGGCAAAGGTGAAGAAATATTTGGTCGAGGCGCAGTATAAAGTTACGGCAATAGTATAAAAAACGAAAGGAGAAAAGGTTATGGGTAAAGAAGTTATCGGTTTTGAGGAGGTCACGGTAGATGACACGGTTAAGGTTCTCACGGCTTCCATCTATGCCCCGGCGCAGGGCCGGCAGGCCTCCAGGGCCATGATTACGGTTGAAGGCGGGAATATACGCTACAGGGTAGACGGTGGAAACCCCACATCCGCGTCCGGGCATCTTGCCACGGAAGGCGATATTTTCGCGCTTGAGTCTATCTACGAAATAAAGAATTTCAAGGCGACTAGGGTCAGTACCGCATCGGGAAAGCTAGTAGTCAGTTACGAAGAGTGAGAAAGGGGAAATTTTATTATGCTGTTTTTCCGAATAGTAAAATTTATAAGAGGCGTCCTGAAGACGGGGCAGACATACTCTAATCATCAGTATGACGACGGCTATTATCAGAAAGGCCTCCCGAAATACAACGACAGGTTTGTAGATAATCAGGACGGTACCATAACCGATAAGATCACCGGGCTTATGTGGGTAAAAGAAGTCTCGGCGTTGGGAGCGCCTTTTAATGCCGTCATGAACTGGGAGAGCGCCCTCAATAACTGCGAGAGCCTTGTTTACGCGGGGCATTCCGACTGGAGGGCTCCGAATATCAATGAAATACAAACTCTCATCGACTTCGGGAGGGCTAACCCTTCGATAAACACGGTCTTCTTCCCGAATACTCCGTGGGAGGGATTCTGGTCTAGTTCAGCTCTCTCGACTAACGGCTGGTTGGTCTGGTGCATATCTTTTGCGGACGGTTACAGATTTAATACGGGTCAGGACAGCAATTATTACGTCCGCCCCGTAAGGAATGCGTTTTAAGCTGACAAATGGGAGTGATAATTATGCGGAGTGCTAGAAGATTAAACGGCAGGTGGACGAGATTTATTACTCCCATCCTTGTCACGATCGCAATATTCATGCTCGGCAATATCACGATGCAGATCTCGAAACTGGATGAGAAGATATTTCATCATATCTCGAATGCCGAGATCCACGCGCCGAGGACGCAGTTCGTCTCAAAGGCGGAGTTCGACGTCCAATGCAAGTTTGTTGAGCGCGAGAACGATCGCATCGTAAGGGCGATAGAGGATCTTCGCTGCGACATAAAGGGAAAGTTTGATGGAAGAGAAGAGCGTTAAAATCGTCTTGGAGATGGATGTCCATGCGTACAAGAAGATTGCTTTTACCATAAAGGATCACAAGGGCATGCTTTTTAAGCTGAAAATTAACGACCTGATAAGAAAGGACCTTGTCAGGGACATGGATATCATAAAGAGGATCCTGGAAGCTTCAGAGGTTAAAGATGGCAGACGCTGAAAAGTTCGACATATTCAAGTTTTTCGGAAGCTTCGCTCAGATGCTTCCGTGGGTCAAGACCTTAAGGTACACCTTAGGTATCTTAGGAGTCGGTTTTATCGGTTTAACAATCTACAGAGCATATTTCATGCCTACCAAAAGAGAGGTAACCCAGATCGTGGCCGAGGCGGGTTCCCGTGTCAGTTTGATTAGGAGGGAGGACAAAAGGGGAATTACCGTTACGCCGTTTATCGAAGGTTACGGCTTCGCAGAATCCGACAAAAGGACAGGTGCCGGTGCAAAAGCTGGCATAAGGATCGACTTCTAAAACCTCGCAGAAACTCCTTGCAATCCCCGCAAGATACGGTAACCTTGCCCCAAGTTAAGGGGGTGATATCGAATGACCAAGAAAGAGTCGAGAAAAATTCTCATGGATATTCATGAGAAGCATTACGGCAAGAATGGCTCGATTAAGAACAAGAAAGCGAAAAAGACCGCCGAGGATCGCAAGATCGCGGAGGCGGTTTCTCCGGTACTCGCCAATAAGAGCCGCAACGACCTTATGCTCGAGGCAAAAGCCAAGGGCATAAAAAACTTCCGCATCCTTAATAAGGCGGAGCTTTACAAGGTCCTCGATCCGGCTACGATTCAGCAGGAAATAGACGGCATTGTAAGCGACGCCGTTATAAGGTGGAAGTCAGGGTGGTCGAAGAATAAGACCGCCGGCAAGAAAGAGGAAGGCCAGAAATGAAATACGAAGACAGGGAGCTTTTAGGTCGCATCATTCACTATTATCACACACGCCTGTTTGACGAGCAAAGGGCCCATGAATATTTAAAGAAGACGGGTCTTAGTAATCAGGAGACGTGTATACAGTTTAAGTTGGGATTCACCGGGGGTCTTGCAAGCGCCGTTCCGGACGATCCCGAGACGCTGAACAAGCTTAAACGGCTGGGGATACTCGGTGAGGACTTAAACGAGACGCTCCCTGATTCGCTCGTAGTTCCGATAAGAAGCGAGGGCAAGACTTACGCGAGCGTCATGGGTATAAGCTTAGCGGATAACAAGGAGAAGTTTCTGCCCGGGAACGAAGCCCTGTTTAATATGGAAGCGCTTAAGGCATCCAAAGAGATATATCTTACGGATTCGATCCTGAACGCGCTTCTACTATATACGATAGGGTTGCGCGAGACGGCATCGGTAATAGGGGAGGCTATTACCGATGTCCATCTCAAGCTTTTCGAGAAGTTTCAGACGAAATCGGTAACGCTTCTTGTTTCCGGTAATAATCTTCAGCGGTTTTCCAAGAAGATTAAGTCTCAAGGCATCGCCGTGGGCTATATCGATATCGATCCGAAGTCGCTTCCCCGGCTTATGCTGGAAGGCCTTAAGAAGGACTATTGTTTAAGTCTGGTAAAAGAGCCGGAGATTAACCCGGCCGAGCCCATTATAGAGGAAAGGGGCGAGGAGATATTCTACGAGTTTGAGGACAGGCGTTACAGGATAAGGAGACTGGATCCCTTCAGGCTCGATGCCTTAAGGGTAAATCTTAAAGCCACGCATCAGAACCTGTGGCATCTCGATACGATCGATCTATACGCCGAGCGGCAGAGGCGTAATTTCGTAATGATGGCAAGGAAGCTTATCAGGCTCGATCAGGGTTTTCTTTTTCAGGATATATTGAAGATAACCGAGGACCTGGAGGATAGGCAGGCAAAAATAATATTAGAGAAGAAGGAGAAGTTTCAGGAGATGCCGCCTCACGAGAAAGACGAGGCGATGACGTTCTTAAGGAGTGACGATATCGTATCCGAAATATTGAAAGACTACGCCGGTCTCGGGATCGTGGGCGAAGAGACGAATATTCTCACAGGCTATTTTACGCTTATTTCCCGAAAGCTCGATCATCCGCTCTCAGTCATTCTTTGCGGGTCTAACGTATCGGGCAAGGATGCTTTAAAGGATGCGCTTCTTGATACGGTGCCGGAGGCCGATATCGAACGCTTCACGAAACTTTCGCCTCAGGTGCTCTTTTACAGGGATGAGCTCTCGCTTCAGCACAGGATCCTTGCGATAGACGACGAGGGGTCGCTTAAGGAACTTAACGCTATCCTTACCAGTCTTCAAAATAAGGGCCTGTCGTATTCGGTTACGCATAAAAGCCCCGAAACGGGCAAGCTTAGGAGCCACGATTATAAGGTAAAAGGGCCGGTGTCGGTTTTGGCGAGCGTATCCGATACGAAACTCATTAAAAATTTATCTGCCCGATTTATCGTACTGAAAGTGGACGAATCCAGGGATCAGACGAAGAAGATTCTCTCAAAGCAACGTGAGGACGATACTCTTCAGGGGATATTGAAGGATAAAAAGGGCGAAGCGATAAGGCGCAAGCACCGTAACGCGCAAAGGCTTCTTAAATCCTTAAAAGTCGTTAATCCCTACGCTAAGGACCTTGAAGGCGCGGATGGTCTGCCGGATGCCCGGAGCATGCAACCGAAGTACTTAAGTCTTATTAAGGCGATATGCCTCTTAAGACAGTGTCATAAGGAGATTAAGCGCATAGAGGATTCGGAAGAGGAATATATAGAGGTGGACCCGACCGATATCGAGATCGCAAACGACGTTATGGCCGGGATGCTTAAGTCGGCGCAACCTCTTTCGGAAGAGGCAGAAAAGGCCTTAAGGGATATCGAGGACCTCATTGCCGAGAAATCAGGCGTCCATAACGCGTCAAAAGAGGGCATTGCGTTCACTATTAAAGAGCTGGCCGCATTCTCGCACCTATCCGATTACAGGGCGCGTTCCGTGACAGATGAGTTGGCCGAATCGGGCAGGATCGAGCTTGTGGCAGGATCCAACGGCAAGACGATGCAATATAGCCTCTCGGGGCCGGACAGGAACGTTATACCAGAGCTTTTGAAACCTTTTGAAAATCAGGTCAAAAGGTCTGGCGTTCGTAAGTAGCTATATACAGGTAAGATAGAGAAGTAGACATTAACCTTTTGAGCTTTTGATGGAAAATCACGTTAAAGAGTTAGGCATAAAAGAACTGGCGGATTTTAAGCTGTATTTTAAGCTGCAAGGCTACGCCGATGGCAGCATCCATCAATACGTCACCTATATGAAAGAATTTCTGCAGTATATAAAGGAAAAATCGATAGAGAAGTTGTCCGAGGTTACGCCGGAGGTAATATCCAAATATCAGCTGTATCTATCCACTGTTAAGCGCAAGCGCCCGGACAAAAAGAACCTGTCGATGATAACGCAGATCCATAAGATTGTGGCGATAATGCACTTCTTCAGATTTTTGGTAAGAGAGAAAAACTATCTATACGATCCCACGAGCCACATCAAGCTAAGAACCCCTCCGAGAAAGCGCGTCAGGGAGGTATTGTCCAAGAAGGAGATGTTAAGGCTCTTAAACGCCCCCAACCCCGAAACTCCTTTGGGGTTACGGGATAAGGCGTTACTGGAGCTGTATTATTCCTGCGGCATAAGGAATACCGAATCGAGGATGCTTACGGTAAAAGACGCTGACCTCGAGAATAGACTCGTAAGGATCCGGTTTCCGAAAGGCGGAGGAGATCAGGGAGGAGATCAGACAGTACCTATCGGAAGGATCGCAGCATTGTATATAGACGAATATATAAGAAATGCCAGGCCGAAGCTCCTTAAAAACGATTTGGAAGAGACGCTGTTTCTGTCCAAGAACGGCAAGCCCTTAAGTGACGGCATGCCGGCGCATATAGTCCAGAAATACGCCGCAATCGCCAAGATTAATCGGAAAACAGACGCTCATACTTTAAGGCATACGTGCGGAACTCATTTATATGATAACGGCGCTGATATAAGGTGCATTCAGGAACTACTCCGTCACAAGTCATTGGATACAACCCAGATTTACATCGACGTCAAGGCCACGAAGTTGCGCAAGGTCTTGGAGAAGACCCATCCCAGGGAAAGGGGAATAGTATATGCTCCCGCTATTGAATGAGTTTAAGGACGGGCTCGAAAAGGAAGGCCTTCGTCAGTGCACGATCGAGAATATGGTAAGGCACGTTAATTTTTTCGCGAAATACTACAAGTCTTTCGATATGAGAAAGGTCTCGAGTAAAGATATCAAAAAATTCAAAATATACATCATGCTGGAGCATATTACCGAGAAAGGCAAAAATAAAGGCAAGAAGATATGCGTCGAATATGTCATATCCATACTATGTTCTTTGATGAAATACTTCAAATTTTTGGCGCAGAGAAGACATATATTTTTCGATCCGACGCTTGACTTGGAATTCCCGAAGAAGAATCCGCATTTTCCGGATTATATACCGAGCGAAAAAGATGTGCAGGAGCTGTTGCAAAAGCCGGATACGAATACTTACTGGGGGATAAGGGACAGGCTCTTATTTGAGCTTGCCTATACCTGTCCGCTACGAAACCAAGAACTTGGACGACTATGCATTCAGGATATCGATATGAAGGATAGATACATTTATCCGAAAAGAGAAAAAGGCGGGTATGAGTGCGGCATACCGATAACGGATTCTACGCATCAAATTTTGGAGAAATATCTTTCGATATCGCGCCCCCGGCTTTTGAAAGGAGCAAAAACCCCCACGATGACCGATAGATTGTTTATAACTATATACGGTGGTCCCTTCAAGAAGACTACCATAGACGATATATTCGCAAAATACCGGGGAGATAAGAGGATACATCCTCACTTGATGAGGCATGCCTGCGCCGTCCATATGCTGAAAGGCGGGGCAAGGATAAGGGATATTCAGGTTCTGTTGGGCCACAGGCGACTGACCTCGACCAATCGCTATACTCGCCTGACAGCCAACGATATTAAAGACATACAAGATAAATATCATCCAAGGGAGAGGAGTGCTAGACGTGCTGCCGCTGTTGGACGAATTTAAGCAGAAGTTATTAAAGGAACACAAGCTTATAACTATGACCAACACGATAAGTATATGCTTTATGCTGGAAGACTGGTATGGGTCAGACCGCATGGAGAAGATAACATGCGAAGACCTTGATCGATTCAAAAAATATCTTATGACAGAATACATTACGCGTACTGGCGGGCATTATCATCTTTCAACCATCGTAGCGAGGTTCGAAGGGCTAAAGAAATATTTTGCGTTTTTGATGGAGAAGAAATATATATCGAAGGACCCCATGTGCGGTCTTGAGTTCCCGAAGACAAAACCGCAACTGCCACCGTGGCTGCCTACAGAGAAAGAAGTCCGTGAGCTTATAAATAAAGTCGACGCAAGCTCGCCTCAGGGCTCGTCCGATAAGGCGGTAATCGCACTAATGTCGATCATGCCGTTAAAGAATAAGGAAGTGGGGCCACTTACGGTAGACCAGGTGGACATAGAGAATAGATGCGTATATCCTATAAAAGGATCGAAAGAGCTCGCGATACCGATGCCCGATCCTATCTTTGAAATACTGAATAAGTATATTACGAAGGATCGTTATCATATAGTCAAGTGGCTTAAAGCCCCGACAGACTTACTTTTCGTAAGCAGGCTCGGGACGGCGTTCTTTGAGTCAACGCTGAATAATATATTCTCTAGATATAACAGATATGCTCCGCGCGAGAAGCGCATATATCCGTATCTTATGCGGCCGGCTACGGCCAACCATATGCGAAAAAGGGGAATGAAACTCGAGGACATCCATAAGATCTTGGGCGTAAAATACAGAACCGTCGGTACCTATACAACTCTTGCCAGAAATGAAATAAGGGCGGAAGAGGAAAGATACGTGGCAAAGATACCTTTGTTCAAGGAGTTTAAAGAGAAACTCGTAAAAGACGAGTTATCCCCGAACATGATTCACAACGCTTTGAAGGCGATCATATTCTTTGCCAAGTATTTAAAGAGCGATGATATGAAAAAGATCACCCCTGCCGATATCGGAAGGTGCAAAAATTATGTTTTAAACGAGTATATTACCATCGAGAATAGAAAATTAACCGAACAAGAGGTGGCTTTGAGGTTGCGTGCTTTAAAGACATATTTCAATTTTCTTGCGGAGAGCAGGTATCTTTCGTCAGATCCGGCTGTAGATATAAAGATTCCGGACGTCCCTCCTCGCATAAATTGGTATCGGCCGACAGATGAAGCTATAGAAGAGTTCGCATCTAGACCTGATCCGTATACATACGTAGGCATGCGAGATGCTGTGATAATACGATTGTGGCACCTTACCGCGTTAAAACCCAATGAGCATATGGATCTAAAAGTGCAAGATATAGATTTGAATAAGAAAGTGCTTTATGTGCCAGGGCCAAGACGTCGCACCTTGAAATTGGATGATAAAACATATAAGGCCGTCGAGCGATATCTTACCAAATCCAGGCCTGTATTCTTGAAGAAAGCCAAGGAGCCTACCGATAAGTTATTTATGAATGAATGGGGAGGTCCTCTTGCTCTATGTAGTATGTATGATATATTTTGGAAATATAAGGGCGACAGGAAGATTAAACCATGCATTTCAAGGCATGCGAGGGCTCTCAAAATGTTTCGTGACGGCTCCAGCGCCGAAGAAGTTAAAAAGGCCTTAGGTTTTAGATCTATTAGATCGTGCCAAGCTTATAAAGCGATGGTTGCGAAGGATGTAACTGGTTTCTATAAGAAGGATCGCTTTGAGGAGAAGGTCAGGCTTATTAGACGAGAAAAACCCGCTTACCATTCAGATAATTCCAATCTTGTAACACTTCCCAAGTAGTAAATTCAAACCTTATAAAAAATCGATAATACCGTCTTGTTAGAATTTGGGTACTGGTGTCTCTATGCCTATTAAGCCTCCGTAATACCGTTTGGCATGGATACTTTGATAAATGCCGGCATAAACGGTATAGTAGATGGCGAAAACCTTCCGACACAGATTGAGGCTCTTGCCATGGCCTTTCAAACCCAGATAACATCAAAAGTTACGGCCGAAGTTATCTCTTTTAGTATAAAGCAAGCGGGAGAATTATTAGGCGTGTCTCCCGCCCTGAGTTCGTATCTGGCGTCGGCAGGCACGGCGATCTCATCGTCATTTATAAAGAATAGTTTTCTTTCGCAATTCGACCTGTCCAATTTTGTAAAAGATGCTTTCAATAGCACGATAGTTTCGGTAGACGTGGATTTACTTGAAAACATAAACCCCGCATTCTCTGCCTTAAAGTCCGCGGGATTAATGGGTGCCATCGAAAATATACTTGATGCCGGAGGTGTTTTTGAAGGGGCGTTCAGTATTCTTAGTAAAATAGTTCCTTCCGCTTTCAAGACGACAGGTGATTTAGTTACGGGCTTCTTTGGCGGGGCGAAGACTTTTATAGAACTTGTAACCGACTCAGGTCCGCTTGCGGCCATGAATAGCGCTCTTAATTCATTATTTACAAGGCAAACTATCGAAACTGTGGCGGCCCAAGGCGGCGTGGAAGAGTTGCCTGTTGAGACAATATTCCTAAACGGTAAGGTTGCCCAAAAGATAACCTTAAATGATAATGCGGCGCTATACATGGATGAAAACGGCGACCTGATATCGGTAGAAGAGAATGGTGTCACATGCACAGGTCCATTTGCCTGGACGCCCGAAGACGGGCTTAAATTAAGAAGCGGCACTGTATCGGGAAGTATGGAGACAGGCTATAACATATGGGCCGAAATAGATGACGGCTCGGCCCGGCATATTGAAATACAGAACGCGGACGGCGAGGAGATTGTAACGATAGACCCGGAGACTACCGGCAAAACTATAGATTTGAGTACGATGTCCGTTCAGACTGTGCCGGAATTCAATTTTACCGTTCTGAACGCGATAATATCTTTTGCGAATATCTATATAGCCAAGATAAATCAGGACTTTGTGGAATCGATAACTCAAAAAGTTGCCGCCATTTCCGCCGGCTCACTATTTGGTGAGTCAAATAAATTCCTGTATACCCTGGCGAATGGTATATGTAATACTGAAATCGATCCAAATACGCCACCTCAATATATAAAAAACTTAGAGCAAGATATGGTAAATCGTGGCAATGGTGATATATCGATTAGCGACATTATCCCGGTAATACTTTATAAAGGAATGACAGAATCGTCGGACTTTAATACAGTCCTCGATGTCATTAAATGGGTAGCGGAGTCGCAAGGGGTGTATAAAGATAGCCTTACCGAAAAAGCCCGGGCTGATTTAGTCGCGTACTTTGTCGCGCATCCCTCGGAATGGAACAGGCCTATAGTGGCAATGGGATATTCTGGTGGTCTCATGCCTTTAGTTGAAGCTATGTCCTCGTCGGTGTATAATGTTAAGACGCTGGTAGGGTTAGGTGCTGCAACAGCGTATATAAAGAAAGACCTAATCCCTATTCTGTGCGACCTTACTAATTATGTCTCCAACAGAAAGGCAGACGCTGTCAGGTTTGTTCTGGAAAAACTGAATATCGGACAGCAGCTTATAAACCAGTTTGTAGAATATGTTCGTACGTATGATTCTACAAGTACGGTTATTTCAAATTCCGCAAAAGAAATTATTAAAGAAATACTGAACGTAACCGGATTGGACGAAATGACATTTCCATTCCTGGCGCAATCAAAGACCGACCTTATAGTTAACGTTTGGGGTACAAAAGACATGCTTTATGAAGTCGGCATAGCCGGGCAGAGGACGAATCTCTGCGGCAAAAACACTTATAACATAGAGATTGTTGGTGCAACTCACTTTGACTACATGAGACGTGATGCCTTAGATGCTAAAAACCCGCCCGATACATGGAATAATACAGTGGCGAGTTTTGTGGCGGATTTAATAATAGCAAGTGAAGATAGTTATAATCTAGACAAGTTTTTAACGAAAAAAATATCGGAAGGTCTTTTGTATATGGACTATGCAAGAGGCGTATATGTTGTCCGACTTCCAGGGTGTGATATATGCTAGCAAGGATTCTATCTGTTATAGTGATAACAGTATTGTCATCTTCCAGCTTATTTTGTGAAGAAACATTACCATCTAGAATTGATAATGCCACTCAAAAAATTATAAAAAGAACAAATCTTGAGCGGGAAGGGCGTCTTTATGCAAAACAAGGCTTATATGACGAGGCACTCGCGAAGTATAAAGCGGCCATGGATCCTTCCTTGCTTAATTATGACCATGAAGTATCTACGGCTAAGTGGTCTATCGAAGAAATTTATAAGCGACAAGGGAAATTTGAGCAAGCTCTAGAAATGGTGAACGATAAGTTAAAAACTTTTAAGGCTCAAACTCCCAATGATAATATATTTACAGGAAACGACGAGCTTGGTAAGGAACGCCTCGAACTTTTGGCGCTTATAAAAGCTCGTGACACTAAAAATAAAAAACCCATTTATGAATATATAGATTATATAAAAACAAAATCGAAATATGCGAAATTACTTCCACCAAAAGGTTATATTACAGGGGGAAGCGATGTACTTATAGATAACCTAATCCACCTCTACGACTACCTTCACGACTACGATGCCGGTATCGCTTTTATGGATGAAATAATCAAATACCACACCCAGCATAAGGACAAAAACCACAGGTCTGCTCATGCCAAAGATGTCAAAGAATACATCCGCGTCAAAAAGGCCTGGGAACTTGACAAAAAAACCGGCCAGCATGGACATTTGCAAGGTGTGATCCGAACCTCCGATGTAATATCGTGGTGACGCAGATATAACGAGTCATGCAAAAACGCCACAAACCCCTTGTGGCATTTTTGAAATTGACATAGCTATATCTAGGTAGTATTTGTCAAGGCTTATCCAAGTAGATAGTTTAAAAGGACACTATACGTTCATTTCCACAACCCCTTGTGGCATTTTTATACCGGGTTAGCTTGTTTTTCCTCAAAAAGTAGGGTATAATTATAATTTATCCGATTTACATATGTTATTAATTGGCTCAATAGACATTGTTAAAGGGTAATAACATATGATAGCATGCTTTTATGGAAGAAAGCATGACGGTTTTTAACGAAGTCATGGATTATCTCAAGATATACAAGATTATCGAGCAGGAAGCTTGTGGATTTTGTTGCAAAAGAATGTCTTATGCATGGGTTGGTTAAAAAATAAGGTGTAGAGACGGTATGCGGAGAGGTATTTTAGCATGAAGAAACGAGTTGTTATAACAGGTGTGGGTGCTATTGCTTCCAATAGTATTGGTATAGATGAATTTTGGGATGCTCTTAAAGCTGGTAAGAGTGGTATTAAAAAAATAACCAGTTTTGATACGAAACAATTCCCGACAAAAGTTGCCGGGGAGATTACCGACTTTAACCCGGAAAAATTCCTTGATCTTAAACAGGCAAGAAGGATGGATAGGTTTGTTCAATTCGCAGTTTCGGTAGCGAAGATGGCGGTTAAAGATTCCGGCTTAAACATAAAAGAGGAAGATTCTAAGCGTATTGGAGTTATTACAGGCACTGCTACAGCCGGTCAGGGTTGGGTATTCACGCAATACGAAATATTCCGGTCAAAGGGGTATAAAAGACTCAATCCTTTTACGGCAGCTTCGACCTTCCCTAACGCATCATCTTCTCAAATATCTCTTGAGTTCAAAATTAACGGTCCAAGCGAGACATTCTCAACCGGCTGTGCCTCTGGTGGTATTGCTATGGGTCATGCACTTGAGCTAATCCGGAACAATAAGATTGATATTGCGATTGTTGTAGGAAGTGAAGCATTGCTTTATGCGCCGATATTTGGAACATATTGTGTTGCTCGAATTATGTCAACCAAAGACGGGAGCATAATAAAAACACCTGCGCCTTTTGATAAAAATAGAGACGGCATGGTGTTAGCTGAAGGTGCCGGTTGCATAATTTTAGAAAGTCTTGATCATGCGAAAAAACGCAAAGCCCAAATGTATGCAGAGTTTATCGGATGGGGTGAAACATGCGATGCATATCATATAATATCAACCGAACCCCACGGAAAAGAAGCAGAGCGCGCTATCCTGATGGCTATAGAAGATAGCGGTATAAAGCTAGACGATATTAATTATGTAAAGATGCATGGCATAGGTGATTCCGTTAACGATAAGATTGAAACGCAGGTTATGAAACGAGTTTTCGGGAAAAAGGCTTATGATATTCCTATGACATCGATCAAGTCTATGATAGGGCATACCCAAGGTGCCTGCAGCGTTCTAGAGACGGTTTCAACTGTTCTTGCGATGAAAAATAGTATGATTCCACCCACGATTAATTATGAGACGCCGGATCCCGAATGTGACTTAGACTATGTACCAAATAATGCCAGGTCTTATAAGATAAGTTGTGCTTTGATAAACACCTTTGGATTTGGCGGAAAAAACGTATCGCTAATCATTAAAAAAATATGAAAATACTACTTATAAGGCCATCAAGCTATGATGGCGTAGGCAAATTAAGGCGTTTCAAAAAAGCGTATATGCCTTTTTTGACGCTTCCACTTATCAAGGCATTAACGCCTAAAAATGTTGAAATAAGGCTTATAGACGAATATCTTGACGAAGTGGATTTTAAGGCACAGCCTGACTGTGTAGGAATCACAGGTTTAACTTCGAACATAAAAAGAAGCTATGAGATAGCGAATAAGTTTAGAAGTAAAGGTGTAAGGGTAGTCTTGGGTGGCCACCACGTTACTGCATTACCTGATGAAGCGTTGCAACATGCTGATGCAGTAGTTATTGGCGAGGCTGAAAATGTTTGGGAAGATTTGATAAATGATTTATATAGCAAAAAACTAAAAAGAATCTACTCATGCGATACACTTTTTGATTTGAAAAATTCAATAATTCCTGACTATTCATCAATTGATCTAAAAAGGTATTTAAGCGCGCCATTTGCCAGAGGTCCTCTTTTTCCAATTCAGGCCACAAGAGGATGTCCCTTTGATTGCGAGTTTTGTTCTGTCGCATCTTTTTTTAAAGGCACATTTCGTACTAAACCTGTTAGTTTAATTTTAAAAGAAATAAAGCAACTTCGAGCCACATATTACTTTTTTGTAGATGATAACATAATTGGTAATCCTTCCTACGCAAAGGAGTTGTTTGCTGCTCTGGTACCTTTAAAGATCCACTGGATAGGGCAATTTAGTACTACCATTCTCAAATTCCCAGAATTAGTCGAATTGGCGGGTAAGAGTGGGTGTACATCTGCATATATAGGGATAGAAAATTTATCAGATAAAAATTTAAAAAGCGTAAAAAAAATTAATAAGATAAATGAATATTCTGATCTTTTAAATATGCTAAACAGAAATGGCATAAAGCCTTTTGTCAGTATGATACTCGGGATGGAAGATGATGATAAGGATGTATTTATACGTAATCTTGATTTTTTGATAAAAAATAAGGCAGGCAAAGCGTATTTCTATATTTTAACACCTTTCCCAGGGACCCCTCTTTTTGAAAGAATGAATAAGGAAAATAAAATAATAACTAAAGACTGGAATTGTTACGACGGATCTCGGGCTGTATTTAAACATAGTAGACTATCTTGTAAAGAGTTGGAAGACGGCTTGTGGTATTCGTACAGAAGATTTTTTTCGTTGTCCCAAATATTTAAAAGAAATTTTACATACTTATTTAAGAATCCATTGATGTATTTGGTGTTACTGTTTTATGATATGTATTTCCATAGTGCCATTTTAAAAAATACCCACCCCTTGAGCGAAGGGGGTAAGCATAGGATAAATTAAATCATGTTGTTATGTGATATGGTATTTTTAATTTTTAGTATTCTACTCTGTGCTTATATCATTATAGACTTTATACTGAATATTAAGAATGAATGGCAGGAGAAAATAATTTTTCGGTGGAGTCAACCGCTAGCTATTGCATTGCTGGTAGTAATCGTAATAAGTACTGTATCCGAACGGTATATTGCTAAGAGAGATATCAATTATGTAATATCGTTGGTAGGTATCATATTGTTTTTAACAGCCTTTTTGTTACGTATTTGGTCAAAAAAAAGCTTAGGACAATATTATAGCTCGCATATCCAAGTAAAAAATAATCATCGCATTGTAGAGAATGGGCCTTACAAAATAATGCGGCATCCTTATTATTTCAGTATCATTATCGGCGCCCTAAGTTTCCCCCTAATAGTGAATGCGTATTTTTCATTTTGTCTCGCTCTTATTACTATTGTTCCGCTCATTGTAATTAGGTGTTACATAGAAGAAGCAATGTTATTGCAAAGATTCGGAAACCAATATCGGAAATATATGGAAAAGACAAAGCTATTTTCTAATAGAGAGAATTAATGAATTATTACATCATTTCCAGCTTAGCCATCATATTATGCGGTTTTGTTTTAGCGGCCTTTGTATTATTCAAAAACATGAAGGGGCTTATCAGCAAGCTATTTGTTTTTTGGACAATGAGCGGTGTAGTTTGGGGTTTTGGATTGTATAAATTATTTACCGCCAATTTTCATAATGAGGCACTATTTTGGGGTAAGTTCTCTCATGCCGGTGCAATCTTTATTCCAGCCTTCTTCTTGCATCTTGTTTACTCCTTAACAAATAAAAAAGCACAAAAAATAGTATTTATAGGATATGCCATTAGTTGTACGTTATTGTTGTGTGATTTCACGCCATTATTTATAAAGGATGTAGTAGCAAAGCTGAATTTCAAATATTATTATGTTCCCAACATAGCTTATCATTTCTTTACATTATATTTCTTTTCAGGAATAACGTATGCTCATTATGTAGCGTATAAACAATTTCGTCTCGAAAGTGGGTTAAAACGTAAGCAACTCAAATGTTTTTTAATAGCTTTTGTTCCCGCTTTTTTCGGTGGCTTTACAACATTTTTATTGGTTTATAACATTCCTATCCCCCCAATAGGATTAATCTTAATACCCCCATATACCATTATAATCGCATACGCAATCGTGCGTCACCAACTAATGGACATCGAAGTCATAATAAAGAAGACCCTTGTCTTTGCGACGCTATTTACGCTGGTCTTCGGTATCTTTGTCGGAGTAGCGCTTCTATTACAGCATGTTATCGGCGCCGGCAACAACCTGTTAGGCTTTGCCATAAGCTCTCTTATTATCGTCTTCACCGTCCGGCCGCTTGAGATATTTCTTATAAAAATCACCGATCGCTATCTATTCCAAAAGAAATACGACTATAAGCATCTCATAAGGGAATTTATGGATGAGTTAAGGACGATGGTCCTGAATACTGCCGGCATAGCGCAGTCAACGATAGATTTTCTCAATACCTCTATCCGTCCCACGATTGCCGCGGTCTTTTTGTATAATAAATTTACGAATAAATACGATCTTATAACTTCCAGCGATTTTAAAGAGAAAGATTTTAAGATAGCAAATGATTCAATGACTATCAAAGCATTAGGCGAGACCGGCAAGATCATAAAAATAAACGATGACAAGCTGATCTCTTTGAAAGAACGGGATCAATTCATAGTGTTAGGTATCGGATTAATAATCCCCCTTTTAATACATAAAGAATTGATAGGCCTTCTTTGCTTGGGGAAGAAAAAATCAGATGAAGATTATGCGGAAGAAGATATTGAAACATTATCCGGCCTGTCGGGCGCTTTAGCGATCTCGCTTAATAATGCTCAACTTTTTGACGAAAGGGCTGACGCGGAGAAGAGGGCGCTCGTTGGCACAATTGCGACAGGCATTAATCACGAGATTGGCAACCCTCTTAATATAATAACGATAAAACTCGACACTTTCAGGATATTGGCAAAAGAAGGTTTACTCGCCCATAAGACTAAAGAAGAAATAATAGACGAAGTCGATAAGATGACAAAGATCTGTCTCGATAGCACCCAGAGGATCGCCGAAATAACAAAGCAGGTAGCCGAGTTTGCCAAACCGGATAAGAAACTGATTTTCGACAAGGTCAATGTTAATGAAACTATCGATGAAACTATAGTTTTTCTTAAGCATGGAATGATTCTGGATGCCGGGAAGATCGAAAAAAATATTTTGTGCGATCCTGTTTACGCGATAGCGGACAGGGGCCAGCTAAAGCAGATCCTTTTTAACCTGATTAAGAATGCTTCTCACGCGATCGATAATGAAACCGGTAGAATAGTGGTAAGCGTTGACAGGAATAACGTGGGAGAGATTATCATTAAAATTACTGACAATGGTCATGGGATGCCGAAAAATGTTTTAGAGAAGGTATTCACGCCATTTTTTACAACTAAAGAACCGGGAAAAGGCACCGGACTTGGCCTTGCCCTGGTGAAAATTATGATAGATAGAAACAACGCCAAAATTAAAGTTGAAAGCGAGGAGGGGGAGGGGACAACCTTTACCCTGGTTTTTAAGGGAGGCCTATTATGAGTAAAAAAATTCTCATATTGGATGATGAAGGCGAATATTTAGTCTCTTTAGGCAATTTTTTACAAGAATTCAAATTTGCGGTTTGCATAACAATGACAACCACGCAGGCGCTCGAGACTATCAAGCTCGATAAGCCGGACCTGGTATTATTCGATTATAAATTACCGGATATGGACGGCGACCATTTTCTTAAAAAGGCCAAGGAACTTAGCCCGTCAACTTCTTATATATTAATCACGGCATGGAATGACCCCGTCATCTTAGAAAGATTCAAAAAAATGGGCGTAAAAGAAGTGATTGTAAAACCTATTAATCTCGAAGAGCTTCTAAAAAGCATTAACATTATCCTTAAAGAGTAAATTCCTGATATGGTACAGTTTTTCATTGACAATTGCTAAAAAAAGCGTATACTTTTTTACAATAAATATGACGCGTAATTCCCTGATCAAAAACTTCGCGCTTGCATTTTTATTTACCACCCTTATAATTTATGCCAATCCGGCATATGCCGCCAATCGTTCCCCCGCAGTAGGTGTAATTACTCCCGATAATGGCACGTCGGCCCCGACACAGCGTGTAACATTTACGACCAGCTATTCCGATCCCGACGGCGCAAGCGATATAAGCCTTGCGCACCTTCTTATTAATACTACAGCAACCCCGCAAAATTGTTTCGCGGCCTACTACGACAATAAGCTCAATAAGCTTTATTTTGCAAACGATAAGGGTGTTATGGTAGGAGGGTATACTCCGGGTTCGTCCAGAACGATATCGAATTCGTATTGTAAACTCGAATGCTCTAAGACGGTGGTTGCCAAAACCGCCAATACCATTACCGTAACCTGGATGGTGGTCTTTAAACGGTCGTTCTCGGGGACGATCTATGACGCCTATCTGAAGGTAAACGATAAACAGAATGCTTCCACCGGCTGGGTCAAAAAGGGTGCATGGGCTGTAAATTTCCCGCCCAAGGTTGGCACGCTTAGTCCATCAAGGGGGACTTCCGTGCCGGGTCAAGAGATAATTATCTCTTCCAAGTATCGGGATCGCGATAAAGGCGATAATATAAAACTTGCCTACCTGTTAATAAACACTTCGACCGAATGTCGGAATTGCCCGGCCGTATACTACGACAATAGCGCGAATAAGCTCTACATGTTGAATGATCAGGGAGACACAAGTGTCGGAGGCTTTGCCCCGGGATCTTCCAATATTATCGAAAATTCTTATTGCAAGCTTAATTGTTCCGCTACGCAAGTTACCAAGTTCAGCACCAATATGACCGTAAAATGGGACGTGACTTTTAAGCACCTTTTTGCCGGCAAGACTTACGACGTTTATTTAAAGGCGGTCGATAAGACAGACTCTTCAACGGGCTGGGTTAAGAAGGGTGTGCGGATGGTGAAGGTTACGGATACAGTTGCGCCCGTTGGCAAGGTTGTGATAAATAGCGGAGCCGAATATACCAATACTGCAGCGACGAATCTGAAGCTATCGGCACAGGATAATTCCGGCGGGTCAGGGCTTTCTCAGATGCGGTTTTCGAACGATGACGTCAATTGGTCCTCTCCAGAAGCATATGCCACTACGAAGACGTGGATGTTGTCGTCCGGCGACGGGAATAAGACGGTCTATGTTAAGTTTTCTGACCTTGCAGGCAATTGGTCGAGTGCCTATTCCGATTCGATAAAACTCGATACCATACCGCCGCGTGTGATTATAACCAGCCCGCAGGATGGCGCTATTGTTACTGTCCCCGATCTTACCGTGAGTTATACATCCGACGGTGTTTCGAAGACAAAACAGCTTACGCTTCTGGAAGGCGATAATCTTATAACGATAACAGAGACAGATCAGGCGGGGAATATCGGTACGGCATCGATGCATGTAAGGTTAAATACGGTCCCGCCGATACCTATAACCGACGTTAATGTTTCACCAGGCATCATCTCGCCTAATGGAGACGGAAAAGCGGATACCGCCACTATCAACGCTACTGCCGGCATCCCTTGCGACTACACGATCACGATAAAAAACTCCTCTGGCACACCCGTAAAGACATTCCAAGGCCACAGTGCTACAGGAGCTATCTCCCGTGTCTGGGACGGTAAGAACGGATCGGGCGCCACTCAACCCGAAGGCACATATACCTACTATATAGACGTCACCGACGGGGTAAGCACAGCCCACACTGTTCCGCAAGCCATATATATCGATATTACTTCCCCTCAGGCAAGTGTCGTAGCTCCGTTAGCGGGCAATATCTCAGGAACTGTTCCTATAAAGGTCCTCGCAAATGACAGCCGGTGGAGGCAGGGTGATTGGAGCGCCGCCACATTATACTACGGTCAGGGTTCAAGCCCTTCGCAGTGGATCATGCTAAATCGTTCTTATCTTCCGCTTGTTCTGGATAACGAAGGCCAGGCACCCGTGTTGTACAGTTGGGATACCACAACTCTCGCAAACGGCGACTATGTTATAAAGTGGGTGGTTGTCGATGCTGCCGATAACGTTACGACTGTCAATGTGCCTGTAACAGTAACCAACGCCGGCCCTGACATAGCCAACCTCACCGTCGCCCCGAACCCGTTCTCGCCCGACGGAAGCGGGACGTGGATAGACCTTACGACCGGTGAGGTCTTCCAGGATCCAGGCCCGAACCGCGTCCTGGATGACATTGCGGCTATATCGTTCAATGTCTCAACCCACAGCTTCTTCAACATACGCGTGCTCGATTCTTCGGATAATCTAGTCAAACAACTTGTTTATAGCGCTCTCTATCCCGACTCCGCAACCCATAAGATCGAATTACAATGGGATGGCCGTAACGATAGCGGCGCATTAGTGCCTAATGGCCAGTACAAACTTGTTGTGAACGGGGGAAGTGTCCAGAAGGAAAAGTCTATCAACATAACTGTCGACAAAATGCCGTTTATCACCGTTGCCAATATAGCCCCGAATCCTTTTTCACCAGATGGCGATGGTACCGACGAAGTTACCGCCATCTCTTACAATATTTCCGAAATATCGTATGTTACAGTCGAAATTTATAATCAGCAAAATTCTTTGGTTCGTACCCTGGTCAATCGTGAGCTGTTCCCGGCTGGAGATCATCTTCATATCTGGGATGGTAAAGACGCCCAGGGCGCAGCTATTCCAGAGGGTAGATATACAATAAAGATTAGCGCCCAGGCTCAAACCGGAAACGATGCTGAACCTGTCTATCTGAACGTAGGCGTCCTCTTCATTTCCAACATACATATCTCGACAGATAGTATAAATCCTTACGTGGGCGATACGGTCAGCATAATTTATCAGATGGCAAAGAGCAGTGTCCTCACCATAAAGGTTTACGATCCGTCAAATTCCCCGGTGCGGACTCTTATATCGAACCAGAGCCGGCAGGCAGGGGCTCATTCCGAAGTTTGGAACGGCAGAGATAACGCAAATCAGATCGTGAATGATGGACCGTACTACTTCGTGATTGAAGATAGCGCAAGCGGCCTGCCTCAGGTAATTTACGACCCGCGCGGGACAGGAGGAAAGGATATTTCGAAAAGCATAAATTTTGCTGCCTCTAATTTTAATCCGCTGCTCAACCAGTTTTGTATTATGAATTATAATCTGCCCCAGGCCGCCAGGATCAATATCAAAGTCCGCAGTGAGAGGTTCAGCGGCCCTGCCATCAAGGTGATAAGGTACGAGGAGCCGACCGCGCACGGTATCCATCAGGCTACCTGGGACGGCAGGGATGAATCCGGCAACTTTGTCGATATGAGATCATTCACATTCGGCCTTTGGGGGTATACACTCGATGAGAATTCTGTCATAGTCTGCGGCGGCAGGCCCGTCATAAGCGATCTAAACGTAAGCCCGGTACGGTTCAGCCCATATGTCAATCCTTATAGCACGAATGCTTCCCAGGCAACCGTATCGTTTAATCTCTCGAAGCTTGCGGACGTCACGATAAATATTTATAATTCCAAAGGTAATTTAGTGCGCGCGCTGGTGACTAATCAGGCAAGCGCTCAGGGCGCCAATGCCTTTGTGTGGGACGGCAAAGATAACTCCGGGAACCTTGTCCCTAACGACTATTACAGGATAATGGTCCAGGCCGGTAAGAATGGTAACTATTCGGAAACGTGTACGGCGCATAGCGAAATATGTTATTAAGACAAGAGGACGAAGATGATTAAAAGAATTGTTCTGACCCTGTTTCTCGTAAGCGCGTTTACCGTTTTCGCCTCGGCGGCGGAAAAATTGCCTAAGAATGCGGTAAACGTAAAATTGGTATTTCCCGCCGCCGCTAATACCGCAATGAGGGCGCCGGCGCCCATAGCGGAACCGCAGGAGATAGCCGGGCAGGTCTTCGTCGATTTTGTGCCGCACCCGGAGGGCGTTGAGAAGGACAGATACCTTGTGGAATATTTTTTAGACGACCAGCTTATTTATAAAACTACGGCAAGCGGAACGTTTAAATATACGCTGGATACCGCGAAATACGAAAACGGCCGGCATAAACTCATAGTAAACTTCTGGGATGATTCAGGCCCGTCGGCTATCGGTGTACGGGAAGTAGTGATAAATAATAAGTCGGGGGCGTAGAATGAAAAGAGCGCGTTCAAAAATATCGGCCGGCATTGCGCTAGTATTCTTCGCGGCCAATCTGTTTTTACCCTCCAACTCATTCGCAGAACTACCATGCTGGAACGATAGCTGGCTCGCCTCTGCTACAGGCGGGGTTGCCGGCGCTACCGGGGCTCAAAAAGGCGATTTCAACAAGAAGGGCTGCACGAAGGCCGGCGATCCGGTCGACGTCGCTAACGGCTGTTACTCCTACCGGATCCAGGACGCTATTATCCCGTCACGCGGCCTAAATCTCGAGATAACGCGTTACTACAACTCTCTCGATATATACGAAGGCCCGTTCGGCATCGGCTGGAGCCATAACTACAACATATTCCTGCTGCCGACTTCAGACGGAAACGAGGTGTATGTCATAAGACGTAACGCCGACGGCTCCAAAGATAAATTCCTTCGAAATCCCGACGGGTCATACGCCGCGCCTGCCGGCTGTTACGACACTCTTACAAAGGACATGTCGGGCTACACCATCCGTGATAAGCATGGTTCAAGGCAGGCCTTTAGCCTGGACGGAAAACTTATGTATGTTTCCGATAGAAATTCGAACAGGATTTATTTTGAGTACGATCCGGCGACCGGAGTCTTAAAGAAAGCCGCCGATTCTCTCGGCAGGTGCTTCGAATTCACTTACAATTCGAGCCACAAAGTAACTTCGATAAAAGATCATACCGGCCGCGTAAATAGCTACGGCTATGACGGCGCCGGCAATATGACCACACACACCGGACCTGGGACCGATGGCTATCCTGCCGGCCTTACGACGGGCTATTCCTACGATAGCCAGCACAGGATAGAATCGATCACCGATCCTAAGGGGCAGACATATCTATCGATAGTCTACAATGACGACGGCCGGGTATGGCGTCTCACCTACGGCGCGGGCGTATATGTCTTCGCCTATCAGGCCAACCTAACCATATTAACCGACCCAAGGGGCAATGTCGTAGAATATGTGCTGAACCCCGATGGCACGGTCAAGGCTAAGAAACAGAACGGCCGCCAGACAAGGTACGAATACAATGCGGCCAGGGAACGTGTGAAAGTCTTCCATCCGAGGGGTAACTGGGTCAAATATGCCTATGACGATAAGGGCAATATCCTTGAGGTCAGGGAGAAGATGATAAACGCTCCTGACGTCGAAGACGCGGCAAACGATATTTTGACAAGATTCGCTTATGAACCGGACTTTAATTTTATAAAGACCGTTACCGACCCGATGGGCAATGTGACATCTTATACTTATGATGGGGCAGGTAACTTAAAAAAGATCACTTACCCGCAGGTGAACGGCGCGGTGCCGATAGTCGAATTAAGTTACAATACCTACGGCCAGCTCGAAACCGTTACCGACCCTAACAGTATAGTGGCCAAATACACCTATTATCCCGACTCGTGGTATTTAAATAAGATAATATGCGATTACGGCACGGGAAGGTTTAATTACACGACCGAGTACGCATATGACCAGGCCGGCAACGTCGCTTCGATTAAAGACCCGCAAGGTTACACGACTACCTTCCAGCATAACGCGCTTAACCAGGTTACGAGATCGATCGCGCCTGCGCCCTTTAGCTATGTTACAAAATATTTCTACGACAAGACCGGTAACGTCGCAAGGGCGGAGCGGCAGACAAACGATAACGGAACGGCATGGCAGATCACAGTCTACAGATACAATATCGCGGACAAGCTCGAGACGGTCACCGATAACCTCGGCAACGTCACTACCTTCGGCTACGACGAAAATTATAACCGCACTTCCGCGCGTGACGCGGAATTGAAGATCACAACCTATTTTTACGAGGAGAGAGACCTTCTCTGGAAGGTGATAGACGCCGAAGGCAATACTACAGAGTACGCATATGATGAGAACGGCAACTTAAAAGAAGTTAAAGACCCATCAGGCAACCTTACCGTATATACCTACGACGACTTCGACCGGCTGACGAAAACCACGTATGCCGATAGTTCAGCAGAAGAGTATATTTATGATACTAACTCGAACATTACTTATAAGACGTTGCCCGATGCAAAGATCGTCTATTATGAATACGATGCCCTCAACAGGCTTATCGGGAAAGGGTTTTCCCCGAAGTGGGTACTTCCTTCGAGTATAGTTACATACGGCTACGATACCGCTTCGCGATTAACCGATGTCGTGGCTTCGGCCGGTACGACCCATTACGGTTACGACAACCTCAATCGCGTTACCAATATAACGTACCCGGATACAAAGCAAGTCTCCTATGAATACGACGCCAATTCTAATCGTACGAAGTTTGTCTACCCTGACGCAAGTTTTATAACGTACGAATACGACCACCTAAACAGGTTGAGCGCGATAAAAGACGCCTCATCCCAGCCGGTAGTCAGATACTCTTACGACGCCTTATCGAGACGCGCGAAGACGACCTACGCTAACAGCACCGAGATCGCTTACTCCTATGACGGCCTGAATCGTCTCGAAGAGATCGCCAGCCATAAGACCGGTGAACCGGCCAATATTTCGCAGTATTCCTACACATACGATAAGGCAGGCAACCGTAAAACGATGACGGCTTCGGAAGGCGTCCACAGTTACACCTACGACGATATCTACCAGTTAAAGACAGCGAGCTATCCCGGCGGATACTTTTTGCCAAGCGTGGCTTTTGACTATGACGCGGCAGGTAATCGTACTTCAAGTACTGGAGACGCAGTAATAAGCTATGTCCCGAATAGCCTCAACCAGTACGCCTCGGTTGGCGGTGTAAACTATTCCTACGATCCTAATGGTAATCTTACAAATTCTGCCACGAATACATACAGTTACGACTATGAGAATAGACTTACCTCAGCTACCACGCCCAGCCATACAGCAAGCTATGGTTACGATGCGTTCGGCAGGCGTATCTCTAAGACGGTGGATGGGGTTACCACCACTTATCTTTACGACGGTGATGACATAATTGCTGAATATGATAGTTCAGGTAACCTTGTAACTAAATACGTCTATGGAGATAGCATAGACGAGCCAGTCTGTATGATGACCGCTGGTAGCGGAGGTTTCAACCTCCGCTACTATCACTACGACGGTCTTGGTTCAGTAACAAATCTTACAGACTCAACTGGGGCGACAGTTGAGAGTTACTCCTACGATGTCTTTGGTAAGCCCAGTACAGTTTCAGCCGTGGGTAACAGGTATATGTTTACGGGGAGAGAATATGATGCGGAGACGGGATTATATCACTATCGGGCAAGAGCTTACTCGCCAGAGCTTGGGAGGTTTTTACAAACTGACCCGATTGGATATTGGGGCGGTATAAATCTTTATACTTACTGTGATAATAATCCTGTAAGTTATATTGACCCATTGGGGTTATTCGTTTTTGGAAAGCGTCCTTTGGAAGGGAAGCCTTGGTTTGATAATGCTTCTGATAATAGAGCAGATGATTACTTGAATACGGAACTCTCTCACGAGCACGGATTCTTTGAAGATGGCTCTGGGGAAAATGTTGGATTCGGCCCAAAAGGACGTTTCTCAGAAGACCCGATGGGTAAAGGATATAGATATGGCACCGAGCATTATGATGACGAACTTATGCGGGAAGCTTTGAAAAATGTAAAAGACGGCAAGTATTCTAATTGGCCTTGGAGTAAGAACAACTGTCAAGACTGGGCAGAACGGTTGCGTAGAGAATATGAAAGACTGAAGAAAGAAAAAGAGAGAAACCAAACCAAGTGCAAAGGTAAAAAATAAGCGGAAGAAGTAATATAGTTTACAACTTATTCTTTAAGAGATGCGGACGGGTGCGTGATAAAAAAGAGAGGATGGGAATATGGTGGTGATGGGTATCGTATTATTACTTATTTTGGTTATATTAGTCGTGATAGTTGTAAAGGCTCCATTACCTTTGTGGGGGAAAATAGGTTTTTTATTAGTTCTTGTTGTTAGTATTTTCCTTGTAAAGGCCATAAGGGGATTTTTACCTTTACCAATAGGTATACGGCACCTTGTCAACTTAACGATACAACCAAAGGATTTATATACACCCATAATAACGGACGAGTTTCTGTTTTACGAAAAAGGTTATACTAAAACATACCCTTTAATAGCCAGGCATCTTGATATTTATGAGTTAGGATTTTTAAGTTGGGAAAATATCATCCCATCAAAGTATAGATTTGATGGAAAGCTACAGGCAGATTTTTTCTGGAAAGACCAGTTGTTATTCTCCAAGGTAATAACTTCAATCAATAGTGGTGTATATGCTGAAAAAGATATGGCACACTATAAGGAGGTTTCCCTGCTAAAGTTTGACATACCATTAGAGGGGAAATATGCGAAGAACATTAGCGTTAGAATAACTGTTTTAGAGCCAGCATTAGAATTAAAAGCATACAAAGATTCTGTTAAGTTTTATGTAGCTGTGAGTTCAACTCCCTAAATATAGAGGAAATAGGTGCCATCCCAGAAGGTGCCACCCTTGTAGCACAGTTCTTTGACAGCCTCCTTCCTATGACGGCGATGACATAATCGCTGAATATGATGCGTCAGGTAACCTCGTAACTAAATACGTCTATGGTGATAGTATAGACGAGCCAATAAGGATGGAGAAAGGAGGGCAGAGTTACTATTATCATTCGGATGGGTTGGGGTCGGTAACTAACCTTACTGACTCAACTGGAGCAACTGCTGAAAGCTATTCCTATGATGTCTTTGGCAAACCTAGCACTACCTCTGCTATCGGTAATCGCTATATGTTTACAGGCAGGGAATACGATGCTGAGACGGGGTTATACCATTACAGAGAACGTAGTTACTCACCACAGATAGGACGCTTCCTCCAGAGAGATCCGCTACAGATAGACGATGAGAATACATACAGCTATTGCAGTAATGACCCCATCAACTATATAGACCCGCATGGACTTCAAATGGTTTCCATAGGCACTTCTGAAGGACCAGTCTGGACACCGCCTCCAGGGCTTGGACCAACCTGGGCACCTCCTCCAGGCATAACAATACCTCCTGGGGGCTTGCCTGGAAGCGGGATATTGTATAACACGGCGGGTGGTGCATTAGGTGCAGGTGCTTTAACAGGCGCAGCTACAGTAGGCGGTTTTGCCGTGAGCAATCCGAAAATTACTCTTCATGGAAGTCAAGATTCAGATAGCGGTGTTTCAAAGATGGGAATAGTGCAGAGGGTTAGAGACTGGTGGAACAATTTATGGAACAAGAATAATCAGAAGAAACCACCTGGTAAAAATGTGTGGTGGGATGAAAAACGAAAAAGATGGGTAGATGACGAGTATGTGTATACATGGGATAAAAAACCTCATAAAAAAAGAGGTGGAGGGTCGCATTGGGACAGAGGACCTTTAAAAGGCGGAAAGGGAGAATGGTCTCCAGACGGCGCAAGCTGGTATCCAAAATAGGGGTGAAGTGTTATGTCTGATATTAAATGTTCCTGTGGAAGCAAAGATGTCTTTGCTTATGAATTGGTTAAATGTAAAAAATGCGGCAAAGTCATAAAAGATTTTTCAGAAGGACTGAAAAAGGGGTGGAAACTAAAAATAACTTATAATGAAGATAAATCTGGCGAAATATGGATACGAGGCAACAAAAGCGGCTTGGAATTCTTGGCAAGCTGTTGCCTTGCCATAATAGGAAAAAATGACCCATCCGGACATATTCATCTTCAATGGCAAATGAATAATTTGTTGCCAGGTTCAACAGAAACGCTTTTAGAATATTCTGATTACGCAGAGAATTATCAAGAGAAATAGGTAGTGGAAATAGGTGCCATCCCAGAAGGTGCCACCCATAGCATCATTCTGCTTAGCTAAAGTATTTTAAAATAATTTGCAACAAAATAGCCTCATTTTGCGTCTTTATATATGAGGGGATACGTTATCCCCACTAGACGAAAAAGGAGGTATTTTTATGGGTAGACCTAATAGGATCCTGGTAGATGGTGGAGTGTATCATATAATAAATCGGGGGCATAATAGATATAAAGTTTTCAATTCGTTGGATGATTATAAGGCATATAAAGACATAATACGAAGATATAAGGAGGATTTTAAGTTCGATCTTTTTCATTATTGTCTCATGCCCAACCACATACACCTGCTACTGAGAATATCTAGAGGTATTGAGCTTCCGCGTCTTATGCAAGCTATGACACAGGCATATGCAAAGCATTATAAGAAGCAATATAAGTTTATCGGTAACCTCTTCCAGGGCAGGTATAAGAGCCCATACATAGATAAAGACGAGTATCTATTAGAATGCGGCAGATATATTGAAAGAAATCCGCTGAGGGCTCATATGGTTAGCGACCTTTCGCAGTATAATTTTTCAAGTTATAATTTCTACGCTGGAGGCAAAAAAGATGATATAATTACTGAAAATCCACTTTATAAAGCACTATCATCCGATCCTTCAATGCAGAAGCGACTATACAGAGAGTACCTATTGCAAGAAAGGCCATACGAAAATATTATAGATAAAGAATTCAAGATATCCTAGGGTGGCACCTTCTGGGATGGCACCGTTTTTTTGGGGTGGAAATTTATAGAGACGCTTCCCGGTAACATCCGGAAAGCGCCTCTATTTTTTTATCTAACGGTTGCCGGTAATAGAGGCAGTTTATCCCTCACCTATAAAGACGCAAAAACCGGTCAATTTGTTGCAGTTATTTTGCGAAAATTGACTATATGCCGGCCATGTGATATATTTTAGTCAGTTCTTTTCATAAGATACAAGCAGTACATTACCATAAAGCAGGGTTCGGCCTTGCTAACCGTTAAGTATGGTAGGGTGTAATGCTTTGCCCGAAAGGGTAAAGGGAGAATTGCAGCCTTATCGGATTTACTTAACGGTTGCCGGTAATGGATGTGCGCTCCCTTTTTTGTTTTTAACAAAGGTAAAATTTATGTTGACAAAAAATCAAATATATAATATACTCAGGTACCTTAACCCAAGTGCGAAGAAAGGGGCTATTCATAATGCGCGAGAATAAGAGGAATGCTGTAATCCTGGTAGTCGATGACGAGAGGGAGGCGACGATGAGCTTAAGGGGTTTCTTTGCGGCCCTGGGCTATGATATGCTTACGGCCTTTGACGGCAAGGAGGCCCTGGAGATCATAGACTCGGGCAGGAGGATCGATCTTATCCTCCTCGATATCAGGATGCCCGGTATCGACGGTATCCAGATATTAGAACACCTCCGGCAGACCGATTCCGGGACAAAGGTTATAGTGATCACCGCATATGATAAAGATGTGAAGGACGAGGTCGAGGGGCTCGGCGTAGACGGTTTCTTAACCAAGCCGATAGACTTGTCCAAACTGATCGACAATGTCCGCCGCGTGATCGATAGAAAGGAATAAAAAAATCTCGTTTATGGGAAAAAATAACCTCGATATAGGATTAATCGAAATAAAAACATCGCTACGCGAACGGATAAAGATTTAATGGATAAACAATACGATTTCATTCGCTAGAGATAAATACAGTAATCCGTCTATTTACTACATGGAATGGGCAGGTGATTGGAACTTGGTCTATCGAGATGAGGAAGAATTTAAATGTATTTTTAAAGAAGCCGGGTTTACTGATGATCAATTAAAGATTCAGTATGAACAGCAGGGGATAATGCAGTATATGATCGCCAGCGCGAAACCTGAAGAGATCTAATTCATAAAAAGCCAAAAGAAGTTCTCCGTCGCAGCCGACATTTAAATGTCGGCTACAATATCGTCGGGCAACTTCTCTATGCTAATCTATTACCGCAAGCTTCGTTGACAAAGTATACATTTTAGTGTATACTTCATTACGGAGGTGGGGAAGATGACAAAAAGCGTGACGCTGAAGACACTGCGGCCCAGATTACCGCAAATCATCGATGAAATCGATTCGAAGATGGACAGGTTCATCGTGACCAGGCGAGGCAAACCCGTGGCCATGATAATGTCAGTCGATGATTACGAGAGCATCCTGGAGACTATAGATATTCTTTCCGATAAGAAGCTCGTGAAGAAGATAAAGAAAGCGGAATCGGATATCCGTAAGGGCAGTGTAAAGGCGCTTGGTGAAGTTGAAGAGGAATTAGGGCTTGTATAAGATAGCCTTAGCCAGACAGGCGGAAAAAGAATATAGGGACCTTTTCCGGAGAGAGAAGGTCATCTTCGTCCGCATAAGAAAAGCAATCCACGCCATCGCCAAAGATCCGCGCCAGGGTAAAGCTCTTAAATTCGAGCTAAAGCGGCTGTGGTCTTACCGGGTCGGTCCATACCGCATAATCTACAGCATCGAACATTCTATCCTTACGGTCTATATTATCGATATCGGCCATCGCCGCGAGATATGCAGAGTGTAAGAAAACAAGCGGCCTGTACCCAATTATGCTTGACCCGGCAGTCTGATAGTTATATACTTAAAATAACTCCTATGCGAAAGCTATTAACCTTTCTGAATATTTGGCCTGTCCTTATCATTCTCTCTATAGTTCCATTCCTGTTTCCCGCGTCAGCCCAGGCAGACGAAGCGTCTTATATAATCGTTCACGTCCATAATCCCGAAGGTATTGAGATAGCGAGCATCCCTAACGGGGTGGACACGGTAAGTTCCGACGGTTCTCAAGGCGCGGAAATTTACGACGGCGATAATTTTATCGCAGGCGGCGCTTACAATACCGGGACTCATTGTAAGCCTATCGAGATCTCATCCGGTTCCCATACCATAAAAGCCAAATTTAACGGTATGACTAAAGAAGAGGATGTCACCCTCGATCCGGGCCAGACAAAGATAGTGGTATTTACCTTCCAGAGAACAAACCGCATAGATGATGTGGCGGGCTCTTTTCCTATGAATTACAACGATACCGTCTCCGCATCCGGATGGACCGATGTTCACGCCGCGATCTGGGAAAATACCGATCTATATTCGATGGGCGGTGATTTTGACGTGATGTATTGCACTGCCAATATTTCGTTAACAGTTGCCGGTTCCGTTACTTCTTTAGGGGATAACCGGTTCCGGATGGAGCATCACATAGCGGCCGCGTCATCCTCTTTCGGCGACTCCCATCCGCCCGCACCAAATGTAGGATGGGGCTTTGTCGCGACCGGATTTTCGTTAATAAATAAAGTAAATTATCATATCGATCTTCCGCATACGTGCGATCGCTGGTTTATCCAGGGATGGGGGCTTATTTCGAAAACCGGATGCGCGAGCCTTGAGGACAGCGACGGCAACCAGACGGGGATAAGCAGTTTTCTCGAAGACGTGCCGGGGCATTATTATACGATCTCCGTGCCTTACGGTATTTACCATATCCGGGCAGGTTTTAAGTTGAATGCCGGCCAGTATTGGAGGATGGGTTCGGTTATGGGCAATCCCGAACAGGAATACGTAACCCCCGGCTGCAGCCAGGACGTGGAGTTCCCGCGGTATGTAACGGACGTTCCTTACAACCTCTCCGGCGCAGGCCTTGGGAATCAGCTCATCGTCGAAGGCGGGACAGATAAGGAATCCTACGGGATAAATGACGAGGTTAAAATTTCCTGCGTGGTTAAAGACGGGACCAGCGGCGAGATCTTATCCGCCGATACTATTATCGCGGAAATAACCCTGCCGGACGGTTCGAAAGAAGAAGTCTCGTTATCGGAAGTAGAGACCGGGAAGTATGAGGGCGCTTTTACCGGCACATCCCAGGTAGGAAGTTATTCTATCGGCGTGGACGCAAAGAAAGCCGATTATGCCGATGGTACGAAAGAGATAGATTTCCCGGCTACTATGCTGGAAATATTGGACGGTTCCAGTTTTTCTTCCGGAGCTGAAATCTCCGATTCACCCGAAAAGCTCGTCTCTATTGACGGCATAAAGATGAAAGGCGTTGCGGCAGACGGGGCGGCCAGGCTTCTTTTACGGATAAAGACGGGCGTTTCCGCGCAGGTGTCGCTTTCTCTGGAAGGCGGTACGGGTGACAAGTCGGAGGACGGTGTTCTTCGTTCCATAGACAGGAAAGAGAAGCAGGAGGGAAACTCCATCGAGGCGCATACCGTAAGCACAAGTAAAGGAGACATCGCATTTGCCATTTATCAGGCGCCGGTTAATTTTGTGCGCGGTCCTGACGATACGACGGCTCCTTTAAGATCGATGATGTTAAGGGTAGTGGTAAATAGTGACGACGCCTTGGCGCATTATAACTTCCTGGAAGATATCAGGATCGCCAGGCCGCCCGTTGTTTTTATACATGGGATATGGTCGAGCCAGCTCTGCTGGCTTAATTTCGAGAACAAAGTCTATGACGCTATCCCGGGTATCTACACTGTCATAGCCGATTATGAAGCCACGAATGCGGACTATTTTACCATCAACATGTGGGTCGTGCGCCAGTACCTTAATAAAGCCAGGGCTGTGATGCGCGAGAGCGGTATCGCCATGGTTCGCGCCGATATAGTCGCTCATAGTATGGGCGGCATATTGTCGCGGCTATGGTCATGTACGGGGTCGGGGCCATGCAGATACCTGCGCGATGACAATTTTCATAAAGGCGATATAAATAAACTGATCTCGATCGATTCCCCGTATCTGGGTTCATTCCTGTCGGATGTCACGCTATTTTTTATGAGGAATTATCCCAATAAGGCGGTTGTGGATTTATTTACAAAGCTTGCCGGGGATCTCAAACAGCCTGTTGACAAGGGCGCGGTGACCGATCTGGCAACAGACAGCCTTATATTACAATTTATCAATAGCCATTATTTCGATATGTGGTCTCATGCCATTGCGGGGGATTACATAGTGCCCGGCGGGGATTTTGATTTGATAGGAGATCCTTCCCTGCGGCTGATGCATAAGGCTTATAAAATAGCGGGTGTCAGTATGTATGAATATATAGTTGACGGCAGATCCGACCTGGTAGTCTCCCTGCATAGCCAGTTCGGAGGCTTGCATGGCGCGGCCATAACCACTTATAACCACGATCATATGAATTTCAAGACACAGGAAGTAGTGGATAGCGTCGTCTTTCTTCTAAATAGCAAGGCAAGCGACGAATATTTTCACAAAGGGTATATCGGCTGATAATGAGAAAACGCGTTATATTGATCATCGTGATGTTATCGGTTTTTCCGGCGGGGCGTCTCTTTGCCGAGCCGGGAATAAAGATCACACAGCCTTCCGCCGGCGCCTCTGTCAATCCCGGTCAGGAGATAGCGGTTACGGTTGAGGCAAGAGACGGGTTTATTATGACCGAAGGTTTCGTGGGCCTGGCCGCCGCCGCGGAAGAAGGCCTGGACGCGCTTCCGGCAACGCGTTTTATCTACGTTCCCAAAGATTCGGTTGGAAGTGTCTGCCTCGTCGCTATGGCCAGAGACGCTGCAGGTAACCTGGCCTCCGATGAGATCAACCTTACCGTTACACAGACCGCTGTGCTCCAATCGCTGCATGTTACGCCAGACTGGTGGGAATTCCAGGCCGATTACAACGGTAATATAGAGGAAGGGTCGCAGGTATATATAGCCGCCTGGGGGCTTTATTCGGATGGCGTATGGCGCAACGTTACGAACCTTCCCAATACCAGTTATATATCGGGCGATCCTTCCATAGCCTCCGTTTCGGGAAACAAGGTCGAGGCAAAAGGGGTAGGCGAGACCGCGATAACTGTCTCCAATTCGAACATTACCAAGTCTGTCCCCATAAGAATTATAAAGAGACTTAGTTTTGCGCGCAGCGAAACAATCCCTCCGGTTACCCGGATAGCCATCCAGCCGCAACCAAGCGGAGCGGGCTGGCATAATAGTGATATTACCGCAACCCTTGATGCTGACGATAACCAGGGCGGCTCCGGCGTGCAGGAAATAGTCTATCAGTTTTCCGGACAGCCTCAAGAAGAACTTATCCCGGGAAACCACGCGGTGATAAGTATCAACCAGGACGGCAGTTATATTTTGGATTACTACTCCGTAGACAACGACCGCAACCATGAAGATCCGCATTCGGTCGAGTTAAAGCTTGATAAAACTCCGCCCGTCACAACCGCGATTATTACTCCGCCGCCGGATGAAAACGGTTATATAAAATCTTTACCTGTGAAGGTAGCTTTTAGCGCGACGGATAATCTCTCCGGCGTCGCCTTTACCACTCCGGAGAAGACTTTTACGGCGTCCGGCACTTATCAGGTGGAGTATTACAGCCGGGATGCGGCGGGAAATACCGAAAATGCGAAGACCGTGACATTGAATATCGTACCTCAGGATACCACCGCTCCGGAGATATCGCTGGAGTTAAAGCCTGTCACAAAGAGAGCCGGGCGCAGGATAGTTACGGTACCTAACCGCTACACGCTGGCCTATTCGGCGACGGATGGCGGATCGGGTGTGAAAGAAGTGAAGGCAGGGCTTGCCATGCCGGATATGTCGCTCTTCAAGGTTAAGCTTGCCAGAGGAAAGCGGCTGCATATAGCTATCAACGAAAGGAAGAGGACTGTTGTGATCAAGGCGCCAAATCCCCAGAAAGTTCTCTCGCAGATCAATGAAGAAGGTATCCTGGCGGCCGGGAACGGCCAGCCTTTATTCCTCAAGCTGCTGCCGGCAGGAAAAGAGTGGTCGGTTACGTATAAGACCAAGCAGTTTATTATCCGGGCCCCTAAAATTATCATTAAAGCAAAAGCCGTCGATAACGCGGGCAACGCCGCGGCGAAACAGCTAGAATATAATAACCGCATGTAAAAACGAAATTAATTTACGATAAAATTCTCCAATATCCTTGAAAAGCGAGGGTAGAAGGTAGTAAGATTTAGGATTTATAATTAATGTATTTTCAAATAAGTTTGTTAGAATACAAAAAATTTGATTATTTACTATTGACATTTGCTTAAAAATAAGGTAAAGTTTATAACAAATTAGTTACTCAACAACGCTTGGCAGAAACAAGAGGCTTGTTGTGAGGAAACTTTTAGCGGCTATATTTATCTCTTCGCTTATTCTGTCACAGATTCAAACCACCGCAGCAGCTATTAGTGCGCAATCAACCCCAGGCCTATACGACCCGCAAACATCTAAATTTTATCTTCGAAGCTCTAATAGTTCCGGCGTTGCAGATGCCATATTAACATACAACCCAAGCGGTCTTATTCCTATATCAGGAGACTGGACCGGTAAGGGTATCAAAACAATAGGCTTGTATAACTCCGCTACATCTACCTTCTATTTAAGAAATTCCAATACCAGCGGCAACGCCGACATAACGTTCACATATGGTCCCGCAGGCCAAGGCTGGATCCCTATATCAGGAGACTGGACAGGTAAGGGTTTTACGAGTATAGGCCTATATAATCCCGCTACAGCTACCTTTTTCTTGAAGAATTCCAATACCAGCGGCAACGCCGACATAACGTTCACATATGGTCCCGCAGGCCAAGGCTGGATCCCTATATCAGGAGACTGGACCGGCAAAGGCATTACCACCATAGGCCTATATAATCCCGCTGCAGCTACCTTCTTCTTGAAGAATTCCAATGCAGGCGGCAACGCCGACATAACGTTCACATATGGTCCCGCAGGCCAAGGCTGGATCCCTATATCAGGAGACTGGACCGGCAAAGGCATTACCACCATAGGGCTATATAATCCCGCTACAACTACCTTCTTCTTGAAGAATTCCAATGCAGGCGGCAACGCCGACATAACGTTCACATATGGTTGGGCCGGGAATTTAAAGCCAATAACCGGTAATTGGGGTAACCTTGATGCTGTCCCGCCTACAGGCTCAATACGAATTAACGGTGGTTCCGCCACGATCAATACGTTGAATGCAACCTTAACTATTTCTGCCACAGATTTAGAAAGTGGTATGGGTTCTGGAGCGCAAATGCAATTTTCAAATGATAACGCAACATGGTCGACGCCCGAAACATACGCGGCAACTAAACAATGGACGTTATCATCTGGCGATGGCACAAAGACAGTATACGCGAAATTTAAGGATGCGGCCGGCAATTGGTCAAGCGTTTATTCGAGCGCAATACTTCTAGATACGACTATGCCTGCAGGCTCTATCAAGATCAATAGAGGCTCTGCCACCACTAATACAGTAAATACCACATTGACTCTATTTGCCAGGGATACGGGAAGCGGAATGGGGCAGGGTGCCCAGATGCGGTTCTCGAATGACAATGCAACATGGTCTACTGCCGAAGCGTATAGTACAACAAAAACCTGGACGTTATCAACCGGTGCTGGCCAAAAGACAGTATATGTCAAATTTAAGGATGCAGCCGGTAACTGGTCAAAGAACTACTCTGCTTCTATAGTGCTTGTAACCGCCGCACCGGTTATTACTACCCAGCCCGCGGGCATAACCCTGAATCCGGGACAAAAGGCGAGCTTTAGCGTCGTGGCTACAGGCACAGCTCCTTTGACATACCAGTGGAAGAAAGGCTCAAGTAGTATCCCGGGCGCCACAAGCGCTACCTATACTATATCGAGTGTCGTGTCTACCGACGCGGGAAGTTACACGGTTACTGTCGCTAACTCCGCAGGCTCTGTCACGAGTTCCGCGGCCGCCCTTACGATTACTCCCCCGGATAATCCTTGGATAATTACACCGACCCTTGTTTCATCGGTTAACGGCTTATCTTCAAATAATATGTTCGGCTATTCTGTCATGCCAGCGAAGAATATTAACGGCGGCGGCCTAAATGATATTATTATCAGCGCTCCCGGCGGCAGTACAGGAACAGATGTCGGCAGGGTGTATATTTATTTCGGCGGGGATATTACAAAGAACCCGGATTTGACTTTGACAGGTTCAACAGCAGGAGGCTGTTTTGGGTATTCTATAGCGGTTGGGGATATCAATGGTGACGGCTGCGACGACATAGTTGTAAGTGAGCCCTATAATAGTGAAGCCGGTACAAAGGCAGGCAAGGTTTATGTATATTTTGGCGGCCCATCGATAACTAACTGTCCAAACGCAACTATGAAAGGTCAGGCGGCAGGCGATATGTTCGGATGTTCTATAACTTGCTGCGATATGAATAACGATAACCGGGACGATATTATTGTCGGCGCCCCATATAACAGTGCTGGCATTGGCAGGGCGTATATTTATTTCGGCAGTCAAAATATCAATACCACAGCCGATGTCATCATGGCAGGCGCGGCTTCAAACGATCTCTTCGGCTATTCTATAGCTTCCGCTAAGAATATTGACGGTAACAATAATAACGGCATTGTTGTAGGTGCGCCTGGACTTCCTACCAATACCGATAGACCCGGCAAAGCATATTTATATTTAGGAGGAAACTCCGTTAATAATACCGCGGATCTAGTGATGACAGGACAAACCAACGGCGATCTCTTCGGCTGTTCAGTATCAGCAGGCGACTTTAACGGTGACGGTTGCGATGATGTTATTGCAGGAGCGGAAAAGAATAGTTCTATCGCTTCCGCGGCGGGTAAAGCTTATATCTACTATGGCGGCAAGAATATGACCAATGCCGCCATTGTTACAATGACAGGTGAGGCTGCCAATGATAGATTTGGCCGCCTAGTATCATCTGCCGGAGATCTTAATGGCGATGGATATAGCGATATTATTGCAGTAAGTCCTAATAACGCAAGTGCGGCAGGAAAGGCCTATTTATATTTTGGCGGGCTTTTGATGGATAACACGGTCGAAGCTACTATTAAGGGTGAAGTGGCAGGCGATGGCCTTGCTTCAGCAGTAGCTTCGGCAGGCGATCTCAATAACGATGGTATTGACGAGCTTATTATAGGCGTTGCCAATAACTCACTTAATGGAACCAATTCCGGTAAAGCTTACCTATATAAGATAGTATGCAGCGGCCAACCTGCAAGGACAGCTGATGTTCTCATGGATGAGACAGAAGCAAAAGCATGCAAATACTTCTACGATCAAGCGCTCATGACTACCGGAGCTGTTGGCCTCGTAAAGGACACATGCTATACAAATTATTCTAGTACCGCAGCTACGGGCTTCGGACTTACCGCATTATGCATAATGGCAAATAGGTCGGGCAGTTCGGCTTATTGGACAGTTACATCTGCCCAGGCTCAGGCAAGAGTAAGCGCTATTCTTGATACGTTAATAAACATCCAGAATAGCCAGACAGGCAATGAAGATGATTATGGCAAGGAAGGTTTTTTCTTCCATTTTATAGGGCCTGACGGCAAGAGAGAGACAAGCATGAATGCGGAAGTATCTACAGTTGATACGGCCCTGCTATTGGCCGGCGTTCTGACAGCGGGTAAATATTTCGGCGGGGATATTCAGACAAAAGCCAATACGATATTTAACGCGGTCAACTGGGATTACTTCCTGGATACAAGCGACGAACAATACTACCACGGCTGGAGCCCCGACTATGGATTAATACAGCAGACGTGGGACAGGCCAAGCGATGAGACGCTGTTAATATCTCTACTTGCTATAGCATCCGATCCAACAAACCAGGACTTTTTAAAGGCATACTATGGATTCCCGCGCGGCAGGAATAGTTATGCAAGCGCAAACCAGACTTTCTACGTTTATAATTCTTATTCCGGCTCACTCTTTACCTATATATTCGCGCACTGCTGGTATGATTTTAAAAAGGCGGGCGCTGATATTCCGGATAACGTGCAAGGAGCCAGGTTTGCCGTTCCTGTCAACTGGTGGGAGAACTCCAAGACAGCCGCACAAGCTAACAGACAATTCTGTATAGACAATATCGCGAATTTTAGTTCGTATAGCGCGAACGACTGGGGGCTTTCAGCATGTTTCAGACCGGACAGAAGTTACTTTGGTATGAATGGAGCGCCTCCGAGGGAATATATAGCGCCGGACGGCGGAGAGCCGGCTAATGATGGGACAGTACCGCCTTATGGCGCTATAAGCACCCTTCCTTTTATGAAAGATCTCGAGACGGGAGGTCTTTCAACTAACCTAGCATATCAAGCTTTAGCGCATTACTACAACGACTACTATTTTAGGCTCTGGGGCCCATACGGTCCAAGAGACTCATTTAATCAGCTTAAGAAATTCTCTACTATGTATACAGGCATTAACTTAGGACCGATAGCTCTTATGATAGAGAACTATAGATCCGGGTTATTGTGGAATACCTTTATGGCGGATTCGAGAATAGCGCAGGCAAACCATAGTCTATACACAGATACAATGGCGCCAGTCATAACTCAATTCAGCGTAAGCAACCCGGACAGCCCCACGGCCGGATATACAAATTCGGCTGTTGTAAATGTTGTTATAGATGGTTTCGATGCCCTCGGTATTACCAAATGGCTCATAACCGAGACATCGGCCCGGCCTGCCGCGGCAAGTTTTACTTTAACCTTAAAACCCGCCTCTTATACCATAATTTCCACGGGCAGCGGTTTGAAGCGTCTCTACGCATGGGGCATGGATGCCGCTAACAATATAAGCGCGCTCAACAGTAATTCCCAGGCTCAAATATATCTCGACACGACCGCGCCTAGCGTGGGTACGGTATCTATGGATGGGCCGTATACGGCTTCTAGCACTCAATTGCATGCCAAATGGTCGGGCGATGACGCTGAATCGGGGGTTATAGAGTATCAGTATCGCATTACGGACGGTTCTAGCACCGGCACCGTTATCCGCGATTGGACTTCGGCAGGCACCGTTCCTGAAGTTACGGCAACCGGCTTAACACTTACGCAAAATCATACGTATTATTTCGGAATTAAGGCAAAAAATGGCGCCGGATCGTGGAGTGTCACGCAATATAGTACTGGTATTACCTATAATCCGCTTGTGCCAGACGTGACAGCGATTAAACCTAACGATGGGGCTTTTGTGTATACGGATACTGCCAGAGTAGTTCGTCCAACATATAACAATCCTGATGGATATACTCTTCAGTTTCAATTTACTGTTAAAAACGTCATAAAACAGGCGTGGACTACTACGGATACGTATATGTGGACGCCTGCCCAGAGCGATATAGGATCAGGTAATGTCAAGATAGAGGTTAAGAATCAATACGGGACAAACTACAGAGCGAGCGCAGTATTTGTCGTACAAAAACCTATAGGTGCACCGGCAGAGCCAATTTACCCACAGCCCTTAATAAAAAGGTAGCTTAACATGAAAACAATAAATTTTTCGTACGAAGGGAAGATGCTAAAGACAATCTGGTCGAAGGCTATCAGCGTATTCCTATGCATTGCGGTTCTGGTTATACAGATCGATACTAGTCGCGCGGAGGCGGCAGTAGCTGCTGCCTCCGCGACCCGGCCTTCCAGCGTGTATCAGGGCGCGGGCACAGACGCGGATCCAGGCAACCCTAAAAGTCATGGCCCGGTCCAGGCTCAAAGATCTTCTTCGACAAGACCAAGGGTAACGGCGGTATCGGCCTCAGGGTCGGATAAGGAAACAGGCGCCGCGCAGACTCAGACATCTTTCTCCTCGTTAACGGGGCCCCTCGGAACGACGAAACAGATATATCAGACAGACCTGTTTACGGGCAGGGCTTCTGTCAATGTCCCTATAGTTGTAAGTCCGGGTAGGGGCAATGTCCAGCCGGAAATAGGTCTTACATATACCTCTGGCGGTGGAAACAGCTGGTGTGGAGTTGGGTGGGATTTAAGCATAGGATCTATTGAACGAAGCACAAGAAAAGGTGTCCCTAGCTACGATAATTCTAAAGATATATTTACTGCTACATTTAGTGGAGTGCAATCCGATCTTGTTAGTATTGGTAACGGTGAATATCGGGCTAAATACGATCCTTCGTATTTAAAGTTCAAATATGACGGCGCATATTGGACGGTATGGGATAAGAATGGGACAAAATATACATTCGGATCCTCGGCTAGTTCCAGAGTCGATAATAGTTATGGGACATTCAAATGGTGTCTCGACAGGGTGACGAGCATAGATACCAATTACATGGCCATATCTTATGTAAAAGACTCCAGCGAAATATATCTCGATACGATATCTTATACCGGTAACGATACGGCGGGCGACACGCCGACGAATACGGTAAAATTTAATCTGGAAACATCCGCCAGGACCGATATATATGAAAGTTACAGGTCGGGAGCTAAAATAGCTACGCAATACAGGCTCTCGGACATAGAAGTAAGATGCGGCGGCAGCTTAGTCAGGAAGTATCAACTACAGTACGCGACAAGTCCCAATACCTGCAAGTCGCTATTATCTTCCATTGTCCAGTATGGCGCGGACGGTACATCGACTCTTCCTGCGACGACATTTACGTATCAATCCGGCATAAACGGCTGGACCGAAAATTCCGCGTGGACTATTCCCGACGGTACTTTTGTAGACGGTGATAGAGACCAGGGCAGGTGCCTTGTCGATGTAAACGGTGACGGTCTCCCGGACTTTATGGCAGCGATAGCGACCCAGTATGGTTCGTGGTATGAAAAATCATACAAAAATACAGGTAACGGCTGGGTGTATGACGCCGGATGGAATGCTCCCAATGGGAATTTTATATGGGTTACCCAGGGAAAGAATATAGATGACGGAAGACGCCTTGTCGATGTAAACGGTGACGGTTTCCCCGACTGGGTAGTGGCTAATAAATACTGGACGGGAGGAATCGATTATAATTACGGAACATATCTAAACGGTAAGACCTATTGGCAGACGACCAGCTCAAACCAGTGGAATGTTCCCGATGGCTTTTTTGCCAGCATTGGCGCGGATCAGGGCAGACGCTTTGCGGATGTGAACGGGGACGGGGTGGCGGATTTCCTCGTCGCAAAAGACGGGACGAGAATTACCTATCTGAATAACGGAAACGGATGGACGAAGACCGAAAGCATGAATCTACCCGACGGAGATTTTTCGCAAGGCGCTCAGCTTATAGATCTGAACGGAGATGGCTTGTCGGATCTTGTGATAGCAAAGGACGGCACCAAGGCTACCTATATAAATAATGGAAAAGGCTGGATCCAGGATAACGCCTGGAATATACCCGATGGTAATTTTTATGAAAGCAGTAAGCCGTGCGGGAGGGTTTTAACCGATATTAATGGAGACGGACTGCCGGATCTGGTCATTGCGCAGGATGGATATAAGGCTACTTATATAAATACGGGCTACGGATGGCAGAAGAACGACGCATGGAATATTACAGATGGTGAGATAATAACAAGTGGCCAGGATCAGGGTAGACGCTTTTCGGATGTGAATGGTGATGGTATGGAGGATCTTGTAATAGGCAATGGCAGCTATAAAAAGACATATTTGAACGCAAGCTCCGTCCCGGATATACTGCAAAAAGTAAGCAATGGAATTGGTGGTTCAACATCTATAGCTTATACTCCTTCGACTAAGTACTACAACAACGGTCCCGACAGCATCTGCGACCTGCCCATAATATTGCAGACTGTAAGCAGTGTAACAAGTGATGATGGTATGGGGCATACATACACGGTAACATATCAATATTGGGATGGTATGTTTGATGTCCCAAACAGAGAATTTTTGGGTTTTGACCAAGTGCGAGAAATTGATGCCGATGGCAATTACGTCGACAATTGGTTTAAACAGGATCCAAAATACAAGGGAAGAATGTATTTACAGGAAACTAAGGATAGGTCAGGCAATATTTACTCAAGGTTATATAACTGTTGGGATTGTTTCGAGCCTTATACGGGTGTATATTTACCATTCTTAAAATCGCAGGATCGTTATATCTATGATGGCGATCCAAATAATTTTAAGCGGACCCAAACCTCTTATGAATATGATAGCTATGGCAATCCCACTAAAATCTCGTATTCAGGTGACGATACGGCCGGGTGGGGGACGATACTAGGCGACGAAAAGTATACTTATATAGAGTATGTCTATAACCAGGATAAATGGATACTTAGCAAAGCTTCGCACAGTTATACTACGGATAGTAACGGCAGCAAGGTAAGTGAGGGGTGGCGTTACTATGATAATAATTCGAGCTGGTATGGCGTATCTCCGACTATGGGGAGACTTACTAAGGAAGAGAAATGGTCGAATAGCACCTCTAACGTTACAATAACCTATGGATATGATAACTATGGTAACACTGTGAGCGTAACAGACGCTAAAAGTAGGGCAACGACTACTACCTACGACTCTACCTATCATATATATCCTGCGGTTGTAACAAACGCTCTTACGCAGGCCCAAAGCGTTACATACGATCCGAAGACAGGGCAGGTTCTTACGGCCACAGATTTTAACGGTCAGGTGTCTAAAAGAATATATGACACTTTTGGAAGGCCGAAACAGGCATTCGGTCCTTATGATGATGCAAGCCATCCTGGCATATGGTATGAATACGATCTTAGTGCTACGCCTACAAAAACTACTACCTATATGAGAGAGGATAATAATACCGATGATGCCAATAAGATAAGAACTACGTATACGTTTTCGGATGGGTTCGGCAGGACCGTTGAGGTTAAATCCGACGCCCAAGACGCTTCAAAACAGATAGTGAGTAATATCGTTACCTATAATAACCGCGGCCTAGTTGATTCAAAATTCTTCTCGTATTTAATCGCGCCTGGCGCAGACAGGGCAAAATATGTCGCGCCGGACTTGACTCAACCTAAAGCAACTTTTCAATGCGATCCGGTAGGCAGGGTTATTAAGACCATCAATCCCGATAATACATACAGCACTATTAATTATATGCGGTTGGTAACTACGGCTACAGACGAAAATGGGCATCAAAAACGCTCTACAAAAGACGTCTATGGGAGAACGATAAAGGTAGAAGAATTCAACGGTGGAAACATTTATACAACAACTTATACTTATAATACGTTGGACAATCTTACTAAGACCGTCGATGCGGTAGGGAATACTGCTACTATTCAATTTGATACCCTGGGAAGAAAGATCTCCATGAATGATCCCGACATGGGTTCATGGAGCTATCTTTATGACGAAGTAGGTAATCTTAAAAGTCAGACTGACGCCAAGAAGCAAACAATAACTTTTACCTATGATAGTCTAAACCGTCTCATAAAGAAGACCTATCCTTCAGGAACTCCCGTAGTTTATACCTATGATACATATCCATCGGGTAGTCCAACCGGCCCGTATGCTATAGGACGTCTTACGTCAGTAACTGATGCATCTGGTATGACCTCATTTTATTATGACAAACTTGGCCGCGAGATAAAGACGGTGAAGACGGTAGACAGTATGTCTTATACCACACTTCGTAGTTATGATGCCCCGGGCAGGCTTACCGCAGTTACCTCTCCCGACAGCGAAACGGTTGCGTATACCTATAATAGGCAGGGTGGAATCGATAAGGTGGTAGGCGCTAAGGCTTATATCGGCAGTGTAACATATAGCGCGACAGGGCAGATGCTCTCTTTGACTTACGGTAACGGTACGGTGACCAACTACCAGTATGATCCTAAAACATTGCGTCTGACTCATCTTACTACGCAAGACTCCGGTTCAGTCAAGCTCCAAGATTTGAGCTATGGGTTTGATAATATAGGTAATGTAAAAACAATTACAGATGCTTCTCCTACAGGCACAAATACGCAATCCTTCGACTACGACGATTTAAGTCGTCTTACCAAATCCATTGGTGCGGGGTACGGTACTATTAACTATCAGTATGACCCGATAGGAAATATGACCCAAAAAGGCGACCTTATGCTCGGTTATCCCAGCGCAGGTTCCGCGAGACCTCATGCCGTTAAGACTGTCACGAGAAACGGACAAAGTCTATATGCGCCTACTTATGATACCAATGGCAATATGACTCAGAAGGGTAGCCAAGTATTGCAGTATGACTATGAGAATAGGCTTACTCAGGTAAGTAGCGCGGGATCAGGTGGAAACATTACAATTCAAATAGCGCTTAAGCCAGGGATGAACTATTTTTCGCTTCCTGTGATACCGGCAGATACAAGTGTTTTAGGGGCATTATCGTCTTTAAGATTTGGAACGGATTATACTCAGGTATCCAGGTTTAATCCAGCAACAAAAGACTGGGACCATTGGGTAAATAACTCAAAATTTGATCAGTTTAATAGATTGGAATATGGTATCGGATATCAAATATACGTATCTAACACAAGCGGATGTACGTTAAGTATAACCGGAACCGTTCCATATCAGGCGCAGAATATTGCCCTTACCGTACCTTCAGGACGAGGTTGGTATCTTATAGGTGCGCCTACCACGACTTCTAAATCAGTAATCGAATGTTTATCCAACCTGAAATCCGGCGTAGACTATGATAGGGTTGCAAGATACAACCCGACTACTGCAACTTATGAATATTTCTATAATAATTCATCTAAAGATCAATTCACGACGATGGATAAAGGCTGCGCCTATTACGTTCATATGCTGAAACAGAACGCCATATGGCAAATACCTCTCGTATTCCAGGGGACAACAACATTTGTATATGATGGCGATGGTGGGAGAGTTAAGAAGATCGCTCCTGACGGCACGCAGTCAGTATATATAGGTTCGGGTTATGAGGTAACGAAAAATCCAGATAATAGCACAAGCGTTATTAAATCAGTATTCTTAGGGCCGAATAGAGTTTGCGAAACCGTATCTGGTAGCGTATACTATTTTCATCAGGACCACATCGGTTCATCCAACGTTATCACCGACTCTACGGGCAAGCAGGTTGCCTGTTACGAATATAAGCCATACGGCGAAATATCTAAGGTAAACGGCTCTTTCTCGACGGATATTCGTTTCACCGGCCAGAGGCTCGATAGTTCCACGGGTTTCTACTACTACGGCGCAAGATACTACGATCCGGAGTTTGGACGATTCATACAACCGGATACGATAATCCAGGCTCCATTCGATCCTCAATCCCTCAATCGCTACAGCTACTGTCGCAACAATCCGATTAATTACATCGATCCGACGGGGCATTTCCTCTGGTTTCTGGCGGCTATTATCCTTGCCATAATCGCAGGAGGTGTTGCGGGAGGAATAGCCGCCCATAATGCCGGAGGCAATGTTGTAGCGGGTGTGGCGGTCGGAATGCTCGCAGGAGCCGCTTTAGCTTGTGCGTCAATACTCACAGCCGGTATTATGGCACAAGCCATGGGCGTCACAAGTTTGGCGTCGATGACTATAGGGCAAGGCGCATTGATAGGCGGCACAACAGGGGCTATGCAAGGTTTTGGGATGGGCGTAGTAACTGGTTGGGCTGGTGGAAAAGGCGATGCCGGTGACATGCTTGAATCTGGAGCTAGTGGTGCGTTATGGGGCGCCGCTACGGGCGCTGTTATGGGTGCTGCATCAGTTGCGTATGCTAAGGGCGTAGAATCGTCTAGGCAAGCATCGAGAGCACTTACTGAAAGAGTTCAAACCGCACTGTCTACAGACAATAAGCCGATTATCAGCCCTAACAAAGTAAATTCTAAAGGAGATAGTCCGTATATTAATCAGAAAATATATCGTGTTTTTGGAGATGGTGCAAAGGGGGATGGAATCCACTGGTCACCTACAAACCCCGATGCAGTTCCTAATTATCGTATTCAAGCAGGCTTACCCAATGCAAACTCTGGAAGATTTGTTGCAGAAGCAAGGATTACGCGAATAGATAATATAATTGTTAGAGAAGCCACCGTAATTTATGGCAATGGCGACGTTCAAATGGTTAAGGAATATGTTATACAAGACCCTCTGAGCCGAGTGATTGAAAGAGTATCCGGAGCTAATCCAGAGTATTAAGGGAGAATGCGTCATGGTTCAAAAAATAAAAGAAACATTAGAAAAGATATCCGAAGTCTTAAAAAAAGGCAATGAGGATAACTATACGGAACTGATTTATAACGCTTTAAATGGTCAGCAAGATAAATTGTGGGAGTTTTTAGTTTCAAATGAGTTATGGGGTGGGGCAGGTTCAATTGCTGACCAAGCCTTACTTGATAAAAAAGAATTAAGAAAAAAGCTGAATGAGTTTTTAGTTGAGCTGGGCAATATGCAGATAAATGTTAATAAGGTTAATGACAGAACTGAAATGTGGGTAACGGCTCTAAAGAAATAGATGAAATAGTGAAAGGAATAAAGGGGACGGTTCTATTTAATTTCATGGAAGTAAAGGGGACGGTTCTATTTAATTTCATCAGGACCATATCGGTTCATCCACCGTTACCTATAGGGTGGTACTTTCTGGGATGGCACCGTTTTCTTATGGGGCGCTGGCACAGGCGCTATTATGGGTGCGGCATCGGTTGCGATTGCGAAGGGGCTAGAATCTTCGCGACAAGCTTCACAAGTAGTTGCCGAAAATGCTCAAGTTGCACTATCGGTAGACAATAAGCCGGTTGTAAGTAGTTTGGAATTAGATTCGGAAATCGGACCGGCACTTAGTAAAAATATAGGTATAGAAAATCAATCGACGTGGAATTTGGGGTATTCCAATGACATGGTTCTGGGACGTTATCCCGATTATGTGAATGTAGCCGATCAATTAGGAGCACGCCGCTTCCAGGTTCCAATGGAAATTTGGTCAAAAATGTCTAATGGTGAACAGTGGGCGGCTAATGTAAAAGCTCTCGAAAGAACAATTGAACGTGGGGGGAGATTTATTCTCGGGTCACCGGTAGAAAAAGCAACTCCAGGAACAGGATTTTTTAATGAGCTTCAACATCTAGTATCAAAAGGATATCGAATATCATCTAATGGAAAATATTTGATTCCTCCACCTTCGGAGTAATAACAATGAACAATGGCCAGCCATCCTCTATATCTAATTTAATAGAATATTTAAAGAAGAATAAATTTACTATTATTTCTTGCATTAATACTGACAATTTTGGTGACCAGCAAACAATTTTTTCTAATGAGTCTATACTTCTTAGTATAAGCCGTGATCGGTTGAGATGGATAATAGAAATAGGCCACACTAGCGATAAATCAAATATGTTTGATGTCCCACTTTTAATGAATTACGTAAAATATTCATTAGCGGATGTAGTCTCGCTTGATGACCAATGTACTTTTCTGATAAATAAATGGGACATAATTAGAGATCTATTTAGTGCTGACAAATATGCATCAACGATTAATGCTCTTCATGCTCTTGCTGAGAAAAGGATTAAGAAGCTTCTAGGTCCAAATGCTTGGGAAAATAAGTAAAGGGGACGGTTCTATTTAATTTCATCAGGATCACATCGGTTCGTCCACCGTTATCTATAGGGTGGTACTTTCTGGGATGGCACCGTTTTCCTAGTCATTCATGGGGGTCGTTAGAAGATAACGGTGGTAATCAAGTTAGTCATGGTTGGTGGCCACTGCCGAGCGCTGATCCTAAAGGAACCTTATTAGGTAAACAATTTACAGGGTATATGTCCACAGCAATAGGTCTTAATGATCCCCCAAGGGTTGCTACAGCAAGTTTTGCATGGAATGTCACAAAATCACAATATGGTCGCGGCGCAGAATTTTTTACCACTTATGCGCAGAAAAACAAGTGGGCACTAAACACTCAATGTTCATCATTCGCTACTTCTTGGGCTCGCGAAGTAGGGATTAGTGTTCCTTGGTGGGTTACTTTTCCTGTAGCGAGTCCGAACACAAGATAGGTGCCATCCCAGAAGGTGCCACCCATCGCGTTATTCTACTTAACTAAAAGTATTTTAAAATAATTTGTCCCGTCCTTGGATAAAGTGGATAAAGGGGACGGTTCTATTTAATTTCATCAGGACCATATCGGTTCGTCCACCGTTACCTATAGGGTGGTACTTTCTGGGATGGCACCGTTTTCTTTCCAGCTTACGAACAATGATTATGAGGACTGGGATCCTCAGATAGATGATAAAGGCAATGTGACGTGGACGGCCTGATAGCTATCCAATATACTTAGCCACGCCTGTTATTACGAATGACTTTGAGATTCTAGACGGGGTTGACTTTACTAGCGGTACAGAAGTCTCGAATGTTCCTGAAAAGCTCGTTACAATTAACGGAACTGCTATGGAAGGCGTAGCGACTGATGGAGTGGCCAGGCTATTACTGAGGATGCCTACAGATGCTTCCGGCTCCGTAACATTCTCTATCGAGGGAGGAACAGGTGATTCTACGGAAGACGGTCTCCTGCGTTCCATAGATAGCAGTAATGGATCCAATGAGGGCAGTTCCATAACTGTAAGCACCACTACTGTTAGCGATAAGAATTACGCCTTCGCGATATACCAGGCTCCGGATAGTTTTGTGCGCACAGGATGCGAAGCAGTCGACGGAGCTATATCTGAACGCAAACTTTCCATAACCGCAACGTTTAACGGCTCTACTACCAAAAAGACTATAAAGCTCGTCCGCCCGCCGCTATTATTGATACATGGCCTATGGGCGGGTCCGGCAATGTGGGGTGAAAATAACTTCCGCGTGAACTTAGGCACATCAATATCTGGTCTGCGGATGTTCGCGGTCAATTATGCGAAGAAAAATGGTAATTCTTTTTCTGATAATAGCGATGTACCGTATTCATGCAGTGGTGATAACATCCAAAGTATTAAAAAAAGTTTTAAGTCCAATAGAATTGCCATAGCCCAAGTCGATGTATTAGGCCATAGTATGGGCGGGTTGTTGGCGCGTATTTTTGCCGGAAGCGATAGCTACTATAACGAAAATAATTTTGGAAAAGGTGATATCCATAAACTTATCACCCTCGACTCTCCTCACTATGGTTCTTTCCTTGCGGATCTTGGCATAGGATGTATTAAGTATCCGCATACTGGCTGGAAGTTAATAAAAAAAGGTATGTTATTAGAGCGCGCGGAAGAAAAAGGTTACTCTTTCACAAAAGGTGCACTTTTTGATTTAATGACAACAAGCTATGCAATAAAAACGATGAATAAAACACCTGCTACTATGGCAAGCCATGCTATTGCCGGATATTACGCCATATCGAGCCTTGACTTAATACCAGCGTGTTATTCTGGTATTCATAAGCTTTTAAAATCATTGGATTTTGACCCTAGCGTTTATGCCCTAACAGGTAAATCCGATTTGGTTGTGTCTTTCAATAGTCAGGCTGGCGGATTTAGTTCTTACACCCTGGATGTTTTTAGTCATCACCATATGGCCGCTACCGCAGACAATGTCGTGGATAATATGGTGGAGCTTTTAAATGCGCCATCAAACAGTGAATTATTTGGAGAAGGATTCCCGCAAAAAGAATAGATGTAGCATAGTATAGAAAGAAAGGAAAATCAGATGAGGTTCAAAAAAAATATTGGAAAATATATTTTTGTTTTATCTATATTGTTTTATTTAGGTATATTTGCCGGAACTTCATTTGCTGCCCCTGGCATAAAGATCACTAAACCTGCCAATGGCTCTACAGTAAACCCAGGTCAGACTATAGTTATAAGGGTCGAATCAGTGGACGGATTTAAGATAACGGAAGGTGATATAGCAGTGTCTAAATTTTTCTATAAAAGTTTTTCAACTCTACCCATTGATTTTAACGTGACGATATCCAAGGAAGCCGTGGGAACATTGCTTGTTACTGTCATGGTGGACGGTATGCCTGGCAATTTCTCTGGAGATAAAATTACCCTTAAAGTTCAGCAAACAGCGACTCTCGAATCTATTAAAATGGATCAAGATGATATATGGGTTGATGTCGATTGGGATGGAAATATAAACTCGAAAGGAAAACATTCCGGTTCGTTAGTTTCCGTAGATGGCATCTATTCTGATGGAGTTACGAGAGACATAACTTATGATTCAGGTACAAGCTATACTTCAAGCGACTCCTCCATTGTTTCTGTGAATGAAAAAGGAGATTATGAGGTCTACAAGGTAGGCAACGCAAGTATAACCGTAGCTAATTCCGGAGTGAGCAAGGTTATACCTTTGACTTTCAATAAACCTGTTGGTATTAAGCCCTCCGAAACAATTCCACCTACGGTCTCTATCGATATTCAGCCTTCCGCTAATACTGCCGGTTGGCATAATAAAGACGTAACCATTACCATTAATGCCACAGATAATGAAGGTGGCTCTGGTGCTAAAGATATATGGTATCGTTTTCCATATATTAGCGGACCTCCAGTAGTTGTTAATAATAGCAAGGCGGTAATAACTTTTTCGGAAGAAGGAACTAACCCCTTTAGCTACAAAGCCTATGATAACGAAGGAAATAGTTCGGAATGGCAATCCGTAACGATTTATCTCGACAAAACCCCTCCCGAGGTCTCACTTACTCTCAATCCATACAAGACAAGGCTACCTTTCAGGTTCAGTGGTTATCACTTCTTTATGCCGCTTTTCTATAAGTTATCATACGCAGCCACTGATAAGATATCAGGACTAAAGGAGGTAAAAGGAGGGCTTATTATTCCCGATATTAATGGTTTTAAGGTTAATCTTAATAAGGGAGTAATAACGCAGGTTATCCTTAACGATAAGACAAAGCATATCATCGTCACCGCGCCTAATCCCCGCGATGTCTTAAATCAATTAAAGTCCGATAAGCTATTCCTTATAAAAAACAACCAGACCATGTATCTAAACGAAAGACCCAGGTTAAATAAATGGATAATAACAAAATTATCCACCTATCTCATTATAAAAGCGCCTGTAATAAACTTTAAGGTGGAAGCAAAAGACAACGCTGATAATGTAGCCGCTAAAGATATCAAATATGCAAAGACTAGGATACCCGTACCTGATTATGTAAAACCCCTTATCAGCAAGAAAGGGCTCTCTTCCGAAGAAGTAGACGACCTCCAGGAAGACGCGATAATAGACCAGGATACTCTAAAAACTATACGTAAGCATTACGGGAGTACGCGCTAACGAGATCAGGGGAGATTGAGGGACGCAATACTTAATTGAATTTCCACCCCGGGGTGGAAGGTTATTAGTAGGACTTAGGGTTTTGCACGATGATGCATCGTGTCCGTATCTTCTTGGAAGGGTTTTCGAAATGGTGGGGGATATTGCTCGCGAAGGAGAGCGTATCGCCCTTTTTTATCGAGTGCTTTTCATTGCCGATGTGGCATAGCATCTCGCCCTGCAGTACTATAATAAGTTTCTCGAACCTGTTAATGTCCACCGGATCCTGCTCTTCTTTAGTAAGCCCGCCCGGTAATATCTCAAGCTCCATAGCCAAGAACTTCAGGTCCCGGGAGCTCAATATCTCCGCGACGGCTAATTCATTATAGAAATAACGATTGTTGGTCCGGTCGGCCGCCGCTATAATTTTGACTATCTTCGACTCTTCATCCTCGGTCCCTTCCTTAAGTTCCTTTAAAGAGACTCCAAGGCCGGTGCATATCTGATAGAGGCTCTTCAGCCGGATATCTTCGCGGTAACCTTTTTCGAGGCGGCAGAGGCTGTAGTAGGTGAGTGCCTTATCGCCGAAGATATCGACAAGCTTCTTGTGAAAATCTTTCAGGCTCAATTTTAAAACGTCCCGCCGTATGTGTCGAATCTTTTCGTAAAGTTTCATAGGTCCTCTTTAGTTATCTGCAAAACACTTATAGTATACAGTATTGCCAACAATTTGTCAATAGGAAAATTGCTTTTATGAACAAATTTTTATGGAAATTCGGCAAAATATATAACTGTTTGAAATACTAACATAAAATTGTAACTATTTGAAATTAAAGAAGTTACAGTAAATAGTTAGTTTAACAAATTGACTTTGAAATCATGTATACCTTGACAAAAGTCAATTATGTGATATGCTTGAAGTGTAGGGCGAAAGAAGGTGAGACCCATGGTAAAAGTAAAATGTATAAAATGCGGAAACATCGGTTTTACGGCGGCCCCTCATTTTGTCAGGTGCGGTGAGTGCGGAGGCAGGCACAGGATCCTGCCTTATCGAAGATTTGATTTCCAGGATACAAGAGTTGAAAACAGGATATTGGCCTTCAGCACAGCCAAGCGAAGGTAATATCCTGATAGCCGGGCCGGCGGTAATGAGTACCGCGGCCCGGCTTATTTTAAACTGATCGAGAAGAGGGAGGTGATTCCGATGAAAGTGCTGATCGTAGTAAATAGGAGCCCGTCCAGGCGATTCCTCGTCGAGCTTCATACAAACAGTCTTATTAGAGAAGTTGCCGCGCTTCTGGGCAAACGCAGGAATTCCCAGGCCATAGCGATGACTCTCTCTAAAGGCCGGTTCGAAAGGGAGGTCCCCGAAAGCGACCTTTCGACGATCCGGGCCGATATTATCCTCACAGAAGAAAATACCAGCTGGGATCTGGTGAAATAGAGCGTTTTTGTTAACTTAGTCCCGCCTTGACTTTCCGCGCTTTATATGATATACTTCATATTCCTTTTAACGCAAGGGAGATATGGAGATACTCGCAAAGATAAACTGGGTAGACGTTTTAAGCATAATTCTTTTACTACGAACGGGTTACGTATCTTTGCAGGATGGCTTGAGCCATGAGATTCTTCCTCTTGTAGGATCGGTCTCGATGCTGGTATTTTCCCTCCATTATTATAATAAAATAGCGGGATTTTTGCATTATTTAGGTCTTACCCTGCCCATGGCCTTTTTGAACCTGGTGGGTTTTGTATTGGTATTTGTCTGTACCGGATTATTATTCAGGCTGGTTAAGCTATTTATCGATAAGATTATTAAAGTAAGCTGGCACCCGGTCATAGAAAAATTCGGCGGATTGACAGCGGGTATAGCCAGGGGCGTCATACTTACAAGCACGGTCCTAATTATAATAGCGCTTATACCGCTGCCTTATTTGCAGTGGTCGGTGAGGGACAGGTCGCTTACGGGTCCTTGTTTTTTGAGGATAGGATCCGCGGTTTACGGAAAAGTATCGTGGCTGTTGCCCGCGGTGAGCGTCGGAGGGCCCGCGGTCGATGCTGCGGCGCCGGCGCAGAAGCCTAAATAGATTTTCCTGCCGTCTATTTTTCCATCGAATAACAAAGGATGGGCCGATGAAGCTAAAAGATATTTATGATTTAGCCGTTAGGAAGGGCGTCGAGACTGATCCCCGCACAAAGGCGCAGATAAAGGCGGCCCTCGACGGGACGCGTAAGGAGTACAGGAAGCTGAAGGGCCCCGACAGGAAGGCTTTCGACACCGAAAGGCTTAAGAATCCTTACGCCGATACGCGGATACTCTATGGCGATCCGGATAAAGAGATACGGACTATGCTTGTGGGGATCGACATGGAAGGGCCGGAGATCCTGCTGGCCGACAGGCTTAACCAGACGGAGCGGTTCCCGATAGACCTTGTGATGGCGCACCATCCCGAAGGCGTTGCCTGGGCCAGGTTATACGATGTGATGGCCCTGCAGGCCAACGTGCTGGACAAATTCGGTATCCCGCTCGCGATAGGCGGGGAGCTGTTGAAAGAGCGCAGCGACGAGGTCTCCAGGTCGCTTGCGCCGGCAAACCATTTAAGGAGCGTCGATTTCGCGCGGCTTCTGGATATGCCTTTTATGTGCATCCATACGCCGGCCGATAACCATGTTACCGATTATCTGCAGAGGCTCTTCGACAAGGTCAAGCCGAAGAAACTATCGCATGCGCTCGCGCTTTTGAAACGCATCCCCGAATACGCCGACGGATTGAAGAAAGGCGCAGGCCCCAGGATACTCGTAGGCGAGCCCGATAAACCCGTCGGCAAGGTCCTGGTCGACATGACGGGCGGTACCGAAGGGTCTAAGAGAGTCTACGCGAGGCTTTCGCAGGCCGGCGTCGGCACGATAGTAGCGATGCATTTAAGCGAGGAACATTTTAAATACGCGAAGGACGAACATATAAATGTCATCATAGCCGGCCATATCGCCAGCGACACCCTGGGTTTAAACCTTTTGCTCGACGAGCTTGAGCGGCGGGGCCGGTTGAATATAGTGAGCGCATCCGGATTTGCGAGAATCGCCAGGTAGCCGCGGCGAAATACGAGCGACGGACAACGAACGACGAAAATTATGGCAATACCCGATCGACTGATAGAAGAGATCCAGGAGAAGACCGATATAGTCGAAGTGATCTCGCGATATCTCCCGCTGAAGAAATTCGGCAGGAACTATAAGGCGCCGTGCCCTTTTCATAACGAGCGGACGCCGTCGTTCATTGTAAGCCCGGATAAGCAGATATACCACTGTTTCGGATGCGGCGCGGGAGGGAACGTATTCTCGTTCCTCATGAAGTATGAGAACCTCGAGTTTCCCGAGGCGGTGGAGACGCTGGCCGAGAAGTGCGGCGTCGTCCTGCCGAAATCGTCCGGGAGCCGCGATAGCAGTATCGCTAACGAGCTTTATAAGATAAATGAGCTGGCCTGCCGGTTCTTCCAGTCCTCCCTGGCTGCTAACAGGGAGGCCTTGGAATACATCCGTTCGCGCGGCGTCGGGGAAGAGGCGCTTAAGAAGTTCAAGATAGGATTTGCGCCCGATTCATGGGAAGCTCTTTTAAATTTTTTTAAGAAACAGTCGATCGCGCCGGCTAAACTGGAGAAGGCGGGCCTTGTAATAGCGAACGATAGAGGCGGCTATTATGACAGGTTCCGTTCGCGGCTCATATTTCCTATAGTCGACCTTAAGGACAGGGTGATGGGTTTCGGGGCGAGGGTGCTCGATTCGAGCCTCCCTAAATATGTAAATTCGCCGGAGACGCCCATATACTCGAAGGGCCGGAACCTTTACGGGCTCAATATTTCGAAGGACGACATCAAGAAGAGCGGCCATTTTCTAGTCGTCGAAGGGTATCTGGATTTTATCGTGCCGTACCAGGCCGGCATTAAGAACATAATAGCGACGCTCGGCACGGCGCTGACGGTCGACCAGATAAAACTTTTGAAGCGGTTTGCCAATACCGCCGTTATGCTGTACGACCCCGACGAGGCGGGCGAAGCGGCTTCTTTAAGGAACCTGGACCTGTTCATAAGCGAGGACGTAAGCGTTTATATAGCGGAGCTTCCGGAAGGGTTCGACCCGGACAGCTTTATACGCAAGTTTGGCGTCGATGATTTTTTGAAACTGAAGAAGGCGAGCAAGAACCTCTTCGATTACAAACTGGGCAAGCTTACCTCGAGGCTCAATATCAATACCGCGCACGGCAAGACGGCGATAGCCGCCGAGATGCTGCCGACGCTCTCGAGGATAAATAACGAGGTTTTGAAGTCGACGCTCGTCAAGAAGCTGGCCGAGAGGCTCTCCGTCGACGAGGAGTCGATAAAGGCGGAACTGAAGAAGGTAAAGGGCGCAGCGGCCGAGCGGCGCTACGTCGCGGTGACGGCTACGGCTGCGACCGCAACAGAGATGCGGAAGCGCTCGACAGGCGCAGAGATAATGATGCTGGCGCTCATGATGGAAGGCGCCGGTGTTATCGATAAGGTCACGCAGGCCCTGTCGCCGGACGAATTCAAGGACTCTTCGATACGCGATATCGTCAGCGCGATCTACGAGCTTCATAAAGAGAATAAGGCGGTGACGGCGCCGCGGCTCATCAGCCGTTTTTCCGAAAGCCCGGGCGCGGCGGCCCTTATTACGGAGGCCGTCGGCATATCGGAGATGGTGGGCGATAAGGATAAGGCGCTTGCCGATTGCGTCGCGCGGATGAAGAGGGACGGCTTAAAAGAGCGTATGGCGATGATCCAGGACGCTATAAAGCTGGCTCATGGCCAGCGGAATGACGGCAGGGTAAGCGAGCTCGCCGCGCAGTTCAATGAATTGAATAACGAGCTTATCAGGATGGCGAAAGTATAAGATATATGAAGATGAAAATAAAAATGAAGAAGACGGTGAAGGCGATAAAGAGGAAAGCGGACGCTGCCGGTGAGCCTCAAGGCGCGCAGAAGAAGAGGCTGAAAGGGCTGACCGAGCTGATCGCTTTGGGCAAGGAGAAGGGGCATCTCACGTTCGAAGAGGTGAATAATATCCTGCCTATCGAGATCGTCTCTTCCGAAGAGATAGACGAGATATTGGGCATACTCGGCGATGAGAATATAAAGCTTGTCGACAGTGAAGATGACCTGGCGAAGGAGAGCGCCGAGGAGGAATCGCTCGAAGAGAAGAAGGAAGAGCCGGAGAAGGAAGCGCCGGTCAAATTCGTCCACATCGACGATCCCGTGAAGATGTACCTGCGGCAGATGGGGCAGATACCTCTCCTGACGAGGAAAGAAGAGCTCGAGATAGCCGCGCGCATAAAAGACGCCGAATATAAGTTCAGGGACGCCGTCCTGGCCGTCCGCATCTCCAAGTATAAAGCGATCGAGGTTGCCGAAAAGATACTCAATAGCGAGCTGAACGAAGAAGAGTTCCTTAATGTCGACATGCGCGCGAAGGGCGCGAAGCTGACTAAGAAATTGACGCGTCTCATAAGCGGCCTCCAGCAGGCAAGGTCGAAGGAGCGTATAGCCGCGCTCATAAAAGAGATGAACCTCGGCATGGGCGTCGTCGAGGAGATGGTAAAGAGAATAGAGGAGTATCTAGAAGAGTATTCGAAGTTGTATGCGCGCCTCGCGTCTGCGCGTAAACGCAAAGACAGGGAAGAGGTCAAGCGGATCACGAAACGCAAGAGAAAGATCGAGAACGAATTCGGCGAGCCGATCAGCGCGGTGAGGGAGCATTTCAAACTCGTCAGGTCGACCGAAGTCAAATTTAACAAGGCGAAGAAGGAGCTCGTCGCCGCGAACTTAAGGCTGGTCGTAAGCATAGCGAAAAAATATACCAACCGCGGGCTGTCGTTCCTCGACCTCATCCAGGAAGGCAATATAGGCCTGATGAAGGCCGTTGATAAATTCGAGTACAAGCGCGGATATAAATTTTCGACATACGCGACATGGTGGATACGGCAGGCTATTACGCGCTCGATAGCGGACCAGTCGAGGACGATCCGCATACCCGTCCACATGACGGAGACGATCAATAAACTGATAAAAGTTTCGAGGACGCTCGTCCAGCAGAACGGCAAGGAGCCTACCCCCGAAGAGATCGCGCACAAGATGCGTATGCCCGTCGAGAAAGTGCGCGGGATATTGAAGATAGCGCAGGAACCTATCAGCCTGCAGACGCCGATAGGCGACGAGGGTGATACGCATTTCGGCGACTTTATCGAAGACAAGCGCGCCATCTCGCCGGCGAACGCGACGGCTTATTCGATGCTGAGAGAGCAGATGGACGACGTGCTCGATACGCTGACAGAGCGCGAGAAGAAGGTCCTGCGCCTGCGTTTCGGCATAGGCGACGGTTATCCCAGGACACTGGAGGAAGTCGGATCGGTTTTTAAGGTCACCAGGGAGCGCGTCCGGCAGATCGAGGCGAAGGCCCTGCGTAAACTGAGGCACCCGACCAGGTCCAGGAAGCTCAAGAACTTCCTGGTCATGGGAATAGGGGAATAGCGCAGGTTTTTAACCCCGGCTTGCGCATTCAAATCTTTTTTAACAAATTAGTTGACAAGAGTTTAATATTAGTGTATACTTTTTGACAATGAAGAAGGCAGGAAAATCTTGGACCGCATGGTAGAGAAGCTTTCGCCTTGCGGTTTTTTTTCGGCCCTCTCCAGGAAGTATAATTTGCTTGAAAGGAGGTCAGGTACAAGTGCCAAAAGGAAAAGTAAAATGGTTCAATGATGCAAAGGGTTACGGCTTTATTACTCCTGAGGAGGGTAAGGACGTTTTCGTTCACCACACCGCAATCCAGGGTGAGGGTTTTAAGACCTTAAAAGAAGGCCAGGAAGTCCAGTTTGACATTACGCAGGGTCCCAAAGGGGAACAGGCGACTAATGTTGTCAAATTGTCCTAAGCGTTCTTGAATGAATCGATAATAAGGCTCGGTGAATAACCGAGCCTTATTTTTAGGCTTAGCCTGTAGAAAACGGGAGTTGCTATGAGGCTGGTTTCGGTTTTAACGGTTCTAATACTCCTGTGCGCTTCCTATTGTCAGGCGGAATCGGAAGATCGCGCGCTGAATAGCATAGAGGGCGCTGTATCCTCTACCGATTGGGTCGGCGCCGTGATCTCTGTAAGCGGTATGCGGATATCTGTTCCATCCGGTGCGAAGATATCTAAAGGTGAAGATAGAGTAGGCCTGGCGGACATTAATGTGGGAGACCAGGTGACGGTTACATATTACGATAATGCATCGGGTGAGCATGTTGCAGTCAGGATAGTGATTCAATATCGCGGCGATTGGGCCGTGTGAAACCTCAGGGTTTTACCCTGAGTTATACCGAAGGATGAAGGAGATATTAACATGCCTAAGAAGAATACTAGAAGGATGAGGCGCCTTGCAATGCGCAAACTTAAACGCCGCAGAATACGCAAATAGTTACCGCGAATTAGGTGGAAAATAGTGCTTGCTATAACAAGTCCTTGCTTTACCATTGAAGAATCGTTAAAATAGTATATACTTTAAGTACATGAAGAGGTGGTTATGATCCAGACATTGATTAACAGCAACAATTATGATGGGCGATACGTTGCTTTAAAAAGCTTCAAGGATCATACTGTCGTTGGTGATGGGGATACTCCAAAAGAAGCCCACGACAAAGCGGTTGGTAAAGGCATTAAAGCCCCCGTTATAACTTTCATTCCTCTTAAAGATATGGTTCAGATATACTGATGGATATTATCGAATACCCATTTTCGATAATGAGGCCTGGTGATATTCCTCGTCCATGGTTGCCCGTACTAATTAAAAATCCCCATACTGATCTATCTGTCCCGGCTTATGGCTTAATCGATACCGGTGCGGATGAATGTGCTATACCAGCCGCCTATGCTCCGTTAATTGGTCATGATTTACAGGCAGGACAGCAGAGGACAATTTTCACCGGGAACGGTGCAACTGTAGCATATTCGCATACATTATGTTTTGAGACAGACGGAATTAAAATCGATAATGTTCTGATAGATTTCATGCCGAATCTTAATGTCGTGCTCATCGGCGTAAAGAGCTTCTTGAGTAATTTTGAACTTACGATAAATTACAAGAAGCAGGCTTTCTTGTTAAAGCGATTCTAACGCAGAAAGCTGATATTCCATTTTGTAGGAGTAGCTTTGTTCATCAAAAAATCGAATTTCTATTTGCTAAAGAAATTAAAATATATGAGCAGAATAACGGTAAGACAGATAGCAATAGTAATTGTAGGGACTAATGGAGAGTTAGGTTCGAAATAATTACGCCTTATACCTAGATCGTTTATTTTATCTTTACAATTTGCCTCAAGCTCGAATCTTACTTGCTGAAAAGCCGATGTTATCCCTCCGCCGAGAATAGAATCAAGAAAATATGTCCATTTGTCACCTGGATATAAAAGTCGTCTGCTATCAAGCGCCATTTGCATATCTGGCAAACGAATTGTAATAGCATAGAAAAACGGTTGCATCGCGCTCGGAATATCTGAAAAACCAGGTTCGTAGCATACTAATTTTACTTCTACGATATCTGACCAAGTAATAAATTTTCTCCGATAAATAAAGCCTCCGTTTACGAGACGTAGCTTTTCTCGAAAAAACAAAATCCAAAAAAATCTTTCACCAATTACTATATCGTTCATCTTGTAACCCTATTTAACGGCCTTTTCTAGCCGCGATTATAAAACATACCGCAAATATTATAATAGTAACTATGCGCACCACTGTAAATATGTTCTTTGTAAGAAACATATGCAATTCGACTAGAAATTTTGGCAATGCCCCAAGCATAAAGTTGGACTCAGACCATATAATTACCTGCTTAGCCATAGCTGTATTAAAAAAGGAAATTCCTTGAATAGCTAAAACCGATATGACCACAGCACTAATAAAGGCTATCAACCATTTCATATTTTTAACCTCCCGTAACGAATGCATCCAAAACCGGATTAGTTAAGGTGTTGCTATTCTTTAAATAAGTATATCACAGAGGTCGGATAATTCAAAATTAGGATTGAATTATTTGTGAGATATGGTATAATCCATTTTCGCAGCGCAGGAGAGTGGTTTTCTCTTGTTAGGTAGCTTTTAAGCTCAAAATCAGCGTCGTATAGTAGGGTTTCCCATGGATTTTATTATGGGGAAATTATGGGGATTGGTTATTAGTTTTTCTTAGGATATCTTAGGGAATATTAGAATATATTAAGTGATTTTTAAGTAATTCATCCGTCGGGAAGGCAACGCAAGATAGCTTTTCCATCGGAACGGGGGCCTATAGCTCAGCTTGGTAGAGCAGGAGACTCATAATCTCTTGGTCCAAGGTTCAAATCCTTGTGGGCCCACCACCGTACCATTCAGCAGAACCTGAACGAAGTGAATGGTTCTGCTTCAGGTACGGTGCACAGCACCTGAGCTATTGCATGACAGTTGGCGAATGGTACTGTGCAAAGATGCAAAAGAGTAATATGTACTATGCGTATGTCCTATATAGCCTGAAAGATAAAGAATTTTATATAGGATACACTACTAACGTTGATAAACGATGCGAGGAACATGCGTCTGGTAAAACACCCAGTACTAGCCCTCGAAGGCCTTTTAAACTTATTTATTACGAGGCACATCTTTCAAAGAAAGATGCTTTACGAAGAGAAAGTTATTTTAAGAGCACAAAGGGCAGAACCGCGTTAAGGCAAATATTGCGTGATTCGCTCTCTGAGGGCAGCTAGCTCAGTTGGTTAGAGCGTTGCGCTCACATCGCAGAGGTCACAGGTTCAAATCCTGTGCTGCCCACCACCGTACCATTCAGCAGAACCTGAACGAAGTGAATGGTTCTGCTTCAGGTGCGGTGCACAGCACCTGAGCTATTGCATGACAGTTGGCGAATGGTACTGTGCAAAAAAATGGTAGCTATTATGAAAACGAGACAATGGAAAATCTCAAAGAACAAATTAAACTCCTGGTAGAATTGCAGGGCCTGGATACCCATATCTTCAGGCTGGAGGATGGGCTGGAAGCCATACCTGAAACGATAAAAAATAAAGAAGACGAATTTAAGGAGAAGGATGCAAGCCTGAAGAAGCTCGATGATGAGTTGAAGGCGCTCCAGGTGAAGCGGAAAGAGAAAGAGGGCGATCTCGCCGCGAAAGAGGGCAATATAAAGAAATTCCAGCAGCAGCAAAATCTGGTAAAGACGAACAAGGAATATTCGGCCCTTCGGGACGAGATAGGACGGGCGAAAGCGGACAACTCGATCATAGAGGAAGAAATCCTTAAATTATTCTACGAGATCGAATCGGAGAATAAGAAGATAGCCGCGGAGAAAGAATTTCTAAAGGGCGAGGAAGCGAAATTTATCGAAGAGAAGAAGCGGCTTCTTGCGGAAGCTGACGGTATGAAAGGCGAACTCGCGGGGCTTAAATCGCAGAGGGAAGCGCTGGCCGCCAGGGTAGACAAAAATATTTTGAAGAGGTACGAAAGGATAGTAAAGAGCAAAGACGGTCTCGCCGTCGTGACGATCGTCGACGAGGCTTGCCAGGGATGCTTCAGGGTGCTTCCGCCTCAGGTGACGAATGAGGTGAAGATGAACGAGGAGCTCGTCGTTTGTGAATATTGCACGAGGATCCTGTACATTGAAGAATAAACGTTTAATTATTTATACCGATGGCGGCTCGCGCGGTAACCCCGGCCCGGCCGGCGCAGGCATAGTGATATTCGATTCGAAAAAGAAAAAAGTCAAAGAGCTCTGTAAGTATCTGGGTGAGACGACGAACAACAATGCCGAGTATAATGCGTTGATATGCGGCCTGGAAGAAGCGAGGTCGCTGGGCGCCGAAGAAGTGGTCGTTAAGATCGACAGTGAGCTGGTGGCGAAACAGCTTAACGGCGAGTACAGAGTGAAGAACGCCGATATAAAACCATTGTTCGAGAAGGCTCTCGCGGCGCTGAAATACTTCAAATCTTTTAAGGTGGAGCATATCGACCGCTCGAAGAACAAGGAAGCGGATAAGCTGGCTAATAAAGCGATAAACCTTTCGTGTCTTTTTATTTAAGACAGCCCCTCGCGCCCGGAGTAAAAATAACAGGCGCTCGGGACTAAATCCTGAGTGAGATTATAGATTTAGCTGGCTGGATGTTCGCCCCGAACCACTCACCGCGTTTGGTGAATGGCGCGGGGAGGAAAGTCCGGGCTCCATATCCTCCTGCGCCCATCAATCGTAAACCGAGGCAGGGCTTCGGAGGACCTTTTGAAGCGAAAAAGCTGAAAAGCTTTGAGCGAAGAAAGGGAGCAGCGCAGCGGCTAACGACCGCCCACCGCAAGGTGAGGATTATCCCTCGCCGCCCGAGGAAACGAAGGTGGCCCGGGATCGCCCCTAGCGAAAGCGATGGGGTGAGAGGACAGAGACGAATCTACTTCGCTGCTGCTTAAAACCGTAATGAAACTTCGTAGATCAAGGCCCCTCGGGGCTTGCCCTGCGAAGCTCCATCAAAGTTTGAACGCAGCAGCGAAATAGGGTGAGACGACCAATCTCTGCGCGGAGCAAGACCAAATAGGTTCCGATTCACACCTCGGCTTCGCTCGGTGTGATGCCGAGCAAGGTCGCAGAAATGCGGCCGCGCCGAGGCATCAGATGTGGCTCGCATCTACCGTAATTACATCGGTATCGGGACGGGTAAGGTCGCTTGATCGTGCCAGTAATGGCGCGGCTAGATAGATGAACATCCTCGACTAAACCCGGCTTATAGGCCAGCTTAAAACAGCAGGGCACGTTAAAACGTGTCCTGCTGTTTTTTATTACCTTATTGTTGACAAGAAATGGACGTTAGTGTATACTTATACCACTTAGTGGTTGAAAGTGGATTAAAAGGGAGGAAGACGTTTATGTTTTATGGTGAGTATGAACACACCATAGATAAGAAGGGAAGGCTCATCATCCCTTCGAAGTTCCGCGAATCCTTCAAGGAATATGATATAGAAAAATTCTATATCACCAGGGGATTGGATAAATGTCTTTTTCTATTTACCGAAAGCGAATGGAAGACGCAGGAGTCGAAATTCAAATCGGTCTCCTTCACAAAATCCGAATCGAGAAAGTTCAACAGGCTCTATTTTTCGGGCGCCAGCGAAATCGAATGCGATAAGCAGGGAAGGATCCTCATCCCGAAATATCTGAAAGATTACGCCGCTATAAAAAGGGATGTAATGATAATAGGCGTCTCTAACAGGATAGAGGTTTGGTCCAAAGACGCCTGGCTCGAATATTATAATAGTTCGAAAGAATCGTTTGAGGATATCGCCGAAAAGTTGATGACCGGCGAAGAATAAAGTCCTTCGGCGGGCTCAGGACGTAATCCTAAAGTGAAATCGAAGGATGGAAAAATGGGGGGGGCGTTATGAGTCCCAGGCGCATGAGAGTGGCAAAAGGGAGCCGGTATTATAACCCCAGCATGGAGACTTTTATCGAACGTGTTCGGCGGGCGCGGGCGCTGGGTTGTAACCTCTCTTATCTTGGAATAGAGATCCAGGTCTCCCGTAAGATAAATACCAACAGAATAAGCGCTCTTGTAAAATAACGGCTGTTTTAACATATTGAAGGATACTGCGTTGTGCACCATCCGGTAATGATCGATGAAGTGATAAGTTCTTTGAACCTGAAGCCGGGTTATGTCGTACTCGATGCCACGGTAGGCGGCGGCGGACATTCCGGCCAGATATTGAAGCGCATAGGTCCGGGGGGCACCTTGATAGGCCTCGATGCCGACGAGAGCGCCCTAAAGATAGCGGCGGAGGATCTGAAAGAGTTTGCCGGCCGCTTCAAGCTCATAAACGAAAATTTCAGGAATCTCGACAAGATTCTTTCAAGGGAAGGCGTAAAGAGCCTGAACGCGGTTCTCTTCGATGTGGGCGTCTCCTCCTTCCAGCTGGATAGCGCCGCGCGCGGTTTCAGCCTGAAAGAAGACGCGCGGCTCGATATGAGAATGGACCGTCGTCTGGGCATAAGCGCCTACGACGTCATAAATAGATACAAAGAGAGCGATCTTTCTGATATTATATATCGATACGGCGAGGAGCGCTTTGCCAGGAAGATAGCAAGGCGCATAGCGCAGGAGCGCTTGCGAAAGCCCATAGAGACGACTCTTGAACTGGCCGCGATCGTGCGGCGCTCGATGGGCCCGGGGAGGAAATATTCCAGGATCGATCCCGCGACCCGTACGTTCCAGGCGGTAAGGATAGCCGTTAACGATGAGCTGGGCGCGCTGGAAGAAGGTTTGAAAAAAGCGGTCTCCTGGCTGGATGTGGGCGCGAGAATCGCGGTAATATCGTTTCACTCGCTCGAAGACAGGATCGTAAAAAATTTGTTCAAAGGTTACGCCGCACTCGGCGTACTTAAAATTATAACGAAGAAACCGGCCGGCCCCTCTAGCGAAGAGGAGGCAGTCAATCCCAGGTCGCGCAGCGCGCGGCTGAGAGTGGCTGAAAGGATTTGATGAGACTCGTTAGGTCGTTGGCAAGCATAGCGGTGATGACTCTGGTAGCATTGGTATACGTTCATCAGCAGGTGGAACTGGTAAAGTTAAGTTATTCAATAGAAACAAAAGAGAAGAGACTCAAGGTTATGCTTGACCATAAGGAACGCTTGAATTATAATATTGATAATCTTGAGGCTCCTTCGCGGCTCGAGAAGATATTGATATCGAAGAATATCGACGTTGCTTTCCCGAGGAAGGGCAATGTAGTTAAGGTTGCGAGATTTACACCCACAACCGCCGAATCGGATATACGCTCAAGCAGTCTCGATAAGAAGTTTAACGTATTGGGAATAATAGATTTTCTCAGCCCAAGGGCAGAGGCCCAGGCTAAGGAAAAATAACCCGCCTTTTGCAGCAAGTTTTTCAGAGAATACAGCGTTTGGCGGATAACTTTTGCAGTAAATACTTTTAAGGATAGCGTAAAAGAAAGTGCATAGCGGAACGTTTCGGACGCGCCAGATCGTCGTCTTCTGTCTCTTCTTCGTAGCCCTCGTAGTCCTTGCCTTGCGTCTCTTCTACATCCAGGTAATACGCCATGATTTTTATTATAAACTGGCCAATGAACAGCACACCGTCTCTGTCGAGGTGCCGTCTACGCGCGGGACCATATTCGACCGCTCGATGCGGGTCCTAGCGGTAAACCTGAACAGTAATTCCGTATTTGTCAATGCGCGCGAGATCAAGAATAAACGGGGTACGGCCCGGGCGCTGGCCCGCGTGCTGAATCTGAAAGAGTCGTATATACTCCAGCGGCTTTCGCGCGACAAGGCTTTCGTCTGGATAAAGAGGAAGATAACGCCGCAGGAAGAAGATGCGTTAAAGAAGCTGAAGCTCGACGGTGTTGCGGTATTAAAGGAGTCCAAGAGGTTCTATCCGGACAAGAGCCTGGCGAGCCACGTCATCGGCACCGTCGATATCGATAATGTCGGTCTCGAAGGGCTCGAGATGCATTATAATAAGTATTTAAAGGGCGAAAGCGGCTGGCTCATATCCACGCAGGACGCCAAGCGCAAACTCCTCGAATCTTACCAATATGAGTTCATGCCTCCCAAGAATGGGTTCAGTCTTGTCCTTACCATAGACGAGGTTATACAGAATATAGCCGAGCGGGAACTCCGAAAGATGTATGATAAGTACAATGCCAAAGGCGCTTCCATAATAGTCATGGATCCGCGGACCGGCGATGTCCTGGCGCTTGCGAACTTTCCGAATTTCGACCTGAACGAGCCGGGAAAGAGGCCGGCCGATTCGGTAAGGGACAGGGCGATAAATGATTTCTTCGAACCGGGAAGCGTATTCAAAATAGTCGCCGCAAGCGGGCTCCTGGAAGAGAAGCTGGTCACTTTCAATACAAAATTCGACTGCGAGAACGGCGAATGGAAACTCGGCCGGCGGGTATTACATGACCATACACCGCATGGCGTGATTACTTTTAAAGAGGTAATAGAAAAATCGAGCAACATAGGTACCTGCAAGGCGGCGTCTCTTCTGGGGCGGGACAAGATGTTCAAGTATATAGAGGCGTTCGGCTTCCGGGAAAAATCGGGGATCGACCTGCCCGGCGAGGTCGTGGGCCTCAATAGGCCCGTATCGAGATGGTCGGGAGTGAGTATGTACGCGATACCGATGGGCCAGGAAGTTACGACGACCGCCGTACAGCTTGCGTGTGCCATCGCCGTTATCGCCGATAACGGTTATCTCGTGAGGCCGCGGGTCGTAAAAGAGGTGCTCGACGAAAAGGGGCAGGTTATCAAAGAATTTCCGCCGGTCGTCAGGAGAAGGGTCCTGTCGACGCAGACCGTCTTGAAGATGCGGAGCATCCTTATGGGTGTTGTGGCCACCGGGACCGGTAAGAAAGCCAAGCTGGAGGATTACAGCGCGGGCGGGAAGACCGGGACGGCGCAGAAGGTAGAACCGGGCGGGATCTATTCACACGACAGGTTCGTCGCGTCGTTTATCGGGTTCGCGCCCGTAGAGAAACCGGTTCTTGCGGTTGCCGTATGTGTAGATGAGCCGCGGCCGGTATATTACGGCGGCGATGTGGCGGCGCCGGTATTCAGGAGCGTGGTCGATGACTCGCTGAAATATATGAACGCTAAGGGCGCATATGCGGTTAAGTGATGTTTTAAAAAAAGTGGAATATAAACGCGCCGCCGGCGCCGGCGTTTCGGCGGATCCGGAGATAGAGCGCGTGACCAAAGATTCCCGTTTGGTCGGGAGAGGGGATCTCTTTGTGGCGTTCCGGGGATACGCGCGGGACGGCCACGGTTTTATCGATGAGGCCGTCGCGCGCGGAGCGGCGGCGATCGCGGCCGAAAAGGATTTTGAGGCGCCAGGCGGTATTGTAAAAATTTTGGTGAAAGATACGAGGGCGGCGCTGCCGGTAATCGCGGATAATTTTTACGGCCATCCTTCGCAGCGGTTGACTACCGTAGGCGTTACCGGCACGAACGGGAAGACGACGATAACCTACATAATCGAGAGTATTCTAAAGGCTGCCGGCATCCAGCCCGGGGTCGTCGGCACGATAAGTTACAGGATCGGCGGGAAAATTGTCCCGGCTTCGAATACGACGCCGGGGCCGATCGAACTGCAGGAGCTCCTGGCAGAGATCGCGCGTTTACCCCGCCCGTGTGCCGTGATGGAGGTCTCGAGCCACGCGCTCGATCAGCGCAGGACCTGCGGCGTTAAGTACGACGCCGCTATATTTACCAATATAACGCCGGAACATCTCGATTATCACAAGACGCTCGAAGATTATTTTGCCGCCAAGACGAGGATATTCGCCGCCCTGAAAGACGGCGGTGTCGCGATATTGAATAACGACGATAAGCGGGTTGCGGCGTTAAAACGTTCCATAAAGAAGCGGGTTATTACTTACGCGTTAAAGAAAGGGGCGGATATATCGGCTACCAACATCCGGCTTTCGCTCGACGGCTCCAGTTTCGATATGATCTCTCCGGAAGGGTCTTTTAGCGTCTCGACCAGGTTGATAGGGCGGCATAATGTCTCGAACATCCTGGCCTCGGCGGCGGCCTGCCGGGCGCTTGGCGTAGACCGCGAGACGATAAAAAAAGGCGTCGGGGCGCTGCAATTCGTTCCCGGGCGGTGTGAATCCGTAGAGTGCGGCCAACCGTTCAAGGTATTTGTAGATTTCGCGCATACGGAAGACGCGCTCAGGAACGTCTTGAGCCTTTTGCGTGAAGTATCGAAAGCGGATGTTATAACGGTCTTCGGCTGCGGCGGGAACAGGGACAGGGCCAAGAGGCCTTTAATGGGCCGGGCGGCCTGCCGGTTATCCGATAGCGTCGTCATAACTTCGGATAATCCGAGGTCCGAGAATCCGTCTGCGATAATAGATGAGATAGTAGGCGGCGTGCGGGGAGAGTTCTCCAATTATGAGGTCGAGACGGACAGGCGCAGGGCGATCGAGAAGGCTTTCGATGCGGCCGGTGCCGGCAGTATAGTTGTTATAGCCGGCAAAGGGCACGAAACCGGCCAGATCGTCGGAGATAAGGTCCTGCCGTTCGACGATCGCGTGGTAGCGGGGGAGATATTGAGTAAGGTTGGGCGGTTAGTGGATAGTGTGTAGTGAATAGAGTACAGGAATCTTTCCCGGCAAGATTCCTGGGATGCCACATGATCTTGCCGGGAAAGAGCAAGCAGTAGCAAGATTCCTGGGATACCACATGATCTTGCCGGGAAAGAGCGTGCGGCGGCAGACAGCGGGAGAGAAGATGCTGGTAAAAGATATAGTAAAAATAACTAATGGAAAATTGTTATCGGGTAATCCCTGCTCCAGGATCACGCCGTCGAAAATCTCCACCGATTCAAGAAGCATTAAAAAAGGCGGGTTCTTTATTGCCTTAAGCGGCGCCAATTTCGACGGAAATAATTTCGCCGCCGATGTTTTTAAGAAGGGCGCTTGCGGCGCGATAGTCTCCGGACCCCGGAGGCCGGTTACCAATAGCCGGCAGATAGTGATAAAAGTGCGCGACACTACCAGGGCGCTTCAGGATATAGCCGCTTACCACCGCCGGAGGTTCCGGATACCGGTTATATGCGTAACCGGAAGTAACGGTAAGACTACGGTGAAAGATATGATATGGCACCTTCTCTCCGCCAAATATAACATCCTGCGCAGCGAGGGGACGAAGAATAACCATATAGGCGTGCCGCAGACGTTATTAAAATTGGACCCGAAACACGATCTATGCGTCCTGGAGCTTGGGACAAATCATAAGGGCGAGATAGATTCGCTCGCCGCTATCGCGCGGCCTGCGGTCGCGGTCTTTACCAATATAGGGCCGTCGCATCTCGAATTTTTGGGCGGTCTCGAGGGTGTCTTCGCGGCCAAGAAAGAGATACTGAAGCACCTTGATAAGAGAAACGGCCTTGTCGTGGCCAATGGCGATGACAGGCTTTTATCCAGGATAGGCGCCAAAAACTTTAAGCTTATAAGGTATGGATTCGGCCGTTCGAGCGATTTGAGAGCGGAGGCCCTGGATCCGGGCCTTAACAAGGCCGTCTTCATTGTCAATAATAGGATGATATTCGAGCTGGGGCTCTTCGGCCGCCATAATATTTATAACGCGCTTGCCGCTATTGCCGTCGCGCTCCATTTCGGTATCCCGCATAAAGTTATACGGGAGACCTTGTTGGATTACCGGCCCGCCCGCATGCGGCTCGAACTGCAGAAGGCAAGCGGCATAGACATACTCAACGATTCCTACAATTCGAACCCGCTTTCGATGGCTAAGGCGCTGGAGGTGATCCGGCATTATCCGGCAAAGGCGCGATGGGTTGTGAGCGGAGATATGCTGGAGCTGGGGAGCGGGAGCGCGCGTTTCCATAAGATGATAGGGGGGACGATCGCGCGCTCAGGCGTAGAAGGGCTCGTGACATTCGGGGAGTTTTCGAAGCACACTCTGTCGCAGGCAGGAGCGGAAGGTATGAAGCCGGACCGGCTGTGGCACTGCTCGACGCATGATGAGATCGCGCAAATTTTGCGTAAATTAGCGAAACCGGGCGACGTGGTCCTGCTGAAAGGGTCGAGAAGTATGCAGATGGAAAAAGTGCTCGAAAAATTGAATTCGAAATTCGAATTTAGTATTTAGCGTTTGGTTGCATGGAGGCAAAAGATGCTTTACTATCTATTCTATCCATTACGTGACTTATGGTTCGGGTTTAACGTATTCAAATATATAACATTCCGCGCCGCGATGGCCAGCCTGACGGCGTTTTTAATCTCTCTTATATTCGGCCCGATGATAATAAAGTGGCTCAAGGACCTGAACTTCGGCCAGAACATAAGGCGCGAGCATGTCGAGTCGCTATACAATCTGCATAAACATAAACAGGGCACTCCTACTATGGGAGGCGTACTGATAATACTGGCCATTACGGTCTCCACGCTTTTATGGGCGGATATAGCGAACCAGTATGTGCTCCTGACGCTGGTCTCGTTCCTGTGGCTGGGGCTCCTGGGATTTACCGACGATTACATAAAGGTAATCAAAAAAAGGAACCTCGGCCTGACGGCCGGGAATAAACTTATCGGGCAGATGCTGCTCGGGCTCTTTATCGCCATTTATGTAATGGTCTTTACGCCGATACCTACCTCGCTATCGATACCTTTCGTCAAGCACTTTGCGTTGAGCCTGGGGATATTCTACATATTCTTCGTCGTGCTTGTGATAGTCAGCGCCACTAACGCGGTTAACCTTACCGACGGTCTTGACGGGCTTGCGATAGGATGCACGATAATTGCCGCGATAACGTATTCGGTCCTGGGTTACATTTCCGGGAACTTCAAGTTTGCCGATTATCTGAATATCTTCTACCTGCCGGGCTCGGGCGAGCTGGCCGTATTCTGCTCGGCGATGATAGGAGCTGGGCTGGGATTCCTGTGGTTCAATTCATATCCGGCGACGGTATTCATGGGCGATACCGGCTCGCTGGCGCTTGGCGGCGGAATAGGCGTCGTGGCCGTATTTATAAAGAAGGAGCTCCTGCTTTTCGTAGTCGGCGGCATATTCGTCATAGAAGCGCTTTCCGTGGTCCTGCAGGTCATCTGGTTCAAGACGACTCGGAAGCGTTTGTTCCTGATGGCGCCCATACATCACCATTTCCAGCTTCTAGGGTGGGCGGAGTCGAAGATAACGATAAGGTTCTGGATAATCGCGATCGTGATGGCGCTATTGAGTTTAGCTACGCTGAAATTACAATGATCCGCTGGGGATAACTCGAATGGATGTAAAGAATAAGACGATAACGGTTGTAGGGCTGGGAAACAGCGGGGTGAACGCCTGTCTTTTGCTGGCCGGCGCGGGCGCGATTGTAAGGGCCACGGATTCGGGCAATTCCGATGCTGTGAGGAGTGTTGAAAAAAGTCTGGAGTCGAAAGGGATTTCTGTCGAGACGGGGCAGCATACGGAAGGTTTTATAAAAGGGAGCGAACTTGTCCTCGTCAGTCCCGGGATTGAGGAGAGCTCGCCGCCGGTGCGATGGGCGGTGAAGTCCGGTATCCCTATTATAGGGGAGATGGAGCTGGGTTATCGTTTTTGCAAGGGCAGGATCATCGCGATAACCGGCACGAACGGCAAGAGCACCGTCACAACACTAACCGGGCAGATATTGAAGGCGGCCGGGCTCGATACGGTCGTTTGCGGTAATATCGGAAATTCATTATGCGGCGAGATATCGAAGATAGGCAAGGATACGTGGGTGGTCCTCGAAGTCAGTTCCTTCCAGCTGGAACGAATCGAGTTATTCAAACCGCACATAGCGATCATCCTTAATATAAGAGACGATCACATGGACCGGTATGCGCGGTTCGGCGACTACTTTAACGAAAAGCTTAAAATTTTCCGCAACCAGGATACCGACGACTTCCTTATATTGAATGGTGATGCCGAAGAGTTGAAAGATATCTGTAACGGCAGGCCGGGTTTAAAACCGCCATGCAGCAGGGTGCTATTTTACGGCAGGACCAGCGCCGGGGACCGTCCGTATGATACTAAGCTGAGAGGACTGCATAATGTCGAGAATATTCTCGCCTGCGCCCTTGCCGCTAAACTTGCGGGTGTTGGCGATGCCTCGATAAGGCGGACCGTCTCTAATTTTAAAGGGCTCGCCCACAGGTTCGAAACGGTCGATACGATAGACGGCATCGATTATATAGACGATTCGAAGGGCACTACGGTAGATTCGACATACCGCGCGCTCGAATCCTGCGATAGGCCCGTTATATTGATTGCGGGCGGCAAAGATAAGCACAGTGACTACAGCGCTATAAGGGATATAGCCGGCCGGAAAGTACGCAAGGCCGTGCTGATAGGCGAGGCGAGAGGCGCTATAAGAAGCGCGCTTGAGGGCGTTGTCGAAATGGTCGAGGCGAAGGATATGTATGAGGCTGTATCGCTGGCGCATTCGTTTGCCGGCGCGGGTTCGCTCATCCTGTTATCGCCGATGTGTTCGAGCTTCGATATGTTCGGTTCCTACAAAGAGCGCGGCGAGGTTTTCAGGGAAGCGGTGAAACGACTGAAAGTAAACAGAGTCTAGTGTATAGTGTATAGTGAATAGTGGATAGGATGTGAGATGAGGGACGCGAGAAGGTCGATATTCCTGGTAACGGTTATGCTCGTCGCGGTCGGTATCATTATGATATACTCGGCGAGTTCGATATACGCTTATTCGTCGATGGGCGACAGCCTCTATTTTTTGAAGAGGCACTTCATCTATCTTGCCGTGGGTTTTCTTATGATGTTATGCGCCATGGCGGTCGACCTTAAGAAATTGCAGAAGATGTCAAAGCCGATAATGCTCGTTTCGGTATGCCTGCTGATCCTGGTCCTTATCCCGCATATAGGCAGGGAGACCGCCGGCGCGAGGCGCTGGTTCAGGCTGGGGCTCGTCAATTTTCAACCTTCGGAATTCGCGAAGATAGCGGTTATCGTTTACATGGCGGATATCGTCTCTCGTAAGGGCATATTGATGAAGAGCTTCTTCAGGAGCTACCTGCCCGCCGTCATTGTTCTCGGCGCGGTCGTGGGCCTGGTATTATTGGAGCCCGACCTCGGTACGGCTATAACGATATCTTTTATAACGTTCATAATCCTGTATGCCGGCGGCGTCCGGCCGCTCCATATATGGGCATCGTTCGCCGCGAGTCTGCCGCTATTATATCTTCTGCTTTTCAGGGTCGCTTACCGGCGCAGGCGGCTCATGGTATTTATGAATCCCTGGGCGGATAAACGCGGGGCGGGGTTCCAGATAATACAATCTTTCGTGGCGCTGGGCTCGGGCGGGCCGTTCGGGGTCGGCCTTGGCCAATCCCGGCAGAAGTTGTTCTATCTTCCCGCTTCGCATACGGATTTCATATTTTCTATTATAGGCGAAGAGCTGGGGTTTGTCGGGGTGGCCGCGATAATTACTCTCTTCAGCCTCTTCGTCTGGCAGGGGATGAAGGTGGTGTTTAAGGCTATCGAGCCGTTCGAGAGGTCGCTTGCCCTCGGGATAGTTTCGCTCATCGCGATAGAAGCGATAATCAATATAGGGGTGACGGCCGGGGCCCTTCCTACGAAAGGACTGCCGCTTCCTTTTATAAGCTACGGCGGAAGCGGGCTCATATTTCATCTCATGGCGGTAGGACTGCTTATGAATGTTGCTAAATCCTGCGAGGTTGTGGAATGAAAAAAGGGGTAAAGGTGCTGATAGCGGCGGGCGGATCGGGCGGACACATATTCCCCGCCATAGCGCTTGCCAGGAATTTGCAGGAGTCGCGCTCCGGTATCGATATAAGATTTATCGGAAGCAATAAGGCGCTCGACCGGAGGATATTCGAGAAAGAAGGGTTTAAGTTTTCGCTTATATCGTCGAACAAATTTCCTTATAAGCCGTCGATCAGCCTCATACCGTTCTTTGTAAAGCTGAAGATAGACCTGGTCAGGACGTTTTTTATAATGCTTTCATACAGGCCGGATGTCGTTATAGGTTTCGGCGGTTATGTCTCCTGCCCGGCGATATTGGCCGCGGCGTTATTCGGGATACCGCGAATGGTCCACGAGCAGAATGTGGTGCCGGGAAGGGCAAACAAGCTTCTCTTCCGCTTTGCGGACAAAGTCGGCGTCGCCTTCGACAGGACGAGCTTACCGGAGATCGCGGGCGCCGCCGCCGCGAAATGCGTTTTTACCGGTAATCCGGCGCGGCGGGAGGTATTAAAAGAAGACAGGCCCGCCGGTATAAAGCGTTTCGGGCTGGATGAAACGAAATTCACGATCCTGGTTGTGGGCGGCAGCCAGGGCGCGCATTCGGTGAACGCGGCTTTCCTGGGCGCGATGGCGCTTACCGGTAAAGAGTCAAGGAAGGATTTCCAGGTAATACACCTGACAGGCATAAAAGACTACGAGTGGGCGCTGAAGGAGTACGGGGCAATAGGAGGTTTACAATCGCGTGTCTACTCGTTTGTCGACAGGATAGAGGAGGCCTATAGCGCCGCGGATCTTGTAATAACCAGGGCCGGCGCCTCCGCTATCTTCGAGGCGGCATATTTCGGCAGGCCGATGATACTCGTGCCGTACCCGTTTGCGAATGCCCACCAGTCGGAGAATGCCGCATTTTTTGGGGATAAGGGCGCGGCATTGGTGATAGAGGAGCGGGTATTATCCGCAGAGGTTTTTAAAAATAATATATCGATGTTATTTAAAGATAGAGCGGCGGCAAAAAAGATGGGCGAGGCGGCAAGGCGCTTAAGCGTGCCGGATGCCTCGGAGAGACTTGCCGGGGAGGTTTTGAGCTTAAATGAACGATAGGGCGTTACTAAAAAATAAGAATATACATTTTGTCGGTATCGGCGGTATCGGCATGAGCGGGATAGCGCGCGTTCTCCTGGAGATGGGCTATAATATCTCCGGATCGGATGTCGAATTGAATGGCATAACGGGAAAACTCGAAAAGATGGGCGCGCGGATTTGCCGCGGTCACAGCGCGTCGAGTCTCCCGCGTTCGGCGCAGGCGGTCGTCTATTCCTCCTCGATCTCCGGCGACAATCCCGAGATGGCCGAGGCGCGCCGCAGGCGGATCAGGATCGTTCACAGGGCCCATATGCTGGGCGAACTCTTCAACGCCCGGAAAGGCATCGCCGTCACAGGCACGCACGGCAAGACGACGACGAGTTCGATTATTTCTGTCATGCTGGAGAATATCGGGTGCGACCCTACCGTGATAATAGGCGGAGAGATCGCGAACCTGGACGGGAACGCGAAACTGGGCAAAGGCGCGCATATCGTAGCCGAGGCCGATGAGAGCGACAGTTCATTCATGCATCTTAAACCTTTCTATACGGTTATAACCAATGTCGAGATGGAGCACCTGGATCATTTCAGGACGCTGGGCCGGATAAAAGCGGCGTACAGGGCCTTCATCGGTAATACTAAAAAAGGCGGGACATTATTTTACAATATCGACGATCCTATACTTAAAGGAATAGCCTGCGCGTATAAGGGTAATAAGCGCAGTTTCGGATATTCGAAGAACGCTTATGCTTATCCTTTAAACATAAAAATGAACGGTTTTAACACCTCGTTCGATTGTGTTTGCGGCAAAAAGGTGCTTGGCAGGGTTTCGTTAAGCATACCGGGCGCCCACAATGTCTTGAATGCCATAGCCGCCATACTTGTGGGCCTGGAGATGGGACTGGGGTTCGATAAGATCGTTGGGGCGATAAAGGATTTCGCCGGCGCGAAACGGAGGTTCGAACTGCGTGCGCACGCGGGCGGCGTTATGCTGATAGAGGATTATGCCCATCATCCGACGGAGATACGGACGGTGCTGGCCGCGAGCCGTAACTGGCCCAATAAGCGTGTCATCGCGGTCTTCCAGCCGCACAGGTATTCCAGGACCAAATTCTTCGCATCGGATTTCGGAAGGTCATTCAAAGGCGTGGATAAGCTTATATTGACCGATATATACGCGGCCAGCGAAAAACCTATAAAAGGCGTATCGGTTAAGTGCGTATATGACGCAGCCAGGCGCAGCGGTCTGCGCGACGTGGAGATGTTGAAGAAAGAGGAGATAGCGGGGCGTCTTGCGAGGATAAAGAAACCCGGCGACATGATAATAATCATGGGCGCCGGCAATATCAAGAAGGTGGCGGACGAACTTTGCGGGAAGCTGTTAAAGGAAAACCGGAGGTTCGATGCCGATATGGTACGGCGGCTGAAAGGTCTTGTCAGGGGGAGGCTTATTACCGGCGAGCGGCTCGCCGCGCACACCTCGTTCAAGATCGGCGGGCGCGCGGATATCTGGTTCGAGCCCAAAGACGCAAATGACTTAAAACGCGCTGTATGCTTTGCCGCCGGGAAGAATATGCCGTTCTTTATCATCGGCAACGGCTCGAATATTCTTGCAAGCGACAGCGGATTCGGCGGAATGATGATACACCTCGCCAGCCCGTATTTTAAAAAACTGGTATTCAGCGGGAATTCCGTATGCGTAGGGGCGGGTTTCAGCCTGCCGCGGCTTGTCGCGGCTTCGTGCAGCAGGGGCCTGGCAGGTCTTGAATCTTTGGTCGGCATACCGGGAATGGTCGGCGGGGCGGTCTATATGAACGCGGGAGGCTGGACCAATCCTATATTCAGGAATATAGGCGAAGTGGTGGCATCTCTCAAGGTTATGGATTATAACGGCCGGATAAAGAGACTTAATAAGAGCGACCTGAATTTCAACTACAGGAATTCGAACCTGGAAAGATACATAATACTGGAGGCCCGGCTTAAATTAAAGCCGGGCGACAAGAATGCTCTTGTCTCCAGCCTGTCTCATTTCCTGAAGATGAAGAGGGAGAAACAGGTTCTCGATATCCCCAGCGCGGGCTGCATATTCAAAAATCCATCTGATTTCCAGTTTACGTGCGGACAGATGATAGATATGCTCGGGCTCAAGGGGCGGCGGGTAGGCGGGGCGGAAGTTTCCACGCGTCACGCGAATTTCATTGTGAACAGGCGCGGCGCGACCTGCAGGGATGTCCTTGAGTTGGTGGAATTAGTGAAAGACAGGGTAAAAGCGAGTTATAATATAGACTTAGAGATGGAAGTCAAGGTAGTATAACAAGAAGGCGGGGTGGCAGTAATGGGCAGGTTCGGAAGGGTCGGTGTCCTGGCCGGCGGGCCGTCGAGTGAACGCGAGATAAGCCTCAGGTCGGGCAAGGCGGTGCACAACGCGCTCATACAGGAAGGCATCGAGGCATTTTTTATAGATGTGCGCGGCAATATATATGATATAATCAAATCCGAAAAATTGGATGTCGCGTTCCTCGCCCTTCACGGAAAGTTCGGCGAAGACGGGACCGTCCAGAGGATCCTTGATTCTGCCGGGATACGTTATACGGGTTCCGCCGCGGAGGCTTCCAAGCTCGCATTGGATAAAATAGCCTCGAAAGAGGCGTTTGTCAGGAGCGATATCCCGACACCGAAGTATATTGTCGCGGAAGCGGGGACTTTAGCCAATGGGAAGGCAGGTTTCAACCTGCCTTCCTGGGGAAAATTTCCGGTTGTCGTAAAGCCCCAATTCGAGGGGTCTAGTATAGGCCTTTCGGTGGTTAAAGAAGCTCGGGCGCTTGAAGGGGCCCTGGAAGAAGCTTTTAAGTACGGGCCGAAGGCGCTGGTGGAAGAATATATATCCGGCCGGGAACTTACGGTTGGCATATTGAACGATGAGCCTCTGCCGGTAATCGAAATAGTCCCAAAGGCGCGTGTATACGATTATGCCGCTAAGTACCGGGATCCCGATACGCAGTACCTGGTCCCGGCGCCGATAAAAGAAAGCGAAGAAAGATCGGCAAAGTCGCTGGGTGTCCGCAGTCATAGCGCGCTCGGATGCAGGTCGTTTTCGCGTACGGATATGATAATGGATGAGCGGGGCAGGATCTTCGTTCTCGAGGTAAACACCATCCCCGGCATGACGGAGCGCAGTCTGCTTCCTAAGGCCGCCGCCGCCGCAGGTGTGAATTTTAACAAGCTATGCGTTAAACTGCTTGAGGACGCGTTAAAGGCGTAGGGTAAACAATAATGAAACGACAGAAAAAGACCCAAAAATTCAGTTTCGGCTCTATGCTGAAAAGCACGCGGGAAACCATGATTAAGAGCGCCTTCAGCTTAGCGGTTATTGCGGTATTCCTGGCCGCGGCTTTTCTGGCAGGCAGAGCGTATCTGCATAAATCCGACTATTTCAGGCTTAAGAGGGTGGAGATAAAGGATACCTTCCTGGACCAGAAGTCGCTCGTTTCGATAAAGTCGAGGATATTAAGTTCGTACCAGGGTAAGAGCGTATTTGTCCTTGATTTAAAGGCGATAGCGCAGGCCATACAAAATACGTATCCGGATGCGAAGAATATTTCGGTTGCGCTGGCTCTGCCGGATAAGCTTGTCGTGAGCCTGAAGTTGAGAAAGGCCGTCGCGGTCGTAAAGTCCGATAAACTATATCCGGTCGATGAGGAAGGCGTGATCTTGCCGGCTGCGGATGCCGGCGCGGTCAGGATGGCGCCGGTTGTCGAAGGCGTCCAGGTAAGGCCGGATGAACGCAGGACTAAGGTCATCACTTCCAAAAACCTGAAAGCCGCGATAGGATTATTGAGAAGCATAAAGGATATCAGGGTGATTGCCGATTGCGGGATCGAAAAAGTCGACGTCGGGGACCTTGGGAACATAACGTTTGTCTTGAGAAACGGCGTAGAGATACGGATCGGTTCCGAAAATTTTAAAGAGAGGCTCGCGGCGCTGGCGGAGACGCTTAAGGATCCGCGGCTCGCGATGGACCGTATAAAGTATATAGACATGCGTTTCGGGGACGCGGTCATAGGGCCGCGCTAGAATGACTATATGTCCAATTAAACAATGACGAATGAAATTCCAATGGCCAAGATGCTTCGACATCCGGATTTGGGCATTGAGAAATTAAAGGTGTGTAAACATGAAACGTACTAAAATTATTACCGGGCTCGATATAGGTTCATCGAAGGTCTCCGCCATTACTATATCTATAGATAAGGGCGGCCAGCTTAGCATAACCGGTCAGGCAACAGGGCCGTCTAGGGGTGTTTCGGCGGGGGCCATAACCGACTTGAACGATGCCGTCCGTTCCGTTTCGTCGGTATTGAAGAAATTGAGACAAAAAGCTCCCGATGGCCTGGGAGATATATATGTAAACATATCGGGCCAGGCCCTGAAAGGGACCAGGTCCGCCGGGATGATCCCGCTTGCGGTGCGGGGCCGCGAGATAACACGGCCCGACATTGCCAGATGTATCGATGCCGCCAGCACTATACGCCTGCCTTTCGACAGGGAGATAGTGCATAAGATAGTGCAAAGGTTCTCTGTCGATGACCAGCCATGGATAAAAGACCCTCTCGGGTTATATGCCTCGCGTATCTCCTGCGAAGTTTACATAATAACAGCGGCTGTAAACAGTATACAGAATATATTCAAGTGCGTTAATAACGCAGGTTATGATGCGAAAGAAGTCGTCTATACGGGCATAGCGGATGCGAACGCGGTCCTGGAAAAAGGGGATAAAGAAGCAGGGGTTTTATTACTAAGTATGGGCGCTGCGCTTACCGGGATATCCATATTTAGCGAAGGGGCGCTCTGCGATATGGAGATACTGCAGACAGGAGCGGAAGACTTTAAGGATGGCTATAAGGAGAATCCCGCGTTTAACGGCCTTGTTTCAAAGATAGCCTTGAAAATAAAGGATATGCGAAGTTCCGGGAAGAGTATGCAATCGATGGTAGTAACGGGCGGCATCATCTTTTCGGATGGCGTCATAGAGTTTTTGGAGGAGAAGCTGTCTATCCCCGTTAAGATGGGGGTAGCGAAAGATATAAGGGGGGAGGTTTCCGGGCCGGATAATGTAAGGTTTTGTACAGCTATAGGGCTTGCGAAACATGCCATTAAGAAATATGAAAATATGCCCCAGGTTCCCAAGAATTTTACCGACCGCGTAACATCCGCAGTAGCGGATATCTTCAATAATTACTTCTAATAGCCTACTTTCCAGAGAGCATCATAAGATTATATTCGGAAACCCTGCGTAAGACAACCTTCAGCCTCTTGTAGTTATGGACGAAGCGCATCACTTCCTCTTCATGTTTCCTTGGAATATAGGTCATCTTTGTCTTACTATTAGTGCTTTGCGAGATATACATAGAACGGTGCTTTAATCCCTTACGGCACCGGCAGGAAGCCTTTCCGCAGGTTCGTTCTACCATAACAATATTCCCGCAGATTACCTCTTCGATTGGCGGCGCAATCTTCGTGCTTGCGTGGCGCGATTTCAGGAAAAAATTTTGCATCGATTCCATATGGATTTCCCTCATTATCTAGTATGTTAATCACATATCAGATTATAGCATAAAATACCTGCCTCGACAAGGGGAATGCGTGAAATTTTAGGGTGGCCGAGGTCAGAATAGGTCAGAGTCATGAATCATGAGGCTATGAGGCTTTGAGTCTGTGAGGCTGTGGCTTTTTCCACCCCGGGGTGGAAAATATCAAGGCCGACTTTCAAGTCGGAAAGAGTGTGGTTAAATAGGGGAGGTTTTGGGCATAGAAATGAGCTTGAGTGGGCATGGATATGCATTAAAAAATGACAGGCGTTTCTAGACACGCAATACAAATTTTTGCAAAAAATTCCTACCAATTACTAGTTTTTCCGTCGGAGAGTGAGAAAAAATGGCCTTCCGTAAATAGTATCAAAACTAAGGATGCGTTAAAAATATAAAACCTAGCTTGACAGCCATTGTCTATAGCTAGGTTTGTAGTATACTAATATATGGGTATGATAAACAACAGTATTACCAAAGTATAACGGAGTAATAAAGCTCAAAAATGATTCGATATCAATATCAAAGAAAAGCGGAACTCAAATGAAAACAAAGAAAATGCTCCTGACAATCCTGGTGTACGCAATCCTCCCGGCGACTTTAGCGTTTGCGCTGCCGCAAGACGCACAGGTCGAGAACGGGCAGGTAACCATAGAGACCCCGAACTCAACCACGATGAATATCACTGCCGGTGATAAAGCCATCATCAATTTCAGCTCATTTAATATAGCCCAGAATGAAACAGTCAATTTCATACAGCCATCAAGCAATGCCGCATGCTTAAGCAGGGTGACCGGTTCTGACGCGAGCGTTATAGCGGGCAACCTTTCGGCAAACGGCATACTCTTCCTGGTCAACCCGAACGGCATCAATTTCACCCCTACAGCCAATGTCCAGGTCAACCACCTTGTAGCTTCAACACTCGATATCTCCAATAATAACTTCATAAACGGTAACTATGAGCTCATAAGAAACCAGAACAAAGACTATGCCAAGATACTGAATGAAGGCTACATCTCGGGTACCAACATTGCCTTAATAGGCTCGGCTGTTGAGAATAAGGGCATTATAGTAGCGCAGGCGGGTACCGTCCACCTGGCAAGCGGCGACAAGGTCGTTGTCAGCTTTGACAGGAGAGGGCTTATCAATGTCGAGATCACAGAGGCTACCTCAGGCAAGGTCATCGATGGTGACGGCAATACCGTAAAGGACGCCGTCTCCAACTCCGGCACCATAGAGGCGCACCAGGTATTCATGTCGGCTAGGACAGCGCGGGATATATTCGAGAACGCCATAAAGAACACGGGAGACCTCAGGGCAAATACGATGAAGGAAGTCAACGGCGTGATAAAGATCATAGCCGGCGACAAATTCGACGGCTCGAAATGTAACATACAATTATACGGAAATATGGTTGCATATAATATATTAGTCTCCGCTACCGGCTCGGTGACCCTCTCCGGGGCCACAACCCTCAGCGGCAACACCATTATCGCGGCAGACGACGCGATCACGGTAAAGGCGAGTTTGCGCCAGTGCAGCGGCAGTGTATCATTATTAGCGGATAATAATGATGATGGGGAAGGGCAGTTTACCCTTGAGGAAGGAGCTTCCATAGAGGCGCTTGGCGCGGGCGATATCGCCATAGATGGCTCGGGCGTTATGACGTTAAACGGCCCGATCACCGCCGCCAATGGCGATGTCCTGATAGGCGGGAATAGAACCCCGGCCGCCATAGTTAGTAATAATACCGAAATTACGTCAAATAATAAAGTGAGCACGGCCGCAAAGAGTATCATGAATGTAACCGCGATCGCGCCAAAAGTAGAGTTCTATAAGAATACCGAAACTCTATACATAGAAAATATAGAGACTAACGATACCTATATCAACATCGCAGGCGACGGCATAAACGTCAAATATCTCAAGACCTCGGATGTGACGTTCAGGTCCGACGGCCTCATAGATATGAACCCGGCCGTTATACTAAGCGCGCCTACTCTTACATTGATAGCCGACCGGTTCGGCGCTTGCGCCAATCCCATTAAAGTAGATACGGCTAACCTGAATATACAGAAGACCACAGGCGATATCGATATAATCCAATCCGCAGGAATCGGCACATCTATACTTATATGCGGCCCGCCTGATGAGAGCTTTGGCTCGATTCTCTACAATGAAGACGCGAATATTTCTATAGTAGCAGTAAACGGTAATATTACGATCGAAAAAGATGTTACGATATATTCTTCAAGTTCTTTGGTCAACCTCGAAACCTTAAACCACGGCGATATAATTGTAAACGGAACACTCTCCGCTCCTAACGGCGTAGTGCGCTTATGGACATGCGGCCTCTTGGACCTGCGCCAGACAAAAGAGATAATATCGAAAGCGGGCGGTTATATCTATAACCCGTACGATTATACTGCCGTATCATGGATCGGCGGTACCGGTAACAGCTGGGGGACTGGCGCTAACTGGTCGGGTGGGGCGGTGCCTAATACCAATGCCTACCAGGTAACTATCGATCTCGCGAGCGCTGCTGTAACCACATCTACGGGTTATACAATAGGCGAGCTTATCATAGGCTCATCGAATACCTGCTCTCTTACCCTTGGTGGAACCCTCACCCTGGATGACGGCGATGCCACCCTCGAAGGCAGTCTTACGATAGGTTCATACGGCACCCTTTCCGCGGCCGGATACACGATCTCCGTGGATGGAAACTGGTCGAATTCCGGCACGTTTACCCATGGAAATAATACGGTGGACTTTACCAAAGCCTCAGGAACCCAAACCTTGAATTCAGGCGGCCAGGCGTCGGGCAAGGTCTTCTATAGTCTCACCCATTCAGGGGCCGGCACATTAAGCATATCTACCAATCACGTAAAAGTTAGCGGCGGTTATCTTACGCTGAACGCTGGAACTCTGGCCGGCGGCACTTGTAGAATAGATTATTACCAGTACGTAAATGACGGTTTGACGATCAGCGGTATAACGATGGGCGCAACAAATCTTAATGATTTTTATTGGCATATAGAATCTACGGTTACGCAAAAAGCAATTACCCTGCCGAATGGGTTTGTGTTTTATAGCGTTGCTTTGTTTACCTGGAACGCTAATTTAACGGCCACGGGTAACTTTAATTTGGGTAATAATAAGTTAGATTTAAGTTCCAGCGCAACGGGCACGCCGACAAACTATCTTAATATGGATTCCTACACCCTTACTGCCGGGAATTTGACTATGGGGTGGACTGGTGGTTATAATGGATATTTGAAATTCGGTTCAAGCACTTCGCATTCTATCACCGATATAGCGCGCTGGACCGCGACCGGGAATATTATCGATTTCGGGTCTTCGACTGTCGCTATCTCGGGTACCTCCATCGATTTTTCGTATATATCAGTTACCTGCGGCACATCCACCATCGACTTTACGGGAGGCAGTGGAGTTACCCAAGTGCTCAATTCTAATTCGAACTCATTCAAAAATATCACACATTCAGGCGCGGGCACATTACAACTATCGACTAATACCCTGACTGTAACCGGCGCATTTACTAACTCCGCAGGCACATTCGACGCGAACGCGTTGGCGGTTACGGTGACAGGTCTTACAACGGTATCGGGTGGTGAGTATAAAGCCTCAACCGCTCTCCAGACATTTAACGGCGGGTTGACGGTTAGCGGCGGCACGTTCACTTGCGGCGCATCCGGCTCAGTAGACGTAAACGGAGCGTTCGCGTTAAGTTCAGGCACATTCACGCAGGCTACCTCGACACTTAATGTATCGGGTAGTTTCACCCTGTCAAGCAGTACTACATTCACAAAGGCTACGGGCTCCCAGGCCCTGACATTCGATGGCACAGGAAGCATAACAGATAACAATACCTCAAAAAAGAATCTGGGAGCGGTAACTTCATCGAGCGGCACACGAACGGCGACTACCGACATATTGATGTCGAGTATAAGCGTTTCGGGCGGGACGTTTATAGACGGCGGCAAGACCATAACCGTGAACGGCACCATCTCGATAGGCTCAAGCGTTACTCTTACGTCTACCGGTACCTGGGTACAGGGCGCAAGCGGAGATATATCGAACTCAACTAATACGAACGGCTTTTATAATTATCAGGTTGCCGCAAGTGTTACGGTCAACCTTGTAGGTTATACGTATGTAAAGAACAAGATCACGCTTGGCGCTTCCGCTGTCATTGGTTCGACTAGCGGTGAACTTCAATTAGCCTCTAGTGATGGCGCATTAGTCAGCGATTTCCTTGATATGGGGACCGGGTCTAATATAACCTGTATTCTGCGTGTCAATATTGCCAATGACGTTACGATCACCCAAAAGGCCTTTAGTATGACAGGGACTTTCTTCATACAAGGCTACTACGGAGGCTTGAGGAGCAAGATTACGATGACCGGCAATTGGACGATCGGTGGTAATATATGGCTATGCGGCGGTATCGGCGCTACACAGGAGAGCGACGCCTTTACATTGGACACAAATACATATAACCTTACGGCCGGCGGTGTGATTTTGTCCAATGCGTTTACCGATAAAAAGATGAACAAGATACTCTTCTCAAGCGGCACACATACAATAGCGGGAAATATCACTACAGATACCTCCTATGCCGGCACGATGAGTTACCTTAATTTAGGCACGGGCACTATATATATTGGCGGCAACGTAGATTTTGCGCAGACTACCGTTACCTGCAGTACATCTACCGTCATATTTAATAAGAGTTCCAGCACCCAGACGCTCACCTCGAATTCCAATTCATTCTACAATCTCACTCATTCAGGACTAGGCACATTGCAGTTATCTACTAATAACCTAACAGTTACGGGAGCCTTCCTCAATTCTAGCGGTACCTTTGACTCGAATACAAAGAACATGACCTTTGGAGGTAACTGGACCAATTCAGGCTCTGCTATCTTTACAAGAAGCTCCGGCACCATGACCTTTAACAGTACAACGCTCCTGACCAATTCTTCATCCAATGCCGCTAACCTTGGCGCGTTAACCATAACAGGTACAGTAACCTTAGGCTCAAGCGCTACCATTACTTCATGTTCTGGAGCAGGTACCCTTAACTTAGGTACAGGCTCATATACCTTAACTATATCAGGAACAGGCTCTCCTCTTGGAGTTACTACATTCAATAAGGGTACAGGTTCTACGGTAAAATATACAGGCACTACTACCGCTACAAATATAGCTACGGTGGCATATAACAGCTTACAGCTTTCACCTACAGCCGCTACGGCGTACTCGCTTACAGGCGATCTTACAGATACTAACGCCCTGTCAGGTGATCTGACTGTAAATGGGTATACTACCTTATCGATGGCAGGTTATGCCATCTCCGCCGCGGGCACTCTTACTATAAGCGGAGGTACAATAACGGGCTCAAGCAGCAGCGTTATTATAACGGCTAAGACTATCAATATGACGTCAGGCGCTATAACTACCACGACATCGGGTGATATCTACCTGTATTCGACTTCGACCCCTGGGACTTTTACTCTTTATACCGTTACAACGGCCGGCGCTTTAGTTATAGGCGGCAGCTCTGCCAATTCTCCCACAAGCATAACTATAAACGGCACATTGACGAGTAGTGAATACGGCATGGGTATCTATTCTTTAGGCGATATTACCCAGAATGCTAATATTAACGCTAGTTCCTCCGGTGCGGTCTATTTCCATCCTGATATCGATAACTCCGGCACTGCCACATTTACCAGGACCTCAGGCACGATAACGGCGAGTTCAACCAACTTCCGTTTTCTATATAATTCTATTACGGTATTTACTCTTGCGGGGGTCAATGTATCGGGCGCCTTGTATGTAGGCATGGATCCTGTGCCGCTTAGTTTTGCTCCTTACAGTATAAGTATAACCGCCGCATTGACGAGCGGTTCCGACATTACTATCTACTCCTGGGGTAATATTACCCAGAACGCCGATATCACGGCCAATTCAGGCTCAAGCTATGTCTACTTCTATCCCGACATCGATAATTCCGGCACAGCCACATTCACAAAAACTTCCGGCACAGTAACAGCGGCTAGCACCTACATGTATTTTAGAAACACCGCTACCACGGCATTTACTTTAGCCGGCATAAGCGTATCAAGTAAATTATATGTCGGCTCGTCCTCGACCGATGCCCCGGCAAGCTTAACGATAAGTAGCGCCATTACAAGCGGTAACAGTATGTATTTTTGTTCAAAGGGTGACATTGCCCAGTCTGCCGATATCAGTACTAACCCCGGGCCGTACGAGGTCTATTTTTATCCCGATATTGACAATTCCGGCACGGCTACATTTACAAGGACCTCAGGCACCGTAATAACATCCGCAACCTATATTCTCTTTTGTTCAAGCTCTACCACAGCTTTTAATTTAGCCGGTATAAATGCGTCAGGTTTAATATATGTCGGCTCGTCCTCGACCGATGCCCCGGCAAGCTTAACGATAAGTAGCGCCGTTACCAGCGGAGCTAACGCGTACCTGTATTCGCTCGGCTATATATACCAGTCGGCTTCTATCACAGCCGGTTCGGGTAGCTATTCAGTAGATCTATATCCCAACCTTAGCTCAGGTTCATACATAGCATATGTAGTCGGCAACTCAACGATAACATGCTCCACGTACACCGTTAACGGTTCTCTCACCATAATAATGGGCACCTTGACAGCCAATGGCTCCAACATTACCGTAACAGGCACATTCGATAACCAGGGTGCCTTACAGCTGAAGGGCACAGAGACCCTCACATTTACCAAAGATACCAATTCGGGTACCGTAGAGTATGTGGGCACCAACAGTACCATGAATTATGGTTATAATTACTACAGTGTCACATTCAATAACGCCGCAACCACATGGACGCTCGGTTCGGCCATGGACGTAAATGGCACATTCAACCTGGCCGCAGGCGCGTTTGCCCAGGGAGCTAACACGATGAATGTTGCCGGCGGCTTCACATTGGCAGCCAGTACCGCATTCACCAAGGCTACAAGCGGGGAGGCTTTAACATTCGATGGCACAGGAAGTGTGACGGATAATAATACCGTAAAAAAGGACCTGGGAGCGGTAACTTCATCGAGCGGCACGCGGACAGCGGCTACCAATATATTGATGTCGAGTATAAGTGTTTCGGGCGGGACGTTTATAGACGGCGGCAAGACCATAACCGTGAACGGCAATATCTATATAGATTCGGGAGCAACCCTTACATCAACCGGCACATGGGTTCAGGGAGCAAGCGGAAACATATCGAACCCGACCTTTGCGAATTCATTCTATAGCCTTACTATTTGTGGGAGCGGGGTAACGACTACTCTTACAAACGACGTGAGGGTTAATGGCGGTTATCTTACTATGAGCGGCGGTACCCTGGTCGGCGGTAGTAACGACATTCTTTATACCCAGCGTGTCAACGACGGTTTAACGGTCGGCAGTTTAACTATGGGCGCCACAAGGCTTGGGAGATTCTGGTGGTATATCGACGCGGCTGTTACACAGAAAGCTATTACCGTTCCAAACGGGTTCGTTCTTTCCGATTCTGATATCTGCATACATGCTTGGGGCGTTAATTTAACAGCCACGGGTAACTTTAATTTTGGAAATAACAAGATAGTCGTAAACTCGAATGCGTTAAATACAACACCTACGTCTTATGTTGACATGGCCTCTTATACCCTTACTGCCGGAACCTTGAGTATGGGATGGCTTGGCGGTTATAACGGATACCTGAAACTCGGTTCAAGCACCTCGCATTCTATCACCGGGATATTAAGGGGGTGGCCCGACCCGACCCTGAATATTATCGACTTTGAGTCTTCGACTATCGCCATATCGGGCAGTATCGATTTCACGTGTATTTCGGTAGTTTGCGGCACATCCACCATCAACTGCACCGGAAGCACTACGCTTACTTCGAACTCGCAATCATTGTATAACCTTAATATTTCAGGCGCCAGTTATTTGTATTATACGACCCCTGTTACGGTTACGGGGACTTACACCAATTCGGGCGGCTACATTTACGCTTTAGGCAGTACTACAGTGACGGGTCTTACAACGGTGTCGGGCGGCACGTATTATGTCTATGGGGGCCCCCAGACCTTTAACGGCGGACTTACGATATCAGGCGGCGCGTTTACCGGCGTCGCATCTGCCGCGGTGGATGTCAACGGAGCCTTTACGTTAAGTTCAGGTTCCTTCACTCAAGGCGCATTGACGCTCAACGTATCGGGCGGCTTCGCGATATCGAGCGGCGCCGCATTCACGAAGGCTACAGGAGTACAGACTGTTACATTAGACGGCGCTACACAGAATATCTCGGATGCAAATGCCGTACCTAATGATATTGGCGCGGTAGTTACAAGCGGCACTACAGCCGTAACGATGACCGACGACCTGAAAGTAACCTCTCTCAGTATTGGTGACGGCACTACATTTAACCTTGGAGCAGGCTCTTATACATTAACCATAACAGGCACAGGCACTCCTCTATCTACCAATACTTCCGGCACATTCAATAAGGGCACGGGCTCTACGGTAACCTACGCAGGCACTACCACCGCTACTAACATAACTACGTTAGCGTACAATAACTTAACTCTTACGCCTACGGCCGCTACCACGTATTCACTTACAGGGGACCTTACAAGCGCTAACGCGATAGCGGGTAATCTTACCATTAATCAGTATGCTACGCTAGATACCGGTTCCAAGAACCTTGCGGTAACAGGCACGACCACCATTAACTCAGGGGGTACCCTTAGCATATCGGCTGCTTCAGCCGCTTCGACCCTGACGATTACAGGCGCTCTCACCAATTCAGGAGTGGTGAAGATTAATAATGCCGCATACGCCGCCTCTATCGTAGGAGCTTCAGGCTCTTTGAGGACATTCTCAGGTACCGACATAGACTATAACGGCAAGGCCGTAATACTTACTAACCTCACATACTCGCCTGCGGTAGCTCTAGGCGCTTCCGAATCAATTACACTTGGCGGAGAATGCACGTTTGCATCTACCATCACGCTTAATGGTTCCGGCGCCGCGCTTACCACAGGCGCTTATTATCTGACAGCTCAGGGCACTATCACCAACACCCTTGGCACGATAACGATATCGAGTTCAGGCAGGATCTCTGGAAGCGCTAGTTCGATCACATTCTCTAACGCGTCCACAGTCACATCATCAGACACATTGACATGCGGTGACTTTACATCAAGCGGTACTTACACCAATAATTCCGGATCATATATAGTTGCATCAGGTAACGTAGTTATATCCGGCACATTCGCTAACCCTATAAATAATAATCTTTATATGAAAGGCTTGGGTACGACTATCAATGCCTCGGTAAATATAGGCAACCTGAAAATATATTATATGGCGTCCAACGATCCTGTAAAAATAACGGGCAATGATCTTGTCGTAGAGGGTAGTCTTACAATAGGTGCTCCATTAGGTGGATTTCTTGATACCAACGGTAAAAACCTTACAGTTATGGGCACTACTTATATTACATCTGGCATCCTGACAATAAATAGCTCGACATTCAATGCCAATACAATCAGTATTTCAAACATCCTATATCTTAGTGCCGCTACTGCCGCCGCTACAATATCACTTGATAATGGGGCTGAACTTTGGAATTCAGGCTTAGTCAAAATAACCGATGCTACCTATACGGTGACTCTACAGGCCGATGCAGGCGGAACGGCTACGTTTGGAGGTATGGATATAGATTATAACGGCAAGGCTATAACATTATCCCGTCTTATATATGATACTAATGCTACGATAGAGCTTGGCGCTTCCGAGTCGATCACTCTTGGCGGGGCATGCACGCTTGATTCTCCGATCACATTAAACGGCTCCGGAGCCGCATTAAACACAGGCGCGTATACTATGACAGTGACCGGCACTATCACAAATACTCTTGGCACCATAGCGATAGCGAGCTCAGGCATGATCGATGGAAGCGCCAGCTCAATCACATTCTCAAACGCGTCTGTAGTCACATCATCGGGCACGCTTAAGTGCGGCGACTTCACATCAACCGGTACCTATACCAATAGCACTTCAAGCTCTGCGATATACGTATCAGGCAGTTGGGATTCGTCTGCAGGCACATTCACAGCGTCCACTTCAACGGTAATGTTTAACCATGCTTCGAATACCCAGACTTTAAATAACGGCTCCAATAGCTTCTATAATCTCGTCCATTCAGGGGCCGGGACTTTGCAGATTACGAATAACCTCACGCTATTAGACGGCGGCACCCTCACGAATTCAGCCGGTACATTCGATACGGAGACAAGTTCCAAGTCGGTAACTATCGGCACTACCGGCACAAGTTCGACCCTTACGGTATCGGGCGGGACATGGGAAGGCGACGGCGGTACAGGGACCAGCCAGAATATCACCGTTTACGGCAGTATGAATATCTATAACGCGATATTCAAGAAGAGTTCGAATACTATCACAGTCCAGAATGATCTTATTATAGGTTATGGCTCCGGCCCCGGCACTACGACTGTAACTTCAGGAAGCGGTAATATCACCGTAGTAGATGATTTTGTTATACAAAAAGGCTCTTCCGAGACGGTCAACTTCACGGCTCCTTCCGGCACTCTATATGTAGGCGGCGACTGGCTGCATACATCAGGCGGCACCTTCACCCATAATAGCGGGACGGTCTATTTACAGCTATTGTATCAAGGCGGTAATAAAGCCATTAATATTGGCACTACCGAGACATTCTATAATCTGACCTTTGAGAGGCAGAACAACGCTTCCACGGTATTTACCCTCTCTACAGGTTCCACGCTCTTAGTAACCAAGACATTGACCATGACGTTCGGTTCGTACGCTACCTCGGCATTTACCATTAACGGTGGTACGATCGAAGCTCAAGGGGACATAACGGTTGCCAGCGCTAATTATAACAATGCAGGCACCACGGCATTTACATTGACCGGCTCTGCCGACCAGGCTATTACGGTCACATCAGGCGCTACCGCGCTGTCAACCGGATCCGCTTTAACTATCAATAAGACCTCCGGAACCGCAACGTTGGCCGGACATCTTTCCGCGGCAAACCTTGCGGTATCAGGCGGTATTCTTGCTGTCGGCACTTACAATCTCACGGTATCCGGCTCCTCCAATGTAACAGGCGGCACCGTAACGATAGGCATCTCATCCGGCACCGGTTGGACCACGGCAGGCATGACTATCGGCACAAGCGGAGTCGTTACCTGCTCGGGCGCATCGAAGATAAACGTCAGTGGTAACTGGAATTCATCAAGCGGCACATTTACGGCTGATTCATCTACGGTTACATTCAATGGCGCAAGCGCCCAGACTATAACTTCCGGCACCTCGAGCTTCAATAATGTCACATTATCCAATAACTCAATAATTCTGCTTACCAACGCCCTTACTATAGGTGGTAACTTAACTATATCCGAGGCTAAGACTCCCACAATCACAGCTACCACTAACGAGGCTCTTACAGTTACCGGCACTACTGACGGCACTGCAGACGGCAGTGCTGAGACTCTCACGGTAAGTACTACAGGCGCGGTAAGCTTTGGCGTTGTAGGCTCCGGCTCCGCTACTAAGCTTACGACACTTACCATTACCAATTCAGCCGCCCTTAACTTCAACTCTACAGTCAGTATCACAGGCGCATTCACACAGACTAACCCTGCTACAGGCGCT
>JBAZKH010000007.1:0-112548 GCA_041650935.1 Candidatus Omnitrophota bacterium
AGTACCTGAGCTATTGAATGACAGCTGGCGAATGGTACTTGTGCGGTGCACAGTACCTGAGCTATTGCATGACAGCTGGCGAATGGTACTTGTGCGGTGCACAGTACCTGAGCTATTGCATGACAGCTGGCGAATGGTACTGTGCTGTGAAAAACAGAACTTAAGATGGGAGTTGAAGCGAACGAGCGCCTAAAAAAAGCACAAAAAGACTTGACAACTATACGCCAATGACGTATACTTGTGGTGTAAGGAAACGGTATGGAGCTTATTGAAACACCGATTTTTACTAAGAGGATAGTTGATCTCTTAAGCGATGATGAGTATCGGGAGCTTCAATGGTTTCTTGCGATTAATCCCGAGGCAGGACCGGTCATTCCCGGTGGTGGAGGAATAAGAAAATTACGTTGGAGTAGTGGCGGTAAAGGCAAAAGCGGAGGCATACGAGTTATTTACTATGTGTATGCAAGAGACGCGAAGATATATCTCTTGCTTCCGTATAAGAAATCAAAACAAGAGGATTTAACAAAAGAGCAGTTAAAGATACTGCATGATTACGTAAAAGGCGGTGTGTTATGAAAAATAAAGACTTTAAGGATCTATTAACCAGCATCTCTCAGGTGCGGAAGATACATGCCGGCAAGATGAAGGCCGGTAGGATTACGAAATTTAACCCTCTCATGGTGAGAAATATCCGGTTAAAGCTTCATGCTTCACAGGCTGCTTTCGCCCACATGATTGGCGTAAGTATCGATACGCTTCAGAACTGGGAACAGGGCCGTAGAATACCGGAAGGCCCGGCTCTGGCGTTACTTAAGATCGCACAGATAAATCCTCGCATTGTCATAAAAGCTCTGCACGGGGCAAATTAAGAGATTTTATTTACTCCCCACCTGATTCCCGCAAGGATTCGGGTGGGGTTATTTGTTCATAAGGAATTTAAGAGGCTGTATGAGCTTGAATGTGCAAAACTATCGTCAGCACAGAAAATTACCAAGACACGGTCTTAATACATCCTTCCCCACTGTTTTCGTCTATCGCTCGCACTGACATGCGTCAATCAACCATAGCAAAGAAGTCTTTGATAGCGGTTCCAAAGCATCCCAGCTCCCATACATATTTTGCGACAAAAACGGCACTCCATACGGCGATATCAAAAAATCTTTCTTTACAGCAATAAAAAAATCTGCTATATTAGACTTCCACTTTCATGATTTACGGCATACTTTCGCATCACAGCTTGTAATGGCCGGAGTTGACTTAAATACTGTAAGGGAACTGCTAGGGCACAAGAGCCTTGAAATGACACTTAGATACAGCCATTTATCGCGGATCACAAAAAGCGTGCCGTGGACGTTTTGGGTAATCGGATGGTCACAAATTGGTCACAAAAGCCTATTGGCGTAAAGACGGAAAAATTAGAACTAACACAACTATTTGAAAATACGATAGTTACATAAGCTGCCCGCATAGCTCAATTGGCAGAGCAGGACACTCTTAATGAGACCCGGGCAATTCTCGTAACCCATTGATATTGTTGCAACTGCGTTATTTCATCGTGAGTTACGTTACAATTCGAGTTGTAGCAATCTGGACGAATCCGTCGCACTCTGGCGATGATATTAGCACAAATATAGCACAAGGTAGTGATCGCAGTAGCCGACGTTTTAACGTCGGCTACGTTTGTATAGGGGCATGGAAACATGGCGTTTTTTGCGTCCACGTCGCGTCTGGCGGGCATGATCAGGGCAGGCCGTGCTTACGGGGTCCTTGGAAGGGGGGTCGGGGTGCGGGTCGGGCGAGGCGCGGGTCGTCAGTGATTGTAGGTTTGAAAAAGCGTGTCCATGTCAATTTCTTTGAGTAGCACATGCCGGCATAGGTGTTTAAGGGCTTATTCTCCGTCGGAAAATGGCAATATTTCATGCTGAAAAATACCCTCGCCGGGAGGGCCAAAACAGCCGTTTTTAGGGACATTTCAGCGATTTTTTCAAAATTTTCTAATTTGACTTTGGAATAATTCGTTATAAAAAGCAACAAAACATACATGGGTAGTTGCCTATGGGTAGATTTCCTGAGATATTTAGTGCGGAAGAGGTAGCAAAGCAGTTCAAGCTTCATCCTCATACGGTTCGTAGGCTGGCGAGACAGAAGAAAATACCTGCTTTTAAATTCGGCGGCCAATGGAGAATCCGCGAGGAAGACCTAAACGAGTTGTCAAGATCCTTCCTGCATCGCAGAACAGAATATCCAAAGAGCTATTAACGGTACCTACAAAAAAATAAATATTGACAAAAATTAGGCAATAGTGTATATTTAATATTGGAAACCATTTTCATTTAGGAGAAGATTGATATGCCAAGAGGAAACGGACAGGGCCCGGTATGGTGGCACGGAAGGTTTAAAGGTTGCGGTTACAGGATAACTGTCGGCCGGGAAGCTATCCTTGATGTGCTTACCAAGGCCGATAAGCATTTAAGCGCCGAGGATATATATATGAAGGTGCATGCCATATATCCGGCCATAGGGCTTACTACTATATATAGGACTTTGGAGATCCTTGTTAACCTGGGATTGGTATTCAAATTCGACTTTGGTGATGGCAGGGCGCGTTACGAGCTGGCTGAAGGATCAAAGAGAAGCACCCACCACCATCACTTGATATGCACTAATTGTAAAAGGGTAATCGATTATACCGATTTTATAGATGATGAGATAGAGCTTTTGCATAGAACAGAAAAAGGGCTTTCAGAGAAGTACAATTTTGCGATAACAAACCATTTAATCCAATTTTATGGCCTGTGCGATAAATGCAAGAAAAAGAGATAGGGCATATATTTTTTTCACCATAAATGGAAATGATTTTCATTAACAGAAACATAAGAAAAGGGGGTGATTACGATGCCGGGAGGAGACGGAACAGGCCCGATGGGTATGGGCCCTATGACAGGCGGAGGCAGAGGGTTTTGCGTTATGCCTCTATCAGGGGTTAAACTAAGGCCTTTTGGGCGCCGATTCTTAGGACGAGGCGGAGGAAGAGGCTTTAGAAACCAGTATTACGCTACAGGCCTCCCTTTTTGGGCAAGAGGCGGTGATGAGACCGAAATGCTTAAAGAGGAAGCTTCTTTCCTGAAGGAAGAACTGAACGCGATCCAAGAGCGCCTGGGTACGCTGGAGAAGCCGCAAGGCCCTAAAGAGTAGTGAAGTTAAGTAGGGATGGAGCGTTTAGCGCGCAACCTCCATTCCTAGGGCCTTGGTTGCAGGTAATTAAACACAAATGAGAGGAGCGTCATATGAGATTGGGCATAACGCTTGAAGACCAGAAAGGCCTTCAGGGTAACGTTGCCGAACATTTCGGGCAATGTAAATACTTTTTCCTGTTAGATATAGAGAACAATAAGGTAAAAAACAGCAGGATAGTCGAGAATACAGTAGTGCACGGCGGCGGAGGATGTGTTGCGGTAGATGAATTGCTGAAATATAAAGTTACACATGTCATTGCCGGTGGCATGGGTGGCGGCGCGCAGCAGAAATTCGCAAACGCGGGCGTGAAGGTATTTGGCTACTCCGGCATGGTAAAAGAAGCGATCGATGATTTCCTTACAAATAAGCTAGGCGGACTGGACTCGTGCAAAGAGCATGGCAGTACATGTCACTAAAAAAGGGGATATTATGAGAATCTGCGTAACATCGGAAGGGAAAGCGCTCGATTCCAAAGTTGATGCCCGTTTTGGCAGATGCCAGTATTTCATGGTTATCGATACGGATTCTTTGGAATTTGAAGCGGTTGAAAATCCGAATATGCAATTTTCGGGTGGTGCCGGAATCCAATCAGGACAGCTTATGATGTCTAAGGGCGTGAAAGCTGTTTTGACCGGGAATGTCGGCCCAAATGCTTTCCAGACATTAAATGCCGCCGGTATAAAGATATTTACCGGAGTTGGCGGAACAGTAAAAAGCGCTGTAGAAAAGTATAAAAAAGGTGAGCTAAAAGCCACCGAAAGCGCAAGTGTAGGATCTAAGTTTGGAATGCCGGGAAAGAATAATTAAATAAGTGGAGGTCAAACATGCCATTTTTTGAGCCATTAGAAAAGATGGATCCCAAGCACGTTGATTTGGAACGCGCCAGGAAATCTCTGCGAGAGGAGCTTGAAGCAATCGACTTCTATCAGGAAAGAATAGACGCTACCGAGGATGAGTCGCTCAAGAAGCTTCTCGCGCATAATATGAATGAGGAAAAAGAGCATGCGGCCATGATTATGGAATGGTTAAGGAAAAATGACGCGATACAAAATAAGGCGTTTGAAGAGCATGACTAGGAGGTGATTAGTATGCCAGGAAGAGATGGAACAGGCCCTTTAGGGCAAGGCCCAGGAGCGGGTAGAGGAAGAGGCATGGGTAGAGGCGGCGGAAATCGTCAAGGAACAGGTCCGGGAGGAAATTGTATTTGTCCTGCCTGTGGCACGAAGGCATCGCATCAAGCAGGAACTCCGTGTTCGTCTATGGATTGCCCTAAATGTGGAGCAAGGATGATAAGAGAATAAGGATCCAATTTTGGAAAAAGAAGTTCTTGAGAACCATAAAAAGTATTTAGAGAGAGTAAGTGTTTATCGAAGCTTCGGCTACGATTTGGAAAAGGAAAGGGATTTTATCTTAAGAGAGGCGATGCCGCTCTCAGGTAAGATTCTTGAGGCCGGAACAGGTAAGGGCCATTTTGCGCTTGCGCTTGCGAAGCGGGGATATTCATTTGTTACCTTTGATATTTCAAAGGAAGAGCAGCATTTTGCGAGACTTAATATTGCGTATTCCGGCCTTGGGAAAAAAGTCAAATTCAGAATTGAAGATGGTGAGCGCACAAGTTTTGCCGAAGCGAGCTTCGATGAGGTCTTTTCTGTCAACGTCCTTCATCACCTTGATAATCCATATAAGGTTATAGATGAATTGATCCGCGTTCTAGCCCCCGGCGGAAAATTAGTCATTAGCGATTTCTCAAAGAAGGGTTTCGGTGTCATGGATAAGATCCATGCGCTTGACGGTAAAAAGCATGAATCTGGCAAGGCGAGCCTATTGGACATCGAAAAATATCTGGCAAAAAAAGGTTTTTCGATCAAGAAGGCAAAAAGCGCGTATCAACATGTCGTTGTGGCTACGCGATAAGCAGGGTTTATGATTATATCAGTCGCGAGCGGTAAGGGCGGGACGGGAAAGACTACCATAGCGGTTAATCTGGCGTTGTCTTTAGACAACGTGCAATTACTTGACTGTGACGTTGAAGAGCCAAACGCCCATATTTTTCTAAAGCCGGAAATAAAAGGAAGGTCTTCGGCTTTTATCCCTATTCCAGAAGTTGATGAGGCAAAGTGTAATACGTGTGGCAAATGCCGTGAGGTATGCGCGTATCATGCCATAGCGGTCATTCCTGCGGATAAGAACGGGAAAGGGAGAGTCCTTATTTTTCCGCATCTTTGTCATGGGTGCGGCGCTTGTAGCCTGCTTTGCCCTCAAAAAGCCATCAGAGAAGTTAATAAAGAGATAGGTGTTGTCGAAATAGGAGTATCGGGGGATATGCAATTTGTCCACGGCAGGCTCAATATCGGTGAAATAATGTCCCCGCCATTGATCCGGCAGGTGCAAGATCGCATCAATCCCGCCAAAACAGTTATTATTGATGCTCCGCCCGGAACATCCTGTCCTGTTATAGCTGCGGTGAAGAAAAGTGATTATTGTATACTGGTAACCGAGCCAACGCCTTTTGGCCTTAACGATCTGGTGTTGGCTGTCGAAGTTTTGAGGAAGCTAAATATCCCATTCGGAGTTATTATCAACCGCTCTGATATAGGCGATGATAAAGTTGACAAATATTGTCAGGATAACAAAATACCGGTACTTCTGCGCATACCATTTGATAGGGAGATAGCTCTTCTGTATTCTCGCGGTATTCCGATGATTCAGGAGAAAACAGAGTACAAAGAAAAATTCAGAACAATGTTTGCCGAAATAGAAAAGGAGATTTTGTGAAGTTAGGAATAATAATTTACTCGAATGATACGGAGGTGGTTTGGAACGCGTTCAGGTTAGGCGTTTTTTCGATTAAACAGAAAGACGCGGTTAAGGTATTTTTGCTCGGTAAAGGCGTAGAATGCGAATCTATCGATACAGAAAAATTTAAGGTGACCGAACAGATAAAACTGTTTATAGATAACGGCGGCAGCATCTTAGCGTGTGGATCATGTCTTAAAATCAGAAACTCACAAGGCTCTGAAAACTGTCCTCTTTCAACTATGAAAGATCTATATGATATAGTGAAAGAAAGCGACAAAGTTTTAACATTTTAAGAGGTTGTAATGAAGCAAATTGTCGTAATTAGCGGAAAAGGCGGGACAGGAAAGACTGTTTTGACAGGCTCTTTTGCCGCTCTTGCTAAACGCAAGGTAATGGTTGATTGTGACGTCGACGCTGCCGACCTGCATCTTTTACTGCACCCAAGCATTAAGGAGCGGTATGAATTTAAAAGTGGAAAGACCGCGAAACTCAATAAGAAGATATGCACACAATGCGGTCAATGTGTCGCTTTGTGCAGATTCGGCGCGATAAGCGACGATCTGACCATTGATCCTATCTCGTGTGAAGGATGCGCCCTATGCAGTAATATATGCCCTGTTAACGCTATAACTATGGAAGAGAATATAGCCGGCGAGTGGTTTATTTCAGATACAAAATACGGCCCTTTTGTTCATGCGAAGTTAGGCATAGCCGAAGAAAACTCAGGAAAACTTGTCGCGAAAGTCAGGCAGGTAGCTAAAGAGATAGCGGAAAAAAGCGATGTAGATTACATTATCATTGACGGTCCTCCAGGCATCGGCTGTCCTGTAATCGCTTCTTTGTCCGGCGTAGACTGCGCGCTTATTGTGACAGAACCGACACTTTCAGGCCTCCATGACGCGAAAAGGGTCATCGAGGTTGCGGAACACTTTAAAGTGCCGATTAAGATGGTAGTGAATAAATACGATCTTAATAATGAGATGACCAGCGGGATTGAAGATTTTTGCGAGAGCAAGAGAATCAGTGTCATAGGTAAGATAGGTTTCGACAAGGCTATTGTGGAGTCGATGGTCGCGGGAAAGACGATTGTTGAACATTGTAACGGTGCCATCAAGGAAGAGATTGTAAAGATCTGGAAAGAGATGACGGCATAAGATGCATATACACAAAAAAAATAATAAAGAAAGCCGACTAATCATATCGGCAGGGTTAAATTTTGTCACAGTTATTGTGCAGGTTATCGGCGGCTTGCTTTCAGGAAGCCTATCGCTTCTCTCAGACGCGCTCCATAACCTAAGCGACGCGGTGGCGTTAGCCATCACCTTTATAGCGGTGCGCTTGTCCAAGAGAAAAAATACCGAAGCGCAGACATTTGGCTATAAACGGGCCGAAATTCTGGCAGCACTCTTCAATGCCTGTACTTTAGTGGTGGTATCGTTCTTTCTATTTAAAGAAGCGATAGCCAGGCTTATAAGCCCTCATCCGATAAATAGCCTGTTTATGCTTGCCGTGGCCGTGGTAGGGTTAGCCGCTAATATTATCTCCGTTTTTCTTCTCAAGACGCATGCGCACGCCGATATGAATATACGGGCGGCTTATGTGCATCTTTTCTCCGATTTTCTTTCTTCTATAGCGGTTATTATCGGCGCCTGTATGATCTTTATATCCAAGACATACTGGATTGATCCGGTATTGACCATTCTTATCGGTATATATGTATTAAGGGAGGGGTATAAGATCATCGAAGAGAGCGCCCATATTCTTATGCAGTATGTTCCGAAAGGAATAAATTTAAAGGATATTCAGGCCGAGATCGAAAGTATCGATGGGGTAAAAGATATCCATCATGCGCATCTATGGGCGGTAACCGAGCGCGATATCTTCTTTGAGGCGCACATCAATGTATCGCGAGATATACCGGTTAGCGAAACCTGCCTTCTGGTAAAGCGGGCGGAAGATATACTTAAAGAGCGCTTTAATATTACTCACGTAACCCTACAGCTTGAATTTAATTCATGCAAAGGGATCAGCCTGGTCAAGCCTTGAGATGAAAGCGAAATTATAATGATTATAACCAAACAAAAAAGCATAGACGAAATATTGAAATATATTGAAAAAGACTCTACTGTTTTCTTGATTGGATGCGCTGTTTGCGCCACTACCTGTAAAACCGGCGGTGAAAATGAAATAAAAAGTTTATCAAAAGCGCTTGAAGAAAAAGGTAAGATCATAGCCGGGTGGGACATCCTTAACCCTGCATGTTATGTTTTCGAGTCAAAGAAGCTTCTTAGGCGTAAAGAAAAAGAGCTTGCTGCTTCTCAATCGATAATCAGTCTTGCTTGCGGCGGCGGAACACAAGCCATAGCGGAAGTCTTACAGAAGCCGGTTTATCCCGCCAATGACACGTTATTCCAAGGAGAGATAGTTCGACTTTCTCCAAAAGAGGATCGTTTTGAGAAGAAATGCCTGATGTGCGGGGAATGTATCGTAGGCATGACAGGTGGCATCTGCCCTATTGCCAGATGTCCTAAAGGATTACGAAACGGCCCCTGCGGCGGACAGAATAAAGGGAAATGCGAAATTGATCCCGATAGGGATTGTGTATGGATTCTCATATATAAAAGGCTTAAAGAATTAGGGCAGCTTGAAAATATGCGGTTAATGAACGGAGTAAGAGACCACAGAAAAGCTATCGATTGGCTACTGGTCAATAAACACTAGAGAAGAAGGGATTTGGTATGGAAAGCACCAAAATAGATCCTGCCGAACAGGAAGTGCGTCTTAAGGCGAAGATGTTGCGCATAAAAAATAAGATTATCGTTATGAGCGGCAAAGGCGGCGTAGGGAAGACAACAGTCGCTGTCAATATTGCGCACGCTCTCGCGGTATCAGGATTGAAAGTAGGCATTTTAGATACTGATCTTCACGGGCCAAATATAGCCAAAATGCTGGGGATAGAGAAAAAGGTTATATTCGGGATCGATGCCGGGATAGCACCGGTCGAAGTTATGCCGAATTTAAGCGCTGTAAGCATTGCTTTAATAGGATATGATCCGGATCAGCCCGTCATATGGCGCGGTCCTTTAAAGATGGGCGTTATAAAACAATTCTTAAGCGATGTAATATGGGGAGACCTGGATTACCTTATAATCGACTCACCTCCGGGCACAGGAGATGAGCCTTTAAGCGTGTGCCAGCTTATATCGGATGTAACAGGCGCGGTTATTGTTACGACACCTCAGGATGTGGCTGTTCTGGACGCGCGTAAAACCATCCTGTTTGCCCAGCAGCTACACATCCCGGTATTGGGCGTCATCGAAAATATGAGCGGCCTAATCTGCCCCCATTGCAAAAAAGAGATAGATCTTTTTAAAACGGGAGGCGGAGAAAAGGCGGCTCGTGAGCTCAAAGTCCCGTTTTTAGGGAGGATACCCATAGAGCCTGAAATGGTGATTTCCGGAGATGAAGGTAGGCCATATATATCCTGTGGGAAAGAGACGAAGGCAGTCGCAGCCATAGACGATATAATAAAAAAGATAATCAATAAAAACGTATGAAAGACATACATGTTGTAAGATATTTTTCATCACTTATTACGATATCGGATAGTAAGGTAGTAAAGGTAACCAAACCAACTAGTTCCGGGTGCCGTATGGCTCACTTTTTGTATACAGGCCTTAAAAATGCCGCAGAGTTTCCGGCGGATCGCCTGAAAGAAGAGATAAAGAGTGTTATAGAGGACAAGATTACACGTTTCGGTTTCTGCACGAAAAACAGGGTGATATGGGAAGAAGAACGCTCGGTACCTTACGGGGCTTCGGAGATTATGGCCTATGGGCTAAAAAATAAAACGATAGATTGCGTCGTAACGGTATGTGACGGCGCCGGAACAGTTATAACGAATGTTCCTCAAGTTGTCCAAGGCATAGGCGCGCGGATGCATACCGTGCTCAAGACATCTTTTATTCCCGAGGTAGTTGTAAAATTGCGCCGGTACGGATGTAGTGTTTTAGAGGATAGAGGTTTAATAGATCAGACAAGGGGCGTCCTCGCGGCTGCGGGAAAGGGTTTTAACAATATTGCCGTTACGGTATGCGCTTTTGGTGATGAGAGCCTTGAAAAGATAAGAGACATCGAAAAGAATCAAGGGGTATCAGTGACTATTTTGGTTATATGCACGACCGGTATTAAAAAAGATCGTTTAAGAGAAATAGAAAAATATGCCGATATAGTATGGGCGTGTAATTCTAAGGACGTTAGAAACAGGTTGAGTGAAACGACGATAAAAACCCTATCCAGCGCATCGCCCGTATATATACTTACCGAAAAAGGAGAAAAACTTATTTCAGGATATATGCCCGGTGTATTTGGGATGAGAAAAGAGATTGAAAGGAGTGCTGTATTATGATTGGTAATTCGGAAGATGTCTCTATTATACCCGGGAACATCGTCGATTTAGTGAAAGATAATAAATATTTCGGGCAGATGAATGATGCGAGCGGCTCAGCATATATTAAAGGTATATGCGGTGACCAGATGGAATTTTATATAGTAGTGGAAAATAATAAAATAACCGATATAAGATTTCATACTGACGGATGCGTTTATACGACCGCTTGCGGGGCTATGGCTTGTAACCTTGCGATAGGGAAGTCTCTCCAGGATGCGCTGTGCGTATCAGCCGGACAGGTAATTATGGAATTGAAGGTTTTACCTAAAAGCCATGTTCATTGCGCGATTCTTGCTGTGAGCACATTATATAAAGCTATAGCGGATTATCTTCTCAAGCCATGAGGAGGCGGTATTCATGAGTTTTGTGTGGGCAATTGGCGCAAGTATTGTCGTAAGTCTCATCTCGCTCATAGGAATACTCGCGCTATTATTAAACGAAAAAGTTCTTAATGAGATACTCATTTTACTTGTCGGAATATCCGCCGGAGCATTGATAGGAGGGGCTTTTCTTCATCTGCTACCGGAGGCTCTTGAAAAATCGAACAGCACGTTTACATATCTATATCTAATAGTAGGGTTTATTCTCTTCTTTATAATGGAGCGATATCTATTGTGGCGCCATTGTCATGAGGGCAAATGCGAGGTTCATCCGGTAAGCTATCTTAACCTTATGGGCGATGGAGTGCATAACCTGATAGACGGGATCATTATAGGGGCCAGCTTCGCGGTCAATACTAGGTTTGGGATCGTTACTACCATAGCCATCATTCTTCATGAAATACCGCAGGAAATAGGCGACTTTGGAGTTTTGGTATACGGAGGTATGAATAAATATAAGGCATTATTTTACAACTTCTTATCGGCCCTTACGGCGGTTATCGGTTCTATTATAGGTCATGCCTTTGCCGAACAGGCCGGTTCTTTTACTAAATTTATCCTGCCTTTTGCGGCGGGCGGATTCATCTATATCGCGGCTTGTGATCTGGTGCCGGAGATACATAAACAGGCTGATATAAAAAAGGCTACGCTTTCAATGTTTTTTTTTGTAGCCGGCATTGTTCTTATGTTATTGGTAAAAATATTGCATTGAGGAATAGATTATGAGAATAACCATTCTTGCCGAAGGTTCGACTAAATGGCAGCGTTTTATAAAATATTGGGGGCTGTCTATCCTTATAAATGATGATATTCTTTTTGACACATTCGGCAAACCGGTTTATGTTCTAAAACAATTAAAAAGATTTAACATAGATTTGAATAAAATAAGACATATAGCTATATCTCATGATGACTGGGATCATGTAACAGGCCTATGGAAAATATTGGAACAGAATAAAAATGTGACTGTGTATATATGCCCGCACTTTAAGCAGGAGATTAAGGATAAAATTAAGTGGTATGGGGCACATCTTGTAGAAGTAAAAGGCGTAGCCAACATACGGGATAACATTTACTTGAGTGGTGAGCTAACAGGCAGTCGTGGGAATTGCGATATACCGGAACAATACTTGGCTATAAAGACAGCAAAAGGGCTCGTAATCCTTACGGGATGCGCGCATCCCGGTATTATCGAGATAATTCAGCATGCAAAAACAAGCTTTAATCTGAATGTGTGTCTTGTCATAGGCGGTTTCCATCTCAAAGATCATACGCCAAAGGCAGCCCGTGATATTATTTCAAAATTAAAAATGCTTGGAGTCAGCCAGGTTATTCCTTTTCATTGTACGGGCCGGATCGCGCAGGAATTATTTGACAAAGAATTCAAGCGCGATTGTATTATACCAAGCGAAGGCCAGACCATAGAAATGTAAGGTGAGAAAATATATGGAAAAGCTGATCAGTGAATTTTTGGCCCATAAGAATTTTATTGTGGCAGGGTCATTTCGAAATGAGTCAAAATACGCTTACAAGATTTTAAAATTATTAAAAAATAAGGGATATGAGGTTTATCCTGTGCATCCTACTATAAAAGAGGTTGAAGGGCAGCGTTGCTACCCCAGCGTCAAAGATGTTCCTTTCATGATAGATGTCGTTAATTTGGTCACTCCGCCGTTGGTAACAGAAAGAATACTCGTTGAGTGCAAAGATAAAGGTATAAGGAGGATCTGGCTTCAGCCCGGCGCCGAAAGCGAAAACGCCATATGGTTTTGCAAAGAAAATAATATGGATGTCATACATCAGGTCTGTGTCATGATGAAAGCGGTGTAAAACTTAAGGAGTCACAATGCTAGATAAAACGGATATATTGATAATAGGCGCCGGTCCGGCGGGGGTAGTATGCGCGTTAACCGCCAGGAAGTATTATCCCGATAAAAGAATAGTGGTAATGAGAAATGTCGAGAAAGGGGTTATTCCGTGCGGGATCCCCTATATGATAAAGAGCCTGAAGTCTCCTGATGAAAATGTATTGGGGATGGCATCACTGGAGAAGAGTGGCATCAAAACAGTTGTAGACGAGGCGATAACAGTAGATCGTAAAAACAAAACCGTCGAATGTAAAAGCCAAGAAGCATATGGATATGAAAAATTGGTCCTAGCTGTCGGATCAACGCCGGTTTTACCACCCATCCCAGGCATAGAAAAGAAAGGAATCTATCCTATATATAAAGAGTTGGAGTATCTTAAAAATGCGATAGAAGAGATCAAAAAATGCAAGAATATCCTGATAGTAGGAGGCGGATTTATCGGTATTGAATTTGCCGATGAGATTTCAAAAATAGGCGGATTAAATACATATCTGGTCGAACTTCTTCCTAATATACTTGCAAATTCCTTTGATTTGGAATTTTCAACACTTGCCGAAGATAAGCTAAAAGCAAAAGGTGTGAAAATATTAACAGGTATTAAAGTGCTTGAGTTTTGCGGCACGGATAGAGTTGAAAAAGTGAAATTATCAACCGGCGAAGATATTGAGATCGACGCGGTTATTTTGGGTATAGGAGCATCTCCCGATACGGCGCTTGCCCTAAAGTCGGGCCTGGATCTGGGTAGGGGCAAAGGGATATGGACTGATGAATATATGCGCACGATAGATCCTGACGTTTTTGCCGTAGGTGATTGCGCGGGTAAAAGAGATTTTTATACCCGTAAAGATATCCCGGTAATGCTGGCCTCAACGGCAACAGCGGAAGCCAGAATCGCGGGCGCGAACCTTTATCAATTGAAAGTTATTCGGGAAAATAAAGGCACTATCGCGATATACTCTACTTATATTGACGGCCTGGTGTTAGGTTCAGCCGGTCTTACTGAAAATACCGCGATAAAAGAGGGTTTTGAGATCGTGACTGGGCATGCCAGTGTTAAGGATAAACATCCCGGTACCTTGCCTCTGGCGAGTGATATTAAAATGAAATTGGTTTTTTCAAGACAATCTGGGATTTTGTTGGGCGGCCAGGTTGCTGGTGGTTTTAGCTGTGGGGAGCTGATAAATCTTATCGGCGTCGCTATTCAAAAAAGGATGTCGGCCACAGAGCTTGAGACGCTGCAAATAGCAACTCAGCCATATTTGACATGCGCACCCACCATGTATCCGATTGTGGTGGCCGCGCAGGATGCCATAGGAAAGATATATGGGTAAAGAAACCTATAGATATATTTATGGGCCAGTACCTTCATGGCGGTTGGGAAGTTCATTAGGCGTTGATCCGATATCGGGAGCCGAAAAGGTTTGCACATTCGATTGCATTTATTGCCAGCTCGGTAAAACAAAACATTTAACCGATAAAAGAAAAATATTTGTTCCTACTCGCAGTGTAATAAAGGAACTAGAGTCTTTGCCGGCCATAAAAATAGATTATATTACCTTTTCAGGGACGGGCGAACCAACTTTGGCCCAAAATTTGGGAGAGATGATAAGAGCGGTAAAGCTGATAAGGAAGGAGAAAATAGCCGTTTTGACAAATTCCTCTCTTATATACATGGAAAACGTTGCAAAAGATTTGTCTTTGGCGGATTTTGTCGTTTGTAAGTTAGACGCTCCCTCGCAATATGTTTTTAATATGATAAACGCTCCTATGAAAGATACCAAGATTGACGTTATTATTAATGCCATAAAAAAGTTTAAGAGCATTTATAAAGGAAAGCTGGCGCTTCAAATAATGTTTATGGAAGCGAACAGGGTCTATGCGAGCGAAGTTGCGAGCATGGCCAGATATATAGGGCCTGATGAAGTCCATATTAATACGCCTTTGAGGCCATGTAACGTAAAACCGTTGCCAAGTGACAAAATGAAAGCGATAGAAAGGTATTTTGGCGGCTTAAATGTTGTTTCTGTTTACAGGGCCGAAAAGAAGGACGCTAAGCCTATCAGTTCGGATGATACCTTGAAGAGAAGAGGCAAGGTCTGAACAATCGTTCGATCTCCTAAAAATGGAGGAGGGAAAGATGATTTTTATCAAATTGCTTATTGTTGCTGTTGGGATCATTATATTACGGCAATTTGGGCTTATTGAGAAACCACTTGCCGTTTTCTTGGTAGCGGCCTTCGTTATCGTATTTGTCGCTTTTATTTTTAGAGATAGGATACACTGTCCATTTGTTAAAAAATGCCCCTTTCGCTTTTGTCCACTACATAAGTAGAAATATTCTATGGTTAATCTAAGAAAATTTATATTGTATCTATTAAGGTGGCAGCTCAGTACGCCCATCTTGTGGCTTGTGGTGAAGAACCTTGGGGTGGGCATATGGTCTACGGTATTAGCGAACCTTATTGGAGGTGCGATTTTTTTCTGGGTAGACAGATTTATATTTACCAGCTATGCGGTCGAAGTCTGGCAGTTTAAAGATAAGGGAAGATGCGATGAATGCGGAAAAGAAGAAAGCCTCTGGAGGCTGGTTAAGGCCCCCAACTATGATAGGAGCTATTCAAAGCCGCACTTTTTATGTATGCGATGTTCCAAAAAGAAGACCGACGAATTGAGGGAAAGAGGGATTAAAGTCAGAGGCAAAAGTTTATAAATAGAGGCAATGGTTTTTATGCATGAGACAAGATTTGTTAATGAAATACTCGCTGTTTTGAGGCAGAAACTGGATAAAGATACAGTTTCGGGACGAATTTCAGTTAATGTTCGCTTGAGCCCTTTTAGCCATGTTGCCGCTGAAACTTTACGCGAATCTTTTAATGTGTTAAGGCAAGGAGAAAAATTCAATGTCGTGTCGCTTAATGTTCTTCCGTTGGAGCTTCCATTAGAATGCAAAAATTGTAAACGCATTACCCGTATTACTAAAAAAGTATTCGAGTGCCCATTTTGCGGCAGTGCGGATATCGATATTCAAATGGATAAGGAGTTTTTCGTTGAATCCATAGAAGTTGAACGAGCATAAAGAGAAGGAGACAAAATGACGGCTAATATAAATGACAATAATTTTAAGCACGAAGTGTTGGACGCGGATTTGCCGGTTCTTGTAGACTTTTGGGCCCGGTGGTGCGGCCCATGTCGAATGGTCGGGCCGATAGTTGAAACGATAGCGAAGAAATATAAGGGCAAATTAAAAGTATGTAAGTTAAACGTGGACGAAGCTCCCGAAACGGCGTCCAGCTATGGCGTCATGAGTATACCGACATTAGTGATTTTTAGAAAGGGTAAGATTGTGGATAAAATCGTAGGCGCGGTTCCTAAAACGGAACTCGAAGCCGCGATTAAACCTCATATTTAATATAGAAAAGATTGAGGTAAGAATAAATGGAAAATATAGAAAAGGACAATAAGGAATTAACCCACAAGACAGTTATAACCTGGAATGAGGAAAAGAGGAAGTTTTTATGTTCGATTGGCAATAAAACTATTGAAATAGTCGCTTCTTCGGAATTTAAAACGCATGATGATATGTTAACGCCTGAGGAGCTATTTGTAGATTCGATAGAAGGTTTTATAAAAGATGCCTTTATAGATTACGCAAAGCGGGATAATCTTGATATTCTAAAATACGAGAGCGAAGGGCAGGGAATTGTTGAAAAAGTCGGAGATAAGTTTATGTTCACTGAAATTAAAATCCGTACTCAAATAATTGTTGCTACAAATAGTCAGATTGAGAAAGCAAAAGAGCTTATAAATCTTGCCAAGAAGGATTGTTTTGTATCAAATTTTATAACGGCCAAGATTACCGTCACTCCCGAGATAAAGGTGGGACTATAACATGATAGATTTTCAACAAGTTGATAGGGCGAGAAAGATATTGGAGTTGGGTGAAGATGCGACTTTAGAAGAGATAAAAGACGCCTACAGGAGACTTAGCCTTCAATATCATCCCGATAGATGCAAAGAGAAAGAAAAGAAGCATTGCGAGGAGATGATGAAAGAGGTCAATCACGCCAAAGATATCGTTATGGCCTACTGCACAGGATATAGGTTTTCATTCAAGGAGAAAGATGTGAAAAAAAATGTTATGGATAGAGAAACATATGAACATTTAAAAAGGTTCTACGATGGATGGTTTGGAGACTTGGATTTATAGAATATTTTTATGATTCTTGGCTCAAGAAAGAATTTAGCCGTTCCTAAAAAGATGTTTTTTACAAAAGGCGTCGGGATACATAAGGCAGAGCTTAGAAGTTTTGAGCTCGCGTTACGTGACGCGGGGATTGAACGATGTAATCTCGTGCCGGTCTCGAGCATTTTGCCTCCCGAATGTCAGATCGTGCCCAAAAACGAAGGCGTTAAAGAGATATATCATGGTATGATTACCTATACTGTTATCGCAAGATGCGCATCATGCGAGCCGCATCGTCTTATCGCGGCAAGTATAGGCTGCGCTGTTCCGGCCAATCCTAACGCATATGGCTACTTAAGCGAACACCATGGTTTCGGCCAGAATGAGAAGACAGCCGGTGACTTTGCCGAAGATCTCGCGGTAGAGATGCTGGCCTCAACGCTAGGTCTTGAATTTGATGAAGAAAAATCATGGGACGAGAATAAGAGCATATATCAATTAAGCGATAAAATTATTCGCACTACTAATATGACCCAAACCGCGGTTATAGGGCCGGAGGGTTTTTATTCCACAGTAATTGCCGCGGCAGTGTTTCTGTTCTGATATTTTACATATTTATGTTAGAATGACAGACTATGAAGAAAGTATCTTTAGTACATCTTAAGCCGGATCATAAAGGTAAAATCTTAGAAATCATGGGAGGCACAGGCCTGCAAAATAGACTAATGAGTATGGGTATCTATGTAGGTAAGGAGATCACAAAACTCAGCTATATTGGCTTAAGGGGCCCGGTGGTAATAAGGGTAGGCCGAAGCGTCCTGGCCTTGGGACATGGTATGGCAACAAAAATCATCGTAGAGACAGAATGATTAAAAAGATCTATTTGATAGGTAATCCTAACGTCGGCAAAAGTGTTGTATTCTCCCGCCTTACCGGTGTTCATGTAATCTCATCTAATTATCCCGGCACAACCGTAGAATTTATCAAGGGTTATTTAGCTTTGGGAGATGAGAAGATCGAAGTCGTAGACTTGCCGGGGACATACTCATTAGAACCGAGCTCAAGCGCCGAAAAAGTAGCTGTCTCCTTGTTAAAAGAGCATCCTAAAAATGAAATAGTGATTATTAATGTTATTGATTCAACCAATTTGGAAAGGAACCTGCTTTTAACGCTGCAACTCATCGAAGAAGGGTTTCCAACAATCGCCTGCTTAAATATGTGTGACGACGCCGTTCATAGGGGAGTTCATATTGATATTAAGAAGCTGGAAGAAATTTTACATATTCCGGTGATATCGACCTGCGCCGTAACCGGTGTGGGCATAAAATTATTGATCGAAAGAATAAAAGATGCGGCGCATGTTTCAAGAGATAAACTTCCTCATGAAGAGCGCTGGAAGGAGATAGGGCGCATTATCGAGCAGGTGCAGCATCTTGAACATCGCCATCATAGATTAAGAGAGATGCTAGAGGATGCGTCCGTGCGGCCTTTGACGGGTTTTGTAATGGCATCGGGAGTCATATATGTATCATTTAGAATCGTTCGGTTCATAGGCGAATCTATCATCAATAAAATAACAGACCCCATTTTTTATGGGACGATCCAACCTTTGTTGGAAAAATTGACGCTCCATTGGCAGGAAAAGAGCTTTTTGTTCCATTTATTAATCGGCGACTTAGTTAACGGGAAGATCGATTTTAAGCAATCACTCGGCGTATTGACCACAGCCCCTTACATCGAATTCGGCATGGTGTTGCCATATGTCATATCATTTTATCTTGTCCTAAGCCTTTTAGAAGATATAGGATATTTACCGCGCCTGGCAATATTACTGGATAATCTATTACACCGTCTTGGTTTACATGGCTACGCCATCATACCGGTGCTTTTAGGGTTTGGTTGTAACGTTCCCGGCATATTGTCGACCCGTGTTTTGGAATCAAAACGCGAAAGATTTATCGCCTCGACTATTATCTCTATTGGTGTGCCATGTGTCCCATTGCAGGCGATGATCGTAGGGCTATTGGGTGTATTCGGCGGGTTTTATGTTGGTGGGGTGTATCTGGTGTTATTCTGTATTATCCTGATATTAGGCTTGATTTTAAACCGCGTGCTACCTGGATACAGCCCTGAATTTTTAATAGAAATTCCTCCTTATAGATTTCCGCCTTTAGCAATACTGGCAAAAAAATTATATTTTCGCGTTCAAGGTTTTTTGTTCGAGGCAGTGCCGATTGTTTTAATAGGTGTCCTGGTCATTAATATTCTTTTGTACTTTAAGTTATTTGATATCGTAACAGGGATATTTGCGCCGGTTATTCACGGCTTATTTGACCTGCCGAAAGAGGCCATAGTCGCTCTGGCCATCGGTTTTTTAAGAAAAGATGTCGCGGTAGGCATGCTCGCGCCGCTGGGGCTTTCAGCCAAACAGCTATTCATAGCGACAACATTATTGGCCATATCTTTTCCATGTGTTGCCACGTTTATAGTTTTGTGGAAAGAGCTGGGTGTGAAAGATCTGATCAAATCGACTCTCATTATGATAACGATTAGTATTATTGTTGGCACGGCGCTTAATTTTATAATATTGCGTTGAACCACATAAAAAGAAAACAGTATATGAAATTAAAGAAAATTTTGGCTCTTCTTATAGTGACCGTCTTAGCATATTCATTTCTGCCGCTTATCCCTTTTTGGTTTACAGCACCCGCTTCAAACAGTGACAATAATCAGTCAAGCATGAAAAGGCTCAAGGATAATAAAGGAGCTTACTTCTCATTTATCGTCTTTGGCGATAGCCACAACGGACTCTTTACTAATGACGCATCCAGCCTTAAGCTGATATGGCATATGAATAGGGAGGATCGGTTCAAGAAGGTTCCGATAGATTTTGTATTGCATACGGGAGATGTCAGCTTGAACGGTTCGGGATGGGATTTCAGATCATGGAAGAAGGTGCAAGCCCTTATCAAATATCCGATTATCGCGGCAATAGGAAATCATGATGACAGAAAACTTTTCGAGGAATATTGTGGCGCGAGGCAATTTGCTTTTTTAAACAGAAACTCTTATTTTATAGTTGTTGATAATGCGGAAGACGGGCCTGATCTTATTTGGCTTGAAGAAAGATTAAAGGAAGGACAAAAATACGATCATACGTTCGTTATAATGCACAAACCGCCCTGCGATCCATACCAGCAGGAATGGTACAATATCGATAACGCCCCCTGGGCATATCAACTTAGGAAGCTTTTGGCTAAGTATCGTGTAGATATGGTATTCGCCGGGCATAAGCACATGTTTAAGCATCAGAGATTCGATAATATTGATTATATAACTACCGGCGGAGGCGGGATGCTTATAGAAATACCGGAATCCGAAGGCGGTTATTTACACTACATCCGGGTAATGGTCAATCACGACTATGTGACATATGAAGTAAGAAAAATATCACCGCCGTTATGGCTACACGTAACATACTATCTTGGGAAGGAAGCGTTATATTGGGTACGCAACTGGTATGGATCGGGGTATATTTTCGGCAGGAATACTAAAATAATAGAACCTAAAGTTCAGGGGCTTAATGATAAAGAATATTGGTTTGACCGCCAGGAATAGATTGTGAACTTATTCGATATCCTTATATTGAGTATTGTTGAAGGCATAACGGAATTTTTGCCTGTGTCATCTACAGGGCATCTTATTTTGACCACCTTTGTTTTGGGTATTAAGCAGACAGATTTTGTCAAATGTTTTGAAATAGCCATACAACTCGGCGCAATCCTGTCGATAGTAGTTTTATACGGGAGATCGCTATTTATAGATATCAGGGTGATAAAGCGTATTCTCGTTGCTTTTATACCCACAGCTATAATGGGAGCCATATTTTACAAGATAATAAAAACCTTTTTTATGGGTAATTGCAAAATAGTGTTATGGTCGTTATTTCTTGGCGGTATTATTTTGATATTGTTCGAGCTGCGTTATAAGGAAAAGAACGGATCCTTAACCGATATACGCGCAATGTCTTATACGCAGGCTCTCATTATTGGATTATTCCAGTCAGTGGCATTAATCCCCGGCGTATCAAGGGCCGCAGCTACCATTATAGGAGGATTGTCTTTAGGCTTAAGGAGACAGACAATAGTAGAATTTTCATTTTTACTGGCGGTTCCGACAATGCTTGCCGCTACCGTATTTGATGTATGGAAAAATTACAGTGTGTTTACACAGGCGCATTTTGTATTTTTACTCATTGGTACTGCGGCTTCTTTTATTGCGGCACTGGTTTCAGTAAAGTTCCTGGTTGGATTTCTGAAAAAACACAATTTTGTTGTTTTTGGTGTTTATCGGATGCTTATTGCTTTATTGTTCTGGCTTATTGTTAAAATATGATATAATTAATTCGTGAAAATGAATAGATCAAAAATAATCCCGATTCTCCTGACACTTGCTTTCCTTTTTTTGGTGCTGGGGGCAGATGTATGTCATAATCACGAAGACAGCGAATTTCATAATGATTGTCTCGGCTGCATTTGGCTCGTAATATCTACATTTATCTTTGTGGTGATCAGCGCTTGTTTAGGTATCTTGCATGTAAGATCGCGTTTTATTTTTGTCGACTGCATCAAAATTCCCAATATCAACTTCAAGCCAGAGAATTATCTTCGGTCACCGCCAGCTTTATTCTCCCAGTAGTTCTTTTTGATTTCCTAAAACTTTTAATATTTAAATTTTTTGCCTTGGGAGAAATACAAATGAAGAAAACAATACTGTTTTCAATTATAGCTTTTTTATTTATCCCCTTGGCCGTAACCGATGCAAGGGGAAATGAAGTCGCGCAATTGCAGCAAGAGATGTCTGCATTAAGGTCTCAATTCAGTGAAATGAAAATGAGTTATGAGACGAGAATAACTCAACTTGAAACGAAGATAGAAGATTTACAAAAGACCTATTCGATACGCGCGGAAAAGCCTCAGATCGCGCCTCCAGTCCAGCCTCAATCCACATCGCTTGGGCGTTATTTCCAGAGCTTTAATCCCGATGTAAGCGTAATAGGCGATTTTACATACCACACAACGGATAAAAAGAACGAGGAATTTCGTAATCAGTTCCAGATGCGCCAGACTGAACTTGCGTTCTCGGCATCCGTTGACCCGTACGCAAGAGGCGATTTCTTCTTCCATGTAGAACAAGAGGATGGCGCTTGGCATATCGGCCTGTGCGAGGGGTATTTAACGCTTCTTACTCTGCCTATAGAGGGGTTACAGGCTAAAGCAGGGAAGTTCAAAGTCGAATTTGGCAAAGCGAATAAATATCATCTTCATAATCTGCCATGGGTTGACTATCCTAACATGATTACCAACTATTTCGGCGAGGAAGGGATGAGCGAACCGGGAGTTTCCGCAAGCTATTTGATACCGAACCCGTGGAATAAGTACATAGAATTGACGGGGCAGGTTGTAAATAATAGTAACGGCGTAAGCTTCGCCGGCTCTGATAGCAAAGATCTGGTTTATCTTGGGCACCTCAAGACGTTTTTCGATCTGAATGAAGAATCTACGGTTGAACTTGGCTCAAGCCTTGCCGCAGGCTCAAACAACGAAGGCCATGGCAGATTTGGCAAGAACATGACTACTCTCGAGGGCATAGACTTAACATACAAATGGCATCCGCTTCAGAAGGGCCTCTATAAATCTCTGACATTCCAGAACGAGCTTCTTTTTAGCCAGAAAGATAGGCCCTATTTCGATGATGGTACCGATATAATAGACGGTAAGCGCCTGGACTCATGGGGAGCATATTCGTCGCTATCATATCAATTTGCCAAGCGATGGACGGCTTTCGGCAGGTATGATTTCTCGGAATTCCCGGATTATACGAAGAACCGGGAGAATGCCTGTTCGCTGGGGCTTACGTTCGCGCAGAGCGAGTACTGTTTATGGAGATTGCAATTCAAGCGCACAAACAGGAACTTTGATAAAGATGAGAATGCCGTATGGCTGCAATGTGATTTTGGTCTAGGCCCTCACAGGAAACATGAATATTAAAATCTACTAAGGAGCGCGACATGAGAAAAATATGTGTTTTTTTGATAATATTATTAGCCTTAAGCGGCTTTGCTTACGGCAAAGATGCGATTAATGTCCTTACCACGACAGAAGACCTTAAGTCGATTGCTGAAGCTATTGGGGGAGACAAGGTCAAGGTAGATTCTCTCGCCAGAGGTATTCAGGATCCGCATTTTGTGGACGCAAAGCCGTCTTTTATGATGAAAGCCAAGAATGCGGATTTCTTTATCCGGATAGGGTTAGAACTTGAGATCGGATATGAAGATTTAATAATAGACGGCTCCAGAAACCAAAAAATCCGGATCGGAAACCCGGGCCATCTTGATGCCTCCGAGGGCGTGTATCTTTTAGAGGTTCCTACTACCACAAAGGTCGATCGCTCGATGGGTGATGTGCATCCAATGGGTAATCCCCATTATTGGCTTGATCCCGAAAATGTTAAGATTGTAGCGCGGAATATCACAAATCGATTATCGGAACTTTCTCCGGAAAATGCCGGCTATTTTCAAAAAAACCTTAAGGCATTTGATAAGAAGATGGATGAAAAGATGGTTGAATGGAATAAAAAAATGGCGACCTTCAAGGGAAAGAAGATAGCCATCTATCATCGCAGTTGGCCCTATTTTGTGAACAGGTTCGGCCTGGTGGTAGCATGTGAGTTAGAGCCTAAGCCTGGTATCCCGCCATCCCCAGCCCATCTGAAAGAAGTGATAGATATAATGAAGCGGGACAAGGTTGGTGTAATATTAATGGAAGTCTTTTATGATGAAAAACCCGCGCAATTTGTCGCGGGCCAGACCGGAGCCAAAGTTATCGTGGTCCCTAATTCGGTAGGAGGGACAAAAGAGGCAAAGGACTATTTTAGTCTTGTGGATATGATTATTGATAAGCTTGTAGAAGGACTTAAGACATGAGAAAGGTCGTTGAATTCAAAAACGCGACATTAGGCTATGGGCGAAAGGTGATATTTGACCGCCTGTCACTCGATATTTACGAAAATGATTTTCTCGGGGTCGTGGGACCTAACGGCTCTGGGAAATCGACTTTCTTAAGAGCTGTGATGGGGCTTATCAAGCCGAAGAATGGAAAAGTTGACAGGTCAGGCGCTCTTAAATTTGGCTATTGTATGCAGCGGCAATTTATTGACACGCTCTTTCCGTTTACGGTCTTCGATATCGTTATGATGGCGCGTGCTTCGATAAAGGGAGCTTTTAAAAGGCCGGATAGCGAGGATAGGAAAAAAGTATCAGGGTCTCTGGAGATAGCCGGTATTTCTCACTTGGCGCTCTCGGCTTTCCGGGATCTTTCCGGTGGCCAGAAACAGAGAGCCCTGATAGCGCGAGCCTTAAGCCTTGAGCCGAATTTTTTGGTCCTTGATGAGCCGACTACCGACCTTGATGTCAAAGGCGAGCGCGAGATATTAGAATTGATAACAGCTCTTCATAAAAATAAGAGACTTACCATTATATTGGTAAGCCATGAGTTAAATGAAGTTGTAAACTGTTCAGGAAAATTTTTGTTCCTAAACAGCAAATTGCCTCACCGGATCGTGATGAAAGACGATTTGAACGGCAACATGTTGTCGGAGATATTCGGGGTAAAAATGGAATTTAAAAAGATAGATAATAAATACATAATCACTTAATGAGGCGTCATCTATGACCGATATTTTTAGAGAATCCTTTATGTTAACGGCGCTATTAGCCGGTCTTATTACGGGCCTGGCGTGCGCCTATCTCGGCGTATTTATTATATTAAAAAGGATCGTATTTATGGGGATAGCGCTTGCCGAAGTTGCGGCTTTAGGGGTCGCGCTCGGCCTATTCATAGGTGCCAATCCATTCGCGTGCGCTTCCGCGCTGACCCTTATCGGAGTCATTATATTCTGGGCTGCTCATACGGAACGGAGCCTTTCTAGAGAAAGTTTTATCGGCTTTATTTATGTATTTTGTGCCTCTTTGGCGGTGCTATTGATCGCCAAGAATCCAATGGCTGAGGCAAGAGGAATAAGTCTTATTTCAGGGAACCTTCTCTATACAACATGGCAAGACATAGGGGTTTTAGGGACAGCAGTTCTTTTGGTTATGTCCGTTCACCTCGCTTTCTTTAAGAAATTCCTCTTTATTTCATTCGACAAAGAAACCGCTTTCACAGCGGGTATCAACACGAACGCGCTCGATCTTTTGTTGTATGTAACGATAGGAATAACGATAAGTCTAGCGACAAAGATGTGCGGGGTCTTATTTGTCTTTGCCTCGCTTCTGGTCCCCGCCATGATCGGACTGGTTATCGCCAGGCGCGTAAGGTCGATCTTTATTATCGCATGTTTATCATCGTTTTTTTGTGTTATAGCAGGCCTCATCCTTTCATATATATGGGATCTGCCGACAAGCCCTATGATAGTGGTCTTGTATAGTGCGCTTTTTGCAATGATCGCTGGAATAAGATTTATTACAACGAAATAATGGAAGACGCTGGGGTTATCATCATGAGAATTATGACGCGAAAAAGTTACTTTTTAATATTTTTACTCTCGACAATTTTTCTAACCTCCTGCGCGCGGGTGCCTGTTAAGCCGACGCCCATCGCCGAATATGATGTATATATGAAAGAGCCACTGCCGGTTTTGAGGCAGGATGTTTTTCATGTGGTTGGCCCCGGAGAGACACTTTGGCGGATAGCGAAGATGTATGACGTTACCGTAGATGATGTCATGCGCGCGAATCGCCTGAAAGACTCGGAGTTAAAGATGGGGCAGCGTCTTCTAATTGAAGGGGCGTCTCCGATTGAACCAGTAGTGCCTCTTTATCCTTCAAATAAATGGAAATATATCATAATTCATCACAGTGCCACAGACGAAGGAAGTGCCCTATCCTTTTATAAATATCACCGATTTCGCGGCTGGGAAACCCTCGGGTACCATTTTGTTATTGATAACGGCAGCCATAGAAAGCAGGATGGCCAGATTGAAGTATCCCCCCGGTGGATAAAGAGGCAGGATGGTTCTCATTGTAAAGCGGGTAGCATGAATTGTAGGGCGATAGGCATATGCCTTGTCGGCAATTTCAATACAGAAAAAGTTTCTGATAAGCAAATGTCTTCTTTGGTCTACTTGGTAAATACTTTAAAGAAATATTACAAAATCCCTGTCAGGAATATTATCGGCCATGGACAGGTTGAAGGCGCAAAGACAGAATGCCCGGGGAAGAATTTTCCGTGGGACTTATTCTATTTAAAGCTAAAAGAAGAAGCAAATGACTAAGAGAATAAAACTATGGATAGCTATTGTAAGCGGCATTCTTTTAATATTATTAGCGGCTTTTTATATTAAAGAAAAAATGTATAAACCGAAACCTATGATAGCTTTAGTCATCGATGATTGGGGGTATAATCTTAATAACCTGCCGGCATTGTACAGTATTAAGAGACCTATTACCCTGGCCATCCTCCCGAATTTAAAATACTCGACGAAAATTGCGCAAGAAGCGAAGGAAAAAAGATATGAGACTATTCTGCATCTACCGCTTGAGTCAAAGGGTAATAGAAATCCCGAGCTTTTAACCATACGCTGCAACATGGAGGATAAGGAGATAATTAAGAAATTCGATTCAGCCTTTCAAGGTGTTCCGGGAATAACAGGTGTAAATAATCATCAAGGATCAAAAGCTACGGAGAATAGTAGCGTAATGAGAGTTGTATTAGGGCAGATTAAGAACAAAAATTTATTCTTTTTAGACAGCGTTACATCAGGTAAATCGGTTTGTAAGAAGGTATCGGAAGCGATGGATTTGAGATATGTCGAAAGGGACGTATTTTTGGATTTACCATTATCAGCGTACGATAAGAAGAATATTTCCGATTACATTCGTAAACAATTATATAAGTTAGCTGAAATCAGCCTTAAAAAAGGATATGCAATAGGCATAGGGCATGACAGAAAAGAAACTCTAAAAGTGCTAAAAGAGGTGTCGCCCGAATTAGAAAAGCTGGGATTAAGATTCGCTCGCGTCAGCGATATTATAAAGTATAAGAAAAAATGCATGAGCCAGAAATGAAAAGAATTATTAAACAAGCGCTTGTTGTTTTAACAGCATTATCATTAGTCTTAAGCGCTGTGTATTTTTTCTGGCTTTCACCCTGGTATACCGTCCCCATTTTGACGTACCATCGGTTCGGGTATGAAAAAGACACGCTTTTTGTCACACCGGATAATTTTTCCAAACAAATGGATTATCTAAAAAGTAAACGCTATAGCGTTATATCATTATCCGAGCTGGCGGAAGGGATCAAAAACAATAAAAAATTCCCTCATAATACAGTTGTCATAACGATAGACGACGGCTACAAAGATAATTTTATATATGCTTATCCGATCCTGAAGAAACACAATTTCCCTGCAACTATTTTTATTATTTCGAGCCATGTTGAAAACAAAAAAGATTTTATGAATTGGCAAGATGTGAAGATTATGCTGCGCGATAATATATTAATCGGCGCTCACACGAAAAATCACGCGTTTCTTCCTTCGATAAAAGAGAAGAACGCTTTATGGGACGAAATAAAAGGTTGCAAGAATGACATAGAAAATATGACAGGAAGTCGTATTGATCATTTTTGCTATCCATTAGGCTTTTTCAACGATGAAGTCAAAAAGCTTGTGGAAGAGGCAGGTTATATGAGTGCTTGCACTACCAACAGGGGAAGATATAGGTCTAATAAAGATGTTTATGAATTAAATCGTGTTAAAGTGACCAATTCCGATACGAATAAATCATTTCATTTCAGCGCAAAGCTATCAGGTTATTATAATCTCTTCAGGAGCCTAAAGACAGACAGCGAGTAATGTTACGATCTTGAAAAAGGAACTTGACAGTAAATAATTTTATGCTACAATTTTAAGAAACGTAATACGAGGACAAAGAGATGTCAGAATTGTTCAGGTTTGGTATTTCGCTACCGAAAGATTTATTAGATAAGTTCGATAAGCTTATATCGGAGAAGAATTATACAAACCGATCCGAGGCCTTCCGCGATCTTATTCGTCAGGAGCTTGTTAAGAAGGAATGGCAAGAGGGTGAAGAGGTCGCCGGGACGATCACGATCATCTATGATCACCACCAGCGAGAGCTCGCTACAAAACTCATGGATATTCAACACGACCACGGCAAAAACATCATATCGACCCAGCATATACACTTAGACCATCATAACTGTATGGAGATTATTGCGGTACGCGGGAGTGCCAAAGAGGCTCAAAAGCTTGCCGATATGCTGAAGGCGGTGAAGGGCGTTAAACATTCTACTCTCGGAATGTCGAGCACGGGGAAACATATAGGATAAGGAGTATTATTTTTTTGCCTGATAGTAGCACGATTTTAATGTATGTAGCACGAAAGGGGATGAAAATGGCACGGTATTGTTTTAGAATAATTGTTTTTTTGATGATATTTATAGTTTCTTCTATATCTTTTGCCGAAGAAGATAAATTCGGAAGCATTATTAATCTGCAAAAGATCATTGTTACCCCATCACGAACCAATAGCGTTATAGGGGATGTTCCGACTGATGCGTCTATAATAGATAGCGAAACCATAGAGAGCGAAAATCCGGTCAATATAGACGACACTCTAAAATATATACCGGGTGTTGACGTATCAAGAAGGAGCGGTTTTACCTCCGCCACCTCCAATGTTACACTGCGCGGATTCGGGACACAGTCGCGCGGTAGAACCCTCGTCCTGATCGACGGCATACCATTTAACGAAATATACTCAGGCGAAGTATATTGGAACGCGATTAACCCTAAAGATGTTGAAAGGGTGGAGGTTGTACCGGGAGTTTCATCTATTTACGGGCCAGGAGCCATGGGCGGCGTAATCAATATAATCACAAGGAAGCCGGAAAAGCTGGAAAACGAAGTCGATCTTTCATATGGTAGTTACGCAACCAGAGCTTTCTATGTGCGGCATGCTTTTAAATATAAGAATTTCAGCTATCTTGTTTCAGGAAACGGCTATAAAACCAATGGATATGTAGCCGTACCTGATAGGCAGCCTTACGATATACGAAGGTGGCGGGAGAATTACGGCGCCAATGTCAAATTGATGTATGATTTCGATGAAACTTCATCTATCGGCGTAAACTACCAGTATTACGATGAAAACGTAAACGGCGGGCGTAAATACTATTATGGCACAAAAGACCTAAACAATCTTAACTTCGATCTAAAGAAAAGCTTCAGCGATATTCTTGAGCTTTCCGGAACGACCTATTTCAGCTGGGAGAATAACTGGTGGACATACGACACGCCGTCTACCGGAACGATGGCCAATAGATATACACGCGTTGACTATACCAACAATAACCCAAAATCTGGATGGGGAGGCAATGCGCAAGCCCTTATAAAATATCCTGACTTTAATAAATTCTGGATAGGGATGGATTGGAATTGGGGCAAGATCCAATCGAAGGATGAATATAAGAGCGCCGTTAGATGGGTTGAGAGCAAGGGTTCCCAGGAAAAAGTGGGGATGTATATTCAGGACGAGGTCACCTTATTCGACAAGCTTATGGTTTATCTCGGCGGACGTATGGATTATTGGAAGAATTCGGATGGTTTCCTATCAGACAATAACTTGACACCCAGGAATAGGACCTTTGATCCAAAAAGCGGCATAGAGTTTAGTCCGAAAGTCGGCGCAGTGTATCATATAACAAATGATACCAGCGTGAGAGTGTCAATCGGCAAGGCATTTAGGGTGCCTACGCTTTATGACTTATATAGAACATGGCGGTCATCCACAACGACTTATAATTCAAATCCGAATTTGAGCCCGGAAGAGACCTATACATACGAAGCCGGTATCGACCATACCTTTTTCGATAAGCTTTTACTCAGGAATACTTTTTATTTTAATGATGTGAAAAATCTTATCTATAGCGTAGATACCGCCGTAGCGAGCGTTAAAAGTAAAGACAATATAGGTAGAGTCCATATCTACGGGTTGGAAACGGAAGCGCGGTATGAGCTTAATAAGAATTTTTCCATTTTTTGCAACTATACTCTGAACTTATCCAGAATATATAAACATACTAATCAAAATCTTAAGAATAAATATCTTACCTATACTCCGAAGAATAAGATGTCTTACGGGACGAGTCTTCATATACCGAAATTGGTAGATATAGATTTATTTGGAAGATATAACGGCCTTATGTTCAATGATGATTTGAATACTCAGAAACTAAAGGATATTTTTACCTTTGATTTATCGGTGGCAAAGGAAATAACCAAAAACTTCAAAGTATCTGTTAAAATAGAAAACCTGTTTGATAGAACATATCAAGAATACAGGGGGGTTCTTGCGCCGCCAAGAACGGCAATCGTAGAAGGGAAGATAATATTTTAATGAATATTCATAGGATTACGCATAATCCTAAAACCGGATCATGTTCGCTCTATTTTATCGGCTGTAATTTCCGGTGCATGTGCTGCTATTGGAGGCAGATCTACGGGCAAGTAAAGCTCAACAAACTGCAGTTCGCGAGTATGGACGAGGTGATCGAGTTGCTTCAAAAAGTGAAACCGGAATCCGTCTCCATATTAAGCGGCGATCCGGTGTCGAACCCCGATTACTTACGGTTACCAAAAATGCTTAAAGAAGAGATAGGATGCAAAGTCCGGCTTCTTACCAACGGTTACATCCTACCGGATCTTGACGGTCTTACGCATGTTTCAATGTCTATAAAGGCCGCGAATGATGAAACACATAAAAAATATACAGGCAAGTCTAATAAGAGATGTCTCGAAAATCTTAAAACTATACATAAAGCGGGCATAGAGCTTTCGGTTTCCAGCGTATTAATACCCGGCCTATTGGGTAAAGACGAAATAGAACGGGTAGCTAAATTCATTTCAACCGTTGATGAAAATATTCCGTTCAGGATTATCGGATATATGAAAGTTGAGGGATTGTCGTATCGGGTGCCGGATTGCGAGGAATTAAACGATACGGCCGATATCGCGCGAAAATATCTTAAGAATGTGGTATTCTCCCGCTCAAAAGGCGAAAATTACACCGGAATAATAGACCTCTTCACCAATAACTTGCGCCGATGATTGATATAAAGAATCTCTCCTATAGCTACCCGCTTTCAAAAAAAAGAGCCCTGAACGATATAAATCTTACCGCGACCGAAGGCGATCTGGTTCTAATTACAGGCTTTTCGGGTTCGGGGAAGTCGACGCTCCTCTATTGCCTCAATGGGCTTATCCCGCATATTTTCAGCGGTAGTTTATCTGGCGATATTATGGTAGCGGGTATTGAGCCCAAGACAATGTCCGTAAGCGAAATGGCAAAGAAGGTAGGGACGGTGTTTCAGAACCCGGAATATCAGATCTTCATGCCCACCGTAAGAGAAGATATCGAATTCGGTTGTCGTAATATCGGTCTCGGGGAAGAGATCATCGCGTCAAACCTGAATCGCGCTTCGCTCGATCTGGGCCTTAATGATCTATTGAACAGAGATACAAGCGAGCTTTCGGCAGGAGAGAAGCAGAGGCTTGCGATTGCCGGGATATACGCGGTAGGGCCCCGGATAATCTTATTCGACGAACCCTCGACAAACCTTGATGCCCAGGGGAAAAGATCGTTCAGGGAGATCATAAAAAAGCTGAAAGACAGCTCTTACACGATCGTATTGATAGAACACGATACTGATCTTTTTGAAGATCTTGCTACATGTAAATATGTTATGGAAGAGGGGGAGTTTAAAAAGATATCCAGTATCGAGCATGGATCCTACCGTGACAAGGTAGCCTATGAGCATTATCATGACGATACTATAGTTATTGAAGCGCGGGATATATCGTATGGGTACGACAGTAAAACGCGATTGTTCAACTCTCTTAGTATAGACATAAAAAAACGGGAAGTGGTCGCTTTCGTGGGGGGTAACGGTAGCGGGAAGACGACTTTTTTTAAGCTGGTCATGGGTATTATTAGTCCACAGAAGGGGTACGTTAGGGCGGGAGGCAGGCTTATTCGTTCGATCAATGATTCAGCGGGGACGATCGGGTTGCTCTTTCAGAATCCGGATGAACAGCTGTTCGCCTCAACAGTCAAAGAAGAGATCCTGCTCGGGCCGCAGCAGCTGAATAAAAAATGCGATTATGAGGAGATCATGGCCCGGTTCGACCTGAAAAAATATGAAAATTCTCACCCTCATACTTTATCAAAAGGCGAGAGACAAAAGGTCGCTTTCGCGTCGATCGCGGCGACAAGGCCCGAGATAATAATGCTCGATGAACCAACAACGGGATTAGATGAAAAAAGCTGGTCGAGCTTAATGGATTATACCTGTTCACTTGTAAAAGATGGCGTGACGATCTTATTTTCCACGCACAATATGAAAGTAGCGGATCGCTACGCTAAGCGTATAATCACGTTAGATAAAGGCAAGGTTATTCGGGATGAAACCTAACTCAAATAGCGCATAATGGTTCCATGTGCGATTGAAGGATGGTAGGCACATGAAATATCAAAAAATTAACACGGTGATACATAAGCTCAACCCTTTTGCGAAGCTATCGTACAGCATAGTTATATCTGTGCTCGTAGTGCTGTTGAAGACGCCATCGCAACTGTTCTTTTTGGCTACGGTCACATTCTGCATTCTATTATTGGCGAGGCCCAACTTTACCAGGCTTAAGCTTCTTATGTATGCGCTTGGCATGGTTGTCATGGCTACAAGCATTTCGCAGGCGTTCTTCTATTATTTTGAGCCCAGAACGATCCTTTTAACCATAATAGACAAGAATACGCCCGTTATCGGCACGATAACAGGTGGAATTTATCTCTATAGAGAAGGTATCGTATACGGTCTTGTCCAATCTCTCAGGATATTGTCGGTCATGTTTATGGCCACAACAGTGGTTATCTCAACACACCCATCTCAGATGATAATGGCCTTAAATAAAATCCGGATTCCCAGAGAGCTCAGCTTTATTATAGCCACGAGCATACGATTTTTGCCTCATATGATCGAAGATACAAAAAGGATTTGGACGGCGATCAAACTCAAGGGTTTTAAGCTGAACAACGTTTCAAATAGCTTCAAGGCTTTTAAATACGTCCTTTCACCGCTAATTATAAATTCTTTGCGGCAGGCGAGGCTTGTTGCTCTTGCCGCTGAAGTAAGAGGGTATTCGTTTAGCGGCGCATCCTCTAAGAAAAGAAACAGTCTTTTGAAATTCGATACGCTTGAGCTGGTCATAATATCATTTTTTGTCATTTTTTTATATGTCGCTATTTTGCCGTTCAAGATGGGTCTTAGCAAAATCCCTTTTATACACGCTTTCTTTTTCTCTATACCATTTACCTGTATTCTACTGATAGGCATCCGGATGGTTCCTCGCATGGGCACCACAACGCTTATAATTCTCGGCCATAGTTTTTTTACGCAGATCATCTCACGAGGAATAAATCCGCTTTGGTGGCCGTATGCCTTGTTGGAAGCGGCAGTTCTTGAAGCATATTTTGCGATGACTAAAGATTATCTTAAATCTCGCCATTCATTCATAATAGCTGGAATGCTGCGCGGAATCTCGGTATACCTGTATTTTTACTTTATTGCCTCTCCCTATATATGGCATAAGTTTTACGCGCCGTGGTACATTGTTATTCAGACATTTCAAGGGATACTGGGCTCGGCCTTGGGCGGATTGATTGCGTATAAGGTTAGCAAATCCGTAGAAGAAGCCTATAAGTATGGTGGGTTATAGTAAGGTTGTTTGCGGAAAGAGCGCTGCCTCGGCGAATTTGACCGGTGGAAACTCTTATTAAGAGTGGTATAATAAATGAGGAAGAGAACTTAGAAAAGCAGTCAAAATTGTGAGATAGTCATTCTTATTCTTATGAATACATTTATATTTACTATACTTATTTGGCTTGGTTCTATCATTGCCGGATTTTTAGGTTCTCTTACTGGCTTAGGCGGCGGTATCGTTATTATTCCGCTACTTACTTTGGTTTTCGGAGTGGATATCCGGTATGCTATAGGTGCATCGCTTGTTTCGGTGATCGCTACCTCTTCTGGGGCTGCTGCGGCATACGTTAAGGAAGGTTTTAGCAATATTAGGGTTGGGATGTTTCTTGAGATTGCCACTACCGTTGGAGCTCTTGTCGGTGCATTTCTGGCTCTGCGGCTATCCACCCCAATCATTGCTGTTATTTTTGGCCTTGTGCTCATGCATTCCGCGTACATATCAAGCCGACCCAGAAAAGAAAGTTTGTGCCTGACTAAGCCAGATCGACTGGCTAATATTTTAAAGATGAACGGTACATATCCGACTCTAGAAGGGCTTAAATCATATAATGTTTGTTCTGTTCCTTTGGGGTTTGGTCTAATGTTTATCGCCGGTACTGTTTCAGGTTTACTTGGCATAGGTTCAGGAGCTGTAAAAGTCCTGGCTATGGATCAAGCCATGCGCCTTCCGTTCAAAGTATCTACCGCCACCAGCAATTTCATGATAGGTGTTACCGCAGCTGCAAGCGCAGGCATATATCTTAATAAAGGCTATATAGATCCGGGGTTAACTATGCCGGTTATGCTGGGAGTTCTTCTTGGATCATCTCTTGGCGCACGTCACCTTTTTGGCGCGGAGACTAAAAAGCTGCGGATAATTTTCGGGATAGTCATTTTCGTATTAGCCGTCGAAATGATTTATTCCGGATTAAAAGGCGGGCTATTAAAATGAACAAGACAGAGCAGCAATTGCCAAATCACGAGATGGAATTGGTTCTTGGTAACCTTTTGCGAGCCGGTGTTATTATCGCTGCGGCAACAGTATTTTTAGGTGGTATAATTTATTTGCTTCGTCATGGATTTGCAGTGGCTGACTACAGTGTTTTTCAGCATGAACCTTCTTATCTATGCAATGTGCAGGGGATAGTAGACAACGCTTCTACATTTCATGGACGAGGGTTAATTCAATTGGGCCTACTCTTATTAATCGCAACACCTGTAGCGCGGGTAGCATTGTCGATCTTTGAGTTTGCGCGTAAACGAGATACCTTGTATGTCATTATTACTTTAATCGTATTTTGTATTTTATTATACAGCGTCATGCGCGGGTGAGGATATGATTAAGACAAAAATAATATGTACTCTTGGGCCGGCCTCATCCAGTGAGACGGTGATAAGAAAAATGCTGCTTGCAGGCATGGATGTAGCACGCCTTAACTTTTCTCACGGCAGTACGGAGGAGTTATTAAATAAGATAGGACTAATCCGCAGGCTAAATGCTAAATATGGCAGACGAATAAAACTTCTTGGCGATCTGCAGGGCCACCGCATAAGGATAGGTAGCTTTGCTCAGCCGATGGCGCTCAAGAAACGTCAGATTGTATGGCTTATTCAAAAGGATGAAGGAGGCATAGTTGGGACAATTCCTTTTGACTATAAGGGACCTTTACGAAATATAAAAAATGGTCAGCACATATTCATCGATGACGGAAATATGGACCTTGAGGTAATTGAACATTATAAAGGTAAGCTGAAGACAAAAGTAATAATCGGCGGCCTGCTTAAGGAACATAAGGGAGTGAATATTCCGGACGCTAAGCTTGAGTTTGGTGGAATTAGCGTAAAGGATAAACGAGATATATTATTTTGCGAAAAACAGGGAGTCGAATACATTGCCCAGTCGTTTGTGCGCACCAAGAGGGACGTACTAGAGGTCAGAAAGCTTCTCGGAAATAACTCACAGTGTCAAGTTATCGCTAAGATTGAAAACAGGGAGGGCATTAGGAATATAGATGAGATAATCAGAGCCTCTGATGGCATAATGATAGCGCGTGGGGATATGGGGGTCTCATTACCCATATACGAAATTCCTATAATACAGAAGATGATTATCAAGAAATGTAACAGTGCCGGAAAATTTGTTATAACCGCGACACAGATGCTTGAGAGCATGACCGAGAACCTTAGGCCTACTCGCGCTGAGGTAACGGATGTAGCCAATGCCATAATAGACGGCACTGATTTTGTCATGCTTTCCGCGGAAACAGCAATTGGAAAGCATCCCGTCGAATCGGTAAACATGATGAATCAAACCATTAAATTCACCGAAACCCACACCAAAATATGAAACACTTGTTTTTATATACAAAAATGCCTATAATAAAAGCGTGTCTAGAGGCATGCTATAGGAGTTAAACAGGTTATGATGGTCGGGCCGCCATCTTTCGGGATCAAGCCCGAGAGTAGCGGTTTTTCATTTTAGGGAATTTATTATGAGAAGGCTCCTTTTATTTATATTGCCAATTTTGATCATCGTTACGATAGCCTTTATCGGTTTTGGCATATTTCAAGTGAAGTCCGAAGAAACAAGACTCATGGACGAATTAATGCGAAAAGCCAAAGCCGTGGCTGAAAGCATGGAATTGTCCGTAAAACACGCGCTTGAGAATAATAATATAGGCGATGCGAGGTGGCTGGTTGAAAAATTCCAGAAAAGAGAAAGATCTCAAGGGTGCGTTATTTATGACAAAGACGGCAATGTTATAGCTATTACGGACAGGTTTTCAGAATGGAAGGATAGGTCGAAGCCTTATATAAAAGATGCGATCACAAATAAGAACACCAGGGGAGCTATAGAGCAATTTAAGGATTATAGTGTTTATAGTTATGTCTTACCTATAAAGAATGAAGAAAAAAATACGATAGGAGCAGAAGAGGTTTTGTATGATACATCTTATGTTTTTACACAATTGACCGAACTGTGGAAGCGGTTAAGTACAGTTTTAGTAATTCTGGTTATATTTATTATATTGATCTCCCTGCTAGTCCAGCATCAAATATTCACCGCGCCGGTAGACCAGCTTACCGAATGGTTCAGGCGCTTTCAGAAAGGCGAGATAGACACCGAACATCCAATTAAGGAAAAAGGCGGGCTTGGTAAATTAGCCAGTGAAGTGGAGCAAGCCGCGCTTAGCATAAGAGTCGCCAGGAAGGCGGCGAGCGAAGAGGCCACCCAACGGATACAAAAAGAAGATTTATGGACTGATGCGAAACTAAAAGATGTCGTAAGGTCAAAGTTAGGTGAAAATGCCTTATTCGTTGTGTCGAATAGGGAGCCGTATCTTCATATTATAAATGAAATTACCGGTGCTGTCGAATGTATCCGCCCGGCTAGCGGCGTAGTAACTGCGCTTGATCCGATAATGCGTACTTGCGGCGGCACGTGGATAGCGCATGGCAGCGCAAATGCCGACAGAAAATTTGTCAATTCTAAGAATAAGCTTGGCGTCCCTCCAGGTGATGATCGTTATATCTTAAAAAGAGTATGGCTAACAAAAGAAGAGGAAGACGGTTATTACTATGGGTTTTCGAACGAAGGGCTATGGCCATTATGCCATATAACTTATACAAGACCCGTATTCAGGGAGACCGACTGGCAGATATATAAAAAAGTTAATCAGAAATTCGCCGATAATATATTAGAAGAACTCCCGGTTAAGAATCCTTTTATATTCATTCAAGATTATCATTTCACGCTGCTACCTCAAATGATCAAAGCGAAGAGGCCTGATGCGACCATCGCGCTTTTTTGGCATATACCATGGCCGAATCCGGAGGTATTCTCTACATGCCCTTATCAGGCGGAAATCCTAGATGGCATGTTAGGCTGCGATTTGATAGGCTTCCACGTTCAATATCACTGCAATAATTTCATTGATACGGTCAATAGGCTTCTTGAGTGCCGTGTCGATACGGAAAAATTCAGCATAGTCCGCTCTGGCAAAGAAACATTGGTGCGGGCATTTCCTATTAGCGTGGATATTGAAATAAACTCGAAGATAGATCAAAATGAAAAAGGAGAGATAGCCAAAATCTGCAAAGAATGCGAACTTGAGGGCAAGATAGTTGCTCTAGGAGTCGATAGGATAGATTATACAAAAGGCCTGGCAGAACGCATGATGGCAGTGGATCGGTTCCTCGAGAAGTACCCCGATTATAAAGGGAAATTTGTATTTATACAATTAGGGGCCCCAAGTAGGACGCACATAAAAAGGTATCACGACCTTATGGGGGAACTTGATGAATTGGCGGAAAAGATTAACTGGAAGCACAAGAATGACGAATGGAAGCCCATCATATATCTTAAACGCCATTTTTCGCCCGAAGAGATAAAGCCATTTTACAGGATTGCCGATATCTGCATTGTAAGCTCGCTTCACGATGGGATGAATCTTGTAGCAAAAGAATATATTGCCACGAAGAATGATTTAAACGGCAACCTGATACTTAGCCGATTTACAGGAGCGGCAAGAGAGCTTACGGATGCTATTCAGATTAATCCATACTCTATAGAGGAATTTGCCGACAGCATTAGATTAGCCGCGGACATGCCCATGCCGGAAAAGAAAAGGCGTATGGAGAATATGCGAAAAATAATCACCAATAATAACATTTACAAGTGGGCAGGTAATATCATTACGGAACTGACCACAATAAAAAAGACATGAAATATTTATTTTCGTATCAAAAAAATATCGAGAAAACTCTAAGCGGCAAATTTATATATCTCTTTCTCGATTATGATGGGACGCTTGCGCCCATAGCAAATATACCGGACAGGGCCGTCATGTCCGGCAGGGTAAGAAAACTGCTGCGTCGATTGTCTAAAACGCCGAACTGTAAAATTGCCATTGTAAGCGGAAGAAAGTTACGCGATCTTGAGAAACGCATACGATTAAAAAATATCGTGTATGTCGGCAATCATGGTTTTGAGATAAAAGGCCCTAAGATAAAGTTTGAAAGCAATATTCCGGCACAATACAGAAGATCGCTTGAAGAAATCAAGGTCAAGTTACAGAAGCGACTTTCCGCGATTGAAGGCTCGATCATAGAGGACAAAGGGCTTTCTCTGGGTGTGCATTACAGGTTGGTAGCCAAGAAAAATATACCCGCAGTTAAAAATATATTTTACGCTATCACGCTTGGTTATGAAGTTAAGAATATTATTATTGTTAAAACAGGGAAGATGGCCCTTGAGATAAGGTCGCCTATAGCATGGGATAAGGGAAAGGTTGTTTTGTGGCTCTTAAACCGCTGCAAATTTGTCATACGGAATAAGGAAATAAAAGCTTTTCCGGTCTATATAGGCGATGATACAACAGATGAGGATGCATTTTGCGTATTGAAAAATAAGGGGCTGACAATATTTGTGGGCAAACCGGAGAATACTAAAGCAAGGTTTTATTTAAAAGGTACGCAAGATGTTGTGGTATTCCTGGCGAAAGTATTAAAAATCCTGAATAAAAAGGCTGCGTGATGGAAAAGGAAATTAAAAAAGCAACAGAACCTTTTCATTTTTATACACGACTCCATCTTTCAGAACTGACGGGCTTGAAGGCTTCAAACTTACCGGAATTACTGGGTCTTATAAAAGAAGCCGGTGATTCCGCTATTTATCATCATACGCACAGATTCCTTCTGCAGCATCAGTATTTATCGCCTGAGCCGCCCAATGACTTTGCATATTGGGTTACTACTGCGCTAAGCGAAGATCGCCTCGGAGAGAAATTAGCAAGTATCGATACAATGAAATATTTGACCATACATGATTTACGGGAAAAGATTGTCGCGACGATCGAGGCTTATCTTAAAAATTACCCAAAATCCGCAAAGCGCCTTGCTCCCGAAGACGAGGTTTTTTATTTAATAAAATGCGTTAGTTTTATTATGCCGACACCATACGTTGCTGATGATTTAATAGAATTCGTCGAAATACTAAAAAAGATAACCATCGATTCCATATATTTTCATATGTTTGAAGCAAGGTTGAGGCTTGAAAGAAAATCGAACGATTTTTCTTTATGGATACAGGATTCTATTGGTGACAAAGATTTGGCCGCGAAAATATTAAAGCTGGATCCTTACACTTATACGTTAGAAGATTTACGTAAGACTATTATTCAAATGATAGAGAAAAAGATAGGCTGAAAATAATGGCTAGGCTCGAAGAATATATACCTATTGTGGGCGAGGGAGTGGTCGGTGATCTAAGGGCGCTTGCCGAAAGACTTAAAGGTAAAACCATACAGCATATTAACTCTACGGCAGTGGGCGGCGGAGTTGCGGAAATATTAACCCGCATGGTGCCGTTATTTCAGGAGCTTAATGTCAATACCAGATGGGATGTGATAAAAGGGGGAGACAAATTCTTTGAAGTAACCAAAAAATTTCACAATGCTCTACATGGAAGATCGGAAGAAATAACCGAAGCTGATTTTGCCGCTTTTATGGAAACAAGCATTGAGAATATGAATGAAATGCAATATTTTGGGGATATCGTTTATGTTCATGATCCTCAGCCGATAGCGCTTATTCAGAAAAAATCGGATAATAAATGGATCTGGAGGTGCCATGTAGACGTATCTAACCCAGATCGCACTGTCTGGGAATTTTTATATAGTTTCATTGCCCGTTATGACGCTGCTGTTTTTTCATCACCTGAATTTTCACCGAAGATGGCTGTCAGGCAATTCTTGATATCTCCTTCTATCGACCCCTTGAGTGATAAAAATAAAGAACTCCCCGAAGATGTGATAAATGCGGTTTTAGAAAAATATCATATTAAAAAAAAAGACAAATCGATAATTACACAAATATCCCGCTTTGATCGTTTAAAGGATCCTATTGGTGTGATAGAAGCATATCAGGAAGTAAAAAAATACATAGATTGTCAGCTTATATTAGCAGGAGGGGGCGCTACGGATGACCCGGAGGGCCTAAAGGTTTATGAAGAAACAAGAGAAAAAGCCGTAAATGACAAGGATATACATATATTGTTAATGCCCCAGAACGATATAGAAATCAACGCATTACAGAGAGCTTCCACGGTTATTATTCAAAAGTCATTAAAGGAAGGTTTTGGACTGACCGTTGCTGAAGCACTGTGGAAAGGAAAGCCCGTTGTGGCATCTGCTGTAGGCGGGATACCTTTACAGATAAAGCATAAATATTCCGGATTACTATGCCATTCTATCGAAGGCGCGACCTTTGCCTTAAAGCAGCTTCTTAGTAGTCCCGCTTATGCGAAGAAATTAGGCGAAAACGGCAGGGAGCACATAAAGAATAATTTCCTGATCACGAGACATCTTAAAGACTATATGCTGTTATTCCTATCCTTATATCATAAAGAAGATGTTGTTTATTTATAATCAGCAATCAATGTAAGCAATTACAGGTCTCCAACAGCCAAAGCTATAAGAAAGGGAAGTAACGATGAAATACAATTTAGTTAATTCAAAAGAATACAAGGTTTGGCTTGCTGATATTAAGGCAAGAGTGCGTAATGCTCAGATCAAGGCGGCATTAAGCGTAAATACTGAGTTGCTTAAGCTCTACTGGAGCATCGGTGCGGATATTGTTGCGAGGCAAAAAAATGCCAAATGGGGTGATAGCTTTCTGCTTCGGCTCAGCAAGGACTTGATGTCGGAATTTCCTGACATGAAGGGTTTTTCCAAGCGGAATCTTGAGCTTATCAGGCAATGGCACTTGTTTTACAGCCAAATTGCGAAACAAGCTGTTTCGCAATTGCCGCTTGAACAAATTACCCAAATTCCGTGGGGTCACAATATCGCCATAATTGCCAAATGTAAAGATATTAAGGAAGCTCTCTATTATGTTCAGAATACTATTACGCACAACTGGAGCAGAAATGTGCTTGTTCATCAGATAGAGAGTGCTTTGTATAGGCGTGAAGGTAGGGCGGTCACTAATTTTCCATTAACGCTTCCTAAACCGCAATCCGATCTTGCCCGGCAGACTTTAAAGGATCCGTATGTTTTCGATTTTCTAAGCATGTCCGATGATTATAATGAGCGCGATCTTGAGAAGGGGCTTACCGTTCATCTGACAAATTTTCTTCTAGAGTTAGGCGCCGGCTTTTCGTTTATCGGCAGGCAGGTTTCTGTTCAGGTCGGAACCAAGGAATTTTTTATAGATCTGCTCTTTTATCATACCCGTTTGCATTGCTATATAGTGGTTGAGTTGAAAACAGGCGATTTTGAGCCGGCCTACGCGGGTCAGCTTAATTTTTATATTAAAGCGGTGGATAGTCAACTACGCAAAAATGACGACCATCCGACTATTGGTCTTCTTCTTTGCAAAAGTCGCGAAAAATTAGTCGCCGAATACGCCTTAAGCGATATCCATAAACCTATCGGCGTCTCCGAATATAAATTAACTCACTCGTTGCCAAAGAAACTGAAATCGAGCCTTCCAACGATTAAGGAGATCGAGAAAGAACTAAGTAAGGGCATCGGTAAAGCAAAGAAATAAAAACCATATAGTATTTAAAAGCGGAAAGAAAAGATGGCTGAAGATGTGGTTTTGACAGAGAAAGACGAGGCGAAGCTGGCGGAAAATGCCGCGAGATTAGCCGAAGAATGGTATAGGGGCGACTTTGAAGTAAATCATTATGATTATCGCGTATGCACCACTTCCGATGGTTTAGTCCAACTATGTAAAGAAGATCATAAAGTCAAGGTTACTCCTTCAGAAATTGAGGATATGTGCAAGCTGGACTTATTGGAGTATATTCTGGATGAGAAGGACGAAAAGAAGATGCTCCCGCAATTTATAGCTGATAGGGTGGTATTCATAAAGAAATTACAGACAAAATTTAATTATTCAACTCCGAGACTACAGCAGATTATAGCATATGAGAATGAATTACTGCCCTATTCAAACGAGGCATGCGGTTTCTATTACACAGACAGGCAGAATATGTATCCATGGGTGGTTAAAAGGGTAAGATTGGCCGCGGAAGGAATCGTAGATTATTTGCGAGATTTGAATGTGCTTACCGAAAGATACGATAATGATGCGAAAATGCAGAAACGCAAGTTATTTACGGATAAGATGATTAAAATATTTGAAGAAGATTTAGCTTATCGTAAAAAGTTCCTCGCCCATCTATCAAAAAGAGGATGGGCCGATTTATCGGAAGACGAGAAGCGAGCGGTGAAAATATCTGCTTTTGAAACGCAATCTTCCGATGAGATCGAACGAAAATTATCCGTAAGGCATTATTATGACAAGATGCTGGGTGGATATAGCCCACAGGTAGAGTTCAAGGATCAGGAGATGAGTGTCGGAAAATTAGAGTTTGGGATGATCGACTGGGCCGAAACGATGGAGTCGGTTCAGGAATATAATAAGTTCATAGACTTTTTCAGGACGCCGTACTTCTCAATCGAAATTAATGGGCCAGAAATACCTATCAAGATAACCGATCCCCAACAGGTTAGCGCCCCGTTAATGCGTACAATAGAGAAAATTTATACGATAATGAAGGGCCGGCTGGGGCGTAAAAGAAAGAGTTGGGGAGAAAATTCCGGAAGAAGGCTATTGATACGTAAACGCGATGAGGAGATGAAGAAGCTTTACGCAAATTGGCGCAAAGCAACTCCTAATGTGGGAAGCAACATACTGATCGACCGGTTGTGCGAGTATACTAAAAAAGTAGGCACTCCAGTTTCATCCATAGAAAGGATTAAGAGAATCATTTATACGAAGAAGAAATAAGCCGTAAACGCCTGCATCTATTCTCGACATATGCGAATTCAGATGCTGTAGTTCGCGGCCTATTAAATTAGGGCGTTTTAAGATATATTTCCCTGTAGGAACGAAAAACCTACAGGGATTTTTTTATGACAAAAGGCGAGATAAAGATGAGACGGGTAAAAGTGGATGAAGTGGTATTCTATCCTATACGGCCCACCGAAAAGGGGCTGATCGGGTTTGCCTCGTGCTTATTCGACGGCCGTCTTTCCTTAAATAGCATCGCCATCTACACGCGTCCTGACGGAAAGGGCTACAGGCTTCTCTTCCCTCTAAAGCGGCTTCCGAATAGTAGAGATGTAAACATCTTTTACCCTGTTAACAATGAAACTTATGAACTCATAAAAGAGGCGGTTGTGAAAAAGATAGAAGAACTAGCAGAAAAAGTGAAAGAAAGAGGCGGATATGAAGAATACGGAACATTATGATTTTAGAAGCGTTATCGATGATGTAAGGACAGCGAAGGGAGCGGATGAATGATGGTCGCCACCCTCTTGCCACAACACCTTGAAGACTTCAGGAAATCCGGCATAACGGATGCGTCGGTTGCAAAATATGATATTTCGTCCGTAAGTCAAGGTGAGGCATCCGAGGCGCTTGGATTTAGGCCGCTGAGCGGTGGGTGGGCCCTCCGATATCCGGGCTCGGAATTCTTTAAGTTTAAGCCGGATACGCCGTTTAATAAAGAGACGAAGTATCTATCACCAAAAGATACGACGCAGGAGCTATTCGTAACGCATCTTGCGTCCGGCGCTCACGATGATACATCGGAGCCATATTATTTCTGCGAGGGTGAGAAGAAGTGCCTCGCGTTGGAGCAGGCCGGATACGCGGCCATAGGCGTATCGGGCGTATGGAATTGGAAATCAAGAGGCCATATCAATGAGTACTTGAGCCAGATCAATCTGATGGGCCGAGAGTGCTACATAATCTTTGATAGCGACAAATGTTTTAACGGTCATGTGAAAACTGCGGAAAAGAGATTTGCCGAGGCGCTTACTTCTCTTGGTGCGAAGGTGAAGATTGTTAATCTTGATCCTGAATTCGGCAAAGGAGCCGATGATCAGCTATTGCGTCTCGGAATAGCTGATTTTCGATACTATATCGATGAGGCACAAGATTACGGCCCGGGCCTTAAATATGAGATTCCGCAATTACCTCCCGTTTCACTGCCTCAATTTTTAGCCAAAGACATACCGCCGGTAGAATATTATGTCCGCGGCCTACTTTCAAAACAGGGTAAGACCATGATCTCTGCTCAGGCGAACATCGGTAAATCCCTATTTGTTCAAAATCTCTCAATTGCCATAGCTTTGGGCAAGGCAAAGGCATTAGATAAATTCGATGTTACGCACGCGAAGGTCCTGTATTTGGATCTTGAGATGGGCGAGTCTGCGCTGATGCAGCGTTACCAAATTTTATGTAAAGACGAACCGACAAAGGCACCGGACCTATTCGTCAAATATATCCCAGCTCCTGATTTTCTTGATAGGGAGTTTCAAGCTACTCTGGAGAATTGGCTGACCACACGCAGTATCAACGTGCTTATCATCGATCCGCTCGGCAATGCTTGGTCAGGTGATGAGAACGATAAGCAAGAAGTCGGACAGCTGACAGCATATCTCAATACGCTGATCGCTAAGCATCAGATATCGATTCTGGCAGTGCATCACTGGCGCAAGGCCTCGAAGGATTTTAAGGCAGGCGGTGAGATGGCCGCCGGTAGCTACAAATGGGCCGCATGGCTTGATTATCATGTGACGCTGGCCGGTGCGCCGGATAGCATAACCATAACCTGCGAAAAAAGCCGGCATGGTATGAGATTTAAGCCATTTCTGGCGAAAATCAATACCAATACTCTGCAATTCGAATATCTTACCGATTTTGAGAAGAAATTCACCCAAGACACACTGGCTCAGCTATTCGATGACTTCAGAGCCGACCGAGTGTCCATTCCCGGCCTGATAAACCACGCCAAGGAAAAGAAATCCGGCTCTGAAAAAACCATAAGGAAACTTATAGCCGAAAGCGCCGCATTCGAGATCGACAAGACGGGCAAAACTCATTATTTAGTCAAAAAACAGGGGTTATTCGATGAAACAGACCTCACTTAATCATGGCATCGTGGTAATCGCCCTTATTGGCACAATGTTGTATTCGGGATTGCCGATGTTGGCAATCGTAGTAAAAGGGGTATTGGTATGATTTCCCATGTAAAACGTATTTGTGCAAGAATAACGCACCATAAAGTGCGGTATTCTTGCACCGATACTGTCGATCGTGGCATTGTGGTAATGGTATATAAGACGGGGACGATTGTTTACCACGATTTTGGCGAGGGCCAGCCATGACAAAATTGCTCTCGCCTCAAGAATTGTCAGACGTTTTAAGTATAAGCATCGAGACCGTCTATGCGTGGACGTCTCAGAAGAGGATCCCATACATCAAGATGGGCAGGCTTGTCCGGTTCAATGCGGATGAGGTGAATAAGTGGCTCGAAAGGCAGAGGGTGGAGGCACAGGAATGAGATTGCTTTGGCCGCTTCGCGGCCTCGCAATGACGGGGAAAAATGGGACAGTCCCAATCAGCAGATTTGTTCTGCGATACTGAGGTTTCTGGCGATACTGATGTTTTGCAAACAAAAGGGGGTGGGTATGAAGAAGGGGTGGAATAAGGCATTTAAAAGAATACTGGCTCAAGCCGACCAGGAGCTTAAAGAGTTTGAGCGGAGCTGGGATGCCACGCTTCAAAGGCTGGCGGACGAGTGGAATAAGGTAGCCGATGCAAGAGATAAAGAAGGGCGTTGATAGTTAAATCGTGAATAAGTGGCTCGAAAGACAGAGGGTGGCGCCGGGCGATTAACTACTTGCCAACCCTCACAAAATATGGCTATATACCAACACTATGATATATAAACGGGGCAAAATCTGGTACATAGGGTTTTCCGTTAACGGACGCTTGATACGAGAAGCGGTCGGAGAGTCGCGGAAATTCGCCGAGCTCGTCCTTGGCAAGAAACGGGCCGAGGTAAGAGAGGGGCGTTTCCTTGATGTCAAGAAACACGCGAAGATCAGGTTTGAAGATTTTGCGGATGAGTACTTAGAGACGCACTCTAAGCTCAAAAAATCATATTATACAGACTGTAAAATCGCGGGGCTTCTTAAAAAGTTTTTCGGCGGGAAGTGTCTGCATGAAATAACCTCATTAGATATCGAAAAGTTTAAGACAAGCCGTATCAAAGAAGTCAAACCTGCAACGGTAAATAGGGCCTTAGCGGTCCTGAAATCGATGTTCAATAAAGCTATTGCATGGGGCAAGGCCGATAGCAATCCCTTTAAGGCAGTTAAATTGTTTAAAGAAAACAATCAAAGACTACGCTTCCTTGAGCGAGAGGACATTCCCAAGCTACTAGCCAATTGCTGTTTGCATCTTAAACCGATAGTGATATTAGCCCTAAATACCGGCATGAGAAAGGGAGAGATCCTGGGCCTCAAATGGCATAATATAGACTTCAAAAGAGATACGATCCATTTGCATGATACTAAAAGCGGAGAGGGCAGAGATGTGCCTCTTAACGCTGCGGCCAAGAAGGCTTTGATAGCGGTTCCGAAGCATCCAGGCTCACCATATATATTTAATGATAACAATGGTAATAATTACGGGGATATAAAGAAATCTTTCTTGACCGCCGTGAAAAAATCGGATATAATTGACTTTCACTTTCACGATCTTAGGCACACATTCGCGTCACAGCTTGTTATGGCCGGAGTGGATTTGAATACTGTCAGGGAGTTGTTAGGTCATAAGAGCATCGAAATGACATTGAGATATTCTCATCTGTCCCCGGATCATAAAAAGCGGGCGGTCGATGTGTTAGGCGGGCGAATTAGCACAAATATAGCACAAACGCCCGCGGTTGACGACACGGAAAAATTGGCAGTGTCGCAACTCATTGAAAATACGGTAGTTACGTAGTTTGCCCGCATAGCTCAATTGGCAGAGCAGGACACTCTTAATGTCAAGGTTCCAAGTTCGATTCTTGGTGCGGGCACCATGTCAGTTAGACTGTAATGACAAATGTCAAAATCTAAATGACAAATCAATCTTTAAATGACCAATATTTAAAGATTTGTTATTGTGATTTTACAAAATGCGGCGGTAATTCAGTGGTAGAATGCGACCTTGCCAAGGTCGATGTCGTGGGTTCGAAACCCATCCGCCGCTCCATTCTACGCTAGAGAAAACAGGAGGCGCTACCCATATGAAGATTATGGAATTCTTGAGTAAAAAAGCTATCACCGCCAGTCTTAAGGCTTCGGACAAGGAAGGCGTTATCAGGGAGATGGTTGACCTTCTTGCTAAAGCCGACGAGATCAAGAACAAGGAAGATCTGGTCAAAGCCCTTCTGGTAAGGGAGTCGCTGGGCTCGACCGGAATAGGCCAGGGCATCGGCATACCTCATGCGAAGTCACCCAATGCGAAGAATCTTGTGGCCGCGTTCGGTTTGTCCCAAAAAGGAGTAAACTTCGATTCTCTCGACGGGGAATCGGTTTATATATTTTTCTTATTGATAGCTCCCGAAGAGTCCGCAGGCCCCCACCTGAAAGCGCTTGCCAGGATATCCCGCATGCTGAAGGATAAATATTTTAGAGAGATGCTGAAAAAGGCCAAAGACGAAAAAGAGATACTTCGCATAATTCAAGAAGAAGATTCGAAGAAGTACTAGCCCGGCACCTTCTTAAAATAGGGATTTATTAGAATGTGCTCGATGGTTAGGATGTAATATTTGAACATATACATAATTAAGGAAGGTGCCGGGTGAAGATACTGAAAGCTTTTAAATGGTTATATCCCGGCATGTGGGTAAAACGCTGGATACTTCTGACTGTATTCGGCGTCATCATGGTATCGATGGGATTTGTGATGGTGCTCCTCGAACAGCATCCGAAGAACAAGGCTTTCGCGAGTGTTATCATAATCCTCGGTATCCTGGCGGTGATAACCGGGATAAAGCGTATAATAAAGTCCCTGGTTACGGTCTTCCTGCCGCAGAGCGAAGACGAACTTGTAGATAAGGTTTATAAGAAGAGGGTCCTTGAGAAAGGGCCGAAGATAGTGGTTATAGGCGGCGGCACGGGGCTGGCGACTCTTCTTCGCGGTTTAAAAGAATATACCAGCAATATTACCGCGATCGTTACGGTGGCCGACGACGGCGGTTCGTCGGGACGTTTGAGACAGGAGTTCGATGTATTGCCGCCCGGCGACATACGCAACTGCCTTGTCGCGCTTGCCGATGCCGAACCCCTGGTAGGTAAACTATTCCAATTCAGGTTCGATGAGGGCACGGGCCTGGCCGGACACAACTTCGGCAACCTGTTTATAACGGCTCTTTCGCAGGTAACCGGTGATTTTGACGCCGCTATAAAAGAATCGAGCAAGGTACTTGCTATCAGGGGAAGGGTCTTGCCTGCGACGCTGGATAAAGTTGCGCTGGTGGCCGAGCATGCGGACGGGACGGAGACTGTCGGCGAAAGCATTATACCGCAGGCCGCTATGCCTATAAAACGCGTGCACCTGAGGCCGGCAAATTGCAGGCCCACCGACGAGGCGATCGATGCCATTAAGAGGGCGGATGTCGTTGTCCTGGGTCCGGGCAGTCTCTATACGAGCATTATGCCCAACCTTATGGTCGGGAAAATTTACCAGGAGATAATAGATTCAAAGGCCATAAAAATATACGTATGCAATGTAATGACGCAGAAGGGCGAAACGGAAGATTATAAAGCGAGCGAACACCTTAAGGCAATAATAGCGCATACCGCTCCCGGGATAGTCGATTACTGTATCGTGAATACGGCAAAGATAAAACCCGAGATGCTGGAAAAATATAAACAGGAAGAAGCATATCCGGTTATCCCGGATTCGGAAAACGTAAGAAAGATGAAGTGCAAAGTGATAGAGGCGCACATAGTCAAGGCAGAGGGTTATGTAAGGCACGACTCGGACAAGGTGGCAAAGATAATCGTGGATCTTGTAACGAGCCTTAAGAAATCAAGGTAATATGATGATCGTAGAGAAAAGCGTAACGATAAGAAATAAACAGGGATTACATGCCAGGCCCGCGGCACTATTTGTCCAGGTGGCGAATAAATTCTCCAGCGAGATCACCATCGCCAAGGGAAGGCAGAAGATAAACGGTAAATCTATAATGGGGATCATGATGCTGGCCGCAGCCGCGGGCTCGAAAGTTACTATAATTGCCGACGGAGACGATGCGGATAAAGCCGTCGTGGAACTGGAAAAATTGCTTATTGCCGACGATATGGATGAATTCGTAATTTGACCGGGGACATCATATGATTAAAAAGAAAGAAATAGTGTTAAAAGGTATTCCGGCATCACCGGGCATTACTACGGGTAAGGCGTTCCTGTATGGCCGGGAGCAGTACACTATTCCCCGGCGCACCGTGGGAGACCTTCAGATACAGAATGAAATAAAGCGCTTCAAAGATGCCCTTATCCAGACCAAGAACGAGATACAGGAGATAAAGCGGCACATTTCGGATGAGATGGGGGCGGAGCATGGACAGATATTCAGCGCGCATCTCCTGGTAATCGACGACAGCATGCTGATCGAAGAGGTCATATCCAGGCTTAAGCGGGAGAAGCTGTCGATCGAGTATATATTCCAGGATGTCCTGCGCAGGTATATAAAAGTATTTTCCGAAATGGACGATGAATACCTGAAGGAGCGCATCAGCGATGTGAACGATGTCGGGCGCAGGATACTGAAGAACCTTATAGGCGCCAAAGAGGACATCCTCTCGAACCTGAAAGAGAAAGTCATCGTCATTGCTTATGATCTTTCTCCCTCCGACACCGCTACGATGCACAAGAAGAATGTCATCGCCTTCGCTACGGATATAGGCGGCAGGACCTCGCATACCGCTATAATGGCAAAGTCGCTGGAGATACCCGCCGTCGTCGGCTTGGAGGGCGCGACAAAGAAGGTCGAGACCGGTGATATCATAATAGTGGATGGCACGCATGGGACGGTGATAATCAATCCGTCCGCCGCAACGATCAAAAAATACGAAAAGGATAAGATAAAATTTGCCGAGGTTGAAAAACACCTCCTGGAACTCAAAAACCTGCCGTGCGTTACCCTCGACGGTAAGAATATCGAATTATCCGCTAATATCGAAGTTCCCGAAGACGTCCCTTCCGTTATAGCGCATGGCGCGACGGGCATAGGGTTATACCGCACCGAATACTTTTACATGAACCGGAAAGACCTGCCGTCCGAAGAAGAGCAGTTCAAGGCTTATTCCGCCGTTGCCAAAAAAGTGAAGCCGCATTCGGTAATTATAAGGACACTCGATATCGGCGGAGATAAATTCCTGTCACAGCTGGAAGTGCCGCAGCAGATGAACCCGTTCCTTGGATGGCGGGCGATACGGTTCTGCCTTGCCAGGCCCGATATATTCAGGGCCCAGCTCAGGGCGATAGTAAGGGCGTCGTTTTATGGCAAGCTCAAGGTTATGTATCCTATGATATCGGGGCTCGAGGAGTTGAGGCAGGCAAATGCATTATTAGAGGAAGTGCAGAAAGAGCTCAAGAAAGAGGGCGTCCCGTTCGATGAAGAGATGGAAGTGGGCGCGATGATCGAAGTTCCGTCTGCCGCCCTGACGAGTGACATACTTGCCAAAGAGGTAGACTTCTTCTCCATAGGTACCAACGACCTTATCCAGTATGCGCTTGCCGTCGACAGGGTTAATGAGAAGATAGCGTATCTTTACGAGCCGGCCCATCCGGCGGTATTGCGTCTCATCAAGAACGTCATAGAGAGCGGTCATAATGCCGGCATATGGATCGGTATGTGCGGCGAGATGGCGGGCGATATAGCTATGACCATAGTGCTCCTGGGCCTGGGCCTCGATGAATTCAGCACCTCTCCCATAGCGATACCGGAGATAAAGCGCATAATAAGGTCCGTGACGCTCCGCCAGGCGAAGGAGATAGCTCAGGGAGCCATAAGCCTTTCTACCGGCAAGGATGTAGAAAAGTTTGCCAAGAAGAAACTGACCGAGATAGTGCCCGATCTTGCCATAGAAATAGGATAAAGAGGGACGATATGACGCTGATAATACTGGCGGCAGGTTATGCGGTAAGGCTCCAACCCTTGACCCTGGACACGTCCAAATCGCTTCTGCCGATCGGCGGTAAGAAGATAGTGGACAGGATACTCGAAAAGGTTGTTAAGATAAAGGGCGTATCCGCAATTTACATCATCACTAATTCGAAATTTTTTAAAAATTTCAGCGACTGGCTGAAATCATCCAGGCATGGGAAAAAAATAGCGCTTATATGCGACGGCACTACAACTAACGAGACCAGGCTCGGCGCTGTAAGGGACCTTGAGTTCGTGATAAAAGAAGAGTTTATCAAAGACGATATCATGGTAGTGGCCGGCGACAACCTCTTCGAATTCGACCTTAATGATTTCCTGGCTTTTGCCAAAAAAAAAGACGGGGTCTCCATAGCCGTGCATGACATCGGCGCGCTGGAGCCCGCGAAGAACTACGGAGTGGTGAAGGTAGCCGGGGACGACAGGGTCGTAGATTTCGAGGAGAAGCCGCCTCAACCGAAATCCACATTGATCTCGACGGGGATATATTATTTCCCGAAAGATAAAGTTGCATTTATTAACGAATATGTTAAAATGCAGAACAAACTTGACGCCCCGGGCCATTACATAGGATGGCTCGCGAAGCGCGACAAGGTTTATGGTTTCGCCTTCTCTGAAGATTGGTACGATATAGGTAACATGGAATCTTATAAGAAGGCGGATGGGGAGTATCTAAAAAAGGAGAATAGGTAGAATGACGAAGCATAAATATCTTTTTACATCGGAGAGCGTGACCGAGGGTCACCCCGATAAAGTTTGCGACCAGGTATCGGATGGCGTTCTTGACGAAGTCTTAAGGCAGGACCCTGCCGGCCGCGTTGCCTGCGAGACATACGTAACGATGGGCCTTATAATAATAGGCGGAGAGATAACGACGACCGCTTATGTGGATATCCATAAATTATGCAGGGAGATATTGAAGGATATAGGATATATCCATCCAAAATACGGTTTCGATTACCATACCTGCGCCATATTGAACGCAATACACACGCAATCTCCGGATATCGCGCTAGGTGTGGATAAGGGCGGGGCAGGCGATCAGGGGATGATGATGGGTTATGCCTGTAACGAAACCCCGGAGCTCATGCCCCTGCCGATCATGCTTTCGCACAGGCTATGCAGAAAACTGGCCGAATTGAGGAAAAATAACATATTGAAGTATCTCGGCCCTGATGGGAAATCACAAGTGACGGTCGAATATCACGACAACAAGCCGGCAAGAGTGACATCGGTAGTCCTGGCGTCGCAGCATACCGAAGATGTAGTGGATAAAAAGACCGATACGCTTTCGGACAAAGCCCGCAATGAGATCATAGAGAAGGTTGCGAAACCTATCCTGAAAGATTACATCGATAACGAGACCAAGTTTTATATCAACCAGACAGGCAAGTTCGTCATAGGCGGACCTCAGTCGGATACCGGCATGACGGGCCGCAAGATAATAGTCGATACGTATGGCGGGACGATCTCGCATGGAGGCGGTGCTTTCTCAGGTAAAGATCCCACGAAGGTGGACCGTTCGGCGGCATATATGGGCAGATATATCGCAAAGAACCTGGTAGCCGCAGGCATCGCGGACCGCCTGATGGTTCAGCTGGCGTATGTCATAGGCAAGGCCGAACCGGTATCGATGATGGTCAATACTTACGGCACCGGCAAACTTTCGGACGACAAAATAGTAAAGGTCATAAGAGATAATTTCGAATTGACGCCGCACGGGATGATCGCGGAGCTGAAATTACGCGAATCAGACGGTAAAAGATACAGACAGACGGCGGCATACGGCCATTTCGGCAGAGCCGGGGATGCGTTTACCTGGGAAGCGACGGATATGGCGAAGGGACTTAAAAAATACCTTAAATAGCACGTAGTGTATAGTGAATAGTGGGTAAAAAAATAGGAAAATTAAAATTATGCGATACGATGTAAAAGACTCAGGCTTGGCAAAAAAAGGCAAGCTGCGTATAGAGTGGGCGAATGAGTACATGAAAGTCCTTCAGCTTATTCGCAGGCATTTTAAAAAAGAGAAGCCGTTAAAAGGGCTCAAAATTGCGGCCTGCCTGCATGTTACTACCGAGACGGCTAACCTGGCGTATACATTAAAGGAAGGCGGCGCTGAAGTGGTTATATGCGCTTCTAACCCGTTGAGCACCCAGGATGATGTTGCCGCGTCCCTGGTAAAAGATTACAAAATACCTACTTTTGCCATAAAGGGCGAAGATAATAAGACATACTATAGCCATATAAACAGAGTCCTGGACACAAAGCCGAATATAACTATGGATGATGGCGCCGACCTTGTCTCCACGGTCCAGAAGTCAAGAGCCAGCCTTGTCAAGGATATTATAGGCGGGACCGAAGAGACTACCACGGGTGTTATAAGGCTGAAGAGCCTTGAGAAGCAGGGACTGCTTCGCTATCCTATAATAGCCGTGAACGAAGCTCTTACAAAGCACCTCTTCGACAACCGTTATGGAACCGGGCAGTCCACGGTAGACGGTATAGTGCGCGCGACCAACGTCCTTTTAGCGGGGTCGAATTTTGTGGTATGCGGTTATGGCTGGTGCGGCAGGGGCCTTGCCATGCGCGCGAGAGGGATGGGCGCTAACGTGACTATCGTAGAGATCGATCCGCTGAAAGCGCTTGAAGCGGTGATGGACGGATACACCGTTGCACCGATAAAGGAAGCGTGTAAAAAGGCCGATGTCATAGTTACCCTTACCGGAGATATAAACGTTATCAGGCAGGAGCATTTCGAGACGATGAAGGATGGGGCGATAGTCGCGAACTCGGGGCATTTTAATGTGGAGATAGATATCCCGGCTCTCGAGCGGATTGCCGTTAAGAAGAGAGTGGTGAGGGATTATGTGGAAGAGTATACGCTGAAAGACGGCAGGCGTGTCAATCTGCTGGGTGAAGGCAGGCTCATAAACCTGGCTTCGGCGGAAGGCCATCCGGCAAGCGTAATGGATATGAGTTTCGCGAATCAGGCCCTGGCGGCTGAATATATCGCGAAGAACTATAAGAGGCTGGAACGTAAAGTCTATGAAGTGCCGGAATTTATAGATAAAAATATCGCAAAACTCAAACTGGAATCTCTCGGCGTCAGGATAGACACATTGACCGAGGAGCAGAAGAAGTATCTGGAAAGCTGGGAATTGGGGACGTAGTTAGATATAGACCATAAACCAAAATCTAATTTTTTAGTCTCTGGTCTACTGTCTCTGGCCTATAGTCTATAAGGTGCGCAGAAAGGAGCGTAGTAAAAGATGGGTAGAAGTCCGATCGACATGGATAAAGTAATAATGGATCTTATTTTGACCGATAATCTGGACGAAAAGAAGATGCTTGCCAAGAAGATAACGGATATCGCATATAAAAAAGGCATCTTTCTTTCCAGTATAAATGGATTTTATATGGCACGCGGGAAAGGTGAAGTCCCGGCCAATTTTACCGTGCCGGCAATGAACCTGAGAGTTCTCACCTATGATCTTGCCAAGTCCGTCTTCAGGGTTGCGAAGCGGAAGAACGCCGGGGCCTTTATCTTCGAAATAGCCAAGTCAGAGATGGGATATACGAACCAGCCGGCGATAGAATATACGGCTGTCTGTCTTGCCGCTGCTATAAAAGAAGAATGGACGGGGCCGGTCTTCATACAGGGCGACCATTTCCAGCTAAATGCCAAGAATTATAAAGATAACCCGGCCAAGGAGCTCGACAGCCTGAAGTCGCTCATGCTTCACGCGCTTGAGGCGGGATTTTACAATATAGATATCGATTCATCGACTCTTGTAGACCTTTCGAAGGTAAGCGTTAAGAAACAGCAGGAAGCTAACTACGAAGTTTGCGCCGCGCTTACGAACTTCATACGCCAGAACCAGCCGCGCGGCATAGAGGTTTCTGTGGGCGGCGAGATAGGCGAAGTGGGCCATCAAAATTCTACGCCGGAGGACCTGCAAGCGTTTATGGCGGGTTACAAGGAGAGACTGCGCAAGGGCCGGTGCGGTATATCGAAGATAAGCGTCCAGACGGGGACCTCGCACGGCGGCGTAGTCCTGCCCGATGGCACGATAGCCAAGGTCAAGCTTGACTTCAATACTTTGAGGACGCTTTCAAGGCTCTCGCGCGAAGAATACGGTCTGGCCGGTGCGGTCCAACATGGCGCATCGACTCTGCCCGACGAGGCGTTTGGAAAATTTCCCGAGGAAGAGACCGCCGAGGTGCATCTGGCGACCGGTTTCCAGAATATGGTCTATGACAGCCCTCACTTTCCGAAAGAGTTGAAGAATAAAATGTACGATTGGGTAAAGAAGAACCTCGCTTCCGAGCGGAAGGGCGACCAGACGGAAGAGCAGTTCCTTTATAACTCAAGAAAGAAAGCTCTCGGGCCGTTCAAGAAAGAGATCATGACTCTGCCGGCGGACGTGAGGAGCGCGATGGCCAAAGAGATAGAAGCGAAGTTCGATTTCCTGTTCGAGAAACTGAATGTCCGCAATACGAGAGAGCTTGTATCGAAACATACGGTGCTTAAGAGGGTGATATCGAGGAAGCATTCCGCGGCTCACATCGAGATGACAGGGGAAGGCGCCGATTAAGTCCTCTTGTTGACGAGATAGATTCCGATAATCGCGAAGACAATGTCGCCCAGCCATGCCGCAGTAAGCGGCGGCAGTATTCCCGCCTTACCGAAGGCAATGCTTATTGCCATAGAAGCATAATAGAGCAAGCCTATCGCTATGCTCATCCCCATGCCTATCATAACCCCGCCCCGTGTCGTTATTAACGCGAACGGGGCTCCTATCAGGATTATAATAAGGCTTATGACGGAGAAGGAGATTTTTTGGTATAGATCCACCATAAGACCTCTTACCAGCTTGGTGCTTGTGCCCCTGAAATTTTTAATGTAATTCTTAAGTTCGGCGTAACTCATATATTCGGAATGCCATTCCTTATAAGCGAAGTCGCGCGGCCTCTCTTTTAGAGGGACTACCTTTTCGTCGTAGAAAACAGGCTCGCTTAGTATCTTTCCGGAATTATCTATCTTCCAGGTGATTACTTTGAAAAATTTCCATGAGTTTCCCGTCCATACGCCGCGCTGGGCCGTCGTCTTAGATATCAGGTTCTCGGAGCGGTCGTGATCGTGTATAACGACATCGGTGAGAAGCTTCTTCTCGGTATCATAAAGCCGCGCAAAGAGTATCTTGTTGCCCGCGCCGTAGACGGCTACATTTTCGATCACCTTCTGGGGGTTATTTTTCCGCTTCGCCTTTTCAAGTTCTTCCTGTCTTATCATACTGGCCACTTTGGAGCTTATAGGTATTATCCTGTCGCTTACGATAAAAGATGAGATGCTTATTATGAGCCCGAGGATGATTATCGGAGAGATGATCCGCCATAGGCTTATGCCGCTGGACTTCATCGCCGTTATCTCATTATTCTTATTGAGGTTGCTTAAAAGGAACATGGTCGAAAGCAGGACCGCCATAGGCGTTACCTGTAATATGATCGTAGGCGAGTAATAGACATAGAAAGCGGCCATCGCTTCGGCGGGAATCTTATATTTGACCACATCCTCGATAAAGGAGAATATGTCTATTATTACCGCCATTACCGTGAATATGAAGAGACACCACGTGAACGGCGTAAGGAAACCTCTTACCATGTATCTATCTATTATCTTCATAGCCCTCTTGCCAGCGTCAGGCATCTGACTTCCGCCGCGCCGCCGGCTATTAACGTGTTTGCGCACTCGCTAAGGGTGGCGCCGGTCGTCATGACATCGTCTATCAGCAGCAGCCTCATATCATCGAGCCTGTTACCGTATTTTACGCGAAAGGCGCCCGCGAGATTGGATAGCCTTCCATCCCTGGAAAGCTCGGTCTGCCGCTTTGTGTGGAGCGTCTTCTCCAGGACCGGCGAAAGAGGCCGGCCGAATTCTTTAGCTATGGCCGCGGCTAGTATTTTCGATTGGTTGAAATGCCGTTTCTTCAATCCCATCTTATACAAAGGCACAAATGTTATAAGATCGATGTCGTTGATAATCTCACCGTTGTCTCTGATAAACCCTATCATAAGCCCGGCGAGCATATCCGACAGCGCCAGCTTCTCTCCGTACTTAAAATGGTGTATAAGTTCTTTCAGGGCCCCCTCATATAAACATGCCGACCATGCCCTGGCCTTTTCGGCGGAAAGTCCGCATACGGCGCAGGGTTGCTTTGGGTTCCGTTTTATCTGGTTCTTGCAGGAGCGGCATAGCCTGTCCTTATCTGCCGCATCGAGTGGAACTTTGCAGGCCGCGCAGTGGAGCGGGTAGAATAGGTTGACGAAGTTCTTTGCGATAAATGTCATCGTTTGCTTCATTGCACCATATAATAGCATGGCAAAACCGTGTTGTCAATTCACCCGAAGTTGGGCGGCCGGCAAAAAACCTTGATTTCTTTATCAGACAGTATTAAAATACCTCCGAAAGAGGGGGTGCGGATGGCGAAGGTAGAGCAGGATGATATGCTTAAGAATAACTGGAAGGCCGCCGGGCGGAAGAGGCGCGGAGGGGTCCTAGTGCCGCTATTTTCCGTCTATTCCGGGAAGAGCGCCGGTATCGGTGATTTCCGGGATCTGCGCATACTTTCCGATTGGTGCGAAAAGACAGGGCTCTCTATCTTGCAGCTTCTCCCGATGAATGAAGTCGGCCCCACTTTTTGTCCTTATGATGCGATAAGTTCATTTGCGCTGGAGCCCATGTATATATCGCTCGACGACCTGCCCGGCGCCGCCGGCAGGTCCGCCAGGGCAAAGATAGACAAGCTTAAGAAGAAGTTTCCAACGGGCAGACGGCACGTCAATTATGGCATAAAAGACGCCAAGCTCGCCTTGTTGCGGCAGATATATTCTACAGAAACCCTATCTGCCCGCGATTCAAAAGATTTCAATACATTCGTCTCCGCGAATTCCTGCTGGTTGGATGATTTTGCCCTGTTCAAGACCCTGAAGGCTTATCATGAGGGGAGGCCGTGGTATGAGTGGGCCGATCCTTACAAGACCCGCGATGCCGCGCGGTTGGAAGCTTTCATGGAAGATAATAGGGAGAAGATAGGGTTTGAAAAATGGCTGCAGTGGATAGCTTTCTCACAGTTCGGCTCGGCCAAAAAATATGCCGCCTCGAAGAAGATCCTCATCTGCGGAGACTTGCCGATCCTTACCTCGAGGGATAGCGCCGATGTCTGGGCCCATACGGGATTTTTCAAACTCGAATTCGCCGCGGGAGCGCCGCCGGATATGTATTGCGCCAAAGGCCAGAGATGGGGTATGCCCACATATAACTGGGATTGTATAGCCGGCGACGGTTATGGATATGTTAAAGAACGGCTGAAATATGCCGAAAATTTTTATAATATGATCAGGGTGGACCATGTGGTGGGGCTATTCCGTATCTGGAGCATACCTTATAACGACCCGGCCCAAAACGAGGGTTTGAACGGATCCTTCGATCCTGCCGACGAGAATAGATGGTGGGACCATGGGCGGGGAATACTCTCTATCATGCTTGAAAACACATCCATGCTCTTTACGGCCGAGGATCTTGGTATGATCCCGAGGGCCTGTCCTGAGACTTTGAACGATTTTGGCATACCGGGTAACGATGTCCAGAGATGGGTCAAGGACTGGTCGGGCACGCACGATTTTATTAGGCCGGAAGATTACAGGCAGTTTTCCGTCGCTATGCTCTCGACGCACGATACCACCAACTGGCCGGCATGGTGGGAGAATGAAGCGGGGACGGTCGATGAGGCGCTCTTTATACGCCGCACGCAGGGACGCGGTATAGACTATGAGAGCGCGAAGAAGAAACTATTCGACTTGCGTCTTTCGCGGCACGGACGGCTCAGGTGGCGCAAAAGCGTAGTATCTGCCGATGTGCTGGCAAAAATACTCGGGAAAGATAAGAGCGAGATCGGTGATTTTATCGATATGTATGAAAATACATATGGCGAAAAAGAGCGGTTGTGGAAATATCTCGGGCTCGGCGGCGCGATGAGAGAGCGGAGCGATAAACAGATCGTGGAGCGGGCGCTTAATATAACGCTTGGCTCCAGATCCATATTCTGCATCGAGCTATTGATGGATTACCTGTATATGGCGGAGGTCTTCGTCGGGGACCCGTATCAGGCCCGTATAAATAAACCCGGTACGGTCAGTGAAGACAATTGGTCGCTCGTGATCCCTATTTCGCTCGACGATCTGCTGGATCATAAGATTGGGGGCAGGATAAAGGGTATGATGTCGGCTTCCGGCAGGACGGTATAATTTCCGGGCCGATTTTGAGCTTGCTTTCGTTTCTCGTTTAGGTTAAAATAGTCAAAATCATGCAAAAAATGGCAAGCAGTAATTTAGTGGTATTTTTTGACTTCGATAATACTATAACGACGATCGATGTGATCGATGATATGCTAGGGCGGTTTTCCGAAGATGAAAGATGGAAAGAGCTCGAGGGGAAGTGGCAGAGAGAAGAGATAGGTTCGCGCGAATGCCTTAAGGGCCAGGTCGAAGGCATAAAGATAGCCAGGAAACGGTTCGATGACTACCTGGCGACGGTAAAGATAGACCCGTATTTCAAAAAACTGCTCAAGTTCTTAAAATCCCACGACATACCTGCCTTGATAGTAAGCGACAATTTCGAGTATATAATAAAGAGCATATTAAAGCGCAACGGCATATCCGGTATCGATATTTATTCCAACAGGATCAACTTTTCCGGCGGAAGGCTAAACCCGGATTTTCCATTTACCAATGAAGCATGCGGCGATTGCGCGAACTGCAAAAAAGAACGCGTACTTTCCACGCGGAAGGGCGGGGCGCTTGCCGTATATATAGGCGATGGAAGGTCGGATCTCTGCGCGGCGAGAGAATCGGATATCGTGTTTGCGAAAGATTATCTTAAAGATACCATGAAAAAAGAGCGGCGGCCGCATGTGCCCATAGACGGCCTTAAGGACGTCTATGATTATTTTCAAAAGGAAGGGATCTAGCGATGAGCGAAGTTCAGAGATCAGGCGTTCTTAACGGCAAAAAAACAATGTCCGATGAAGAACTTTTGAAGCTTGAGGCAAAATACTGTTCATGGGGCGATACTGTCCACTATGTAGAGCGGCCGAATATTTTTTCCGAGTGCCGCGGCAGCTGCCTGTACGACAGGGCCGGGACGGAGTTTCTAGACCTGCAGATGTGGTATTCCGCCTGCAATTTCGGATACAATAACGAACGCATAAATAATGCCTTAAAAAGACAGATCGGCAGGCTCCCGCAGTTGGCCTGCCAGTATCTTCACGAGGAGAAGATACGGCTTGCGGCGGCGCTGGCCGGGAGGATGGAGAGGACGCACGAGGAGAAGGGAAGGATACATTTCAATGTCGGCGGTTCGCAGTCGCTCGAAGATTCTCTGAAACTGGTCAGAAAAAATAGCGGTAAGTCGCTTATGTTTGCTTTCATGGGCGGATATCATGGCAGGACGCTGGGCGCCTCAGCCATAACATCCAGTTACCGCTACAGGGAACATTACGGCCATTTCGGCGAAAGGGCGTTCTTTGTGCCGTTCCCGTATTGTTTCAGGTGCTTCTACGGCAAGAAGAGGGACTCGTGCTCCATGTACTGCCTGAAACAATTCGAAAAACTCTTCGAATCGGAATATTACGGCGTTGTCGATAAAAAGACGAATGCGTGCGAATTTGCCGCTTTTTATGTCGAGGCGGTCCAGGGGACGGGCGGTTACCAGATAGCGCCGCGTGACTATTTCGTGGAGCTCAAAAAGATCCTGGATAGATATAATATACTCATGGTGGACGATGAGATACAGATGGGCTTTTACCGGACGGGTAAATTCTGGGCGATCGAAAATTTCGATGTTACGCCCGATATAATAGTATTCGGCAAGGCGCTTACTAACGGCATGAACCCCATTGCCGGTATCTGGGCGAAGGAGCGGCTGATATCGCCCAAGGTCTTCGGGCCGGGCTCTACCCATTCCACATTCTCCTCGAATCCTCAGGGAACGGCCATCGGCTTGGAGGTTATGAAGCTGATCGAGGAATCCGATTTCGAAACGGAAGTGCCCAGGAAGGGCAAGTATTTCGTTTCGCGCTTGAAAAGTCTGCAGAAGAAATATCCGCAGATCGGAGATGTGGACGGGCTCGGTATGGCACTGCGGGTCGAGATGTGCGAGAAGGACGGTTTTACTCCCAGCAAACGGCTCGCGGATACGATGGAAGAGATAGGGCTGTCGGGTAACCTTACCGCCGGAGGGAAGAAACGCGGGCTGGTTCTCGACATCGGCGGGTATTACAAGAACGTCTTTACGATGGCGCCCTCGTTCTACATTACGAAAGACGAGATAGATTTAGGCGTCGACCTCTTCGAAGAGGCGCTTGTAAAAGCACTGAAAAAAAATTAAATGCTCGCCAATATTCTAAATAGAGCCATAGACGCTATCCCGCCGAAGATCTCGGCCGGGCTTCTTAGGATGACCCCGAGGCCGGTCTTTGACTGGAAACGCGGCCTTTCTTTCCGCAGTTTTGTCAATTATGCCTATAAAAATTCTAAATTTTATAAGGATAGGTTCGATTCTCTCGGAATAGACCCGCGCAAGGTCCGCTCTCCTGCCGACCTGAAGGATTTTTACACGACCGCCGAAGACATCGTAAATCACGCCGAAGATATGCTCTGCGGCAGGCCGCATATGGTATTCGAATCATCCGGTACGACCGGAAGGAACAAACGCATCTATATGTCGCAGGAAGATCTCGATCATTCAGGCTCGCTCGACAGGGTGGGTTTTTCGCTATGGGGCGTCGAACCTGAGGATAGAGTGGTGAACGCTTTCGACTTTTCCATATGGATCCCGGGACACCTGACCCAGAGGGGATTGGAGCGGTCGAGGTTATTCACTCTTGCCGCGGGTAAATCCGATCCGATGGAGGTATATAAACGTATTCCCATATATAACATAAATGTTATCTTTGGCGAACCGACCTGGCTCATTAAGCTGACCGAGATAGCGGAAGAGAAGGGCAGTTACCCGCTGAAACTTTTGATCGGCGGGGCGGAAAATATGCCGGAAGCGGCAAGGCCATGGATGGAGAAGGTCTGGCGGGGCGCCAAAGTCAGGATGGTCTATGCATCGGTCGAGTGCGGCGGGGTTCTCGGGTGCGAAGTTGAGCCCGAATGCGACGGTTACCATGTCGACGAAGGGGATTATTATATAGAGATAGCGAACCCGGATAAAGACGGGTACGGTGAAGTGGTCTTTACGACGCTCGGCCGCAGTGTTATGCCGCTCATAAGGTATCGCACTAAAGATTCGAGCAGAATAATCGAGGCGGCATGCCCGTGCGGCGTGCGTTACAGAAGGCTAGCTAAATTGCGCGGCCGGACGGACGAGATGGTAGTTTCGGCCGGAGGCAACCTCTATCCGCTGATGTTCGAGGAGATATTAAAAGACGTCGAAGGCATAACGAGCGATTGGCAGATGGTCTTCAAGCTGCGCGGTCTGAAAGAGGTTATGGAATTTAACCTTGAATTAAAAGATGGCGCGTCGAAGGATAATGTCCGGGAGAACGTTCTTTCCAAAATAAAAGAGCGCTATCCGGATATGTGGAAGAATTATTCGATATCGATCTTCGAGACCGAATTCATATATCATCCTGCCGGCGCGCTTCGGGGCACGGCCAGGAAATTATTGCGCCTTTCCGATAAGCGTTATACCAAATAACTAAAGTTTTAATAGCCTGGCGGTCCCGTTCAGAAGAAGATTCAGCAGTATGTTGCGGTGCCTGCCGTATGCGTAAAGATCCACGGTCTTCCCACCCAGCCCTATCTTTGGCCCGTAGTCCGTCTGTCCCACTTGATAACGCCTGATAGAGTTCTTCAGGCACCATTCAATATTATGGTACCAGCTTACAAAATACAGGTTATGCTTAAAAGACAGGTCGTAGTCGAAGCCTATGAATTTATCTATAAATAAGTCGTTATAAATAAAACATAAATTAAAAGCGGCAAGCCTGTTGTCTACATAATACAGGAAAAACCTGGCATTTGGTCCCAGGTTTTTTATTATGCGGGCGAAGAATTCTTTTGTCAGCCGCTCGAACTTGACAGTGCCGGCATTATACGTGTTCAGATAGAGTTCATATATCCTGTCGATCGAACCGTCGATATTATCCGCTACGTCTATTCGTATATTGTTTGAGACGTTCGATCTATTCAGTTTGCGCCTGAGGTCTTTCCTTGTCGATCGGCCGAGAAGTTTAAGGTAGCCGTCCATGGAATCGAAGGCTATATCAATAGTGACGGAGGGGAGGCTCCTTATCTTAAAGAAGCCGTTTCTCTTCAGGCGGTCCAGCGTATCCGTATCCTGCGAAAGAAAATCTTTGAATATGACCAGACCCACCCGTTTTTTTCTGGAAAGTCTCGTCATGGTCTTCGAAAGCCTCAGCGCTAGCGCTTCCTTTTCTGTCTTCGCCAGGCCTTCTCTTATGCCTATCCTGCCGTTTTCGCCGCACGGAGAGCCGCAAAAGAGAGCCTTAACCATAAGAAAGCGCGGAGCGCGTTTACGGATGGATTTTATGATCTTTGAAAGCGGGCCGTCGATCGCTATATCGAGGTTGATCTCTGCTATAAATACAGGGGCTATCAGGAGAGTCCTTTTATCGCGATGGAATATTATGTAGAAAAAACAAAACTGTTCCAGACCGGACTCCTCGAGCGTCCTGTAAAAATCGTATCCCTCGGGAAGATCGCCAAAGACGGCGTTCCATTCGGATTTGTTGATATCTTTTATGGATGTGAGTACCCTCTTTCTTATAACGCCCATGATGGACCCGATTTTACCATAAAAACCGGTTTTTTGCCATTGGTCCTTCGGCAAAGTTCATGATCAACCCCTTGCAAATCCCGGCATCTTAATCCGTCGATTCGTATAGGAGTTGACTTGGGCTAACTTTTGAGGTATACTTTTGAAAACTTCAATAGAACCGTAGCGCAGTCGAGGTCATGAACTTGTATCCAAAGAAATCGATAGTGAAATACATAATCCTTCCGGCAATCCTTTTTGTCTTTATTTTCCCCGCTAAAGTTTCGGCCCAGAATTTACCTCCCGGCCAGGACACCGAGGCGAGCGCGGGCCGGTTCGTCGAACAGGTCGAACGCAAAAAGGCCGAGCTGCAGACTAAAAAAGTAAAAGCTCCCGAAATAGAGGTCGAAGAGCAGAAGAAGGAGGCGCCGCCTGTTTCCGGCGCTACATTCGTTCTTAGGGATGTCAAGATAGCCGGATTGACTATCTTCAAGCCGGAAGATTTCTCCGACGCATACCGGAAATATATCGATAAAGAAATTACTTTCAAAGACGTAAACGATATAGTCGAAGCTATCAAGGCGAAGTATAAAGAGGGGGGCTTCCTTACCACCAACGTCTACATCCCCGAACAGCAGATAATGGGGGGCGTAGTCGAGATAAGGGTGGTAGAAGGCAAGATGGGGAAGCTGTTGATAGAGGGTAACAAGTGGTTCACTAAAGCCATAGTAGAGAAGTATTTCCACACAAAAAAAAATGAAATTTTGAACATAAAAAAACTCCAGAGGGATCTTCTCAGGCTTAACCAGAACCCCGATCTCGAAGTTAAGACCGTTATAGCGGCCGGCGAAGAACCTCAGACCTCCGATATAGTCCTGAAAGTCAAAGATAAATTTCCTTACCATGTCGGTACCGCGGTTGATAACCAGGGCACGCGGTTATCGGGTAAGTACAGGGCGTCGGTCTCCGGGCGCAGCACAAATCTCACCGCGAATAACGATTTCATGTTTTTTAACTCGGTAATGTCCGCGGATTCCACAGGTGACTTCGTGACCTATGTCGTCCCTATGGATACGTACGGCACTAAATTCGGTTTCGACTTCTCATACTTTACTTCTAAAGTCGGCAGGGAGTTCAGGGGCTTCGATATAGCAGGTAATAGCTGGTACTACATTCCGCACGTTACGGGCGAAATATATCTTACGGAGAATATGCAGATATCGGCCGATGCCGGCATTAGGATAGAGTCGATCAAAAAATTTGCGCATGCCGATATTACTGTCGATGACCAGTTGCGTCTCCCGTATTTCAAGCTGGACGTATCGCGGACTGATGCTTTCTTCGGCGGAGGGCAGACGAGTTTTTCTCCGGAATTTAGTTTTGGAACCGCCAAGTTTTTGGGAGCTTCAACCGAAGATCATGCGAAAGCCTCCAGAGCCGGTACCGGCGGGTACTTTTTTAAGTATAGTCATTCCATACGGCGCGTACAAAGAATGATGTGGGAAAGCTATATGCTTGTACGCCACCAGTTCCAGGGGACGACCCATACACTGCCGTCGTCGGAACAATTCCAGCTGGGCGGTGAAAGCAGTATAAGGGGTTATCCCGAAGGCGATTATCTTGCGGATATCGGAGCAAGTATCAGCGCGGATTGGATATTCCCGATGTACTGGATACCCAAGGAGTATAAGCTGCCGTATTCCGACACCCCGCTAAGGAACCAGATAGAGCCGGTCATATTTGTGGATATGGGCGGAGGAAAGATAGAGAGAAAACTGGTCGGCGAAAAAGGCTATAAGTTTCTTATGGGTGCAGGCGGGGGTGTGAGGATAAACCTGTACAATAAGTTCAGCGCAAGGATCGAATTTGCCCAGGCCATAGGCGCCCATCCGACGGCAAATTCCGGGCCGTCAACCTTCCATATATCCATTAATTTCGAAATGTAACCCGCGCTGCTTTTCCCAGGCGCATTATTTCATGTCCAGTGAAGCTCCACCGCCTTATTAGCGGCGGCTTCTTTTTTTACAGGGTTTCTCTCTTTCGGCTGCGCGAAACCCTGAACCGAAAGCCATTCTCACCACGTCTTTACAGGCATGGCTTTCTGGTTCATGGGTAAAACTTATTACGCTGCCATATCCGTGAATAGATCGATTTGTTTCCACCCCGGGGTGGAATAACACCGAAAAAATACTGAGGAATGATGTTGCAAAGTATATTTTATTTCCATATAATAAAATCAAAATAAGGCGATATATATATGGCTAAGAAGAGGCAGTCGTGGGGGACGAGGCTCGGTGTCATAATGGCCGTTGCCGGCAGCGCGGTAGGACTTGGTAATTTTTTGAGATTTCCGGTCCAGGCCGCCTCGAACGGCGGCGGGGCATTCATGATCCCGTATTTTATCTCGCTCTTTCTGCTGGGGATACCGCTCATGTGGGTAGAATGGACCCTGGGCAGATATGGAGGCGGATTCGGGCATGGCACAGCGCCCGGCATATTCCATACGATGTGGCAGAAGAATAGGTTCATAAAATACTTCGGCGTCATAGGGATATTCGGCCCGCTTGTAATTTTCATCTACTACACATATATCGAATCCTGGACGCTGGCCTACAGTTTTTTTGCCATTACCGGAAAGTACGCGCAAGCCTCTACCCAGGACTCGATGCAATCTTTCTTAAGGGCGTTCCAGGGGCTGGAGCGGAACGGATACTTCTCGTCTTTAGGCCCCGCGTATATATTTTTTCTTGTTACTTTCGCGGCCAATATAGCCGTTATATATTACGGCATAAAAGGCGGCGTAGAAAAATTATGCAAAATAGCGATGCCGCTGCTATTTTTCTTCGGCATCCTTCTTACCATACGCGTCTTTTCTTTCGGCGCGCCCGACCCATCGAAACCGTCCTGGAACCTTATTAACGGCCTGGGTTTCTTATGGAATCCGGATTTCAGCGCTCTTATGAGCGCTAAAGTATGGCTTGCCGCGGCAGGCCAGATACTCTTTACGCTGAGCGTCGGTATCGGTGTCATACTTACCTACGCCAGCTATCTATCAAAGGGCGACGATGTTGTCCTATCCGGACTTTCGGCCGCGAGCATGAATGAATTTGCCGAGGTTATAATAGGCGGATCGATAATCATACCGGCGGCCTTCGTCTTCTTCGGCCCGGATCAGATATGCTCGATTGCAAAGAGCGGCGCTTTCAATCTCGGCTTTGTTACGATGCCGCTCGTATTCGAGAAGATTGTGATGGGCGCCTTCTTCGGCTGTATATGGTTCCTCCTGCTCTTTCTCGCGGGTATAACATCATCGATATCTTTGGCGCAGCCGGCCATAGCGTTCCTCGAGGACGAGTTTAATATCGACCGGAAGAGGGCGGTCGCGATATTCGGCATAGCCGCTTTCATACTGTGCCAGCCCGCGATCTTCTTATTGGCCAGGGGCGTTGTGAACGAGCTCGACTTCTGGGGAGGGACTTTCTGTCTGGTCGTATTTGCCACCATTGAGATAATACTCTTTGCCTGGGTCTTCGGGATGGAGAATGCCTGGAAAGAGATACATCATGGCGCGGATATGCCCGTTCCGGGAATCTATAAATTTATAATAAAATATATAACACCTCTCTTCCTGTTTTTTGTACTCGGATACTGGCTTTACCAGGACGGCATACCGACCATATTGATGAAGGGCGTTTCGGCTGCTGACAAACCGTTTGTCATGGGTACCAGGATATTTTTGCTGGCCATATTCATGCTTTTAGCGATTATGGTAAAGATGGCCTGGCATAAAAAAAGGAGCATGAAGAGATGAAACCTTCCGGATGGATATTCCTTATAGTTTCCTGGGGTGTCATCGCGGGCCTGAGCATATTTTGCTTCTATAAGGTAATTACGAAGAAGAAGCTTGAATGAAGAAAGCCTCCATAAAAGATCTTTCCAGGCCGGAACTTACAAAAGCGCTTGAGGAAGCGGGGAGCCCCTCCTACCGCGGCCGTCAAATATTCAGGTGGTTGTATAAAGTAGCTGTCAAATCTTTCGATGAGATGACTGATATACCGGCCTCCCTGCGCAGTGTGCTTGCCGCTAAGTTTCGAATCTCCTTTCCGGAGACTATGGGCTTTAAAAGATCGCTGTCGGACGGCACCACAAAGTATCTCTTTGAGCTGGAGGATGCCAACACGGTCGAGACGGTGCTCTTGCCGGAAAGGGCGCGTAATACTATATGCCTTTCTTCGCAGGTCGGGTGCAAATTTGCCTGTGACTTTTGCGCGAGCGCGCCGTTCGGGTTTATAAGGAACCTGTCGCAGGGCGAGATACTTAATGAAGCGCTAGCCGTTAAACTCGCGAATCCGGATGCTGATATCACAAATCTTGTCTTCATGGGGATAGGTGAGCCCCTCGACAACTATGATAACGTACTCAAGTCCATCAGGATATTTAATGATAAAGACGCTTTTAACATAGGCGCGCGAAAGATCACAGTCTCGACGTGCGGAGTCGTTCCCGGGATCGCGAGATTGGCCGGAGAGGGCCTGCAGCTAGAACTCTCGGTGTCGTTGCACGCGGCCAATGACGATGCCAGGTCGAGGCTTCTGCCGATAAACCGGCGCTATCCCCTGAAAGACCTCATGGCGGCATGCAGAGATTATATAGACGCCACAAACAGGATCATCACGTTCGAATATGTGTTGATGGCCGGAGTGAACAGTTCCAGGGCGGATGCCATGGAGCTGGGGCGGCTCCTTAAGACGATTAAGTGTAAGGTGAATGTAATCTCGTATAATACGGTTCCCGGAAGGCCGTATAAAGAGCCTCCCGGAGACGACGTAAAGGTATTTGTGAAGACGCTGAAGAGAGCCGGTATAAACGCGATGCATCGCAAGCCGAAGGGCGAGGATATAGCCGCCGGTTGCGGACAGCTCAGGATATCGACCGCGCACCTTACGAAGAAGGGCGGTAAAATGGAAGAAGGTGCCCGATGAAGAAGAGCGATAGGCTTAAGAGGGTCATCGTGTTCTATGCTTCGGTCCTCTTATTTTTCATCACCCTGCCGATACTCTTATCTTATTCCCTGGGTTACCGTATCGATTACAGGGCGTTAAAGATATATAAGACCGGGATAATCTTTATAAACAGCAAGCCCTCGGGCGCTTCGATCTATGTGAATGATAAATTGCACAATAGCCTTACGCCCTCACAAATTGAGGACCTGAACCCGGGGGTTTATAAAATTAAAGTAAAGCGCGATGGTTTCTATCCATGGGAAGAGGAGCTCATCGTGAGACCAAATATGGTGACGAAAGCCGAAAGCATAATACTCTTTCCGGTCATACAGGAAATGAACCTGATGATCGCCAAACCGATAGCGGACTTTGCCATATCCGACAGGGGTTATATCTATTATCTTGCAGGCACAGGCCTCTACCGGTCCGATGCCGATGGCAACGGCCTGAAACAGCTGTCAACATATTCCGGTTGGCCCTCGAAGATATTGAAAAAGCGCTTCTCTCCCGACGGTGATAAATTCTTATGTTTTGGCGAAAGAGAGGTTGTAATCATATACCTGAATCTCGACAAAACTACGGCCAGGGACGGCGAAAGCGCGAGGATCGAGAATATGCTGACTACCGAAGAGCCTATACTCGATGTCTTCTGGTATTCCGGGTCCGGTTATATAATCGTCGTGACGCAAAAATATATCAATGTGGTCGAGCTTAGGGGCGGGGGCAAGCGTAATATCGCCACGCTATATAAATTTAACGCCGCTCCGCATACCGTATTTTATGATATCAATAACGGATCATTATATTTCATGGACCGGGAAAAAGATAATTTCTCCAAAGACAGCAGTTATCTTTACAGGCTCGACCTGCGGCAGAAATTTTTCGATTACCTGATGCAGTTATTGTTGAAGAGGGAGCCCGAGGCTGCGAATGAAAAACGATAGATTCTACAGGCGGGTCTTCGAGATAATACCCGGCCTCCTTACGTGGACGACCCTTGGATCGTTGTTTATCCTCGCTTTTATAAGGCCTCTCTGGGTCGCGATATTCGTTATAACATTCGATCTCTACTGGGTTATAAGGATATGCTACCTTACACTTTTGCTGGTATTTGCTTATAGAAGGCTCGGTAAGGAGAAGAAGACGGATTGGTTAAAGCAGGCAAGGGCCGCCGGTTACGTCGACGGTATCGAATTCGAAAACATATACCATGCGGTCATATTCCCGACATATAAGGAGGGCCTGGAGATATTGACGCCGTCCATAACAGCTCTTGAGCGGGCAAACTACCCTAAAGATAAGATGATAGTTGTGATAAGCGTGGAGGAGAGGGCGGGTGCGGAGGCCTGGAGCAATGCCGTCAGCCTGAAAGATAAATACAGGGGCCGTTTCTTTCATTTTATAGTAACGCGCCACCCTGACAATATCGCCGGTGAGGTGAAGGTGAAGGGGGCCAATGCTACCTGGGGCGCCAAGGTGCTTAAGACCTTTATCGATTCTAAAAATATAGATTATGAGCATGTGATAATTTCATGCTTTGATGCGGATACGTGCGCTCAGGAAGAATACTTTAGCTGTCTTGCCTACCACTATATAACGAATCCGCGGAGGACCCACTCGAGCTACCAGCCGATCCCCGTCTATAATAATAACATCTGGTATGCCCGTTCCATAGCCAGGATACTCGAGCTGGGATCGAGCTTCATGCAGATGATAGAGACGATGCGTCTGGAAAAGTTTGTTACGTTCTCGAGCCATAGCATGAGTTTCAAGACACTCGTTGACGTAGATTACTGGCCGGTCGACATGATATCGGATGATTCGGTCATATACTGGAAATGCTTTCTCTATTTCGACGGCGACTATTCCGTAATCCCGATGTATGTGACGGTTTCTATGGACGTGGCGACGGCAAAAGGCATCATACCTACAATAATAAAGCAGTATAAGCAGAAGAGGCGCTGGGCGTGGGGGGTGGAGAATTTCCCTTACGTGATGCTGGGTTTTATGAAGAATGACAGGATACCGCTATCCAAGAAGATAAGGCGCGGTTTCCATATCCTCGAGAGCCACTACACATGGGCCGTATGGGCCATCATCATAACGTTTATTGCCCCGCTTCCTCTTATCTTCGGCGGCGGCCTTTTCAGGCAGACCGCGATCGGTTATAACCTGCCGAGCGTCGCGGCGGCGCTATTCAGAGTCTCGCTATTTACGATATTTGTCTGCATGTTCATAAGCATAAAACTGCTTCCGCCGAGGCCAAAGGACGTGAAACCGCAGAAGAGGATAATCATGTTCGTACAGTGGCTCTTCTCGCCGGTGGTCGCGGCGCTGCTCGGCTCCACGCCGGCTATAGATGCGCAGACGCGGCTTATGCTGGGCAAGTATATGCACTTCTACGTGACCGAAAAATCCCGCTCCCCGGCCGCGTCAAAATAAGTTTTCGATTTTGAAATATATCCCTCGAGGGGATGGCTTCAATAGGAATCGAAAATTTTCCGTCGGAAATGCTTGCGGGATTTTTCGTCTACTCCGGCCGCCGGGAATTTTTTGTGAAAATTTCTTGCCAAGAGTTGGCTTGCGTGCTATACTTTCACCGCTATGGGAAAAGTTTTGAGCTTGATTATCGGGACAGCGGTTGCAGTTATCGGAGTTGTGCTTTTAGTAATATGGTGGTGCGATTTCGTAACGATGTTGAAAGGCGCCGTGCCCGTAATACTGATATTTGGCGGTGCTATCGCGGTAATCGCGGGGCTTAGCGAACTGAAAGACGAGCTGGCCGCCAAAGAAGATAAATAAGCACTCCTACACGGCTCTTGCCGACGGCAAGAGCCGTTTTTATAAATAATGTTTACCCCGGACACCTCTACTAATAGTGTTTCCAGTTTCAAAAACCACTATATATGGTATTTTGATTTGACTTATCCCCGTAAGTGTGATATAGTCAATGACCGGAATACGGAATTATTTTTTTATAAAGTATTTTAAGAGAAAGGCAGTAGAAGATGGAAGAAACGCGTGACAGGAATTTGGGTTTGTCGGAAAATGCTTTGAAAGTTCTCGAGAAACGGTATCTTAAAAAAGACGCGAACGATAAAGTGACAGAGACGTCGGCGGATATGTTCCGCAGGGTCGCAAAGAACATCGCGTCGGCGGACTCGCATTACGGTAAGAACGCCTCCGCGATTGCCGCGACGGAGGAAGATTTTTACGATATGATGACGCAGCTGGAATTCCTGCCTAACTCGCCGACACTTATGAACGCGGGCCGCGACCTGCAGCAGTTATCGGCATGTTTTGTGCTGTCTATAGAAGATTCTATGGAATCGATATTCGAAACCATAAAAGATACCGCAATCATACATAAATCAGGCGGCGGCACAGGTTTCAGTTTCTCAAGGCTGCGCGGAAAGAATTCACGGGTCCGTTCTACGGGAGGAATCTCGAGCGGGCCGGTATCGTTTATGAAGGTCTTTAACTCCGCTACGCAGGCTGTGAAGCAGGGCGGCACGCGCAGGGGCGCCAATATGGGCATCCTCAGGGTCGACCATCCGGACATCCTGGAATTTATAACATGCAAAGAAAGCGACAAGGATATAACGAACTTCAATATCTCCGTAGCGCTTACGGAAGATTTCATGGATAAGGCGTCCTCGGGCGAGGCATATGATCTTATCGATCCCCATACTAAGAAACCGGCCGGCAAGCTTAATGCTAAAGATGTCTTCGACCTTATAATAAAGATGGCGTGGAAGAATGGCGAGCCGGGCATAATATTTATCGACAGGATGAATAAAGATAATCCGACCCCGATGGTGGCCGAGATAGAATCGACTAACCCGTGTGGAGAACAGCCGCTCCTTCCTTACGAAAGCTGCAATCTGGGATCGATAAATCTCGCGCGGATGGTGGAGGGCGGGGAGATCAACTGGAAGAAGCTGGGGGAGACGGTCAAAAGAGCGGTCCATTTCCTCGATAACGTCATAGATATGAACGCGTATCCGCTCAAGCGCATAGAAGAGACGACGAAATCGAACCGCAAGATAGGGCTGGGCGTCATGGGTTTTGCGGATATGTTGTTTATGCTGGGCATCAGTTACGACTCCGAGAATTCGATACAGATAGCAGAGAAGATTATGAAGTTTGTCCTGGAGGCGGCTCAAGCCGCTTCGCAGGAGATGGCGCGCGAACGCGGAGCCTTCCCTAATTTTAAAAAGAGTATATACAATACTCCGGGTGCGCGGCCCCTGCGCAATGCCACATTGACCACTATCGCTCCGACCGGGACTCTCTCGATAATCGCGAATTGCTCAAGCGGCATAGAACCGATCTTCGCTATCTCTTATATAAGGAATATAATGGATAACACCAAGCTTGTAGAGGTGCATCCTTATTTTAAGGATGTGGCGATGAAGGGAGGATTCTTTACGCCGGAACTCATGAATATCATTGCTCAGAAAGGGTCCGTAAAATCTTTAAACGAGATACCCGAGGATGTGCAGAAGGTATTTGTTACGGCGCATGACATAGACCCTGTCTGGCACATAAAGATGCAGTCCGCTTTCCAGAAATACACCAATAACGCAGTCTCTAAGACCGTAAATCTTCCCCAGGCCGCTACGATTGAGGATGTGCGCAATATATATCTGTTGGCTTATCAGGGCGGATGTAAAGGCGTAACGATCTATAGGGACCACTCCAGGGAAGAGCAGGTCCTGAGCGTTTCAACCGCCAAAGAGACCAAAGAGCCGGCGCCGGCCAAGATAAGCCCGCGTCCCAGGCCCGCTGTTACCGTAGGCACCACCACCAAAATAGCGACAGGGTGCGGTAATCTGTATGTGACTATAAATGAAGATAAAGACGGGCTCCCATTCGAAGTATTTATGTCGATGGGCAAGGCGGGCGGTTGCGCAATGAGCCAGCTCGAAGCCATAGGCAGGCTCTTGTCTCTGGCCTTAAGAAGCGGTATAGAGACAAATTCCATCATAGAACAACTTCGCGGTATAAGATGTCCTTCGCCTAGCTGGGAGAAGGGCGGGAGGATATTCTCCTGCAGTGACGCGATAGCGCGCGTCCTCGAAAGAAGGATAATAGTGTCCAAAAATAAAGCTCCCCAAGACAATGCCGCTGCAGAGCGGTCGGTTGAACCTCCTGCGGAAGGGTCAGTTGCCACCCAGACGCAGAAAAGCGTAAAGGCCAAGACCGAGAATATAGTAGGCGTTTGCCCTGATTGCGGAAGCGCCCTTTGGCATGTCGAGGGCTGCATGGTCTGTAAATCCTGCGGTTATTCGAAATGCGGTTAAAGCTGCCAAAGAAATTTAGTTCCTAACACTTGCCAAAATCAAATTTTGTGGTAAACTTATTCCATAGTGACGTTTTTGTTCTATGGTCAGGCAAAGGCAGCCCCTCGGCGCGGGACTTAGATATTAAGGTATTCCCTCGACACGGGACTCAAAACAGTAGTGTCTCGGGATGATTTGCAAGACTAAGGTAATGGCAAATCACGGGACGATTTGTCAGACTTAGATAACAACAAATCGGAGGTGGGTATGGATTGGTTGACGTTCGTTGTAGTTGATCCTGTGAAGGCGATGTTGATAAAGATATGGAGTTATGTTCCTGCCATCGCAGGCGCGATTGTCATCCTAATCGTAGGCTGGCTTATAGCAAAAGTGCTGGAAATGGTGATTGTCAGGGTTCTTAAAGCCGTTCGCCTGGATATGGCAAGCGATAAGGCGGGTCTTTCGAACATTCTGGCGCAGGGAGAGATAAAGCTGAGTCTCTCGGAGCTGATAGGGGCTGTAATATATTGGATCATTATACTTGTAGTGATTGCGACCGCGCTTGGTACGCTCAACCTTACCATTGCCGCGGAGCTCGTCGCACGGCTCATAGAATATGTGCCTAATATACTGGGCGCGATATTTATCCTGATAGTCGGAACTTTTGTGGCGGATTTTGTAGCTACGATAGTGCGGACAACGGCAGGAAACGCCGGAATAAAGAAGGCAAGTCTTCTTGCCAAGGCGACGAAGATCGTCCTTGTGATCTTTGCGGCAGTTATCGCGATCGAACAATTGAAGATAGCTTCGACGCTGATAGTCCTGGCTGTTAATATAATTCTTATATCTTTAGGTATCGGCATAGCCCTGGCGTTCGGTCTTGGCTGTAAAGATATAGCCGGTAAATTTGTTCAGGATCTCATCAACGATCTGAAGAAATAGGGTTTAGCGTATTCAGATAACACTGTAGGGGAGGCTTCCGCATTCGCCAGGGCTTCGGCGGAGAGGTAAGCTTCCCCTGCTTTTTTTACCCATAAAAAAAGAAGCCACCGCTAATAAGGCGGTGGAGCTTCACTTTTTCACGCGTTTCCTCTATAATATAGCCTCATGGAACCATCTCTATATATCCACATTCCCTTCTGCCGGCGGAAGTGTATCTACTGTAATTTTTACAGTTGTATCTACGATGCATCTACGGCCGCATCTTTAGTAGATATTCTTATCGGCCAGCTGAAGGAGCTATCCGCCCGGGTCTATTCTATATACGTCGGGGGCGGGACTCCCAGCGTTCTTGATATAAGGATGCTGGGGCGGCTGCTGTCCGGCCTAAAGAAATTTTCAATTACCTCGGGTGAATTTACTGTGGAAGCCAATCCGGAAAGCCTGGACGATGATCGGATAAAGCTCTTCCTGGATAGCGGTGTCAATCGGTTGAGCATAGGCCTTCAGTCGTTCAACGAACGGAAGCTGAAGAAGCTGGGAAGGATACATACTGCCGCAAAAGGCGCAGGGGCGGTGGAGTTGGCGCATAAGAGGGGTTTTAAGGATATCAGTGTCGATCTTATATTCGGGGTCTGGGATGAAAAGGCGGAAAGCTGGAAAGACGAGCTTGATCAGGCGGCGCGCCTGCCGATTACCCACGTATCTTGTTATGAGCTTACTTATGAGAAGGATACTCCGCTATTTGCGGCGGCCGCGAATAAGAGCGTTATGCCGTTATCCGACGAAATTAACGCGGCCATGTATGGGGCGGCAATAGACCTTTTATCCCTGCGCGGCTTCAAGCAATATGAAGTGTCGAATTTTGCCAAAGGCGGTTACGAATCCAAACATAACCGGAACTACTGGGATAATAATTCTTATATCGGTCTTGGACCGTCGGCGGTATCGTATCTCGACGGCGAAAGGTCGCGAAATGTCTCCGACATCAAAGAGTATGCCGAAAGGTCCGGCGCCGGTAAGCCTCTGGCCGAGTCTAGCGAAAGACTCTCCCCCATAAGGAGCGCCAAAGAGACCGCCGCCGTAAAGATAAGGACGAAAGACGGCATCGACTTCGATTGGTTCGACCGGCGGACGGGATTTGATTTCCTGAAACTTGAAAATAAGGCGCTCCCCAAACTTTTGGAAGAGGGGCTCATTAAGTATAAAAAATATAATAATATATCTGCTGGAGTCTGTTTAAAAAGAAAAGGATTTCTATTCTGCGATACGGTCTCTTCCGCATTACTGTAAATAGATAAATAAAAAGCCGATTATTGCATGCCTTGAGTGTGAAAAAAGTGGCCTGGCCTATTTTTTTGTGTTAAAATACCATCGCTAAAATTAACCGGAGGATTGCACGATGAAGAAGCTCGTATTATTGCGCCACGGCCAGAGCGCGTGGAATAAGGAGAACAGGTTCACGGGCTGGACCGATGTCGACCTGTCGGAAAAGGGCAGGGCCGAGGCGAAAAAGGCGGGAGAGGCGCTCGCGAAAGAAGGCTTCATTTTCGATATTGCTTATACATCCGTATTAAAAAGGGCCGTAAGGACATTGTGGATCACGCTCGATGAGATGGATCTTATGTGGATCCCCGTATACAATTCATGGCGCCTGAACGAGCGCCACTACGGTGCGCTGCAGGGATTGAACAAGTCCGAGACGGCGGCAAAGTTTGGAGAGGACCAGGTGCTTGTCTGGAGGAGGAGCTATGACGTGCCCCCTCCGGAACTCGAGAAGAGCGATCCGCGTTATCCGGGTAATGATCCCCGCTACAAAGGTTTAACTCCGAAAGAACTGCCGCTTACGGAATGCCTTAAAGATACCGTGGCGAGATTTTTGCCATATTGGCATGAAACGATCGCGCCGGCCGTGAAGAGCGGTAAGCGCGTAATAATAGCTGCGCATGGGAACAGCCTGAGAGCGCTGGTTAAATATCTCGATAACGTATCGGATAAGGATATCGTCGGGTTGAATATCCCGACGGGGCTTCCGCTCATCTATGAGTTGACCGACGATTTGAAGCCGGTCAAAAGTTACTACCTCGGCGATCCGGAAGCAGTCAAAAAAGCTATGGCGGATGTTGCTAATCAGGGAAAAGCTAAAAGATAGTGAATGGTGAATAGTGGATAGAGCGGTCGAGCAATACGGCCTTGCTTCACTACCTACTCTCCACTATACACTAATCACTAAAAAGGGGAATAAAGGTGATAAAAGTCAGGAGAGCGTTAATAAGTGTATCGGATAAGACGGGGCTTGAGGACCTGGCCGGGGTTTTAAATAAGTTCGGGGTCGAGATATTGTCGACGGGCGGCACGGCAAAGGCCATAAGGGCTTTGGGTATTCCGGCCAAAGACGTTTCCGAACATACCGGTTTTCCCGAAATGCTCGATGGGCGGGTGAAGACTCTCCATCCCAATATCCACGGAGGCCTCCTTGCCCTTCGCGAAAACAAAGAACACATGGATACGGTTAAGGAGCGCGGCATCGGTCTTATAGACATGGTCGTTGTCAACCTGTATCCCTTCGAAAAGACGATTGCCAAACCCGGCGTTAAGCTGGAAGAGGCGATAGAAAATATCGATATCGGCGGACCTTCCATGCTGAGAAGCGCGGCGAAGAACCACAGGTCGGTTTGTGTCGTATGCGATCCCGGTGATTACGGAAAGGTCATCGGCGCGATGGAAAAGAATTCCGGCTCTCTTCCGGAGAGCCTGCTCGTCGAGCTGGGCGTAAAGGTTTTCCAGAAGACGTCGGATTATGACGCGGCGATATGCGGGTATTTGAAAGACCATAGACCGGAGACCGGAGACCGGGGTGAGGATTTTCCGCAACGCCTTGACTTGAGGTACAAGAAGCTGCAGGACCTAAGGTACGGCGAAAACCCGCACCAGAAAGCGGCGTTCTATAAGGATGAATCATCCAGCGAACCAAGCGTGTCGAACGCCGTCCAACTGCACGGCAAAGAGTTATCGTTCAATAATATAATAGACCTCAACGCCGCCCTGGAGATAGTCAAGGAATACGATGAACCGGCCGCGACGATAATAAAACATACAAACCCCTGCGGCGCGGCGACGGCAAAGAGCCTGAAGCAGGCGTATATAGACGCTCTCGACTGCGACCGTTTAAGCGCGTTTGGGAGCATCGTCGGATTTAACAAGCCCGTGGACCTGGAGACGGCAAAGACGATCCTGGAAGAGGCGGATTTCGTCGAGTGTATAATAGCGCCTTCTTATGTCCCGGCGGCGTTAGAAGCGCTTAAGGCAAAGAAGAACCTGCGGCTCCTGGAAGTTAAAGATTTCGCCTCCAGGCTATCGCCCGGGCGCAAATCGGATAAGATAGATAAGGACATGAAGAAGGTCGTCGGCGGGATGCTGATGCAGGATAGGGACGTTGCTTTACTGGAAGAGCCGGCGCTAAAGGTCGTTACGAAGATAAAGCCCACCAAAGAACAACTCGCATCTCTTCTCTTCGGATGGGTAATCGCCAAGCATGTTAAATCGAATGCCATCGTCCTATGCCGGGGCACAAAGACCGTCGGTGTCGGCGCCGGGCAGATGTCGAGGGTCGATTCGGTAATGATAGCATGCAGAAAAGCCGGCTCCCGCGCCAGGGGCTCTACGCTGGCGAGCGACGCATTCTTCCCCAAAGAAGACGGCATCGAACAGGCTCATCAGGGCGGCATTACCGCGATAATACAGCCGGGCGGATCCATACGCGACCAGGATGTAATAAAGATGGCCGATAAGCTCGGGATCGCGATGGTATTTACCGGAGCAAGACACTTTAAACACTAATGACAAATAGATCTTTAAATTACCAATATCCAAATATTTGCGATTTGGATTTAAATGATTGATTTGGATTTTGTCATTTGAAATTTGTCATTTTCATTTTATAAGCTTATCTTATCGCATGACCTATACTGAGGCGCTACAATATCTCGATTCGTTCATCAACTATGAAAGACGCAGTAATTACGATTACAAGCAGTCTTTCAAGCTGGAGAGGATGAAGCGCCTGTCAGAGATACTTGATAACCCTCACCGGAATTTCCGATCCATCCACATAGCCGGCACAAAAGGCAAGGGCTCTACGTCGGCGATCGTCTATTCGATCCTGAAAGAAGCCGGATATAAGACCGGGCTCTATACGTCGCCGCACCTTGTTTCGTTTCGCGAAAGAATACGTATAAATGACGAATTTATAAGCGAGGCCGATCTGTCGCGTCTGCTCTTGAAGATAAAGGGCGGCGTCGAGGCGATGGCGGATGACAGGCCCACCTTCTTCGAGGTTTGCACGGCCGTCGCGTATCTATATTTCAGCCGGGAGAAAGTCGATTTCGCGGTTTTCGAGGTCGGCCTCGGCGGCCGCCTGGACGCTACGAATGTATTAGAGCCGCTCGTTACGGCTATTACCCCTATAAGTTACGAACATACCGATAAGCTGGGCTGCACCCTCGGCGAGATCGCCTGCGAGAAGGCCGGCATCGTCAAAGAGAAGACCCCGTGTGTCATAGCGCCGCAGGAAGACGAGGCTCTGAGGGCCATAATCAAGGTGTGCGAGGAGAGGAGCTCAAAGACGATTCTCGTCGGGAAAGATATAAAATTTAACGAGATAGGGTTCAGCGATTCTATGGAAATATTTTCCGTTACGGGAACGGCTTCCGGATATCAGAAACTCGAGATGACACTGCTTGGGAGCCACCAGGTCGTCAACGCCGCCACCGCTATAGGCGTTATCGAGTCGCTGCGGCTCAAGGATATCGCCGTATCCGACGAGGCTGTCCGTAAGGGTGTGCGGAATGCCAAATGGCAGGGGAGGCTCGAGGTTATTTCCCGGTGTCCTTATGTCGTCCTCGACGGCGCGCAGAACCGCGCCAGCGCAAAAGCGCTCGCGAGAGCCGTAAAGCGGATATTTAAGTATGGTAAGCTTATCCTGGTCCTGGGCATTTCGAAAGATAAGGATATTAAGGGAGTGGCCGAAGAACTCCTGCCGATTGCCGATAAGGTGATCCTGACGAAGGCCGGAGTAACCGGGCGGGCGGCGGAACCGGAACATATAAAAAAGTTTGTGACGCGCAAAGACAGGGATGTCTATTTGACCGGTAGTGTTAAAGAGGCCCTGGGCATGGCAAGGGCATTCGCTTCACCCGACGACATGATCCTGATAACGGGCTCGCTATTTGTGGTAGGAGAAGCAAAATTGTGACGAGGATTAACCTGGACGATACTATTGTGGCTATCTCGACGCCCGCGGGCGAGGGCGGCATAGGCATCGTCCGCTTGAGCGGTGAGCGGGCGTTAACGATAGCGGATGAAATATTCCGGTCTAAAGACGGCAGGAAGGTTTCCCTGTTCGAGACGTATACTACCCATTACGGGCATATCATAGACCGTAAACAAAAACGTACGAAATACGAAGTTATCGACGAAGTCCTCCTTACGGTGATGAGGGCTCCGAAGAGCTATACGAAAGAGGATGTTGTCGAAATAAATTGCCACGGCGGGATGCAGCCGGTAAAGAAGGTCATGGATATTGCCGTGAGGCTCGGAGCGAGAGTTGCCGAACCCGGAGAGTTTACAAAGAGGGCCTTTTTGAACGGCAGGATAGACCTGACACAGGCCGAGGCTGTGCTCGATGTCATAAGGGCAAAGACGGAGGGTTCTCTTAAGGTTGCGGTGAGCCAGCTTGAGGGAGAGCTTTCGGAAAGCGTAAACAGTATCCGTGACGGAATAATGGAGATGGCCGCCGAAGTCGAAGCCGCGATAGATTTCCCCGAGGAAGGGTTGGAGTTATCCCGTCGGCCGGAATTGATCGACGGCGCGAAAGATATATTGAACCGGCTGGGATCTCTTATGTCGAGTTACGATAGCGGCATGATATTCAGGGAAGGGGTGCTCGCCATAATTTGCGGTAAGCCCAACGCCGGTAAATCGAGCCTCATGAACCTTCTCTTAAAGAGGGACAGGGTCATTGTTTCCCATATACCGGGAACGACACGCGACGCAGTCGAGGAGATGATAAATTTAGATGGTATACCTGTGCGCCTTGTCGATACGGCGGGGATTTCCGATACAAACGATGCTTTGGAAAAAGAGGGTATAAAGAAGAGCAAAAGATATCTCAAGTTATCCGATATAGTGATCCTGATGCTTGACGCATCGACCGGCATGACAAAGGCCGACAGGGATATAATGAAGCTGGTTGGCAGTAAGAAGCGGATAGTGGTATTCAATAAATGTGACAAGGCCCGGAAGGGTAACCTGCAAAAACTGAGAGAGAAATTTAAAGGTGAGGCTCCGATAGACCTTTCGGTGAAGAACAGGGAGGGCATTGGGCTCCTCGAGAAAACGATTGTAAAATCGGTTACAAGCGGCGTTTTTAACCAGGGTGAAAGCGCCATCGTGAGCAATGCCAGGCACAAGGAAGCGCTTGACAAGGCTTACGGATCTATGTTATCTGTAAAAAATGCTCTTGAGGATAACGCGGGCGCCGAGATAGCGGCAATCGATCTTAAAGAAGCCGCGTATAACCTTGGGCTGGTGGTAGGCAAGTCGGTTTCGGACGATATCCTGGACAGGATATTCAGCCGGTTTTGTATAGGCAAGTAAAGATAAAGAGGGAATAATGGATAAGAAACGGATAGAGAAGGCGGTCAAGGAGATATTATTGGCGGTAGGTGAAGACCCGAACCGCCCTGATATAAAAGATACGCCCAAACGCGTCGCGGAGATGTATGAAGAGATACTGGGCGGCACTAAGATCAACCCGGAAAAAGAGCTGGAAGTAGTATTCGAGAAGGACCATGACGAGATAATCCTCCTGAAAGGGGTCCCTCTATATTCGGTCTGCGAGCACCATCTCCTGCCGTTTATCGGCAGGGCGCACGTCGCGTATATACCGAGCAATAACAAGGTTACGGGCCTGAGCAAGCTTGTAAGGGTGGTCGATACGCTGGCCAGGAGGCTGCAGGTCCAGGAGCGCCTTACGACGGATATTGCCGATATCGTTATGCGTAAGCTTTCCCCTAAGGGCGTTCTCGTCGTGATAGAAGCGGAGCATCTATGTATGTCGATGCGCGGGGTTAAGAAGCCGGGCGTATTGACCATTACAAGCGCTGTTCGAGGCGTTTTTCGGCAGAACGAAAAGACGCGCGCCGAAGCATTGTCCCTTATAAGAGGCTAATGTTAATATTATAATTGAAACTACGCGGCTCCTATATTATAATATCCCCAATATATAACCCATAGTATGAAAATGAACTATTTCGTCGAATTCAGCAAAAACTACATATTCTGGACATCGGCCGCTTCCTGGATCATGGCGCAATCTATAAAAGTTGCGCTGGGCGCATTCAGGGAGAGACGGTTCAATTTCCGTTGGTTCCTGGGAACCGGCGGTATGCCCAGCTCTCACGCGGCCGGCGTTTCGGCGCTTGCTACCTCTGTAGGCGTGACATACGGCTTTGACTCGGCCCTATTCGCCGTAGCGCTTACCTTTACACTCATAGTTCTCTTCGATGCGCAGGGGGTGAGGCTTGCGACAGGCAGGCAGGCGGAGATATTGAACAAGATGCTGGACGATATCTATTGGAAGAAGAAGCTGGACGAAGAAGAGCTTAAAGAGCTGATAGGTCACACGCCGGTCGAAGTATTCGCCGGAGCGTTTTTAGGGATAATAGTCTCCCTTCTATTTTATAAATAAGAGGTGCGGAGTGAACAAGAATATTATAGTGATAGCGCTTATTGTGATACTGGCCGTAGCCGCGGCCTTGCTGGCATATGGTATAATTACTCATGCGGCGTCGCAGAAGGTGAATGCCGGTAAAGAGGAAAGTGTCGAAACGGCCGGGCCGAAATCGGCAGAGCATCCCGTATCCGGAGAGTCCGAATCGGACTATTTCAATTCCGCCGCGAATTATGAAAAGCGGGGCGATTTATCGGGAGCGCGGGACGCTTATCAGAAGATTATCGAAAAGTACCCCGGATCGAATAATATATCGAGAGCCCAGGAAGCGCTGGAAGCGCTTAATATAAAATTGCTATTCTCGTCCGTTGCGACACCGGATTCCACTCTTTACGAAGTCCAGAAAGGCGATACGTTAACGAAGATAGCAAAGAAGTTCAATACCACCACCGAATTGATATCCAGGGCAAACGCGCTTAAGGACGCAAACGTTAAAGTGGGCAAGCGGCTCAGGATATCGAAAGCGAAATTCAGCATAGCAGTAGACAAGTCCCAGAATATACTTACCCTGAAGTCCGATCAGGAGATATTAAAGACCTACAAAGTCTCGACGGGAAAAAACGCCTGCACTCCCGTCGGAACGTTCAAGGTCACGAATAAACTCATCGACCCGCCCTGGTATCCTTCAGCGGGCGGCATGATACCCGCCGGCGATCCTAAAAACGTGCTAGGCTCCCGCTGGATAGGCCTCTCCAAGCAAGGCTACGGTATACACGGTACCATAGAACCCGAATCGATAGGGAAAAGCGTTACCGAAGGCTGTGTGAGGATGAAGAATTCCGATGTAGAGGAATTATATTCGATAGTGCCTATCGGTACGGAAGTCGTTATAGTTGATTAAATTCGTAAAAACGGACCGGAAATAAAAAAATGGCTGCCCATCATATGCCGGGTCTTGATTTTGAAAGGCCCATTATAGAGCTGGAGAGGAAGATAGAGGAACTGAAGGGTTTTACTGCCCACAAGGATATCGATATATCCAGCGAAATTTCCAGGCTCGAAGAAAAACTCTCGCATATAAAGAAAGATGTTTACGATAGCCTCACGCCCTGGCAGAGGGTGCAGATAGCCCGCCATCCGAAGAGGCCGTATACCCTCGATTACATCGAGATGATGATTACGGGTTTTATCGAGATACACGGTGACCGCCATTTTGCCGATGACAAGGCGATGATATGCGGGCTTGGGCGGCTCGGCGGGGAACAGGTAGTCGTCATAGGGCATCAGAAGGGGCGCGATACTAAAGAGAACCTGCAGAGGAACTTCGGGAGCGCTCACCCGGAGGGATACAGGAAGGCGATGCGGGTCATGAAAATGGCGGAGAAGTTCGACCTTCCCGTGATCGTCTTTATCGATACGCCGGGCGCGTATCCGGGAATAGGCGCCGAAGAGCGCGGGCAGGCCGAAGCGATCGCGTATAATCTGCGCGAGATGGCAGACCTGAAGACTGTGGTTCTCGTCTTCGTGATAGGCGAAGGCGGATCCGGCGGCGCTCTGGGAATAGGTATAGGCGATAAGGTCTATGTTCTGGAGAACGCATATTACTCCGTAATCTCTCCCGAAGGCTGCGCCGCTATATTATGGAAAGAGCGGTCCAAATCGCCCAATGCGGCCGCGGCGTTGAAGCTTACCGCGAAGGATCTTCTCGATATGCATATAATAGACGGTATAGTTAAAGAGCCCGTCGGCGGCGCGCATAAGGATCCCGCCGAAGTGGCGGAGAATATAAAAAAGATAATAAAAAAAGACCTTGCCGCACTGAAAGCCATACCTAAGGATAGACTTATAGACGCGCGTTATAACAAGATACGCGCGATCGGAGTATTTAAAGAATAATAGACCGGAAAAGATGAAGTCGAGCGAAAGACGGTTTTGATGAAAGGCCAGCCTGAAATTAAAAGAGCTGGCTTTATTTTTTGGCTAAAGGGGGCATTATGAAGAGATACGGAATGAAGCTGTTTTTTGTGCTGCTTGCAGCCGCGTCGTCGTGCGTAATGACCGGGTGCGGCGGGAAGAAGTGCCAGGAGAGCCGGGTGATAGCAAAGATCAATAATTACGAATTGACCGCGGCGGATTTCCGCGATGAGGCGGGACTGCTCTTGTCCAATGCTTTCGCCGCCGGCGCCGACATGGAAAAAGCAAAAGAGCGCGCGTTGGACGAAATTATAACGAAGAAGGTCCTGCTCCAGGCGGCGCAGGAGGAGTCTTTCGATAAGGATAAAAAATTTATGAAAGAGATAGAGCGGTATTGGGAGCAGGCTCTTCTCAAACTTTTGATAAAGAAAAAGATAGACGGATTCGCGGCAAAAATGTCACCCGATATACAGCCCGGCGCCAGGCAGAAGATCCTGAAGTCGGAGCTCGATAACTGGGTCAAAGATATCCGCAATTCCGCGAAAGTGCGGATATATAAGGACAGCCTTAAGGATGCAGAGATTAAATGAAAGGGGTGTCGGTATGAACGACTACCGCAATAGAAGGAGAAACTATTTTATAAAGAAGGACTTCCAGCGAAATTTCATACTGAAATTCTGCCTGCTGGTTGCGATCGGCTCGATCGTTTCGGGCCTGATCATCTACCTGATGTCGAGGTCCACCGCTACCACATCATTCGAAAACCTGCGGCTCGTCATCAAGAGTACGGCGGATTATATTCTTCCGGCGGTTCTCCTGTCCGGCGCTATCGTCATAGTCATTACGGGAATAGCCGCTATCCTGATCACCCTGTTTACTTCTCATAAGATAGCGGGGCCGCTCTACAGGATAGAGAAGGATATAAGAGAGGTTGCCGCCGGTGATCTTACGCAGGAATTCAACCTGCGCTCAGGGGACGAGATTAAACCTATTGCCGGAGCTCTCAATTTGATGGCCCATTATTTACGGGATGAAGTGGGCGCGCTTAAGAAAGATATCGCGCGGCTGGAATCCGTATCGGCAGGCGCGCCTCAGGAGATAAAGGAAAAAGTGGCGGCATTAAAATCCAGAATTGAAAAACTGAAGACATGAAGCGGCTGATAACGGTATCTATATTAGTGATGGCGCTTAGCATCTCCGTCGGAGAAGCCCGCTTTGCTTCGGCCGGTGAAACGGTAAATGGCGGCGAGGAATGGATGACTCTCGAGACGGGCTATCTTACCATCTATTATCCGCCCGATGCGGATCTCGGGCTCATAGAGGCTGATTTAAGAAAGCGGGCCGCATATTTTTCCACCGATATGCCGGGCGACGACGCGCCCGCAGAAGAGAAGATACGCTATCAGCTAGATGCCCTATTCAGGCGCGCCGAAGATATCCTCGATATGCGCCCGGCCGATATCCACATAAAGATAAAGATATTCAGGACCATAGAGGAGCTTAAAGACGAATATGCCAGGATATTCGACGGCATAGCGCCGAGGGAAGGATTAAAATCGTTTTATATACATAAATATAGCACTATCTATGCTTCGGAAGCGGATATGTCTGATTCCGTCATAGCCCACGAGATGGCCCATGCCATAGTCGACCATTACTTTGCGGTAATACCTCCGGAAAAGGTGAGGGAGCTCCTGGCTTCTTACGTTGACTTGCACCTTGCGGAATAGGTCTCAGATTCGCAGCCCATTTTTCCTGGATGGAAATTCTCGGTAAAGCCGATGTAGAAGTTATTGTCCTTTTCACTCAATAAGGCGTAGACGTAATGCATAGTCCTCGAGAAATTATTGCCCTGTACCAGTCGGCCTACCGTCAAGCGATAGCCTCCGGTACAGGGCATTCACCACTCACAAAAATTACTGCATGGCTGTGCCATGTACCCGAACAAAAATTTCGATAGAAATTTTTGTGAGTGGTACATGGTGGAGCTGACGAGAATCGAACTCGTGATTACACAATGCCATTGTGTCGTGATCCCTCTTCACTACAGCCCCATATTCAAATAGTATTATAGCACAAAAACTGGTGCCGAGGGAGGGAGTTGAACCCTCATATCCGTGAGGAAATCGGTTTTTGAGACCGACGCGTATGCCAGTTCCGCCACCTCGGCGTAAAAAATACTATCCCGTGTCAGGCTAATTTAACATTATAAATCTTACTTTGTCAAATCTTTTCATTGACCCCGTCGGGAACTATGTGTTAAAATCTCAAACTATGCGCATCGGCGTCCATGTTTCCATAGCCGGACATATTTATGAGTCCCTTGATCGGGCTCGCGCCCTCGGCTGTAATACGATGCAGATATTCAGCCGCAATCCGAGGAGCTGGCAGGTCTCCGGGCTTGCCGGGGGCGATGTCGAAGAATTCAGGCGCCTCAAGGCCGAGTACGATATAGCGCCGGTAGTTATCCATATACCTTATCTGATAAATCTCGCGACACCCGACGACACGCTATACGAAAAATCGATAGATGCGTATATAGAAGATATAAAACGCGCCGACCTTCTCAGCGCCGAATATTTTGTAACGCATCTTGGCAGCCACGTCGGCAGCGGCGAGGATAATGGTATCAGGAGATTTTCGGATGCGCTCAAGATGATTATAAAACGCGCCGCATCCAGGGCCATGATACTTCTGGAGAATACCGCGGGCTCGGGCGACGGTATAGGGTACAAATTCGAGCATTTGAAACGTATAATAGAGGACCAGGATAAGCCGTCCGGCATAGGCGTTTGCCTTGATACGGCGCACACGTTTGAAGCGGGCTATGACATCAAGAGTAAGGCTGGTCTGGAAAAGACATTAAAACAATTCGATAAATTAGTCGGTATCGACCGGATCAAGGTAGTCCATTTTAACGATTCCTTGTCGGCGTTCGGGTCTCACGTCGATAGGCACAACCATGTAGGGAAGGGCAGTCTGGGGATGGCGGCGATGAAGCGTATTATCAGCCATCCGGAGCTCAAAAACGCGGCTTTCATTATGGAAACACCCAAAGAGACAGAAGACGACGATAAAAAGAATCTTGCGGCGGCAAAGAAGCTGGCAGGGGTATAAGATGACCGACGATATACGAACGACGGACGACGAACGACTCTATCCGTTTGGCTCAATAGAGCCCAAATGGCAGAAGTACTGGCGTGATCACAGGCTCTTCAACTGCGATACCAAAAATACCGCGAATAAATATTACTGCCTTATGATGTTCCCGTACCCGTCGGCGGCGCTGCATGTCGGGCACGGCAGGAATTACATTATAGGCGATGTCGTCGCCCGTTATAAGATGATGCGCGGATACAATGTCCTGGCGCCGATGGGGTTCGATTCATTCGGGCTTCCGGCGGAGAATGCCGCGATCAAGGGGGGCATCCATCCGAAAACGTCTACTCTCAATAATATAAGCACGATGAAACGCCAGCTGAACCAGTGGGGCGTAGAGTACGATTGGGAAAGAGAGGTCGTATCCTGCCTTCCCGAATATTACAAATGGACCCAGTGGATATTCGTAAAGCTTTACGAAAAGGGCCTGGCGTACAAGAAGAAGGCCTTTGTGAACTGGTGCCCTTCCTGCAAGACGGTCCTTGCCAACGAACAGGTCGTAAACGGCGGGTGCGAACGCTGTTCCACCGAGGTTACTCAAAAAGAGCTCGAGCAGTGGTTCTTCAAAATAACCGATTACGCCGAAAGGCTCTTGAAGGACCTGGGCAAACTTACCGAGTGGCCGGAACGTGTCAAGACGATGCAGGCCAACTGGATAGGCAGGTCCGAAGGCGTCGAAATAGACTTTAAGATCGACGCTCAGGCGGAGCGGCTCAAATGTTTTACCACGCGGGTCGATACTATTTACGGCGCCACATTCATAGCGCTTGCCCCCGAGCATCCTCTTGTCGAAAGGCTGTTGAAAGGGTGCGGGGATGAGCTGTCCGCGTTCAAGGCCGTGCGTAAGATGCGCGACGAGTCCAGGATAACGCGCTCTCAGACTGAAGTCGAAAAGGAGGGCGTATTTACCGGAAAGTATGTAATAAATCCGGTGAACGGACGGAAGATCCCGATATGGATCGCTAATTACATACTTATGGAATACGGCACGGGCGCGATAATGGCGGTTCCAGCCCATGACCAGCGTGATTTTGATTTCGCGAAGCAATATAAGCTTCCCATCGAGGTAGTTATAGATAACCCGGCGGCCTCACTTGACCCGGCCGCAATGAAAGAGGCCTATGTCGCGGAAGGCGTGATGGTCAATTCGGCGCAGTTTAACGGGCTTAAGTCGCAGGATGCCATTAAGACTATAACCGGATTTTTCGAAGAGCGGAAGTTCGGTAAAAGGACGGTGCAGTATAAACTTAGGGATTGGCTCATCTCCAGACAGAGATATTGGGGCGCTCCCATACCTGTGATCTATTGTCCTGAATGCGGCGCCGTAGCGGTGCCGGATAAAGAGCTTCCGGTCCTTTTGCCCGGGGATGTGGAATTCAGGCCGACCGGCGAATCGCCATTGAAGTTCGTTAAAAGTTTCGTGGATACCAGGTGTCCAAAATGCCATTCTCCCGCCCAGCGCGAAACGGATACGATGGATACTTTTGTCGACTCGAGCTGGTATTTCCTGCGCTATATAACCCCGCGCACCGGCGATAAGCCTTTCGATCCGGAGCTTGTCAATAAGTGGCTGCCCGTGGACCAGTATATCGGCGGCATAGAACATGCGATCCTGCACCTTTTATACTCACGTTTTATAACCAAATTTTTGCGTGACATAGGTGTTATAAATTTCGATGAACCATTCAAGAACCTTTTCACCCAGGGCATGATAATAAAAGACGGCGCGAAGATGTCGAAGTCCAAAGGGAATGTCGTTTCGCCCGACGCATTGATCGCCGCTTACGGCGCCGATACCATCAGGCTCTATACGCTCTTCATCGGCCCTCCGGAGAAAGACGCGGAATGGTCGGATCGCGGCGTAGAGGGAGCGTACCGCTTCCTGGGCAGAGTTTGGCGGTTGGTAGAGAAGGTCCATGGTGAAAAAAAAGTTATCCACAGCAGTAGGGCAGGTTTAAACCTGCCCTACAATGTGGATAACTTGTCGTCAAAAGACAGTCAGGACTTGCGGCGCAAAACACACCAGACGATAAAGAAAGTTACCGAAGACCTCGACGGGGGATTTCATTTTAATACGGCGATAAGCGCGATAATGGAGCTTGTGAATCAGACGTATGATAGTGTAGTCCATGGTCCGCAGTCTGAGGATAATGTTGTCAATGAGGCGGTGGAAACTATAGTAATACTGCTTTCTCCGTTCGTCCCCCACATAGCCGAGGAGATGTGGCAGCGGCTCGGTAAAGAGAGTACCATCTTTAAAAGCAAATGGCCCTCCTACGATAAGGCCGCGATCGTCGAGAATGTGCTGACTATACCCGTCCAGGTGAACGGCAAGCTTCGCTCAAAAGTAGAGGTTCCTGCCGGGATAGATAATGACTCGCTCAAGGAGCGCGTCATGGCCGACCCGAAAGTGAAGAGCTGGACGGCCGGCAAGACGGTCAAAGATTTCATAATAATTCCCAAAAAACTGGTCAGTATAGTGGTCTCCGGATAAACGATGAAACTAGAACGCCCCGAAAGGATCATATTGGTATTTCTCACCGGGGCGCTTATTTTAGGGATAACGGTCTCGGCCATCCGGAAGATTAAATCACCCGCCGCGGTAACGATCGAAAAATTCGATACCGAAAGTTACAAGGAACCTGCTGCCTCTATACCCGGCGCCCCGGTCGAAAAGATAGACATAAATGTCGCCGGCCGGGAAGAATTCGAAAAGATAAAGGGTATAGGCAAGACGATTGCCGGCCGGATAGTGGAATACCGCTACCGGAACGGGCCGTTCGATTCGATCGACGAGCTGAAGAACGTGAAGGGCCTGGGCGCTGCGCTCTTCGAGAAGATAAAAGATAGAATAAAAGTTGAATAACAGCATGAACCCTGAGCAAGGTCGAGGCATGAAGCGCCCCGCTCTATACATCCTCATCCCGTTTTGCCTGGGAATAGCGTTCGCGGGATTAGTTAAACCGCCGATACTTTTCGTTCTTCTTTCAGCCGCTATTTTTGTCATTGCCGCAATAATTTTTTCCGCGCGCAATACCATCTCGCATATAATGCTTTTTCTGGGAGTCTTTTTTACGGGCGCCAGCCTGTATCTGAATTCTAGTATCCTTCCGGCCGATCACATATCAAGATTTATCGCCGCCGGCGGTAAAAGTACCGTCGCTATAAAAGGTACGGTTGCAGACGACCCGATTACCGCCGTCACATCGTATAGGACGATTAAGACGAGCTTTACGCTTAAGGCGAGCGCTGTCAAATACATGCTTCCCGGGCAGGATATTTTTTCCGGGTGGCGTAATACCCGGGGGTTAGTGAAGGTCAGCCTCTTCTCGCGGAGCGCCCCCCGCGTCTTATTTGGCGATGAAGTTGTCGTCGAGGGTGAGCTTGCAAAGCCGTATAGCTTAAATAACCCCGGGCTATTTAGTTATGCCGGGTATCTTGAGTTAAAGGATATTTATTGCTGTTTTACGGTGAAAGACGGGGACAGCCTTATTCCATCCCGGGGTGTAAAAATTTCCACCCCGGGGTGGAAATCAGCGGCATACAGGGTCCGGCGCGGCATCAGGGCTTCGATAGACGAATATTTGGATATGCCCTATAGCGGTTTCCTGAAAGCCATACTTATAGGCGACAGGAGTACTTTAAAAGACAGGATACGCGATGACTTTGTCCATACCGGCACGGTCCACATACTGGCTATAAGCGGTCTCAATATCGGGTTGATAGCGGCCGTATTTATGACGGTATTCGCATTTTGCGGTGCGCCGAAGAAGATCAACCTTGCCGTTACGATGCCACTCCTCATTTTATACTATTTTATCGGCGGTTCGAACCCGCCGATATTGAGGGCGGTCATAATGTTTGCCATTTGTGCCGTCGGATATATAATAAATAGGGATACAGATGTTTTGAATTCTCTCGCCATTGCTGCGCTCGCGATACTTTTATGGAACCCGAAAGAACTGTATGACCCCAGTTTCCAGTTGTCGTTTGCCTCTGTAGCAGGGATCTTGATATTCAGCTCCAGGATAGAGGCGGCGCTTCTTTCTGCCGTGCCGGAAGAAAGGCGGCGGAAGGGGTGGGGCAGGGTTTTAAGGTACATCGCCGCCGGCGTTGCGGTATCGGTTGCGGCGTGGCTGGGAACTTTCCCCATAATTGCCGCATATTTTAACATCGTCTCACCGGTCTCCGTTATCGCCAATCTGATAGTTGTCCCGGTCCTCTTTTTTCTTATGGCCTCAGCGTTCGTATTTCTCGCGCTATCTTTTACGTTTGCCTATGCCGCCGCCGGCCTTGCGCACGTTTTGCAATTAACCGAGAAGATGCTCTTTGTCGTGAACGGATTTCTGGCTGCCGTGCCTTTCGCGTTCTTCCGGACCGCCGCCCCGTCACCCGGATTTACGTTTTTATTTTACGGCGCGGTCTCTCTTCTGGTAATGCCCGCGTCTTTTACATTTAAAAACTTCAGGATAAAAAAGACGCTTATCGTTATCATTATCCTCGCGCTATTTAACATTCAGGTATGGTCATCCGTCCTGTCCGGCAGGGCGGACGGCGCCCGGATAACATTTTTCGATGTCGGGCAGGGAGACGCCGCGTTTTTGGAGTTTCCCGACGGAAATATCCTTCTAGACGGCGGTTCGGGCGGCATCGATGAGAAGCTTGATATGGGCGAGTCCGTCATCGCGCCGTCTTTGTGGAACCGCGGAATAAAGCGGATCGATCTTTTGATGATTACGCATCTTCACGAGGATCATCTGGGAGGCATACTGTATATCCTGAAAAATTTTGCCGTAGGATGCGTGATCGATAATGGCGCATACGCGGACGCCGGAGGCGGCGTATATGAAGAATACCGGCGCATTATCAGGAAGAAAAATATCCGCCGGATCGCGGCGCGGGAAGGGGATATCGTAAAAGCCTTTCAAGATGTCCGGGTATTTGTTTTAAACCCCGCGCGGAGCGATAAAATTTTGACGGATTCCAACGACAACTCTCTTGTTCTCAAGATTGCATACCGGAATTATACTTTCCTTGTCTGCGGCGATATCAGGGAAAATGCGATATCGCGCCTCCTGCCGTATGGTAATTTTTTACGGTCCGATCTTTTGAAAGTACCTCACCATGGCGGCTTTTTGGGTAACGATAAGACCGTTGGAGAGTTCTTCCGGCTTGTCTGTCCGCGCATTTCCGTGATAAGTGTCGGAGCTTCGAATAAGTACGGCATGCCGTCGCGAAAGACTTTAAGGGCCATAGCCGATTCGAAGTCGGACATTTATATGACAAAGGATAGCGGTGCCATAGAGATAAATGTTTCTTCCGGGCAAGAGAAAGTAAGGGAAGCAATTCTTAAGAAAAACTAGCTTTTTTATACTTTACCTTGACAAAGAGAGCTTTATGTGGTATATTTTTGACAACCGAAATCATATTTTTTTATAAACCTTTTTTATGTAAAAGGAGAACGCCCATAAATGGAAAATTATATGCCGGCGGATGATAAGAGAAGGTATAGAAGAGTAGGCACGAATTTAGCTGTGCAGTACAGGGATCTAAAGAAGACAGCAGAGCTTCCGAAGGGTTCGGTTCTTCGGAACATAAGTGAAGGCGGAGCCTGTTTTGTTTCCAAGGAATTCATGTCGCTGGCATGCCGTCTCATCGTAAACATTACCCTCCCCGATAATCCCAAGCCTGTAAAAGCGATCTCGAAAGTAGCCTGGATCAGAAGGCTCCCGTCAGGCGACCAGTATGAGCTTGGCAATCAGTTTTTGGAGATTGCGAAAGAAGATAAAGTCCTGATATCGGATTTTGTCAAGAGTACTATGGCCTCCGATAGGTAGCGCGCGTCAAGAGTTGTGGTATTGACTAATTGCTTTCTTCCGTGGTATAATTCTCTCCTGAAAATTTACACGCTATATATCCCAATTTATTTAAGAAAGACCGATAGATGAAGAAGAGTGTGATTGCCAGAAATGTATTAATTGCTGGCACTGCTTTATTATTTATATTTTCCGATATAGCCTCAGCTTACTGGGTCTGGACGCCCGGCACCAAAAAGTTTATAAATCCCAAATACGCCGTCAAAGATAGTCCGAAAGAACAATTCGAATGGGCGATGAGTTTCTATAGCGCCAAGGACTACCAGAGGGCATCCACCGAGTTCGAAAAGCTCACCAAACAGTATGAATATTCCGAATATGCATCCAAGGCTCAATATTATGTAGGGCTCTGTTATGAGAGTATGAATAAGCCGTATATCGCCTTCCAGAACTACCAGAAAGCGATAGACAATTTCCCGCATATCGAAAATATGGACGAGATAGTGGCCAGGGAATATAACATCGCCAATATGTTTGCGGTCAAAGAGAGCCCTAAAGTTCTCGGCACCGATATCATGACCTCGCTCGACCGCGCTATAGAAATATACAAGAAAGTGGTGGAAAACGCGCCCTACGGGAGGCTGGCGGACGAGGCCCAGTTCAAGATGGGACTGACCATGAAGCAGGCCGGCCGTTACGATGAGGCGATACAGGCGTTCCAGAAGATACTAGATGATTATCCGACTTCGTCTTTGGTCGATAAGGCAAAATTCGAAGTTGCCGATAGCGCTAATAAAGCGTCTTTGAAACCCGCATACGACGCAGAACCGACTTCCCGGGCAATCAGGGCATTCGAGGACTTCAGCCGCGAAAACAGGGACAGGTCGCTTACTCAAGAGGCCGAAAAGACGATACAGCGGTTGAGGGATAGGGCCGCGGAAAAATCGCTGCTCACGGCCCAGTTCTACGAAAAGATAGGCCGTTATCAGGCCGCTGTAATATATTATAAAGATATTATCGAGGCCTACCCTGACAGCTCTTTTGTGCCTATGGCAAGATCCAAGGTGGAGTCGTTGACGGCAAAGCTTGAAAGGCCGAAGAAACCGTTTATGGCGATGAATTTTACTAAACCCTCCGCCTCGCCTAAGGCGGCGCCGCAAGGTATTGAGACGCCTGAGCCTGTCGAGGCGCAGAAGAAGGGATGGAGACCGCTTAATTTTACCGGAACGCCGAAACAAAAAGAAGCCGTTGCGGAAACTCCGGCGGATCTTCAAGCCGCGAAGAAAAAAGGCTGGACGCCGTTTAGCTTTACCAAACCTGCGAAATCCAAAGAGAGTGTAACTACGGAGAAACTGCCGGAAGTTGATGCCTCAAGGAGAGGTGAGTGGAACCCGCTCGATCTATTCAGGCCTTCGAGGCGGCCGGCAAAGCCTAAAGAGGCCGTTGTGGAACCGGCGCCTGAGCCTCAAGCTGTAAAGAAGAGCTGGACGCCTCTTAATTTTGATAAACCGGAAAAGGGCGAGAAAGCTGTTACGGAAGTTTCACCCGAGCCTCAAGGCGCGAAGAAGAGTTGGGCGCCGCTCAATTTCACTAAAGCCTCAAAACCGAAACCGGCCGTGGAAGAGGCGGCAGCGCCAGGTGAAAAGAGCTGGCGGTGGAGGCCTTTCGATTTTACCAGGACCAGGAGGCCCGTTTCTATGGCGGCAGTTCCTGCGGAAAAAGAATCAGCAGCGCCGCCGGCTGCTGTTCAGAGCGAGGAACCGGCGAGCGCGCCGTCAAGCAAGGCGGAACCGGTAACGCCGGAGGAACCGAAAAAGGTCGAAGAACCGCCGGTAAGTACGGCCGGCCCTGCGGCGGCGACCGAGGAATCGAGCCAGATTACAGTTACGACCAACGAGGCCGAGGTGAAGACGCCCGAAAGCCGTGCTGTAGAATCCGGGTATATGAAAAAAGAATCTGCCCAGGAACCTGCGGCCAAGGAAGAAGATACCGAAGACCAGATCGAAAAGACGGAATACTAATATAAAGAGGTGCCCCTGATGAAGATATCTATATGGAAATATATTTGCCTGCCGGTATTTATCTTCATGATCGCAGGCTGCGGTTACACGACCCGCTCGCTTTTACCGTCGAATCTCAGGACGATCAAGGTGGAGAATTTCAAGAATGAGATCAGGGTTACCGCGGAGCAGTCGAATGTCAGGATGTATAGGGGGTATAGGCCCGGTATGGAGATAGAGATGACAAAATCCGTCATAAAAGAGTTCCTTCGCGATGGCTCTCTCAGGATAGCCGGGGAGTCCGGCGCCGACCTCATACTTAAAGCGAGCCTGATAGATTTTAAGAGAGACGCTCTTCGTTATGACGCCAATGACAATATAGAAGAATACAGGATAAAACTCATAATCAATATGGAGCTTTTAAATACCAGGACAGGCAATGTCATGTGGAAGGAAAGAGGGTTTGCCGGCGAGACGACTTACAGAACAGGCGGGAACCTGGGAAAGAGCGAAGATACTGCCGTGAACGATGCCATTGCCGACCTGTCGCGCAGGATAGTAGAGCGGACCGTCGAGGCATGGTAAATTCTAAAAATTCGGTTTTTTTGTTCGCGGGCAGCGATAGTTATTCCAAAGAACAGGCGATAAAGAAGCTCGAGCTCACTCTCCTGGATACCTCGGCGCGCGAGCTTGATTATAAGGTGTTTGACGGCGCCAGCGCTTCGGCGCGCGAAATCCTCGACCATATCTCCACCATTCCCTTCATGGCCCCCAGGCGGTTCGCGGTCATAAAGAATTTCGAAGAGCTTTCCGCCGAGGATAATAAACGCATTGCCAGCTATATAAAGTCACCCCTGAAAAGCGCATGTCTTGTCCTTGACTCCGCGGACGACTCTTTCATAAAGGATCATCCCGAATTGGCGCGGCATATTATGGTAAGCCGGTTCGGTTCGAATGTGAGCGATTTCCAGTTCCAGTCACGCGTAAAAGATATCTTATCGGCTGTTGGCGGCGGTAAGAATATAAGCGCGGATGCCGCCAGGGCGCTTAAAGAGCTGTGCGGCGGCGACATGGGTTCCGCGTCGCAGGAACTGCATAAACTTGCGTCTTTTGTGGGTTCGCGCGCCACGATCGAACTATCGGATGTAGAAGAGGCGGTAGGACGGAACCTGACCGCGTCCGCATTCGACCTTACCGACGCGATCGAAGAAGGTAATTTGAAAAAAGCGCTTTTTATTATTTCAGAACTTATATTATTGGGCAAAAAACATTATGAGATAGTGGGTCTCTTATGCTGGCAGACGAAGAGGTTCTTCAAGGGAAGGGCTCTTCTGGAGCGGAGGATGGCGGATCCGCAGATTGCCGAAGCGCTTAAGATCGGCATGCGTTACCAGGCGAGGTTTTTTAAGCAGATAAAATCCTCGACCCTGTCTCAGATAGAGTCGAGGATGAAGGTCCTTTTGGATGCGGATATGGATATAAAGAGGACCAGGTACAATCCGGCGGTTGCGCTGGAATTTGCCGTTATAAAATTATGCCTTGGGGCCGCGCGGTAAAAGCTTCTTCATCAGGCGGGATATCTTCCTTGCCGCTGTATTCTTTTTGATCACGTCTTTTGAGGCGGCCTTATCCAATTTAGAAACGAGCAGGGATAATGCCTTCTTTGCCTCGTCGGTTTTGTTTGCCTTCACAAGGCTCTCGAAATCTTTAATGGATGTTCTCAGGTCCGATTTAGTCGAGATGTTCTTGAAGTGGCGTTTCTTGGCTTTTCGCAGTTCTTTATACGCAGTTCTTTCTCTTGGCAATTGCTACCTCCGATTTGTTATTATCTAAGTCTGACAAATCGTCCCTAGGTGCACTAACTTGAGTCCGGCACCGTGGGACTACCGTAATTTGTACTTAAGTCTGACAAATCGTCCCGAGCTGCCGCTGTCTAACTCCAGCAGCGAGGGACTACTGTAAAGACAAAATTATATCACGTGAGTAATTTGAGGTCAACATTTTTTATATGAGTAAAAAGAGCCTGATACGATTTACGGGAATAATAGGTTTCGCCACGGCGACGAGCAGGGCGCTGGGGTTCGTAAGAGATATCGTCATAGCGCGGTTCTTCGGTACGGCCATCTATGCCCAGGCGTTCGTTATAGCTTTCAGGATACCGAACCTGCTGCGCGATCTTGTCGGCGAAGGCGCGACGAATTCGGCTTTTGTGCCTGTCCTGACGGACGAATTGACCAGGAAAGGCAGGAAAGATTTCTTTAAGCTTGCCCAGGTCATATTAAACATAATGTTCTGGGTCTTGTGTGTACTTACGCTTTTAGGCATACTCCTCTCGCCGCTGATCGTGCGGCTGATAGCCCCGGGCTTCGCCGCCGATATCGAAAAATTCGAAGTGACTGTGCGGCTCACAAGGATACTATTTCCGTTCCTGATCCTGGTCGGTTTATGGGCATACGCCATGGGGGTGCTGAATTCGCTCGGGATATTTGCCGCGCCCGCCTTCGGCCCCAGTGTCATGAACCTTTCCATGATAATATGCGCTTCGGCCTTCGGCGAAAACGTATTCGGCCTTGCGGCAGGTGTCCTGGCAGGAGGATTTTTACAACTCGCAATACAGATAAAACCGCTGGTGCGCAGCGGCTGGCGGGCGCGCCTGACTAGGGAATTTACTCATCCGCAGGCGCGGCGGGTGGGGATGCTCCTCGTTCCCCGCGCGCTGGGCGCTTGCGTATATCAGGTCAACGTCTTTATCAGCACTATCCTTGCGTCGCTGTCGAGCATCGTCGGTGAAGGCGCCGTAGCCGCTTTATATTACGCCAACCGTGTATGGCAATTGCCGCTGGCGATATTCGGAATCGCTTTGGCGCAGGCCGCCCTTCCCATGATGTCCAGGCACGTCGCATTGAACGAAAAGGAAGATCTTAAAAAGATGCTGGCATTTTCTCTCAAGGTGCTCTTCTTCATCCTCGTTCCTGCCACCGTCGGGCTCATGGTTCTGTGCGAGCCCATAACTCAGGTGCTTTTCCAGCGCGGCGCGTTTACGGCTTATTCGACGCGGATAACGGCAACGGCGCTCTTTTATTATGCCGTAGGATTGATTGCCTGCGGCGGTATCAAGATCCTCGTAAATACGTTCTATTCGATGCACGATACCATGACTCCGGTGAAGACGGCGCTGGCTGCTTTAGTATTGAATATCGTGCTCAACGTGGTCCTGATGTTTCCCATGAAGCTTGGCGGGCTGGCCCTCGCCACTTCGGTAGCGGCATTTTTGAATTTCCTGATCTTATATGTGATCCTTGCAAGGCGTATAGGCGATTTTGGCACGGCATCGATCGCCGATACTTTCTTCAGGGTTTTGCTCGCAAGCCTCGTTATGGGCACGGTCTTAAGGCTTCTTATTGTGCGTATGCCTGATTTCACGTTCGTTTCGATAGGGATACTTATAGCCGCGGGGATAACGGTCTTCCTGGGCTCAAGCTATCTTTTTGGGGTAAACGAGCTGAAGGAGTTCTTTGCGTGGATCTCAAGGCGAAAGTAAAGGCGCTGCCTCACTCACCCGGCGTATATATCATGAAGGATACGTTCGGCCGTGTGCTGTATGTTGGGAAAGCCGTTAACCTGCGTAAGCGGGTGTCGAGCTACTTCTATCCGCATCGCGCCCTTAATGAAAGACTGTCCCGGATGGTGCGGCTGGTCGCAGATATAGAATATATGTCTGCCGCGACCGAAGCCGAGGCGCTCATTTACGAGAATAGCCTGATAAAGCAGCTTTCTCCTAAATATAATGTAGCCCTGCGCGATGACAAGAGCTACCCGCTCCTGAAACTTACCGTAAACGAAAAATTCCCGCGTCTTTTTATAACAAGACGGAAAGCCGGCGACGGCGCGGTATATTACGGCCCGTATGCTAACGCGAAATTATTGAGGGAGGCTGTCTTGATCCTGAGGCAGATCTTTCCGCTGAGGACCTGCGGGAAATTGCCGAAAAAAGCATGCCTCAATTACCATATAAGGCAGTGCCTTGCGCCGTGCGTCGGGGGAGTGAGCGATTCGGAATACGGTGAGATCGTCTCGGAGCTGAAGCTGTTCCTCGAAGGGCGCAGGACCGAGCTTTTAAAGCTTCTCACAGAAAGGATGACGGCGGCGTCCAGGGCGGAGAATTTCGAGAGGGCCGCCCAATTGCGGGGAAGGATAGAAGCCTTGAGTTCGCTGAACAAGGATTCCGTCAGCTACAAACCTGCCGGACAGATCGAAGAACTGAGGCAGGTACTTGGAATTAAAGGCCCCCTGGATGTTATAGAGGCCTTCGACGTATCCAATATAATGGGTAAGGACGCGGTTGGTTCGATGATCTGTTTTTATAAAGGCAGGTCGCGAAAGAGTGAATATCGAAAATTCAAAATTTCGACCGTCAAAGGTATAGACGATTACGCTATGATGCGCGAAATAGTTTCGAGAAGGTACTCGAGGCTCCTTGAAGAGAAGGAGAGACTGCCGGATCTCGTGCTGATAGACGGCGGCAGGGGCCACCTGGCTTCCGCCGTGGGCGAGCTCGAAAAGCTGGGCCTTGCCGGCATCCCGGCGATAGGTATCGCGAAGCCTGCCCGCCCGACGGAACATCCTCGGACAGACGGGGAATTCGAACATATCTACCTTAAAGGGAGGCAGGACGCTATCGTTCTGCCTAAGGAATCGAAGGCCCTTCACCTTCTGGTCATGATAAGGGACGAGGCGCACAGATTTGCGATATCATATCATAAGAGCCTGACGTCTAAGAGGATGGGCGTTTCCCTCCTCGACGGGATAGGCTTGATCGGCGCGCGGCGTAAAGAAGCGCTATTAAAGCATTTTGGATCGTTCGACGACATAAAAAAAGCGAGCTTTGAAGAGCTCCTTACGGTAAGGGGGATGAATGAAGCCGCGGCGCGGAATATTATCGCTTATTTCAAAGGATAAAACCCTGACCGGTTTTGAAAAATCGGTATTAAAAGCGGCGCTCGATATACCTTCCGGCGAAGTCCGGACATATAAATGGGTGGCGGCCGCCGCAGGCGCTCCGGGAGCGTGCAGGGCCGCGGGTAATGTCTTAAATAAGAATCCGTATGCGCCTACGGTGCCGTGCCACCGGGTCGTCAGATCCGACGGCTCTATCGGCGGTTATGCCAAAGGGGCAGGCTTAAAGAAGATGATGCTTGAAAAAGAGGGCGTAGTATTCTTGCCGGGAAAAGACCTCCTATCCGGCAAGGAATATTACCCGGCAAGAAAGACCTCGGCATCCTAATGAGAGATTGACTAAAGCCGGCGGGCATTGTTATAATGATCGAAAAGGTATGAAATGATAGAAGGGCTTAGAGAAGAGCTAAAGGTATTAGAGGAGAAGTTCAGGAACCTCAGAGGTTATCTTTGACGTGGATAAAAAGGCCGGAAGGATCAGGTCTCTTGAGTCCGAAACGGCCAGAGAGGGTTTCTGGAACGATGAGGCGCGCTCTAAGGAGCTGTTTAAAGAGTTAAAAGAGCTCAAGTCCGACATAGAGCCGCTTCTGAAGCTGGAATCCGAATTCAAGGATTTAAGCGACGTTATTTCCATTGCCGGGCCGGAAGATGCGGTATCGCTGGAGCATTTTAAGAAGGATCTCTCCGGGATAAGGAGCAGGCTGGATACCCTGGAGTTCAGGACGCTCCTCGGCGATGAAGCCGATAAGTCCAATGCGATCCTGAGCGTGAATGCCGGCGCGGGCGGTACCGAATCCTGCGACTGGGCGGCAATGCTTCTCAGGATGTATGTCAAATGGGCCGAGGCGAAAGGTTTCCAGATTTCGGTGATAGACCAGCTTTCCGGGGAAGAAGCGGGCGTAAAGAACGCGACGTTTATCATCAAGGGTGACTACGCTTACGGTTTTCTGAAGTCCGAGACGGGGGTACACCGCCTGGTCAGGATATCGCCGTTCGATTCCAACAAAAGACGTCACACTTCGTTTGCCTCCATAGATGTGATACCCGAAGTCTCCGACGATATCCAGCTCGATATAAAAGATTCGGAACTCAGGATAGACACTTATCGCGCGGGCGGCAAGGGCGGGCAGCATGTCAATAAGACCGACTCCGCCGTCCGGATCACCCATATACCGTCGGGAATAGTGGTCCAGTGCCAGAACGAGCGCTCGCAGTTCAAGAACAGGGCGACGGCGATGAAGATACTCAAGGCGAAATTGTACGAGCGTCAGCGGCAGCAGAAGCGGCGGGAGCTCGAAAACGCTTACGACGCGAAGAAAGAGATAGCGTGGGGCAGTCAGATAAGGTCATACGTCCTGCATCCTTATTCGATGGTCAAGGACCACAGGACGGGTTGCGAAACGCCCAAGGCGCAGGCCGTGCTGGACGGCGAGATAGACGAATTCATAGAAGCGTATTTAAAAAACGCAAAACAGAAGGCCTCGGGTAATTGAAAGTGGATAGAGGATAGGAGTGGCTGCTAAAATAGATGATAAATTATATACTTAAAAAGATAGTCGGGACACAGAATGAGAGGGTGGTCAGGACCTTGAAGCCCGTCGTCGACGAGATAAATTCGTTTGAGGCGAAGATAACTAAATTGTCCGACGCGGAATTAAAGGCGAAGACGGATGAGTTCAGGGCCAGGATAACGGACGCGCGCAAGAATTACCAGGATGAGCTAAACAGCCTGGAAGAGTCCTTCAAAGAGTCGACGTCGCCCGATGAGAAAGAAAAAATAAAGCGTAAGGCCAGGGACGTAAAGAACAAGATATTCGAGGGAGTACTGCCGGAAGCATTCGCGGTCGTGCGCGAAACCGCCAGGCGCACCATAAATATGAGGCATTTCGATGCCCAGCTTATGGGCGGCCTCGTCCTCCACCAGGGCAGGATCGCCGAGATGGCCACCGGAGAAGGAAAGACGCTTGTCGCGACGCTGCCGGTCTATCTGAACGCTCTCACGGGCGAAGGCGTCCATGTCGTTACCGTGAACGATTACCTGGCCAACAGGGATCGTCACTGGATGGGTCCGGTCTATGAATTCCTGGGGCTCACGATAGGAGTTATACAACATGATATGGACCAGAAAGCCAGGAAAAATGCCTATGCCTGCGATATCACTTACGGCACCAACAATGAATTCGGCTTCGACTATCTCAGGGACAATATGGTGGTGCACGCCGCCGATATGGTCCAGAGGCCGCTTAACTACGCGATCGTCGACGAAGTCGATTCCATACTCATAGACGAATCGCGCACCCCTCTTATAATATCCGGGCCCGCGGAAGAGTCGACCGATAAATATTACATAATAAACAAAATAATCCCCAAGCTTAAAGGAAAAGTGATCACGGATAAGGAGGAGATCGAGGCTAAGTATAAAGGGCTCGATCTGGAGAAGGGGATCGACTACGTCGTCAACGAAAAGAACCACACCGTGAACCTGACGGACGAAGGTGTTGTAAAGTGCCAGGAGCTTATAGGCGTAAAGAACCTGTACGATGACATACAGTCCGAATGGGAGCACCATATACGCCAGGCTATAAGGGCGCACGCCCTGTATAAGGCGGATGTCGACTACGTCGTCAAAGACGGGGAAGTGATTATAGTGGATGAATTTACTGGGAGGCTCATGCCGGGCAGGCGGTGGTCGGACGGCCTGCATCAGGCGGTGGAGGCCAAGGAAAGCGTTAAGATCGAGAGGGAGAACCAGACGCTCGCGACGATAACCTTCCAGAACTATTTCAGGATGTATAAGAAGCTGGCAGGCATGACGGGAACCGCCGAAACGGAGGCTGTCGAATTCGGGAAAATATACGGTCTCGATGTCGTTGTAATTCCCACCAACAGGCCGATGCGCCGGGCAAATCATCCGGATGTTATATATAAGACCGAACGGGAAAAATTCAATGCCGTCTGTGCGGAGATAGCGGGGTTCTTCAAAGAAGGCAGGCCCGTTCTCGTCGGGACGATATCTATCGAAAAGTCGGAGCACCTTTCCGGTATATTGAAGAGGATGGGGGTTGCTCATCATGTACTGAACGCTAAATATCATGAGCAGGAAGCCCAGATCATCGCCAAGGCGGGCCAGCCGTACGCCGTGACGATCGCGACGAATATGGCAGGCCGCGGTACCGATATCGTGCTGGGCGAGGGCGTTGCCGAAAAGGGCGGACTGCATGTCCTGGGGACCGAACGGCACGAGGCGCGGCGCATAGATAACCAGCTGCGCGGCAGGTCCGGCAGGCAGGGCGATCCCGGCTCGAGCAGGTTCTATCTTTCGCTCGAAGACGACCTTATGAGGATATTCGGTTCCGACAGGATAAAGACGGTCATGGACAGGCTCGGTATGGAGGAAGGCCAGGACATCCAGCATCCATTTATCACAAAGGCCATCGAGACCGCGCAGAAACGCGTCGAACAGCATAACTTCGAGGTAAGAAAGCATCTCCTCGAATACGACAACGTGATGAACCGGCAAAGGGAAGTTATTTATGAAGAGCGCCGCAAGATCCTGCAGGGAGAAGACCTGAAAGACTATATCCATGAAGTCATGGAGGAAGTCCTCGATTACGCCCTGGATACATACCTCAATGACAAGGTGAGCGTCGATCAGTGGGATTTTGACGGTATAAGGCAATATCTCGAATCGAGGTTTGCCGTGAAGGCTAAAGATGCCAACCTGGAAGAGATGCGCAAGCCGGAGATAAGGGATGTCCTGTTGGAAGAGATGAAGAAGATTTACGATGAAAAAGAGCGCACTATGGGCCGGGATATGACGCGGTATATGGAGAAGATGATACTCCTTCAGGTGGTGGATTCGAAATGGAAAGACCATCTGTACGCTATGGATAGCCTTAAGGAGGGCATAGGATTAAGAGCTTATGGCCAGCGCGATCCCCTCGTTGAATATCAGCATGAGGCATACGCGATGTTCATGGATATGATAGACAGGATCAAAGAAGAGACACTGGAGTACCTGTTTAAGATAAAGACCGTAAGAGAAGATGCCTCGGAGCCTGTCTTCAGGGCCTCGCACCAACAGCTTTTACATGAGGAGAAGAGCCAGTTTCAGGATGTGCCGCCCGGGGAGACCGGAGAATCTGCGGCCTCTTACGCGGGCCAGCTGCCGCAGGAGCGTGTCCCGACGTATAAGCGGGAAGAGCCGAAGGTCGGAAGGAACGATCCGTGCCCGTGCGGAAGCGGGAAGAAGTACAAGAAGTGCTGCGGAAAATGAAGAATTATCGTTCGCATATCATATATCGTATATCGTTACCGGTCTTGTCAGCCTGCCTATTGATCCTGTCTTTCCCCGGTTTTAATCTGTGGCTTCTGGCGTGGATAGGCCTTGTCCCCATGCTCTTTGCCATAGAAAACAAAAAACCTTATCACGCATTTCTAATTTCATATCTTATCGGCGCACTCTTTTTTTTAGGCACCGTTTATTGGCTTATCCATGTTACACTGCCGGGAATGATCATAGTCGTTCTCTACCTGGCCTTATATTTCGGTATATTCGGCCTTATCTGCAATTACTATTTGCAAACGACAAACGACAAACGACGAACGACGAAATATTATCTGCTTCCAATAATCCCCGCCGCATGGGTTGCGTTGGAATTTCTCCGCGCGCATTTCATAACGGGGTTTGGCTGGAACCTGCTTGGATATTCACAGAGTTCTATCCTGCCGGTAATACAGATTGCCGATATGACAGGGGTCTATGGTGTGAGTTTTTTGGTTGTTATGGTGAACTCGGCTATATATCTTACGATCAGGGAAGTGCGTAAGAAGAATTATCATTTTATTCCGCTCGCGATAGCGGCAGCGGTACTTTTTATAACGTGTTATTACGGTATCTTCAGGACAAGGAATATCTTTACCGGGGAAAAGCTGAGGGTGGCCGTCGTCCAGGGTAATATCCCGCAGGTCAAGAAGTGGGACCTCTCTTTTCGCGAGGACATTCTTAATAAATACGAACGCCTTACGCGGCAGGTTGCCTGTCAGTATCCGGAACTTATCATATGGCCGGAGACGTCTGTGCCGGGATTTTTAGAGTCCGAACCGGAACTCCTGGGACGCGTAACAAAACTGGCGAAAGATATAGGCGCGCCGCTATTGGTGGGCGCGCCGAGAGAGGATCCGGAAAAGAAGAACGCCTATTATAACAGCACTTTCCTGGTAAACGCAGACGGAAGAGTAGCGGGACGTTACGACAAGATGCACCTGGTACCGTTTGGTGAGTATGTCCCCTTAAGAGCTCTCTTGGGGTTTGTTGAAAATTTTGCCCCATCACCCATAGGTGACTTTACCTCCGGAAAAGATCATACCGTCTTCAATTTCTTTATCAGCAGGAGCGCCAAGGGTCAGGGCCAGGCATGGCGGCTGACAAAGAGGATAAAATTTTCGACCCTTATATGTTTTGAGGATATATTCCCGGGCCTTGCCGGGGAATTTGCGCGGCGGGATGCGCTATTCCTTGTGAACATGACCAACGATGCGTGGTTCGGCAGGACGAGCGCGGCATACCAGCATGTGCAAAACTCCGTATTCAGGGCGGTCGAGACCAGGCTTAACGTCATACGCGCGGCAAATACCGGCGTTTCGTGCTTCATCAATCAGAAGGGCGAGATTACGGGCATGGTCGAATCCGGCGGACAGAGCATGTTCGTCGATGGGTTCTGTGTGGGCGAAATCATCCTTACGCGGGCGCGGACGTTTTACACTCTTTACGGCGATCTATTCGCGTACCTGTGCCTTCTTGCCGCTATAGCTTCGCTCGCAGCCGTCAGGCTCAAAATATCCTTGCCTAAGAAGCGGATGTTGCGGTAAAATACTTACAGACACAAAATCAGAAAGAGGCCGATATGGCGAAGATGAAGGTTTTATTGGTGGATGACGAGCCGGATTTCCAGAAAATAATGGGCGTCCATATCAAAGGATGGGGGTACGGCCTGGTTATTGCGTCAAGCGGCAAAGAGGGCGTTGCCGCCGTTAAGGACGAAAAACCGGATGTCGTGATATTGGATTATGTAATGCCGGATATGGACGGTATCGCGGCGCTGAAGATGATCCGCAAGATCGATTCCAAGATACCGGTTATAATGTTCACGGCCAACCCCGATATCAAATCTATAAAAGGGTCTAAAAAACTAGGCGTTGCCGCGTATGTTCCGAAGTTCTGCCTGTATACAAATATGCCGTCGCAACTTAAGGAGGAGCTGGAAAAGATAGAAAGGGCGAGCTAGCCTAAAAACTTTTTTGTTACCTGCATCAGGTCTTCGGAGCTGAACGGTTTTATAAGATAACCTTCGGCTCCGATTTTTTTTATCATATTATTGATATTGAAATCACTGCTTGCGGTGAACATGACGATGGGTATATCTTTAAGTTTCTCGTCGGCTTTTAGGTTGATACAGATCTCGTCCCCGCTAATGCCCGGCAGGCGCAGGTCCAGCAGTATAAGGTCCGGCAGTTCTTTCCGGATTACGCTGAATATATCCTTTCCGTCGGTTGCCGTTACGACCTCGTACCCAAGGCTTGCAAGCCTCACTTTAGTTGCTCTCAGGATATCCGGCTCGTCGTCCACTATCAATATCTTCTTATTTGCCATTTTAACTCCTTTAGTTGAAAGGTAGAAAGAATATGAATGTGGAGCCCTTGCCGTATTCAGATTGCGCCCATATCCTTCCGTCGTGCCGCTCTATTATTTTTTTGGAAATAGCCAGCCCTAAACCGGTCCCGCCCGTCTGGCGCTCTACGCTCGTCCCTAACTGCTCGAATTCCATGAATAATTTCGGGATATCCTCTTCCTTGATGCCTACCCCGGTATCCTGCACGTAGACATAGACGGCGCTGCCCTTGGAAGCCGTCTTTATGATGACGCCGCCGCTATCCGTGAACTTGATCGCGTTGGAGACGAGGTTCGTCAACACCTGGATGATCTTATCTTTGTCGAAGGTAAATTTCGGGAGATTCTCCTCCAGTTCGAGTGTGAATTCGAGATTCTTCTGGCTCGCGACGGTGGCCATAGTGCTTCCCACCTCTTCGACGGTTTCATTTATATCGTTTTTCTGCATATTGAAGACTATCTTCCCCGACTCCATCTTCTGGAAGTCGAGGATGTCGTTGATGAGGCGGGCGAGCCTGTCGACATTACGTTTGGCCATGATCAGGAATTCTTTCTGGCTGTCGGATACGGCGCCTGTCACTCCGTCCAGGACGATAGCGATGCTTTCCTTGATCGCCGCAAGCGGAGTCCTCAGCTCGTGAGAGACCGTGGAGATGAAGTCCGACTTTATCTTCAACGCCTTTTCGAGTTCCACAGTCTTCATTTCAAGCCTGTTCTTAGCGTCCAAGAGGTCTTCGAGGATGATGAGAGTCTTGCGCTGGGCCGCCTTTAGGTCCGTTGTCCGCGCCTCGACTTTTTTCTCCAGGCTGTGTGCCAGGTCCTCCAGTTCTTCTTTCGCCTGTATCAGTTCCTTCTGTTTCGATTTCAGGGTGGAGACCATCGCGCTGAAGGAATTGGCGAACTCCTCGATTTCGTCGTTTGTGTGTATCTTTATATCGTAATCCCAGTTGCCCTGGACGATCTTCTCTGTGGCCGTACGGAGTTTATTTATAGGGTTCGCGTAAAATCCGCTCAATATGTAACCTATCGGTATCATTATGATAATTATAACCAGCATTACCATGGCAATGTTGAATACGAATGTATTGAGCGGGGCAAAAGCCTCTTCGGCGTCCTGGTCTATAAACAGCCTCCAATATATCCCCCTATCCTTGAATATCGGCAGCTCTATTTTTGTGAACGCCATAAACATCTTGGCTTTGCGCGTATAAGGGTTTATTACGAGGTTGTAGAGCCTTTTGCTCTTCAATAAATCATCGAAGCTCGGACTGCCGTACCGCGCACGCATAGGGGGGATCCTGTGATGGAAGAGTATGTATCCGTTCCTGTCTAGCAGTACCGCGTGCCCGGTTTTACCGATGCGGAAGTCTTTGAGCCGGCCGAATAGCCGGTCTATCGATATCGTCTCTTTCAGTATGCCGGTAAGCGTACCTGCCCTGTCCCGCATGGGTATGGCCAATGGAATGACGAGGGCCTGCGTCAATTCGTCCGTTTCGATATCGCCGGCGTATACCCTGCCTTTTCCGCCGTCGTAGGCCTCTTTCCACCATTGGGTACCGGCCTGCGAAAATTCAGCGGGCCTCTTAGATGCGGCAACGAGCCCGCCGAACTTATCGGTTATCAGCAGTTCGGAGAGGTTCTTCCGTATCTTCAGCAGGTCCTGCATCGAGTCGGATATCTTGTTCGCCAGGTATTCTTTTTCGAAAGCGCTATCTGCGCCGTTTTTGTCCCATCTCTTATCCGTCTCCGCGAGGAGTTTTTTTACGGCTTCGTCATCCATGCCTTCGTATCGCGTATTGGCCCCGGCGGCCGCCTCTAGCCACATGGTCCTGGCGGCGTGAACCGCGGCATTTTCTATCTCATCATCGAACGCTTCCTTTACAAAGCTCGACAACATCTGGGACATCTGCACGTACTCTTTTCCCAGGCTGTTCCGCAGAGCATTGAACGCGAAAAAATATGAGATGATAATACCGAGGGCTATAGTGATGAGGGTGGACGAAAAGATGGTAAGCGTGATCTTGCGTCTTATTCCGAGCTTGTGTTGTGGGTTTCTATTTTTTTTGTTCATGCCTTTATTTCTTCCGGTAAGGCCAAGTATACCTCAATAAATAATCCTTGTCAAATGGTGCTGTAAGCATATAATCTTATAATATGGATATGTCACGCAATAAGATAAGGTTCATTTTAGGCCTGGCCATAGTGTCGGCAATTTTTTTCTATCTGCGGATAAAAACGTTGGGCCATCTTTTGACATGGGACGAGGCGCGGAACATTATTTCTCTGAGGGCTTTTCTTTCCGGCGCGGATACGGACCCGTTTTATTCGAACTATTTTTTCCATCCTCCGCTCTACATGATATTCGCGGCACTGCTGAAGCCGTTTCAGGCCGGCCTGGATGTAAGGCTGGAACTGCTTTCGCTTCTATTCGCGTATGGGACGTTAGTCGTCACATATATTCTTGGCGCCAGGATAGGCGGGCGTAAACTTGCTTTTTTAAGCGGATTATTCTTAAGCCTTATGCCCGTATCGATAGCGTATGATACATGGATAAAACGGGACGGCCTTGCCGCGCTCCTGGGATATCTTTCGATATTTTTTATCATGAAGAGAAAAGTCTTTTGGTGCGCCGTGGCGCTTGCTTTTGCTATGCTCGCGAAAGAGAGCGCCGCCTTTTTTCTCCTGGCGGTAATATCTATTTTAGCCGTATCGAACGGGAAGGGGACCACGAAGAAGATCCTGCTTATATCGGGCACTTTACTTGTATTGAGCGGATGGTGGTATTTCGGTTTTAGCGCGATGCCGCGGGTCGGGCCGGAGCTCTATTTTCAGGCGGAGAGGCTTGCGTCGGCCTGGGCGAACTCGCCGCTCTATTATTTCAAGAAACTGCTGCCGGATATGGGATTTCCGACGCTGATATTTTTTATAATGGGCGTATTATATTTTCCGTATCTTTCCCTGCGGAAAAGGGAATACGAGAGGCTGGTGCCGTTAATTATATTCTTTTGTGTCTATCTCCCGGCGTCCTTTATTATAGTGGCCAAGACGCCGTGGCTGTGCCTTTCTGCCGCGCCGGCGCTTGCTATGACAGCCGGAGGTGGAGCGTTATTTTTGCTGGAGATAGCGAAAAAAATACGATTGGCGCTGCCGGTCCTCGCATCATTCATCGTCCTGTCGATATTCGTCGGAGCCTCATTCTCTTATGACGTCTATCATGGGAAGAGCTATCCGAACGGGTGGTCCGGCGCGAATTCGTCGAGAGAGCTCGCGTTCTATCTGAATAAAAAGATGGCCTCCGGCGAAAGGTTGATGCTTACGCAGTTTTCGTACTGGGGCGAACCCGCGTGTCCGATCTGCCCGATATTCCTCTATTACCGTAAGGGCGGGCCGGTCTACGTGATCGACGGTAAGAATACCGCCGAAGAAGCGATAGGGCAGATCATGGATAAGAAGATATCGTGGTTCGCCGTTATCGATTCGCCGGATCCGCGCTTCAATTTCCACGCGCTTGTAAAAGACGCTGAAGGTTCGATCCTCGGTAAACCCACTGCCGTTGGGCAGGCTTATGTCTGGCGGACGGACTTCCTCTGGCAGGATAAGTAGTGATCTTCCCAAGTATCCGAAGAATCCCAAGAACTTCGGCAGGCTCAGGATAAATTAAACCAACAACGAATACATGGGTTGGTTTAATTTATTGGGAAATAAGAAATATCAGGCCTTATAGAAGGACGGAAGAAAAACTCAAAACTATTCTCGGGGTAGAGATTTTATAATTTTTACGAGGAAAACGATATTTTCAATCTCTTGTGCAATGCCTTGGCAATTCTAGCCTAAGTTATACAAAAACCTTTTCTTCGAGTTTTTTAACGCGTACCTGTAAGCCGTTTGTTTCGCAACTAATATCCATTACGGCATTCTTGACCGTTCCAAGCTCTCGTTCTATTCTGTCAGTTTTTATATCGAGCGTTCCAACCTGGCTTTTTATCGATTCCGTATCCATTTGTAACTTAAAATAATGCGTATCTATTTTCTGCACGACAGCGCTTATCTCATTTAATTTTTCCTCATTGCTTTCGAGCTTTTTGGCCAATCCACTATGCCCTTCAGCAACAGTTCGAACCTGCTTACGGATATCTTCTAGCAATACTCTCGTTTCACGTTCTGAATCCGTTGTCTTAGTCTTTGGCGTTTTTTCGTTCTTCTTCATTTATGATTCCTCCGATTAACAAGCCAACTATATCATAATCAACTACCTATGTAAAGATGCTTCAAAGGATGTTTTTAACAGAAAAAAATCCCTATCCAATGACCTATACGAAATCGCCTCTGAAACATGCTCCGTTGTGATATTTTCGGAATTAGCTAAATCCGCGACAGTCCTTGAGATTTTCAATATCTTATCATATGCTCGGGC
>JBAZKH010000008.1:0-89096 GCA_041650935.1 Candidatus Omnitrophota bacterium
CGACCTCCGAATCGGCAACGGTTCCGTCCGAGACGGTAAAAGTAACTTTGTATGTGCCGGCCTGGTTATAGCCGGGAGTCCAGGTGAATGCCTTTGTCGACTGATTGAACGCCGCGCCTGTGGGCAGACCCTGGGCAGAATACGTAAGGCTGTCGTTATCCGGATCTGTGGCGGAGACAGTAAACGAGAGGAGCTTATTTTCATCGACACTCTTACTGCCTATCAATGCCAATACGGGAGGCTGGTTTAGGTTATTTACCTTTATCGCAACGACCTCCGAATCGGCAACGGTTCCGTCCGAGACGGTAAAAGTAACTTTGTATGTGCCGGCCTGGTTATAGCCGGGAGTCCAGGTGAATGCCTTTGTCGACTGATTGAACGCCGCGCCTGTGGGCAGGCCCTGGGCAGAATACGTAAGGCTGTCGTTATCCGGATCTGTGGCGGAGACAGTAAACGAGAGGAGCTTATTTTCATCGACACTCTTACTGCCTATCAATGCCAATACGGGAGGCTGGTTTACGGCCACAGGATAGCAAAATGAATGGCATGAATCACGCCCATACATCGGCCAGGGCATCTTCTTTTTGTCGTAGCTGGAAGAGAGAGAATATGCGTATATAAATCCCCCATAACCTCCTTTACCTATTACGATGTCCGTCTTCCCGTCATTATTTAAATCTATAATCGAAGGCGCGCCGCCCCAGCCGCTGGCCTTACATGTATCACTGATTAATTTTGGATAACCGCTTAATACGTTTCCATCCTTATCCCACGCGTGCATTTTTAACAATACTTGCAGCGCGGGCCGGTAAATACGATATTGCTGCGCAGCCATTATCTCAAGTTCACCGTCTCCATTAACGTCGCCGATAACCGGCCCTTGTCTCATACCTACGTTACCGGTCTCAAAATACTTAGGCCAGCCCGTCAGGACATTTCCCGCATGATCAAAGACCTCGATAGAATTATTGGCGGTTGTACTTCTAATATCCGTACCTACAACGATCTCTAAAAATTTATCACTATTAAGATCGGCGAGAGATGTATACCGGGGTACTAACCCTGCATTTTGGGGCCAACCCGCAAGCGATGTACCGTCTCCTTTTAAAATATAAACGCTTCCGCTTGAATAATTGTATGCCCCAAACACGATCTCCAGGCATCTGTCATTATCAACGTCTCCGAGCACCGGTTGGTATAGTCTCGCAACACTGATGGTCTTGCGCAGTACTTCTGTCCCCTTATAATCCAGTATCACCATCTGGGATTCCGGCTGGCTCTGGCTTCCACTCTGAGTAATAATGATCTCTTTGAAGCTATTCCCGATAACATCTCCCGCTACCACGGCGCTCTCCGCGCCATATATGGCCGGCCTATCCAAAGTTACGGGCCATCCGTCCAGGATAGTCCCGTCGGCCTTCCATATACATATTACAGCCTGCTGACGATCTTCCGACCACACCTCGCTAAGGACGATGATCTCCAGCGCTCCGTCATTGTTCACGTCCGACAAGATCAGGTTCTTCAGGTCTCCCTCGATAGCCTGAGGCCACGCGGATAATAGGCTCCCATCCTCTTTCCATACGAAGATCTTCGGCGTATCGCTGGGCGCGGCGCAGGCAACGATCTCCATTTTATTATCATTATCGAGATCGCCTGTAACGATAGCATCGCCGAATATAAGCTGGGAACTGATTAGTTTTGGCCAGTTTGGATATTTATGTATGGTCCCATCGTGCCGGTAAACACCTATCACGTCTCCCGGGGCACCGATAAATGCGCCCAGGTTACCATAAACCACAACCTCTGAATAACCGTCACCGTCTATATCTCCCACTACAGGGCCGCACGAAATTATCGGGGTTAATATATTGTCGAAATAATTGTATTGCATAAGGACGGGCCACCCTGCCAGCATACCATTCATTTTGAAAAAATTTACCTGCGTGGTCACTTCCGCGGAATCGGTTGTCCGTACCCTCAGGGTAAGGGTATACGTCTGTTCCTCCTGCAACAAACGGCCATCCAGTATTCCCAGGACACCGTTATCGACAGGCGTTGATACAGGGCCGACTATAGTACCCAGAGAACTGCATTCCAGGGTATATTCCATAAAGTTACTTCCTACCGCGGTCCCAAGTATAGGAACATTAGTATCCGTGATCAAACCGCCTTCTAATGGGGAAGAGATAGCGATAGTCGAATAACTCAGGCATTCCCTATCCTCCGCTACTATGCCGTTAGCATCCACCGTTCTCAACCGCACCGCGACTTTTCCCGAACCAACCGGCAGTGTAAACGAAACTTTCGCGTTATACGCCGGGGACGAGGAAGAAGATATCGGCACCCACGAGGCTGTATCCTTATCGGTACAACGATATTCCAGGGAATGCGAAACAAAGGACGGCCCCTTGGCGGTATAGATTATGTCAACAACTGATTGCGACCCGGCCTGTAAAGAAGCAGAGTGAATGGCAGCTTCACAGACACTCTTCAATGCTACGGCCTTATACGCGTTGATCCTGCCATAACCATAATTCTCATCGAACCCGGACGCTCCTATATCATCACAAGAAACCCTTATCGCCTGCTTTACCTGTTCATTACTAAAATCGGGATGAGCGGCAAGGATAAGAGCCGCCAGGCCGGCCGCATGAGGGCATGCCATAGACGTTCCCCGCGCGCGGTAATACAGGCTGCCTACTATCGATGCGCTGTCGCCATAGATGTCGGTACTTCCCGATCTCAGCGAAAGTATGTTCCTGCCCAGATAGTTCGTCCCATCGGCAGCCGCACTATCTCCTCCGGGGGCAGAAACGTCTACCTTGGTCCCGAAATTAGAGAAGTCGCATCTTTCGTCATTTTGGTTTGACGCCGCGACGGCAATCACGTTATCGATATTGGCCGGGTTAAATCCTGCAATGTCCATATTATTGTTGCCTGCCGCGGCAATACAAACACATCCTTTGGAAACGGCATAATTGAATACGTCTGTCAGCGTTTGACTTATCCCGGAACCGCCCCATGAATTGCTTAAGACTTTCGCGCCGTTATCGGCGGCATATTTGATACCTTCGGCAAGCACGATATTCGAGCCCGATCCGTCATCACCTAATCCCTTAATACACATTATCTTAGCTTCAGGCGCGACGCCTATTACGCCGATGCTATTATTCCCTATAGCGGCAATCGTACCGGCACAATGCGTACCATGGCCTCTGCCATCCATGGGATTATTATCGTTATTTATGAAATCCCATCCGAACATATGGTTCACTATTTCGCTTGTTTCTATCGTCTGGTTATGGTTCAAGTCGCAGTCGTTTAAATCTATCTTGCCGTCATTGTTTACATCGGATACCACATCGGGATTTACCCAGATATTATCCCAGATATCACGGTGGTTGTAATCTACTCCGGTATCTATGACCGCTACCACAATGCCTTTGCCCCGCGATAAGTCCCACGCTTGTTCGCACCCGATCTTCTTAAGGCCCCACAGATCGCCATAGGACTGTCCCCAGCTGCCACTCGAATTATAATAAGGGTCGTTTGGAACCATTTGTGCCCGCACTATCCTGTTCGGCTCAGCATATTCTACACCCGGGTCATTCTGCAACCGCGACACCGCTTCCTCAACGGTCATGCCCGCAGGCAGCGTTATCTTATATGTTCGGTAGAGCCCTTTTTCGACTTCGGGCATCTTTTGGTAGGCTTGCTGGAAGATGACTTCGTCCGGTATGGCATCGGCTTCCTTATATTTCTTACCAAGGAATGTATACCAACCGTTGCCGTTCTTTTCCAATTTACAGTCTTTCCTAAAACTTTTAACGGCATGCTCTATGGAGTGGGTTCTCGCCATATTTTGGGTATATATTCCGGAATCATTCAAGACCGACTGATGATCGGCATCCGCCTTGAACTTGACAATCACTTCGCCCGGAACATAATCCTTATCTTCGGCAACGGATGTTTCAGGAGAGGATTTGTCGGGCGCCATTGACAAAGCGCTGGCATGTGGCCATAATAAACTAATAGAAAGGACAAAAAGAAAAGTCATATACTGCATAAGCTTTAGTTTGCGCATAAACACCTCCAAATGATAGTCAAATATTTAACTTTTGTGACTTATAACTTAAGTATAGCTGAAGACTGCAAAATATACAAGGCACAAAATCTTAATTTTTTATACCTTAATTTTCGGCAAGTTTTAATACCAGATCGTTTGCGGGAATTTGGTCGATCGAACCTGTCTTACGGTCTTTTACTTCTATTATGCCCTTTGCAGCGTTCTTGGCGCCAATTATGACCTTCGTCGATATACCGATCAGGTCTGCATCTTTGAATTTGACGCCTGCGGATTCGTTCCTGTCGTCGTATAGAATATCGTAACCTGCTTTCGAGAGTGATTCATAAGCTTTATCGGCAAGCGATTTGACTCTTTTATCTTCCAGATTTAAAGCCAGTATTATAGCGCGATAAGGCGAGATCGCCTCCGGCCAAATTATACCGTCCTTGTCGTTACTAGTCTCTACAAGACTCGCCATTATCCTGTTAACACCGATGCCGTAACAACCCATTATGGCCACGTGTTCTCTTCCGTCTTTATCCAGGAATTTTGCGCCAAGCGCATCTGAATATTTCGTGCCGAGCTTGAAAGTATGGCCGATCTCTATAGCCTGCCTTATCTGTATAGGCTTGCCGCAGGCAGGACAGCCGTCACTCTCGGTTATCATCCTGAAGTCACCGAACTCTTTTACCTGGAAGTCCCTGTCCATATTTACATTTACCAGGTGCGCATCTTTCCTGTTCGCGCCTGTTACAAAATTAGCCATCCCTTTGACGCTATTATCCGCAACTATGCGGACATTGCGCAGATTGACGGGCCCGGAGAATCCGACGGGAGCGCCCGTCGCCTCCTCTATAGCCTTGGCGTCGGCAAGCTCCAGCGATATGCATTTCAGGTAGTTCTTCAGCTTCGCTTCGTTCGCGTCGAAATCTCCTCTTACAAGAAGCGCCGCGACTTTGTCATCGCACTTATAGATAAGTGTTTTGACCAATTTCTCGGGCCCTATCTTTAAGAGTTCCGAGACTTTCTCTATAGTCGTAATACCAGGCGTCTCGACCTCCGCTATAGGCATCTGCTTTTCGTCGTGCGTTGTGCGTTTGGCGTTTGGCGTTTGGCACTTTGCCACCTCGGCGCTCGCTGAATACTTGCACTTCTGGCAGGTCACTATCCTATCTTCGCCCGCAGGGGCCGGGACCATGAACTCGTGCGACATATTGCCGCCCATAATGCCCGGATCCGCCTCCACCGCTATATAAGGTAATCCGCACCTTTCGAATATCCTGCAATACGCGTCATACATCTTCTTATAGCTCTTCTCGAGACCGTCATTGTCGATATCGAAACTGTAGGCATCCTTCATCATGAATTCGCTCGTCCTCATAATGCCGAAACGCGGGCGCGGTTCGTCCCTGAACTTGGTTTGGATCTGATACAGGATAAGAGGGAGCTCTTTATACGATTTTACGTTATTGGCGACTAGGTCGGTAATTATCTCTTCGTGAGTGGGCCCCAGCACACATTCTTTACCATGGCGGTCTTTGAATTTTATCAGGACCGGACCAAGGAGATCGTAACGGCCCGTCCGCTTCCAGATCTCAGGAGGATGTATTGCGGGCAGGAGCACTTCCTGGGCGCCGGAGGAGTTCAACTCCGCCCTTATAATGGCTTCTACTTTATGGAGTACTCTTACGCCAAGCGGCAGATATGAATAAGCCCCGGAGATGAGCTTGCGGATAAAACCGCCGCGCACCATAAGTTTATGGCTTATAACTTCCGCATCCTGCGGATCTTCTTTAAGTGTCGGGATTAAAGCTTCGGTCCATCTCATAAGTTGGTTTCCAGTTGCCAGCAGTCGGGGTTACAAATTTTTCAACAGTTCAATAACGGCATTTTTTACGGCTACCTTTTTTAAAATTTTACCTTTTTTAAAAATCATGCCGTTTTTTGCTCCAAATGCAATGCCGATGTCGGCTTCGCGGGCTTCTCCCGGCCCGTTTACTTCACATCCCATTATGGCTACCTTAAACGGACGTTTAGTCCATGGTCCATGGTCCAGGGCCGATAGTTTGTATTCAAACTCCTTAACGATCGCACCCAGATCGACCTGGCAACGGCCGCAGGTTGGGCAGGAAATTATCTCCGGACCGGATTTCTTAAGGCCGAGCGAACTCAATATCCGCCGCGCCGCCGTTACTTCTTCAACGGGATCCGCCGTCAGCGAAACCCTGACCGTATCGCCGATACCGTCTAGAAGGAGCGCGCCTATACCGATAGCGGACTTGACTATCCCGGAATCATATGGACCCGATGCCGTAATCCCAAGATGCAGAGGATAGTCCGAAAGTTTCGCCATCCGCTTATAGGCTTCGACGGTCGCCCTAACATCCGATGCCTTTAGCGATATGATTATATCATGAAAGTCCAATTCCTCAAATACTTTGATATATTGTAAGGCGGAATCGACAAGCGCGTTGTGAGTTGCGCGTTGTGAGTTGCGCGTAAAAAGAGATCCGGAATTGATCCCTATCCTGATTGGGATTTTCGCCTTTTTAGCGGCCCTCACGACTTCACCGACTTCTTCCATCTTTCGTATATTGCCGGGGTTGAGCCGGATCTTGTCCGCTCCGCTTCTGATCGATTCGAGGGCGAGCCTATAGTTGAAGTGGATGTCGCAAACGATCGGGACGCCTATCTTCTTCTTTATCTCTTTTACGGCCCTTGCGTCGTCTAAGTCCTTAATGGCAACACGGACAATTTCGCATCCCGATTTCTCAAGCCTCTTTATCTGACCTACCACCGCTCTTATATCGGAGGTGTCGACCTTCGTCATCGACTGTATGGAGACAGGCGCAAATCCTCCTATTTTTACATTTCCAACTTTTATCTGCCTGGTCTTTCTTCTCGCTATCATTTTTCCCACTATTCACTTTTTAAAGAGCTTCATCGCTTTATCGGCAATCCCGAATTTCATTATGTCGCTGTAAAATACGAATATCGTGAATAGTATCAACAGCCCCACGCCAATATTCATTATGATCTCCTGGGCTTTTAACGAGAGCGGCCTTCCCCTGACCTTCTCGATGGCAAGAAACAGTATGTGTCCCCCGTCGAGAACGGGAAAAGGAAGGACATTGAATATCGCAAGCGATGCGCTCAGGATACCCATAAGATGAAATATATATATAAATCCCAGCCGCGCCGCCTGTTCGGTTACGATAAATATCCCTATCGGCCCGGTCATAGATTCTTTCAGCGAGAGCCTGCCTATCAGGATAGACCACAACGCTTTATATGTAATCACCGTCAGTTGGATCAATTTATTAAATCCCATCCCTATCGATTTGAAGAAACCGTAACGCACCTTCTCTATGTTCTGCGACGGGCCTATTCCCACCAACGCTATAGTCGTTTCGTTCCCAAAGAGATCTTTCGTCTTCCTGATAATAGGCTCAATCTTAATCCCGATAACCGTGCCGCTTCTCTCTACCGAAAGTTCCATAGCCCCTTCCCTATGCTTATGTATGATATCGGTCATATCTTCCCAGTATTTGACACCTCTGCCGTCGACGGCCAGGATCTTATCGCCCGTCTTGATACCCTGCGTCTCGGCCGGATATCCTTTTAACAGGCTGCCCACTTCCGTCGTAATCGTCGGACTGCCAAACATGAATATTATGGCAAATATCACAAAGGCGAGAATATAGTTAAGGAGCGGCCCGGCAAATATTATCAGGAACCTGTCGAAGACGCTCCTTGATAGGAATTCCCACCGTTCGCCTTTAACGGCTTCCTGCGGCTCGTCCCCCGCCATCTTAATGTATCCCCCAAGCGGGACAGCCGAGAGAAGATACTCTGTCTCTCCCTTTTTAAGGGAACATATCTTCGGGCCAAACCCTATCGAGAATCTCTCCACGCGGACACCCAGTTTCTTTGCCATAACGAAATGGCCGAATTCGTGGACCAGTATCAAGACACCCAGGACTACTATAAAATAAATTACTGATAGCAAATTGACCTCGCTTCCTCTTTCGCCCACTCCGCTGCAGCCAGTATCTCGCCAAGGAGCGGCCTCTTTTTTTTGGTCTTCCTATAACGCAAAAGCACTTTCCCGATGACCTCAGGTATCCTCGAAAATTTTATCCTGCCGTCGAGGTAACTGCGCACAGCCTCTTCATCGGCCGCGCACAACACCGCCGGCGCCCCGCCTCCGGCACGCGCGGCCGCGCGTGCCAGTTTAAGGCACGGGAACTTACGGGTATCCGGTTTGCGGAACGTCAGTTTGCCTATCCGCGAAAAATCTACGGTCCCTGCGTGCCGATACCGTCGTATCGGATAGGTCAACGCATACTGGATAGGTATACGCATATCGGGGACCGCCAACTGCGCCAGTACAGAACCGTCGATGAATTCCACCATGGAATGTATTATGGCTTCGGGATGTATCAATACCTCTATCCGGTCTTCTGCCACGTCAAAAAGGTATTGAGCTTCCATTATCTCAAGGCCCTTATTCATCATCGTGGCAGAATCGACCGTTATCTTGCGGCCCATCTTCCACTTCGGATGATCCAATATCCGCCGCCTCGCCAAAGAATCGAACTTCTTTGCCCCTATATCGAGGAGCGGTCCGCCGCTGGCCGTAAGAATTACCTTCGACAAAAATTCGCGCCGCCCGTCAAGACACTGGAATATAGCGCTATGTTCGCTGTCGACGGGTATTATCTCGGCGCCGCTCTTTTTGGCTAAGGCCGCGATAACCGGTCCCGCGCTTACCAGGGCTTCTTTATTGGCAAGGGCGATACGCACCTTCTTTTTTGCGGCTTCCGCCAGCGGGACCAGCGCCGCCATGCCGGAGATCGCAAGCACGAGAACGTCAACGTCGCCCCTAGAGACAATCTCTTTCAAACCGTCCCGGCCCGAGACTATACGTATCCCCGACGGCAATGACCGCTTGAGGTTTAAATTCTGTCTGCCGCGCCCTACGCATACGATTTTTGGCCTGAAACGCTGTGCCTGCCCGGCAAGGAGCCGGACATTCGACTCACAGGATAGCGCCGTCACCTCAAATTCACCGTCCAACCGCGAAATAACATCGAGAGTGCTTGTGCCTATAGATCCCGTAGAACCGAGTATCGCTATTCGTTTCTTCACCCCGTTAGACCTCCAATAATCCCCGTTGACTCGAAAAGTCTAACGTGGTTCATCGTTTCATCAGCACCACAATATAAAAATAGAATATCGGGGTGGTAAAAAGAAGGGAATCTATCAGGTCCAGCATCCCCCCGAACCCGGAAAGCGCCGAACCCGAATCCTTTACGCCGGAGTCCCTCTTAAGAAGCGACTCGGCAAGATCTCCCACCTGCGCAAGTATCCCGAGAAGAACACCTAACACGATAAGATGACCATAAGGAAAATCGGGCAGAAAACTTTTGCTAGCCGCGGCGCTCATTACGCTAAAGACCAACCCCCCCACGGTCCCTTCCACAGTCTTGTGCGGGCTTATCCTGGGGATGAGATTGTGCCTTCCAACAGCATTGCCGACAAGATAGGCCCCCACATCACCCATCTTTGTCACTAGAATCAGAAAAGCCACAAGCAAAGCGCCGTTATGCAGGAATTTCAGCTTTATGAAGAAGGAGAAGAACCACGCTATATAGAGAAGGCCGAATAATGTCACGGCAATGCTCATAAGCGCCTGGGAGCTGTCGCGGCGTATGAACTGCAATACAAAAATAAATAAACATGCTATGACTATAAAGAACGGTTCAAGAGTAAAGTACCCTTCCCCGCCCATTTGAAAAAATATTATCAAAGGCACGCACATACCTATAACCACACCGAAGTGTTTATAAACGACGATGCCCTTCCGCTCCGCCAGGCTGAAAAATTCCGCCAACCCTATCCCTATCATCACCATAGCAAGCGCAGCGAATACCCAGTTCGGGAAAAAGAATATGACGAGCGCAACTAAAGTTACGATGAGAACGCTGGTCAATATCCGCTTGGTAAGGCTAAGATTATCCGCCAAATCTCCTCTCCCTCCTCTGGTATTCCATAACGGCTTTCTTGAAATCCGCTTTTTTGAAATCCGGCCAGAATTTTTTCGTAACATAAAGTTCCGCATAGGCCATCTGCCATAACAAAAAATTCGACACCCGGTATTCACCTGAAGTTCGTATAACAAGATCGGGATCCGGCAGATGGGCGGTATAGAGATGCCCCGCAAAGACGGCCTCATCTATATTTTGGGGGTCGATACCGCCGGCGGCGGCTTCTTTAGCAATCTCGCGGGCCGCATGCACTATCTCCAGCCTCCCGCCGTAATTGAGCGCAAGGTTCAATGTCAGGGCGGTATTGGCCGCTGTCGATTTCTCGACCCTCTCTACCCCGGCCCGGACAGCATCGGGAAGCCCGGCCCTGTCTCCCACCATAGAAAATCTTATATTATTTTCGTTAAGCCGCCGCTCCTCCCTGGCAAGATAATCCTCCAGTATTTTGAATAGAGCGCTCACTTCGCTCTTAGGCCTCTTCCAGTTCTCCGTGGAAAATGTATAGAGCGTCAATATCTTTACGCCCAGCTCTTTGGCGGCCGCTATTGCTTGTTCGACGCTCCGCGCGCCGGCGCGGTGGCCCGCGATCTTGGGCAGCCTGCGAGCAGCCGCCCATCTGCCGTTACCGTCCATTATAATCGCTACATGCTGAGGCGTATTGTTTGGATTATCCACGGAATTCCCGAATAATATAATCCCAAATCCAACCTTACCTGGTATTATTTGTAATATTTGAAATTGGGATTTATTTGGTAGTATTTGGATTTTGTCATTTGATATTATCGCTAAATGGCAATGGGGGACTCTAACGATCCCCCATTGCCGTATTTCACATATTCACAAGTTTCCTGTATTCGACTATTTAACGGCCTCCGTATCAGCCTGCGGAAGCTTGGATTCCTCCGCAGCTTTCGCCTCTTCGGAAACTTTCGTCTGTTCCTCTTCGTAGGACTTCTTAGTTACCTCTCGGGGTAGTATTATGATCTCGACCCTGCGGTTTTTGGACCTGCCGGCCTTCGTCTCATTGGTATCGATCGGTTTATATTCACCGTAACCTATGGAAGACAATCTCTGCGGCTTCACGCTTTTGCCTATGAGATAATGCAGGACGTTTGTGGCGCGCGCGGAAGAGAGTTCCCAGTTAGACTTCCACCCCGAATGCTTTATCGGAACCGAATCGGTATGACCTTCTACGCCGATATCCCTGTCCGGGACCTCTTCATTAAGGACATTGGCGATCTTATCGAGGACGGGATACGCGTTCTTTTTAAGCTTTGCTTTGCCGGAATCGAATAATATGTCATTGGCCATTGTTATGACAAGGCCGCGTTTGGTCTGTTCCAACAGTATCTGGTTATCGCCTATCTCTTTGGCCAGCCTCTCTTCAAGCGACCGCTTGGCCTGCTCAAGCTCCTCGAGCTGGCTCGTAAGCTGCTTTATCTTGCGCTCCTGATCGGGCTTACCTTTGTAAAAATTGAGCGCACAACCATTCAGGCTGATCGCGAATATTCCTATTAATAAAAATGCCGCAATTCTTTTCATACCTCTATCCCCCGATTTGTTGTAATTTAATTTTAGACAAACCGTCCCGGGCCGCAACTATTTCACCCCCCGCAGCGAGGGACTACCTTTATTTTTAAAATATTATCACTCGCCTAATTCAAAGTCAAGTAAAACCGCTAAGAGTCTTTGGAAAAGGTCTGTTTCCTGTCGCATCCGACCGAAATAAGTACTATCCTGGTCTTCAGCTCGCCCTGCATCCGCTTAAGGTAATTCCGCGCGTTCCTGGGCAGTTTCAGGTACGAGGTAACTTTTGTCGTATCCGCTTTCCAGCCCGGCAGTTCTTCGTATACGGGCTCGCATCCGGCCAGCACCCTGCTATTCGTCGGGAAATCCGTATACGTCCTGCCCTCGAACCTGTATGCCGTACATATCCTGATAGAATCGAGATCGTCTAATACGTCTAATTTTGTAACCACTATCTCATCGATACCGTTGACCATTATAGAATGCCTTACGATCACGCTGTCGAAATGGCCGCACCGCCGCGGCCTGCCCGTCGTAGCGCCAAACTCCTTGCCTTTCTGCCGTATACGCTCCATCAGGTCCTTGCCAAACTCGGTGGGAAACGGCCCTTCGCCGACCCTTGTCGTATAAGCCTTCACAACCCCTATGACCTTGCCTATAGCGGTAGGCCCGACACCTGTCCCGGTGGAAGCGCCGCCGGCCGTAGAATTCGAGGATGTAACAAAGGGATATGTGCCGTGATCGACGTCGAGAAGCGTGCCCTGCGCGCCCTCGAATAATATTTTTTTGCGCCGCTTTATGGCATCGTTAAGGACGACGGTCGTATTACACACGTATTTTTTTATCGCTTTGGCATAGGCGCGATACTCGCTATACAATTCATCGAAAGAGTATCCCCCGACACCGTATATCTTATCAAATATGGCATTCTTCTCATCCAGATTTGCCGTCAATTTTTCCTTTAATACGGCATCGTCGAGCAAGTCCGCTACCCTTATGCCGGAACGCGCCACCTTATCGGCATAGCACGGGCCTATGCCTTTCTTGGTAGTGCCTATCTTTTTGCGCTTCGCTTCCTTAAGCTCGTCGAGCCGTTTATGGTACGGGAATATGACGTGGGCATTTTCGCTTACGAGTAATCTGCCGTCGACATCTATGCCGCGCTTCTTGAGTACATCGATCTCGTCGAGAAGCGCCTTGGGGTCGACCACAACACCGTTAGCTATTACGCATATCTTATGTTTGTGCAGTATTCCGGAAGGAATGAGATGAAGTATGAATTCGTCGTCATCGATCACAACCGTGTGGCCGGCATTGTTACCGCCCTGGTACCTTACAACATAGTCGACCTTCCGGGTAAATATGTCTATAACTTTACCCTTGCCTTCATCACCCCACTGCGCACCCAGGATTACCAGATTTGCCATACTTTTCATCCTATTTTTTCGGAGGCACCGGAGGCGCCTTCGGCGGCTGTGCCGGAACAGCAGGTGGCTGCGACGGGATAGTAACGGCGGGCGGTAACGCAGGCGGCGCGGGCGGTACATTCACCGCGGCAGCCTGCCGGGAAATCTGCTCGGCCCGTCTTATGTTCTCCAATTGCTTATTAAGTTTCTCCGTCCTTATACGCACCGCTTCAGTGCCGACTCTGGAAAATAACTTTGCCAACGCTTCCGCGTCCAGGTCTTCAAGCCTCTTACCGTTATAGGTATAAATTACATTACCTGCTGCGTCGGTCTCTTTCTTAAGTCCCTGAACGAAATTAATAATTTCGCCGGCTCGGTCCAAATTTTTCTTAATGCGCCCGAGCAACTCTTCTTTCGTCAATTCCGCCCGCGTTTGAGGTTTCCGGGCCGGTGTCTTATCCGCTGCGTCAGGTTTGACGGGTTCGGCAGAAAACAAATTCGCCGCCGCTAAGGCCGCGGCTATCATTACTCCCAAGACTATACTATTTTTTATTCCATTCATCTCTACCTTACGAACAACTAACAACGCACAACGAGCAGCGAACTACGGCGCCATCGTAAATATCCTACGAGCTATCTCAGGATACTTAGCGATGAACCGCAGTTCATCCTCGGTAAGAGGCTGCTGCGTGTGGACATTTGCGTACCTGACCAGTTCGAGTATCTTTGCGGCATCCTTTTCGTTCTTAAACTTCACTTCGAGCTTATCGTAAACGTTCCTGAAACCCTTTATGCCGCTATATTCGCCCGCTGTAATCTGCCTGCCGGTATCGATTATCTCCGGTTCGCCCCTGCCAAGCTCCTCGAAATCGTAGAGCTCGTAGTTGCGCCTGTCTTTAAGGGCTCCGTCGGCGTGTATACCGGATTCGTGCGCAAACGCGTTAGCGCCTACGCCCGGCTGGTTTACCGGGATCGGCACACCAAAAGCGTAAGAGGCGTATTTGGCGATCTTCCAGGCATGCGAAAGCTTCACTCTCTCGTCCAGCACATATTTCCCGCCGAACCCGCTGGAATATTTAACCGCAAGTATGACGCTCACCAGGTCCGCGTTACCCGCACGTTCGCCCATGCCGTTCACGGTCGTATTTATGTAGGCATCCACACCCGCATCTATGGCGGCTTTGGCACCCGCAACGGAGCATGCCACAACCATGCCCAGGTCGTTATGACAATGCAGTTCTATGGGCAACCTCACCTCTTCGGCCAATATCTTGACGCGCGCGTATATCGTGAAAGGATCGTCGTATCCCAGCGTGTCGCAGTATCTTACCCTCTCTGCACCGGCCTTCTTCGCTGCTCTCGAGAATTTTATGAGATAATCGAGATGCGTCCTCGACGCGTCTTCGGCGTTCACGCCGACATATTTTACGCCGAGTTTCCTGGCCGTACGCACCGCCTCGACCATCTCTTTTATAACGTCTTCTTTTGTATACTTACCCTGGAACTTGCCGTTTATCATCTGGTCCGATGTTGAAATAGAGAGATTAAGGTTTTCGATCTTTGTCATCTTACAGGCCTTTTCAACATCATCTTTGATGGCCCTTATCCAGCCGCTGAGCATGATGGGCTTGAGAACTCCCATTTTTGCCAGCTCAAGGTTGGCGTTCAGGTAATTTGTCTCGTGACGGGTCACAGGGAAACCGAATTCGGACTGTGCTACACCCATATCGTTCAGATACATGTTTATCATCGTCTTCTGGAGCTTTGCCAGACCGAGTCTCGATGTCTGGACACCGTCTCTATTGGTAACGTCGACTATATAAATCTTATTTTGCTTTGCCACCTGCGCACCTTCTTTCCGATCTGTAAAATTTGAATTTCGTATTTGTTTAGAATTTCGATATTCGTATTTCGGGTTTAAAGTTTTACCAATTTTAACTCGTATATGTTCTTCGACCCTCTTATCTCATCCAAAACCTTCTTCGGAACATTACTATCCACATTCCAAACACTTATGGCTTTACCGCCCTTCTCTTCGCGGCCGAACGATACGCTCGCCACGTTTATCTTATTCTCGCCTAAGATGGTACCTATGTGGCCTATTATACCGGGCACATCCTTATTGAAGACGATGAGCATCGTCCCCTCGGGAACGCAGTCCACATAAAACTCGTCGATCTTCACGATACGCGGATCGACCTTTGTGAAGAGCGTCCCGCATAAGGAGCTCTTCATCTTGTCGGTCTCGACCTCGATCACTATAAGGCTGGCAAAATCCTGCAGTTCAGCCCTCTTCGAATCTATAACGGTTATACCGCGCTCTTTTGCCAGCACCATAGAATTCACGAAGTTTACCGTATCCTGCAGTATGGGCTTAAGCATGCCTTTTATTATCGTCGCGGTAAAAGGCGACAGGTCGTACTTCAAAAGGTCTCCCACGTACGTTATCTTAACCTTCTTTATATGCCCGTCGACAAGCTGCGCCTGGATAGCGCCCATATTTTCGGCCAGACGCAGATATGGTTCAAGGACCTTATACATTTCGGGATCGACGCACGGGACGTTAACCGCGTTCTTCACTCCACAGCCGAGGAGCGCGTCACGCACCGTATTCGCCACGTCTATTGCCACATTCATCTGCGCCTCTTCCGTAGAAGCACCGAGATGCGGGGTCAACACCACTTTCTCGAGCTTCGCCAGCTTTGAGTTCGTAGGCGGTTCCTCCTCGAATACGTCCAGCGCGGCGCCGGCCACCTTACCGGACTCTATGGCCCTGACAAGCGCCTCTTCATCTATTATACCGCCCCTCGCACAGTTGACGACCCTGACATTCCGCTTCATGACGGCGAATTCTTTATCCGATATTATATGCCTAGTCTCTTCCGTAAGAGGCGTATGGACCGTTATGTAGTCGGCATTTTTGTATATCGTCTTGAGGTCGACCAGCTCTATGCCAAGCTCCTTGGCCCTATCGGCCGAGAGGAACGGATCATAAGCCAGCACCTTCATCCCGAAAGTAATGGCGCGCTTCGCTACCTCCGTGCCTATCCTGCCCAGACCCACTATGCCGAGCGTCTTGCCGTAGAGTTCCACGCCCATGAACTTTTTGCGCTCCCATTCGCCCCGCTTCACGGAAAGATCGGCCTGTGGTATATTACGGGAGAGGGCAAGTATCATGGAAAAAGTATGCTCCGCCGTCGAAATAGTATTACCCGCGGGCGTATTGACGACGATTATCCCCTTCTTAGAGGCCGCCGCAACATCGACGTTGTCCAAACCGACCCCGGCCCTTCCTATTATTTTAAGCCTGGCGGCGGCGCCTATGACATCCTTGGTCACCTTGGTGGCGCTGCGCACCAGCAGGGCATCGTAATCCTTGATCACCCGCTTAAGCTCTTCGGGCGTAAGTTTCGTATTAACGTCTACTTTGAATTCTTTCTCTTTCTCCAGTATTTCGACCGCTTCTTTCGAGAGCGAATCGCTGATCAAGACTTTGAATGACATTACGCTATCTCCTTGCTTTCTTTAAATCCGAAATCCGAATATCGAAATTCTAAACAAATAAGAAATTCAAATTTTACAATTTTGAAACACTGGAGCTTGAAAAATTAGGATTTGTTTCGAATTTCGGATTTCGCGCTTCGGATTTATCCTTTTCTTATTGTAATATTTTTTCGGCCGCGGCCACACCCTTACCTGCACTGAACTTATATCCCAATTTCACGAGCGCCTGTTCCAGCGCCTTTATAGATTCGATCGTATGTTCCCTGTCTATTCCGCCCATGTGAGCAGCCCTGAATATCTTGCCCTTCAGGGTATCCTGTCCGCCGGCGAATGTAACGCCGAACTCCGTCTTCAGGAGCTTTATGATATCGTCGGCGTTTATCCCCTCGGGGGCATTTATGCCGGTTACTGCGGCGGACGGGTGCCTGGAAAATACCGTAAGCCCCATCGTCTTACAAGCCTGGCGAAATGCTTCCGACTGATTCACGTGCCGGGCGATGACCTTATCTATTCCCTCGGCATTGATCGTCTCCACCGCTTTCTTCAACCCGATGACCAAAGTTATCGCGGAAGTGAACGGCGTATCCGTATTGAGATAAGACTTCTGATATTTTTTGAAGTTAAAATAGAATTTCGGGAGCCGCGACGTTTCGACGGCTTTCCACGCCTTCTGGCTGACCGAACAGAACGACAGTCCCGGCGGTATCATCAGGCCCTTCTGCGAGCCGCAGACTGCTATATCGACTCCCCAGGCGTCGTTCTCGAAATTATCAGCACCGAGACCGCTTATCACGTCGACGACAAATAATGCATCCGCCTTATTCACCACCCGGCCTATCGCCTTAATGTCGTATACTGTAGCGGTTGATGTTTCGCAAAGCGTGGTATATACGCCCTTAACGCCGGGATTCTTCTTTAATAGTTCTTCGATCGTCTCCGGCTTCGGCGCGTCCCCCCATTCGACATCGAGCGCAATAACCTCGACTCCGTATGCCTTGGCGATGTCGCCGAACCTTTCGCCGAACTTACCGCCGCGCACCACTATTATCTTATCGCCGGCCGAGAGGCAGTTCACAATCGACGCTTCCATCGCCCCCGTCCCGCTCGAAGTAAACGTAAATAGATCCCCCGACGTTTTAAATATTTTCTTCAGGCCCTCGGTCGCGTCTTTGAATATGGCCTGATACTCTTTAGTCCGATGGTGTATCATCGGCCTGGCCATTTCGTTTCTTATCTCCTCGGGCACCGGCGTCGGTCCCGGCGTCATCAGATATTTCTTCATGCTCAACCCCTTGTTAGTCACCAGTTACCAGTTGCCGGTTACCAGCCCACGTAAGCGCTGGCTGCTGGCAACCGACTCATTTTTTCTTCGTTATATTCTCTACCACCTCGTCGACTATACCGTATTGCCTGGCCTCCACTGCCGACATGAAATAATCCCTGTCGGTATCTTTCTGTATCTTATCAAGAGACTGTTTGGTATGTTTGACGAATATCTCCTCTATCTTCGTGCGCAGGTGAAGTATCTCTTTGGCCTGTATGCTTATATCGGCCGCCTGGCCCTGGACCCCGCCCCACGGCTGATGGATCATGATCCGCGCATGCGGAAGCGCATAACGCTTACCCGCCGTGCCGGCGGCCAGAAGTACCGCACCCATGCTAGAAGCCTGCCCCACGCAGTATGTATTGACATCCGGTTTCACGAACTGGATGGTATCGTATATTGCCAGGCCGCTCGTGACTGAGCCGCCGGGCGTATTTATATAGATGTTTATATCCTTCTCCGGATCTTCCATCTGCAGGAATAACAGCTGGGCTATGATCAGGTTCGAAACGATATCGTCTATAGGCGTGCCGATAAAAATTATCCTGTCTTTCAAAAGGCGCGAGTATATATCATAAGCCCTCTCGCCCCTCCCGGTCGACTCTATTACCATAGGAACCAATACACTCATGGGAACCTCCTTTTTAAATGCCAAAGCTCAAATGTCAAATAAATCTCAAATTTTCAAATATTAACTATCCAAACTGATGTTTCGAGATTTGATATTTTGATTTTGAATTTCATTTGTCATTTGGATTTTGTCATTTGTCATTACTATCTAACCCTTCTCCGTCACTTCCGCGTTCGCGAGAAGGAACTGTATCACTTTTCCTTCTCTGATCTTAGCCTTAAGGTCCTCGACCATATCCTCTTTCTCATAAAAGCCGCGTACCTCATCCTCGCTCTTTCCACTACGCGCAGAGATGGCTTTATATGCTTCGACAAGATCCTTTTCACTTGCCGCGATCTTCTCCGCCTCGGCTATCGTATCGAGTATGAATAAAAGACGCACTTTCCGGACCGCTTCGTCTTTGAATTTTCCCCTCAGTTCTTCATTCTTTTTGTCAAGATCTTCTTTTTTAAATCCCTTCCTGAACAGCTGCTCCTTCGCGTCCTCGACCATGAAGTCGAGCTGCTTTGCCGTAAAACTCGCGGGAACAACAAATACATTATCGTCTATAAGCTTATTGAGGATCTGGTTCTCGAGAGCTATCTCGACGTTGGCTTTCGCGCGGGCTTCAAGCTCCCGCAATATTTCCGCCTTCAGGTCGGAGAGCTTCTCCTTTGCAAAAATCTTCGCGAATTCGTCGTTTAGGTCGGGCAGTTCCCGCCGCTTTATCTCCTTGGCCCTGATGTGGTATTTGGCGAGTTTTCCCGCAATCGTCTTGTCCGGGTGTTTTTCGGGAACGAGCGCTTCGATATCGCGTTCCTCGCCCTTATTCATACCTATCATCTTTTCGATAAGCACGGGAACGAGCGAATCTTTTTCGAGGAAGAGCCAGAGGTTCTGCCTCGTCTTGTGGGCGGGCTTTCCGTCTACCGAACAGTCCAGATCGCTCACAACATAATCACCCATCTGCGCCGGCCTGTCTTCAACGGCAATGTACTTGGCATTCAGTTCGCGCAGGTTATTGAGCATCCTTTCGACTTCGTCATCGGCAACCCTGGGCTTGTTCTTTTCCACCTTAAGGCCCTTATAACTCTTTAACTTAAAGACAGGCCTGGTATCGACCTTTGCGCTAAACGAGAGCGCGGTCTTGCCTTCGAATTTCACATCGCTTATCTCGGGCAATGCAGCCGGCAATATCTTATGTTCGACAACAGCGTCCCTGTAGGCTTCCGGGATGAGACGTTTCAGGGCCTCTTCACTGGCGCTCTTGCCATAGTGCTTTTCCACCAGTTCTCGAGGCGCCCTGCCTGTCCTGAACCCCGGGATATTGGCATATTTCGTAATCTCGTCATAGACTTCGTCGAAAGCCTTCTCGATATTTTCCTGCGATACCGTGATCTCGAGAAGTAAAGCGCATTCCCCGATAGATTTTATCTTTGATCCCACCATTACTCCTTATTTTTCAAAAAAAAGATTATAGCATAATTGTTAAAAAATTACATAGTGAATTTTTCACCGAGGTATATCTCGCGGGCTCTGGGATTCGATATGAGGTCCTCTTTGGGGCCGGATATCAGTATCTTTCCGTCGGCCATGAGGTAGGAACGATCCGTTATCGTCAGCGTCTCCCTTACGTTATGGTCGGTCAAAAGGATGCCAAGCCCTTTGTTCCTGAGCTCCTTTATTATCTCCTGGCATTCCGCTACGGCTATAGGATCTATACCGCTGAAAGGCTCGTCAAGAAGGATGAACATCGGGTTCGTCACAAGCGCGCGCGTTATCTCCACCCTCCTCTTTTCACCTCCGGAAAGCGTATAAGCCTTGTTCCTGCGCAGATGCGCTATCTTAAGCTCGTTTAAGAGTTCGTCGCATCTTCTTCTGCGCTCCCTCGGGCAAAAACCGAGCGTCTCCAGGACGGCCATTATATTCTCCTCGACCGTGAGCTTGCGGAATATCGACGGTTCCTGTGAAAGATAGCCGATCCCGCACCTGGCGCGCGCGTGAAGCGGCATAGAGGTGATATCGCGTTTATCGAAGACGATCCGCCCCATATCGGGCTTGACTATTCCGGTAATCATGTAAAATGTCGTCGTCTTGCCGGCGCCGTTCGGGCCCAACAGTCCCACGACTTCGCCGCGCTTGACGTTTATATCTACGGAATTCACGACGCGTCTGGGGCCGTAAATCTTCACAAGTCCTGTTGTCTCTAGTAAATGCATCCTCTTCTCATTTTTTATCCAGGGACAGAAAGTCGTCCTGAGCCTTGCCTTCCTGGTACAGGACAAGTTTGGGCTGTCCGGCCAGGATTATCTTCTTCTCTGTGGCAAGATATGTCGCCTTTTCACTGAAGGTCATATTCTCGCCGCGCTGAATTTTTACGCTGCCTTCGCAAACTATCGTCTTCACCGTCTTAGTCTCGGGATCGAGATAGACCGTGATCTTGTCAGCATCTATCGTACCTTCATCGTTTATAACATGGACATTCTTATTGAAGTATCCTTCGCCTTTTTCATAATTAAATTCAACCTCCGCATCGCAGGTAATAATCGTCTTTGTCATCCTGGATTTATCCGCGGCGCGCGGCGGCCTCTCGGTTTTAGGCGAGCTTTCGACTACAAGCGGGAGGGCGATGATATCCCCGGAACTTTTAGGGGTATTCTCTATGACCGCCTTGACATTCTGTTCCAGCCTGACATTATTTTTAGACTTTGTATACAATCCCGTATCAGCCGTTATCGTTGCGTTGGAATCCTTGCCGTAGGTAGCAGCCGTAATATTATTAATCCTTACCTCATCCTCGGAGAGCGACTCCGCCGACTGCCCCTTGACGTCCCACTTCTTCGAGCCGTCATCCGCCAGTCCCTCAAGGTCGAAGGCCGTAACCGCATGCTTTACCTGGTCCGTCGTCGCGGCACTTTCGCCGGGCGCTGCCGGAGAATCCGACGAAACGCCTGCCGCCGGCTTTACCGTCTCTACGGCCTGCGCAACCGCTTCTCTCTTCCCGCAACCCGTGACGGCAAAACTAAGTATCACTGCCGCAATTATAAAAATATTTTTCATATGTTTTTAATTTTGATTTTTACGTTTTTTTGTCTTCCACCTGCGATGCATCCATACCCACTGATCGGGATACCGCCTGACGTATGATTCTACCACATTTGACCATTTCTGGGTATTGGAAATTAGATCCGCCTCTTTATTCCCGGTATCGACAAGTTCGACCGGTTCCTCTATCGCTATCGTATGCCGCGCGCCCTCTCTTACGATGAAGACGGGAAGGAGGGCGGCGCCGCTTGCCCTTGCAAGCACAACCGGCCCGGAAGGCGTATATGCCTGGGCGCCGAAAAAATCGACAAAGACACCGTCGACGGAATCGACGTCCTGGTCGGCCACTATGCCCACGATCCAGTTCCGCTTTAACGTCTTCAGCATCTTCCTGGGCGACTCGTCGCGGTAGATGACTTCGACATCGCGCGATTTCCGCAGCTGATTCAAGAAATCGTCGTACTTTTTGAAGTATATCCGCCTGCCTATCGTAACGCCGGGGCAGTCGTTCTCCCTGAGGGCGGCGGCCATAAGCTCCCAGCTTCCGAAATGGGCAGTCAACACAATTACGCCCCGCCCTTTTGCGTACGCCGCATCGAGCCGTTCGCGGTTCCTAAAACCCACGAGACGATCCATCCTCGGCTTATCGAACCGCGGCAGGTTCACAAGCTCAACGGCATTCTTGCCGAGATTCTGAAAAACGCGCCTGGCTATCGCGTTAAGCTCGGTATCCGATTTTTCGGTGCCGAATACTGTCTTCAGGTTATCTATGGTAAGGCGTCTGTAACGCGGAAGCATATGGAAGGCGATCGTCCCAAATACGGACGCGAGCGCCAACCCGGTTTGCAGAGGGATTAACGTAAAGACAAAAGCGACGGCCCGGCCGATATAATAAAGGTAGTAACGCCTTAATTTGAATTTCATGATGTACGGTTATGCTTAGAACTCGCGTGCAATCAATTATACCTCATCTTGTTACTGTAATAGTAACAACTTCCTCATCGGTAGCATCCATGATATCGCTGACCCGGAACTTGACATTGTAAGTGCCTACCTGATTTTTATTAGGCTTCCACGAAAAAACTCCGCTTAAGCTCATCCGAGGCGCCCCGAACGGCGCATTAATAACGTTGAACTTCAAATTATTCAGGTCGATAGGATCAGGATCGGTGGCGCTAAGCCTGATTGACAGCTTTTCCCCGATCAATACCGCCTTGGGCCCTATCGGATTCAACACCGGCGGAGAATTCGGCACTTTTATCGTTATCGTTTCCGAAGACTGATTATTCTTTGAGTCTTTGGCCACAAAAAGCACCTTGAAATTTCCCACTTGGTACTTTGTGGGGCACCATGAAAATGCACCTGTCTGGCTATTCATATTGGCATTCGATGGAGCATTATACATCTGATACGACACGGCATCGCCGTCCGGATCGGTAGCTTTTACCGTAAACTTGAGCGTCTCGCCCCTGTTGACGTTTTTATCACCTATGGGCGTTATTGCGGGAGAACCGTTCACGTTATTTACGGTTAAGATAACCTTTTCGGAATCGGTAAACGTGCCGTCTGAAGCTTTAAACGTCACATTATAAATTCCCGCCTGCGTATAGCTTGGAGTCCAACCGAACACAGCCGCGCTCGAGCCGCCGAATATCGATTGACGTATCCCCAGTAGTCTAGCTCCGGCGGGCATGTTATCCACCGAAAATTGGAGCGCAGTTCCCTCGGGATCGGTAGCCGCGATCCTGAAGGTGAGAGATTTTCCTTCATCGATACTCTTGTTACCTATGGGGGCTAAGAATGGCGGCAGTCCTTTATAACCATACCATCCCGTTAACTGAGGATCGTGGTGGAATGAGGGCCATGGCATTGGATTGAACGTGATACCGCTTTGCGCCGTACCGGGAATAAAGATCTCACCGTTTTTATCAATGCAATAAAGTTCGCCGTCGGTTCCATATCTAGTGCCAATCAATACCTCTAAATTACCGTCACCATCCAGATCCGCCACTGCAGGGGTAGGCATAGGCGGGTAATAAGGCTGGAGTAGCGCCGTGTCGATGGCGCGCATCCATTTCCCCTGACCGTTCTTATCGATACAGCAAAGGTATACATTGTCATTCGAAAGACCGGTAAACAGTATCTCTGAAGAGCCGTCGCCGTCCATATCCGCGATTACAGCCGATGAAAGATCGATATAGCCAATCTTATATTCCCACTTCTTGCTGCCGTCTTTATTAAGGCAGTAAAGGCTACCCTGCACACTTGTTATTATTTCCAGCGAACCGTCTCCGTCCAAGTCCGCCACCGCCGGGCAATCGGAGACGCTCTCTTCTATATGGGTAAGCTTCTGGTCGGGATACGGATCATATACCCAACGCACACTTCCATCATTAGCAAGACAGTACAGCTTTCTGCTCATGGAACCTACTATTATCTCGATTTTACCGTCACCGTCTAAATCGGCTGCGACCGAAGGGCTGCAGGGAGCGATTGTCTGCTGCTGCCATACCAATCCGCCATCCTTATTTATACAGTAAATCCCGTTACCGTTTACGGTGCTAACACTCACTATAATTTCCAATTTGCCGTCGTCGTTTACATCCGCTACCGTAGGCAATAAGAAAAGACTCCCATCAAGCCCTACCGTATGTTTCCATACAAGCTGCCCATCCTTATTCAAGCAGTGTATATCCGAGCCCGCGCACAATATTATCTCCTTGCTTCCATTTCCATCCAAATCCGCCATTACCGGCGACGCACAGTCCGTCTGTCCTGTGCTGTATTCCCATCTTTTCTCTCCATTAGCGGTAATGCAATAGATCCGCCCTGCACTGCCGGCGACAACAAGCACATCTCTTGCCGGAGGAGTAGCTCCCCTCCCGTTTAAATCCGTAACTACCGGCGATGAGCCCATAAGGAAACAATTAGGGTTTGAGCCTATAGATACAGACGGGCCTTCGGTCTGATATTCCCATATTTTTTTTCCTGCCTTATCAAGGCAGTAAAGCTTTCCTTCGTAAAATGTGCCGAATAATACTTCGAGAGCGCCATCCACATTTAAATCGGCTATAACCGGGGACATAGCGATACTGTCGCCGGAACGGAACGGCCATCCCCAATGCGCGTAAACCGAATCATAGGCGGTATAGTTCGAAGAGTGCACTCCAAGACGTAATATATAATCGCCCCAAAGACCTTCGGCATCCCATGTACCCAGCGTTCCTTGTTCGACCGCGGAAAAACCTTCACTAATGGGGATCCAACTACCGTATGTCGTTTGGCCGCTTATAAGAATCTTTTTCTGACGATACTCTAATTCGTAATACCCAAAAGACTCCGCCGTCGCTGTGCCTTCTATGGTAACGTTATCGGTAAGGTACGACGCGCCTGATGCCGGAAATGTTATATCGGCCGTAGCAGCGGCAGGCGGGGTTACGATATTCATCGCGGCATGGGCGTTTATTCGTCCATATCCCAGCTCGGGGATCCCTAAATCATCCGCGGAGACCTGTATAGTCCTCCTGATAACGTTATTTGTAAATTCCGGATGCTTCGATAGTATAAGCGCGGCTAGGCCGGCTACGTGCGGACATGCCATACTTGTCCCCTTGCACCTGAAATACCCGGCGTTTGAATCTCCGCGCGGCACAAAATAAATACCGCCGCCATACATATCCGTCCCGGCGGCTCTCAAAGAAAGAATATCGATTCCCGGCGCGGAAACATCTATTTTAGACCCCCAGTTCGAAAACGAAGCTTTTTTGTCATTGACATCCGTTGCGGCAACGGCCATTACCGTATCGATGCCGGCGGGAATAAAAGTACTTGCGTCCGCGTTGTCGTTTCCGGCCGCGACAACACATACACAACCTTTCGAATCGGCATAGTGAAAAGCGTCTGTTAAAATCTGGCTGGGATCCGGGCCGCCCCACGAAGCACTGATTATGCCTGCGCCGTTATTGGCCGCGTAATAGATACAATCCGCAAGACTGGTGTCGTACCCGTCTCCATTATCATCCAATCCTTTTAACGCCATAACCTTCGCTTTCGGCGCTACTCCGATTATACCTACATTATTGTTCCCGACAGCGGCAATCGTACCCGCGCAGTGTGTCCCATGGCCATAGTTATCCAAAGGGTCATTATCATTATAAGCAAAGTCCCAGCCTCTTATATCATCGACATAACCGTTCCCATCATCATCAACGCCTGCAGCGCCATTCAACTCCGCCTTGTTTATCCATATATTCGCGGCTAAATCCGGGTGATTATAATCCACTCCCGTATCTATAACAGCCGCCACCGCGCCTTCTCCCTGCGATATATCCCACGCCGCTTCGCACTGCATCTTCTTCAAACCCCACAGGTCGTCATAAGACTGCCCCCAGCTTCCGCGTGATAAATAATAAAGGTCGTTAGGGACCATTTGAGCCCTACGGATATAGTTAGGCTCGGCGTATTCTACGTTAGGATCCTCTTTAAGGCTATTACAGGTAGTCAAAACATCCGCGGTTGTCTTCAGCACGTAAACAGAAAAAAGATCTCCGGCTGCTTCCGACGACGCTGCCGAAGCGGTAGATAGGGCTGCCTTACCGCTCGCCGTAATTGCCGCGGCCTTTTCGGCCAGTTTGGCCTGGCTTAAATTACGGGGTTTTAACTGATTGTGAAGGGACTGGAACACCGGCCTTTCTTCTTTCAAATTATACTTGGCTTTCAGGCCTGAAAGAAGACTCGTATCGCCGCTCGATCTTGCGGCATAGGTCATAGTATATAGCGTTTTTGACGGCTCTTTATGTTTAAGTTTTACGATAATTTCGTTAGCGGCAAAGTTTTGGGTTTTGGCAGTAGTCTGGTTATTCTGGCTAACGCTATTCGATGCCCTTTTGGCAACCGTTCCATCTTTACCCAGCATAACCGCACCGGCGGTCCCTATAAAAGACAACAAAACTACCAGGCAAAGCTGAAAAATGACAAATTTCAGAATATTTTTTGTTTTCATTTTACCCTCCCGGGAGACCTGCTTTAACAGACGTTAAAAACAATTTTGCATACGCAATTCAAATGAAGCTCTCCGGCCTAAAGGCCGGAGTTTCCATTAGCCTGTTGGCGGAATTCTCCGAAGCAGAAAACCCTGTAATTCGACGTTCGTCACCGCCGCGACCTCACGCATTCATCTTTGAGCTTGAAAGCTCGGGGTTTTCTGCGAAGGAGGATAGATCTAATGTCTTCTACTGTATAACAATTATATAGCATAACGAAAGAGCTGGCAAGGCCAAATAGCTTAATTTTTTATGCCTTAACAAAAAATTAGGAATATATCTTTTATTGGAAATACTCCGACGTAACTTCGTCCCACTTGTTCTGGGACTTGAGGATAATATCGCAGATCTCGCGTACGGCGCCGCGGCCGCCTTTATTGACAGTGACGTAATGCGCGCAGGACTTTACCTCTTCGACCGCGTTAGAAACCGCGACGGCAAGGCCCACGCGTTTCAATACGGGCAAATCTATGAGATCGTCTCCCATAAAACAGACCTCCGCCGCGGTAACGTTGAAACGCTTCAAAAGATCGTTAAAAGGCGTGAGCTTGTCCAGAAAACCCTGGTAGGCCCGCGCAACCCTGAGATCACGCGCCCTGTGTTTCACGATCTTCGATTTCTTCGCGGTGATTATAATCGTCCTCACCCCGCCCGTGGCCAGGAGAGTTATGCCGAAACCGTCCTGCACGTCGAAAAACTTCAGCTCTTCGCCGTAGCCGCTATATACTATGCGGCCGTCCGTCATAACGCCGTCTATGTCAACGACAAGCATCTTTATACATTTTGCTTTCTCTAGAACGCTCTGATCTATCATCTTTTTCGTCTTTCACCTTTCACGATATACGAACAAGGACTATACAAGCCCTGCCTTTAAAAGATCCTGGACATCCAGCAAGCCTACGGGGCGGCCCTTGCCGTCAACGACCGGAAGCTCGTCTATCTTCTTCGACCGGAGTATGTCAAAGGCCTCTGCGGCGAGCCTCTCCGCCCGTATGGTCGAGGGATTCCGCGTCATCACGTCCCGCACTCTCTTTTCGATCAGCCGCGGCTCGGTCTCGAGATGGCGCCTCAGGTCGCCGTCGGTAAATATCCCGACGAGCCGGCCTCTGGAATCGACAACGCCCGCCGAGCCCGCGCGCGCCTTAGTTATGGCAAGCAGTACCCGCTTTACGGGCGTATTCTCTTTCACTACCGGGTTCGCGGAACCGCTTCTCATAATATCGCCGACCTTGAGTATGAGACGCTTACCGAGTATCCCGCCGGGATGGAAAAACGCAAAGTCCCTCTCCTTAAAACCTTTCTTCTCCAGAAGCGCCACGGCCAACGCATCGCCCATTGCGAGCATAGCCGTCGTAGATGCGGTGGGCGCGAGCCCCAGCGAACAGGCCTCCTTCTTTACGGAGACATCGATGGAAAAGTCCGCGAATCTTCCCAGGCTCGACTTAACATTGCCCGTAATGGCAACGAGCCTGGCCCCCATCTTCTTTATAATGGGCAGAAACTTCACGATCTCTTCGGTCTCACCGCTATTAGAGAGCGCGAGTATAAGGTCGTCCTTCGTCACGCGGCCGAGGTCGCCGTGGAGCGCCTCCGCCGGATGAAGGTATAGAGACGGTGTCCCTGTGGATGAGAGCGTCGCGGATATCTTCTGCGCGATGAAACCGGGTTTGCCCATCCCTGTGACTATAACGCGTCCCCTGATCCTGCAGATAACATTTACTATCCTGTCAAAATCAGGGCCCACCCTCGACACAAGACTTGAGAGCGCATCGCGTTCTATCTTAAGCACTTCTCTCGCTATATTTTTTGACATATATTATCTGACCGCCTTCTCTATCCGCTTCAATTTAAGAAGCAGTTCTTCAAGATCCTTTAACCTAACCATGTTCGGCCCGTCGCTTAAGGCAGCGTCCGGGTCCTCATGAACCTCCATAAAGATACCGTCGGCCGCGCAGGCAATCGCCGCCGCCGCAAGATATGGAATAAAGCGCCTGTCTCCTGCCGACTTATCGCCGAGCCCGCCCGGCATCTGGACCGAATGAGTGGCATCATAGACCACGGGATAGCCGAAATCTCTCATTATAGGTATGGACCGGAAGTCGCTTACGAGATTATTGTATCCGAAGCTTACACCGCGGTCGGTAAGGATTATCTTCTTATTTCCCGTCGACTCTATCTTTTTAATGACGTTCTTCATGTCCCATGGCGCCAGGAACTGGCCCTTCTTTATATTGATGACCCTGCCAGATTCCGCCGCCGCAACAATGAGATCGGTCTGCCGGGACAGGAAGGCCGGTATCTGGATTATATCGAGTACTTTCGCGGCGGCTTTTATATCGGCCCTGCAATGGACATCAGAGACCACCGGCACGCGCAGTTCCGTCTTGACCCTCTCCAGTATGGCAAGCCCTTTCCTGAGTCCGGGGCCGCGAAAAGAATCTATCGACGTCCTGTTGGCTTTATCGAAGCTCGTCTTATAAACAAACGGGATACCGAGTTTCGCGGTTATTGCCTTCAGCGATTTTGCATGGCGCAGGGCGCTAGACTCCGACTCTATCACGCAGGGCCCCGCTATCAGGACAAACGGATTATCGCCGCCTAATTTAATATTGCCTATTTGGACATCCCGCATCATAACTGTTCCCGCTCTTTTAACAATGCGTCTTCGGCCCTCTTCAAGTCCTCGGGCCTGTCGATCCCGATCGTATCGAGCTTCGTCTCGACTATCTTTATCTTGTAACCGTTTTCGATAACTCTCAGCTGTTCGAGCTTCTCTGCGTTTTCAAGCGTAGACTTGGGAAGGTTCCTGAATGTAAAGAGAAAGTCCTTGGTAAACGCATATAGTCCTATGTGCTTATAGTAGACCGGGCGCTTCGACTCGTCAACCTCGCTGGTCCTGTTATATGGGATGGCATAACGCGAGAAATATATCGCGTAACCGTTCTTGTCGAATACCACCTTAACGACGTTCGAATTCGTAAGCTCGGCATCGTCTTCCACTTTTTTTATCACCGTCGCCATCTGGGCCGTCTTCTCGTCCTGGAGCGCTATGACAAGACTGTCGATGATAAGGGGTTTGACAAGCGGTTCGTCTCCCTGTATATTCACCGCTATATCTACCGGCAGCGGGTTAACGACCTCGGCCAGCCTATCCGTTCCCGACGGCTGGTCGGGCGAGGTGTATACGGCTTTGCCGCCGAAGCCTTCCACAACTTTCATTATGCGTTCGTCATCGCAGGCAACTATGAGATCATCCAGCGTCTTCGACTTCTTAGCATTCTCCCACACGTGCTGTATGACCGGCTTCCCCAGAAGGTTGGCCAGCACTTTTCCCTCAAACCTCGTTGCGCCCCAACGCGCCGGTATTACTCCTATTACCCTCATTTATCAGGCTCCTTCAGAGTTCGACTTTTGACGCGCGTAGTAGAACTCCCTCTTTATCCTATCTAAAAGTTCATCCGGCGTCACTACCGCTATCCCCACTTTCCCCACGACGATACCGGCCGCGCAATTAGCTATATGCGCCGACATTACCGGGTCGGCGCCCGCCGCAAGCGCCAGTGTATAGGTTGCGATAACGGTATCGCCCGCGCCGGAGACATCGAAGACCTCCTGCGCTACCGTAGGTATCTGTTCCATCGGTTTAGATTTCTGGAAAACGGCCATGCCGTTCTCGCCCAGCGTAATGAGCACGATCTTGCAATCGAGCCTGGTCAATAATGCCGCTCCCGCCCTGCGCAGTGTAGCGCCGTCTTTGATCTCGAACCCGACTGCCCTTGAGGCCTCGTGATTGTTCGGGGTGATTACGCTTACCCCTTTATAATACTTGAAATTTTCCTCTTTGGGGTCGACCGATATGATCTTACCGTACCGCTTGGCCACGGGGACCACTTTGCTGAGGAGCTTCGATGTTATAACGCCCTTTCCGTAATCCTCTATTATGACGGCATCGACCTTCTGCATAAGACTCCCGATATATTTGACAAGCCTGGATAGTATATCGCTGCTGAGCGGCTCGATATGCTCCTTATCGATCCTCACGACCTGCTGGTGCTGGGCCACAACACGCGTTTTGAGTATCGTCGGCCTGGAATCGTCCGTCAGGATACCGTCGGTATGGATACCTTTCTGCTCGAGTTCGCTCTTCAGGATCGCCCCGCGCTCATCGTCGCCGATTACGCCGGCCAGGTAGACGTTCGCGCCGAGAGAGCGCAGGTTACTGGCGACATTCGATGCTCCTCCCGGCATAAAGCTCTCCTTCCTGACCCAGACGACCGGCACGGGAGCTTCCGGCGATATGCGGGAGACATCGCCCCACAGGAATTCATCCAGTATCAGGTCACCGATAACGAGAACGCGTGTCCGCGAAAAATTCCTTATCTTCTTCAGTATTTTATCGAAGTTTACTGTATGCATGGCATCATATCTTTTCAATAATAGAACGGTAGAGCAGCGGGAACATTATCTCGTGATGGCCGATAATATTGTAACCCTTGCCGCCGGAAGACGTAGGCCGCGAAAGTATATTCTGGTAGGGCCTGTACTGGCTTATCATGTCGAAGTTGGCGGCGGTAAAGTCGTCAAGCTTATGACCAAGGTTCCGCGCCACCGTTACCGCTTTTAAAAATACTTCGGGCAATATAACCGCCGAACCGAAATTTATAAGCACGCCTTTTTCAAGCCTGCCCACGCTATAAATAAAGTTCCTGAAATCGAGAAGCGACCCCTCGCCCAGGGCCTCGCCGTTAGCTGAAGGATGCTGGTGAATGATGTCTGTACCTATCGCTACATGAACGGTCACCGGGATATTCAGCTTGCTGCCGGTCGCCAGTATGCTTAAATCCCTGTGCGGCTGGCGCGTCTTTACTATCCTGCCGCCGACGGCCTCGCCGATGCCTATGCCTTTACCGAACCCGTCATTTATCGCGCCGTTTATGAAGCTCGCCGTCTCCTTAGCCATTCCGAAGGAGCCGTCGAGTATGCCCTCCCCGACGTCCTCGCTCGTCCTGCCTATCAGGGCTATCTCGGTATCGTGGATTACTCCGGCACCGTTCAAGGCAACCGCCTTTATGACGCCGCGCCTCATAAGGTCGACAACAAGCGGCGAAAGGCCGCACTTTATCACATGCGCGCCCATCATCAGGATCACCATCCGCCGGCCCTTATAAGCGCGGACTATTTTATCGACCAACGTCTGAAAATTCCGGCTGACAAGGATGTCCGGCAGCGAGGCATAAAACTCCTTAAACGATGCCCCTTTCCGGCCCGGCCTAGCAAAATCTTTTATCGATACCTTGCATTTTCGCGCATCGAGGGATATTGTCTTTATCTTAGCGAGGTCTACCCTCTCTCTTTTCATCTGCGCACCTTCCTTTCAGCATAAAAGGGATATTTTAACATGAAGAGGAAAAAGCCGCTACTACTTTTTATTGCGCTTCAGCTCTCCATGGATATCTATTTCGATAACTTCCTCCAGCTTCACCTCAAATATGACAAATTTTTCGCTGATAAGTATTTCGAACGTATCATGGGTAGGGTGACCGCGGACCTCATCTATAATATGCTGGGTCGTAAGGCGGACTTCCTTATCCATCATCTCTTTGCGCATCTTATTGTACAGCTTCCCCCGGGACATTATCTTTACCTTGCCATTGAGCTGGTACCCTTTTAAAGTCCTTGTATCGACGATCGACATCGATACTTGCGGGTTAGCTTTGAGATTCTTCCATGTCATTCCTATGACATAGTCTACAAGGTATATGTAATTACCTTCTCTCTTCAGGATGAATTTCGGCGCTGCGCTGGGATGCCCATCAAAATCGCAGGTAGCGACGCTGATGAACTCTCTTGTCTCCAAGAGATCGGCAAGCTCTTTAGGAAGCATATTCCCTCTCAGGTTGTTCGTTTAGTGGATAGCATATAGCGCACGGCAAGCAGCGTTAAACTTTCCTATACCCTATCTACTATTATATACCGCATACCCTACACGCTGAACCTTACGTTAATAATGTCTCCGTCTTCTACTATATAATCTTTGCCTTTCAGATAGAATTTTCCCGCGTTCTTCACCTTATCTTCTCCGCCCAGGGCCACGAGATCTCCGTACTTCATCACCTCTGCCCTTATAAAGCCCTTCTGAAGGTCCGAGTGTATCACGCCGGCCGCTTCCGGGGCGCTAGACCCCTTCCGTACGAGCCACTGCCGCACTTCGTCTTCGCCAACGGTGAAGAATGATATTAGATTTAATGCCCTGGTCAGGGCGCGCGTAAGCATATCTATCGCGGACTCTTCTATGCCGAGCGAGCCCATAAATTCCCGCTTCTCCTCATCCGACTCAAGACCCGCTATCTCCGTTTCGACTTTTGCCGAGACCTGCATAATTTCTATCCTGACGGGCGCAAATTCCGCCTTCAACCCGCCGGCGAATTTAGTCTCTTTTATTTCGCCTTCGGAAACGTTCAGGACGATCACCATATCCTTAAGCGTCACGAAAGGATAGCTTGTTATCAGCTTCCGCTCATCGGCGCTTAAGCTAAGGAGCCTCAACGGCAAGGTCTTATCGAGATGGGCCTTAAGCCGCGAAAGCAGCTCGCGCTCCTTTATCGCCGCGTCCTCTTTTGTCTGCTTTATCTTCTGGTCCAGCCGCTCCATGCGTTTCTCTACAAAGATGAGGTCGTGAAGCAAGAGCTCCGAATTCACGGAATCTATGTCTCGCCTGGGATCGACGGAACCGTCCGCATGATATACGGAATCGTCCTTAAAGACCCTGACAACATGGCATATGGCATCGAGTTCGTTTATGTCCGTAAATATCTCACCCTGCGCGATCGTATCCTTTTCGAGTTTCGGCAGTGTCTCTATATCAATCCGCGCCCGCACCTCTTTCCGCGGTTTATACATCCCCGCGAGCCTGTCGAAACGCGGATCTTTTATCTCGGCGACACCTTTGATCGGCTTGCCGGAAATGATCTCCTTCTCCGACGGCTTGTGGTTCGTGAGCAATTCGAAGAGCGTCTTCTTTCCCACCTGCGGCAAGCCTATTATTCCTATCTTCACGCGCGCACTTTCTCCTTCCGTATTCTGTTTAACAAATGATTAAAAAAATGCTCTCCATCTATTGCCTTTTCCCGTTTCCTGTGGCATACTTGATATAGATAAAAGAGGGATACGATAGCGAAAGCCATCGAGGCCTATCACCTCCAAAAGAGACCCCGCAATTGAGGTCTTTTTTGTTATCTACTCCGTAGTCACATCACAGTAGACTGATACGAAAAATTTTACCTCCCTAAAATTTTCGCGGCCGCCGCAAGCACCTCATCGACCGTTACCGCCTCGAGACACTGAAAACCTTTCGCGCAGTCATGCGCGAGACATTCTATGCAGCCGACATCCTTATGGAGCACCACATCGCGCTTGCCTGTCGGCCCCCAGCGCTGCGGCGAAAGCCCTCTGTCGTGCCTGCCGAATATCGCGATCACAGGCGTACCGACGGCGCACGCTATATGGACCGGTCCGGAATCGTTCGATATGAATAGCCGCGCGCGCCTCAATACGCTTGCCACATCCGCAACGCTCGTCCTGCCCGCGAGGTTCAGACAATTTTTCTTTAAGCGATTCGATACTCTATCGCCCAGTTCTTTATCCGCGGCGGAGGCTACAACTATTATCTTTACGCCGTATCGCTCGATCAAGGCCTGCGCGGCCCTGGCAAACTTATCGGGGCTCCACCTCTTCGAAGGGCAGCTGGCGCCGGGGTTTATTGCCACACAAAGATCGTCTTTACCGATACCCCCCTCGCGCAGCATCTCATCCACCCTCACTTCGGAATGGCCGTTCACGGGCATATAAAGAGGCTTATCTTTCGGTTCCAGGCCTGTATACCGCAATATATCGAGGGTATAATCGATCTCGTGCTTTAAGCCGTATTGCTTGGTATGCGGCAGGCGGGTGGTGAGCAAAAACCCCCATTTCCTGTTATACCCTACCGTCTCTGGGATCCCGGCCAGTGAAACCAGAAGGTGCGTCCTCTTCGTCGGGTGCAGGATAAGGGCTATGTCGAATTTTTTACGGCGTAACGAGCGGATGAAACCCAAATTTCTCAACAGCCCCTTCTCCCGCCCGTTCTTATCGTAGACTATGATTTCATCGAGGTAAGGATTGCCTTCCAGTATATCCTTGGCATATCTCCTCACCATAAAAGCGATATAGCCATCGGGGCAGACGTCGCGGACAGCCTTGATCACGGGAGTCGAGAGCAAGACATCCCCTATCCTGTCGAGCCTCACGATCAACACCCGCTTCCCTTCATGCCTTTGGATTTTGGATTTTGGATTTTGGATTTTATTCATATCCTTCGATCATCATCCTGGCGGTATCGAATACAAGATCGGGAGAGATAAGACGCATACATTCATAGTTCCGCACACATTGCGCCTTTTCGCATGGCGCGCACGAAAGTTTCTCTTTTATAACAACATCGAATTCGCCCATCGGTCCGTACTTGCGCGGATCCGTGGGACCGAACAGCGCCACCACCTTCACGCCTACCGCCGATCCGAGATGGAGCGGCGCGCTGTCATTCGTTATTAGCAGTTTGGCGCGTTTCAGGAGTCCGGCCAGCTGTCTGACGTTGGTCCTGCCGACAAAGTCGTGGCCCTTATGTTTCATCCGCGCGGTTATCTCCTTTACTATCGCCTCATCTTCTTTAAGTCCGACGAAGACGACGCTTACGCCGCATTCCGCTATCAACCTGTCGGCAACCTGCGCGAACCCGTCGGTCGTCCACCTTTTCAAATGACTCTTTGCGCCGGCGTTTATCACGACAACAGGGCCGGTAACACCGCTGTCTTTAAGGAGTCTGTCGATATGCGCATCGTCTTCGCTTGTAATGTGTATATAGGGAGATTCTTTAAGATTATCTATCCCTACGGATTTCAGTCTGTAGAGATGGTGCTCTGTCTTATGCATAAGACTGCGCGGAAATTTTTGTATCGTCGCGGTCCTGAACCGCGGCCCGATGAGCAGAGGAAATACGGTATTACGTATATCCACAACCAGGTCGTATTTCAATTTTTTAAGCTTGATCTGCAGCCGCCTCTTCTGGATAATCGGCATATGCTTATCATATATAATGACCTTGAATATATGAGGGTCCTTCTCGAATATCTCTTTACCCTGCGGACCGACCATCACATCACACCGCGCGCCCGGGAACTCGCCCGAAAGCGCCTTGATGACGGGCGTAGTAAGGATGATATCGCCTATGTTACTCAAGGTTATTACAAGCATTCTCTTTACTTGTGTTTTGTCGATTATCATATCCGGAACCCCGCCGCTTCTTTTAAAACATCCCCGACCTTTATGGCCGCCATACAGCGGTTGTCGGTACATGTAAGATCGTAGCATGGTATGTCGCACATATCGTTCTTCGATATAACCTTATAATTCCCTTCGCCATATGGTCCCGTAAGGGCGGACGCAGTCGGCCCGAAGAGGCCTATAGTCCGTGCCCTCATGGCGATCGCAAGATGCATCGGCCCGGTATCGTTGGCTATGACGAGAGCCGCTTTCGAAAATAACGCCCCGAGTTCCTTCAGCGTCGTAGCGCCGGCAGTTACCACGGCGGGGGATTTCATTATACTTTTTATCTCTCCGGCAAGCTTTACGTCTTTCTTGGCGCCCGATATCACAATCTTAACGCCGTACAATTCCACCAGTTTATCCGCAAGCGCCGCAAAATTCTCCTTCGGCCACCGCTTAGGATCCCAGTTGCCGCCGGGGCACAAGACGACTATCCTGTCTTTTTCCGAAATACCCGATGCCCTGAGCAAAACCTCCACATTCCGCCTGTGCGCTTCGTCTATGAAAAATTCATAGGAGATGCTTTTGGGAACCATCCCGCATGCTCTGGCAATGTTAAGAAAATATTCGACTTTATGCTCTTCTTCGAGCGGCGTTTCGACAACCTTCGTCAGAAGCGCCGCCCTCTTCTTTGTGGGATAACCTATGCGCTCCCGTATGCCGGCTAGAAACGTTATAAGCGCCTTCGTAAACGACCTGTGCAGGAGATAGGCCGTATCAAACCTCTTCTTGCGAAGCGCAATGATGAGCCGAAGTTTCCCTAAAAGGCTCCTGTGCGCGCCCTCTTCGTCATATATGATTATTTCGTCAAGCCTCGGATTGAGTTCCAGCATCTCGGCGCACCGCGGGTGGAGGAGACAGGCAATGTAGCTGTCGGGATATGCGTCCCTGACGGCGCGTATAAACGGCGTCGAAAAGAGCGTATCGCCTATCCAGTTAACGTTGACTATAAGTATACGTTTCATCGTAATCTTTCTCTATTTGAAAAATGCGTATAATCCCGTCGTCTCCGCCCAGAATACCAGGAGATTATCCGATGAGCGGGAGATCCTGACACGTTTAAGGGCATAGACATCTTCCGCTGACGCGCTCTCCGAAGGCGTCGATACGGCACAAACGTAACCTGCCGCCGCCGCCGCGGCCTTAGCCCTTCCGTCGAATGCGCCCATCGGGTAGCAAAAGGAGCTCACCCGCCTGCCGGTCCGCTCCTCCAGGATCCGCCTGGACCACCCCAACTCCTGTTTAAGGATATCATCGCTCGAGTTCAGGAGCCAATGGTGCTCTTTCGAATGGCTGCCTATCGCAATAATGCCGGAATCGGCCATCTCCCTTATCTCGTCCCAATTCATAAAATTCGGCGAAGTGCCGACCCAGTCTACAACGATAAACATGGTAGCCGGTAATCCGTACTTCTTCAGAACAGGATACGCATACAGGTAATTATTGCGAAATCCGTCGTCGAATGTTATCGCCACGGTCTTTCGCGGCGGCATATCCTTCCGCTTGATATAGGCGGCGGCCTTTTCTAAAGAGACGACGTTGTAATGATTCTTATATAGAAACTCCATCTGCCTGGCAAAGCTCTCTGGAGAAACGGAGAGTTTGGTATCCTTATTGCCGCTATCGATCGAATGATACATCAGTATGGGAACGACATAAGCGGACTTTACGGCTATGACGGCCGCAACGGCTGCCGCGGCAATCATTACCGCGACACCCGCCCATAACAGCCATCGGGGAAATCTTCTACCGTTTTTTCCGGGCATCGGCTACCTCTTTATACAACTGTATGACACCATCTGCCATCGCGTCAAGCGAAAAGTTCCCGCTCACGATCCGCCGCGCTTTATCGCCCATATCTTCTCTTAAAGCATCGTTAAGGAGAAGTTTTGCCGTCTCATCCGCCATAGCCTTGATATCACCCACGCCGACAAGTATTCCGTACGAGGGCGCCTTGATTATGTCGCTTATTCCCCCTATATCGGAAGCCACGCACGCCTTACCTGCGGCCATCGCTTCCAATAACGCGATGCCCAGCCCTTCCTTAACCGACGGAAAGACAAAGACATCCATAATCGAAAGTATTCTCGGGGTATTGATATCCGAAGGAATTATATGGATTGCATCCGTGATGTTTAACGCCCTTGCCAGGTTCTCGAGGGCAAGGGCCTCTTCGCCGCCGCCAACGATAATACACTGGACACCGTTAACCTTATCGGCGATATAGGCCATGGCCTGGATCAGGTACCTCTGTCCCTTCACCTGCGAAAGTCTCCCGATCGTCCCGACGATAGGGGCATCCCCCACCCCCAGTTCCTCTCTTACCGCGTTCTTTTCAGCCTCGGAATAGCGCCGCGCGAACCTGGCAATATCCACACCGCTGTATATGAGCTTTATCCTCTCTTCGCTTACGCCGAGATCGCGCCTTAAGTGATCCTTGACAGCAGCGCTTATTGCGATCACCTTATTCCCCCAGGTATCGAAGAGTCTCCTCGAGCGTAACTTAAAGTATCCATGGCAGGTGGTAACATACGGCACGCCCGTAAGCATCGATGCCAGACAGGCGGCAACCTGCGACACTCTCGTGTGCGCATGTATAATATCGACATTCTCCGCCCTTATGATCCCGGCCAGGTGGAAGGCCGCCATTATCACTTTGGGCCCGAACTCGAATTTCGTCCTTATATCCAGAAACTTATGCGGTATCTTTTTTGACAGGAGTTCGTTGCACAGCGTACCGCCGCTCGACGCCACTATTACATCCGCGCCCCTTACCTTAAGCGCCTCGGACAGGTTGAGGATATAATTCGCTATACCTCCTATATTTATATGCGTCGTCACCTGCAATACTTTCATCGCGTGCACCTTCCTATAGATACGGCCGCATGGCCTCAAGTACTTCGTCGACCGTTATCCGCTTCATACATATAAAATTCTTTGCGCAGTTGGGACTGTAACACGGGCTGCATTTAAGTTCATCCTTCTTCGTTATGACCACGCAGTTCCCCGACGGCGGCGCATGCCGCGCGGGATCTGTGGGGCCGAAAAGCGCTATGCACGGAGTACCCACAGCCGCGGCTATGTGCATCGGCGCGGAGTCCGGCGTAATATAGACCTTGAAATGCCCGATGAGGCCGGCGAGTTCCAGTATACTCGTCCGCCCTGCGGCTACGAGCGGCCGCGACTTAGCAGCCCTGGCTATGGCCCGGGCAAACTCCGCATCCTCTTCGGCTCCGGTCAGGACCGTCCGCAAATTGAACTCTTTGGCGAGCCTGTCGGATAGTTCGACGATATTCAGGCTCGGCCAATTCTTCGTCACCCATCTGGATGACGCCCTGACATTCACTCCTACTAGCCCGGCAGACGGTGTCATCCATCCTTCCGCCAGCAGCTTATCGGCATGTTCCTTTTCCGATCCGGAGGGCCACAGCTCCAGGCGTTTATCCTGCGGCTTTATGGCTGCCATCCGCAGCGTCCTGAACTGGTGCTCGATCGGGTCGAGGTACGGCGCATCGTCCCGGAGGCGTTTGTTCAGAAGAAACGACAGTTTTTTATTGTCGTATCCGTAGCGAAGCGGCGCCAGGCTCAGTGCGGCAAGTATATGGCTGCGCTTCGAGTTCTGGAGATCGATAACGATATCAAAACAATGCTGCCGCAGTTCCCTGCCAAGGCGCCATAGTCCGGCAATGCCGTGGTTTTTGCCGTTAAAATCGCAGACTATCCTTTCGTTTATATACGGGCACCTGTCGAGCGCCTCCTGTGATTGGACGCCGACCAGGACCTTTATATTGGCTTTCGGGTACCTGGCGCGTATCGCCCTGAGCGACGGCACGCTCAAAATAACGTCGCCTATAGCGCTCATCTTTATGACGAGGATATTCAGCGTCGCGACCGCCTCCTCATAGACCGCGAGCGTACGCCCCATCATCCTGTCGAGATTGAAATACGTTTCGACGCGCCGCCTCGATTCTATGGCTATATTTACCCAGAGCGTCCTCGCCCCGTAAAGCTCGGATATCTTAGCGGCTATATCTTTCGGATTTTGAGGCGCGCACAAAAGGCCCGTCTTCTTATCTTCAATGATGTCGACAACGCCGCCGACCTGCGTGGCAACCACCGGCACACCCGAGGCCTGGGCTTCTATAATAACCCTGCCGAATGCTTCCGGCGTTATTGTCGCGGATACCAGGACGTCGAGCCGGCTCATCACTTTCGGCACATCGTTGGTTGCCGGCAGAAAATCGATGACACTGGTCAACCCCAGCCTTCTTATCAAAAGCTCAAGGTCTTCTCTATATTTCTCCTTAGGCGCCGCGCCGGCTATTACAACCTTCAGATTCGGTATCTGGCGGCTCAGGATCGATATCGCTTTGATAAAATCAGCATGCCCTTTAAGCGGCGTTATCCTGGAGATCATGCCTACCGTAAAATATTCCGGCGAATGTGTCGACGGGTCCCTGAACGTAAACCTGTTCAGGTCCACGCCGCGCGGTATCAGGCGTATCCTGTCATACGGGACATTGAAATTGCTCACCATGTGCTTCGCCATTATGTTCGAAGCAACGATGACGTATTTGCCCCACCCCATCGCCTCGCTCATCAGATGTTTCTTGTAATAGCCGTGGGCCGTCGTTATAAATGTCCTATTCGTCGACTTGCACGCGATATAGGCTATTAAAGCGGGTACACGCGAGCGCGCGTGGACAATGTCGATATCTTCCCTGCGGATTATTTCGCAGAGCGCTTTTATCATCCGCATCATACTAAAAACGGACTTTTTCCCGACAGGCAGATTGTAATGGCGAGCGCCTACGGCATCGAGTTCCCTCACGAGCCGGCCCCCGGCAGAGACCGTAATGGCCTTATGCCCATGCGCGACAAGGTACTTCGCGAGGTCTATAGTGCCGGTCTCGACTCCGCCGACATCCAGCGATGGAAGTATCTGCAGTATATTCATAAGTCATTCCGCAATAAATTTTTCGCCGTCAGTCCGGCGCTTTTTCCGGCGGCCTGCAATTGATATGTTTAAGATTTTATGTCCCGCCTTTTATTTCCCGTTTCCCTGGCCAAATTTTTCGAAAACTCAGGAATATTATTTGGCGATGTGGCGAGCTTAGGCGTAAAAATTGCGAGGCAGCGTCCGAGCAATTTTTCTCGAGCGTAAATTTTACATGGTTAAAATTTACGCGTCCTAAGCTCACCACATCGCCAAATAATATTAGACTGATACGAAAAATTATCTCCTTATATCAATTTTCGAACTGCCTCGAAAATCTTCTCCGCATCCTGCGGAAGTTTCACCGGGATCGTATCGCGCCATGCCTTTTCCAGCGCGGACGATAAACCGAATGCCTCGACGATAGTAATGTAACCCCTGTCCGACAAACCCTTCAACGCCCGCTCATGCTTCGTCATAGAGTCTTTTTTCTTCGCAAGCTTGAAGACTACCACCTTCTTGCCGGCGCTGATCGCTTCGGAGATCATCGAGATCGATTCTTCCGAGACTACGGCAACCTTGCTGAGCGCGAGCATCCCGCTCACCGCTCCGTCAAGGTTTCGCTCGTTCGCAATGATTAGCAGTTTGCACGCGGGATTACCCTGCAGCCTCTTCTTCAAAATATCTTCGACTGCCGGAGAGGTGCGTCTCGATGTCGTAACCAAAAGCTCTACGCCGCGAGACCCGATAAAGGATGTTAAACCATCGAGCGCCAAATTTATATTCTCTGCCGTCAGGGAAAATTCCGGGTTGCCGCCTCCTACAAACAGGCTTACCGCTTTGTCTGTCCCGATACCGGTGCTGCCCTTCAACTTTTCGCCGTCCCTTTTAAGGGACTCGTCGTCTACAAGGTTAGGCGCGAGATCAGTAGTAATAACGTTCTTTGCCTTCAAAAGATTGTCGTGTTTTGGGATGACCGCTAGATCGAATTTCCTAAGGCTCATCGGTATACCGGGCTTCATAACGACTATATTCCGCGCGCAATTCTCCTTCGACATGAATATATTCACCGGCGCAAGGCTCGACCCGCACGAGACGACAAATTCCGAATACGTCTTCATAAGCGTATCATACGTCTCTGCGGCAAGGCATGATCTCATTATCCCCATACGGCCGTGGCACCGCCAGGTCGCGAAGACCGATGCGGCAGCAAGAAGCGCTCGGGAAAATCCGCTCTTATATTTCACATCTACGACGACGACCCGCGTATCCGCTATCTTATACCCCTGGGTCGCCCGGGCGCGCTTTAACTGCCGCACAACAGCCATGGACTGGTTCAGGTGGCCGGCCTTGCCGTCATTAAGCACAAGTACCGTCCTGACCGGCGTCGATTTCCACCGCTTGTGGAGCCAGAGCCACTGGTCGGGATATTTCCTTATATACGCCTCAAGAAGCCGCGCGAACTTCTGGACGTTCTCCCTTACATCGCCGGGACTTTGAGTCTTCTGAAAATCTATATACTCTTCAAGGTAAAGTTTATGGTACGGCCCGCCCGTCCGCACGATGAAATTCGGCAATATCAGGGAGCCGGAGTGCTTGGCTATCTCGAAGGCTCCCGTATGATAAGACGCGGGTCTGCCGAAAAAATCTACGAAGATACCGTTCTTGCCGGCGTCCTGGTCGGAGAGTATACCGACTATATTTTTATCACGGAGCGCCTTCAATATATTTTTGACCTCCATCCCCTTCCTTATTACCTTACAGCCGTTCGATTCCCGCAAAAGGTTCAAGAGCTCGTTCAAACGCTTCATCTTCTGCTCTCTGACAAGGACAAGGATAGGAAAACCTTCGACGGAACTGACCAAGCTGGAGAGTTCCCAGTCGCCGAAGTGCGCGGTAAGGAGTATCGTCCCCCTGCCGGATTTGGCGGCGTTACGGATACGCTCCATATTCATAACCTCGACATATCTGTCGACGTACCGCCGGTTGACCTTCGTAAGGTTCAGGATCTCGATGAAGGTCTGGACCATATTGCGGTAAACGTTTTTGGTAATGCGCCTCAGTTCTGCCGGAGACTTCTCTTTTGCGAATGCACTCTTCAGATTTGCGTACGCGACGACCCGCCTCGCCTTATTAAAGAAAAATACGGCATCCCCGATGCGCCTGCCAAACCACAGCGACGCGCTGACCGGCACAAGGCCTAGTATCTTATTAAGCGCCCTTACGGCTATATAGGCTGCGTAATCTATCAACCAGCTGCTCCTTCCCTGAAATAATATCCATTTCTATGACAAGCGTCATCACGGGATAGTCCCCAAAAGATAACGACATCCTGCGTAATTTGACTTCGTCCTTCTCGGTCGTAAGGATAAAATCGAACGATCTCTCATCGCATCTCTTCACGATAGGTCCGGTATCGGCCTGGCTGTAATTATAGTGATCGGCGAAGACGATCTCTTCGGCGATGTCGGCGCCCAGGCGGCGGGCAGTATCGCTAAAGTAGCCCGGATCGCCTATACTCGACAAAAGAATTACGCGCTTACCCTTAAGAAAGTTTAAAGCGAGCTCCTTCCGCGCCTTCAGGTCGTAGAGACAGACGGGCTTGTGAAGCGCTTCGAGAAAGACGAGTGCGCCATTCAGTCTCTTTAACTCATCCTTCACCTGCACCAGCGCCGGACCCGGCTTATCGACTTTTGTAAAGACTATTACCGATGCGCGCTTTACGGCCTCCACAGGCTCCCTCAATATGCCCCGAGGGAAGAGCCGGCCGTTGCCGAACGGGTTGCGGGAATCGACCAGAATTATATCGAGATTGCGCTCGAGCTCCCAGTGCTGGAAACCGTCATCCAGCACCGCGGTATCGCTGCCATAAAGCTTTATCGCCTTGTGCGCCGACTTCGTACGGTCTTCGCCGACAAGGATGGGCGTATCGGCAAGTTTGCGCCTGAGAAGAGTCTGTTCGTCCCAGCCGTAACCGCGGATAAGAACGCTCGCCTTCTTGCCAAGCTCCTCGTCGAGCAGCTTCACCAGCCGTATCACAAATGGTGTCTTGCCGGTACCGCCCAGAGTCAGGTTCCCGACGGATATTATCTTAAGCGGCACCCGGACGGATTTGAATATATGCGTCTTGTAAGCCAACCGCCGCAGTATAAGAGCAGCCCCGTACGCAAACGACAGGATGTAGAGAAAGAATTTTATAGGCGCATATATAGCGTCGTCACGCCTATCGGTCATCAATGAATATATGAATTCACGCATTGAGGAATACCGCCATTTCGCCCAAGACCCGTCCCGTAGCGCCCATATTGTCGACGACAACCTGTTTGGCGGCTCTGCCCATCTCAAGGCGCCGCTTTTCATCCGTCAGCAGGTTGTAGAGGGCGGGTACCAGGTCATCACCGCTATCGACCTGCGCGGCCGCGGATGAGGCCAGAAAGGCCTCGGCTATATCCTTAAAATTGAACATATGCTGGCCGAATATTACGGGCTTCTCATGGACAGCAGGCTCTATCGGGTTCTGTCCGCCGTGTTTTATAAGGCTGCCTCCGACGAAGACTATGGTCGCTATAGAATAGAAGTCTCCCAGGCGGCCGATGGTGTCGAGAATGTAGATCCGTCGTTCGTCGTTCGTCGTTCGTCGTTCGTCGGAGCCGGATAACCGGACCGGCTGGAAGCCGAGTTTCTTTGCGGCCTCGGCGACCTCGCCCGCTCTTTCGATATGGCGGGGAGCGATCAGCAGTTTAAGCTTCGGGAAATCTTCGATTAAATCTTTATATGCAGCGATAACGGCGCATTCTTCGCCCGGATGCGTCGACCCTGCCACTATAAGCTCGTCTCCCGTAGCCATCCCCAGCTCTTTTTTTAATACGTCGCCGCTTATCCTGCCCGCCTTGACCCGGATATCGAATTTCATATTCCCGGCGACCTTTACTCTTTCGGGCCTGGCGCCAAGAGCTATTATCCTGTCCGCGTCCATCTTCGACTGCATGCAAAGAACGTTAATGTTCCGCAATATCTTCCTTAAGAACCGGCTTACCATCTCGTACTTCCCAAAAGACCTGTCCGATATCCTGCCGTTGATGAGTATGGCCGGTATGGCGCGGCGTTCTATCTCTTTTAAAAAATTAGGCCATATCTCAGTCTCGACCATGATGTACATATTAGGCCTCACTATACCTATAACTTTCTTCACTATAAATGAAAAATCGAGCGGAAAATATATCACAACGGCATCATCCGCAAATAACTTCTTTGCCAGGTCGCCGCCCGTCTTAGTTATCGTCGAAAAAACTATCGGCCGCGAGGGGAACTTCTCGCGCATAAGCGGGATAAGGCTCCTGCATAACGCAACCTCCCCTACGCTCACCGCCTGAATCCATATCGCGCCGCGCGCCTTCGCAAGCGCCGCGCGCTTCGCCCTGCCGTATACGCCGAACCGCTCGAGAAAATCCCTGTGCAGTTTGCCTTTGAATATCAGCGTCGGTAGATAGAAGATCGAGAATAACGCGAATCCTATGTCGTACAACATCTTACTCCTAAATTTTTACGGGTCCTGCCGCAAATTTATGGGTCCTGTCCTCGGTCGCCTTTCGGTGCTCCTTCGGCCTCGCGGGTTTACAATATCGTGAGAAACTAGGCGCGTATCTAAGTGCCGCCAGAATTGCTTACGATATTTTAAGTCTTAAGCAGTGTCGCCCTGACAATGGCAATTCTAAGCGGCGGCACCCCATCCGCTTCGGCCTTGTGCGCACCTCAAGGCTGGACCTCGGCCACCCATAAATTTGCCTAGCCTAGTTATCCATAACGTAGCTACCGTTTAAACGTCAGCTACTTATTACTTGCTTGCTTTGAAATGTTTTTCTAGCGGTATTTCATCAAGTATTTCGGATAACAAATTCCGTTTTTTCCTATTGCAATCAAAGCAAAGCAATCGTAAGTTATCAACAGATGTCGTACCGCCTTTCGAAAATGGAATAAGATGATCAAATTCCATCTTATTGTCAGGTACGGGCTTAAAACATTTTTGACAAATCTGCCCATCTCTTCGAACCACTTTCAACATAACATCCCTAGGAATCTCTCGTGATAGACGCCTTATTTCTTTTGTTTCTGTGAATGGTTCGGCGTTAAAATATACGGGACAAATATGTCCAAAGATTCTACAACTAATTTCTTTTAATATTCCAGAGATTTCAACAGGGTAATCACTCGTCTTAAAATCCAAAATACATTTAATAAAAAATTTCTTACGATTTTTATCTAATTTTTTACCACCTTGAAGTCTTCCCGTAGAAATACACTCTTTTAAGTATTCATTATGCTCAATAGCCTCACTACGTATAGGAGGAATTATAGGGAATTGTTCAACTAAAGGTCCATAAGGACAGTATTTTATTTCCCAGCACGGTTTACAAACTAGCGATTGTTTATATCTTACTATTTTAACAATCTCTGTCGAGGGTGTTTGTATGGAGAATCCCAGAACTTTTTTTAGACACTTTTCCATATTTTACGAACGCTTTCCACTCTTGTTTTCCCAGTAAAATTTTTCGCATCCGTTGAAATGTGATGTGGCGATGTGGTGAGCAGGGCGTTAAAAGTTCGAGGCAGCGTACGAGAACTTTTATCGAGCGAAATTTTCACATGGCTGAAAATTTCGCGTCCTAAGCGAGCCACATTGACACAGCACATTTACTGCTACATCGAAAAATTTTACGCACTCCTTACGCCCGCGGATGAGCTTTGTCGTATACCGTCTTCAGGCGGTCCATCGTCACGTGCGTATATATCTGCGTCGTCGACAAATTCGCGTGCCCCAGAAGCTCCTGAACGCTGCGCAAGTCCGCGCCGCGGTCGAGCATATGCGTCGCAAACGAATGGCGCAAGCTATGCGGCGATATGTGCTCCGACATACTGCATAGTTTTATATACTTATCGAGTATGCGCCGCACACTCCTGTCCCAGAGGCGCGTCCCGTTCTTCCCGAGAAAGACCGCTTCCTTATCCTTAACCTTCATCCCTTCGCGTTTATCGATATACCGCCTGAGCGCCGAAACGGCGGGTGAACCTATCGGCACCATCCGCTCCTTCGAGCCCTTACCGAAGACCTTTATGACCTCGCCGATCAGATCGACATTCCTCATATTCAGCCCTACAAGCTCGCTCACCCGGATGCCGCCCGAGTATATTGTTTCGAGGATAGCCGTGTCCCTGAGGGCGAAGACGTCATCCCCTCCGGGGCATTGGAGCAGTCTCGCCACCGCTTTTTCGTCCAGGACCACGGGCAGCCTCTTATCCAGTTTGGGAGTAGAGACGGCGGTAATCGGATTCGCCTTGATATGCCCTTCGCGGTACAGGAACCTGAAGAAGCTCCGTAAACTCGCGAGTTTGCGCGCTATCGTCCTCTTCGCGTAGTTCCGCCCGCGCAATTCCGCAAGAAATTTGCGCAATAGAAGATGGTCGATCGCCGAGACGTCCTTATCGCCGAGAAACCGGCTGAAAGATTCCAGATCTATCCGGTAATTCAGGATAGTATGCGGCGACGAATTTCTCTCGACATCGAGATAATTTATGAACTTTTCGATAAATCTCTGCATCTATAGTACGACTTCGCCTTCCTTCTCTTTTTCGGGGAGCTTCTTTGAGGTGAATGTGCATTTGGGATATTTGGTGCATCCGAAGAACATACCCCGCGTCGAGCGCCTCTGGACAAGCTCACCGCCGCAGCCCGTCGGGCACTTCACGCCGGAAGTTATCGATTTCGCATTTTTACATTCGGGGTAACCGGAACAGCTCAAGAACTTGCCGCGCCTGCCCCATTTGATGATCATGGGCCTGCCGCACAGCTCACATACCTGGTCGGTGGCTTCTATCTCCTTCTTCACGTCCTTCATCTCAAGTTTCGCGGCCTCGACCGAGTGCATAAACGGCGAATAGAACGCTTTTAGGACCGTGAGCCAGTCCGCCTCCCCCTCTTCTATCCCGTCGAGTTCGTCTTCCATCCTCGCCGTAAATTCGACGTCGAGTATCTTGGGAAAATGCTTCATCAGGAGCTCGATGACTATGGTGCCGAGCTCCGTCGGATAGAAATAGCCCGATTCGCGCCTGACGTAGTCCCTGGCCGTTATCGTTTGGATGATCGGTGCGTATGTCGACGGGCGGCCGATACCCAGTTCTTCGAGCGTCTTAACAAGGCTCGCGTCCGAATATCTCGGAGGAGCCTTGGTAAAATGCTGCGCCGGTATCAGGTTGAGGAGGTCGAGCGCTAATCCTATCGAAAGTGCCGGTAATTTCGTCTTCGCCTCGCCGCCGTCTTCTTTTTCTTTCTCCTTTTCGGCTTCATATACCGCAGTATAGCCGTCGAAGACCACGGTCGCGGCGCCCGCTTTAAAGAGATAATCCCCGGCCTTTATATCGACCGTCGTCTGCGAATAGATAGCAGGAGACATCTGGCTGGCGACGAACCGGTTCCATATAAGCTGGTAAAGCTTTAGCTGCTCTCCCGAGAGATACTGTTTTATAGAATCAGGGCTTCGCAGAGGAAGCGTAGGCCTTATCGCCTCGTGCGCCTCCTGCGCGCTCTTTCTCGCTTTATAGAAATTCGGCGTATCCGGGTAATACTTATTACCGTAGGTCGCCAGTATATAATCTTTGACCGCGGCCTGCGCGTCCTTGGAGATGCGCACCGAATCCGTCCTCATGTACGTTATAAGACCGACTGAACCTTCGTCTCCGATCTCGACGCCTTCGTAAAGGACCTGCGCGACATGCATCGTCTTGGCTCCGGAAAATCTCAATTTATTGAACGCCTCCTGCTGGAGTTTGCTCGTTGTAAACGGCGGGTAAGGGTTTTTCCGCTTCCGCGACTCGCGCAGGTCGCTTACCACGAAGGACTCTTTCTTCAGGTGTTCCACGATCCTGTCCGCGTCATGTTTATGTTTTACCTCTATATCCGCGTTTTTATACTTATCCAGCTTGGCCGTAAACTTATCTTTGGGGTGGTCGGCTTTGCGTTTAAGCTCCGCCTCTACGCTCCAGTATTCCTGCGGGACGAATTTATTTATCTCCTTCTCGCGCTCGACTATCAGACGTACCGCCACCGACTGTACGCGTCCGGCAGAGAGTCCCCGCGCTACCTTCTTCCAGAGTATCGGGCTTATCGAATAACCGACGATGCGGTCAAGGATACGGCGCGCCTGCTGGGCGTTTACAAGGCTCATATTTATGTCGCGCGGATGTTTGAACGCGGCGACGACCGCGTCTTTGGTTATCTCATCGAATTCTACCCTGTAACATTTCTTATTCTCGCCGCTCAACTGGTTCTTAAGGTGCCAGCTTATCGCTTCGCCTTCACGATCAGGGTCGGCGGCCAGGTATATGGTCGTCTTTGTTTTGGCCTCTTTCTTAAGCATCGACAGGTTCTTCTTCCTGTCTGACATAACGATATATTGCGGAGTAAAGTCATTCTCCACATCGACACCAAGCTTCGATTTGGGCAGGTCTATGATATGGCCCATGCTCGCGACGACTTTATAGTGTGAGCCAAGGAACTTATTTATCGTCTTTGCTTTGGCCGGCGACTCGACTATTACCAGATTTTTTGCCATTAAACTCTCCTAAGTTTTTGATGCTAATCTTCCGTTCTTATATACTGCTTCCCGGGTAACTGTTTAACCAGCTTCTTCAACTCCAGGCTCAAAAGCATCTGCGATACCTTCGCATGCTCCATGCCGGATATCCTCAGGATCTCGTCTATGTAAAGAGGCGTTTCGGATAAGCTCTTATAAATTTTCCGCTCGTCTTCGGTCAGCGAATTATAGACATACGCTTTCGTCTGCCGGAATATCTTCGCATCCAGGAGCTCCCTCTCATCCGCCGAGGCAGGTTCTGTCTTTATAGCCAGCTCCTCCAGTATGTCGTCGACAGACTGTATCAGGCACGCACCGTCCTTTATGAGCTCGTTGGCGCCGGAACTCCTGCTTGACGATACTTTGCCGGGGACCGCGAATACGGTGCGCCCCTGTTCGGCCGCGAAGTTCGCGGTGATGAGCGCGCCCGAATTGCGCGCGGCCTCGACCACAACGACGCCGAGAGAAAGCCCGCTTATGATGCGGTTGCGGGCCGGGAAATGCTGCGCAAGCGGCGGCGCGTCATCACCGTATTCCGTAATAACCGCGCCCGACCTTGCGATTTCTCCGTACATATCCTTGTTCTGCGGCGGGTAGATGATATTATGACCGCTGCCCATAACCGCGATCGTCCTGCCCCGCGCCTTAAGCGCTCCGCGGTGCGCCGCCGAATCTATACCCACAGCCATTCCGCTTACGACCGTCACGCCGCGCGCGGCAAGCTCGAAGCCGAACCGTTCGCTCGTCTCAAGCCCGTATTGCGTCGCCCGCCGGGAGCCCACTATCGCCACCGCCATCTCATCACGCTCGAGCAGCGCGCCGTTGACATATAATGCCTTCGGCGGCGTGTGGATATTCTTCAGATTCTTCGGATACTCCGCATCCGTCAGTTCAATTTTACGTATCATATCTTTCTGTATCGAAATTTATTAGTCCTGTCCCCTTCTATCATCTCCCGAGCGCAATTTTCACATGGCTGAAAATTACGCATCCCTGCGAGATGCCAACCCCGAGAGGGGATTCCCCTCGGGATCGAAAAAATTATTTCCTCTTTATGCCGATAAGGCCGAACAGGGTCCAACTGCCTATTATTATAAGCGCCGTCAGGCTGACCGCATTCAGAACTATGATCTTCCGCGTTATAGTCTCTTTTTCGCGCCTGAATATATCGAGTATATAATCTTCTTCCGATGAGTTTCTCAGCGCGTTACCGGACTTTATCTTCGTCATCATCATCGTCGTCGCCTTATCGTTAAGCGACATCGCTTTCCTGATGAGCGGCATACCGATAACGCCGTAATTGAATGCGAGAATAAGTACGAGCGTCGCCCCGATCCAGATTCTGGCTTTTAAAGTCATATATAGCCTTTCCGCAATTTCAAATTTCAAATACTGCAAATACTACCAGGGAAGGTTGGGATTTGGAATTTTGAATTTATTTGTCATTACACTTCGCTATCTTTATTATCTCTTCGACAGCCTGCCGCGCCGTAAGTTTGCCCGTGTCTATAGAATGATCTGCTTTTGCATATAGAGGCGCCCTTTTAGCAAGGAGCGTCCGTATCTTCAGCTTCGGATCCTCGACGTTAAGGAGCGGCCTGTGCTTATATTTCTTCGTCCGCGCCATTATCGCTTCTTCATCGGCCGTGAGGCATATAACGATACCGCCGGACTTCAAGCTCTCCATATTCTCCGGCCTTATAACCACCCCTCCGCCCGTATCGATTACGAGGTTATCCTGGACGGAAAGATCGCGCACAACCGCGCTTTCGACATCGCGGAAATAATCTTCACCCTCTTTGGTAAATATCTCATTTATCGTCCGCCGTTCCCTCTTTTCGATAAGGTCATCGATCGAGACGTAGCGAAGCCCGAGCTCATTTGCGATCTTTATCGCGATCGTCGTCTTGCCCGTGCCCATAAAACCGATCAGAACAATGTTACGCATAAATTTCTTGAAGGTTAAGGTTACTACACTTAAATAAGCTTAAGGTTACAGGCACAAACCGACTTAAGTTAAGGCCCTAGCCTCAACCTTACCTATATCTCACTCGGCAGCCTAAACCTTAACTCCGCCTCACTCTGCAACCTCGTCTCAGAATTTCCTAATTTGGCTCAGGTACCCGTCGAAATTACGGCGCATCTCGGATACGGAATCGCCGCCGAACTTCCCGATCATGGCGTTCGCGATCTCTATGGCGGTAACGGCCTCGGCTATTACGCCGGCGGCCGGCACTGCGCACGTATCCGATCGCTCAACCGCCGCCTTAAACGCCTTTCGCGTCTTTATGTTAACGCTGGCGAGCGGCTTACGCAGTGTCGCTATCGGTTTCATATACGCGCGTATCCTTATATCCTCACCGTTCGTCATCCCGCCTTCTATACCGCCCGCGTTATTCGTCCGCCTGTAATACCCCTTTTTCTTCGAGTAAAATATCTCATCATGAGCGCCGGAGCCGCGCATACCGGCGAGCCCCTGTCCTGCTCCGAACCCAACCGCCTTTACCGCCTGTATCGACATGACAGCCTGCGCGAGTATACCGCCTATGCGCCTGTCCCACTGCGTGTAACTGCCGAGCCCGGCCGGAACACCGCCTACGATCACTTCGAACGCGCCGCCAAGAGTATCGCCTTCCGCCTGCGCCCTGGCTATCTCTCTGCACATGAGTACCGACGCGGCGCTGTCGGCGCATCTTACCGGAGATTTTTCCGAAAACGTAATTATCTGTTTATATCCGAGGTTGTTTGACCGCGATTCCACCTTACCGATCGCCGTTACGTGGCTGGTTATGCGAATACCGAATTCCGACAGGAGTATCTTACAGACTGCCCCTACGCCGACCCTGGCGGCGGTCTCCCTGGCGCTCGCGCGCTCAAGGACGTCCCTGACATCATCGAGGCCGTACTTCATCGCGCCCGCAAGGTCCGCGTGCCCGGGCCTGGGCTGGAGGACAACCGGCAGCCTGTCTATAGACTGGTCGACATTTTTGATCATGATGGTTATCGGACTGCCTATCGTGCGCAGGCGGCGCAACCCGGAGAGGATCTCGGCGCTATCGCGCTCTATCTTCATGCGGCCGCCGCGGCCGTAGCCGGCCATCCGCCTGCAAAGCTCTTCGTTAATGAGCGAGCTCTCCACCTTCAGTCCTGCCGGCATACCGTCGAGTATCGCGAGCATGCACTTTCCGTGCGACTCACCGCTGGTCAAATACCTGAGCATAAATGCCTCCTGGTTAAATCGAATTTCGATTTAAATTCAAAACAATCCTCCAAACAAAAGACTTATAATCTTATTTCCGAAAAATATCGAAACCAAAGCCGCCGCCGAAAGGAACGGGCCGTAAGGAATGATCTCCGCGCCTTTTCTCAATTTTAAGATTATGCCGGGCACTGCGCCCAGGAAAGGCGCAATGAAGAATGTCAAAATGACCAGCTTCAACCCTATAAAAGAACCGATCATAGCCATCAGCTTGACGTCCCCGCCGCCCATCGCCTCTTTTTTGAATGCCGCCTTTCCTATCGCTCCCATAAAGTATATACTCCCTGCCCCGGCGAGCGCACCCGCAGCCGAGCCTATTATGGCGCGGGAGCGCATCGTCTCATTGAGGATAGACGGAAAGATAAAAGCGAGTAAAAACCCCGCCGCGAGCCCGCCAAGCGATATCTCGTCGGGTATCTCCTGTATCTCGAAATCGACAAAGGTCGCGACTATCAGGCCGCAGGTCATTATAGAGTATGTAAAAAATTTCGGTGTAATACAGAACTTTAAAAAGAGCGCTGTAAGCACAAGGGCCGTCAACGCCTCGACTACCGGATACCTTAACCGTATCCGCGCTTTACACGACCTGCATTTGCCGCCCAGCGCGGCGTAGCTAAAAACAGGGATATTGTCATACCAGGCGATGGCCTTCTTGCACTTCGGACAATGGGACGCGGGAACGACTATGGATTCCCCTTTAGGCATCCTGTAGATGCATACGTTAAGGAAACTGCCGAGAACCAGTCCGAACAGAAAAACCGCCATTACTGCCATAGATTATTAAATCCGAAATTCGAATATCGAAATTCTAAACAAATACGAAATCCTAAATTCCAATTTGGAAAATTCAGATTTCGCGATTCGGATTTATCCTCCCTTTTCCAGTTTGTAGGGCAGGTTTAAACCTGCCCTACTGCTGCGCACTACTCTTTAGCGCCTCTTTCAGCGCCTTCTTCATTACGCTCACAGGTGAGCGCGCGCCCGTCCATATCTCAAAAGCCATCGCGCCCTGGTATAAGAGCATACCCATACCTGTCACTGCGTGGAGTTTAAGCGCGGACGCCGCCCTCACAAGCTCCGTCCACGGCCTGTTATAGACGCAATCGTAAATATATAGCCCGTAATGCAGGAGCGCCGGGTCGACAGGCGATGGATCGCCCTGCTTCATCCCTATCGGCGTAGCGTTTATTAAAAGCTCGGATCCCTTTAAAGCGCTTTTGAAATCCCCGGTATGGATTACCGCGAGCCGCTTATCATCAAAGTACTTCTTGTAGTGCTCTTTCAAATCATCCGTCTTTGCGGTATCGATATCGAAAACGGATATCCTCCTCGGTGAATTGCCCAGATACATTATAACCGCCCTGGCGGCGCCGCCCGCGCCCAGGACGAAGATATTCTTTCCTTCAGGCTCGAACTTCATGTCCTCTACAAGGGAACGGTAGAAGCCGGGTCCGTCCGTATTGTACCCGCAGAGCAAGCCGTCCTCGGCAAATTTTATAGTGTTGACCGCGCCGAGGCGCCGCGCATTCTCATCAATGGTGCCTTTACGCTCCAGAAGCTCCTTAGCTTTTATCTTGTGCGGGATCGTAACGTTAAGGCCGGAGATATTATTGGCCCTGGCGTTCTTCAAAAAGTCATCCAGCTTTCCGGGCTCGACGTCGTATAGAAGATATTCCGCATCGATGCCAAGCGCGGAGAAAGCCGCATTTTGCATCGCGGGTGAAAGCGAATGCTTCACTGGATGGCCGATAAGTCCGTATTTAAGTCTTGCCATAGTTATTACGCGATCAGGCGATCTTACTTAATCGCCAAATCGCTTCCGTTATCTACGCTTATAGACTAGCTTATTCGCGGCGTTCAGATACGCCTTGACGCTCGCTTCTATAATATCGGTCGACGCGCCGCGGCCCGAAACAATGCCGCCTTTGGAGGCGATCTTTACAGAGACCTCTCCAAGCGCATCTTTGCCGCTTGTAACGGATCTTATCTGGTAATCTATAAGCTTGCCGGTCTGCCCGGTAATCTTATCGATCGCTTTGTAGCAGGCATCGACAGGCCCGTCGCCGGCAGAGGTTGCCGCCAGGACCCTGCCGTTAAATTTAAGTTTTATCGTCGCGGTAGGCTTAACTTCGTCCCCGGAGGCGGTGTAAAAATGGGCCAGATGGAACTTTTCCGGGATCCTCGATATCTCTTCATCGACTATCGTCTCGAGATCCTCGTCGAAGATCTCCTTCTTCTTATCCGCCAGTTTCTTGAAACGGTCAAAGGCAATATCGATCTGTTCCTTCGTCAAATCGAATCCCATCTTCTTCAGCCGCTCCGCGAACGCGTGACGGCCGGAATGCTTGCCCAGCACCAGGCGTGTCTCTTCGAAACCGACATCCTCAGGTTTCATTATTTCGTATGTGATACGCTCCTTCAAGACCCCGTCCTGATGGATGCCGGCTTCATGGCTGAAGGCGTTCGATCCGATGATCGCCTTGTTCGGCTGCACTATCATGCCTGTCAGCTTCGATACGAGCCGGCTCGTCTTATACAGCTCTTTTGTATTTACTCCTGTAGAAATGCCCCTGAAGATGTCGTTCCTCGTCCTGATCGCCATCACTATCTCCTCCAGCGAGGCATTGCCGGCCCTCTCTCCCAGGCCGTTTACCGTACATTCTACCTGGCGCGCGCCGTTTAGCACGGCGGCAAGAGAATTCGACACGCCCAACCCCAGATCATTATGGCAATGGACGGATATGACACACTTACCGATATTGGGCACGTTATCTTTTATGCCCTTTATGATACCGGCGAATTCGAACGGCGTCGTATACCCGACCGTATCCGGAATGTTGACGGTTGAGGCGCCGGCCGCGATTACGGATTCGACCACCTTATAAAGAAAGTCCATATCCGTCCTCGATGCATCCTCAGGCGAAAACTCTATATCGCCGCACCTGGCCCTGGCGTACTTTACACTTGCAACGGCCAGCTTCAATATCTCGTCTTCGGCTTTTTTCAGCTTATACTTCATATGTATCTTCGACGTAGCCAGGAAGACGTGTATTCGCGGCCGCGCGGCGTTCTTTAAGGCATCGTGGGCAGCGTCTATATCCTTCTCGATCGCCCTCGCCAGGCCGCAGATAATGGGCCGCCTGACGGCCTTTGCGACGCTCTTCACGGCCTCGAAGTCACCCGGGCTCGATATGGGAAATCCCGCCTCAATAACGTCCACACCCAGGACGGCCAGCTGTCTGGCTATCTCGAGTTTCTCGTTGATATTGAGGCTCGCTCCCGGCGATTGTTCCCCGTCGCGCAGTGTTGTGTCGAATATTATAATTTTCCCGTCCATAGTCTCACCTCAAAATAAATTTTTCGCTGTAACAATAATATGATATGTCAATGTGGTTCGTTCAGGACGCACAATTTTCAGCCATGTGAAAATTGTGCTCCGTAAAAGTTCTCGTACGCTGCCTCGAACTTTTAAGGCCTGCGCTCACCACATCGCCATATCACATTCCTGACTTGTAGAAAAATTTATTTTTCCATCCAAGGCATCATCTTCCTCAAGTCCGAGCCGACCTTCTCGATCTGGTGAGCGCACTCTTTGTCCAGTATCGCTTTATAGTTGGGCCTGCCCGCCTCATTCTCCTTGATCCATTCGCGCGCGAACTTACCCGACTTTATCTCTTTGAGAATCTTCTGCATCACTTTACGCGTCCTGTCGGTTATTATCTTCTTGCCGCGGGTGATATCGCCGTAACACGCGGTATTCGAAACCCTGCATCTCATCCCGCTTATGCCGTACTGCTGGATAAGGTCCGTGATGAGTTTGAGCTCATGCAGCACCTCGAAGTACGCGATCTCCGGCTGGTAACCGGCCGCGATCAGCGTATCGAATCCCGCCTTGATAAGTTCCGACGCGCCGCCGCAGAGGACCGCCTGTTCGCCGAAAAGATCTGTCTCCGTCTCCTCGTCGAATGTCGTCTCGATAACGCCTGCTCTCGTCCCGCCGATGCCTTTGGCATACGCAAGCGCTATATTCCGCGCGTTGCCGGTAGCATCCTGATAGACCGCTACCAGGCACGGGACACCTTTACCTTCCTCGTACATCCTGCGCACAAGCGCGCCCGGGCCTTTTGGAGCGACCATGATGACGTCGATCTTCTTCGAAGGTTTAATCTGTTTGAATCTTATATTGAACCCGTGCGAAAAGAGGAGCGCCTTGCCCTTCGTCATATTTTCGGCGATCTCGTCCTTGTAGACCTTCGCCTGGACATGGTCCTCAGTCAGCACCTGGATAATATCAGCCTGCGCCGAGGCCTCTTTAGCGGAAACAGGGTTAAAGCCGTCCTTCTTCGCCTGCTCATAATTTTTCGTACCGGGAAGTTCGCTCACGATAACACTGCACCCCGAGTCGCGTAAATTCAGGCTCTGGCTCCGGCCCTGTATGCCGTATCCGATAACGGCGATCTTTTTGCCCTTCAACAAATTCAAATCCGCATCCTTTTCATAATAGATCTTTGCCATTTCTTTTAACCCCTTTCTTTGTTTTGACTTTAAATTCGAAACTCTAAATCCGAAATCCTAAACAAATACCAATTTTCAAAATTCGAATTTGTGATTTGTTTCGAATTTCGATATTTGAATTTCGTGCTTATTCATTTACTTCCGGTTTTCCCTCAACCTTCAGTCCTTTATCCTCCGTGCTCATCGCAACCCTGCCGGTCCTCACCACCTCCAATATCCCGAAAGGACGCAGGAGTTCGAGAAGCCCATGGATCTTTGTCTGGTCGCCTACGACCACGATACTGATCGACTTAGCCCCGGCGTTCTCTATCCCTGCCCCGGCCGATTCTATGGCCTCCAGGACCTCTTTCCTGTTCTTTGCCGTCACGGAGACCTTTAAAAGAATGAGCTCCCTGTCTATAAATTCGCCGTCCTTGAAATCGACGACCTTTATGACATCGATAAGCTTATTGAGCTGTTTCTTTATCTGTTCGAGCGTCCGGTCGTCGCCCTCGACGACTATCGTCATCCTGGAGACGGTCGGATCCTCTGTCTCGCCGACAGCGAGCGAGCTGATATTGAATCCGCGCGCGCTGAATAGCCCGGATATACGCGCCAGGACGCCGAACTTGTTCTCGACTAAGACTGATATTGTATGCTTCATATCCCTCGCTAACTGGGTTTTAGGTCTTAGCTCATAGGTCATAGCTCATAGGCGTTGGGAAACGCGGCCCTATGACCTAAGAGCTATGAACTAAGAGCTAACTTACGCCAGCCCTCCGTCCATCATCTTATTTATCGCCTGTCCCGCAGGCACCATCGGGAAGACATTCTCCTCTTCCTCAACGTGAAAATCGATAAAAACACAATTATCAATCTTGAGCGCGCGTTCGATGGCCGGACGCACCTCTTCGGTCTTCGTGACCCTTATACCTGCCGCACCGTAGCTCTCCGCCAGCTTTACAAAGTCGGGGCATGTTCCTCCCAGGCACGTGTAAGAATAACGTTTGCCGTAGAATAACTCCTGCCACTGCCTGACCATTCCGAGATAAGAGTTATTCAGTATCGCAACTTTGACGGGCAGTTTATTGATAACCGCCGTCGCGAGTTCCTGGATATTCATCTGTATCGAACCGTCACCTGCGATGTCGAAGACCACCGCCTTGGGCTTGCCTATCTGGGCGCCGATTGCCGCGGGGAAACCATAGCCCATCGTCCCCAACCCGCCGGATGAAAGCATCGTCCTGGGTTTAAGGAACTTGTAGAATTGCGCGGCCCACATCTGGTGCTGGCCAACTTCCGTACAGATTATCGCCTCACCCTTCGTGGCGCGCCATATCTCTTCCAGGACATACTGCGGCTTGATCTTACCGCCGGTCTTATATTTCAGCGGATGTTTCGCCTTCCAATCCTCGACCCGCTTTATCCAATCTTTCGTATCCGGCCTCTTGACGGCTTTATTAAGACGCTTCAACACCATTTTAGCATCACCGACTATCGGGATATCGACTTCGACCGACTTCGAAACGCTGGCAGGGTCGATATCTATGTGGATGACCTTGGCATGCGGGGCAAATTCATCGACTTTACCGGTAACCCTGTCGTCGAATCTCGCGCCCACGGAAATTATCAGGTCCGACTCCATTATCGAATGGTTCGCATAGGCCGTGCCGTGCATGCCGAGCATGCCGAGTGACAATTCATGGTCCTGCGGGAAAACGCCCAGCCCAAGGAGCGTCATCGTCACCGGTATCTCGTTCTTTATCGCGAGCTCACGCACCTCTTCCGACGCGCCGGATATGACAGCGCCGCCGCCTACGTAAAGTATCGGCCGCCTCGATTCGGAGATAGCTTTCGCCGCCCGTTTTATCTGGCCCGGGTGACCCTCATAAGTGGGCTTGTACCCGCGGATATTAACGCTATCGGGGTAGATAAATTCGGTCTCCTGCATCTGGATATCGGAGGGCAGGTCTATCAATACCGGGCCCGGCCGGCCTGTGGACGCTATATGAAACGCCTCTTTTATGATCCGGGCAAGGCCCTTTATGTCTTCGATAAGATAATTATGCTTCGTTATCGGCCTGGTTATGCCGGTTATATCGGCTTCCTGGAACGCATCGTTGCCTATTAAGAACGACTTTACCTGGCCGGTTATCGCAACCATCGGGACCGAATCCATATAAGCCGTGGCAATGCCTGTGACGAGGTTAGTCGCTCCCGGTCCGGAAGTTGCCAGGCAGACGCCGACCTTACCGGTCGCTCGGGCATAACCGTCCGCAGCATGAGCGGCGGCCTGCTCGTGACGCGTCAGTATCAGCTTTATCGGCGCGTTATAAAGCGCGTCGAAAATAGGCAGTACCTGACCGCCGGGATAGCCGAATATGACGTCGACACCCTCTTTCCTCAAGCATTCGATCAGTATGCGCGCACCAGTCATTTTCATAGTCAAACCACCATTTCGTCATTCGTGAAACGTGAAGCGATAAAATCCTACAGCTTCTTTATTTGGTGTTTTTATAGACGTCGACAACTAATTCTTTTCCTAGTTTCCATACATCAAGATCTCTGAAGTTTACTATTTTCCCGTCCATAACGCTTCACTCTTCACGTACGACGCTTCACGCCTTCAGCACAGCTCCTCCGCTCGCCGACAAAACCATCTTCGCATAACGCGCTAAATACCCTTCGCGCTCTTTCGGCTCCGGAGCCCTCCACGTAGACATCCGTTTCTTTATCTCATCATTGCTGACTAAAAGTTCCAGCTTCCTGGCCGGGATGTCTATCTCTATTTCATCGCCATCACGCACGATCGCTATGACGCCTCCGGCTTGTGCCTCTGGCGCAATGTGTCCTATGCACGGCCCCTGTGTACCACCCGAGAACCGTCCGTCCGTAATCAAAGCAACATCATCGGCTAAGCCCATCCCCACTATAGCGGCGGTCGGTGAGAGCATCTCCCTCATGCCGGGGCCGCCCTTCGGCCCTTCGTAACGGATAACAACGCAGTCGCCCTTCTTTATCTTACCTTCCATAATCGCCTGCATCGAAGCCTCTTCGGAATCGAAGACACGCGCTTTTCCTTTAAACTTCATCATCGCGTCGGAGACGGCCGTCTGTTTTACGACGGCGCCTTCGGGCGCAAGATTGCCCTTTAAAACCGCAATACCGCCCTCTTTGTGATAAGCATTTTTGTAATCCCTAATAACGTTCTCGTCCAGGATCTGCGCGTCATTGGCTATCTGGCTTATCATCTTGGAGCTACAGGTCATGACGTCGTTAAGCTGATTCCTCATCCGCTTGATTATCGCCGGTATCCCGCCTGCTGAATCCAGGTCTTCCATGAAATGTTCGCCTCCGGGAAGAATATTTGCGATGTGCGGCGTATGTTTCGAGATCTCATCGAACATCTCGATCGGGACATCGACGCCGAACTCTTTTGCGACCGCTATGATGTGCAGGACCGTATTCGTCGAGCCGCCGAGCGCCATATCTACCTTAATAGCGTTCTCGAACGCCTCTTTCCTGCAGATCGTCCGCGGCAGGATGTTACGGCGGACGAGATTGACGATCCTCTCTCCGGATTCCTGCGCGATCCTATCCTTCTTTGCCGAAACCGCCAGAGCCGTCGCGCATCCCGGAACGCTCATCCCGAGCGCCTCGGTCACGCACGCCATCGAGTTTGCCGTGTAGAGCCCCTGGCAGGCGCCCGCGCCCGGGCATGCGCACATCTCTAGGGCACTCAACTCGTCCTGTGAAATGTCACCCTTCTTAAATCGTCCGACCGCTTCAAACGTATCCTTGACCAGAGAAAGCCTCCGACCCCTCAAATTCCCGCTCATCATGGGCCCTGCCGTAACGACGACCGTCGGTACGTTCAGTCGCCCCGAAGCCATGAGCATACCGGGGGTAATCTTATCGCAGTTCGTCAGGCAGACAAGGCCATCGAATTGATGCGCCTTCATGATGCATTCGATCATATCTGCAATGAGCTCACGCGTAGCAAGCGAATACTTCATACCCGTATGCCCCATAGCTATACCATCGCACACACCAGGTATACCAAAGAAGAACGGCACCCCGCCCGCGGCGGCTATCCCGCGTTCTATAAAGCGCTCGAGCCTGGCCATGTGTATGTGGCCGGGTATGATATCGGTCCTGGACGTAGCAACGGCTATAAAGGGCTTAGCCATATCCTCTTTGGATATGCCTGTTGCGTACAAAAGACTCCGCGCCCCTGCGCGTTCAACACCTTTTTTAATCTTATCGCTTCTCATATAGAGGTACCTCCAAATAGAGTAAGATTATATAATAATATAAGCTATATTGTCAAAAGAATTACGGTAATAGGTAGTATACTCTATTGTGTAGCCGACATTTAAATGTCGGCTACGACGGAGAGCTTCTTTTGGCTAAACTGTTGCGAATTACGCAGATCTGAGGAGGGTTTCCTGTAGGACACGCTGACAGATATCTTGCCGGTTTACGCAGCCCTTAGAAGAACTTCCTGTAAATGCTTAAGGCGGATTTGTTCGCCGGTATCGGCCGGTATGATAGGTTTGAGGATAAAGTTCAGCTTATTTATGAAGTCGACGGGGTTCTCTTTAAGCTCTCTTAATGGGATATACCTGCTTGCGCAACGCTGGGTCAAAAGACTATATAACCTGTAGAAAGATTCGTTGTCATCGTTCAGGTAGGCCCTGCCCACCCCTATCAATCCTTCCAGATTGGTCAGGTTCCCCGCCTTAACCCTCTGACCATCAAGATTGATATAAATAACCCTGGCCTTTAATCTGTTAAGTTCTTTTATCTGGGCTTCGTTCAAACGCTCCAGGGGCAGGATCGTAACGGTGTTGTCGTCTATATTCTCACGGGCAAAAGATACAAGTTCGTCTATATTATCCTCGAAACTCACCCTGTCTTTTGTCAGCTTCGATATCTCCGTAAGGAATGGCTCCTGGCCGGGCGCGGCATACCCCGACCATGCTTTAATCGTGTAATCCTTTTCCGAGAGGCTCGCCTTTCCATATAGATAATCGACTATATGAAGCTTGATTGCTTCTCCGGCAAACGGGCATATCGCCGGAGGGATATTGCCCTGGCGCAATAACGGCTTATCATCTCCTTTGCCGGTCTTCAGTTTTACGCTGATCGCCACGTTAATTAAATTACGGGCATGTTCCCGCGTCTTATTATTAAGGTCTATCATCATATCGGAAAATTTATACTTTCCGTTTACATTCACAAATATACCGAGTTCCACCAAAGGCTTGACCGCCTGATTATAAACCCTGGCCGCAAAATGTCGCTTGCCGCGGGGCTCGGTCATGCCGGGGCAGATATCGCTTTTAATGCTGAATCCTTCGCCCAGCGCCTTCTCAAGCAGCCCCCCGGGCCCGTTATCATATTTTATCATCATCAAAAACTCCGCCGGGTTACCCATTAGCCATCGGGAAACCGCGGGATCTTGAGTTGCGGAATCTTTCGCGGGATCTTGCCGGGTTATGTCATGTGGTCTTCCCGGAATCTTACCCGGCAAGGGCACGCTGCCCGGAATCTTACCCGGCAAAGGCATGAGTTGCGGAATCTTGCCGGGTAAGGTCATGTGGTCTTCCCGGATCTTACCCGGCAAGGGCATGTCACCCGGCGCAGGCGCATCTGTGGACTTTTCACCAAAACGATCTAAGCGTATATACATTTCATCGATCAAACCCTCAGACTCTTTGATATCGACTGCGCCGGGATACATTGCCGCAAACTGCCGGTGAAATTTCTGAGCATCGCCGGTCGACGCCGGATGAGTGCGGTAATATTTCCCATCTCCGTTTTTCTTCATCTCTAAAATAGCCGCGCTCATAAGTGAATAGGCAACCCACCGGTATTGTCTTCTTACATACATACCGTTCGACTCAAAATGATCGCCAATTAGTTTATAATCATAAAGCCCGACCGGCTCATCACCGTAATATCCGATGACCGCAATATATTCTCCGATATCCCATTCCCGCTTTGTTTCGCTCGGCTTCTGCGCAGCCTCATGCGAAAGAGCGGCAAACCAGGCATTGCATTCTTCGATCAACGAATCCAACCGCACGTCAGATTTTTGTTCGTCTGACAGGTTTTTATACAAGCGGAATGTTACTGATGGAAGAACCTTTTTAGAGGTATCCGAGATTAGTCCATTCTGCTGCGCCTGCCCACCGCTCGCAAAATACGGTTCGCCGCCGGCTTGCTTGATTACAGACATCTGACGCTCATCTGCCAGCGTCTTGCCGGGTACCGGCATGAGTGTAGCTTCGGCATCCGCGGAATCTTTCGCGGAATCTTGCTGTGCGGAATCTTGCCGGGTAAGGTCATGTTGCCTTCCCGGAATCTTACCCGGCAAGGGCACGCTGCCCGGAATCTTGCCGGGTAAGGTCATGTTGTCTTCCCGGATCTTACCCGGCAAGGGCATGTTGGTATCCAGAGCGTCACGTTTTGCGTCCCCATCTTCCTGCGGGCATTCTCCTGCAAGCGTTGCTAACCTTGCTTCAAAAGAAGATTCACTTAAGTTTTCCAATAGATAGGTCAGCTGTAAATTGTTCGGATGCCGCACAAGCTCTTTTCTGATTGCCGTTTCGACTTCGCGAGGAAATATCTTAGCGATCTCGACAAGGGCCGAATACGCACAACTGCTCGCATGATCTGGAGGATAACCTACGGCAAATATTAAATCATCTATCGCAGATCTGCCGAGAGCTATTATCTGCTTTTTCAGGCCTAATCTCTTATCTGCATCAGCATTATCCAACTTACTAAGTAGATCTTCCGTTTTCAGGGACGTGCCACTTTGGGACATTTCGCTATCCGCGTCGGCCGCACCTTCATCTAGCGCAACCTTTGTCCCATCGGATTGGACGGCACCCACTGCAGAAATCAGCTCCCATTTATACTCGTTTTTCCTTACTTCCTTAAAATCAAATGCCGCGGCAATTTTGCCGATCCATCCTCCATCCGAAGTATCTATAGCTTCCACAGATCGCAATTCCGGCAATGCTCTTAACCACGATAAAGCAGCAGCAAATAGCTTTGTGCCTACGCCCGCCTTTTGATAAGATCCCCGCACCGTCATTTCATCTATAAACCCTTCCCCCGCGTCATCTGTATGGCTTACTATCGCATATCCTATAACCTCATTATTATTTCTCGCCACAAAAACTTTCCCCGGCCTCATCCACTTGCCATCCATTATCGACCTAAGGTAACGATTAGAAGATTCTGCGTAGGAAGGATGCATATTACCGCCCGTAAGATAACCTTCTTCCCAAATTTTAGTAATTGCACCTATGTCGCCCGGATTTGCCGGTTCTATAATAGGCTCTGCGGGTCCTAGGGACGGCTCTACCGGTCGCGCGCCTTGCTGTACGGCTGGGATGGCACCTTCTGGACCGTCCTTGTATTCCGCACCGCTCGCAAAATGTGGCTGGCCGCCGGCTTGCTTGATTACAGACATCTGACGCTCATCTGCCAGCGTCTTGCCGGGTACCGGCATGAGTGTAGCTTCGGCATCCGCGGAATCTTTCGCGGAATCTTGCTGTGCGGAATCTTGCCGGGTAAGGTCATGTTGCCTTCCCGGAATCTTACCCGGCAAGGGCATGTCACCCGGCGCGTCCATTTTTGACACGTCCCCTTTGTCAGCAACCCCGTCGTTTCTAACCTGGTTAGATTTGTCAGGTTGCGCGGGTTGCTGCGCCATCCTCTTATTTCTCTCGTTAAGATATTTCCACCGTTTAAGCATTTCGGTATCGACATGGGGGATAATTCCATTTATACTATACCGTATATCAGGATAGGGGCGGAATATGTCCGATTTCACTCTAAAAATATCAAACTTAGAGATGCTTTTCAAAACATCGGGCGAGGCATTTTTTATAAAAAATTTCAGGCTCATGCCCGAATCGCCATATAACATAAGCATTGCCAGGGACACAAATGTCATCCCATAACCATGCTGCCGGGGCAGATTTGGATATATTTGGTTAATTTTCACAACGCAGCCTTGTGGTGTTATTATTCTAAGCGGACAAGATAATCTTCCGCCGTCCCGGAATTTATTTTTATCAGAATTATGTACAAAAACGGCAAACTTTGTATTCTTATCATATTTAATCCTATCTCTTTCATCTTCCGATAGAGGCAAATCGTCATCATCTTCCCATCTCGCAAAACTTATATAATAACCCTGGGCAAAAAATTCTTCTATCCTTTGATTTAAGAGTGCTCTTTGTACTAGATACAAATCTGAAGGTGAAACTGTCCCTATTCCTGAGATTAAACCTGTCCCCCGGGCCGGATATAACAGCGGTTCCGAACTACGCGGAATGGTTTCGCCTTCGTCCTTCGGCGCTACGATGCTCTGCTTAGGCTGATTGGACCTGGCATCCGTACGATCACAACGGCTACCCACAATTCCCGAATAACGATATTCCTTAAGAGGCTCGGCGCTAAAGTATTTCTTCATAACATATGGAATAAAATGGAATCCGTCCGGCGCATACACCTCTTCGGTGGCAATCGCTTCTACACTCCATCCCGTATAATTCCGCTCGAGCGTATTTGCCAAATTCCCGAAAAATTTCGATACCAGACGGGATCCCTGCATACCTTCATCGATGGAAAGCCTGTCGATTTCCATCATCTCCATGTCGGCATGCACCCTGAGAGCAAATACGAACTTAAGGCTTTCGTTAGCCGGGCGATAATGCCATATAAAATCTGCCCTGGGGTCAATGCGTTCGGCTTTGTCTATGACTATCTTATAGTCGATGACAGCGCCTCCCTCCGAAACGGTGGAAATGGCCGCTGCTACATACTCACCGGCAGGCACTTCGGCCAATGCCTTCTTAAACTCCGGCAGACCCTGGCCTATCTTTTCCTGGATGCTGATGATTCGCACCTCTCTGCCATCGTTAAGATCGCTAAATCGTTTTAACAACTCTGTTCCGGCAAGAAGCGATGTCAGGTTTATGCCTTCCTCCGGAGGCACGATGCTCTGCTTCCGCTGGTTAAACCTGGCACTCGACTGGCTCCGGCCATGGCGGCCGCCTCCGAACTGCCTCTGCCACGGCTCCGGCGAAACATTCCGCGCACCCGCTATCTCTAAGTCCAGCGGTTCGATTTCCGGAGTAACGCCTCGTTGTACGGGCGGTGTCGCAAGAGTCTTCTGCGCAGGCGCATCGGCCGCATTTGTAGCAACATCCTTATTTCTAACCTGGTTAGATTCGCCGGGTTGCGCGGGTTGACCCGGAACATTGCCGGGCAAGGGCATGTCGGCATCCGCGGAATCTTGCCGGGTTATGTCATGCTGTCTTCCCGAAATCTTACCCGGCAAGGGCATGTCACCCGGCGCGTCCCTTTTTGACACGTCCCCGCTAACTATGCGCTCTCCTTGCTCAAAAACGCAACCTGTTTCAGCGAATGATTTTAACAATGATCTGGTTATCTTGTTTTTTGTCTTTGGAATCAAATATTTCGGAATAGGCCTAGTCTCGGAGTATGTAAAATTGATAGCAACGGGTTCTATTCCAAAGTTAAAAAGCATGCCAACAAGTTCAACAACCCTGCGATTAATAGCCGGATCGGTAACCTCCCCCTCCTCAATAGGCGCGATAGCGTCATAGTCGATCGTAATTACCGCCGGCCCGGTTACCCTGCCCCTTAACGCTTTTATCGAATCAAAGATATTGGTTTTGCCGTAACATTCTATATCTTCCGGATTGGGGCGATATAACAGGGTCGTTCCGTCATCAACAGCCCTGACCCATATTCGGCGACCCGTGCTAAATCCGCCTTTCCAAAGCCTGCGCATCCAGTTACCGCAACTCAAAAGCTTAACACTCGGAGCATTTGCAGAATCCGGATGATGGTCAATATTTATTATAGTGGTATTTTTATCGGCAATGCCTTGTTTCTGCAGTTTCTTAACCCATCCAAACATCTCACGGTGGTTATTACACACCTTTACCGGTATAGTAACATCACCACGCCTTAACCACTTGACCTTCCCAAATTCTTTCACCTGCATAGCGGAATCTTTCGCGGAATCTTGCCGGGTTATGTCATGTGGTCTTTCCGGAATCTTGCCCGGCAAAGGCATGAGTTGCGGAATCTTGCCGGGTAAGGTCATGTTGTCTTCCCGGATCTTACCCGGCAAGGGCATGTCACCCGGCGCGTCCATTTTTGGCACGTCCCCATCACCCCTTTTATTCCCGCTGTTCTGCCTCTTCCATGCCTCGAGAGTATCTTTATCTACGGGAGGAAGCGCGCAATGGATATCATGCGTATTATCAAAATCCTCCCGGCTGTTGATCTCGATAGCATCCATTTCGGATAAACTCTGGTACAATTTCGGCCTTGCGCAATAGATCGAAAATCTCTGTCTCACGTTCTCTTTGCCGGTAAGCAGGAATAACGCTACAGCCAGTGCGATTCGGCCGAATTGTTTGCCGTCCCGCAGCATTTGCGGAGAAAAACCTTTCAGCACTACGCTTCCGTCGCGCCTTACAAGCAGGTCAAAGCTTCCTTCCCAAGAGGTATCCCTGAAATATTTCCCCGCTTCCGACTTTGACGATCTATAGTGCCTGACATATACCGGATTCCATACTCCGGGCTTCTGGATAGCGCCCCCTTCCGTTTCGATATAATAGCCGCTGCCTAAAAATGCCTCGACCTTGCTTCGCAGTGGTACAGGCGGAGGTGCCGCCGTTTTGCGCTCGTCAACAGGGGATAAGCTCAAAATACCTCTGCGGTTTTTTCCTTTCCGTCTATCTTTGACACTTCGCGCTTCAGATATAACCTTTACCCTATCGATCGCAAGATTGACAAAATCATTATGGTTAGCATAAAGGATAGGCCTGTTTCCATGAAAATCGACCATTAGCCACCTGGCGTTTTCGACATATTTCCCTGCCGGCCGCGGTTCCGGCAATTTCTGATACTCTTTCCTGGTAAGATGAATGTGCCTCACCACAGTTTCTATCCATGCATTGTCCGTATTCCTGGCGTCATCTACATACCCGCGGTATAATTCGACCGCCTTACCGGCATCGATCTTTATGCCGGTCTTCTTCTCGAGTTGTGCGGAGAGCGCCGCTACTATATCATTTTCAGCCGCCATCATTCCTCCGGGTATCGCCCATTGGCCGCAGTCGGCGCGTTTTATAGAGAGCATCTGCACCCTGCCGGGCTCGCCGTATGTCACGATCAGATCGACTGCAAAATTCGCACCCCATTTCCCGAGGACACCCCGGCCTCTAAGACCCGTCCTCCCGCGCGGATTGAGCGGACGTTTTTTATCATCCTCACGCACCGGCCCTTCATAGCTGGTAAGCACGCGCCCTATCTTAGTAATATCCTCAGGGTCGGCGTAACCGTCCGGATTACGGGTCACGTCATTCGCTAACACTTCCCTATCTACATAATATTCAGGGTTATATTCCTTAAACGGGAAATCCCACGACACCGCATGCGAAGGGACAGGATAGCGGAAAGGATAGATAAAAGGGTTTTCACGCGCTTCCTTTAGCATTAATGCGGCAGACCTGCGTACATCTTTAAGGAATTCCCTGCGCCCGGTGTCGCGTTCCAACGTATCAAGCACGCCAAGTGTGCAATTTACCTCTCTCACAATATATGCAAGCGTTTCGTTCGCCAATCGCCTCATGTAACGCACCTGGTATTCCTGGTCCTCGGCGCTGACATGCCGGCATACGGGCATGCTGGATCCCGTAAGGTATCTGCAAAGATTTTCGATAAACATGTACGGATCTCCGCGCCATAGTTCCATCAGGACCAGCTTCCGCTGGAGATGGACCGGCAGGACCCCTGTCTCGCTATGTTGAACGGCAATTACGCACTCTTCGGTCCGCGAAAAACAGTCTTTAGCCTCCTGGGGACTATTATTTATATTGAACCAGATGCCGAGCAGTTCAAATATTTCGGCAGTTTCTCTAAAAGCAGCCTGCGCATTAACATCTCCGGGCGGATAGGCGGACGGGTATCGCTTCCTTAATTCATCATAGCTTCTTTTAGTTTCCGCATATTTTTTGTTCAATATCATACGAAGCGCTCCGCTTCTTCCAAGCATGCCAACAACTTTTTTAGCCCGCCGGGGCGGGATAATCTCTTCTATCGCCTTAACCCTGTTCAGGTCGCCGGCATCAAGCCCCAGGTCTTTCTTCAGTGTCTCAAATAGGCGGGCGCCGGGAACTTCACCTCTATGCTCTAGCGAATACGGCTTGACGTAACTCCAGAGTTCCGATATCCTTTCTTCCCGCGTCTGTTTTCTATGCGCAGCTTCAGGTTTTTTCGTTACAGAGCCGGAAAGTATTGCGCTGGGGGCGTCGAGCGGCTTCACACTATGAGACGCGTCTTTTTTGGCCTCACTTTTCGCGGAATCCTGCTGCGCGGAATCTTTCGCGGAATCTTGCCGGGTTATGTCATGTGGTCTTTCCGAGATATTACCAGGCAAGGGCACGGTGCCCGGAATCTTGCCGGGTAAGGTCATGTTGTCTTCCCGGATCTTACCCGGCAAGGGCATGTCACCCGGCGTGTCCATTTTTGGCACGTCCTTCTCATCGCTGCCATCACGTTTATAATGCACCACGAGCGGCGCCCAAAACGCGAACATGTTGTAAAAACCGTGGGTAATAATATTCGCTAGAAGGTGTATCCTGAAGGCGTATACGGCACTACCCGCGGCCGCCGCCAGCATGATTATATTGGGAGCGTCAAAATAGATAAAAACAAGATACGGTATTCCCGCCAGGACAGCGGGCATCGATAACCATATAACACATATCCCCGTAAAACGGGTCAGCCAGTGATACCATCTCTCGTTCTTATGTTTTTTAAAAAGGCTCGGTAGATTGAAGATATTGGCCAATTCATCGCACTCGACAACCGCCGCGTACCAGCTAACCAGGAACCTCTTGGTTAGCTTCGAGCGATCTTGCCATCTCCAGGATGGGTAAGTCCTAAAGAATCGTACGACACGCCTTAGAGGAGATTGTAAAACCGGGCTGGCAGCGCCTTTCGCTTTAATCAAACCTTCTTGAGTTCTTCTTTCTTCGTCATACCTGCCGGGATGGAGAACTATCTCCGTAAGGTCCCGCATAAACTTCCGGCATTCCAGGCGGTTCGATACGCCATCCAATTTATAGTTATCGAAATGTTTCAATATTTCGGGCTCTGGGACACTGTCGCCTATGAGAGCCTCCAGGCCTTCTACAAAATGCTTCTCGAACGATTTCCTGCCGTCACCGCCATTACGCGACAAGATAAGATTACTTATAAGCTGGCAGCGTCTATATGGGTCGCTGCTGCTGCGCGCGATCTTAAGGTAAACATTCATAAGGCCTTCATTCTTTATATCGTAGTCTATATCCGAGATCCGTTCGTAGAGACTGAATGCCATCCTTAGGGTAAACGGGTCGTCCGAGGTATCCAGTATCCTCTCCAAGGCTGCGACATAATCTTTCCCGCAGCCGCCCAGTTTCGAATCGAAGGTATCGACGGGGTAAGGGTCTTCGCTTTTGATACCTGCGCGCTCCAGCTTTCGCGCCAATACGTTCAACGCTACAAAAGCTTCTTCGTCATTGCCATCCAGCCCGGCAATAAGCATATCGGACGACATACCGTACATTTTTCTTTGCCTATTATACAAAGAAAAATCAGCAATCTCTCCCGCGAACGAATTAAATAGAGTCGGCCCATAGCTAAACTCGGGCCTGTCGCGCCTATGGCTGTATATGAGCCTTAATAATAGCGACCTCCTTGCTCCTCTTATAGCAGAGCTAACCCGCTGCGCGAGATCTGCCTCCGGATCATTTTCCAGCTCCAGCATACTGAGAAATTCTATAACCGAATCCTCGTTCATATCCAACAGGTATTCTACGACTCTCATCTCCAGTATTCTCATATGGCGGCTTAACGACCAATCTTTGCCGCGCTGTTTGGAGTCTGGTATAGTGTAATATACGGCTTTAATGACATCTTCTTCGTATTTTTTCGGCAAATTGTCCAGGAAGAAAAGATCGCCTACGCGGTGTTTAACCATTTTCCTCCATCCTATCCCGCTAAAATTCCGTTCGATTTCGTCCAAGAAATAAAAATATTTGAATGTAGCCCGGGCAACAACGCGGCTGTCGCAGTGGACCAAGAAATTATTTATCGGATCCCCTCGCGTATCCGGGCCGGCGGTTGAGGAAAGAGCGGCATGCCTGGTAACTTCGATAAGCGCTTCGAAGACCTGGTCCTCCAGACGAGCTTCGAGGTCTTCTTCAGTTTCGCTATTCGTGTCGCCGCCTGCCGGAACGCTACCGCCGGAGACGTCCCAGAGCCTTACAAACATCCTTGCGAGAGGACTCAACACCGCCGCGAGATACGTCGCGGCCGGGATACCGCTCCACGCATACCGGCCGAGCGGCGCGAATGCGCTGCCGCCCAGAAGCGGGCCGCCGGAAGAAAGATTAGCGCTACGTTTATCGCCCCGATTACGATAATCATAGTATTTCCTTATTACTTCTGCCGCCTTTTTATAAAGATCGGATGTTATCCCTGCTTCGAAGGTCTCCAGTCCGTGCATTAAATCGATAATGCTTTTCATGGCTTCACTGAACTTGTTGTAACGAAATGGTTTTAGGATAAACCAACCCCGCTGGACATCCAGTATATACGCCATAGCATCAAGCGCTTCATCAACTGCAATTACCTTTTCCGCCGCTTTTAAAAAACGTTCGATAGCGCCGTTTTTGAAATCGATGCCGGAAGATAATATCGCTTTGCTGATCGCTTTATCAATGTTGGAAAATTCTTTCGTAAGCGCACTACCCAGGCCAGTCTTCACCTGATGAGATTCAACTATAACTATGAATGAGCATAATATTACATCCCAAATTATGCCGAAGGGAAAAACCCAGGCCAGGTGCGCTATGTAAACAATTAAAACGAGCGACAGGATCGATAGCGACATATTAAACAATGCGGCTGAAAAAGATAACCATATTTGCGCACGCACCCATCTTTTGTTTAAATAAGCCGGTTCATAGTCTTCAAGACCCGGCTCATCGCCTTCAAGACCTGTAGGACCTGCCGCGATATTGACGTCACCCGTGTCTTCGCTGTCGAAGATCGAGCCGGATTCGATATAGGCCTTATGAAGCTCTTCCCAATTCAGGAGGTATTTATACTTTTTGAAAAGATGCGTCAAGTCGCGGGAATTTGTGTGGTAATCGTACGCAAGTTCTTTGGCTTCGGGGTTACCTTTGACCCAGACATCTTTGAAGACCTTGGGATCCGGAGGAATAACCGAGCTCTGGAGAAGTTCCAGCCGCTTGGCTTCCCACTTACCTATCTCGTCCTTTTCGTGGGAAATTATTTCTTTCGAGGCCTTATAGTCCGCAGCTGCATAACGGCCGGCATCGTCCAGCTTATCCTGGTCATAATAAAATTTTTCATCGATAAATATGACGGGCAAATCGTTCCATTTCCACAGGCCAACTTTCGCAAACTGCCCCCTATTCGCGAACATGCCCGGGATAGCCGCGACCAGAATATCCTGCCATATAGTCTTGCCGTCAAACTCAAAGGATACCTTATCTCCGCGGGTAGGCAAAATCTTGGTGATATCCACTTTTCCGATATCATCGATATCCTTTTGCGTTACGTCCTTCCAGATGATATTTCTCCCGCGACTTACGATGGTCTTAGCTACTATGGTCTTAGCTATGTAATCGTCGAGCGCCTTTTCGCGTAATCGGTCGCAGGCATCTTCGTACCTTTTTTGGAATTCCGGCAGTGTCGTTCCGGCCCTCGGCGCAAGATTCTGAAAGTCACCGGCAAAGGCGATGTCATTAAAAAGAAAGACTGCCGCGAGAATGGCCGCGATAGCCCGCTTCATACGTTTCCGGATATATGCTGGTAATATAGGTTCTGTCATAAACTTATTTGGGTAGCGCATACTAAACATGTACTACTTATCTTATATACATAGCTAATAGTCATAAATATAGTGTTTCAATTATATCATATGAGTCTGTTAATTCAAGAGAAAGTTAGCTAACTTTTTTTAGCCTAACTTTCCACCCCGTAACAGTTTAGCCAAAAGAAGCTCTCCATTGTAGCCGACATTTAAATGTCGGCTACAATATCGTCGGGGGAACTTCTCTATGCTAATCTATTACTCCACCCCGGGGTGGAAATTATGGTTTGTAGACTCTTGGGACGCGGTTGGAGATACCGCAGACAAATTCGTAGGCTATCGTTTCGGCCAGGCGGGCCAGTTTCTCGGGGCGTATCTCTTCGCGCCCCTGTCTTCCGATCAGGACGACCTCGTCCCCCACCCTGACACCGCGGATGTGGCCGATGTCTATCATCATCTGGTCCATCGTAACCTTGCCGACTATGTGGGCGCGCCGGCCGCGGACGAGGACCTCGGCCCTGTTAGATAGATTGCGCGCGTAACCGTCGGCATAGCCTATGGGCAGGGTCGCTATCAGCGTGTGCTTCTGAGTGACGTAGGTGCGGCCGTAACTTATCGAACGGCCGGGCGGGGTCTCTTTGATATAGACTACCTTCGTCTTAAGCGATAATGCGGGTTTTAATTTTATCAGCTTCGGGAATGTATGCTTGGGATACATACCGTAAATGATGAGGCCCGGCCTGACCAGATTAAGGTGCGACCTTTTAAAATCTACCGTGGCGATGGAATTGGCCGCGTGCCTGAGCGGGATCCGTATATCGAAACCCTCAAGCCTAGCAAGAAGTTTCTCGAAAGCGTCGATCTGGTAATTAGTAAAGAAGTCGTCGCGGCCGGCGCTCGAGAAGTGCGTGTAGATACCTTCGATAATTATATTCCGCTCCTCAGCGAGATTCTTTATGAAATGGAGCGCCTCTTCGTGCCACACACCGATCCTTCCCATCCCGGTATCGATCTTGATATGGACCCGCGCCTGAAGACCGGCGGCCGTCTCTTTCTTAACGGCGGCCAGAAGACCCGCGCTCCCAAGGGTCAGCGTTATGTCGTTTTCTATCAACACCTTGACCTCTTCCGGCAACACCGAGCCCAGGACAAGCACCGGTGTCTTTATACCGCCGTCTCTCAGCCTCACGGCCTCATCGGTCGTGGCAACGCCGAGGTAATCGACACCCAACCGCTCGAGTACCGCCGAGACCTCTACAATGCCGTGGCCGTAAGCATTGGCCTTTACGACAACCATGATCCTGATAGCTTTGCCGACCATGCGCCTGACCTGCTTAAAATTATGCTCGATCGCTTTGAGGTCGACTTCCGCCCATGTCGGGCGATAGTGCGGTTTCGTATGGCCGTTCTTTGTCGTCACTTTCATCTCTGTCATATACCTCGCTTCTTGCCGGGTGAAATTTTCACCCGGCAAGAATTTTCCGGTTATGTTATTTTCCGGTTATATCGCACTCCCTGGAATATAGATACATCGGTTCCAGTTTCTCCGCCGTCACAAATTTTTTATTCTTACAATATTCCGCCCCGAGCTTCGCGACAACATCCGCTTTAGGATGCCAATCGACCTTTTTGCTATCCACCCTGCCAATCAAATGCAGCGCATCACCCAGGAAAAATATTTTATCATATCGCGCGGCCTTTTCCATCAACTCTTTGGCGGGAAGAAGCAAATATTCCGTAATCCGTTTCACTGTTTTCCCGTCCGATTCGTACAGGCAGGCGTAGACTTTATTTTTTCTCGCATCGAGGACCGGACAGATTATTCCTTTAAAACTCTTCGCGTTTTGCGCTACAACGTCGAGGGTCGGGATGGTAACGATCGGCTTATCCAGCGCAAATGCCAATCCCTTGATCGTTGCCACAGCTATGCGCAGGCCCGTAAATGATCCGGGGCCGATACTTATCGCAAAAGAGTCTATCCCGCTTAATTTCATCCGCACTTTCTTCAAGAGCCGGTCGATCGTGGGAACAAGAAGGCTTGAGTGGCGCATATGCGAACGTCTGTGGAAGCGCGCAACTATCTTCCCGCCGCGCATCACCGCAAGGCTCAAATAGTCTGTTGAGGTATCGATTGCTAAAATTGTCATTTGGATTTTGTCATTTGTCATTCTTTATTACTATCTTCCTCCTACTCTCTCCTGCTACTTTCAGCCTCACCTCAATGCACCTCTTCGGCAGAAGCTTACGGATCTTATCCGCCCATTCGATAACGGTAACACCGTCATCATAGAGATACTCCTCATAACTTTCGGCATCGAGGATGGTGGACTTATTGAGGCGGTAGAGATCGAAATGGTAGAGCGGCAATTTTCCCTTATATTCTTTTATTATGACAAAGGTCGGGCTGTTGACATACCGTGGGTTCTTCACGCCCAGGCCCTCTGCTATCCCTTTCGTCAGCACCGTCTTACCGCTTCCGAGATCACCGATGAGCGCAACGCAATCGCCCTTCTTCAGCCTGCGGGCAAGTTTTATGCCTATTGCAATAGTCTCTTCAGGGCTATTGGAGATCATTTGAGTTATCCACAGCGTAGCTGACGTTTAAACGTCAGCTACTAAAAGTGGGTGTATCCTTTCCGCGTAATCCGCTTCTCCTTCCAATCATTGCCGATCAGCCGATAACCGTACTTTTTCGGAACCACTTCACCGATCAAGCTCACCGGGATATCCAGTTTCTTAAGGTAACTCCTCATAAAGCGCTCCGCCTCTTTCGCGCCAAGCGTAAATAGGAGCTCGAAGTCCTCGCCGTCTGTCATCGCCTTCGCGGTCGACCGGGCATCCTTAGAAACAGGAACGAGATCCTCATACACCACGGCTCCGGCCCCGCTTGCCTCAAGCACTCTCCAGAGGTCGAGAAGAAGGCCGTCCGAAACGTCGATCATCGAATTGACTTTAAAATTTTTGACGAGCGCCCTGGCCGCGTCAAGACGGGGCGTAAAATCAAGGTGTTTCCCCTTTCCCGAACCGCCGATAAAACCCGTCACGAATATGGCGTCGCCGCACTTAGCGCCGCTTCTTAATGCGAGACGCTCTTTCTCCACTTCGCCTATCAGTGAAATATCTATCACCAGTTTCTTCGATCTTGCGGTATCGCCGCCTACGATATTTACTTTAAACTTTTTCGCGAGCGCGTTTATGCCCTCTAATATGCCATCCGCAAACGAAAGCGGCAAATCAGGATCGAGCCCGATAGATACGAGCGCATACCGCGCCACGCCCCCCATCGCCGCGATATCGCTTATATTGCGGCCCAGTGCCTTCCATCCTATCTGGAACGGCGTTGCTTTACGCCGGGCGAAGTGGACATCTTCTATCATCATGTCGCACGTAAATAGAAGGTACTTATCCTTCGTCCATTTAATCACAGCCGTATCGTCGCCGATGCCTTTGATTACACTTCGATCGCACCTGGACTGCTTTGCGATGCGCTCAATAAGGCCTATTTCGCCGATCTCTTTTAAAGTTTTTTCCATATGGTTTCCTGAATATCCCTTTTTCCGTAACAATCGCCGCTATTAAATCGTTCGGCGTAACATCGAATGCCGGGTTATATACTTTTACATTTCTGGGCGCGATAAATTTCCCACCTATCGCTCTCACCTCGTTGGCATCGCGCTCTTCGATGGGGATGTCTTTACCTGTGGCGATCTTCAGGTCGAATGTCGAGAGCGGCGCGGCTACATAAAACGGTATCTTGTGATACCGGGCAAGGACGGCTATACTGTAGGTCCCGATCTTATTAGCGGCATCGCCATTTGAGGCGATGCGGTCAGCGCCGACAAAGACTTTATCTATCCTGCCCTTCGCCATAAGGCTCGCCGCCATGTTGTCGCAGATGAGCGTCGTGTCGATCCCCTCGTGCATAAGCTCCCAGGTCGTGAGCCGTGCACCCTGCAGAAGCGGCCGCGTCTCATCGGCGTAAACCTTGATGCGCTTGCCCTGCCTCGACGCCTCAAAGAGTACGCCGAGCGCAGTGCCATAGTCGGCGGTGGCAAGGCCGCCCGCATTGCAATGGGTCAATATGGTATCGCCCGGCCTTATAAGGCGCGCGCCATGCCGCGCCATCGCGCGGCATGCTTCTTTATCTTCGCGGATAATCGCGAGCGCCTCTTTCATTAGTATCTGCCTGATCTCGGCCGCACTCCGCGCGCCGCTGCGGACGGCTATGCGCTCCATCCGCTCAAGCGCCCAGAAGAGGTTGACAGCCGTCGGCCGCGATGACGCGAGATACTTCGCTGTATCACTGACATCCCGCAGAAGCTCTCCAGCCGTCCGCGCCTGCGAGTTTTTTGCCCCCAGCGCTACACCGAGCGCGCCGGCAATGCCTATGGCGGGCGCGCCGCGCACCTGCAGTCTCTTTATCGCGCGCCAGAGGGTCTTGACATCGCGGCAGGAGATATATTTGAATTTTGACGGAAGGAGCGTCTGGTCGACAAGTTTGACGCTTCCATTATCCCAATAGATCGTATCGACAGGCATTTTACCTCCAGAGCAATTTGGTTAAAAGATTACGTTTTATGCGGATGGCCTTGTAAGGACAGACTTCATGGCAGCAAAGGCACCTTACGCATTTCTTATAATCTATTTTACAGGAATCCTTCCCGATTTCAATAGCGTTGACGGGACACGTCGTCTTGCAGAGCCTGCACCTCCTGCAGACCCGGATATCGATATGAAGTTTGAATTTTATCAAAGACGCGGCGGCAGTGGCAATTGCGGTCGGCACAAACCCCAAAGGGATAGTCTGCGGCATTTTGAAATTCGGAAGAAAAAAACCTGCGGCATCATCGCCTGCCAGTTCTATTTTAGCCGGATCCGCCTCGCCGAAACCGGACCGAAAAGCCTCTTTAGTAACCAGCACATCCAACGGTTCTATCCCTACGATGGCGGCGGCTATCGTATCTATGGCGACTGCGTCAGGCCCTGCCATAACGAGATTAAGGTTCCTCGGCTGGCCGCCGGAAGGGCCGTCCCCTTCCATTGCCCTGATCGCATCCAGGACCGTGAGATGGGGTTTTGCTATCCCGTAGACCTTCGCGATAACCTTCGCAAAATCTTTTCCCTTTGGCGCGCTCAAATGGCGCTCTGACTTATAAAGACCGACGACCGTACCGTACATATTTTTGATACCGGCCGTCAGGATAGTTACAAGGTGCGTCTTCAATTTCGGCACAGATATTACACAATCGCAATCGAATATGTAACGGGTGAAAGGTATGCCGTCAACTGTTTTGGATGCAGTGAACTTAACAAGCTCAACACCTTCTTCTTTCGCCACCGCCCGCATCCCGGACTTGTCGAATATCTCGTCCATATCAGCCCCGTACCCTCCCGGCGAATCGCCGAGAAGCACGACGCCTGCGCCGGAGAGTTTTGCAAGCCGCGCCACAGCGCGCACCACTTCCGGATGCGTATCGACCGCATCCTCGGGACGGCGGGCCGAAAGAAGGTTCGGCTTTATCAGGACCTTTGCGCCTTTCTTTACGAAGGCTTCCATTCCGCCGACCAGATCGACCGCCTTCTTCACTGCGGCGAAGACCCTGTCGGGATTATAATCATTGCATCGTGCGAGCGAAACTTTTACCATATTGAGTTATCCACCTATCCCGTAACTCCGTATCTCCTGAGCCTGAATTTAGCGCCAAGCGACTTTGCCAGCTCCTCGCATTTTTGTATATCAACACCCTCAAGGTCAAGGCACGTTACTTCGGTATCTATATTACGAGCCGCACATTCCGTTATAAAGTCGATGACGTGCTTGAAACTTCCAGGGCCGAACTTAGGGACGCATATATCGTTATACTTATCCTCGGTATCGGCGTTCAGGCTGACCGAAACCTTATCTATAAGGCCCGCCAGTTCCCCGGCTATGGGCCTCGAGTTTATAAGGTCGCCGTGGCCGTTCGTAACGAGTCTTATCACAGCGCCCTTTGCCTTCAACGCTTTCGCGACCGCTCTTACGACATCGAGCCTTATGGTCGGCTCGCCGTAACCGCAGAAGACGATCTCCTTATATCCGGCCGGATCGCCCACCGCCTCCAATATCTCACCTATATCCGGCTCTTTATCCAGCACCAGGTTGTGGCCCTTAACGAAATCCGTATCGCGCCTTACGCAGAAATCGCAGTTATTGGTACACCTGTTAGTTATATTAAGGTAGAGCGAATCCCTTATCCCGTACGCTATTTTCGACCTAGCCGCAGGGGATAACCTAAAGAGCGTATTGGCATTGTGCGTCGTTATCCTCGCTATGTCATTTTGGGTCAGGCCCGTAATCTCGGCCCATTGCGCGACCAGGTATTTCAGGTATGCCGGCTCGTTCCGTTTACCGCGATGCATCTGCGGAGCCAGATACGGCGCGTCCGTCTCCAGGAGCAATCTCTCCACAGGAACCTTCCGCGCCGCCAGGCGCAGTTCCCCGGCGTTTTTGAAAGTGAGGTTGCATGTGAAGGATATGTATAAACCAAGGTCGAGACATTCTTTTAAAAATCGTTCGTCACCGGAAAAGCAATGCATGACGCCCTTTATTCGTCGTGCGTATTCCTTTAATATTTTTATGGTATCGTCGCCTGCTTCCCGGGAATGAATTATAAGAGGCAGGTTCAGCTCTAGGGCCAGAGCGATGAATTTTCTGAATGCCGCTTCCTGCACATCCTTAGAAGAGAGGTTGCGGTAATAATCAAGCCCGACCTCGCCTATAGCGACGACTTTACGCTCTCCGGCCAGTTCCTTAAATCCGGCCATAACGTTGCCGGTAACGGACCCTGCTTCATGGGGATGGACACCGAGCGTAGCGTAGACGATGTCGTGCGACTTGGCGAGCTGGACGGCACGGCGCGTGCCTTCGATCGAGCTTCCGACATCGATTATTGCGGTAACGCCTATTTTTTTCGCCCTATCTATGGCATCATCCCGGTCCCCGTCAAAATCAGGAAACGAGAGATGACAATGTGTGTCGATGAGCATAGTAAGTTCATATTATCACAATTATAATATTAATACAATACGAGGATTACCTGTCATCTTCCGGCAAACTGACATCCGCTTTCGTCCCCTCGAACGATACCTTAGGAGGCATGGTTACGGCAGCCTGAGTGCCTTCGAACGAAGTCTTCGGAGGCAGTTGGACCGTAGCGCCGATTTCCTTAAACGTCTCTTTCGTCTCAGGAAGAGTGGCTGACGCGGCCGCTTCTTTGAGTGTCTGTATCGCAGACGGAGGCAGTACCTCTGACGCCCTCGTTCCTTCGAATGAAACCTTCTCAGGTAACTGGGCGGCAGGCTGCATGCCCTCGAACACCGTCTTTGGCAGAGGCTGGGACAGCGCTGCCGTAGACTGCGTTCCGTCAAACGATACCTTCTCAGGCAGCTGAACCGTAGGCTGTATGCCCTCAAACGAGGTCCTCGGAGGCAGCTGTACCGCAGGTTGAGCGCCGGCAAACGATATCTTTTCAGGTAGTTGAGCTGTGGGTTGCATGCCTTCGAAAGTAACTCTTTCCGGCAGTTGTGCCGCAGGCTGCGCGCCGGCAAATGAAATCTTCTCAGGCAGTTGAGCTGTGGGCTGCATGCCTTCGAACGAAACCTGCGCGGGTAGTTGAACCGCGGACTGCATACCTTCGAATGAAGTCTTCGGCGGCAGTTGGACTGCAGGCTGAGCGCCTTCGAACGAGACTCTTTCTGGCAACTGTACTGCCGGCCGCATACCCGCGAACGATATCTTTTCCGGTAACTGGATCGCAGGGCTCACTCCATCGAACGAAACCCGCGCGGGCAGTTGGGCCGCAGACCGCATCCCTTCAAACGATATTCTGTCGGGCAGTTGAACCGTCGGCTGAGCGCCGGCAAATGATACCCTCTCCGGCAGCTGCGCTGTCGGCTGTATACCGGCAAACGATACGCCCTTCGGCAGATGGACCGCAGGCTGAACACCTTCGAACGAGATCCTGGCAGGCAGTTGGACCATCGACTCCATACCGTCGAATGATACCCTCGCGGGCAGTTGGGCCGTCGGCTGTACGCCGTCGAACGAAACTCTCGGAGGAAGCTGTACGCCGGCCTGCACGCCGTTAAAGACGCTCTGCGACAACGTCGCAGGCATAAGCGCTGTGCCCGTTACGCCCGCGAACGCGCTCGCCGGCATAAGCTGCGGCAATGTCGCGCTGCCGGTTACGCCCATAAACGCATTCGGCGGCAGAGGCTGCTGCAGTATCGCGCTGCCGGTTACGCCCATGAACGCATAATTGATTCCCGGGATGTGCATACCGAATGCCGTAGCCGGTGCCAACGCGCTCCTGCCGATCGCGGCCGGCGCTACCATAGCGGCGCCGCTCGGAGTGATTATAAGGTCAGATGCCGTTGTATATAGAGGAAGCTCTGATGAACCATACCTGAACAGGAAGAGGCTGTTATTTATCTGCGGCGTATTGGTATTAATGGAACCGCCATGCGAAGGATAAATGAATGTCCAACCTGTATTATTGCCCAGGTTGGCGGTATACGGCACCGATATAGCCCTGCCTATATTATTCGAATCCCGGACCTGGATGTTGGAGATATTTATCGTACCCTGCGGATTGATATTCCACTGCGTGCCCGTCGTGCCGCTAAGTAATGTTACCGGCTGGCCGGACGTGCCTGTTATGGTCAGGGTGCCGGTGATCGTTTCTGTCAGGCCTGCGTCGATAACGACCGTCTTGCCAGGAGTGGTTATGCTAAGATTAGTAAATGTCGTACCATGGATGTACGACACCTTGCTGGCATCATCAAATACCACCGTGCTATTCTCCGCGAGGAACTGGCCATTAACCGTAAAGTTGCCGCTAACCTTTATGGTATTATTGCTTCCTTTTAATGTTCCGTTCACTATCTCCAGCGTCCCGGTAACAACTATATCGCAATTCGGAGTCCATATCGCGCTGCCGTTGAAGACGAGGTTGGAATAAGAATTGCCGCATTTGAGCTGGTCGAATGTGCCCGAACCGTTATACGTGACCGTACTGCCGGACTTGTTCGTGACTGCGCCGCTCAATGTCTCGTTGCCGTTAACTATGAGCCCCCCGCTATTTACTATGCCGCCCGTCACCGTGATGATCTTGCCGTTCAGGTTCACCGTGCCGCTTGTAATATTGAGCGCGCCGCTCACCGTAAGATTCGAATTCATCTTCCATATACCGGCCGCGTTCGCGAATTCTAGATTATTATACGTTGTGCCGGCTTTAAGCGCCTCATAGGTACCTGCGCCGCAATATTTGACCGTGCTTCCGGCCGCGTTCGTTATTGCTCCGGTTATCTCCTCACTGCCGTTAAGGATCAGGTTCCCGTAATTGGTGATACCGCCCGCGGCCGTCAAATTATGGCCGCCGAGAGTAAGCGTCTTCCCGCTGTTTATCGTAATACCGGCTACTGTGGTAACCTCAGAGAGTGAAAGTATACCGTCGCTTATCATGACCAGATCGTATTCGGTCGGCACATAGCCGGTGGTCCAGCTAGCGGTGTTGCCCCAATTACCGGTACCGCATGAAGTCACGGCAGTAAAATGCCACTTGGCGTTATTACCGCCGGCATTATGCGAATTGGTCAGGTATATATCATTCACCGAGAATGAATTCTTGATATCGGTATACGACAGGTTCGCATTGTCCGGCGCGTTTAAGTACCAGGTCTCGGTCGAATTGACCGGCACGAGCCTTATTATCTTATACTGGCAACCGGTCGTCGTGAAGACGCTGTTTATAGTATGCACGTTTGCCGTGCCCGTAGCAAAGGCGAATGTCTTATCCGACTCATAGCCCTGGGCGCCCAGGTACAGGACGTTGGCATGTAAAGCGTCGACAAATACCACGTCGTAACCGCCGCCCTGCCGCATGGTCTCGATCTCGAGTATATTGAACTTCGAATCGGCGCCGCCGGTCGTCACAAACTGCGCAGTTGTGGATACGCCGTCAAGTACAACCTTCGAACTACCGCACGTGAATGTGCCGTAATTCGTCCAGTCATCCGTCACGACGATATTCGATCCGCGCGCCATATACCTTGCGCCGGAATTTATGGTAATGCCGTCCGTTTGCAGGTTATAGTTGGTTACCAGGCCGGCATCGAGCGTAACGGCGCCGCCCAAGGTCGTAACACCCAGAACCTTATTCAGCCCGGCCAGGTCGCCCGCGAGGTAGTATGTAGTGCTTGCACCCGGCCATATCATAAGATTATTATACGGTATCGCCGCTATGTCGGTATCACTGCCCGCGCCGGTATACTTGACCGTAGAATTATCGATCAGTAAACTACCGTTCTTTATCAAAGGAGCATTCTGGCCCGTGCCGGTCCCTGTCAGGGTGAGCGTATGCCCGGTTATGTCGAAGATGCTATTGGATGCTATATTGACCGAGGCCGCCTTAACATTACTATTTGCCACGACGGTCTTGTTATTACCAGCTATCGATACATTTCCTAAGTCCTGGCCCGCGACAGTCGAATCGATCCAGCTTGCCGATCCGCTGCCGTTAAACGTCCACGTGCCGGAAGAACCTTTCACTACCGCGCCGCCGGAATCTATTGTCAAATCGCCGGAAACGATTACGCTGGCATTGTTATTGGACAGGTTGAATACGCCGTTGGTAACATTCAAGGTCGATGCCGTTATTATGCCGCCCGCGGCAATAAACGAGGCATCGATACCGTCTAACGCAAGGGTATTATACGTCCTGGACGGGACAGTATTGTTAGCGGTGAACGTGAAACTGCCTGCATTGCCGGCCGGTATATTCGTCACATTGCCGGTCGAAACCGTAATGGTGCCGTTATTTATAAAGCTTCCCGAGACGCTGAGATCATTAGTCGTAATATTATAGTTGCCGGAATCTATTATCAGGTTGACATAGCTATAGCCGGCCTTAAGGCCCGTGTAATTCGATGTGCCCGTATATTCGACCGTACCTGCCGCGATATTGGAAACCGACTGCGCAGCCGCGCCTACCAGCTTTATCGTGCCTGAGTTGGCAACCGAGCCCGCCGCGAGGTTATTCGTTCCTATATCAAGGATGCCGGAGGTGTTGGAGACCGTGAGGGCATTAGTCACGCTCAAATTGTTGTCTAATACGTAGGTGCCTGTCCCGGAGAATTTGAGGGCCCCGTAGATATTTCCGGCTCTCAAACCCGTGTAATAGTTACTGCCCGTATACTCGACAGTGCCCGTCGTGATACTGTTAACAGACTGCGCAGCCGCGCCTACTAATTTTATCGTGCCTGAGTTGGAAACCGAGCCCGCCGCGAGGTTACGGCCTCCTATATCAAGGATGCCGGACGCGTTAGAGATCTCGAGAGCGCCTGTAACCGTCAGGTTGTTATCCAGCGCATAGCTGCCTGCGCCTGAGAACTTGAGGGCGTTGTAATAATTGCCCGCCCTGAGACCCGTGTAAGAATCGCTTCCGGTATACTCTACCGTGCCTGTGGTGATAACGGGAACGGATTGCGTGGCCGTGCCTACCAGCTTTATAGTACCTGAGTTAGAGATCGAACCTGCCGCGAGGTCGTGACTTCCTATATTAAGGGCGCCGGCTATCACCGTAAGATTGGCAGCCGTAATATCGTCCAGGGCCGTAAGAGTCTTCGCGGCGGCGTTCACTGTAAGGGTCGCATATGCGCTTCCGGGTATGTCGTTGGTATCGGTGAACGTGAAATTACCGGCATTAACGCCCGTGGGCAGGCTCAGGGTGCCCGCTCCTACTACTATGGTACCGTTATTATTCAGAGTAGTATAAACCGCCAGGCTTCTCGTATTCATGTTAAGGGTCCTGCCCGTGCCAATGTCGAGACGGTCGGCCGTTATATCGCCTTGAGCCGAACCGCCCTTCTGCAATATCAGCACACTATACTGGTTACCCGGCAGCGCGGTAGCAATAGATGTAAATGTAACATTAGCGCCAGCCGGTAATACTGTCTTTGCGCCGGAATCCTGCGTCACGATGGTGCCGCTGCCCTGGAGCGTATCTGTCGTTACTCCCGTATCATCACCCTTGTATGGTATTATGGTCAATGTCCCATTACCGCTCATATTAAGGGTACCGAATACGCAATCGCCCATGATCGTATAACTGCCCGACGCGCTAAGCTCAAGGTTTGTATAGTTATATCCCGGCAGGTCCCTGGCCACTGTGAACTTGAACTTCCCTGTAGTGGGATTTCTCGGCAGCGTAACGTCTCCGGTCGTGACAACGATGGTGCCGTTATTGTTGAAGCCAATAAGTACGTGGAGATAATTATCTCCTGTATTATATGTGCCCGCATCGATTATGAGATTAGCGTAATTGTAACCGGCCTTAAGACCGGTATACGTGCCGGTGCCGGTATACTTCACCGTACCGTTATTGGCGGTATCGTTAACAAAGTCCAATAAAGTTTCGTTGCCCTGCAGTTGCAGCGTACCGGAGTTAACGAACGAGGCTCCGGTAACGGTAAGGCCCGCGCCGTTTAAGTCCAGCCGCTTTCCTGTATTGATAGTGAGTATACCGTTTGTGCCGATGACAAGGACCGTATTGGCCGCAAGCTTAACGCCGTTCGTGGAACCATTATTGACAGTCACGTTATAGAAACTGCTGGAGCCGGCATTAATAATCTGCGTATCGGTCCCGTTGAAATTGACCGTAGAGTTACCGGCCGTAAAGATATTGTTATTGACCCAGTCGCCGGAGACGTTAAATGTAGCGGTACTGGTGCCGATAAGAGTGCCGGCTATCTCCACATCGTGCGTATTGAGGGTCTCTGTAGAGCCAATAGTAAAGGTGATGCCGGAAAGTACCTTTATCTTGGCGTCCGTAAATGTGCCGCCTGCGTCAACGGTAAGTACGCCGCTGCTTACACCGTGCATTACATCCGCGTTATCGCTATGAGTATACAGGGACATATCCGCTATGGTCAGGCTCTGCTGGCTTGCCGAACCGACCGAGAGAGTGTGCTTATCGAGGACTATACCGATGATGTTACCTGAGCCGGAGTATTTGACCACTGCCGTAGACTCATTGCCGGTCGCGGGATTATTTATCCACACCGTAACGATATCGCCGCTGTTTACTTTTACGAACGCGATCAGCCATACGCTATCGATGATCGTGCCGGCCCTGCCCTCTTTCCTGCTGCCGTTTACGGCTATCCAAACCGTGCCGGCAGAGTTCGACGTTCCGGAGACCGTAATACCGATATTGGGGAATATCCAGTTCTTGTTATAGTTGGCATCCACACAGCCATTGGTTCCGTCTATGGTGCTGCCGCCGGAAGCGTCGGAATAAGATACTTCGGCGTAAGAGACCACGGGGCTGGTCTGGCTGACGTTGAAGAACCACTCGTCCGCGGCGGAGCTTTGCATGATAATGAGGCTATTTTCCGTACCGCTTATATTTATATTGGCAAAGGCATAAGTAGACCCGGCATTGAACGTGAGTTTCGAACCCGCAGTCGTGTCAGTAAATGTTCCGGTGATCGTGCATGAGTCGGCGAATATGATGCCGGCGGCTGAAGCGTTGGTTATGGTCATATTGAAGAACGTCTTGCCTAAGCCTGTGCCGCCGGCGGTAATGGTCTGGGCAGCTGTGCCGTTAAATACGACCGTACCAGACTGCGCATTGAACGCGCCGGCGTTGGTCCAGTTACCTCCGACATACAGGGTACGGTCGGAGGCCGAGACATCGAGCGTACCGGCGGCGATCGTAATGCCGCTATTCACCGTAAGGTCATCGGAGAGCGTCCATCCGCCGTTTGCGTTATCGAACCTGACATCATAGAAGGCGCACGCGCCGGTGGATGTAGTCATTATCGTCTTCCCTGTCGTTCCCGCGTCAAGAACCACTCTGCCGTTATTCGGCAGGAATATGCCGGAACCTGAAATTTCCCAGTTACCCGCCACTGTGAATGACGTATTGTCGAGTACCGCAGGAGCCGAGAGAGTGCCGGACGTCATCTTGAAGTTGCCGTTAAAATCGAGATCGGCGGCGGCGTTACTCGCGTTGAATGTGCCGCCGTTAATAAGGACGTAGCCGTTAACCGTCGTCTTATATGTCGAGCTTATAAGCGTGCCGGATGTGATAATAAGATTATTATTTACTATCAGGTCATCGGCAAGCGTCCAGTTGCCCGTACCGAGGATCGAGAAGAATATCAGGTTGTAATACAGGTAACCGGCTCTCAGGCCTATATATGTACCATTACCTATATATATGACCGTGCCGCCTGTGATAGCAGTTACCGTCTGGTCTGCGGCGCCGACCAGTTTTATTGTGCCATTATTCGTGAGCGTGCCCGATACCGCGAGCGACTTAGCTCCGATATCGAGGGTCTTATCAGAATTTACTATAAGACTGCCTGTAACGTTAAGGTCATTGTTAACGACGGATACGGAGCCGTCGATAGTCAGGTTATTGAGCGCCTGGCTCGCGTCGATAGTCTTATCCGAACCGGACATCGTTATCGTAGAGCCTGTATTGGTCCATGTGCTTGTTATGGTTACGTTGCCCGAAGCGTTGATGGCCGCATTACCGGAGCAAGTGTATGTCCCGGCCGTCAACGCAAAATCGTGACAATTGACTATGCCGGAAGCATGAATGATTGTCATGTCGCTGTCAGACAACGTCATGTTGTAATCAGTGCCGCCATTCAATGTGCCACCGTTGATATCAAGCTCTACCGCGGATGTTGGAGCCGGCGCAAAGTCCGCTCCAAGCGTCCAGGTCTTGCCGTTAAGATTGAGTGTGCCTTTTGTAAAGGCGAGTACACCACCCGTAGCCTGGGTTAAGTCATTGGTTAAGAGGCTTACCCCGCCTGAGGTATTATTAATAGTTATATTATAGAAATTCTTACCCGTGCCCGTCCCGCCTGAAATGATGGTCTGGGCTGATGAGCCGTTTAATGTAACCGTGCTCTGGTTAGCTGTGAATATGCCGCTATTTACCCAGTTACCGGATACATTGAGGTTGGTAGTGCCTGAGAGTTCCAGGGTACCACTGGATATGGTGACATACCCTACGCTTGAGTTATTACCTGATAATACAAGCTTCGATGTAGAGCTATTCTGGATTATGCCGGTTACATTGGAACCAATAACAGAGCTTATGGTGGTATCACCACTGCCAGCTCCTATATGGGTGATGGTACCGGTGTTATTGACTGTAGCTGTAGAGAACTCGATAGTACCTGTGGTAGCATTGGTATTTATGGTGAAGCTATTGGTGCCTGTTACGCCGCCTGAGAATATCGTTGATATGGCGGTACCGGTGTTACCGATAGTGAGGGTACCCGCGGTTGCGTTAGTGGCAAGCGCTATCGGATTGGCTATGGTTAAACCAGTTGTTGCAACAAGAAGTGTGGCTGAATCAGTGCCCGTAGTATTACCAAGAGTAATCGTACCGGTGCCTGCGGCATTGGCGCTAGTCTCGAGCTGAACGGTACCTTTCTTAATCGCGACTCCACCGTTAAACGTGTTATTGCCGGATAGTATGAGAGTGCCGGAGCCTTCCTTGGCAATAGCCATAGAGCCAGAGATAACACCGGAGAAGGTATTGGTGGATGTATTAGTATCTGTTAATACTGTACCTGTAGCTGTGCTTGTTACTGCGCCTGTTATGTTACCTGTTATGGTAGCTAATGTCGGAACTGCGGCGAAGTATAGGCCGTATCCAGAGCCTGTGCCCGTAGAGTTAATGATGTTACCTGTGATACTCAATGTGCCGGTCGAGTTCCAATATACGCCGCGGCCGGAGGAGGTATTTTCATCGATGGCAGTGTTGTCTACGCCGGCGTTTACAGTTAGCGCCGCGCTTCCGCTTGTTGCAACTGCATACCCCGTAT
>JBAZKH010000009.1:0-62945 GCA_041650935.1 Candidatus Omnitrophota bacterium
TGGCGAATGGTACTTGTGCGGTGCACAGCACCTGAGCTATTGCATGACAGCTGGCGAATGGTACTTGTGCGGTGCACAGCACCTGAGCTATTGCATGACAGCTGGCGAATGGTACTTGTGCGGTGCACAGCACCTGAGCTATTGCATGACAGCTGGCGAATGGTGCTTGTGCGGTGCACAGCACCTGAGCTATTGCATGACAGCTGGCGAATGGTGCTTGTGCAAAATAAATAGCCAGCAAGCGCAAGCTTGCTTCGCAAGCCTGGACGAAGGACCTCCTTTAAAAAGACACTAACTTACTATGGCCAGCATCTTAATTAAAAACGGCACGATAGTTTTACCAGACGCTCTTTTAGAGAATTCGTACGTCCTGATCGACGGAAATAAGATCGCCGCGGTCGGTAAGGGAATGCGCCATCCGAGGGGTACTATATCTGTCGATGCCGGCGGCGCCTATATCTCGCCCGGTTTCATAGATACACACATCCACGGCTCGCCTGCAGAGATATTCAATAATGAAATACGGTCCGGAACGACCTCGATAGTCATTGCCGAGTCCTGCGCTTCTCTAGATGAGATATACGGCAAAGCGCGCCAGATAGAACGGTTTGTAAGAGACAGCGCGTTCGGGCACAATGTGCTGGGGTTGAGGCTCGAAGGGCCGTATATTAATAAAAAAAAGGCGGGTGCCCAGGACAGGCGTTATATAAGGAAACCTAACAGAAAAGAGATGCTGGAGATGCTGAAAAAATGCGGGCATCTCTTAAAGATGATTACTATAGCGCCGGAGATAGACGGCGCTATACCTATAATAAAACTGCTCGGGCCGCACGGCGTCATAGCTTCCATGGGTCATACCAACGCGACGTATGAAGAGGCCGCCGCCGGTATCACCGCCGGGATAAGACACGCGACGCACATATTCAACGCTATGCGCGGCCCGGAGAGAGGTGAATCTGGGGCGAGTTCGGCTGCCCTGCTCGAAGAGGCGGTGATGGCGGAGATCGTGCTGGACTTCATCCATGTCCCCAGAGAGCTTTTCGATCTCCTGATAAAGGTCAAGGGTACACAGAGAACTATATTAGTTACGGATTCGGTCCGGGCCGAGAGACGCCCGGGCGTAGAGAAGCGGGACGGTACTTACAAATTTAGAGACGGTACCATCGCCGGGTCGGCCCTGACGATGATCGGAGCTCTGAAACACAGTGTCAAAACATGCGGGCTGGAACTGGTGGATGCCGCGAGGATGCTTACGATCAATCCCGCCCGGCTCTTTGGCGCCGAGAGAAGAAAAGGCAGGATAGCCGCCGGGATGGATGCGGACATCGTCTTATTCGACGAGGATTTCGATGTTAAGATAACGATCTTAAACGGTGAAATAGCTTATAGAAAAAAAGGTTCATGAAAGAGGTACTGCGATGTGCGGGATAGTCGGATACATAGGGAATAAAAGAGCCCAGGATGTCCTACTCAAAGGTTTGAGCAGGCTCGAATACAGGGGCTATGACTCCGCGGGCGTTGCCATACTGGACGGCCGCAGGATAAATCTCGTGAAGCGGCAGGGCAAACTTCGCATGTTGGACGATGCCCTGAAGAACGACCCGGCAAAGGGCGTCGTGGGCATAGGCCACACGCGCTGGGCGACTCACGGCGTGCCGAACGATATAAATGCGCACCCGCACCTGGACTGCACGGGCAAAATAGCGATTGTCCATAACGGCATAATAGAAAACTATCTTGAGCTCAAAAAAACACTGGCGAAAGAAGGCCACAAATTTGTCTCGGAGACAGATACCGAGATCATAGCGCACCTCATCGAGAAAAATTATAAAGGCGCGCTCGAAACGGCGGTTCTCAAAACCGTTAAATTACTCAAAGGCTCTTACGCCATTGCCGCTGTGCATGTAAACGAGCCCGATAGGATAGTGGGCGCCAGATGCGATTCGCCGCTCGTCATCGGGGTCGGGAACGGTGAAAATTTCCTTGCGAGCGACGTGCCGGCCCTTCTGGACTACACCAAGAACGTCATATACCTCAATAACCAGGAAGTTATAACTATAACGAAGACGTCCGTAACGGTGAAAGATTATAACGGCCGTGTTATACCGAAGAAACCGTCCAGGATAACCTGGGACATAAAACAGGCCGAGAAGGCGGGCCATAGCCATTTTATGCTGAAAGAGATATATGAACAGGGTTCGGTCCTGGACGATATCCTCGATGAGAGATTGCATAAAGGGAAGATAAAATTCGACGAACTGAAGATAAAAGACGGGGACCTCAAACATTTTAAGAAGATCGCAATAGTTGCATGCGGCACCGCTTATCATGCGGGGCTAGCCGGCAAATACATGATCGAGGAATATGCCAGGGTACCGTGCTGGGTGGATACGTCGAGCGAATTCCGCTACCGCGACCCCATCGTGGACAAAGACACGCTCGTCATAATAATTTCGCAGTCGGGGGAGACCGCCGATTCGCTCGCCGCGCTGCGGGAGGCGCGGCGGAAGGGCGCCAGGACCCTCGGCATCTGTAATGTTGTCGGCAGTTCCATAGCAAGAGAGGCCGACGGCGTTATCTATACTCACGCCGGCCCCGAGATCGCCGTTGCCTCGACGAAAGCCTACACGGCGCAATTGGCAATCCTCTACCTGGTCACTCTTTACCTGGGCAGGCTGAGGCGGACGATAACCCCCGGCCGGTTCGAGAAAATCATAAAGGAATTCAAGCGGGCCCCGGCTCTTATGAACGAGCTCATAGACGAATACAGATCCGACTATAATAATATAGCCGCGTATGCCGGCGAATTCAAAAAGTACTATTTCGAGAAACATAATAAGTCGCATTTCCTATATCTGGGGCGCAATATAAATTATCCGAATGCCTTAGAAGGGGCGTTGAAGTTGAAAGAGATATCGTATATAAGCGCCGAAGGATACGCCGCAGGCGAGATGAAGCACGGCCCGATCGCGCTCATAGACGAGAACCCGTGGGTCGTCTGCATAGCCGTGCAGGCAAAGACCTACGACAAGATGCTCTCCAATATCCAGGAGATAAAAGCGCGCGGCGGCATCATAATAGCGATAGTGACCGAGGGCGACCGGGAGATAATGCATCACAACGTCAATTATGTCATAGAGCTGCCTAAGATAGACGAGCTCTTCTCGCCGCTGCTCGTCGTAATACCGTTACAGCTCCTGGCTTACTATGTGGCTAAGAAGTTCGGATACGACATCGACCAGCCGCGGAATTTAGCCAAGTCAGTGACAGTAGAATAGCGGGAAATAATATGATAGACCGTAGACTGCAGACTATAGACCGTAGACCACAAAAATTTTCAGAGAAAATTTGTGGTCTTCGGTCTTCGGTCTCTGGTCTACGGTCTTAGAGCTTCTCATGTCCGGCATATTATACGTCGTCTCCACACCCATAGGCAATCTCGACGATATTACACTTAGAGCGATCGAGACCCTTAAAACAGCCGGCCTCATCGCTGCCGAGGATACCCGTCATACGCGGATACTCCTCGACAGATACGACATAAAGGCCATCGTAACGAGCTACTTCGAATATAACAAGATCCAAAAGACGGAATATCTTATAAAGGTTTTGAAAGAAGGCAAGTCCGTCGCGCTTGTCTCCGATGCCGGCACGCCCGGCATATCGGATCCCGGCTACAAAATTATCAGAGCCTGTATCGATAATAACATCCCGGTCGTCCCGATCCCGGGCCCGTCGGGGATTGTGACGGCCCTCACCATCTCCGGCAAACCTACGGACAAATTCACCTTCGAGGGCTTCCTATCGAACAAGGGCCAGAAGAGGCAGAACCAGCTTAAGAAGCTGAAAGACGAAGGCAGGACTATCGTCCTATACGAGTCCCCGCACAGGATACTGAAATTGCTCGAGGACATACTGGGGGTCTATGGTGACGTCGAGATAGCGCTTGCAAGGGAACTTACCAAGAAATTCGAAGAAGTCCGCCGGGAAAAGGTGTCGGACGCGATCGCGCATTTTACCACCCATCCGCCAAAAGGCGAATTTATTGTCATAGTCTGAAGGGAAGTGCATGAATAGACAGACGATAGTAGAGCCGGGGTTATATTCGCGGGACTATTTTTTAGGCGATAACGAAGGGTTCAAGGAGTACTTCGCGGGCCTGGACAAAAATATGCACGCGAAGTTTGCGCTTGCCCTGAGATATGGCAGGCCATTTGCGGGCAGTACGGTTCTCGATATTGGCTGCGGCCGGGGCGAATTGATATACTATTGCGCAAAACTGGGCGCCAGGACGCTGGGCATAGATTACAGTAAAGACGCCATAGATATTGCCAATGGCACCATAGAAAAACTTCCCATAGATTTACGCCGCCTTGCCCGCGCGGAGGCGGGGGATCCCGTCACATATGATTTCAAAGAGCGCTATGACGTGGTATTTATGATAGAGATAGCGGAGCATATGTATGATTGGCAGTTAGAAGCCGCATTCAAAAAGATAAAAGAGATATTGAAACCCGGCGGCCGGCTGGTGATAGAAACACCTAATTATTACTACGAAAAATACCTTTCGCCTATAAAGAGGATACTGAATATACCGCTTGGACTCATAAAATGGCCCTTCAGGATATTGAAAGGTAGATACGCAAACGGCGGCGCTATAACGGGTTTGAAGAAAATCTTCAGGATAATACCCGACCGGGGCGAGCTTAACAGGCGTATGCATGTGAATGTCACGACGCCCGGTAAATTAAAGAGGCTGTTATCCGGGTTCAACGTCAGGATCAAATGCGAAGACGACTCTAAGAATATAGCGAGTCTTATAGCGGGCAGGTGGTGCGGCAGGGAGATAGTCGTCGTCGCATCCAAAGAATAGAAGATTTTGATTGACAAACGACGTCGGGCGTGGTAAAATCACCGCAATTGAAGTTAAACAACCTTTTAAAGACCGGTCCCGAGAGGCCGGAAAAGGAGAGTGAAATGAAAGATGCGGCCCACTTATCTATCATAGAAGATGAGCGGGTCTTTTTTATTGCCGAGGTGAGAGATGACGCTTAAGGAAAAATCGCGGATACTGGAAAGAGACGATATCGACAGGGTGCTTCAGCGGATAGCCCATGAGATAATCGAGAAGGTTAAAACTGCGGATCAGATTGCGATAGTGGGCATAAAAAACCGCGGGGCGTACCTTGCCGCGCGGCTCGCCTCCAAGATAGAGAAGATGACAGGATCCTGTGTGCCGGTGGGCGCGCTCGACATCACTCTATACCGGGACGACCTCACGGAGGCGTCCAGCCAGCCCGTCGTCCATGCTACCGAGATAGTTTTCGATATCGACGGGAAGAAGATCGTACTGGTCGATGATGTCCTCTACACCGGCAGGACGATACGCTGTGCGCTAGATGCGCTTATAGACCTGGGCAGGCCCGCCCAGATACAGTTGGCCGTCCTGATAGACCGCGGCCACAGGGAACTTCCCATAAGGGCCGACTATGTCGGTAAGAACGTGCCGACGTCGGCAAAAGAGGTCGTCGAAGTCAGGTTGTCGGAATCGGACGGTAAAGACGAAGTTGTATTGTGCGAAAAGGAAGATTAAATAATGCCGGATAAGAAGACGATCTGGACAAAGAAGGATCTCCTGGGACTCGAGTATCTTTCGAAAGAAGAGATAGAGCTGATACTATATACTGCCGAAAGCTTCAAAGAGGTCACGACCCGGCAGATAAAGAAAGTCCCCGCCCTGCGCGGCAAGACGGTGATGAACCTTTTCTACGAACCGTCGACGAGGACGCGCACATCGTTCGAGCTTGCGGCAAAACGCCTCTCGGCGGACGTCGTCAATATAGAGATAGAGGCATCGAGCGTAAAGAAGGGCGAGACGCTGATAGATACAGGCCGCAACATAGAGGCCCTGAAGATAGATATAATAGTCGTGCGCCACAGCGCAAGCGGTGCGCCGAATATACTGGCGCGCAACGTGAAGTCGCGGGTGGTCAATGCCGGCGACGGCTGGCACGAACATCCCACCCAGGCGCTCCTCGATATGTTCACGCTCAAATCGAAGTTGGGCAGGATCGAGGGGTTGAAGGTGAGCATAATAGGCGACATAGCCCATTCCCGAGTGGCGCGGTCGAACATCTGGGGCCTGACGAAACTTGGAGCGCTGGTAACCGTATGCGCCCCGCCTCTTCTTATCCCCGACGGCATAGAACGGATGGGCGTAAAGGTGACGGGCGATATAAACGAGGCTCTCGCGGATGCCGACGCGATAAACGTCCTGCGCATGCAGTTCGAACGCGACGGCGCGCTTGCTTTCCCGTCGAAACTAGAGTACTTCAAGCAGTACGGCATAACGGCCGAAAGGCTGAAGCAGTGCAAAAAAGATATAGTCATAATGCACCCCGGCCCGATCAATAGGGGCGTCGAGATGTCGAGCGAAGTCGCGGACGGCCGGAATTCGGTCATACTGGAGCAGGTCACAAACGGCATAGCGGTCCGTATGGCGGTGTTATACCTTGTCTCGTATGCGAAAGATCCCGCACCTTCTAAGGAGACGATGAGGGTAGGCGAAGGAGGGGCGGGATGAGCAAGAGTTATCTGATAAAAGGCGGGAGGGTGATCGACCCCCTAAATAAAAGAGACGGTATCCTCGATATCTTCATATCCGGCGGACGGATCGAGGCGATCGGCAAAGATTTGGGCCAACGGGCCGACGAGACGATAGATGGCAAAGGCAGGATCGTGGCCCCGGGGCTCGTCGACATGCATGTCCACTTAAGAGAGCCGGGCCGCGAAGACGAAGAGACGGTCCTGACCGGCTCGAGGGCCGCCGTCCGGGGCGGCTTTACGAGCGTCTTATGTATGCCGAATACCGATCCCGCAATCGACAACCCCGCCGCTGCAAAGTCACTGAAGGCTATCATAACAAAAGACGCGGCATGTAGCGTACTTATAGCCGGCGCCGCGACTTTAGCTAGAGCGGGCGGTAAACTTACGGATTTCGAAAGACTGAAAAAAGAGGGTGTCATCGCCGTCTCCGACGACGGATCGCCCATACAGAATAAAGATATTATGCGAGAAGCGCTCGAACACGCAAAAACCGCCGGGCTTATTCTTATTGAGCATTGCGAAGACCTCGGGCTTTCATCCGGCGGCGTTATGAATAAGGGTTTTATCTCGACAAAGGCGGGTTTAAAAGGCATAAGCACAAAATCCGAATATGAAGCTATAGGGCGCAATCTGGAGCTTGCGAAAAAGCTGGATGCGCGCATACACATAGCGCACGTAAGCTGCGGGGAATCGGTCGATCTCATCCGCAAGGCAAAGCGGGCAGGTGTCAAGGTTACCGCGGAGACAGCCCCGCACTACTTCGTCTTAACCGACGAATGCTGCGCTGCCTACGACACGAATACCAAGATGAACCCGCCGCTCAGGACAAAAAAGGATGTGGCGGCAATAAGAGCGGGACTCGCCGACGGCACGATCGACGCGATAGCGAGCGACCACGCCCCGCACACCGACGCGGAGAAAGACGTCGAATTCGACTACGCGCCTTTCGGGATAACGGGCCTCGAGACGATGCTCTCGCTTGCTGTAACAGAGCTCGTCGAAAAATCAGTGCTATCATGGAGCGAACTCATACTTAAACTGTCTGCAAATCCTGCCGCGATACTGGGCCTGGAACGGGGCAGTCTTAAGGAGGGCGGCCCTGCGGACGTGACGATAATAGACCCGGATAAAAAGTACGTATTCAGGAAAGATTCGATAGAATCGAAATCGAAGAATTCACCGTTCATAGATTGGGAGCTTAAGGGTAAGGCGACAGACGTCTTCGTGAACGGCAAACATGTAATGAAGGATGAACTGATACTATAGCATATGCCATTTATCGCCGACTTCCATATCCATTCTAAATACTCGCGCGCGACCGCAAAGGATATGGACTTGGCCGCCCTTGCAAAATGGGCGAAGATAAAAGGCATATCTATGCTCGGAACGGGCGACTTTACTCATCCCGTCTGGCTCTCGGAACTTAGGACGAAACTGCAAAAGACGGACGCGCCGGGTGTATACAGGTACGACGGCGTAGATTTTATCCTCACCGTCGAGGTCTCAAACATATATTTCAAAGCCGGCAGGACGAGGAAGGTCCATAATATAATATTTGCACCCACCCTCGAAACGGCGGAAGAGATAGGGCGGGCTCTCTCCGAGTACGGAGAGCTTTCATCGGACGGCAGGCCCATCCTTAGCGCAGAATGCGACAGGATGGTAAAATTGCTTACGCGCATAGACCCGAAAATATTCTTCGTCCCGGGCCATGCCTGGACGCCGCACTTTAGCATGTTCGGCTCGAATTCGGGGTTCGATTCGCCGGAAGAGTGTTTTGAAGACCAGACCGCAAAGATATGTTCGATAGAGACGGGGCTTTCCAGCGATCCCGCCATGAACTGGCGCTGGTCGAAACTGGACCGGTTCTGCCTGATGTCGAACTCGGACGCGCATTCGCCGTCTAAGATAGGCCGCGAAGCGAACGTATTCGAAGATAAAATAGATTATAACGACCTCCTCGGGATATTGAAGACCAGGAATAAGGAGCGTCTTCTCTATACGATAGAATTCTTTCCGGAGGAGGGCAAGTACCACTGGGACGGCCACAGGAATTGTAAGACTCGTCTTTCGCCGCGGGAGGCGATGAAGACAAATAACATTTGCCCGGTCTGCGGAAAGAAGGTTACAATAGGAGTTATGCACCGGCTCGAAGGCCTGGCCGATAGAGACGAGGGGTATATCGACAGGACGAGCCCGTCTTTTAAGCGTGTGGTACCGCTTGCGGAAGTGATCGGGGAGGCATTTGAAGTAGGCGCCGATTCGGTAAGGGTAGAGCGGGAATACTTCCGGCTCATAAAGAATTTTGGTACAGAGTTCCGCATCCTGCTCGAGATGAGCGCGAAGGATCTTAAAGAGAGTCTGCCCGAGAGGATCGCGCAGGGCATACTCAACGTACGCGGAGGCAATATCGAAATAACGCCCGGATATGACGGTGAATACGGCAAGGTGAAGGTTTTCCGGGAAGGGGAGAAGCCGAAAGATAAACAGCTCAGCTTTTTCTAGTGTATAGTGATTAGTGGATAGGAAAGATAGATGAAACAATTAATAACAGAGATAGCCTCGAATAAAGAGATGACAGGCGGATTCTACAGGATGCGCTTAAAGAGCGCATATCTTGCCGGGAAAAGCTTGCCCGGGCAATTTATCGAGGTGCGGTGCTCCGACGGATACGATACGCTATTACGCAGGCCGTTCGGGGTCCACAGAGTCGTAAAGGGCGGGATCGAAATCCTGTACGAAGTGGTCGGCCGCGGAACGGATCTGCTGTCGCGAAAGAAGATCGGAGACAGCCTCGACGTAATAGGCCCGCTCGGCCGAGGCTTTAAACTTGCACCTGCCAAAGGCGCGGCAATTATTGTAGCAGGAGGAAATGGTGTTGCGCCGCTTCTGGCGCTGGTTGAAAGATTGGTCCATGGGAAAAGGAAGAATATCTTTGTATTGATCGGCGCAAAGAACAAAAATCATATTTTATGCAGAGATGAGTTTAAAAAACTAGGCGCCAAAGTAATGATATCGACCGAAGACGGTTCCGATGGCCGCCGCGGATTAATTACTAATTGCCTCTCATCTTTACTATCGACTATGGACTGTGGACCCTCGACTATATACGCCTGCGGCCCGGCGGGTATGCTTAAGGTAGTAGCGAATATCGCCTCAAGGGAGCATATACCCTGTCAGGTCTCGCTGGAAGAGCGCATGGCCTGTGGCGTCGGGGTATGTTTGGGCTGTCCTGTCAAAATCAAAACGAAACACAAAATACGAGCTACGAAATACGAGCTACGAAATACGAGCTACGAATATAAGATGGTATGCAAAGACGGCCCGGTATTTAACGCGGAGGAGATCGCTTGGTAGACCTATCGGTCAATATAGGGCAGCTCAAATTAAAGAACCCGGTTATGGCCGCTTCCGGCACCTTCGGTCCCGAATACCGCGAGCTTATCGATATAAATTCGCTCGGTGCCATTATCCTCAAAACGGTAACTCTCAATGAAAGATCCGGCAACCCGCCGCCGCGTGTCGCCGAAACAGAGTCGGGCATGCTCAATTCCATCGGTCTGGAGAATAAAGGGTTCGCGGACTTTGCAAAGAATAAGATATCGAAATTAAGAGGCATAAAGATACCGGTTATAGCAAGCATAGCCGGTGATAACGAGAAAGAATACGGCATGCTTGCCGCAAAAATGGACAGGCTGGGGCCGAAGATCGACGCCATCGAAATAAATCTTTCGTGCCCCAATGTGCGGCATGGCAGGCGCGAAGGGTTGATTGCCCAGGACGAGGCGGCGACGCGGCAAGTACTGCGCGCCGCAAGACGCTCGACGCGGCTCCCTCTCATAGCCAAACTTGCCCCGAACGTAACAAACATAACCAATATAGCGGTAGCGGCCGCAAAAGGCGGAGCGGACGCGGTCCTCGTATCGAATACCTTCCAGGCGATGGCCGTAGATATCGAAACGAGGATGCCGAAACTCGGCAATATAACGGGAGGCTTGAGCGGCCCGGCGATAAAGCCGGTCGTGTTGAAGATGGTCTGGGACCTTTACAATAGTATAGACCTGCCTATAATAGGGTGCGGCGGGATAATGGATTATAAGGACGCGGCTGAATTTATGATATGCGGCGCATCCGCCATACAGGTCGGCACGGCAACGTTTGCGAATCCACGCGCGGCAACCGATATCGTAAAAAGCCTTAAGGGATATATGACAAAGAACGGGTATAAAAAGTTAAACGAATTTACAGGCAAACTGAAGACGGGGGCATTATGATGCCGGTAGATAGCCTTATAGTGGCGCTCGACGTGGATGGCGAAGATAAGGCGGTTACTCTGGCCGAAAAGCTCAAAAACGACGTCAGGTTCTTTAAAATTGGCCTCGAGCTCTTCTCCTACTGCGGCCCGGGGATCGTAGGGAGGATAAAGGAGATGGGCTGCGACGTCTTCCTCGACCTGAAATTCCACGACATCCCTGCGACGGTCGCGAAGGCGGCGCGGGCCGTAACGAAACTGGAGCCGTTCTTCTTCAATGTCCACGCGCTCGGCGGACTCGATATGATGAGACGCTCGGCGAAGGCGGTGGGCGAGGCGGCGGAGCGGCTTAAGATAGCGCGGCCGCGGATACTGGGCGTAACGATACTGACGAGCCTCGACGAAAAGGCTCTGGGCCAGATCGGACTTAAAATGAGACCGAAAGAGGCCGTACTGAAACTGGCCCGTCTGGCAATGCTTGCAGGGCTAGACGGTGTAGTCGCTTCACCGTCGGAGACGAAGGCGATAAGGAAAGAGCTCGGCGGGGATTTTCTCATAGTGACCCCGGGTGTACGGCCGGTCTGGGCGGTAGCAAATGACCAGAAACGCATCGCAACACCTGAGGCCGCGATAAAAGACGGAGCCGACTATATCGTTGTGGGCCGGCCCATAACGGAATCGAAGAACCCTGCAGAAGCGGCCAGGGAAATACTGAAAGAGATGAACCCCGTTAAAAAACGGGGTTTCTAACGGGGTGAAGATATGACAGACAAAGAAGTGCTCGACCTGTTCTGCGAAAAAAAAGCTCTCCTTACGGGGCATTTTAAACTCTCAAGCGGCCTGCACAGCGAAAATTACCTGCAGTGTGCGCTCATATTGCAATATCCGGATTTAGCCGAAAAGATGGCGAAGGATATCGCGAAGAAATTTGTAAAGGAAAAGATCGATCTCGTGATAGGGCCGGCGCTCGGCGGGGTAACGCTCGCCTACGAAGCGGCGCGGGCGCTTAAAGTAAAAGGGCTATTTACTGAACGTCAAGATGGGACAATGGTGCTGCGCAGAGGCTTCGCCATCGCTCCTGGTGAACGAGCGCTCGTCGTAGAAGACGTCATTACAACAGGCGGCTCGACGAAAGAAGTGATAGAGGTCGTAAAAAACTCCGGTGGTATCGTAATAGGCGTTGCGAGCGTAATAGACCGCAGCTCCGCACCCGTCGATTTCGGCGTGCCGTTCGTATCGCTTGCCAGGATAAAAGCCGCAACCTACAAAGCGGATGCCTGCCCACTCTGTAAATCGAGCGTCCCGATAACGAAACCGGGGTCGAGAAAGTAGGCGCGGCATAACTTATTGCGCCGTAAGCGCCGCTTGTGGTATTATTGTTTTCATATCGGGCAGCTAGCTCAATGGCGGAGCAATCGGTTTACATCCGATAGGTTACAGGTTCGAGTCCTGTGCTGCCCACCATGAACCACTCACAAAAATTTCTGTCGAAATTTTTGTTCGGGTTCATGGCACAGCCAGGTAGTAATTTTTGTGAGTGGTGAATGCCCTGTACCTAAAAAATGCCGAAGGCATTTTGAATGGTACAGGGCATAGCAAACACTCGATAACTCAAAATAACGCTTGAATCGACGCTGGTTCTTATATATAATTGAGTGCGCAGACGGTTCTTTATATACCGGAATTACGACTGATCTGGTAAGGCGGATAGCCAGGCATAATCAGGGTCGCGCCGCTAAATACACAAGAGCCAGAACGCCTGTAAAATTAGTTCATTCAGAAATCTGTGAATGCGAGTCTTCGGCAAGGAAAAGAGAGGCGGAAATAAAGAAGCTCTCTTGTTACGATAAGCTGAAGATAATTAATAAGCATTGATATTCCCCCGGTTCTTCCTGTTCGCCGGAACCTCGGGATAAAAATTTCTATCGCATTGATATATCCCTCAGCCGTTCTTATTCATCACGGCTTCGGGATGAAATTTTCTATCGAAAATTTCAGGGGACGTAGTTCAGTCGGTTTAGAACGTCAGATTGTCGATCTGAAGGTCGCGGGTTCGAGCCCCGTCGTCCCCGCCATTCTGCTTCGCTGCAGTAGTCAGACCGTAATGAAGCTTCGTAGCAATTGGCACCTCTTATGCATATCGTGTACATCCTCACAAGCATCGAAACTCCCGGCGAAAAATTTATCCGGCGCTCTTTTAAAATAAAGTTCGAACCAATCTTTTCTAAGAAATTCTTTCCGGGATTCTAAATCTCTTACAATTTTGGGATTATAATGCTAAAATAAAATTTATGAGTATCTCTGCTTATTCCGCGGCAAAAAAGAATCTCATAGTTTCTGCTATAGCCTCTATTTTGGTTGTTCTGTCTATATTTATATATGGATATGAGTACGGGACAAGCGCCAACCATATGCAGATACTTCCTTTTATAGAAAAGATTCGGAATCCCGCCCTTTTCCCGAACGATTATTTCGTAAACACTCTTAATCGTTTCCCAAGTATCTATCCTTATGTTATGGCGTTTTTATCTAAATGGATAGGTCTAGAAGCGCTTCATTTAATACTCTACCTCATCTTTAAATTTGCGCTCCTGATCTTTGCTTATAGCCTGGCCCGCTTTCTTTTTAGATCCAGGAGGACGGGCATAATTGCGATGTTCCTTTTTGCATTCTCTCCTCTCATTAATGCATACGGTCTTTTAGGGCACGATCCGCTGATGAAGGCATCTTTCTACCAAACGAGCGCCGTTGCGCCATTTGCTGTCGCGGCAATTCTTATGTTCTTAAGAAAAAAATATACAGTGACGTATATCATCCTCGCGTGTATATATTATGTCAATGCGCTCATAGGTAATTTTTTACTCGTTCTTTTTTTATTCGCCTCGGCATATGAATACTCGTGCAAAAAAAATACGGCCGGGCTTAAAAATATTATCTATCCGCTTTTCTTATTTGTCGTATTAATAATCCCCGGTGCCGCATGGATAGCGCGCCTGAACATAACAAATCCCGTACATGCATCGGAAAATTTCTCATTATATTTAAAGCTGTGGTTTACCGGTCATTATTTTCCGTCATTTTTTACGGCTCACCAATGGTATTATTTTGCCGTCATATGCATATTCTTTGTTATTTTTTTCCGCAGAGGCTTCGGTTATTGCCGTGAAAAAAACATAATACGCATATTCCTGTTTGTCTTGGTTGACATGTGGTTATTAGCGGCCGTCTTCGGAGAGGTGCTGCCGATACGCGGCTTGATACTGCTTCAGTTCCTGAGAAGCGATGTGCTTTTCATAGTTTTGGGCATTACATTTGCGGCGGATTATATACGCTCAATGCTCGATAGCAAATCAGCGCGCGGCATAGCTATCGGCGGCCTCATAGTGCTCGCGTTGATCGAATTCTCTAAACCACCTTATATTGAATTCATCCTGATCGCTCTTATATTGACGGAATTCGAAATCTCCATAAAAAATTTCTTGCAACAGGTAACAACCGACGCGGAAGAATCACTTGTTTTTCTATGGACATTCTTCGCGATATTTCTTATAACGTTTTCCGCAGCCTCTTTTTTTATTTACAAGGCATCGCCGAAAATGGGATGTTTTTTAATTTTTTCAATAGCGCTGGCCATGGCGGGGAAAAAAAGAGCATTGCTGAAATTTAAGAACGGTTGTATGGCATAAGAATACGGCGCAGAATATGTAATAGAAGATATCGCGAGGCATCTTTGTTTTAAGATTGCGTATGAAAACGCAACATTTCGTATCTACCGTATAGAGTATGGCTGTGCCAAAATAGTGAGGCTATGCTTGTAATAATCGGTCGCGAAGAACTGGAAGAACTTAACAGCAGGCCCAAATTCTTTACTAAAGAAGACGGGCGGCGTATAGCATTTTATGAATATGGCGATCCGAACGGGACGCCTTTAATATTCTGCCATGGGACGGGGACACACGTACATGTCATGCTGCTTCACGAACCGGCAAAGCGGCTCGGATATCGCGTTATAGTGCCGGACCGCCCGGGAATCGGTTTATCGGATTTCGATCCAAAACGCAAACTCTTAGACAGCGCAGCCGACATAGCCGCCCTGGCAGATCACCTGGGTATAAGCAAGTTCGGCGTTATGGGTATTTCCGGAGGGGTGCCGACACTGTTGGCTTGCGCGTATAACCTGGCCGAACGCCTTACATTCGTTGTCGATTTGGCCGGCGCGGTCCCTTTATATAGGGATCCGGTTGCGCTTAAAAAATTGGGCGCCATGGACAGGTTTTACGCGATACTCGGCGCGCGTATGCCGCTGGGCCTGTTCCAGATACCGTTCGCGCTTCTAGGGTTTCAGCAGAAGATAATGAAAAACCCAAAAGCGTTCGTCGATCTGATGCGTTCAAGCATGTGCAAAGCCGATACGGAACTTTTCGGCATTCCGGAAATGCAGTATCTTTTCATGCGTGATTTTCAGGAGTTATTCAGGCAGGGATCCCGCCCGCCAGCCCTGGACGCTCAGCTCATATACCTTCCATGGGAATTCAATATAGGCCAAATTAAGATCCACGTCGATATACGTCAGGGAGCGGACGATCGCTGGATACCTCCGTATTTCAGTCAATACCTGGCAAAAGCGCTGCCGGATGCCGCATTAAAGATGATACCAGGCCAGGGACATTTTTATCACATGGCGTACGCGGAAGAGACGCTCAAAGCATTGCAGATATAGCAGTGCTGTTTTAGAAGGGGACAAGGCTGTACCAAAATAGGACATCTGCGAAATTACGAAATGATGCTGCCGTTAATAATAATTTTAGGGGCTATTTTAAGGCTGCCCGGTCTATTTACGGACTTCGACCTCGACGAAGTCTGGTCCTTTAACATAGTATATATGATGAAGGATCCCCTCCAGATCTTCACAAATTGTTTTGCGGATACAAACCACCACTTAAACAGCCTTTTCATATATATGATGGGCCGGCACAGCCCGCTGCCGCTTTTCAAGTACAGAATTCTTTCATTTGTTTTAGGGATAGGCGCCATATTGCTGATATTTCTGCTTGCCCTGAAAATAGCAAAAAATAAAAAACCGGCAATAATAAGCGCGGCGTTTGCCGCGGTATCCTTTCCTCTGGTCATATACTCTTCCGTTGCCAGAGGGTACAGTTCCCTGATCTTCTTTTCGGTAGGAGCCGTCTACCTGCTTTTGGAATACCTCGAACATAAAGAGCGGCACACCCTATGGCTCTTCTGTGCCTGCTATATCCTCGGCTTTCTGTCGCACCTTACGTTTGTTTTTGTGGCTATAGGATTGTTTGTCATGGTGTCTTTACATTCACTCCGGCGGCCTGCGCCGCTAAAGGGAAAACTATCTGAAATATTCTGCATATTCTTCATTCCGGCTTCCGTAGTTTTACTTCTGCTGGGCAGGTTTTTATTCAATGTAACGGCAGGCGGCGGTCCGCAAGTCTCATTACAGGCCACCTTCGGTAAGATAGCGCTTTCACTGGCAGGTTTAGGGGCGGCAGGTCCGGCTGCCCTGATCCTGGTCATACTGATTTTCGCCATGTTAATACAGGGGGCAAGGATAGTTTTGAGAGAGAATGCCGATTTCGGAGTATTTATATTAACGTCCCTCTTTCTGGCGGCTGCCGTAATCCCGGTCATGCATATTAAGTATAAATATACGTGTTTCAGGCATTTCCTGTGGTTATATCCTTTTCTGATAATATTATTTTCTCATTTTCTGGAAAGGGCAATCAGCCCCGGCAGGAGCAAAAAGGCGCTGGCGGCGGTATTCGCGTTGCTGATAATCGGTCTAAATTTTCAGCAAATAGCCCTTTTCCTTAAAGGAGGGCATCGCTACCGCGAGGCCGTTTCATACATATACAGCCACACCGGGTCCCCGGAGATTGTCGTTACAAGCGACAGCGATTTTAAGAATTTTACGTTACTAAATTTCTACGATCATTTTTTCGGCAGAGGGAAATTAACCTACATATCCGTCGCAGCGCTGGCAGAGAATAAAGCAAAACCGGAATGGGTAATTAAATATGCGGATATTAACGAAGAAGGGGAGGCTCCTCCGCCCGGGATCTTAAAAGGAAAGAAATATAATTATATCCTGGAGAAGCGGTTTTTGTCCTACGGGATGTTTTCCGGGATCGACTGGATACTATACCGCAGGCAAAAGTGAAACCCGAATATAATATTTTATGGACATGAATAGCCCTATGGGCAAAAAGATACCGGCGCTGGTACGCAAACCGAAAGATCCGCGCCGCCGCTCGATGGTTGTCTCTCACAAATCCCCTTGACTAAATTTTTATACGGCGGTAGCATACTTGTAATCAATTGAGAATACAGATAGTTGCGGACTTTTTTATGCGGAGCTTGATCAATAGGTGAAGATATTAATCTGTACTTTCGGTAATACCGCCCATTATGCCTGCCGGATATTTTACGCGCTTCTTAAAGATATTTCGGACGCGCGGCTTGTTTTTTTTAACGGCAAATGGAATCAAGATACCGAGAATTTCATCAGCGAGTATATGCGCACGGAATCGCCGGACCTTGTTGCCGTCTCCCTGCTGACGTTCGAACTGGGTTTATGCAAAGAGCTTTCCAAAACGATCCGCCGGCTTAGTCCTTCCGGAAAAACAAAGATCATATTCGGGGGGCCGTATATTTTTTGTGCGCCCGAGACATGCTTCGACGTAGCCGATTTTGTATGCACGGGCGAAGGCGAATACACGTTATTGGGGCTATGCGATCAATTTAAGAAGACTAAGAGATGGGAAGACGTTAATCTTAAAAATATTCCAAACCTGCTGTATCGCCTTGATGGCAAGGTTTGCAAATCCGGCATACAGGACTTTTATTATTCCCACCAGTTTATAGACGCGCTGCCTTTCCCCGCTTATGGTATCGACGGGATACATGTTTACGACGGTATCAACTGGGTGGGCGATACGGAGATCTACCGGGATTATTATTTTGCCTTCGCGTCACGGGGATGCCCCAACAGCTGTTCCTATTGCGTTAATTCGATACGGCCTATCAAGAAAGTGACGCACCGTTCTCCCGAAAAGATCGTGGAAGAGATAGCTCTTATAAAAGATAAGTTCCCCAGGTTAAAGCGCATCTGTTTTGCCGACGAAGTATTTTGCTGCCAAAGCAAGTGGACCGCGGATTTCAGCAGGTTGTATAAGGAGCGGATAGCGTTGCCGTTCGAATGCGATTCTTTTCCCGGCATGCATCCGGAATCGGTTATCAAGACGTTGGCCGAGACAGGGCTTAAGAAAGTCAATATCGGGGTTCAATCCTGTTCAAAGAGGATATTGAAAGAAGTTTTTGCCCGCCCGCAAAAGACGGAACACATAATCAACGATAATAAAGTATACTTAAAATACGGCGTTATGCCGACATACGATTTTATCATAGATAATCCTTTTGAATCACCGGACGAATTTCGCGAAACCCTGGAAATCGTCAGGCAGCTGGAACGTCCGCTTTTTTTCAGGGTATACAGCCTGTTCTTCTTTCCCTATCATGCATTGACGGTAAAAGCCGAGCTAATGGGTCTGTATAGAAAGGCGAATGGGGAAAAGGACTTTTACGATAAGCTTACAACTACTCATACCGGCGACCAATGCTGTCAAAAAGAATGGTATACAAAACCGCTTCGGACTATATTGCGGGGCGATCAGAAAGCCGCGCTGAACTGGATATTGATATTTTACGGCAACGCAACTATTCCAAAAAAACTGGCAGACCTTGCTTTTGCGGGCCATAAGCGCGGATCATGGTTTTTAACCGTTCTTTTGGCATATTTCTATTTATCGATAAATTCAATCTATGCTCTTAGAGAAAAAGTGCGGATTACCTCCGATGCGTATAAGCGCCATGGTTTTGTCCCAACCGTAAAGCATATAGCAAAAAAAATATGTAGATAACCGGGAGGTGGGCGTATGAAGAAGTGGATGGTTGTAGTAGCCGGAATCTTAGCGATGCTCTTGGTTTTAGGCGCGGCCAAGGATTTGGTAATTAAAATAGCGGTCGAATCCGGCGCGCAGATAGCGACAGGCCTGAAATTAAAGATCGGAGGATTCAGGGTAGGGATACTGAATACCCTCGTCGACATAAGGAATTTACGCATATTGAATCCCGCAGGATTTAAAGACAAGAACATGCTCAACATGCCGGAAATTTATGTAGATTATGATCTGGGTGCTATATTCAAAGGAAAGGTCCACTTAACGGAAGCGCGCATAAATATGCAGGAATTCATGGTTGTCAAAAACGAAAAAGGCAAGCTGAACCTCGACTCACTCAAAGTCGTGCAGGCCCAAAAATCGGGCAGTAAACCCGGAGCGAAAGCTGGCGGGAAAGCTCCGGATATGCCGGAGATACAGATAGACAAACTGCGCTTAAAGATAGGCAAAGTGTTTTATAAGGACTATTCCGGCGGAGGCGAACCGCGGGTAAAAGAATTCAATGTCAATATAGACGAACAGTATACCAATATAACCAACCCGTATACATTGGTCAGCCTGATAGTCGTGAGGGCTCTTGCGAATACTTCCATAGGGAGCCTTGCCAATTTCGATGTTAAAGGTTTGAGCGGTTCGATTTCCGGGACACTCGCCGGCGCCCAAAAGATGACCGCGCAAGCAGCCGAGACGGCCAAGCAGACGGCAAAGGCAGCCGTTGAAACTACCAAGAAGGCTGCGGAGGCGGTTTCGAAAACTACAGACGCCGTGAATGATGTATTTAAGAACCCGTTTGGGAAATAGCAGATAAAATTATGGGGCGGTACCATTGTATTTTACCAAAAAATGTGGTATACTATATATGAGGCTAGGGGAGAGAGGATTTAGACAGTAACCCGTAAGCCTCATAAGGTTTGGCCCATCTACCGCATATACGAGAAGTGGAAAAGGTAGGTGGGTTTTCTTTTTTCGCGGTTATTTTAAAATAATGGTAGACTGCGAAGCCGGGAAGATGGTAAAATATCATATGACCAATAAGGATGGTTTTACCGCATGGAGGGCGTTTTATCGGCCATGCGGTTTTTTATTTAAGAAAGGATGGCAATATGCATAAAGGCAAGATAAAGAAGTTAGTGCGCGACAGGGGATTCGGATTTATTTCTGATACGGACGGCCGCGAAGTATTTTTTCACCAATCCGGGCTTGTCGAAACGACCTTTAACGCCTTGAACGAAGACCAGGAAGTCGAATTCGAAGTGGAGAAATCCGACAAAGGACCGCGCGCCATAGGCGTACGCGTAGTCAGCGCAGCAATATAATGTCGAAAAAGATAAAATCGAATAAGAGGCGCAGGGTGTGCCGATTTACTGGTTGTAAACAAATACTCAGCATATATAATCCTGAAACTTGCTGTCACGCGCACCATCAAGCCGTTATATCAAAAGGGTTCTCCCTGGCCTTTGCCTCCAAGCATTAAAAAAGCCTTACCATCAAATGCGGCATCCGCCGCCTTTTAGAAAACTCATTTGAAATTTTACAGGGTAGAGTGTATGCTTATGAATAGGCCTTAGCGAATATACGCGGGCAAAACAAGGAGATGGAATTATGCATATAGGCGCAAAGATTATCTGCTCGTTGGTCCTTTTGCTGGTCCTGGCACTGCCTCTTTCTTACTGTGAAGTGATGGGCGTAGGCGATCTGGTCGAGAAATACGCTAAAGCCACCGACGTCCAGCGCCGCGAACTGCTAAATACTTATCAATATACAGAGATCTCCGCTGCCGGGATAATTGCGAATGTTATGGACTATCCAGGTTTCGACCAAAGGACCGACACCTCAAGACGATATTATGAGGTGATTACGGAAAAGCAGATGACCAAGACAGGCATTGTCTACGACGTCATGATAATCGATAAAGATAAAGCAAGCGTCGATAAGCTAAGCAAAGGGGAAGAGATGAGGGCGAGCGGGGCGCTTATAAAGATCATCGATAATATAGGGTCCTTCTCCGTCTGGATCTATACGGGCGAACTTACTCCCGAAGATAAATCAATGCTCGTCTCCGTAACATAGCCCTCCTTAAAAGAAAGCGGTAATTATGGATAGAAGGACGATATTCGCGATAGGGATACTGGTATCGATATTCGCGGTGATAATCGCCTACGAATGGACAGGGGCATGGACGGGCGTTAAAGTTACATTGGCCGAGAATAAAGTTATTACCGCGAAGCTTCTGGAAGAGAACAATATCCCGGTGCATATGTTCATAGTCTTTACCATCATCGACTATGTAAAGCATTCATGGCTCTGCCTTCTCCTGGCTTTCATAGCCGCCGGCGCGCTCCAGGAATTCGCGCCGAGGGACAAGGTCATCAAGCTTATGGGATCCGGCAGGGGTTTTGTTCCGTATGCGATAGCCGGGGCCGGCGGGCCGCTGCTTTCGATGTGTTCGTGCAGTATTATCCCGCTCTTCGGAGGGTTGTATAAAAGAGGCGCCGGACTTGGTCCTGCAATAACCTTTCTTCTGGCCGCGCCCGCGTTTAATCCGGCGGCGATCCTTCTCACGCTGGGGCTCCTGGGATGGCAATTTGCCGCGGCAAGGATCGTAGTTGCCATAACGGCAGGGATTCTCGTCGGATATACTACGGACAGGATATTTAAAAATAGGCTCCCCGAACCCGAGCCTGTGCGTATAGACGCAGAGCCCGGCGGAATACCGCAGGAGGACCAGAGTTTCAGTAATAGGCTGGTCAATATGGCATTGTATTCCTGGGAATTCGTAAAGATGGTGCTTCCATTGATATTCCTGGGTGTTATCTGCGCAGGGCTGGTAAAAGCTTTCTTGCCCCCGGCCGTCATCATTAAGTACCTCGGCAACGGCGTTCTGCCGGTTATGCTGTCGTCGGCTATAGGTGTATTCATGTATACTCCGACTCTGGTTGAAGTGCCGCTCGTCAGAGGCCTGTTAGAGTCCGGCATGGGCACAGGCGCCGCGATGGCCTTTCTCCTGACGGGTCCGGCGCTTAGTTTACCGTCGATACTCGGGGTGTGTAAGATAGTCAAGCCGCGGGTGCCGGTTGTCTATGCGACGCTAATGTGGATATGCGGAACCGCGGCGGGCCTGGTATTTTGGTTTTTTGTACCGAAGTTTTAATCGAAATAGGGGGGGGCGGCATGAAGATAGAGATATTTGGGCCGGGGTGTCATCGATGTTTAGAACTTGAAAAATCCGTAAAGAGTATCGTTTCAGAGCTTAATATTTCCGCAGATGTCGAGAAAGTAAAAGAGATAAACAGAATCGTCGACGCAGGTATTATGCAGACCCCCGGGCTGCGTATCAACGGCAAAATAAAATCGTTCGGGCGTATCCCTAAACCGGAAGAGATTAAAAAATGGATCTCGGAGGAGAGATGATACGCGTGAAGGCTTTGCTTTTTGCGGCCGCCGCCGCCATTTTACTTAACTGCGGCCTTGAGGAGGGCGCATCTGCCGAAAATATCCAAAATGGTCCCGTAAACGGCGTTGTGGTCTATTATTTTCACGGGAATTTCCGCTGTGTCAATTGCAAGACGATCGAGCAGAACACGAAAGAAGCCCTTGAGAAGTATTTCCGGAAAGAACTGGATGCGGGTACGGTCGTTTTTAAAGCGGTGAATGTCGAGACGAAAGGCAACGAACATTTTACGGAAGATTATAAGCTTTATACGAAATCCGTCGTGCTCTCTTTAGTAAAAGGCGGCAAAGAGGTAAAGTCCGGCAACCTTACCAGGGTATGGGAATACTTAAGAAACAAAGACGCTTTCCATCAATACATTAAAGGCGAAGTGGAAAAATACCTCGAGGAGCTTTGAAGAGATGCTCATCCTGACGGCCCTCTGGCTCGGCATCCTTACCTCTATAAGCCCGTGCCCGCTTGCGACGAATATCGCGGCGATCTCATTCCTGTCCAAAAGAATAATTCATCCCAGGGCAGTATTTTTATCCGGGATTTCATATACCATAGGCAGGATGCTGGCGTATGCGATATTGGGCTTTTTAATAGTAAAGTCCGTTTTGAGTGTACCTCTGGCGGCAAATTTCCTGCAGAAGTACATGAACAAGGCGCTCGGACCGGTCTTAATTATCGCAGGCATCTTTTTGCTGGATATATTCAAACTTAATATACCGGTTTTGGTTATTTCAGAAAAACATCAGAATAAATTGGCCGGCGCCGGCATATTGGGCGCGGCTATTTTAGGATTTATCTTTGCGCTGTCGTTTTGCCCCGTATCGGCCGCGCTATTTTTCGGAAGCCTGATACCTCTGGCGGTAGACAGCAAGATAGGGTTAAGCCTGCCCTTCATATATGGGATCGGAACAGGCCTTCCTGTATTTATTTTTGCCCTGGGCATTGCGCTGGGGATTACCTCCCTAAACCGTTGGTTCCACAAAGTGGCCAAGCTCGAAATATACGCAAGAAAAATTACAGGGGCTATTTTTATATTGGTGGGAATATACTACATTATTTATATAAGAGGTGTTTTATGAAAGAAGAAAAAGAAGTGGTCGCATTGGCGCTCTTGGATAAAAGGCGGTAATTAGATGCAATACACCAAACATGAGGCAAAGGAATTAAAGCGGGAGCTGTCCTTATTGGATAAGCTTTTAACCCCGCTTATATTTATTGCGATGGGCGCCGGGGTCGCTTTGGGATATTTCGCCCCAGGCGTTACCAGGGTCATAGCCGGCATGCAGGTCGGGACGACCTCGGTCCCGATTGCCATAGGTCTCATCCTCATGATGTATCCGCCCCTTGCAAAAGTAAAATACGAGGAGATCGGTAAGGTATTCAATAAGCCGCGGCTTCTCATCCTTTCTCTTGTGCAAAACTGGATAGTCGGTCCGCTGGTAATGTTCATTCTGGCGGTAGTGTTCCTGAAAAATTATCCGGAGTATATGATAGGTGTAATTTTGATAGGGCTGGCCAGGTGCATAGCGATGGTCATAGTGTGGAACGAGCTCGCGGAAGGCGATAGGGAATTCGCCATAGGCCTTGTTGCTTTTAACGCGCTTTTTCAGGTTTTGTTTTACGCGGCCTACATCTATCTATTTATTACCGTCGGCCTCAACTGGCTGGGACTTGCAAAGGGCCTGAATATCAGTATTTCAATGGTCGAGGCGGCCAAAACGGTTCTTTTTTACCTGGGGATACCGTTTCTTGCAGGAGTGCTCACACGTATCGGCTTTATTAAGTTGAGGGGAAAGTCGTGGTTTGAGGATGTCTTTATCCCGAGGATAAGTCCGATAACGTTAGTTGCGCTGCTCTTTACTATCATCGTAATGTTTTCGCTTAAAGGACAATATATTATACAACTGCCTTTCGATGTGCTGAGGATTGCCGTGCCGCTCCTCATATATTTCTTCTTCATGTGGTTTGTCACATTCTTTATTGCCCGAAAGATGAAGATCAATTATGGGCAAACGACTGCGGCTTCTTTCACGGCGGCCAGCAACGATTTCGAACTTGCGATTGCAGTAGCGGTCGCGATCTTCGGGATCGGATCCAATCAGGCCTTCGCAACCGTCGTAGGGCCGCTTATAGAAGTCCCGGCCCTCATAATTCTCGTTAATGTTGCTTTAAAGATCAAGGGAAAATAAGAACACCCTTAATGATCCGCCTTTTTTTCTTTTACCGGTTCGCCTCCCGCGGGCACCGTTACCACCGCTTCTGTCCCAAGCGGCCAACCGCATATCGTGCACATCTTGCAGGCGGAGTCGATCTCATCTATCTTTTTACCGCAAAATTGACATTTCATAGCAGTCTCCTTTTTAAAAATTTTTACTAAGTGGGCAAAATAAATCCCCCTGCCGCCATGGCAGGCGGGTAAAAAACATGAGAAATATCCAAAAGCATTCCTTCTTAAGCTACATATAAAGTATACCACATATTCGGGCAAAAGCAAGGCAGCGGTACGCGCTTGACCTATTTCCTCAATAATGATACTATCTATTATTATGCACAAAGAGTTACAGTTCAAAAAAGAGGCCGGATACTATGGGAACCAGGGCGATGACCTGATAAAACTTGTCCCTGGCAGCGCTAAGAGGATACTGGATATCGGATGCGGGCCCGGGATCATAGGGAAACGGCTGAAAGAGTCCGGAAACCGCGAAGTTGTCGGGATAGAGGTTAATCCTGTCGCGGCAGAAGAGGCCAAGAGGAACCTCGATAGGGTCTATGTTGCGGATGTCGAGGCGGCAAAACCTTTTCTCGCAACCGAATATTTCGACTGTATTATATTCGGCGACGTCCTGGAACACCTCGTAAACCCCTGGCAGGTCATAAAGGACATGAAGGCCTTCCTGGCAAACGGCGGCTATATTATAATAAGCCTGCCGAATATAAGCCATTGGGCCGTTGTAAAAGGCCTCTTATCCGGGAACTGGGAGTATAAAGGCGAGGGGACACTCGATATTACACACTTGCGTTTCTTCACTTTGAAGAGCGTAAGGAAGATGCTTGAAGACGCAGGGTTTGTTGTAGAGCGCGATACCTGCAGGCTTGCTTGTAATAAATTTTTCAAAAAGATAAATAAACTGCTGAATGGAAAGATAACCCACCTATTGGCCTGGCAGTATCTGATAGCGGCAAAGAAACCCTAAAATAAGATGAAGATAGCTTTTGTATTTCCTGGTATAGGGGAGACGGGTTTTGCCAAGATAAAACAGCCAATCTCCTTTGGCTGCATAAACCACGGCCTCTGTTCCTTAAGCGCATGCGCCAAAAAAGCCGGGCATGAAACCTGCCTTATAGACTTGAGGGAACTATCCTCCTGGGCGGATTTTACCGAAGACCTGAAGAGGTTTTCTCCCGATGTCGTTGCCATAACGGTCATGAGCGTCGATTTCGATTATGCCGTTGGCGCATGCCGGAAAGCGAAAGAGTCCCTGCCTAAAGTAAAGGTTGTAGTCGGCGGTCCGCATCCCAGCATAATGCCGGAAGAGTTTACTTTGAATAGCGATATCGATCATATCGTCGTCGGCGAGGGCGAGACGAGTTTTGTAAAACTGCTTGCGGATATTGGGCGGGGCCTTTCAAAAGAGAAAATTATAATAGGGGAGCATCCCGATCTTGACAGTCTTCCTTTTGCCGACAGGGAGCTCTTCCGGTTCAAAGAATCGCCCATAGAAAGCTTCCTTGAGCGGCCATTTATTACGTTGATAGCCGGCAGGGGATGTATGTACAACTGCAGTTTCTGCCAGCCCGCCGAACGGAAAATATTCGGCAACAAAGTAAGGCGCAGGACGGTCGATAATGTCATAAGAGAACTCGACGAGCTCCGCGGCAGGTATAATTTCCGGAGTTTTATGTTCCACGACGACTGTCTTACCGAGGACAGGGACTGGATCGAAAAGTTCTGCGCAGAATACAGGCGGAACGGTTTTAAGGCGCCTTTCGTCTGCCAGAGCAGGGCCGATATAATATGTAGGAACGAGGGGATGATCCGGACGATGAAGAAGGCCGGATTGGGGATGTTCCTGATAGGGTTCGAAAGCGGCAACAACCGTATTTTAAAACTCCTGCGGAAAGGTTCGACGGCCGAAACTAATTACCGCGCCGCAAAAATTTGCAGGAGATACGGCATAAGGATGTGGGCCAATTACATGCTCGGTATCCCGACGGAGACCAGGGAAGAGGCGATGGATACGGTTAAAATGATACGGGCGATAAAGCCGTACCGGGCAAGCCCGTCATTCTTTACGCCGCACCCGGGCAGCGACCTCTATGACTATTGCGTTAAGAACAACCTCTCGCTTATAAAAAACCACAGTGACTATTCGCGCGCGCCGATCCTGCCCAAAATAAAAGGCATAGATTATGGATTTTTACGCGATGCCGTTGCGCTCTCTACCAAACGCTCTTTTCCGGAGCGCCTATATTTGAGATATGATTTCATAATGGAGAGGAAGGTAAAGCACATTTTGCGCAAATTTAGCGGCGGTCTTTAGGCAACCCTCGGAGAACGTCTTAAGTCGCGCGGCAGGACGAAGATAAATTTGCTGCCCTTCCCGGCGGAACTCTCTAAAGACATCTTTCCCTTGTGAAGCTCTATTATTTCTTTGGCTATCGGAAGCCCCAGGCCGGTCCCTTCCTGCTTTTCGGCTGTAACGCGTTCGAACTTGTCGAAGACCTTCTCGATGTCTTCCTGTGCGATACCCGGCCCGGTATCGGATATCTCGAAACGTATCCTATCGTCATCGCCGCTTAAATTTATAGCTATGCCGCCGCCTGACGGCGTATATTTTATGGCGTTACTTAATAGATTTACGATAACCTCCGTTATTTTATCCATATCTCCCCAGATAAAGCCTATATCCTTCTGGATGTTTGTTGTAAGGATCATCCGTTTTTCGGCAATATCGATCTCATAGGTCTTCAATATATCGTTTACCAGCGCCCGGATATCTATCTCCTGCCTGGCAAGCTCCATCCTGCCGGCCTCTATCTTCGAAAGGTCCAGCAGATCCGTTACCAGCCGGATCAGTCTTTCTATGTTAGACCGCGCCCTCCCGAGCAATTCTTTCTGTTTCTCGGAGATCGCGCCTACTATACCATCGAGCATTATGCCGAGCGATGCCTTTATGGTGGCCAGCGGGTTTTTGAATTCATGCGAAACATTGGCTACGAAATACGATTTTCGCTTATCCAGCTCCTTCAATTTTTCGTTGGCTTCCTCGATCGCTTTCGTCATCCTGACGCGCTCGGTGACATTCCTGATTATATGGACGGTGCCGATAACCTCTTTTTTATCATCGAATATAGGAGAGGTGGACGCTTCGATATATATACCAAGATGAGGTTCAAACGTTTCTATGGTTTGGGGTAATTTGGTCTCCAGTGTCTTTTTATGCGGGCAACCCGGATAAGGCTCATGAGTGCCATGGACCACTTCATAACATATCTTGCCGACCAGTTTTTCGGGTGTTGTCTTGAAAAAATCCGCAAAGGCCTTATTTACTTTAACTGCCCTGTAATTTTTGTCATAGATGGAAATAAGGTCCGGAATAGAATTGAAAGTAGCTTCCCACTCCTCCGCCGTTTCGGCTAATTTCGTCTCAAAGATAGATTGTTGGATAGTGAAAGCCGTGGAACTGCTTATGCTGTCCAGGAGCGAGTCTTCGGCGGTGAGTATCGGGTGTTTGGCGAAGAGGGCCAGGACGCCTATAGTCTCTCCGCTGGGAACCCGCAACTGATAACCTACGAACGAAACGAGACCCAATTTGCGCGCCCATTCGTGATCGTGCACACGAGGATCGTTCGGCACATCATTCGTCAGGAATTTGTGGTCTTTACCAGAAGCGACGCGCCCGATCTTGTAACAATCGAAAGGGACGCGCCGGTGGCTTTTACCGTCTATGTGCGTATACCTGCCGGAGCTTGTCATTAAATGCAGGCATTTATCGCGGAAACGGCAGACATGCGGACCTTCCTTGACCGCCGCATGAACGCATCCTTTATCACACAGGTCTCCGGGCCGGATCAGCCATATCCGGCAAAAATCGGCGTCGAAAATACGCACAATGCCATCGGTTATGATCTTGAGTTTATTTTCCAGCACATTCGGCACAAGAAGCGACTGTTGAAGCGCGTTAATCTCCTCTTCCTGTTTCTGGATCTTTTTAAGGGCATTTTCAGCATTCTTGCGTTCGGTGATATCCCTTCCCTCCGCAACCATGAAGACGATAGTGCCTTTTTCATCTTTGCCCGGTTTAAGAGAGAAATCTATATAATGGAGCCCGCCGTCTTTTGCCAGATGTGTCGTCTCGAAGCGCACGAACTCTTCCCTGGATACTTTATCTATGGCGTTACGCAGTCTTTTCTGTTCCTCGGCCGAATGTGTCCACCATGGAGTTTCCCAAAAAGGCTTATGCAGAATATCCGATTCTTTGAACCCTATAAAGCTCAACGCCGCCCTGTTTATCTCTATTACGTTCCCATTAAAATCGAGTAACGCGATGAATTGGAATGTCTGGTCGATAATGGCCCTTATTTTACGCGCGCTATCTATAATAACTTCTTCCGCCTTTTTGCGTTCAAATATTTCCCTATTGAGGTTTTCGATGGAAGTAGTCGTGTGTTTTAGATCATACGTCATCTTGTCGAATGCGCGCGCGAGCTGGCCGATCTCATCTTTTGCTCCGGTAGCAACCTTATAATCCAGGTTGCCCGCGCCGATTATCTCGGCACCTTTGTGCAGGCGGTGTATGGGTTTTGTGATGATCGTGGAGAGAAATATTCCGCCTAACCACGTCACAAACGGCGCTGCAAACAAGACGATCAGGAACAGTATGCCGATCTTTATAAGAGGCAATAGCGCTTCGCGCTCGTCTATCTCGGCCAACAGGCACCATTCCATTTCCGGTATATACGCATGCGTCCCCAGCGCCACGGAACCCCTGTAATCCGGATAGACAGTTATGCGTTCTTTTACTTTTATTTCTTTTTTTTCTTTGTGCTGTAACAGGCAGTTTTCGAAATTTTTGCCGCCGATCCTCTGTCTCAAAAAAGTATTCCCCAGGAATCTGGACGGAGTTATCATGTAGCCGTCTTTGTTGACTATGTATATTTCCCCTGTCTTGCCAAGGCCAGTACGGTCGGTGGTTATCTTGTTCAGGTCTTTAAGTTCGACTCTTGCGGCCAGCACGCCGAGAAACTCCCCGGTCTTGCTGTTGAACATAGGGGTGGAAACGGCCATGAGGGGTTTTTTCAAAGTTTCGGAGTAATAAGGATCTTTTATGTAAGGCGTCTTTTGGCCGTGTATGAAAAAAGCATCCGTAGATTTGTCTGTACCGATGCTTTCGTACCTGTTTGAGGCAATAACTATCCCCGATCTATCCAGTACTAAAAATTCATCTACCGAAGGGTTGACTTCTTTTGTCCGGCTAAGCCGCACCATCGCCGTGTCAAACGCTTCTTTATAGAGCTTTGGATTGTCTTTGTTTATCTTTAAAAAGTTTTCCAGGACGACGCTCTTTGATAGCTGTGCTATGGAAGTTTTTAGCATCATCAGGTACGTTTCGACATGATGCGCTCTTGCTTCGGTTATGGAACTCAGGCGCAAACCTATCTCGTTTCGGAGATGTCTTTTCGCTATCAGGTAGGCAGTCGATGCGGCTATTGTGGTGACGATGATGGATAATATCAAGAAGGAGACACTTATTTTTGTGGCTATCTTCATATCTGTTAAAGTATAGCATAAATAAATAACATTTGCCTTGTATTTAGGTAGTTTCATGCTAAAATACCTTAATTTAAAGGGGGTTATATGCCAAGGCGCTCAGACATTAAGAAGGTGCTGATAATAGGATCCGGCCCGATAATCATAGGACAGGCGTGCGAATTCGACTATTCGGGCACGCAGGCCTGCAAGGCCCTCAGGGAAGAAGGCTATGAGGTAGTCCTGGTCAATTCTAATCCCGCGACCATCATGACCGACCCGGGTATGGCCGATAAGACATACATAGAGCCGCTCACCATCGAGAGCCTGGAGAGGATCATAGCAAAAGAGCGGCCGGATGCGCTTCTTCCGAACCTGGGCGGGCAGACGGGGTTGAACCTTGCCTCGAGCCTGCATAAGGAAGGGGTGCTTAAGAAATATGGCGTCAAGATAATAGGCGTAAAGGCCGACGCGATCGAGCGCGGTGAGGATCGCGAAGCGTTTAAAGCGACGATGAAGAAGCTGGGCATATCCGTCCCGCGTTCCGAGACGTGCCATTCGGTCGAAGAGGCGAAGGCGGTTGCCGGGCGGCTCGGTTATCCAGTCGTAGTCAGGCCGGCATACACAATGGGCGGCACGGGCGGCGGCATCGCGTATAACAATGAGGAACTCGAGACAATAGCCGCAAGAGGCATCGCGGCCAGCATTATACACCAGGTTCTGATCGAAGAGTCCGTAATCGGCTGGGAAGAGCTTGAACTTGAAGTCGTCAGAGACGAGAAGAACCGGAAGATAACGGTATGTTTCATAGAAAATATAGACGCCATGGGTGTGCATACCGGGGATAGCTTCTGTGTGGCGCCCATGCTGACGGTGCCCGAGAAACTGCAGAAGAAGATGCAGGCCCTCTCCTACAAGATAGTGGACGCTATCGGCGTCGTCGGCGGGACAAACATACAGTTTGCCCACAACCCCAAAGACGACAGGCTGGTCGCAATAGAGATAAACCCCCGCACTTCGCGTTCGTCAGCGCTTGCCTCGAAGGCCACAGGCTTTCCTATCGCACGCATCTCCACGAAACTCGCGTCAGGCCTTACCCTGGACGAGATCCCGTACTGGCGCAAAAGTACTCTCGATAAGTACGAGCCGAGCGGTAATTACGTCGTCATAAAATTTGCGCGATGGGCCTTCGAGAAGTTCCCGCAGGCCAGGGATATCCTTGGCACCCAGATGAAGGCTGTCGGAGAGGTCATGAGCATAGGTAAGACGTTCAAAGAGGCGCTGCAAAAAGCGGTCCGGTCGCTCGAGAACAAGCGTTACGGGATGGGTTTCCTGAAGAATTTCAACACGCTGTCGGCGGACGAACTGCTCAGGCTGCTTGCTTTCCCCTCGAGTGAACGCGTATTCCTGATGTATGAGGCGCTGCGGAAGAACGTAAGCGTAGATGAATTGAACCGCATAACTCATATAGGCAAGTACTTTATAAACGAGATGAAGGAGCTGGTGGAATTCGAAGAGCGGATGCGTCTCTCGCCGTGGAGCGCGTTTACGGACGCGGACCTTAAGAAGGCCAAGGAATGGGGATTTGCCGATAAGTATCTGGCGCGGCTATTCAGCGTCAAGGAATCGATGGTACGCAAAAAACGATACGAACTTATGGGGAATGCGCGTTATGAGCCGGTCCCGGTAAGCGGCGTAAAGGACGCGGCCTACTACTACTCCACTTATTCGGCCGGCAAAGATATGGTGCCGGTTTCCGGCAGGAAGAAGATAATGATCCTGGGTGGCGGGCCGAACAGGATAGGCCAGGGGATCGAATTCGACTACACATGCGTCCATGCGGCTTTTGCCCTGCGCGACGAAGGTTACGATTCCGTAATGGTTAACTGTAACCCGGAGACGGTCTCGACGGATTACGACACGTCCAATAAGCTCTATTTCGAGCCGCTGACGGTCGAAGACGTGCTCGCGATCTACCAGAAGGAGCGGCCGGATGGCGTGATAGTGCAGTTCGGAGGGCAGACCCCTCTTAATATAGCGCAGGAGCTCGAGGAGAACGGCGTGAAGATACTCGGCACAAGCCCGCAGAGCATTGCCTTTGCCGAGGACCGCGAACTCTTCCGCAGGAAGATGATAGAGCTTGGTATACGCCAGACGGAAGGCGAGACGGCCTTCTCGCTCGATGAGGCGATAGCGATAGCCAGCAGGATAGGGTATCCGCTTATGGTCCGGCCGTCGTTTGTGCTCGGCGGCAGGGGCATGGAGATCATATACGACGAGTCGACGCTCCGCAAGTATGCCGAAGAGGCGATAAAAGTGAGCCCGGAACATCCGATGCTCCTCGACAGGTTTCTCGAAGACGCTCTCGAGTGCGAAGTCGATGCCCTCTCCGACGGCGAAGAGACGTTCATTGCCGCTGTGATGGAGCATATCGAAGAGGCCGGCATACATTCCGGCGACTCTGCGTGCTCGATCCCCCCGCGCACGATAAAGGCCGAACACCTGAAGACGATCGAGCAGTATACGAAGAAGATCACGAAAGAATTAAAGGTCGTCGGCCTCATCAATATCCAATTCGCGATATGTAAAGACGAGGTATATATCCTCGAGGCCAACCCGCGCGCCTCGCGTACGGTGCCTTTTGTATCGAAAGTCGTAGGGATACCAATCGCGCGGGTGGCGACACAGCTCATGATGGGACGGAAGATCGGCAGTTTCCCGGAATTGCGCCACAAAAAACTCGAATATGTTGGAGTGAAAGAGGCGGTCTTCCCTTTCAACATGTTTCCGGAGGTCGATCCTATTCTCGGGCCGGAGATGAGGGCGACCGGTGAAGTTATGGGTATAGCTAAGACTTTCGGGCTGGCGTTTTATAAGGCCGAAGAAGCTGCGGGAGCATGCCTGCCCAAGAGCGGCAACGTCCTTCTTACCGTAGCGGATAAGGATAAACGCGAACTCGTCAACGTAGCCAAGCGCCTGCATGAAATGAAATTTTCGCTATATGCGACGGAGCATACACATAAGTATTTGAGCGAAAAAGGCGTAACGACCCAGCTTGTTAATAAGCTGCATGAGGGCAGACCCGACATTGCCGATGCCATAAAGAACAGGCAGCTTAACCTTATCATCAATACGCCCATGGGAAGATACGGTAAGGACGATGACAGCTACATCCGCATGATGGCGATCCAGTACAAGATACCTTATATTACGACGATGGCTGCCGCCAAGGCCGCCGTCGACGGGATAAAAGAGGTAAGAGAAGGAGAGGATAAGCCTATGGCTCTCCAGGAGTATCATCATAAAATTTCGAAAGACAAAGAATAGGCTGCTACTGCGAGGTAACCACGCTCTCCGGTATTAAGAAAAATGTTATTTTAGCCGCAATATTGTGTTCGGCGGGTTTTATCGTCTATTCCCGCGCATTGGGCGGCGCTTTCCAGCTCGACGATTACAGGGTGATCGTCGATAACCCGGCCATAAAGGATATCTCCAACCTGCAGCGGATCTGGGAATTTTGGCCTACCCGTTTTATTACCAACCTTTCGTTTGCCGCCAACTTCCGCCTGGAGCGCTTCAATGTTTTCTATTACCATCTATTCAACATGATCATCCATCTCGGCGCGGCGATCCTGGTCTGGAGGCTTACGTTCCTGACCTTTCTCGCCCCCGCAATTAAGGGCGAAAAGATTGCCGGGCAAAAGGAGATGCTCTCTTTTTTTGCCGGCCTGGTATTCGTCCTGCATCCGGTCCAGACCGAAGCGGTCAGCTATATCGTCCAGCGCGCCACATCCCTTGCCGCGTTCTTCTGCCTCGCCTCGCTCTATCTTTATATCAAATCGAGACTGGCAGAGTCCGGCACCGGCCCGTCGGGCCGGCAGAGATATTACTATGCCGCGTCGCTTGTTCTAGCGGTTGCGGCGGCGTTTACGAAAGAGATGGCGGTAATCCTGCCTCTAATAATATTATTATACGAATTTATCTTCTTAAAATGCGATAAACCGCTGCGTTGGCAAAGGCTCGTCCCATTCATCATAGTTATCTTCATCGTTCCCGTTACAATGTTCGCAACAAGGTCGGTAGATTTTAAAGAGATGCGGCTGATTTCCGAGGGCCCGTCGGGGATATCGCCGGTCCGATATCTTTTGACGCAAACCAGGGTTGCCATTACCTATATGAGGCTCCTCTTTGCCCCGCTAAACCAGAACGTGGATTACGATTATCATGTTGCAAAAACCATTATGGAATGGCCGGTTCTGGCTGGCATCGTTATTATAATATTTATACTGATAGTGGCGATAAAGATACTGCCGAAATATAGGTTACTTTCGTTCGGCGTCTTCTTCTTTTTCCTCACGCTCCTGCCGGAATCGAGCGTCATCCCGATAGCGGACGTAATCTTCGAACACAGGCTCTATCTGCCGATGGCAGGATACGCAATATTTTTATCGGCGGCCGTCTATTATATTTTCGGACGTAGTAGCCGTAAAACGATGGGCGCCGCGATGCTCGTTATGGTCGTCATTTATTCGCCGCTTACTTACTGCCGGAACGCCGTATGGGAGAGCAAATTGGCCTTATGGGATGACGCCGTCCGGAAATCTCCCGATAAAAGCCGGCCTTATAACAACCGGGGTTTTGCTTACATGGAGAAGGGCGATTTCGATGCGGCCATGCGGGATTTCAAAAAAGCTATAGCGCTTGAGTCCAGCTCCGACGCCGGGTATTATTATAATCTGGGCAACGTCTATAATGTAAAGGGCCGTTTAAGCGAGGCGATCTTTAACTATAATGAAGCGATCCGGATAAATCCCGGATACGCCGAAGCATACATACAAAGGGCCGTTGCATATTTCAAGAATGGTGATTATGCGGCCAGTCTCGAAGACGTATGCAAGCTCGAGTCGATGGGCTGTTATGTGCCTGCCGGCTTCCGCGAAAAACTGAATGATGCGATGAAGGAGAGTAAGTGATCGTACTCTCCCGTCAAGATGAGCGATGTTTCCACCCCGGGGTGGAAACATCGCGGAGCGGAGCGGAGAGATTTGCTCTTTTCGCTATAATGTAGTATATTAATGGGAAGAAAGGAAGGGGTGGTATGGTAAAGAAACTGGTAGTTGTATTTTGCCTGATCGCTTTTAGCGGACTGGCCGCGGCATTCGCACAGGAAGAACCCATCGGCCGCATGTTCAAAACCGAGCCGGTGAAAGTCTATATCAAAGAGATCCAAAACCAGTCGGGGCAGAACACGGTGACCCCGGAGATTTTAAGAAAGGCGCTCGAGCAAAGCCTTAATCAGAGAAGGGCGATAAAGTTCCAGGTTGTAAAAACTCCCGCCGAGAGCGATGTCCAGATAGCGGCCGTAATAACTAAATATCAGTATCTCGAAAGAGGGCCTTTTAAGCCGAACCCGGGCATAGGAACGATGCTCCTGGAGGCCGCCGCGACAGCAAGCCATAATTACGTCGAACTTGCGGTGGATTATACCGTTACGGACGCGCGGGGCGAGAAGCAATTATGGCAGAAGACCATAAGCGAATATATCAAAAAGAATATGACGCCGGATGAGAGTATCCCGCTTATATGCGATGCAGGCACGAGAGCCTTTGTGTGGAAATGTTTCGGAAAAGCAAGCCTGAAATAAAAAACGATTGAGAGGTTAATAAATTTTTATGGCACGATGGCATTTTGATTTATCGAATATTGATCAACCACCGGTAAAACAGGCGGTAACCTCTTTCTATGGGATGGGGATAGCGCCGAAAATTTTAGAGATACTTAATAAACTGAACTTTACCATACCGACGCCTATCCAGCATAAAGCGATCCCCATAGCGATAGGCGGTAAGGATACTATCGGCGTGGCCCAGACCGGCACAGGGAAGACGCTTGCGTTCGCTATACCTATTATCCAGCGCCTGGCGCAGGATAAGGGGCGCGCGCTTGTGCTTGTTCCCACGCGGGAACTTGCCATACAAGTGGATGAGACATTCCGAAAACTTGCTCCGGTCTTTAATATCCGGACGGCTGTCCTGATAGGCGGGGCGTCGATGCAGCTTCAACTGCAGGCACTGAGGAAGGTCCCGCGTATAATAATAGCAACCCCCGGGCGGCTGACGGACCATATAGAAAACCACTCTATCATCCTGGCGGATGTTAAGGTGCTTGTCCTCGACGAAGCCGACCGGATGCTCGATATGGGATTCAAGCCGCAGATCGAAAGGATCCTTAAAGTTATCCCTCGTGACAGGCAGACGATGCTCTTTTCCGCGACAATGCCGAACGAGATTTTTCAGATAGCGGCCGCGCATATGAAGCTGCCGGTGCACGTGGAGGTGGCGCCTTCCGGTACGACGGCCGAGCGGGTCATACAGGAGCTATTCATAGTTAAAAAAGACGCAAAACGGCAGCTTCTCGTAAAATTGCTCGAGCAGTATCATGGGTCGGTCCTTCTTTTTTCGAGAACGAAGATCGGCGCGCGCAAGATTACCAGGTTCCTGCGCATGGCGGGACATAACGTCGCGGAGATACATTCGGATCGCTCGCTTGGCCAGCGCAAGGAAGCGCTGGACGGGTTCAAGACCGGTAGATACCGCATACTCGTAGCAACGGATATCGCGTCCCGCGGCATCGATGTTGCCGAGATAGAACTTGTCATAAATTATGACCTTCCGGAAGAGCCGGAAAATTACGTCCATAGGATCGGACGTACCGCGCGCGCAGGATGCGAAGGACGCGCGATCTCGTTTGCCACCCCGGAGCAGAGGGACGACGTAAAGAATATAGAGCGGATTATCAAGACGGCCCTGCCGGTCTCCAGGCATCCCGAATTCGCGGCAGAAAATTTTATCACGGGCCCTGCCCCGTCAAGAAGTTTTCAGCCGCATGGCAGCAGGCAGCGCGGGCAGCATGATAAATCCCGTCATTTCGGCAGGCGTTTTCATCGCGGGCAAAAGTAGCGTGAAATACACACAGGCAAAACTGGGAAGATTGTTTGTATTAAAGTTCGACGACGGCGATATAATGCTCGATAAGTTAAGAGCTTTTGCCAGGCAAAAGAAGCTGAAGGCCGCGTTAATAGTCTTTATAGGCGCGCTAAAGAAAGGCGATCTCGTAACAGGCCCTAAAAAGCCCGTTATACCGCCCATTCCAAATACAGTCGGCTTCAAAGACGCATGGGAAACGCTGGGTATCGGCACCGTATTCACAAATCCGAAAGGACCGCAGATACATATCCACGGCGCTATGGGGAAAAAGCTGAAGACGCTAACCGGATGCGTTCGTGGAAAATCGGAAGTCTTCCTGGTCGTGGAAGCGGTCTTATTCGAGTTGAAGGGGGCGAGGGCGGATAAGAATGTTGACCCCGTAACGGGATTGAATTTATTAAGGATACTGTCGTAAGGATACATTAAGCGCAGGAGGACGGTGAATATGCCAAAGTCGATCAAGGGGACCAGGACAGAGAAGAATCTTTTAGCCTCTTTTGCCGGCGAGTCTCAGGCCAGGAACAGATATACCTATTTTGCGAGTGCCGCCAGGAAAGAAGGGTACGAGCAGATCGCAAATATATTTATCGAAACCGCCGAGAACGAAAAGGAACATGCCAAGGTATTTTTCAAGTACCTGGAAGGCGGGGAAGTTGAGATAACGGCTTCTTATCCGGCAGGGATGATAGAGGATACAAAGTCCAATTTAGAACATGCAGCCGCCGGAGAAAAATTGGAGTGGTCGGTCCTTTATTCGAGTTTTGCAAAGATAGCCGGGGACGAGGGTTTTGCCGATATAGCGCAGTCTTTCGACGAAATATCGAAGGTTGAAAAATTCCATGAGGCGCGGTACAGGCGGCTAATCGCCAATATAAAAGGCGGCGAAGTATTCAAGAAGAAGACGGCTATAAAATGGCATTGTATAAATTGCGGATATGTCTTCGAAGGCGCCGAGGCGCCGGCGGAGTGTCCCGCATGCAGGCATCCGCAGAGCTTCTATGAGATACTAGCCGAAAATTATTAGGATCATACTATGAAATCAGCCACGAAATACTTTGCGCTTAAAATAATAATATCGGCAGTATTATTATCTATCCCTTTATCCGCCGGAGCTTCGGAAGATAAGGGATGGTATCCTATGATCGATAGCAAGGGATGGTATCCGTTCGAGGGCCAGGGCGGTTCCGGTTCATCTTCTTCCTCGTCAGAGGAATCGAAGGGCTCTTTCGACCAGAATACTAAAACGCAAGCACAAACTCAAACACAACAGACTACAACAACGCCGGAATCGACTTCCGCCCAATCTAGTCCGACAGGCCTGTCAAAATTTTAATTTTATACTCGAAAAGCCGGTCTTATTCGGCGTCATCAAAATCGACTTTGCTTTGGTGATCGTCTTCCATAGGTTTGGCGTATTCATCCAGGTCCTCTTCGGTGCGGAAGGACGGCTTAGATTTTTTCTTATTATTTTCTTTCCGCCGTTTTTTATCTCCCATCCTTGCCCATGCGAAGAAACCGATCCAGAGAGCGGATACAACTATAATAATAGTCCACATATCGATACCTCCAGATAAAAGGATACATTGTAAGCGGCCATTTGGCAAGCGGCAATAAGGAAAATTATACGGATAGGGCCTGTTTCACCCGTGCCGGATGACGAGGCGGAAAGGGAACTTTTTCGATTCCCCGCATGTCTAAATAGATTGACGATCGAAAATAAGGGCTTACATGCAGGATATAATAACCGATGAAGTTTTAGCAAAAGCGGCAGAAGGCGATATTGCGGCTTTTGAGAGTATCTATAAAGCCACGTCGGGCTTTGTCTATAATGTGGCCTACCGCGTAGTCTATAACGCTCACGATGCGGAAGAGATCACGCAGGAGGTATTTTTGAAGGTCTATAAAGGATTGAAGAATTTCAGGAAACAATCGTCGCTCAAGACATGGATATACCGGATAGCCGCCAATAGCGCTATCAACTATGCTAAAAAAACAGCGGGCGAAAGCAGGAGAAGAGACGATTTCCGCAGTGCCGTCGATCTCCGGCAGGTTCCGGCCGGTACGGCGGCAGGTACGCCCCGGCGCTATGAAGAGGCTATAGAGATGCTTTTAAAGGTGCTTAATCCAGACCAGAGACTTTGCGTTGTCTTAAGAAGTATCGAGGGTTTAAGTTACCGGGAGATAGCAAGGACGCTAAAAGTAAATATTAATACGATTCGCTCGAGGCTTAAGAGAGCCAGGAGCAAATTGATAACGGTGAGGAAAGAGGTGGTGGGGGATGAAATGTAGAGCCTGTCGCGAAGAGATGCTTACGGGTTACCTTGACGGGGAGATGGATAGGAGAAAGAGAAACTGCCTCGAAGAACACCTGGCCCGGTGCGCGGAATGCAGAAAATTTTTGGAAGAGGCAAAGAAAACGGGGCCGGAATTATTCAGGAATACCGTGAGATCCGATCCGCCGGAATACCTGTGGCGGCGGATAAGAGAGACTATCCTGACGGAGCGGGAAGAGAGCAAGTCTTCCGCGGCCGGTATCTTCGAAAGAATCAGGATATTTTCGTATATCCCTAAGCCGGCTCTTGCTCTTGCGGTGGTGATAACGCTTATATTGATCGTCGGTACGACGGCGCGGATAGGCGTGAAGAGCCAAAGCGGTCTGGACCCGGCCATTCAGGAACAGATGGGATATTTCTATTACCTGTCGGACTCCTCCGGTGACGTTTCATCGAACGGGAGCTTGGGGTTCGGGACGCAGGTCGAAAAATATTTTATGTGACAAACCGGGAGGGGTGATTTTATGAATACAGGGAAAATTATAGCGTTGCTGGTTACGGCAGTGTTTATCCTGTCGTCCGGAGCCGGTTATGTGTATGCCGGAGGCAAAGAGGAAGAATGCGGAAAAGCGTTTAAGGCGCGGATGGAGGAGCGGATAGAAAAGATTTATAAGGAGATCAATGTAACGGCGGAGCAGAGGAAAAAGCTGGAAGAAAACAAGAATAAGATCCACGAGGACGCAAAAGCGCTCCATGACCGGATAAAGGCGAAGAGAGACGTGATCCGCGCAGAGCTTCAGAAGACAGAGTTGAATATGGCCAAGATCACGCAAACCAATAATGAGCTCAAGGTACTTGAGGTAATGATGATGGACCAGAGGCTTGCGGGCATACTGGCGGTGCGGAAGATATTATCGCCCGAACAGTTCAGGAAATTTTCGCAAAAATTGGAAGAAGGCGGGAAACATTTTAAGGAGAAACAGGATTGACAAAACGGCAAAGGAAACGGATAATCTTAATTATATGAGGCTTGTCTTAGCAGTGCTTTTGCTTCTTGCTCTTCCTGCCGTACCGGCCGGGGCGGAGGAGAGTCTTGTCTGGAACGATTGCGTCAAAGAGGCAAAGCGCCAGCACCCCGACCTGCTCTCGGCTTTCGAGAAGGTAAAGCAGAATAAGGCCGCCAAAGAAGTTACTAGGAGCGCAACACTGCCTCAACTAACCGGGAACCTGAGCGAGACTACCAATAAGAACGCGGATCTTACAACAACCGGGGGCGGGACGATAAGCACCGCTTCGGCTAAACGCGAAAATCCCGCGAAGACCACGTATGAATACGATATAACAGGCCAGCAATTACTTTTCGATGGGTTCAAGACCTCTTACAATCTCTCCGCCGCCGAAAGGACCATATCGTCTTCGCGGTATAATTACGATGTCACATCATCCAATATAAGGTTGAATTTAAGGACAGCCTTTGCGAATCTGTTGAGCGCGCAGGAGCTTTTGAGGGTGACCGAAGAGATCGAAGGCCGACGCAAACAAAACCTCGAACTTGTTAAGCTGCGCTACGAAGGCGGCCGCGAACACAGGGGGTCGCTCCTTACCTCCGAAGCCGATCACGCGCAGGCTGTTTATGAAGTGAACCAGGCTAAAAGGAGCATATATCTATCCCAGCGCCGGCTTACAAGGCAATTGGGCCGCTCGGTCTTTAGCCCTATAATTGCTCAGGGCGGCCTGGAAGTTCAAAACCCGGAACGCATAAGGCCGGACTTCGAAAAACTGGCGGCAGACGCGCCTCTTCTCCGGCAGCTTATCGCGCAGAAGGAAGCGGCCCGGTTCGGCGTCAAATCCGCCTACGCAGGCCTCTACCCTACTATATATGCCAATGGAAGCCTTGGTAACACAAACGTTGACGCCTTCCCGGATAAGAATCAATGGTCCATAGGGACAAGCCTCGCGTTTCCTTTCTTCGACGGCGGCAATACCCTCGCGTCTATCAATAAAGCGAAAGCGGTCCTGGGCCAGGCCGATGAAGATGAGAGGTCGGGGCGCGACGGCGTCATATTTACGCTCTCCAATACCTGGACGAGCATGCAGGACACGTTCGAAAACGTGGAGGTCCAGCGGGAGTATTTGAAAGCGACGGAAGAACGCGCTAAAATAGCGAGAGCGCAGTACTCGATAGGGCTCATGTCGTACGATAACTGGATAATTATAGAGAATAGTCTCGTCTCGACAAAAAAGAGTTTCGTAACTGCCCAGACCAGCGCCCTGGTCGCGGAAGCTAATTGGATTCAGGCAAAAGGAGGGACCTTAGACTATGATTAAAAAAAAGAGAGGGCGGTTTTATCTTCTCTTATTGTTTATTGCGATCGCGACCGCCGTCTTTCTTTTAGCGAAGTCGAAAACTCGGCCCGCTGGGGAAAGACCTGCGGAAAGCGCGCCCGTTATAGGCAGTATCCAGTCCGCCATAACTTCGACTGCGACGGTACAGCCGCAGAACAGGCTGGAGATAAAGCCTCCGATAAACGGCCGCATAGACGAGATCCTGGTAAAAGAAGGGGAACAGGTAAAGGCGGGCCAGACGCTTGCATGGATGAGTTCGACCGAGAGAGCGGCGCTTTTGGACGCGGCCAGGGCCCGGGGGCCGGAAGAGATGAAATACTGGCAGGAGGTCTATAAGCCAACGCCGCTTATATCGCCGATAGACGGTGAAGTCATAGTCTCGACCGATGAGCCTGGGCAGACGGTCACTTCTTCGGAAGCGGTAGTCGTCCTTTCGGATAAGCTGATAGTCCAGGCCCAGGTCGATGAAACCGATGTCGGCAAGGTAAAGGTAGGCCAGGCGGCGTTTATCTCCCTCGATGCGTATCCCCAGATAAAGGTTAACGGGAAAGTGGACCATATATATTATGAATCGACCATAGTTAATAATGTCACTATATACAAGGTCGACATCGTGCCCGAAAACGTGCCGGCGGTATTCCGTTCCGGCATGAGCGCCACCGTAAATATAATAGAGAATAGCAAGACGGATGTCCTGACCATACCCGCCGAGGCCGTCAAATGGGATAGGGACGGTGCGTATGTATTTATGGCCGGCCCCTCCGGGAAAAATCCGGTCAAAAGGAGTATAAAAACCGGGTTATCCGACGACAAGAACGTAGAAGTTATTTCCGGATTGAATGAGGGCGACAGGATACTGGTCACAAGCCAGAAATATACGGCCGCCGCCGCCAAAACCGAAACCAACCCCTTCATGCCCGCAAGAAGGAAGAAATGATAGAGCTAAAAAATATCAACAAGACTTACACCGCGGGCAAAATCGGTGTTGCCGCGGTGCAGGACGTCTCGATCTCCATAAGGTCGGGAGAGTTCGTGGCGATTATGGGGCCATCGGGATCCGGCAAATCCACGCTTCTACATCTTCTGGGGTTTCTTGATAAGCCGGATTCGGGAAAATACTATCTTGCCGGTAAAGAAGTTGCGGGCCTTAAAGATAACGAGATGGCGCTTCTCAGGAATCATCTTATGGGTTTTGTCTTCCAGCAGTTCCACCTCCTTCCCAGAATAACGTCGCTTGAAAATACGGAACTCCCGCTGATATACGCCGGGAAGAGGCACCTTAAGGCGCAGGCGATGGAGAGGATAAAGGAGGTCGGCCTCTTGGATCGCGCTCCTCACCGTCCGAACGAGCTCTCCGGAGGCGAACAACAGCGCGTGGCTATAGCGCGCGCGCTCGTTAACGATCCGATTATAATATTTGCCGACGAACCGACGGGAAACCTCGATACGAAAAGCCAGAACGAGATAATGGCCCTCCTGACGGAGCTTAACAAAAAAGGCAAGACTATAGTAATGGTAACACACGAGGAGGAAGTGGCCGAATACGCCGGCCGCGTTATCCGGATGCGCGACGGGCGGATAGTGTCGGATAATACGGTAAAAAAAATAGTAGCAGAAGCGCCGGTGAACGTAGATATCGACGCTATATTGCATGGGCCGGGCGAGAATATAAGGCGCGCCGAGCTCATAGATCATTTTAAGCAGGCCTTCTGGTCGATAGCCTCCCACAAGATGCGTTCGCTCCTTTCCATACTGGGCATACTGATAGGTGTCGCGGCCGTAATAGCGATGCTGGCGCTGGGGCAGGGCGCTAAAGAGTCGATCAAAAAAACGCTCGCGTCTTTAGGTTCGAACCTTTTAATGGTGCGCTCAGGTTCGCAGAGATTGCACGGGGTTGCGCTTGAGGCCGGGACCGTGACGAGATTTACCATGCAGGATGCGGATGCGATAGCAAAACTGGCGGATGTAAAGCGTATCTCGGCGGCAGTAAGCGGCAGGGCCCAGCTCGTTTACTCCAATAATAATTGGAATACCCAGGTGCAGGGTACGGGAGTCAATTACGCAGAAATGCACGCGTCCGTACCTGCCGCAGGACGCTTTTTTACCGAGGACGAAGTGAGGATGCGCGCAAGAGTGGTGGTCGTCGGCGCGACGATCGTAAGAGAACTTTTTGGCGATGCCAATCCCCTCGAAGCGTTCATAAAAATAAACCGCATAAATTTCAAAGTGATAGGCGTCCTGCCTGAAAAAGGCGCCGCCATGTTTCATGATCAGGATGATATTGTAGTGATACCGGTGACGACGGCAATGTACCGTCTTCTGGGCAAGCAGTATCTCGATTCGCTCGATGTGGAGGTAGACGATATAAAAGCCATGGATACCGCGCAGGATGCCATTAAGGATACGATAATCAGGCGTCACCGGCTGAGCGCCGACGACGAAGATTCTTTCGAGATCAGGAACATGGCCGATATCCAGAAGAGTGTCGAGCAGACTACTAAGACCATGTCGTGGCTCCTGGGCTCGATCGCCGCGATATCGCTCCTGGTCGGGGGTATAGGCATAATGAATATAATGCTCGTCTCCGTAACCGAGCGCACAAGAGAGATAGGCCTGCGTAAAGCAATAGGCGCGCGCGAATCCGACATTATGACGCAATTCCTTATAGAGTCTGTGACGATGACGTTTACAGGAGGTATTGTAGGGGTGGCGTTCGGCGCCGGCGTAGCAACGTTACTTTCGCTCCTGGCAGGGTGGACCATAAAAGTATCGCTCTTTTCAGTCATCCTTGCCACGACGTTCTCGGTGGCCGTAGGACTTGTCTTTGGCCTGTGGCCCGCGCGCCAGGCATCGAAACTCGATCCGATAGAGGCGCTGAGGTACGAATAGCAATAAGAAAGATCTTTAGTAGATACTTTTAACGGCTTGACGATACCATGATCACATTCGAATATTCGGAGTATCCCGTCTCGCTGATGGCGCGTACCCTGTAATATTGTTTTCTATTGCGATTAACGCCGTAATCATAAAATGATGTTACATTTGCACATGCTTGATTGATCTCCTGAAAATTTTTATTGTCGCGGCTTCTTTCCAGAACAAACCCCGTTTCATTATTCGAATTATCTTTCCAGCGTAATATGTTACAAGATGGTCCCGGAATTCCGACCAGATTCGATGGTGCTATAGGCCGCAGTCTTTTTTTAGCGCTTACTTCATTTGAGTACTGGGATTCTCCCGCGTTATTATAAGCGCACACTTTATAATAACATGTCGTATCCGTACCGTTTGTATCGCCATACCCCTCATCTTTATAGTGTGTTACATTACGAGGTACGGCAGCGATCTGGATATATGTGCCCGCCGCGCCCGCTTTTCTATATATCCTGAATTCGGTTTCGTCATTCGAGTTATCTTCCCAGGCTAGTTTCTTTCCGGTTATGCGTAGTCTTGACGGCGCAACGGGCGGATTACCCGTAAAAGTGATGCTTGCCGAATAAACCTGCGACCAATTGCCGCTTGCATCTTTGAACTTTACGTAGACGATTTTCCGTCCGGCTCCCTCCGAAAGTTTCCATGATTGGGTTCCGGCGTATGCCTGGTATGACCAGGATGAGCCGTCATTCGAAAGCGCCATCCCCTTGTCGCCGATGCCGTTTGTATCGGCGGCTGATAGAGTTAATACAACATCTCGTGAGGTTGTGCTGCCGCTACCCCCATTTATCTTTATCGTACCTGTGGGAGGCGTGGTGTCGGGGACAATCTTGATACTTGCCGAATAAACCTGCGACCAGTTACCCGCCGCATCCTTGAACTGCACACAGATGGTATGCTGTACGCCCGCTACAAACCTGACCGATCTTATTCCGGCATATGCCTCGGGCATCTGACTGTCGCCGTCGAAGGAGAAACGCATCTGGCTTACTCCGCTTCCCGCATCAAAGGCCGATAGATTTAATACGAGCTTCTGTGAGTCTGTATTGCCGCTACCCCCATTTATCTTTATCGTGCCTGTGGGAGGCGTGGTATCCAGTATGATCTTTGCCGAACAGGATACCCAGTGCCCCTTTTGATCCTTAGCCATAGCGTATACAGTCTTTACGCCATCACCCGAGGTTAGGTTCCATGTTATCGGTGATGTATAGAAGAAGTAGGTTTGGTTCGGCCAGTTTACGTTGTCGTTTGACAATTTTATTCTCGTAGGCTCCTCGCCGTAACCTAAGGTTAACTTGACGGTCTGGCAAGGCGTAGCCGCCGCGTCGCTGTTAATGTGTAGTGAATATTCAGACGGAACTTCATAACTCGGCTTACTCCAATAACCCGCTATCGGGACCTGGTCTTTGTTAAAGCCGTATTGGAAAGTCAGGTCCGCGTCTCCGCTAGTATTAGAGTACCTGAGGTAGAAGACGAAATTCTGAGGGTCGTATAAACCGACTGTGCTGGTTCCATTATCGTTCCAGCATCCGGCTAACGGGATCCAGCCTGCCCCCGCCGGACCGTATACGAATGTGATATCGGCCGTTCCGCCGGCATTGGAATTCTTTAAAAAGAAGGTGGATGTTTTTGGGTCATACAGGCCTATAGTATCGATGCCGTCGCCATCCCAGTCTCCGGCTAACGGGATCCAGCCTGCTTTTTTTGCGCCGTATACGAACTTGATATCGGTACAACTATTTTCTTCATTGGCGTTACCGAGATAGAAGGTAGCCATTTTAGGATCATACAAGCCCATAGTATCGATGCCGTCGCCATCCCAGTCTCCGGCTAACGGGGTTCTGATTCCTTCCAGATCTATGTAATCCAGGCGGCTTGACAATGAGAAATCCATTTCATTCACATAGCCGTCACCGTTGACCCTCTTTAAATAGAAGCGCGATCCCGGAACATGCCCCGGATTATACAAACCGACGTCGCCCGCAGGTTTTTTTTGAATATCCGATGACGATGTTGCCGCCAGGGCGTCAGTCGTTACAAATAAAAAACTTAATAAAAGTATTAAGGAAAGGGACAAAAAAATGCCGCATTTAAGAATCGTATCTGTTTTCATGGAACACCTCCGTTTTATGAATCTTTAAATGGATAACTAACAGAACACATCGATCAACTTAAATGCCTAACAGATAGTAGTACTGACATTTAACGTTTCTATTACAAGTATACATTAGAAGAAAAGAAAGTCAATAGCAAATAACTTAGTTTTTTATATTTTAACATTTTTGGTCTATCCCTCCTCGTAAGGACTGGTATAGGCTGATTTATGATGTATGTTTGTGCTTAACGTAAGGCAAAGATCAGAAGCAATAAAGATATAATTTTTCGTTCTTAAGGAAACTTGTTGATAGCCGCGCTATACGAGATTAGGTCAACGACTGATATATTGCTAAGTGCAGAATAAGTAAGTGGTAGTTCTATCCGGTTTTCCAGAGTTCCAGCTTTCAAGCCGGAAAAGTCGAAGGATCGCTCAACATAAATAGCAGGATAATTTGCTTTTTTTTGATTTATAAGGTATTATTTTAGGATACAAAATAAAGGGGGGTGTGGCATGAGGAAATGTTTGGCAGTGTTTGCAGTAGCAGTATTTTTGGGAGCCGTAACACCGGTATTTGCCGAAACCGGGTTCAACGAAGCGGCCGCTTGTGTCCGGAGCTGGGGTAAGGGATGTCCGGCTAAGTCAGGCAGCGCCGAAGCGGTAGTGACGCCAAAGGCGGCAAAGATCACGGATGCTTTAGGGAATAAAGTATCTACCATGACAGATAATTCCGGGAAGTCAACCCTCGGACACTAGAAGCCGAAAATAGATAATAATTGGGGACAGATATCCGTTCTCGCCTAAATCGCAGCAGGGGAGGTTTAAGCCTCCCCTGCTATGTGATGGGAAGATCGGTGCCTGTCCCCAATTATTTTGGACAATCACAAAATAAAGGAATATAATAATTATCATATGATAAGAAAATTAATAGCGCTTATAGTCATCGCTCTGTCGCTCGGCTTTACGGGTAAGAGTTTGGGATTAAATTTTCATCAGTCCCTGGCTATAGCCATATTTTCCGCCTCGATACTGGGCACGCTATTCTTCTGGGATTTTCGCTTGAGCTTTGCATTCCTCGGCACCGCGCTCCTATTAATGACACGGACGATAGACATGGAACATCTTATAAGGTTCGCGTCCGTCGATGTCATCCTATTCTTAGTCTGCATGATGGTCCTGGTAGGTCTTTTGAAAGAACACGGTTTCTTCAACATAGTCTCGCACCTTCTTCTGGGCGTAAAACGCCTCAATGCCCGCAAGTTTATTATAATACTCTCCGTAGTTTCGGCCGCCATGGCGGCTATGATAGACGAGGTGACGTCGGTCATATTTATGATCGTAGCGACGCTCGAGATCTGCGACCGGCTGGAAGTGGACCCCGTGCCGTTTCTCATCACATCGGTTCTCGCTACGAATATAGGAAGCGCCTCGACCGTTCTCGGCAACCCCATAGGCATACTGATTGCGACGAAATCCGGCCTGACATTCGAAGATTTCCTGATCAAGGCGTCTCCTCTGGCCGCGCTATGCCTTGCCGTTACGATCTGCATCTGCATAGTTTGGTACAATAAGCCGCTTAAAGCGATGGATGAACGATTGAAGCATTTTAAGGATAAACAGATAGAGGCTATGGAAAAACATATAGTCTTCGGGAAAGACCTTAAAATAAGCCTGGCAATATTCGGAGCGACACTTGTATTCATAGCGCTCCATCACCGCCTGGAGATTCTCTGGGGGCTGGACCGGAACATAATACTTTTAGCCGCGCCTCTCATTGCCTGCAGCGTGGTATTTATATGGAAGCAGAAGAACGCGAGGAAGCACATAGAGCGCGATGTGGAATGGTGGACGCTTCTATTTTTCCTCTTCCTGTTCGCCCAGGCCGGCACTCTCCAGTATACAGGCGCGACGGATGCGCTGGCTGCCCAAATGGTCGTTACGGCGAAGGGCAGTTTAAATGTATTAAGCGGAGCTATTTTATGGATAGCGGCTATAGGCTCCGCCGTTCTAGATAACGTTGTACTGGTAGCCGCCGTGATCCCCGTCATCCAGAGCTTCAAAGCCTCCGGCGTCAGCTCACAGGCGTTATGGTGGGCGCTCCTATTCGGCGGATGCCTCGGCGGGAATATAACGCTCGTCGGTTCAACGGCTAATATCGTCGCTCTCGGGATCCTCGAAAAAGAGAAGAATATACGCATAACTTTTTTAAGGTGGTTCGGCATAGGATTGACGACAGGAATAGTGACTACTCTTGTTGTCTGGACAGCCCTCTCCTTTCTTCCCTTTTACCAATAGACCCATAATAGATGAAAAAGATAATTTTAATAATAGCTATAACGGCCGGACTCGTAATTGCCGGGAAGGTTTCCTACGACGTATTCGGCCGTGCGATTGAATGTCACTGGCAGGCTGTTGCGGCGCAGCGGGCGGGGTGGGCACGCCTTAAGGAAGACGTTACAAAGATGGCCGGACAATACAAAGGCGACGTTGCGCTCGTCATCAAAGACCTGGGGACGGGCGCTCGGATAGAGATTAACGAAAATATGGAAATCCCCTCGGCGAGCCTTGTCAAGATACCCATAATGCTCGCCGTCTTTTCCGAGGCCAAAGCCGGCAGAATAACGTTAAATGATGCGATAGAACTAAGACAGTCGGATAAGACCGACGGATCCGGCGTGCTGAAGAACGCGCTTACCGGGCCGAGTTACAAAATAGAGGCGCTCGTCTCGCTCATGATTACGCAGAGCGATAATACCGCCGCAAATATGTTGATAAACAGGCTGGGCATGGATGAGCTCAATCAATCTTTTAAAAAGTTCGGGTTGAAGCATACGAATCTATCCCGCAGGATGATGGATTTTAAGTCCAGGAAATACGGCATCGAAAATTACACCACCGCCGCGGATATGGCGCATATCCTGGAAGAACTCTATCGCGGCTCCTTCATCAGTAAGGGCATCTCTAACAGCTGCCTGGAATATTTGTCGGAACAGAAGATAAACGACAGGATCCCCAAAAAACTTCCCTCGGGCGTTACCGTCGCCCACAAGACGGGGCTTGAGAACGGAGTTTGCCATGATGTGGGCATAGTCTATACGGATAAGGGAAATTTTATCATCTGCGCCCTGATAAAACACAGGTCTTCTACCGCCCGTCAGGCAAAGAGACTGATAGCGTATCTATCGCTATCAGTCTATAATTATTATAACGCGCTCTAAAAGATATGATATAATCAAGGCCTACCGATAAATGCATAAAGATAACGTGCTTGAGAAAGCCGCGCATCTTTTTAAATCGTTATACTTTAAACTCATAAAGATAAACGATACGCCGCATAAGATAGCGGTTGGTTTCGGCATCGGTGTATTTGCAGGCATCATGCCTTTTGCCGGCCCGATAATCGCCATATTTTTAGCCGTCCTATTCAAGGTAAACCGCGCCGCCGCTTTTCTGGGCGCCCTGATTACAAATACCTGGATCAGCGTAGCGGCCTTTTTCTTGTCGATCAGTATAGGGTCTTCGATATTCGATATCGATGGAGAGACTATCAAGGCCCGATGGATGACGCTATTGAAAGATTTTCATTTAGCGAGCCTTTTTAAGGCGTCGGTATTAGAAATTATACTTCCCGTCGTTATAGGATATATCGTAATCGCAATTATTTCCGCGCTGGCGGCATATGCCGCGGCCATTACAATAATGAAACTCAAAAACCGTAAAAAGACAGGTTAAAAGTATGCCGTTACAGGAGCTCGACCTGAAAAGTATAAAAGGCCTTACCGCGTCCGCGTCCGCGGAAAGACTCAAAACGGACGGATATAATGAATTGCCGTCTGCCAAGCGGAGGAGCGCCTTCGCGATCGCTTTCGGAGTCTTCCGGGAACCGATGTTTATCCTTCTCGTTGCCTGCGGTGTCATCTATTTTATACTGGGCGAACTTCACGATGCCGCCATGCTGTTAGGGTTTGTCTTTGTAATAATGGGCATAACGATATATCAGGAAGGGAAGGCGGAGAGAGCGATAGAAGCCTTGCGGGACCTCTCAAGCCCGCGCGCGCTTGTTATAAGGGATGGTGAGCAGAAGAGGATATCGGGCAGGGAAGTCGTCAGGGGCGATATAATAATTATCCGGGAAGGCGACAGGGTGCCGGCTGACGCGGTCCTTCTATGGGGCATAAACGTTACGGCGGACGAATCTATCCTGTCGGGCGAATCGGTTCCGGTCCGTAAATCGCCCGACAAAGACGCGGAGATGGAATTCAAAAGGCCCGGAGGCGATGATCTGCCGTTCCTTTATTCCGGGAGCCTTGTGGTTCACGGCCAGGGTGTGGCAAAAGTCGTATCGGTAGGCCAGCATACCGAGATGGGTAAGATCGGTAAGGCGCTCAGCCAGATCAAAGAAGAAGAGACCCTCCTCCAGAAAGAGACGGGCAGGCTGGTCAAGGTGATATTCGCGATCGCAAGTTTTCTCTGCGTAGTTATAATAGTTGCATACGGTTTAACCAGGGGTAACTGGATGGAGTCTATTCTTGCCGGGATAACGCTGGCGATGGCGATGCTGCCGGAAGAGTTCCCTGTCGTCCTTACCATATTTCTCGCGTTGGGTGCGTGGAGGATCTCGAAGAAGGATGTGCTTACAAGAAGGGCCGCGGCTGTCGAGATACTCGGTTCGTCGACGGTATTATGCGTGGATAAAACAGGGACGCTTACGCAGAACAGGATGTCTATAAAGAAATTATTTAACGGCAGGGAATTTTATGATATCGCCGAAGGCAGGAAAACTCCGCTTCCGGAAAAGTTCCATGAGGTTGTAGAATACGGCATACTCGCCAGCAAGAAGGATCCCTTCGATCCTATAGAGCGGGCGCTGGAAGAATTGGGGTATACGACCCTTTATAATACGGAGCATATACACAAAGACTGGCCGCTTGTGGAAGAATACCCGATATCCAGGAAGATGACTGCCCTTTCGCATGTATGGGAGACTCCTGATAGAAAGGGTTTTGTGGTATCGGCTAAGGGCGCGCCCGAAGCGATCCAGGACCTGTGCCACCTTAGCGCCGCCGAGAAAGGAGAGCTCGGTGCGCGGATAAACGAGATGGCCGCTGACGGTCTGCGGGTACTGGGAGTGGCGAAGGCATCCTTTGCCAAAGAGAAGCTCCCGTCCTCCCAGCACGATTTCGACTTCAAATTCATAGGGTTGATAGGCCTGATCGATCCGATACGGCCCAGCGTGCCTCGCGCTATACAGGAATGTTACTATGCCGGGATACGGGTGGTCATGATAACGGGCGACTATCCGATCACGGCCCAGAATATCGCAAAGCATATAGGCTTGAAAAACCCCTCGGATATTATTACCGGGCCCGAGCTTGAGCGGTTGAACCCGGAAGAGCTTAAGGATAGATGCGCCACGGTCAATATATTTTCCCGCGTACAGCCCGAGCAGAAACTTTTAATAGTAAAAGCGCTGAAGTCGGCCGGGGAAGTCGTTGCGATGACCGGCGACGGTGTAAACGATGCCCCCGCCCTGAAATCGGCCCAGATAGGCATAGCCATGGGCGAACGCGGCACCGACGTTGCCAGGGAGGCCTCCGACATAGTGCTCCTGAACGACGACTTCTCTTCGATAGTGGAAGCGGTCAGGCTCGGCAGGAGGATATTCGATAATCTTAAGAAAGCCATGGCTTATATAATAAGCGTGCATATCCCGATAGCCGGCGCTGCTCTTATCCCCGTTATAATGGGCTGGCCGATCATACTATATCCGGCGCATATTGTATTTCTCGAGCTTATCATAGACCCCGCCTGTTCGATCGCCTTCGAATCGGAACCGGCGGAAAGAGATATCATGCGCCGTCCGCCCAGAGACCCGAAAGATTCGCTCTTCGGACGGATGCTTGTTACATTAAGTCTTTTGCAAGGGCTGTCCTCGCTCGCGGCCGTTATCGTGGTCTTCAAGCTCTCGCTATATTTCGGGCAGGGTGAAGCCGTTGCCAGGGCGCTTGCGTTTATTACGCTGATAATATCGAATATCTGCCTCATACTTACCAACCGTTCATGGACGAGGAACATAATCTCGCTCTTTTCCGTTAGCAATAAGGCTGTCGTTTGGCTGGTTGCCGGCGCTATACTATTTTTGATGCTTATAATATACGTCCCGTCCCTGCAAAGAGCATTTCACTTTGGCCAGGTATGCTCGAAAGATATCCTGATATGTCTGGTTGCCGGGATATGGAGCATTTTGTGGTTCGAACTATTTAAGACATTGTTTAATAAAGACCATCTCTCTCGGATCGAACAAAGCCATTAAAAAGATGGGAGGGTTTTCGGCATAATGATACTTAAACATTTTCTTGTGCGGATATTTACAATAATAATCTTTTTGGCGGCAGCTATGTCAATAACCTTGTCCGCTGCCGGCGCGCCTATATTAAAACCGACGATAGCCGAGATAAAGGCGGATAGTAAGTCCGCCACGTTGTCTGCCGTGGATAAATTATGGCTCAGGACGGATGTGCTTATGTCCGGCACAACGAAGATAAAGACCCTGGTGAATATATTTACCAATAAAGTCGAATACGTCTGGTCGGTCTACAACTGCTATGTAAGGCCGGATTACGTATTACCGAATGCCCAGACATTATATAACGAAACTCATTCTTGAAAGATAATGAATATTGACCCGATAAAGCCGCAGGCGTATAATATAACCAATAGGTCTTTTATTTTAGAATGAAATCAGTTTTAAGGAGGTGAGAAAGGGATGAAGAAAGTTGCATTGGCAATTATAGCTATTGCGTTTGTAGCAGGGGTTGCGTTTGCTCAAGGCGCAGCAGAGGAAGCAAAGGCCGGAGTAGTTAAAGTGGTTAACGTAACACTGGCCGAGCCGGCAAAAGGCGTTGCTAACGGTACCATAACCGTAGCGGACGATACAGGGAAGGCCATGGAATATACGGTTACCCAGAGCACCAAGATTATTGGCGTTACCTTAGATGCCGTTACCTTGAATCAGCTTAAGATAGGCGAGAAGATTACGATCAAATCCAAGGCGGGCTCTAAAGAAGTTTCTTCTATAAAGGTAGTTGAATAGTTACAGCCGGTAGTGTTAAAATAACAGCCATCCTGCGGCCTAAAGCCGGGGTGGCTGTTATTGTCTTCAAAAAATGTAAAGGACCAGGATGGCGACATACGAGGATTTCAGGAAGATAGAACTGAAGATAGCCAGGATCAAAGAGGTGAACGATCATCCAAATGCGGACAGGCTCTATGTAATAATCGTTGAAGCCGGCGATAAGACGAAACAGATAGTCGCCGGGATCAAGAATTCTTATAAAAAAGAGGATCTGGTGGGTAAGAAGGTCGTCCTGGTCGATAATCTAGACCCGGCCGTATTGAGGGGAGTCGAGAGCCAGGGGATGCTCCTTGCCGCCTCCGATGAGAAAGGCATCTCCATTATCACGCCCGACCGCGATGTCGTATTGGGAAGTATCGTAAAATAGTTGTTAGTTGTACGCTGCCGGTTGTTAGTTATTAATCGTCAGTTTAAAGCGCGTTCGTTGGATGGGAAGCAGTAGACTTATCGTGTGCCTGTAGCTCAGTTGGATAGAGTACCTGGCTACGAACCAGGTGGTCGCAGGTTCGAATCCTGCCAGGCACGCCATCTAGGGATTCGAAGCCAATTTTCGCCGACCAACGGGAGGGAAAGCCCTCCGGGCGACAGAAAATTGGCTGGCTAGGAGCCGAGCTCTGCGAGGCGGATAGCCGAATCCCGTTAGCCACCCCAGCGTCTCTTATGAAATTTGAAACCGAATTAGGCGATAATTAGATGAAATTACGAATGCAATCATTATTGATATTACTTGGAGCATATTTTTTATATCAAGCAACACGGAATATTAAGAAAGGCGAGTTTTTTTATTTCCACGGTAACTTTAAATGTACCCGCAAGAATAATAAATATCATTTTTGGATCAGCACTATAGCATGCATACTTGTTGGTATTTTTCTTATTGCTATGGGTGTTTTGTATATTAGCGGGTTACTAAAATGATTTCAGCGATATTTAATATCATAGTTTTAACGATTATGCTAAAGAGTAAACACATCTTTGGTAAGGGAAGCAGGGAACAGATACCTATCTAAAATAAAATGACGAAAAACGTTTATATAATCGCTGGGCCGAACGGATCGGGTAAAACAACATTTGCGACTATGTTTTTGCCTGATTATGTTAAGTGCCCGAACTTTGTGAATGCCGACCTGATCGCTCAAGGGCTGGCGCCGTTTGAACCTCGTAGTGCGGCCATTAAGGCTGGGAAGCTTGTTCTGCAGCAAATTCATGAATTTGCTGAACACGGTGTTGATTTTGCTTTTGAAACAACGCTATCCGGGAAATCTTATGTAAATCTACTTTCCGCGTTAAAGGCGAAAGGTTATGGGCTGCATTTGTTTTTCTTATGGATTCCCAGTCCGGAATTGGCAATAGAACGTATTAAAGATAGGGTAAGAGAGGGTGGGCATAATGTGCCTGCCGAAGACGTCCGACGCCGGTTTATCCGCGGTATCAATAATTTTTTTAAATTGTATGAGTCATTGTTTGACACCTGGACGTTGTTCGATAATTCCAGGGCAAAACCTGTATTGATAGCGAAGAGAAAAAATGGCCACAAGGAATTTAACAATGAAGAATTGTTCAAAATGATACAAAAAGGCGCGAGGTAACAAATGAAAAAAAGAATGTCTTTACAAGATAAAGCCGAAGCGGCACTAAAGAAGGCGGTGAGGCAGGTTGTGGAACGGCATAAAAAAACCGGCCGTTCACTTGCCGTATGGCAGAACGGTAAAACCGTTCGTATCTCTCCAAATACAGTTAGGTAGATGGGAATGGGATATCAAGCGATATTTCAAGTCGAGCGCGCCTTCTTCGGTAAAATGCTATAACTAGCTGTGCTGTAGGCTGTTGTGAGACTCGACTGCTGTCTCGTTTGGAACGTCATGTACCACTCGCGTTTGCCCGTAGGTGGTACATGCCCTATACCGGAGTAAAAACGAAGTTTTTACGACTGGTATAGGGCAAACGCTCGGGTACATGGCACGGCCATGAACCAGCTACATATTTTATATTTAGACCAAAGTAACATTTATGTATTACGTTTATGTCTTATTGAGCGAGAAAGATAAAAACTTTTATATAGGGTTTACTGAGAATATAGAGCAGCGTCTCGACGAGCATAATGCCGGTAATAATGTAAGTACCAGATCAAGACGGCCCTTTAGCCTTATATATTACGAAGGTCATGCTTCAAAATCCGATACTTTGCGGAGAGAGGGATATTTTAAGACTTCAAAAGGCAAGACGACTCTGAGGCAGATTCTGAAAGACGCATTATCAAAAAAATAACCCAACCAATTGCTTCTTACGCAAAAAAGCACCTGATTTAATCTCTCGCAGAAAAACAGCCGATTCCGCCACTTTTGCCTCTCTTTATCTCTGGTTTACCCATAAAAAAAGAAGCTACCGCTAATAAGGCGGTGGAGCTTCACTTTTTGGGTGGTTTAGTGGATTTTAGTGCAGTTTTTGCGGTATTTGCGGTTTAAAATGTCTTGATCAATTTTATCAGCTTATCGAGCTTCTCTTCGATTTCTGTGGTCGTCAAAGTAGAAGGCAAGGATTATTATTTGGCGCTAGCCGGAAACCATAACGAGGGACTTCCACAAAAAATTCGCAGCAGTTACTTCAGCGCGTCGACCTTGACGGAGAATTTCGTACCGCGGACACCGACTACAGAGGTAGGGGTCTTCACTTCGAACTTCGAATCGGGCGTGTCCAATTTTTCCGCTTTGATAAGGACCTGTCCGATAGATAAATCTAGCAGGGTCTTCTTCATTCCCGTCGTGCTGTCTTTTACAAGCGTAGCGAACGAGACGAGAGATTTTTCGCTTACATCGACGATAGCGGTCTTGCTGTCACCATCCACATTTACTACGGCCTTTGAGCGGGGGCCTGTCTTGATAAAAAAACCTTCATTTAATTGATCGCCAACCTTTGCCGGAGCCCACGCGCCCGGGCCGGCGCCTTTTACCATTACCTCGCCGCTTATTTCGCTGATCGCGGCCGTACGCTTTAACTCCGCCGAAAAAGAGACGGACGCGATGAGCGCTATCAATGCCGTTACACATAATGTATTGGATATCCGCATATTTTGCACCTCGTTGTAAATATACAGCAGGAATACAAAAAAGTCAAGCCAACCCATTTTCTTTCCGGGATAAATTTTATCCCGGATAAAATGGATCCCGGAAAGAAGGTAATAGATTAGCGCGGAGAAATTCTCCCGACGTAGGGGAGGTTTAAACCTCCCCTACGTCCTCGTTGGGATACTTCTTTACGCTAATGAAGGAGGTAACAATTTAGCCAAAAGAAGCTCTCCGTCGTAGCCGACATTTAAATGTCGGCTACAATATCGTCGGGCAACTTCTCTATGCTAATCTATTACTGAAGGAGAGTGCGGTTAGACATGAAAAAGCTAGATCTAAGGCATTGTATTACGTTAAATATATGATATACTTCTGTTAGACCAATGAACGAGAGCATTTCATTGGATATTTTTTGAGCGATTAATAAACGTCTTTAAAAAGTTGCAGGTGATAATTATGAATGCTCAAAAAATAATAATGCCTATAGCGGTAATTATTCTGACGGCTATACTTTTATTCGGAGACAAACCCCTGGCTACCGCTATCGTAAGCCATGACGGCACAAGAATTATTACAAAGGCGGGCGTCGCAAGTTACTATTCCTATGAATGTGCCGATCTCCCCATGGCAAATGGAAAGCCGTTCGATCCCGAAAAAAGAACTTGCGCGAGCTGGTTCTATAAATTTGGTACGGTCCTTATCGTTAGGAGCCTCGATACGGGCAGGACGACAAAGGTAGTAGTGACCGATAGGGGGCCGAACAAGAGGCTCGTCAAAGAAGGCAGGATCATCGACCTCTCCAAGAGAGCTTTTCAGGATATCTGCGGTCTGGAAAAGGGCCTTACAAGGGTCGTTGTCGCGGTTAAAAAGTGATTTTTCCCTCCAGGATCTTCATTTCATCTTCATTTCGACTTCCGCTTGACTTCCACTCAATTTATGGTGTAAAATAAAATACAAATTAGATAAGATAGTCCCTTGCGCGCGGGACTTAAATAGCGGCGTCTCGGGATGGTTTGTCCGCAGTAAACAATAACAAATCAGAGGATTATATGCTCGATTCAGGCCTTGCCAACATTACCATGTTTTTTGTGATCATAGGAATAAGCCTTATCTTCGTCGTTGCCTGGATAATCAAATCGGAAGCGCGGATAAATGCGTGCAAAGACGAAGCAAGAAAGCTTAAGAATGATCTCGAAGCCTCGGAAAGAGAACGCTTCGTTCTTTCGGAGAAGATCGCTAACGCCGTTGCGATGAGCGTGCCGGTAGATGACGGGGCTATTGTCGCGCTCAAAGAAGAGAATAAGAGGCTGAAGAAAGAACTTTCGGAGGCGCGGTCCTCACTGGAAGAAGTCTACAAGGCCCTCAGTTAAAGACGAAATTAAAGATGGAAATAAGCGAAATAAAAAAGAAGATAATGGAGAGGATCGAAGACGAAAAGTCCAAGACCTCCCGCAAGAAGAAGCCTCTCACGCTGGACAGCCTGTCCGCCAAGATAGGAAAACCCAAAGAAGAGCTCCTCAGGATCCTTAATAAGACCGATGACGAGCCAGCCGTATCTCTTGAGCCGGTAGTTCCGGTTAAGAGCGACGCTGTCCCCGGAGAAGCCGAAGGTTACCAGGTAAGGCTCGAGAACCTCGAAGAAGAGAACCTCAAACTTAAGAAGGTTAAGGAGGAAGCGCGCTTCAAGAGCGATAACCTTCTGAACCAGATAGCGGAGAAGGATAAAGCAATAGCCGACCTGCAAAAAAAGCTTGCCAGCGAATCGATAAGTATCATTAAAGACAGCGAAAAAGAAAAATCTCTCATAAATACGGCAATAGAAAAATCTATCGCGGAATACCGCGCCAAGCTTGCGGATCTCGAGGAGGAGAATAGTAAGCTTAAGGACCGGCATGCCGCGGAATCGAAGAATAACGAAGATATATTCTTCCAGATAGCGGAGAAGGATAAGGAGATAGCCGCGCTGAAAAAGAAGTTCCAGGAAGAGGCCGGCGAGCTTGAGAAGACCAAGAAACTGAAGAAACTGCATGAGGACGCGCTGAAGCAGAACGACAGCCTGCTGATACGGCTGGAAGAGAAAGATAAAGAACTGGTGGTCCTCGAGAAGAGGCTGGAGGAAGCGCACGGTCATACTAAGAAGGCTAAAGACAGCGAAAAGTCGCTCGAGGAAAAACTGGCGGAGAAAGAGAAGGCCGCATCGAACGTCGAGGGCCTGAGGTCTAAAATATACGCGGCCACTAAAGAGATCAAGGAACAAGCCGCGCGTATCCTGCAGCTGGAAGAGATGGTGAAGAACAGGGAGAAGAAATTTGCGGAGAGCGACAAGGCGCTTAAGAAGACGGAGAAGGAAAGAGACGACCTAATCGTAAAGCTCCAGGCATCGGAAGAGTCGAGGAGGTCGATGGACGAGAAGATTAAGAATATCAGTGTCGAGATAGAAGCGAAAGATAAGAAAGTAACCGAGGCGGAAAAATTCTATAATAAGAATATGTCGGTTGCTAAGAAAGAGATGGAACTCCACGTGCAGGCCATCGAAAGGTCGAAGAAGACGCTCGAAGGCAAGATAGCTCAGCTTAATATAGAACTCGACGCGAAGAATAAGAGGATAGAGGAGACGGAGGAGTCCAACAGGGAACTCGATAACCTGGTAAAAGAGTCGGCCGTGAAGCTGCAGAGTATCGAAGGCGCAAAGGGCGACATAGAAGAGAGGCTCAAGCAGATCGAAGTCGAGCTTACGAAGATGGTTACGGTACGTCAGAATGACAAGGCCGCCGCCGAGGAGAATATCACAACGCTCAAGTCCGAAATGGAAGCGCTTGCTACCGTTATAAAAGACAAGGAAAAGTGCGAAGAAGAGCTTAAGGATAATGTCATGCGTCTAGAGGCGGAGATCGAAGCGCGCGACAAGAAGATACAGTCGGATATAAAATATTGCGAAGGCGTCGTAAAGGAAGTAAACGACCTCAGACAAAAGATAAAGGCTTATCGCCTTAAAGTGAAATAGTGACAACGACCTCTGCCAAGCGACAGCTGTTCCTGAATTATAAAGGCGGTACCGGGAAGACGAGCATATCTTCCGCATATGGTTACTGTCTCGCCCATATGGGCAAACGCGTACTGATGATAGACCTCGACGCTCAGGCGCATCTTACCACATGCCTGAACCAGGAGGGGTTATACCAGGACAAGAGCCTTTACAGCATCATGGTAGGCGGCGGCGATATAACCGATATTATAAGGCCCACATCACTTGCTTCGATGAAATTGATCCCGTCATCTCTTTCTCTTTCCGCCCTCGAAGTCCCGCTCTTTAAGATGCACCTGAGGGAATTCAGACTGCGGCAGATACTTAAGAGCGTAGAAAAAGATTTTGATTATATTATCATCGATTCCGCGCCGAGTATAAACCTGTTGAGCCTGAACGCTATCCTCGCCTCCAACGAAATATTGATACCGCTCCTGGCCGACTTCCTTTCGTTCCACGGTCTCAAGATACTTATGGAGACGCTCGCCTCTATCGAGAAAGACTTTAACTTTTACCTCGGCAAGATACATATATTCCTGAACCGCTTCAACCCGCAGTATCCCATATGCGGCGAGTGTAAAGAAGCCGTCCATAAGTTCTATCCGGACTATGCTCTTCAAACCGCTATAAGCGAATCGCACGAAATCATTGATGCCTCCAGCATGGGAAAGTCCGTCTTCGAACTGCACCCCGAGTCGAAAGTCGCCTCGGATATAATGGACCTGGTATACGAAGTCAATAAGGAAAATTTAGACGAAACAGTCAAAAAGGGAGGCTTAAGCAATGAAGGAAAAATTTGAAGCCAATGTGGCAACGGAGATACCAAAGACCAAATTGCACGAGCCGGTATTGCCATGGAAGCTGACGCAGGATGAGGTGGCCCAGATCGGCCCCCAGGACGATGAATTAAAGATCGCTATGACGGGAGCATCGCCGCTTAAAACGCGGGCGCCGTTTCTTATAGCGCTTATCGTCGCAATTTTTGTCCTGACCGCCTACCTGATATTGAACGCGGCTATGGAGAACGAGCGGATGCGCGGTAATATTGCAAGGAAGGACGGAGAACTCTCTCTCGCGCAGATAAATGTGATGAAAGCCCTTGCCGAGAAAGATGCCGTCAATAAAAGTTCCTCACAACTGGAAAAAAAGATCAGTGACCTGACCGCGCAAAAACAACTTTTCGCCAGCGTAATAGAAAGCCTGACAAAGAAAGGCGAGGATATAGATACGCCTGCGCCCGCGAGTATTTTGATCAATAACCCCGCCGGCAGCGCGGCCGGCGATAGCGCTATTCCTGCGCCTGCTCCCGGCGAGACATCGCCCGCGGCCGATACCACCGGCGCCGGCGCTGCAAACTAACGAGAAAATCTATATGCGGAAGCGCTTGGTACTTTCGGCTATTCTCGTATTTCTTGCTCCTCAAATATCCGCCCAGGAAGAAGCCTTCTACCAGCTAAACCAGAAGATGGCGGAGTCTGCCCGCCAGGGTAGATACGAAGAGTCGCTCTCCTTCGCCAAAAAAGCCGTCGAGACGGCAAAAAAAGAATTCGGCCCGTATCACGATAATGTGGTAGCAATGCTTAATAGCGTCGCGGATATTTATGTTTCGCAGGGAAAATATTCCAGGGCCGAGAGCGTTCTTAAACGCGTGCTGGCCTTAAGGACGCTTACGATAAATGACGAGCTTTTGTCCAAGAATTACGCCGATATAGCCGCGGCGATGCGCAGGCTCGCGAAACTTTACATGGAGGCGAAAAAATACTCAAGGGCCGAGCGGATGTTGAAGCGCGCCATGAAGATGGACGAGACCGCGCGCGGCGCAGACTACCCCGATAAGGCTTCGGATATGAATCTCCTCATAACTCTATGCGAACTTCAAAATAAGTCCGAGGCGGCGGCCCCTCTCTATCAGACACTGCTCAAAGGTTATGAAGTATCCGGTACCGGAGATAGCGTCTCTTCGGCAGTTGCGGCCAATAATCTAGCCAAGATATACATGGAGAATAAGAGATTTAAAGAGGCCGAGACGCTGCTTAAAAAAGCGCTCGATATTAACGAAAAGAATCATCTTCCGACCGACCGGACCGTAGCGATATCTTTGAATAACCTCGCCACCGTCTACACAAACGAAGGCAAGTATTCCGAAGCGGAACCGCTATTGGTAAGGGCGCTCGATATCGACGAGAAGAGGTTCGGCAAAGACTCTCCCGACATAGTAACCGACCTCAATAACCTCGCCACCGTCTATTCATACCAGAATAAGTACGCGGACTCCGAGGCCTTATACAGGAGAATGCTCGATATACATGCGGCGGCTGCGGTGCCCGACGATAAAGAGATCGCTAAAGCCCTTAACAGCCTGGCGGTTACTTATTCGTACCAGAAGAGATATGCGGATGCGGAGCCGGTCCTTACCAAAGCGTTGGAGTTGACCCAAAGTGCATACGGACCGGACGCGCCGGCAACCGCCCTGGCCCTGAATAATCTCGCAGCAGCGTATTTATCACAGGCCAAATATGATTCTGCCGAGCTTTTGTTTAAGAAGGCCCTGCAGATAGCGGAAAAGTATCTACCGGAACAATCCATGATAGCAGCAACGTCTCTGAGGAACCTGGGCTCGATATACGAATCCCAGGGTAAATATCCCGAGGCGGAAGATTTCTATGTGAAGATGGTCGACCTCTATAACAAGGTCCTCGACAAGAATTCGCCGGAGCTTGCGCTCGCTTCAAACGACCTGGCGAGAATTTACATAGCCGAAAAGAAATATGCCGAAGCGGAATCTCTCTTGAGGCGCTCTCTCGAGATAACAGAACACAACCAGGGACCCGACCACCGTAACGTATCCATATATCTCAATAACCTCGCCACCGTCTACACAAACGAAGGCAAGTATTCCGAAGCGGAACCGCTATTGGTAAGGGCGCTCGATATCGACGAGAAGAGGTTCGGCAAAGACTCTCCCGACATAGTAACCGACCTCAATAACCTCGCCACCGTCTATTCATACCAGAATAAGTACGCGGACTCCGAGGCCTTATACAGGAG
>JBAZKH010000010.1:0-57556 GCA_041650935.1 Candidatus Omnitrophota bacterium
CCAGCTGTCATGCAATAGCTCAGGTGCTGTGCACCGCACAAGTACCATTCGCCAGCTGTCATGCAATAGCTCAGGTGCTGTGCACCGCACAAGTACCATTCGCCAGCTGTCATGCAATAGCTCAGGTACTGTGCACCGCACAAGTACCATTCGCCAGCTGTCATGCAATAGCTCAGGTGCTGTGCACTGTACCCGAGCGATTCAGCTTTAACTCTGTCGCGAGTGGTACAGTGGTGCGGACGGAGAGAGTTGAACTCTCAAGCCTTGCGGCACACGGTCCTAAGCCGTGCGCGTCTGCCAGTTCCGCCACGTCCGCCTGACAATTTATTTCGTCAATATTATATGCTACCGTCTGTTTCTATTCAAGAGTGTCCGTCGCTGTCGCGCAAGAGCGCTTTTCCTCGCTTCGCTCGGCGCTCGTTCGCTTCAACTCCCATCTTAAGTTCTGTTTTTCACAGTACCATTCGCCAACTGTCATGCAATAGCTCAGGTACTGTGCACCGCACAAGTACCATTCGCCAGCTGTCATGCAATAGCTCAGGTGCTGTGCACTGTACCCGAGCGATTCAGCTTTAACTCTGTCGCGAGTGGTACAGTGGTGCGGACGGAGAGAGTTGAACTCTCAAGCCTTGCGGCACACGGTCCTAAGCCGTGCGCGTCTGCCAGTTCCGCCACGTCCGCCTGACAATTTATTTCGTCAATATTATATGCTACCGTCTGTTTCTATTCAAGAGTGTCCGTCGCTGTCGCGCAAGAGCGCTTTTCCTCGCTTCGCTCGGCGCTCGTTCGCTTCAACTCCCATCTTAAGTTCTGTTTTTCACAGTACCATTCGCCAACTGTCATGCAATAGCTCAGGTGCTGTGCACCGCACAGTACCATTCGCCAACTGTCATGCAATAGCTCAGGTGCTGTGCACTGTACCCGAGCGATTCAGCTTTAACTCTGTCGCGAGTGGTACAGTGGCGCGCCCGGGGTGAATCGAACACCCAACCTGCTGGTTCGAAGCCAGCCACTCTATCCAATTGAGCTACGGGCGCTGTAATCTCACTCTGGCGCCCAGTCCTACGAAGCTCGCCCGTTATTTGAGCGTCTTAAGGGCGAAGTAGGACGGGCGTCGCGAAGACAGTATTACTATGTCACTCCTTATCCGCGCAGGACCTTCGTAAAGGTCCAACAGACACCTCCGTAAAAAGAACACCACGCCCAGGCGCATAATATCGCCAATAGCGCGGCATACAGGTAGATCCTTCTTTTGTTAATGCCCACCATAACCATAAGTATAGACGCGAGTATCGGGCCCAGCAATATAGCGGTATTAATTATCACAAAAAACTTACCGCCGGAAATAGCTACTTGGGCCCTGTGGGAAAGGGCCGCCTGTTTTTTCAAAAACCACGATCTGACCTTGTCGCTGGTATTGGTACCGGAGCACAAGAATATCACCAACCAGGAGAGCGGGATGGTAAATACCACCCTTATGAGGGTGGCCTTTATAATGCCAAAAAGCTTTGTGGTGGCTACCAGCGATCCTTCCACCAGGACAAATCCGACCGCGGCTGCCAATGCCCCCCAGATCCAGTATAATTTCTTATTCTTCACCATATCATTTTAATAGGGCTGTTTGCCTGCGTCAAGCAAACTTTTGTCCCGGGCCCCGCCGAAAGATCGGGGGAGGATTCCGCTTGCGCTCCATTTTCAGTTTTGCCATTGACTTGAAAGTATTAATAAGATATAGTACTTTTAAGGATATTATAAATAATTTCATAAACCCGACGGAGAAACTGTCAATGAGATGGTGCGTTCTCTTATTCGCAGCAATATGCGTACTCTCTTCGTGTTCTTTCATTGGTCCCACGGAAATAAGGATAACCGATGCAAAAACCGTGACAGGCGTCGATGAAAAGCTGATGCCCGTCCACATAACAAATGCATTCCCCGGCGGAACATCGAAAGTAGTCTGCTGGTTCCAATGGAAAGAAGCGAAAGTCAATGTCGAGGTGACGGCGAAATGGCACTACGTAACCGACGATATTCATATCCTCGACTATCCATTCCGCATACCTAAAAAGACAGGCGCAGGAAGCGTCGCGTTATCCGCGCCGGAGGGAAAATCTTTACCGGGTGGGCTTTATAAGGTTGAGCTGGCTATCGGGAACCGCGTCTTAAAATCGGTCAATTTTACAATCGAATGAAGGAGGATAAAAGAGGCTTCACCGCTCCAGTTTTAATTCAAAATCCTTGGTACCATCGTTTAATATAACTTTATCCTTAGTAACCTCGATCACGCGGCTCCCATCGACCATGCCGCCTTTTCCAACGATCGTATCGCCTATCATCGCCTTGAAATTTGCCCCATCCGCGAGTATGCCGTTCAGGGTCAGCTTCGAGCGAGGCTCTCCTTTGGGAATAAAAGGACTTCTCTTCCACGACCGGAAATCCGTCCGTCTTGCGCGGCGCCTGGATTCCGCGATATCCTTTTCCGCCGCGGCCGCCGCGTTCTTCTTTTTAATAACCCCGCGGCCGGACGCGTCTTTCCGATGGCCGGCGCCCATTCCATAGATAAGGCTCGCTATTGCCAGAAATGCCAGGATAACCAGCAATATAACTTTTTTATTCTGCATAATTATCTCTATTTCGAGGTATCTGTTTTGGAAAAATATACATAAGCGGCTATCCTTGCCTTAAGCCTTGTTCTATCCCGCTCATCCGGGATCACGCTAAAACTCTCTACCTTTATCAAATTCTTCTTCAGCGAGTCGAGCGAGCCTAAAAATCCGGCGAATTGCTTATCCGTAGCCTCCAGGTCCATCTCGACAGGCAATATCTCATACTGTTCAAATTCGCTCTTCATGACATCGCCCGGTTTTATCGAATTAAATTTAACGCCCAGCTCCTTACCGCGGCCGGTCAGCTCCTCTATGGTAACGGCCCTCTCTTTTTCCGTAGGCAGGATAAAATTCACTCCCGATTTTTCGAACGACTTGATAAGCCGCCGGCTATCGGCCAGAGAATATTCCACCGCCGTGTACTCTGCCATTCTCACCTTCAACTCACGCATCAACGGCAAATAAACGATAAGGCAGCCGGCCAAAAATATAATCAGCGCCGCGGCCGCTATAATAAGCCGGGGTTTTATTATAATAATTCCGTCAGAATCAAGATTTTTCATAGTCGACCCAGCAATTAAGTTCGAACTCGGTTTCGTTATTTCCTTCCAGCCTTTTCGTATTCACAAGCTTTACGTTATTGAATATGCCTTTTTCCAGCATAAGTATAAAATCCGATATGGCCTCTTCGCCATACTGGGAATTAACTATTCCCCTAAGGGTAATCACATCATTTTTCATGCTCAGGCTCGTCATAAAGATGTTATCTGGGATAACGTTGGACAGATCTACAAACACATCTTCCCATTGAGGTTCATCCGCAAGTATCTTACCCGTCAAAAATGCGGTTTGCGCCCTATTCAGCTGCGGCTTGAGACTCGCTAGCTCCAGGGTCGCCGAGGATATCCTCTTCTCAAGATTACCCAGCTGTATCCGCATACCCGTATATAAAAACACGGATGCCAGGATTATCGCAGTCCCAACGGCCTCTAGCACGCCGCGCCTGACCAGGTTCTTCTTCTCATCTTTGATCTCCGGAGGCAGAAGGTTTATCCCGCGCGTGCCGCTCAGGACCGCGCCCACGGCCAGCTCCAGCCTGTGTGAAAGAATGGCCCTGGATTCCAAGACTTTCTTTTCAGCCTTCAACCCGGAGAAGGAATCACCAAATCCAACTTCGATACCAAGCGCTTCTGCAAGGGCCTTGTTCATTCCACCCAGACAGGCTCCGCCGCCGAACAGCACTACAGAGCTGATCGCACCGCCGCCGGGTCCTTCTTCACGGTAATAATCGAGACACCTTCCTATTTCACCGGCCAGGCGCTCCAGCGGTTCTCTTAGCATCGCCGATATCTGCGTAGTCGATATCTTCCCTTCGACAATCCGCGTCTCTGATTCGGCCGGAATGCCCACTTCGCGTTTTATGCGCTCCGCCTCATCAAACGTAAGCTGTATCCTCCCCCTGTCGGAAACGAGCGCACCGGTCATCGCTTTCGTAAAATCTTTGGCGCAAACCGGCAGTTTGCGCGTAAATACCAGCTGTTTTCCCGATGATATTACAAGCTCCGTATGGGTCTCGCCTATGTCTATCACGCAATTGCTTTCGCCCGCCCTGACCGGCAGGTTCTCCTGTGCTTTATGCAGGGCATACGCGGACGAAATCAATCCCAGCGGTTTTATTCCGGCTTTCTGGAGAAGCGACGTGTATCTGTTTGCGGTATCGATCGGGCAGGCCGCTAAAACAATCTCATACTTGCGGACACCTTTATCCATGAAATCACCGGTTATCTCAAAATCCAGGATTGCTTTGTCTATCGGAAATGGAAAATAATTCTTGGCCTGCAGGGTTATACCTTCACGTAATTCAGACTTCGGTATACATGGGGTGGTTATCTTCTTTATAGCAGTATTTGGGCAGTTAACATTAACGATTATCCTGGATTTCCTGACATCTATACCTCTGGTAAGATACCGGATGGCTGCAATAGTCTCTTTTTCCGCCGACTCAGGATCGTCATGTTTTGCAATCTCTTTTAGCTCAACCCCTATGAGACAAGGGCCGCCTTCGCTATCGCTAAAAATAGCCGCTTTTACAGCCGAAGAGCCTATATCCAGGCCTACTATATAATCTTTTTTGAAGAGCCCTTTAAGAAGTCTCATTCCAGTCTTTCTGCACAGCGATGGTAGTGGCCCCTCCCCCGGAAAAACCGGGAGGTGGGTTGGAATAAATATCGGAGTCATACGTTATAGTCACATGATTTCCACTCGTCAGGTCGAAATTATTGCCGCACATGATCGCGCCGGATATTGAATTGTTCGAGTTGTTCCCGTTTATTGTAATATTTTTACTCGAATAAATCAAGCCGTTCAGCGTCGAGTTCTTGATATTTAACGTAATATTATGGTTAGTGCCCGTTACGAGCGCCGGGTACGCGGAAGAAGGATTTATATTTATGACGGCATTGCTCTGGGTAGATATATTACCTTCGGCTATTATAGAACCGTTAAGAGTAACGCCGCTCCTTATCGTCACGTTACCATGGACATACCAGATCCCGGAATAAGTGCCCGCATAAAAAGTCTTATTATCGGGATCGGTATAATCGGCCAGCGGTTCATATACGCTTATGGTAAGGCTGGGATTTATCGTATCCGTATATTCGTTATGATCCCCGGAGAAATCCATATGCGACTCACCGCTTATATTATTACCCGCGTCCACATCCGAGCCGCTTACCGTACCATAACAGTTATGGAAAGCCATATCATTGCCGGAATGTATGGCATACTGGAAGGCCTCCGGCGCGGCGCTTACGACCATGCTCTGCGTCACGGTCCTATGCGAAAGTCCTACCGTGCCTGTTGAAGTAACGGTATAGGTACTCCCATCCATTAAAACCGTGACAGAATAACTACCGTCACCCACGTCTCCGTCAAGCGGCGTCGGACTGCTCCTATAGCCGCTGTCATTCTTTAATTTATACATAACCTGCTGCAACCCGGCTTCAGCGGCCCATAATGCCTTGGCGTCGGTCAGGCCATAACCGCCCGATTTTACCCGGCCGGCGGCCATATATAAAAAAGCGGCCGTCATGACCAAAAGGGCTGTCATTATTATAAAAGTGGTTATTAATATCGTGCCTTTTTGACCGTTTGCATTCATTCTATTTATAAATTCCTTGGTATAACTTCGGTCTTGGAGCGGACTGTCTCACTACCTCTCTTCACACTCAAATTTATAGTCACGACGTTGCTTGTCAGGGAGAGATCGGATGCCGGCGGAGGCAGGACATCCGTCAATATTACGGTCCCGGATCCGTATGTAAATGTGCCCCCTATACCGCCTGTCAACGCCCCCTTCCTGACCTGATACGAGCTTTGAGTAAAAGCTACCGGGTAAGAATCGCCCGCATTATAAAAGTAGTAAATATAATAATTGGTTCCGTCCCGAGTAAAACGTATCTCGTCATTAGATGATTGTACGGCGCTCGCCGGCCTCAGGTCACCTGCTATCTTCCACATCCCTGCATCGAGGGTGATGTCGGCGCCGCTCCTGGCTTCACCGGATAACCATGCCAGGAGCGCAGCGCGAAACATATATACCGACGCAATCATGAGGACAGAGAATAGCGCCACCGTCATGAGCATCTCTATCAGCGTAAACCCCGTTAGAAAACCCCGCTTTTCTAACGGGGTAAAAGCTTTTTTTATCATCAGTTATCCGCAACGAGCGTCGTTAAAGCAACGTTCGATTGTCCGCCTTTAACATCCCAGCTCACGGTGACTTCGACTCTCTTTAACTGGTTCGCAACGAGCGTCGTCACATCTCTTGAGGCGCTAAAGTTCGGGAAATCCGTATCCGGGGCAGCGGGGCTGTCCGCGAGGCTATCGAACGATATGTTCCTCACCTCTTCCATCCTTGCCTGCGCGATATACGCCGCCAGGGAAACATTCTCTGCGTCGCTGGGCGCAAAGATGCCTATGGATAGAGCCCACATCACCGCCATGGACCCGGTTGCAAAGATCACTGTGGCGATCAGCACTTCCAGAAGCGTAAAGGCTTCTGCCGAATTATGGCTGTGTGTCGGTCGCTGTTCCATTCGTAACGTAAATACAACTTGCGGGATTGGTCTCGGTCACCACCCCAACATTGCTGACCGTCGCACTTCCGTTACCTCCCGGCCCTATGGAATAAAGGACATAATAATTGGCTGGCGAGCCGCCGTCTAAGGCATAACCGTAGACGTTCGTTCCGTTGAATGGATCCGTCGGCACCACACCTACGATAGTCGGCGTCGCAGTAATCAACAAATTGAGGTTCGCGGGATACGTACTGGTATTATGCACATAATAGCTCTCTACCGCCGTCTGGAGCGTCCTCAACTCGCTCTTGGCTCTCGTAATATTACCCTCATCCCTCATACCTTTAAACCGCGGCAGGGCGATACCGACCAGGATCGCTATGACCGCTATTACTATCAGAAGCTCTATAATAGTAAAACCTTTCCTTCTGAACATCTTCTTCCCCCTTTCTTTTTGCCCTTCGGCTTCGCCCGGGGTAAAATCCTGAGTGAAACCGAAGGATTTTAATGCCTCAGTGTCTTCACCATATCAAATATCGGCATCAACATAGATGCCATTATAAATCCAACCATGATACCCAGTATTACAAGGAATAGCGGCTCGATTATCGTAGTGAGCCTCTTCACCGCGTACTCAACGGTAATATCGTAAAAATCCGCCGTCTTATTCAGCATACCGTCGACATTCCCCGTCTCCTCCCCGACCGCGACCATCTGGACGATATCCGGAGGAAATTCCTCGCTGACCCTCATCGGCTCCGACATGCGCTCGCCTTTTTCCACATATCCCCTTATATTGGAAACGGCCCTGGCGATTACCTCGTTTCCCACGACTTCTCTTGTAATATCCAGGGATTGCAGGATCGGGACACCACTGCCGAGAAGCGTGGCCAGTGTCCTCGAAAATCTCGCCATAACCACCTTCCGGTAGAGCGAACCCACTATAGGAAGAGTCAGTTTCATCCTATCGAACAATAGCCGGCCGGCGTCCAGTTTAATATACAGCCTTATCCCGATGAAAAGAGCTATGAAAGCAATTATCCCAAGATACCAGAATTTCTTAATAGCTATACCCGCGTTATACACTATAAGCGTGGGAAGCGGTAATTTGATACCTGCCTTAAGGTATATTTCGGCAAATTGCGGTATCACGAATGTTATTATAAAAAGCGTAACCGCCAGGCCGGCGCATAAAAGTATAACCGGATAGAATAATGCGGAATTGATCTTCTGTTTAAGCTCGTTCTGGTTTTCGAAGAATTGCGCGTATCTCATCAGGACCGAATCGAGATTCCCGCTCGCCTCTCCCGCCTTGATCATGTTTACGAAGAGCTTGGAAAAGATGCGCGGCTGGGAGGCAAACGCCTGCGAAAGGCTCGCGCCTGCCTCGACCTGCCTCGAGACATTGCCGATCGCCTGCTTCAGGGCCTTGTTCTCGGTCTGCTTTGCGAGAGTGTTAAGGCTCATCAGTATGGTTATGCCTGCGCTTATCATATTCGCAAGCTGGACGTAGAAGACGAGTATATCGTCGGATCTTATCCAGCTGAAGCTATCCAGGACGGAACTCGCCGCGCGGCCGGAGGATTCTCTTACATTAGTCGTCATATAGCCCATCTTGTGAAGTTTATCGATAAGTTCTGTCTTATCGGCAGCTTCCATAGTGCCTTTGACGACCTTACCCGCACTATCACGCGCCCTGTACGAATATAGCGCCATTAATCCTCCCGCGTTACCCTCAGGACTTCTTCGACGGTCGTGATGCCTGAGCGCACTTTTTCTATACCGTCTTGCATCAATGTATTCATGCCGAACTCGATCGCGCGCTTCCTTATCTCGGCTGTCGCGGCCTTCGCCGTAACGGCATCGCGTACTTTATCATCAAGGGTCATCAATTCATATATGCTTATCCTGCCTTTGTATCCGGTATTCATGCAAGCCTGGCAACCTTTTCCTTTATAGAAGTTCGCCCGCTCCACACCGCTCAAACCTATATCTTTGAGCTCTTCCTTACCGGGAGCATACTTCTCTTTACAATTTTCGCATATCCTGCGGACCAGCCTCTGCGCCAGTATACCGATAACGGAAGAAGAGACGAGAAATGGTTCCACCCCCATATCGATAAGCCTGGTCACCGCGCCGGGGGCGTCATTGGTATGGAGCGTCGAAAAAACAAGGTGCCCTGTAAGGGAGGCCTGTATCGCTATCTCCGCCGTCTCGAGATCCCGGATTTCGCCGACCATTATAATATTGGGATCCTGCCGCAATATAGAACGCAGGCCGTTGGCAAACGTAAGGCTTACGTTAGTATCTACCTGTATCTGCCGTATACCGGCAAGTTTGTATTCCACCGGATCTTCGATCGTAATAATATTCTTCTCGGGACTGTTTATCTTGTCCAGCGACGCATAAAGGGTCGTGGTCTTACCACTGCCGGTGGGTCCCGTAACAAGGATGATACCGTGCGGCCTGGTAATGAGTTTATTATATCTCTGCAGTATCGAATCTGAAAACCCGAGATCTGCCAGGCTCAGCAAAGCGCTCGCCGTATCCAGGAGCCGAAGGACAACATTCTCTCCGTATATAGTGGGAACACACGAGACACGAACGTCGATCTGTTTGCCTTCCGCTTTAACGGAAAACCTGCCGTCCTGGGGAATGCGCCTTTCGGATATGTCCAGGTTCGCCATTATCTTGATCCTGGATATAAGCGCCGACTGGAGATGTTTTGGAGGGGAAGCAACTTCATGCAATATTCCGTCGACTCTCAACCTGATCCTGAGAGTCTCCTCTTCCGGTTCGATGTGTATATCGCTGGCGCTTTTTTTGACAGCCTCCATGATCAGCAGATTAACCAGCTTTATGACCGTAGGCTCTTCGACTATCCCCTGCAGTTTCTTGACATCTATCTCTTTCCCGGCAGGCGCGCCAAGCTTCTCCTCATCTATGGATTTTATCAATTCCTCCATAGTGCCCTTGGCGCCGTACATCTGATTGATCGCCTTCCTTATTTCGCTCTCGGTCGCTACGGAAGGCTCTATCACGAGACCCGTCTTGGAACGCAATTCATCCAACGCAAATACATTCCACGGATCGACCATCGCGCAGGTAAGCCTGTTGCCTATCTTCAACACGGGTATAAGTTCATATTTCCTGGCAATACCTTCAGGAACAAGATCTATTATCTTCTGATCTATCAGGTAGTTATTCAACTCTATCTTTGGGATATTAAGTTTTTCGCTCAGGAAGGAAACAAGGTCATCCTCCGCGATAAGCCCCATCTTGACCAGCACTTTTCGCAGGCGCTGTCCTGTCCGCTGCTCCTCCGCCTGCGCAGTCTTTAACTGCGCATCGGTTATGACGCCTTCCTCTACCAGGCTTTCACCAAGAGATTTTTTAACTTTTGCCATTTTTAGCTTTAGGCCTTCGCGTTTATAAGTTCCTCTATCTTTTTCAAAAGCATCTTGGAATCGAAAGGTTTCACGACGTAGGCATTGGCGCCCGCCTCTTCGCCCATCCTGATATCCGAATCCTGCGCGCGCGCGGTGAATAGTATGATCGGTATCCTGGAATACCGGCTGTCTTTCTTGAGAAGGGCGCAGACCTTATAACCATCCATCTTCGGCAGCATTAGGTCGAGTATTATCAGGTCGACTTTCTCTTTTTTGCCTTTCTCAAGACCATCCAACCCGTCATAGGCCGTGATGACATCGTAACCGGCCGCTTGTAATTGATATACCATCGTAGACACGAGATCCTTTTCATCATCGACCAGGAGTATCTTCTTCTTATCCATAAATAATCACTCCTTCTTGCACATATTTTTAACCAGCATTTCAATGGTAGTCTTAAGGGCGGATGAGACATCGGAATACGTGCTCAGTTTCGGGATAAAAGCGCTTATCCCGAGCTTCTCCGACCCTTTCAACGCCTTCATGTCAGGATGCGCAGTAAACATAACGACGGGCACTTTTAAATTGATTTCGCGTATCTTCTTCAAGGTGGCTATGCCGTCCATACCTGGCATCATATAATCGAGAACGATCACGCCGGGTTTCTTGTCCTCCATCAGTTCCAGCGCTTCAGCACCGCTTTGCGCCTTCACTAAATTATATCCCCAGGTCTCTATAACGGACCCCATGATCTCTAAAAAATCCAGTTCATCATCAACTAATAGTATCGTTATTTTTGCCATGCGCCTTCCCTCGTTTTAACGGCAGTATGAAATGAAAGGTGCTGCCCTTGCCGACTTCCGACTCTACCCATACTTTACCATCATGTAATTCGATGACGCGCTTGCATATGGCCAAACCTACCCCGCTGCCAGGGAATTTCCTCGTCAATGAACTGTCCGATTGCCGGAATTTGTCGAATATCTTCTCGAAGTCCTTCCTATCTATTCCTATACCGGTATCTTTCACGCTCACTTTGATAAAATCACCGTCCGCGCTATACTTGGCGGAAACGATCTTGATAACCTTGCCTTCCCCGCTAAATTTTATCGCATTAGAAATAAGGTTATTTACGGTATGGAATATTTTACGCCGGTCGGCTTCGACCTTCCCGATAGTCCTGTCCGGCTCGAAGACTAGCAGAATTCCGCTCGAGTGCGCCGGCTCGGCAGACATCGCGATCGCCCCTTCTATGACCTCGTTGATGTCGACTTCCGTCTTCAAAAGTTCGACCGTGCCGGACTCAAGATCCGCCAGCAGGAAAAAGTTATCAAGCAGGAAGGCAAGCCTGTCGATATTGCGGTTCGCCATATCGAGGAACCGGCGCTGCTCTTCATTTAAGGGCCCCGTAATACCGTCGGCAACCAGCGATATCGAGCTTTTGATCGTCGACAAAGGCGTCCTCATCTCGTGAGCGGCTATCGCCAGGAATTCCGTCTTTAACTTTTCTACCTCTTCCGGTTCCTTACGAAAAGATAAAGCATATAGAAGACGCGTAAAAAAGGTCTTCATGCCGTTTTTTGGAAGCAATGAAGACCCTTTATGTGCATTTTTTGTACCCAATCAGGACACCCTGTTTTGTAATCTACCTGCCTTATTATATGCTGATATAACAAAATCTTTAGATAAGTATACAGTATACTATGATGATAGTCAAACTCTTGCGAACCCGAAAACAGGTTCCTGTATTTCCTGATTATGCGATCTTTACCACTATTACCGTTATATCGTCATGCTGACCGGATGCCGGCTCAAACTTTCTCACATCTGTTTCTATAGCGGCAAGGGTATCCCCGCAGGAGACTATGGCCATGAATAAACTGGCGGGGATGCCTTTACCGGAAACATCCCCTATCATTACGCCGATCTTCCCTTCGGAAAATTTTACAAAATTATACATTTTGGGGGAGGCAGGACGCCGCGACAAAGACGAGCAAGAGGCCTGCGCAGACCAAATGATATAGAGGGATTTTTTTAAGAAGCGGGATTCTCATCTTCTAAAATGAGTAGTGGTAACAAAGTAGCTGATAGAAAGAAAAATATAACCGCTAATATGAAAATTCGCATCTAAGCATCCCTGCTATTTTTCCTTCCCTTTCATCAGCAGCTTCCATGGATGCTGTTTTATATCTTCGCTGAACTCTTTGAAGTTGACGGCGGTCGATTCGAGATTTGAGGTTATGCTGTCGATCCTCGTCTTGTTATCGGCGACCACCGAATTCACATTCGAGGTCAGCAACTTAACCTCGGAGAGCGTTTTTTCAAGGTTGGCGGAGATCAAGTCGGCCTGTTTCATCAGCCGCCTCATCTCAACCGGATCTTCACTCATGAGAACGGCGCCCTCCTGCACGAACGGCCTGCCGGCCGAACCGGGAGTTATGCCTATATACGCGTCTCCTATCATGCCGGAGGTGGAAATAAAAGCTACCGAATCTTCGTGTATCCGCGCTTTTTTGTCGACGGCAAGCACAAGCTCGATCTTCGTCTCCGGCACATATTTAAATTCTATCTTTTCGACCCGCCCCACGTCGATACCGGCGAGCTTTACTATCGAATCCGGTTTAATGCCCTCGGCGTAATTGAAATAGGTTTTGAGCCTGTAAGGCCTGGCGCTTAAGTCCGTCGTCTTCGCGTAAAAGACTACCGCGGCAAGAAGCCCGGCCACTACGATTATGCCCGTCTTAAACTCATTAGTGATCTTCATATCAAAGCTCTCCTTAAGTTATACTTTAAATACGAAATTCTAAATACGAAATTCGATATTCGAATTTCGTTATTTCATAAGCTGCTCTAAGTAATCGTCCTTCTGCTGGAAGAACTTTATCGGCCCGTCGGGCGAGCCGGAGACGAACTGCCGGACCATCTGGTTAGAGCTTTTACGTATCTCGTCCGGCGTGCCCACTTCGAGGACCCTGCCCTCATAAAGCATCGCGATCCTGTCGGCGATCGAGAATACGCTCTTCATGTCGTGCGTCACTACAACACTTGTTATCGCCAGCTTCTTCGATAAATCCAATATCAACTTATCTATAACACCGGAGACTATCGGGTCCAGGCCCGCGGTAGGTTCGTCATAAAATACGATCTCCGGATCCATGGCAATGGCCCGCGCAAGACCTATGCGCTTTCTCATCCCGCCCGAAAGCTGGCTGGGCATAAGGTCCTCGAAGCCCCTTAACCCGACCAGCTCCAGCTTCATCTTAACCACTATATCTATAACGCTCCTATCGAGCCTGGCATGCTCTTTTAACGGAAGCGCGACGTTTTCGCCTACGGTCATCGAATCGAAGAGCGCGGATGATTGAAACGACATCCCTATCTTTCGCTTCACTGCATCCAGCTCATCCTCATTCAACGCGCTCAAATCCTTGCCCAAAAGAGCCACCTTGCCGGAATCGGGTTTAAGCGCACCGATCAGATGGCGCAGGAAAGTACTCTTACCGCACCCGGATCCGCCCATAATAACGAATGTCTCGCCTTTGTATACATCGAGACTTATACCGTTCAGGACAACCCTGTCGCCGAATTTCTTTACTACGTTCTCAGCCTTTATTATGATCTCGCGTTCCATAACTTTAACCTACTTCTGCGTGAAATAAAACAGCCCTGTTAAGATGCAATCGAACAGAATGATCAATATGAAGCTCGTCACAACGCTCAACGTCGTTGCCTTGCCCACGCCTTCGGCCCCGCCTTTTGTCTTTAGTCCTGTATAGCATCCGACCATCGATATCGTTATCGCAAAGACGACGCTCTTGATAAGACCGGTCCATACATCCTTCCATTGCATGAACTTGAACGAAAATGTAATGTACCTGTAAGGATCGAGACGCAGGTTGAATACTCCTACGAGGAACCCGCCGAATATGCCGATCAGGTCGGCCATTACCGTAAGGCACGGCAGCATAATAAGAAGCGCCAGGAATCTCGGTACGACAAGGAAACGGATCGGGTTCAATGCCATCGTCTCGAGCGCTTCAATCTGCTCGGTGACCTTCATCGTACCAAGCTCTGCCGCGATCGCCGCGCCGACACGGCCCGCGACGACGAGGGCCGTCAGGACGGGCGCCAGTTCCCTGGCCAGCCCAACGGCCACCATAGGCGCCACATATATATTGGCGCCGAACCTCGAGAGCTGGTACGCAGACTGCATTGCGATTACTATACCGGTAAAAAACGATACGAATGCCGCTATCAAAAATGAGCCTGCGCCCGTAAAGACCATCTGGCTGAATATGCTGTCGGGTTTTGCAAATTTATTCTTGAATGGCCCTGCAACAAGCCAGTAGATAGTATCAAAAAATAAGGCCAGCACGCTCTTTGCCTGCCGGCCTGTTCCGATAAGACTCGCGCCTATTCTTTCGATAAAATTCACTTTTATAACCTCGCTGCGGCCTCTTCCTCGCTAGCCGCTATAACAAATAGCTTGTCCAGTTTAGTAATCTCAAAAAGGCTCTTCACTTTCGGCGACATCCCCGCGATAGCCATCTTACCGCCGTAAGAGCGCATATTCTTCAATATCCCCACCAGGGTCGCCAGGCCCGATGAATCGACGTAGCTCACCTTAGACAGATCGATGATCATCCGCTGCGTTTTCTGGGCTATAAGTTTATCGAATGCTTTCTTTATGTCAGGGCTGGAGCTTATATCTATATCGCCTTCCACGCGGCATACGGTCAAACCGTCTCTCGATTCCGTCTTTACGGCCATAATTTCTTCTCCATTCTTATTTTGTTGCCTTTACTGTTAAAATCAACCTTATCCATCAGCTTTCTGATAATAAACATGCCCCGCCCGGACTCTTTCAGCATATTGCTATTCACCGTGGGATCAGGCACCTTGCGGGGATCGAATCCTTCGCCTGCATCCTCGATCTCGATAATAAACCTATCCCCATCCACCCAGTAGCTCACTTTGACAAGTTTTTTTCCGTCTAATTTGTTGCCGTGGACTATGGCATTGCGGACGGCTTCTTCAACGCACAATTTTATCTCGAATAACTTATCGTCAGTTACCTTGCACCGGGAAAGACCGTTTAAAATTTCGGATGAGGTTTTCCGTATATAACCGATTTCGCTGGGAAATTCTGCGATAGCCTGCTTCATAAAAGTATTATAGGCAGGAGACCTTCTTATATCAAGTATTTTTTAATGCGCCGGCCTCTTTTACTTCTTTTCAGCCTTTTTTTGCGGGTCGTACTTATCGATAACCTCTTTAACATCCTCGACGCTGATAGGCTTTGTCATATACTCATCCGCCCCCACTGCCCTGGCCAATAATTCGCTCATATCCGCGTATCCGGTGATTATAACCACCTTCGATCTTATCTCCTTCTCTTTAATATATTTCGCCAATTCCAATCCTGTCAGCTGAGGCATATTAAAGTCCAGGAATACCAGATCGTAGCTCTTCGACAGCATAAGCCCAAGCGCTTCTTTGCCGTCATAGGCAACGTCTACCGCATAGCCCTTTTGGGCCAGGTTCTTTTTTAGAAGTAAAACAAAGTTTTTTTCGTTATCGGCAATAAGAATTTTCATCATCAATCCTCCATATCGCTTTTTTGCAGGATATCCTCTATTTTAACCTTTAAATCCACCGCTCCCACCGGCTTGTTTATATACGCCTGGCACTGTAATTGCATAGCCCTGGCCCTGGACGCCTCATCCCCTCTAGCGGTAACTACAATGACAGGGATCGGCGCAGTATCGGCATCGCCCTTCAATCTTTCCAATATTTTAAAACCATCGATGCGGGGCATCATTATATCCAGGAGGACCAAATCCGGTTTCAGGCTCCTGGTTAAATCAAGACCTTGTTTGCCGTCGTTGGCTATAGTCACCGTAAAATCACCTATTAATTCCAGGTTTCTTTTAACCAGCTTGGGAAAATCGACCTCATCATCTATAATCAAAATATTCTTCCTGCTAATTTTTCACCTCGCGGCCATTTTTAAAATAACGGTGATCTTGGTTCCTTTACCCAGCCGGCTTTCCGCGTATATCAAACCTTTATGCATATGAATTATATTCCGGCTGACAGACAACCCTAACCCAGTTCCGCCGTCCGGTCCCTTGGTGGTGAAGAAAGGATCAAAGATCTTATTTATGTTATCATCCGAGACCCCGACGCCCGTATCTTCGAACTCAAATGTTACGGCTTTCTCTCCGATTTTGAGATAATCCCCCTGCCTTCTTCCCACTCCATTCCTTGCCCGCTCCAGCCGCCGACTATAACTACGGATAATGAGCCTGCCGCCTTCAGGCATTGCCTGGATGGCGTTCAATAAGATATTCACGCATACCTGTTCGATCTTATTCTTGTCTACCAGGATCTTGGCTCCATCGGTCATTAACTCTTTTACTATCTCTATATTCTCGAATTTACACCGGTTCTTCACCAGTTGCAGGGAATTTTCCAGGATAGAGTTCGCATCTTCCAATTGCAGGTCCAAAGCAGCTGCCCTGGAAAAATTAAGCAGGTTATCTATAATATTATCCGCCCTTTTCACGCCATCTTTGAGTATGGCTAAAGTTTCGACGATATCTTTATCTTTGCTGGCTAATTTGGCTTCCAGATAATCGACACCCTGAAGTATTATTCCCAGTGGATTTCTTACTTCATGGGCCACTCCGCTGGCCAGCTGGCCTATAGCGTTCAATTTTTCGGCCTGGATAAGCTGATTTTGCGTCTCCTGAAGCTCGATATACGCTTTCCTTATAGCTTCCTCCAGGCTCTCCTTTTCCTTCTTTTCCCTATGATACGCAACGGACCTTTTGATAGCCATATCCAGGGTGTATTCGTATGATTCGTCCTTTACCACATAGTCAGATGCGCCCTCTTTCATAAGCCCTACCGCCGCTTTTTCACTGCCCAGGGCAGTGATCACCACTAAAGGCATATCATTACCATTCTCGCGCATCTGCCTTAATATATCGAAAGCTGTCCATCCGGGAAGGCGATAGTCACAGACGATCGCGTCATAAGATCCTTTCAACAGCTTGTTCATCCCCTCTTCGGGATGTTCCGTTGAGTCTACCTGGTAATCCGTATTCTCTTTTTTGAGGACCCTTTTTGTAATCTCGACGTAGTCCGGATTGTCCTCTATCAATAATATCTTCATTTCCTCTCTACCCCGTTCGGCGAGTTAAGATTGAGGAGCCCCCAATACAATTCTATCTGCCTGATCACATCTACAAATTTTTCAAATTCGACGGGCTTCTGGATGAAACTATTACAATTGCAGTCGTATGCCCTTATTATATCCTCATCCCTTTTCGAAACAGTCAGGACCACTACGGGTATTCTTTTCAATTTGGAGTTTTGCTTTATCCGCTTCAACACCTCCAGGCCGTTTATTTTAGGCAAATTTATATCCAGCATTATGAGCCCCGGCCTGGGGCTGGAATCGGGATCCTTATACTGGTTTTTCCGGTATAGAAAATCGAGAGCCTCTTCTCCGTCCCTCACTATCCAAAGCTTGTTCAATACCTTCGCGTCTTTTAACGCTCTCCTGGTTATTTCGACATCATCCAGATTGTCTTCTACCAGTAAAATCTTTATCATGCTTCTTATCTCACTCATCTGACCCTCCGCCCTTTACCTGTTCATCCAACGCCTTCTTGAGATCTTCCGCGCTCACCAGGTTCTTATCTATCAGTATCTCGCCTATCCGCCGGCGGCCCATAACCGTTTCTTTATCCCTGGGAATCGTGAAGTAAAAGACCGAACCTTTTTTCTTTTCTGATTCTACCCATATATCCCCTTTGTGCATTCTGATAATTTTTTTAACTATGGCCAACCCTGCCCCGGTCCCTTCGCTATCTTCTCTTCTGCCAAGCCTCTGGAAAATCTGGAAGATTATATTAAAGTATTTTTTATCTATGCCGGGGCCGTTATCCTTTACATAGAATTTATAAAAATTATTTTCTATGTCACAGCCGATCTCTACTATCGGCTTCTTTTTATCATTGAACTTGATGGCATTCAGGATCAGGTTTGCAAATGCCTCGGTCAGCCTGACCCTATCGCAAAATATCCTGGGCAGTTTATCCTTTATGAATATCTCCGCGTTCTTTTCCTTTGTTATGTATTCGAGCCTGAACTTAACCTCATCTACGATCTCTTCTACATTCACATCTTCGGAGAGATTCCTCGTTCTTTCCATGCGCGATATCTCTAATAGATTTTCTATAAGCTTCTGCATCATCTGGCAATTCGCCCTTATCCGCTCCAGATATTTTACCCCTTCCGCGTCCATCCTATCCTTGTAATCCGTCTCTATGAACTTGGAGAAAGCATCTATCGACCTTAAGGGTTCTTTCAAATCGTGCGATACGATATAGGTAAAGTCGTCCAGCTCTTTGTTTATCTCCCTGATTTCATCTTCCGACTTTTTCCGGTCTTCGATATCAAGGAGAGTGCCGTTCCAAAAAGAATTACCGGCGCTGTCAACCCGCGTAGGCGCAGAACTGCCGAGGATGGTCTTTATCGAGTCATCAGATGCCCTGACCCTGAACTCATGCTGCCATAGCGCTTGGGTCTTCGCGGAAACAAGGATAGATTCTCTTAGATGCCCTACATCTTCGGGCAGGACGTGGCTCCAGGCCATGGAAAAGTCCTTCAGTATATCATCCGAAGAGACACCTAATAGCTCTTTTATGCCGCGGCTCAAAAAAGTAAACTCCATCTTGCCTTCCGGCGTCATCTTAAACTCATACACCGCTCCGGGAACTGCATTCGTAATTCTGACCAGGTTCTCTTTACTCTGGCGCAGCAGCTCCTCCGCTATCCCCGTCTGGATTACCCTGGCAGCCATGGTACTTATATTTTCGAGCAGCATAAATTCATCGTCAGAGATGGTATGCTTGGAAAAAAGCGCCAGGACACCGATTGCTTCGCCGTGAGGAGGGTGCAATTGAAACCCGGCGAACGAGACCAGGCCCAGTTCTTTTGCCCAATCGTGCTTATGAACATGCGGATCGTTGGCAACATCATTGGTAAGGAATGAAGGGTATTTCCCGGACGCAATACCGCCGATCTTGTAGCATCCGAAAGGTACCCTGGTATGTCCTCCATCGATATGCGTATATCGTCCGGAGCTCGCGACAAGATGCAGGCATTTGTCCCGGCTGCGGCACACATGCGGACCTTCCGTTATCCCGGCATGCGGGCATCCCGAATCGCACCGGTCCCCGCGATCGATGAGCCAGATACGGGCAAAATCGGCATTGAATATATCCACCACCCCGTCTGTAATCTTTTTGAGCTTTTCGTCAAGGCTTCCGACATCAAGCAAAGAGGCCTGCATCCGGTTTATCTTACGGATACCTTCTTCCGCCCTTTTGCGCTCGGACATATCCCTGCCAATACCGGCTACCCCGATAACATTACCCGCCGCGTCCTTTAATATCTTACCCATAATGGAATGGGGGATAAGCTTATTCGATTTCGTAATGACATTTGCTTCAAGCGAAGCATGGCCTTTTTCTATTGCTGCCGCGATTGCTTTAAATACTTTCTCTTTTTCGCTTTTTTCGAAAAATTCGGCCACGTCCATGACTGCCACTTCTTCTTTCGTATGCTGCGTAATCTCTTCAAGCGCTTTGTTCCACATCAGAAATTTCCCGTTTAAGTCCAGGACAAAGAACGAGTCAGACAAGGCGTTGATCGCGTCCGAGAATTTTCTCTGTTCGGTTTTGAGCGCATCCTCCGCCCGCCTCTTCTCGGTAATATCACGGCCTTCGGGAACCATAAAAACAACCTTCCCGGACGTGTCTTTAATGGGCTTGAGAGAAAAATCTACATAATGAAGGCCGCCGTCTTTTGCGATATGAGTTGCTTCGAAACGTATGAATTCTCCCCCGGCTACTCTTTTTACGGCCTGGCGGAGCCTCTCCTGCATATCCGGAGAATGCGTCCACCATGGCGTCTCCCAGAAGGGTTTACCCAAAACTGCGGATTCTTCGATACCGGCAAATTCCAGCGCCGCCCTGTTCGCTTCCACCACCTTCCCATCCGGCGTCATTAAACCGATGAATTGGAATGTCTGGTCAAATATAGCGCGCGCTTTCTGCGCGGCCTCCCGCATCCTCTCTTCCGCAACCATCCATATAAGCTTTGCGCTATAGCTGTTTATCAACTCAACGCCCGGCGCTTTGATCTTAGCGGCATCTTCCCGGACTTTATCATCCCCTGTAGCGTTAAATATCAGGCTAAGTCCCTTAGCGTTTATAAAGTTCCTGTAATCGCTTGTTGTAGGTATATTTAACTCTTTGGCCAACTTTATTCCCGGAGCATCCTGATCGATGTCAGCTACGCCTGCGACATCTACCGTATCGATTCCGGAAAATAAGCTTATAAGCTCGCTGCCGCTTTTGCCCGCCCCGATTATAAGTATCCCGATCTTTTCTTTCACCCTTTTGTCCTATTGGTCAAAAAAATACCCAGATATATTTATATCCGGGCTAAGTTAAAGACCTGATTCTCCGGCCTTACATATGTAATTGCCTGCCATCAGCGCCTCTTTTGCGTTTAGAAATCGAATTTATTTAAGTCATTTAAATCTACCATCCTTTCTATTTGTTGTCAATCCCATTCATGTCGTACTTTTTCATTTTGCATGCATATGTTAATAAAAAATCCAGGCCGGGCGGCATAATAACCGCGCCGCCCGGCCAAGCCTGCAAACATCCGTTACCTGTCCTGCGCTTCTCCGGGAAACGGCCCATCCTCCCCGGCCGGCCCATAATCTCCGCCCGGTCCGTTTTCTCTCATAGACCCATGCCCTCTACCCGGTCCGCCCATGGCGCATTCGCGCTCCGGCCCCTTACTCTTACACAGCTCTTTAAACTTCTCCTGCTGCTGCGGAGTAAGGATATCCGTGATCTGTTTATCGCCCTTCTCCTTTATCTCGCTCATAGCGCCGCGGATACTCGCCCCGAGATTGTCGATCTCCCGGCGCGTCTTTTCCAGGATCTCTTTAACCTTACCTTTCTGATCTTCGGTAAGCTCCAGCTTTACAGCCAGCATATTAAAGATATCCCCGCCGCCTTTCCCGCCGCGGAATTTTTCCGATGGGTGTTGTCGCGGTCCATGCCACATAAAACGTTCGGCCTTTTCCGTAAAGCATGGTTTTTCGCGGCACGGCCACGGCAGGTTAGCCTTACTTGTTATTCCTGAGCCAACCAGCACTCCCAGCAAAACACAGAGCACCGTCAATATCGCTACATACAACGCATCCCTGTTCATACCAACCACCTTCCTTTCTTCTTTTTTTTAATTTTGCGCTCCCAGTATTACCCCTAACGCCATCTCTGCCGTTACGGTATTTCCGTTCAACATATTATCTTCCAGCGAATTTTCGCTTACACCGCGCATAGAATTTATGACCAAAAACAGGGTTACCGCTATAATGGCAAAGGCTGGTACGGGTATAAGCCTCCGGGCAAGGCTGCCGATTCCAACCAGCGGAAACCCTTTCGCATGTTTCTTTTCATCGGCAATCTGTTCGCGTAAACGGGATACCAGATAATCCTGCGGTAAAGTCTTACGCTCTATTCCCGAGACAAGCTTCTTGACCAGGCTAAGTTCCGATAATTCTTTCTTACAGACAGAACAACCGGTAAGATGCGCATCGATCATAGCAGACTCGCTGTCTTTTAACTCTTTATCGAGGTATCGCGACAACATCCTTTTTACTTTCGCGCATTCTTTCATATTGCTTCCCCTCCTTCCTTAACGAGCTCCGCCTTAAGGAACTGCCTGGCGCGGTAAATTTTCGATTCCACCGTCCCTATACTGCAGCGTAAAATTTTTGCTATTTCACTATAACTTAATCCTTCGATATCTTTAAGGACCATTGCCGCCCTGAATTTAACCGGCACTTTCTCCAGCGCTGCCCGGAGCATCGCCGCTCTTTCCTTTATTAATAATGTACCCCGCGGCCCCTCGCCCGCGGCAGCACCGCCCTCGATAGCGCCTTCATCTCTGACAAACCTGCCTCTCTTGCGCAGGAAACCATATGTTGTATTCACGGTTATGCGGTAAAGCCATGTCGAAAATTGGGAATGTTTCTTAAAAAATTTCAAACCCTGGTAAACTTTCAAAAATACCTCCTGCGCTATGTCTTCACTCTCCCTGTCTTTTCCAATAAGAGAATAGACTATATTCAGGACCCTATCCTGGTATTTCCTGACCAGTATCTCGAATCCCGCCTCTTTGCCCTCAAGAAACTGCTCTATATACAGGGTATCTTCGTTCATTTGAGTTTCCTTAGTATTAGACGCAGGTATGCGGAATTTATTCCCGAAAAATTTAAATTTTTTTGCCGGGATACGAAATATGCCGCAACGGCAGGGGGGTAAAATCGTTACCTGATCTTTAATGCCTTCTCGATCCTGGAAATAAGCTCGCTTGTTTCTATGGGCTTTATTAGAAAATCGACCACACCCAGTTTATACATCATAGTTCTAACCTTATCCGTATCAAGGGCCGTAAGCGCTATGATAGGGACTTTCTTCCCGGCAGGATCTTCCCTCAGCATCTTACATACTTCCATCCCATCCGTCTTCGGCATAAGTATATCCAGCAGTATGATATCCGGATTGAACGATTTTACCAGCAGCAGGATACCGGCTGCATCCGATATCGTCTTTACTTCAAACTTTCCTGCCCTCTCCAGATTGATCTTCGTTATTTTCAGAAAAAGATCTTCGTCATCCACAATAATCACTTTTATCTTTTCCAAGTTATCTCCTCTCGGGTATTTTAAAAATGATGGTAAATTTAGTGCCCTCACCCTTTTTGCTCTTTACGCTGATCAAACCTCTATGTATATCAATTATGCTCCTAGCTATCGAGAGCCCAAGGCCCGTACCTTCCGTTCGATCCTTTGTGGTAAAAAACGGGTCGAATATCTTATTTATTATAGCTTCATCTATCCCCGCGCCCGTATCTTCCATCTCCACGACTATGGCCTCTTCCCCCAGCCTGAAGATATCTCCTTCCCTGCCGCCAACCCCGTTTCCCGATATTTTTAATTTCGACAAATAAGAACGGACATAGAGTTTCCCGCCTTTAGGCATGGCATCCACCGCGTTATTCAAGAGATTGATAAAGACCTGCCCTATCCTTCCGGCATCCACATATGCCTTGGGCAGGCCATTACTTAATTCACGGACAACTTCTACGCCGCTGCCTTTAATCCTATACTGCACCAAGCCCACGGAGCTTTCGATTATGGAATTAATGTCCTGCGGCTTTGTTTCAAATTCCTGGGACCTGGAAAAATCAAGGAGCGCGCGCACGATGCCGTCAGCCCTCTTTACGCCGTCCTTCATCATCTGGAGCACCTCGTAAATCTCCTTACCAACGGACGGCGATACGCCCTCAAGATAATTTATACCCTGTAGTATTATCCCGAGAGGGTTCTTTACCTCATGCGCAATGCCCGAGGCCATCCTGCCTACGGCCTCCATCTTTTCGGCGTGGACAAGGTTGGTCTGAGCCTCTTTTAATTTTTCAAGGCTATTTTCCAATTTTTCCCTGACCTGGTTATTGTCCTCCAGCATACTGGTTATTACTTCGCGGGTTTTTCTCTCAGCTTCCAATACCTCGACCAGCCTCTTCCCCTCTTTAGCGCGCTCGGTGATATCGCGGGCAATACCGGCTGTGCCGACAATTTCCCTCTTATCATTGTAGATAGGCGTCCTGATGGTTTCGACGACTAACTTTTCCCCTTCTTTTCCCGTCAAAGACTCTTCAAGAGATTTTTGCCTGCCGGAGAGCATGACCTCTTTGTCGTAGATCGTGTTTCTTTGCGCCGACTCTTTTGGCCAGATATCAAAATCTGTCTTACCGATAATCTCCTGCGGCCTGATCCCGCAGAATTTTCCAAAAGGCTCATTTACCATGATAAATCTGCCTTCGTTATCTTTGAGCCAGGCGATATCCGGAATATTATTGAGAATGGCCTCCTGCTGCAATTGAATATCCCGCAGCCTGTCCTCCGTCTCTTTACGCTCGGTAATGTCTAACGCCGTGACTACAAACCCCGCGACATCTCCGGCATCATTGCGTATTGCGGTCCTGGAAAAAATAACCGGTATCTCTTTTCCGTCTTTTGACCGGTAAGCAGTTTCTACATTAGCGATGATCCCGTTTTCCCCCAAGTCGCTAAGCAATAATTTGACGGCATTCTTTTGCGGCATGACTGTCTCTACCGGCTTTTTGATCAGTTCACCTTCTTTGTATCCGAGCGCTGCTGCTATGGCGCGGTTGGCCATGGTTATTTTACCTTCTCTGTCGACCAAAATTAAAAAATCGGGAATAAGGGAAACAACCTGGTCAGCGACGAGGGCCGGCGTGAGTATCATCAATTTATATCTGGCGACGGCGTAGCCCATACACGCGATCCACACAAAAATATTGATGTAACCGAAGGGGTACAATCCTATTTTAAAAGTGGGGATAAAATCCAGCGCGGCGGCATATCCTATGAGGATGGCGCTAAATACAATCTTTATTCTTTTATTCTCGATCGATAATTCCATCTTTCCCCGTGACGACCAAAGGTTGTGAAAGGTTGCCAGCATCAGCGCGATAAAGAAGGCAAGGAAAGGATAAGATAGAGGACCGTATAAAGGGTATAATCCCCAAAAATATCTTGTTGTACCAATAACAAAAGCAGGGTTGAATCCTGAAAGATAGAAAATAAACGCCAGAGAATAAATGGATATGAGTAAGCCCTTTTTCCCTTTCAATGATTTTGTAAGAGCCTTTACAAAGAAATAAATATTAGGCGCGATAGCGATTATGCCGAATTGGGAATAATACCGGCACCAGGCCAGCGCCGTTGCGGATTCTTTGCTTAAATAGATCATGGAAAATCCGGAAAGCCATATGAAGACGCTCAGACAGGATAACGCGAAGAAAAAATTTATAGGCGCTCTTGTATCCTGCGAGAATACGATCATACCCAAAATCAAAGCCGATATAGCTGCAACGCCTACGGGAATAGCATAGAAATTAAAAGCGTAATCTGTAAGGATGCTCATTACTGCCCTTTCCTGAGCGCTTCTATTTCTTTCTTAAGCTCGATTATCCGCTCTTCCCTGCCCACGCTTGCCTTGTAAAAAACTTCCAATTCCTGCAAACGCCTGCGCGCTTCTTCTTCCATCTTCCTGCGCTCGGTGACGTCTATCCCGATCGCCAGTAAACTTTCGACATTACCACCGGCGCCTTTGATAGCCCTGTCGTACCACTCTATTTGAAACACGCGGCCATCCCGGGCTAAAACAGGATTAACATAACCTTTGGTCGGGATACCGCTTAAGCCATGTATAAACACTTCGCGCGTTTTCTCCCGGATCCCTTCCGGAAGAAATGTTTCGAACCAGTCTTTGCCCTTAACCTCTTTCGCGCTGTAACCCGAAATCTGTTCCATGTAAGGGTTAAACGTGATAATGCGGCCTTTGGTGTCCAATAAAAGTAAAATGACCTGGGCCGTATCAATGATACTTTCGGATAATTCTTTTTCTTTTACCAGATCTTCCTCGGCCCGCTTGCGGATTGTAACCTCATCCATAAGCTGTTTGCGCTGTTTAAAAAAATTCTCTATAAGATGCGCGATGCGGCCCAGTTCATCCTGTTTATATGCGAGGCGCGCCAAGTACGACGGGTCTTCTTTGAAAAGAGACCGCAGTATAATCCCCATAGGCCTTATGACCCATAGGACGATCGAAGCTATGACGATGAAAAGTATCGCTACTGCAAAACCAACCAGCATAAATAGCGTCGTGCGGGAGAAAGCGTTGAAAGCTTGGATGAAATCCGACTCGGCTTGTATCCTCATTGCGGACACAGGAAGGCCGTTCCATCCCGGGAGGGTCCTGAAGAATGCCAGAAAGCCTTTTTTGACATTTATTTCCGTAGAGCCAAAGGCTGAAACGGCGCTGATGGTTACGCGATTACCGCTCACATCCGAAAGCTTCTTCAGAAAATTTCCATCCCACAGTCTGCCGGCAAAAAAATATCCCTGCGGCGGCGTCTTGCGTTCTTTGTCATCGCCTGGATGTATCGTAGCGCCACGTATCTCCATGATACCTTTCGGAGTATTGACAAAGAAGCGGCAAGAGGGAGATTTGCCAAAAAGCGTGCGGATCTCACCCTTAGGAAGCGGCAGGACATCATAGAAGCCGTCATCCAGGTCCTGAACCTTATAGGAAAGATTTTCATCGAGCCCGTACACCCATACGGCATTGGCTTTATAGGTGGGCATAGACGTTTCAATATTAGCTTTAGCCCATTCCTTATCCCTGGTACGCATGAATGCAGCCATCTCATCCCGATATATGTAATCATAAACAAACATATCGAGAGACTCGCCTATAACATTATTCACCTTATCGAACTCTTCTTCCGTTTCCCTGGCATCGATCTTGAAAATCCTCTCGATACCCCGCTTCTCGATGATGTAGAAGAACAGGACGGCCGTCACGAAAATCAAAAAACACAGGACAAATACAATGATCAACCTTGTTTGTATCCTCATGAACCTATCCCTCCGCGGACAAATTGAATAAAAAGGCTGATATCGGTAGTGATCATTGGGCTGACGCTAAAGCAGGATGGTATAACAACGGGTGAGAAAAAAAACGCAACCAGCATAACCGCAAACGCTTTTCTAGGCATGGGAGCCTTCCCGTTAATTAATGAATAGTATATCACATAAACAGTTTATGTAAACATTATCCGCAAGCCCGGGAGAAAGAACATGTTGACCCCTGGATAAAAGAAGAAGTATAATGTTTCAAGCATGATATATTACCCTATAAGCGCACTTTTTAACGCAATAGGTTCCACCCTGCTCTGCCTTCTTGCTCTCAGGTATAATGCCAGATCAGAGCTTAATAAAGCCTTCGTATTTCTTTCCGCCAGCATAGCCGTTTGGGCCTATTGTTATTTCTTCTGGCAGCTATCCAATAACGCCGAATCGGCGCTTTTCTGGTGCAGGGCCCTTATGACAGGCGTTGTATTCACGCCATCGACCGTCTTCCACTTTTCCACCGTCCTTATCGACAAAAAGAAAAAGTTTCTTAACTACATATATTTTTTCTACGCGCTTAGCGTGATCTTTTTCATTTTGAATTTTACGCCGGCTATCGTAAAAGGCGTCGAGCAACGATTATTCTTTAAATTCTGGCCGGTTCCGGGATATGCGATGCTGCCGCACTTTCTCATGTTTGCCGCGTGTTTTACGTGGTCTCTCGTACTTATGTTTAATGCGTTAAAAACTGCCGATGGTATTAAAAGAAGGCAGATCAAATATATCCTTATCGGAATAGCCCTGGCTGTTTTTGGCGGAGGAAGCAATTATTTACTATGGTTCAATATAATGATTCCGCCTGTCTTTAATGCCGTCGTGCTCGGTTATGTTGCTATGTTTTTTTACGCGATCGCAAAATACCGTTTTATGGATATACGCCTTGCGATTACGCGCGTAACTATCTTCTTTTTAGTTTATACGCCCCTCCTGGCCCTGCCTTATATATACGGCTATAAGTACAAAGATTGGTTCTGGGCCATGACTTTGACATGGTGCATGGCTATGATCGGCTCCCTGATCCTTAAGATCATACAAGAATCTATAGAAAAACAGCTATCGAGTAAAGTCGATATAGTAACAAAGGACCTGAAAAAAGTCAGCGACGCGCGCAATGATTTGGAAAGAGAGATCTCTGAACGCATGAGAACGGAAAAAAAACTTCAATCAGCCTATATGGAACTTGAAAAAACCCAGAATCAGCTTATCCATGCCGAAAAGATGGAAGCGATCGGCAGAATGGCCAGCGGCGTAGCGCATGAAGTAAAAAATCCGCTGGGGATCATACTGCAAGGAATAAATTATTTCGAGGGCCAATTACCTTCGACGCAAAAAGAAGACCAGGAAATACTTAAGATCATGAAGATCAACCTTAAGAGAGCCGACAGCATTATAAGCGCGCTTCTTAATTTTTCCAGGGATGAAAAAATAAAAATGAAATCCGAAGACGTAAACCCGATAATAGAAAGCGCTCTTGGTTTAGTAAAACATAAATTCGAAATGGCCGGCATCAAAGTGTCCAGGGAATTGGCGGGTGACCTGCCTAAAATCGCGGTCGATCAAGGAAAGATCGAGCAGGTATTTATAAATTTATTTAACAACGCGATCGATGCTATGCCTCGCGGAGGAGAGCTCTACATCCGTTCCTACCTGACAAGCTTTGACAAGTTAAAAAACACAGCTGAATATAGAAATAATGTTTTTTTTAACCTTGGCGAAAAAGCGCTTGTTGTGGAAGTGGAGGATACGGGTGTCGGCATGGATGAGGATACAAAGGAGAAGATCTTTGAACCATTCTTTACTACAAAAGGAAGGACGGAAGGGACCGGCTTGGGGCTTTCGGTTACAAAGAACATAATGGATATTCACAGAGGCCTGATCAATGTCGACAGCGTACAAGGCAAGGGTACAAAATTCACCGTTATCTTCAGGCTATCCTGAAGATGAAGAAACCTCGATTTTATCACGTATAAGGAATATACTCAAGGCAAACGCCCAAGACAATGAAGCTCTCCGGCCTAAAGGCCGGGGTTTCCATTAGCCTGTTGGCGGAACCCTCCGGAGCAGAAAACCCTGTAATTCGACGTTCGTCACCGCCGCGACCTCACGCATTCATCTTTGAGCTTGAAAGCTCGGGGTTTTCTGCGAAGGAGGATAAAAGAAGCCGCATAAAGCCGTGAAGATCGGCGTTACTGCATTCATATGTATTTTCTAATCATCATCCCATGCCACCGCATGTTTCTGCGTAAAATCTCTCATCATATCCTTACATTCTTGCATGTCCAGATCTATCAATCGCACTCCCTTAACCCGCAAATAGCCTTCCGGCCCCTTGAACGTTTCGTTCTCTCCTATGACCACGACTGGAATTTTATACGACAGTATAGTGTCGGCAGCTTCATCACACGGCGAGAGAGTCGTATATAGTACGCTCTTCACGTAATCCTTCTCTGTCAGTTTACCCGCATTCTCCAGACAGTCTATCTCCGAGTTAATGTTTGGGGAATCTTTCCGCCCTTTCTTATTATGCCCGCGGCCGATGATCACGCCATCCCTGACCAGGACGGATCCTTCAGGCATTCCGCCCTCAAGCAAGCTTTTCCGCGCTTCCTTTACCGCTTCCAGTATAAATTTCTCATGGGTCATTTCACTATCATCTTTACCGCCGATGGCGGGCTTGAGCGGGGTAACGGATGAAAGCCCAAATCCTTTTCTGGCGTCATTCAAAATTAAACCAGCCTCGTCGAAAGAGCCGAATCCTTCCGTCTGCACTCTGCCGGGACCTTTATAATTCATGAACCATGTCTCTATAATAGACGACGCGCCCGGAAAAGCCTGATTGAATTCATCCATATTTTTTATGCCGCCAAAACAGGTATCCGGCAACACCGCTATTAATTTATCGTCACGGGCTCCCTCGCCCTTCATCTTCAGGACCCCTATGAGCCTTGCCTTTACCACCTGGCCCCTTTTCAATTGCTTACCGATAACCAATGCATCCAGCGGGTCACCGTCGCCCCAGACCGTTTTCGGCATCATGCCATAGTTCGTCGGATAGCCCAGATATTTTACGACGCGGGGTTTGCCATTCTCCTGGTCCCATCTCATGACCCCATCTTCCCGGACTTCCCATTTCTCATTATCGCCAGAGCTGATCTCTATCACCACATTGATCGTTCCGTCGGGGTTGACCGGTTCATAGCCCGTATAAAAATTTTTCTCACCGCGCAGCTCATAAGGATTCGCCTGCAGGGCCGGACATTCGCTTACAGTACTCAGAATTATTAAAGCAGATATCAACAAAAAACTTTTAACCTTCATCATTGCCCCTCCCCTTTAACAGGCGTTACCCTCCGGTCATATTCCCTTGAAAGAAAAAACGCCGCGAAGAACCAGAATACAAGAAGCACTCCGGAAAGAGAGCTCGCGAACGTAACATACATGGCGAAACCGGCGACGGCGCTCCCGGCGCGCGTCTGAAAAACCTTCAAGAGGGCGTTGACGCCCGAACCGCATGCCTTGGCGCTGCGCGAGCCGAACATTTCGATCCATGCCTGGGCCTTATACTTGGCGGCCTGCGAGGTCGGGATATAGAGCTGTTTTAATGAAGGTGAGTTAAGGGCATAATTAAGCGCCTTGCCGGCTACCATGATCCAGAAAAGTATATGCACTGAAGGGCTTAGTTTAAAACCCACCACCATAATGCCGATTATGATCGGCATGGCGCACAGCGCCGTCTTCATTCCGAGCCGGCGCTGCACATTGCCTATGCCCAGCGCAAGGCATATGAAAGATACCGCGTTTACCGCAGTACCGAAATCGCCGAGCAGACGCGCCGTAGATACGTCTCCCACGGCGCTCTGGAACGCGAGCCGCTTGAAATTGAAATCGAATATCGTAACTATTATTTCATAAAAGCTTATGACAAGAAATATACCGAGAAGATATTTATCGGTAACAAGAAGCCGTAATCCTTCAATAAAACCGGCCCCGCCTTCTTTCTTGCCTTTCGGCAGAGGCGCCTCTGTGGCAGGGATCGTTGCGCTTTGCCGGGCCAGTCTCAGGGCAAACTGCCGGATTATCATTACTATGATCACGGTGTTGACGGCGCAGAATGCTACAAGGGGCGCGCAATTACGAAAACCAAGCAATGCCGGCAGATCCGTCGACTGCGGCCCTAAAATACCGCCGAATTGGCCAAACATGACGATCAGAAAAAAAGATTTTTTCGCGCATTCGGCGTCGATCGAATCGGAAGCATATGCCCAGAATAGCGCGATGAAAAGGGACCCGTAAGCCTCTACGAATACATACCACGCCCAGCCGAGCCACCGCGACGTGCTGGCTACTTTATTATCCAGTCCCAGCGTCGGATGATTGAACAAAAAGCTGAATATAAGCAGACCGCATACCATAACACCGCCGATTATATAAAAGAGCGATTGGCGTTTGAACTTGTCGACAAGGCGGCTGTACAACATTACCAGCGGGATCAGCACGGCAACAGAAAGCATTTTGGCCAGCGCCAGAGGCGAGGCGTCCTTATGAACGCCTTCTCCGATTATACATGCTTTGAACAACGCATCTTTCAGCGGACGCAGCGTCCAGTAAGTGCCGATAATTAAAGCAAATGCCGTTCCAAGCAGTAATGTCCGGATAAGTTCCTCGCGTGTAAAATTCCCGTACCACTTGGCCAGAAATCGTTTAATCAAAGAACCCTCCCTTTTGCGCGTGCCGCCGCTATCGCGTTCTTAATATCTTCCCATTTATAAACCTGGACCTTGTACGAACCCTGGTTCGCAACTGCCACCAACGGCTCCGGATGTTTTGCGTTACCCGGAAAAACCGCGACTGCGTCAGGCGAAAAATAATTTCCCAGCCACCCTGCCAATCCATCTACAGCGCCACCTGCCATTCTCTTCCGTAAATCAAAAATCAATAGATGCCCATAACGGCTCTTCGCTGCGCTATCTTCGCCTTCGTCAACCGCCAAAAGATAATGGTCTATTACGGCAAGGCCTTCCACGGATCTCGAAAAGACCGATTGCCCGACCGGCTTACCTGTCAGGGCATCCGCGCTCCTTCCGATCGACTTACCCGTCCAAACCCCTGTTTCAAGATCAAAAGCAAGTATCATGCCATCCCAATCGCTGGATAAAAAGACCATTCCATTCGATTCATCGATCGCGATACCTTCGGCTCTATGCAGCATAGGTTCATTGTCCGGGCGTGTCGATTGGAATTTCCAGCCGGGGTCCGGCTTAAAGTCCGGCATATACCGGCGCACCTTTCCCGTAAGCCCATCAACGACATATATCCGCCCCTTCGAATCACAGGCCATCCCGCAGAGTTTTTTGAATCCTTCGCCGGCTAAGAGCGGCGGGGGTACCGGCTGAAATACTGCCGGCGTTTCCGCGGTACGTTTGAACCGGTAAATCTGGTTGGCATTTTCGTCGCTTACCAGCAATCCTCTGTCCGGTAAAGCAATGATATCCACGACTTCGCCTGCAAAGAGGCCGGAATCGCCGATCGATCCCACATGTTTACCTGAATATGGATCAAAGATCTGCACCCTGTGATTTACCGCATCCGTAGCCAGTAATAAGCCATCGTCGGTGAACGCCAAACCATCAGGTGGATTGATAGAGGTCGAGGAAACGTCTGCCTTGCCCGTGCCAAACTCGCAGAAGGGACTAACCTGTAATTCCGGCGCCGGAGGGGTACTTTGTTCTTGTGAAAAAACTGCAGATAAAATTAAAACCAAAAATACTTGCATTACTCCAAAACAAATCCCGGCAGATCTTTTCATAAGCCCCTTCCTTTATATACAAGTTAAGTATACGGAAAATGAGGCTAAAATCAAGGGATTGGACTATTCCGTTTTACCAACCATTCGGGATTTACAATATTTTGATATTATGCTGCTGTCAGGGCTTCCTTGGCGAGTTTACTATATTCTTCAATCTTTTCGGCAGGCATTCTGCTTGCTTGATGAATTCTCTTTAATATTAGAAGCGGCAAGGCATTCTTCGACTTCCTTTCTATATGGCGCAGAACAAGGGATGATACAACCGCATCATATTCCCATTAAACTTAAAACCCATGGGATCACCTACATAAAATTCGACGTTTTTATATTTTCTCAGCTTGGCCTTTGCGAGCTCTGTCATCTTCTCGCTCAAAATGTTCTTTTATTACCTCAACTTTGTTTTCCATTTCCATACCCCTTCTACAACTATAGCGTTTGTTCTTACAGACTGCTCACGAAGCGGCGCCACTGGCGGACATTATCTTTTTCATTCGGTTTTTTCTACAATTTCATCCTCCGCCCCATATCCGGGCGGCGTCTTATGCCATTTATACCCATTGACCGCATCATCGTACCCGCGCTTAAAGAGTCTCTGCATTTCTTTTTTATCAAACAACTCTTTTGGATTAGGCTTAAAGTCGTATGGAATATATGCTAGATTAAAATCCAGGCCTCTTTTCTTCGCGGTGGCATAAAGTCTGTAGATATCTCCGTTATTCGCCGCCGCCACCACGGTATCAAGAGAGCGTATGCTTATACCCACCAGATCATCTTTTACCTGTTGTCTGATCGGCGACATATAAGCGTTACTTAAAATATAGATCTGCGGCCTGTATTTTGAAGGATCGATACCAAAGGCCTTAACGGCTCCTTCCATATTCTTTGTTAATCGGTCAATATAAAATACCCCTCTTATAGTACCGCCATCGACATGCATCTCATCATAAAGCTCACCGGTTGCGTCAGAAACTTTAAAATGAACCGGAGAAAATGTCATTGGTAGTGAACATGAAGCCAGGATAACCTTTCTGAACATTTTCAGTGAATCGGAGCCGCCCTTACACGCAAGCGCCCCCATGTCCCAAACAACAAATTCCTGCGCGTCAAGATTTACGGTCCCAACAAATAGTCTGCGGCCGCGTTTGTGTTCTTCGGCAACCTTCGCCATTACTTTTCCGTCCACGATGGCCGAGATCTTCCTGGCCAGAGGAGCAGCGCTCATAAGTGAATCTCCAAATAAAATGACAAAGAAGTTATTTTGCCGCATTACATCTTTGGTTGACATTGTGGTAAAAAACTCTTCCAGCTGGCTATCGTAATCTTTTCCCAAAAAAGCATACAAAGCTATGATCGATCCGCTGCTTACGCCTGTGATTATCTTAAAAAGCGGGCGCGAACCTTCTTTGGACCACCCTTTCAAGAGTCCTGCGCCATAAGCTCCGTTAGCCCCGCCGCCTGAGACGGCCAGCACCGGGTAGATCCTTATGCCAAGCAGATTAATGGGCCCTTCCTCTTTAAATGAATCGATTAAGCTCCTCTGCATAACGACAGGATCTGGATTGTCTATATCAGAGCGGATATCCGGCATGCCGCTAATGGTAACTTTTCCGTCAAAATCCATCGGAACTGCCTTCCGCGGCTGCATAGTAGCGCAGCCTTGAATCGACAGCATGCCCATTAAAAAAATAATTATAAGAAATCCTGGCATCCATTTTGTTCTCATGGTTCCCGCACTCATCCCCTTCTTTATTTATTCCTTACATCTACCAGGAAATCGTTTTACAATACCATCCGTCAGCACAGATGAGGGTTATTTTGAGTATCTCTTCGCATCCCCCTGGCTCGAGTGGATCTCCCTCTCCAGCTTTTCGCAATACTCGACATCTTTGGTAACGTCAATGTCGTACTTCTTGCCAAGTTCCTTTAGCGCGAAGACGGTCCTTCTTAAATACTCTTCCGCGTTGGCGTAAAACTTAGCCGCTCTCTGAGGCTCGTGCACGCCGTCACCATCCTCGATCCACCGTACGGCCTTTTTATAAAGCTTATTTGCCTCATCGAGCTTTGAGTTATCGGTCAATTCTTGCCGGCATTCCTGCCTAGACGCAAAACACTCTGAAGTCTTGACCAAACCAGCCGCAAACATTGCCAGTAAAACCAGACTGCAGATTCCGATATATTTTTTCATTTCACTCCTCCTTTTTTTGCACAGAAGCTTTTATTTTAAATTATATTTTTTCCAGATGTTCTCTTTTATCTGCTTTGCGTCATAAATCATCGTGGGAACATTTTCAGGCTTATCTTTAAAGCAAGCGATGGTTATAACAGTTTCTTTGTCATTAAAACGATAGCTTTGTCCGCTATAATAATAGGTGGCTCCATTAAAAGTTCCATACACATAGTCTGGGTTGCCAAAAACAGATGAGGCCCCTAACCCTTGAGCATCTACAGATGCTTTATACGACTCTCCTTTAATATCAGCTTTTTGTTGCAGAGGAACGAAATATTTATATTCATTTTTAAGGGTAACTTCGGAAAAATGCAATAAAGCAAAATCCGATGCTCGTGCCTCGCCTGCGTAGCCGCTACCGCTAAAAACTATTTTGTAGATATTATCTTGAATTTTCGAATATGTATATTTACCTGTAAAGCCTGTTTTTTGATCCCCAGATGCGCTACAACTTACACTAATACAAAATAACATAGTTAATATACAAGCCATTATTTTACGCATACCCGACCCTCCCATTTTTAAAACCATACCTTCTTACCAATTAAAAAATATAGAACCATGCCGATAATGGGCAAAATGAGTATCAGGATAATCCACAACGCCTTATTGCTCGTGTCCGCGGAACTTTTCAGAATATCAACAAGGGCAATAATATCCAGAGCCAAAACTATAAGCGCAACTATCCCTACCACGGCTCCTCCTTTATTATTTAATACGGATATCTTTAACGTTACCTAATATACCAAATGTCTGCAACAACCAGATGGCGACAACAATGATCACGACGACATTCAGGATACTCTTGATCTTGCCATCCATGGGTATATACGTATTAATCAACCACAGGGCCGCTCCGATAATGACTAAAACCACAACGACTGCAATTAATGACATATGGCTACCTCCCTTAGTTATGTTAACATTCTAAGAGCTGCTCGAAATTAAATCAATTGTACCTGGGTATAATCACCTGAGCTTTACAACCTCTTCCCTTATGCCAAAGGCTATTGCTTCATAGTCATCTTTGGCCCCAAGCCTTGCCCCTTCCTTCTTGAGTTCTTCAAAATCAACAGGTTTTCCAAAAGTTATTTTGATCGGATACGGCTTCGGGAACCGCCTTGTCCTCGGCCAGGATTCATATGAACCTTTTATATATACAGGAACCATCGGAATATTCAGTTCTTTTGCCAATATGCCGGCTCCTTTTTTGAATTTCTTAACCTCTCCGTCGATAGTTCTTTCTCCCTCGGGAAAGATACAGACTATCTTGTTATTCTTAAGAACATAAGAAGATGCCTGCATAGCTTCCACAAAGTGCATGCCCGGATCAATGGGAATGACCCTGATATATTTTATTATATTCCTGATCAGGAAATGGTCGAAAAAAGCCTCAAAACCGACGATGTAAAGGTCCTTTCGTAAACCTGCCGGCACTGAAGAAGCAACTATAAAACCATCCAGGTAGCTGCCGTGACTAACGCACAGGATACATCTTCCTGCCTTCGGAATATTTTCTGTTCCGGAGATCTTGAGCCGCCAGATCGTTCTGAAGACAAGGCGTAACATTCCGGTAAATAGCAGCATCCCCAGAATTGCCGTAAGATTGGGTGTTATATATAACTTTTTGATCATCTCCTTAGCGGGCTCTTTGTTCAAGACCTCATCCCATGAAGTTGGGATCTTGGCCTGCCCGGCGGGCCCTCCCTGAGCTTCTGTGCCCGTGGCCAATTTCTCTATCTCGAGAATAAGCTCTTTAACGGTGGAGGCCTGCGCCAATACTTCGTCAGGAATATGAGCGTTAAGTGCCTGTTCTAACGCCATCGTCAACTCCACACGGCCTAATGAATCTATGCCGAGATCTAATTCTAGATGGTCGGTCAGGACAATCTGCCTTTCTAATTTTGCATGTTTAGCCAGAACCTCCATTATCTTTTTGCCGGCGCCATCGGAGAGCAGTTTAAGGTCCTCCTCCGTAGCGGGGACTTCCTCTTCCTGCGCTACTTTTGATTTTATACCCTTAAACTCATCCAGATATTTTTTCTTTACCTCATACCTCATTATCTTGCCCAGCCGCGTGCGCGGTATGTTTTCCTTTACGATAATGAAGCCCTTGATGCGTTGGTAGGGAGCAAGGCTGTTGGATAGATTTTCCAGCTCCCACCTGAGTTTACTATTAAGATCACCCTCCCCGGCCTTGCGGCAATATTCGGCGTCCGGTACCACCACGGCAGACAAGCTCTGGCCCTCCTCTTCGCCGATACCAATAACGCACATCTCTTTGATGTAGGGGCTCTTGGCATAATGGGATTCAATCTCTTCGGGAAAGATCTTTTTGCCGGAACTTAAAACAATCATCTCTTTTATCCTTCCGGTTATATAGAGATAACCGTCCCTACCCATATGTCCCAGGTCGCCGGAGTAAAACCAGCCGTCCTTTAAAACACTCGAGGTCTCGTCCGGTCGTTTATAGTAGCCCTTCATAACGTTGGGGCCTTTGATAACTACCTCACCCATACCGGTTGCATCGGGATCTACAATTTTCACTTCTACATCCGGGATCACCTTGCCGACAGAACCGATCTTCTGCCTCCTCAACGGGTTAAAGGCTACCCCCGGCGATGTTTCGGTAAGTCCGTATCCCTCGAGTATCGTGAAGCCGATCTTCATTAGAAATCTCGCCGCCGCTTCATTTAACTTGGCTCCGCCAGAGATAAAAAATCTTAAAGTTTTGCCGAATGGCCGGTGTATCTTCGACAGAATTTGCTTGTTTAAATTTATCCCAGTAAGCCTTCTTACCTGCCACAATATCCATATGAGACCTAAAAGAGGGGCCTTGAACAAAAACGGCATCTTATCCATCTTGGCCGCAGCTTGCGCATAAAACATGTAAAAAAGTTGCGGTACGCCCGCCAGTACCGTTACGCCTGCCTCTCTCATCGATGTCAGCAATTCATCGGTCTTAAGGCTTGAAACATATGTGACGGGCGCCCGGCAAAAAATAGGTAAGATCAGCGTAACTATGAAAGGGAAGCAATGATGCAGCGGTAATATCGATATAAAATTATCCTTATCCGAGAAGAGCTTCAGCTTGTAGATACTTTGAAAATTAGAGCAGAAATTTTTATGCGTGAGCATTACTCCTTTTGGCTCACCAGTGGTACCTGATGTATATATAAGTGAAGCAATGTCTTCGGGAAGAACTTCTGGCCATGTAACACCTTCGCTCGAGGTAGATTTGACCTGCTCTAGACCTACGAAGTTATCTTTCTCTATATCCAGGTCCAGTATAACGATCTTGTTTAGTCCGGTTTTTATCTTATCGATCTTTTTTGCCTGAAAAACAGTATTGGAAACAAATATGATCTTTGCGGCACAGTCATTGATAAGGTTTTCTATTTCTTGCCCGGTCAATTGCGTATCAAAAGGAACCGAAACGAGGCCTGCGGTAATTATACCTAAATAGATTATTCCCCACTCCGGTCTATTCTCCAGACAAAGAGCGGCAAAGTCACCCTTTTTAAAACCTGCTTTAATAAGAAATACCCCTATCTTCAGAGAGAGATCTTCTATTTGTCCATATGACCACCTCTCCCAGCCAGAACCCTTCTTTATTTGAAGACATATCCTATCTGAATATTGTGAAGAAACTTGAGCAAATACCTTATGGATAACCAAATTTTCCTCCATTATAAAGTCTCCTTAAATCTGTCTAAGCATATTTTCATAAATTGATCGCGAAATTCATCAAACATTCTTTCCGCATGGCCTCCGTCTTTAATAATTGTCATAGCTTTGGGATCCAAGGCCTTTTCAAATAGACGCTTACTATGGCTTGGCTTTATGAGCCAGTCTTTTTCACCATTAAGAAATAGGATCGGCGTAGGCGATACCTTGTCAACGATATCGATGGGCCGAATCTTTTCTAAAGAAGGATTACCCGGCCTGATCCCCTTCCCCCGCCCTTTCATTCCAAAATTGAGTTTTAGGTCCTGCCACATGTCTTTTTCCCAAAAATGATAATTGATGCTTCCTAGATCTGCCGGAGGACTAACAGCGATCACGCTATCAATATTTTTATAGTGGCTCGCTTCGATCAATGCGATCGCCGCACCGAGCGAAAATCCGATCACGCCGATCTTCGTATAATGGTTTTCTTTGGCGTAGGCGATGATCGCCAACAGATCTTTTTGTTCATGCGCTGTCCATGTGAATGTGTCGCTAGACTTACCATGCCCACGAAAATCGAATGCAATGACATCGTACTCTTTGCTGAATGCATCGGCTATACTTCTAAATAAAAATGTATCTTTGTTATTATAAACACCATGCGCGATGATAATAACTTTGGAAAACCCTTTTTTAATATGAAAAAAGGCTATTCGTTTTCCATCTTCGGTCACGAGATTACCGGTCGTATCATTGATCTTTATGGGCTCTGTTTTTTGAAAATTTCCTTCAAAGATTGATTTAGCTATGGCTTTAAAAAAATTGGTATAAATATCCCATTCCGCTTTCAGGCGCCACATAAATAGATACTGCGAACTATTTTTCTTACCCATGGAAACAGATCTTCTTGATCGGACTTTTTCATAAATTTCTAACATACGTTTCGCATCAGAATTAATGGGGTGTTTCTGTGCCGTCATTCTTGCGGCTTCACTTATGGCTCGCAGCTCTTCAGAAGGCCGATATAAAACCCAGAGAAGAGCATCAACAAAACTTTGTTGGTCCATCTCACTGAGTAATCGGCCGTTTTGACGATCTTCTACGACCTCTCGAGCTCCAGGCGCATTCAGCGCCACCACTGGAACACCCGCTGCCATGGCCTCAAGGAGAACAATTCCTTGCGTTTCACTTAATGAAGCAAACGCAAAAACATCCATCGCAAAATACGCGTCAACCAAATGCTGATAGTGCAAGACCCCGGTTAAATGCAATCTTTTTGCAAATCCGGCTTGCTCAAAGGTGTCCTTGATCAAATTTTGCGATGGGCCTTGGCCGACGATCAGAATATGGACTTTTGGATCTTTTTTTAACAATTCGACCAAACAATTTGTCAAAAAGTCTAAATTCTTCTCCCCCGCTAATCGTCCCACGTGCCCAACCAATAAAGCATCGGAAGGGATCTGATTTTGTTCGCGAAAAGCTTTTCTATTGCCCTTTGAAAAGTGCTTTAGATCTATCCCTGTCGGGACAACCTCCATGGGGGTCTTGACGCCTCTTTTAAGCAGGATATCCTGCACGCTTTCAGAGGGGACGATCACTTGGTCCACCAAATTGGTATACCCGGTAGCATATTTGACCATAAACCGTCGCATTCCTTCATTTTGAAACGGCAAATAATGCACATACTGCTCAAACATCGTGTGATAAGTAAATACCAACGGTGTGGCGTGCTGTCGACTGAGACGTAACGCAAAATCTCCGATGAAAAACGGACTATGGCTATGTATCATATCCGGCGAGAATTCTTTCATGAATCGCGTTAAGAGCTCGGAGGATGGAAAATTAACGGAAAAATTAGTTCCTTTGATTTTTTTGAAGGCGGGAATACGAATAACGCCCGGCTCCTCTATCGGCATCCCTTCAAAGGCCGGAGTGACGATCAAAACCTCATGCCCCAAGCTTTTGAACACTTCGCTAAAAGAATAAATCGATTGCTCCAGCCCTCCTACAATCGGGAAATAGGTATTCGTCATCATTAGAATATTCATCGTTTATCCTTTAGTTCCACGAGCGCTTTTCTCGCCGCCACGCATATCGCATCGTAACAATCCCGCGAACCGCAAGTCAACCCTTCCTTTTCCAGATCTTTGACAAGAAGCGGTTTACCGAATCTCACCCTGATCGGGTAACGCCTGGGATACTTCGCCGCGCTTCCCCAAGCCTCATGAGCCCCTTCTATAGCTACAGGCACAAGTTTTGCCCCTGTTTCTTTAGCCAGGATACCGAACCCGCTTTTAAATTTTCCGACAACGCCTGTGCTGCTGCGTATTCCTTCCGGAAAGAAACACAAATTTTTGCCGTGGTCTAATACATAATAACAACTTCGCAAGCTCTCCAGAAAATGCGTTGAAAAATCAAAGGGAATAAACCTTTCCATCTTTACAATATTTCTTAATAGACGGGATTTTATAAACGGCCTGAAAAAATACGGTATGAAGATGAAGTAAAAAATCTGAAACCCTCGTCTATGCGGTAGACTTGCGGCAATAGCCGGCCCATCAAGAAAGCTCGTGTGGTTGGGATATAAAATACAAGCTCCTTCTTTAGGCACATTCTCCTGGCCTTCTACTTTAATACTGAAAAACAATCTCATAATCAAAGAAAATATGGCTGTTATAGTAAATCGAAACAACCGGGCGAAGAAACCGTTACCTAATTCGAGAGCTCCCAGATGTTCTTCTTTCGGCGGCACTTGTAAACTTTTTTTCCAGTAGTCCGGCCCTGAAGATAGCGCTTGATCATCCAGCGAAATGCCCTTGGCTCCGCTCAACGCATCCGTTACTCCCAGAATAAGATCCTTCACGCTGAAGGCTCTCGAGACCACCTCGTCTTTTATATCGGCGCTAAAAGCCAACTCAAGGCCCGAAGCAAGCTCAACCCTGCCTAATGAATCTATGCCAAGATCCAGCTCTAAAGAATCCTCGAGTATTATAGGTCTTCTAATACCACATAGTTCCTTTAGGCATTCCAAGGTTTTTATGCCTATCTCAGATCCTATCAATATAGCGTCATCTTCTAAAAGCTCTCCCGATACTGGAAGAGAGCCTTTTGTCCCAGCGACAACTCTAGATTCATACATATTCTTAATCACATATCTCTTCAACTTACCGAACCGGATATGCGGCAGATCTTCCAGCGTAACAGTAAAACCTTTAATCCTTTTATAAGAAGGAAGTGACGGTGAGGCATTGTCAAATTTCTCTTTAAGAACTAAGCGCAGATTCACTTCGGCGAATTCTCTGAATTGAGCAAGATCCGGCTGGATGACAGCCCAAAGAACTTTCGATTTTTTTACGCCTCCCATTCCGGAGACTGTAAAGACGCATATATCTTTTATGGGAGCGGCTTTTCTATAGAACGCCTCGATCTCTTCCGGGTAAATTCTCTGCCCTGACTTTAATATGATAAAATCTTTAAATCCGGCGTTAAGGGCTTCCATCATTTACCCACCCCATATTTCAATTCGATAGAATTCGTTCCAGGTGGAACTCTTACGTTCATAAAACCGGATAATTGAATATCGATCGGCGGTTCTTTTGCTATCCACTTTCCGCGCCATTCGACAAGGATATTTTGTCCTTTGGATTTTATGGAAACTTGAATATCGCCAAAACTTGTTGGTGCAGGCCCAAAAGCGATCACTTGATCTTTCTCCATCCAGATCCGCGGGATACCCGAGCATAATATTAATCGGCTCTCTTCCTCGCGCACAAAACAATTTCTTATTATTAAAACCCATTCTGCCGCGGCCCATACATGCTGCCCATCTCCCATGCATCCGCCGCCGGTACGGGGATGCACCGACTCGGGCCATTGTCCAGTCGGTGAAGCCAGTTTAGCCACCGCTGTCATCAAACCAAAATACCTGGGATCGCCTGCGCGCAAAAGTACTTGAGCTAAATGTAACGTAAGATAAGGGTTGATCCCTGAATGGGTCATGTCATGAAAAAACCCGCCATGAACTAAACAATTTCTCATTAAAAAATCAGCTGTGTCTAAGATCCTTGGGTCGTCTCGTTCAAAAACACGAAGCGGATAACTGCCAACCAAAGAACCGATTGCCCCTGAATCCAGGCGGCGATAAGGGGAAGCTGGCATAGCAAGTCTCTTTAAGCGTTCATCGACCTTCTTTAAACTTTGATCGATACCTATCAATAATTCATCCGATTCTCTTTTAAAATTGATAGCTTCATCGATATCCTTATAGGCAGCACATAAAAAGGCTGCCGCCCTTAATCCTGCGACGGCCCAAAAGTCATCCCAATAATAAAAATCATTCGGCCCTAAATGTTCAGCGCTGAATCCCGCTGGCAATAAGCCCGCATGCGGAGATTGCAAATTACCAGACAAGCGCTTTTTGCATAGCCACTTACCCGCTTTAATGATCGGTTCTTTCCATTCGTATGAAGGGAGATTCCCTGTCATCTCGCAATACTGACGCATGATCCATAAGGCCTCGCCGTTAGAATCCCACTCCCCTTCCTGAGATAGGAAATAACCTTGGACAGTCTGACGGGAGCGAAAACAATCCAAGGCCCGCAGAACACGCTCTTTTAACCCTGCGGATAACAAGGCGTATAATATAAAAGCGGCGTCGCGAAACCAAAACCGTCTATAGATATACGGCCCTGGATAAACTTCCTTGGGAGAATGCAAAACCATGGTGCGGATGGCGGCTTCGTAAAGAAACTGAAAATGTTCATCGGGAATTTGTAATGAACACGCGCCTTCTAGACTTTTCTTCCACGCAAGCTTCGCAGTTTCTTGATAACCGGGATAGGACCCTTTTTCAATTTTGTTTTTTGTTAACGGTATCGAAACAGTGATTTTCTGTAATCGTCCCGCTTCCAATATAAAAACGGCCGCTGAACTGGCCATGCCGACTTTACATGAAATTTCTTTTTCATTTTCTTCCGATGACAATCGGCTATATACATCGCCTCGCTGATAATCCGAGAATACGCATTGAGCCGGAGGTTTATCAAAATAGACAAAATTTTCCCGATTTATTTGCCAGCCCAGCGAATCTTCAAGCAGAGTAATACTATTTATAAAACTCACGCCTTCTGGATTATAAGGCCTGAGAGAAACGATTAGCCGCGCATTTAGATGCGCAGATCCTGTGATCTTAACCTGGCAAATAGGCGCTTCGGAGAACCCGATAACTTGCGCCTTCAATTGAAGTTTTAATTGACCAAGGCTTGATTCCGTACTCACGCAAAGATTGTCATCGAAACTCAACTTTTGTGACACGTTTGGTCTGCGCGATGGAATCAATGGCTCTCCCTCTTTTGGAATGATCCAAACATCGATGGACCAGCTATCGTAATATGGAGTGACAAGGCCGCGAGGATCTACAATAGGAAATTCGGCGCTGTCCGGAACGCCCAAAGCTGTCCAATTTCTATGAGTGAGATTAATTTGAGTTAATGAAAAAGACCGCGGAATAAACGCATCGCTCTGAGGATCATATTGACACCCCACCCAATAAGGCCAGATCCAATCAAGATTATGCTGGATGGCTAAACTATTTATCAAACCACGAGCGTGCATAACAGCGCCTGAACGCAACAGTTCCATCGGAACTGCCACCTCTGAGGGTTGCGCAAAATTCTGTAATTGAGAAAGGACTTTAATGGGGTCTAAAAATCCTTGTTTGCGCGCGGCGTCTCTTACTAAAAATCTCCATGGGAACCATTTCCACCACATAAAATAAACCCCTTTTTCCAGCAAGGTCCTGAAAACCCACCATTTAAAGCATATAAAAGCAAATAAACTCGTTAATGATGTGGCAATGACTAAGGCTACCAAAACAGCCCCGGGCCACATGTTGAGAATACTTTGATTTGTTACAACATTGATTCCTAAGGCTAAAAAATTAATCAACGCATACCGGATGACTTCGTCATACGAGGGCTTGGTGTATTTAAATATCCAATATTTATAAAACAAGTACCCGGCAATGCCCGCGCACGTAAAAGAGATCCCCTTAGATACGCTAAAGGGTAGAATTTGAAATAAGCAATAATAAATACCAAAGTCCGTTGCGGTAACAATAGGCCCTGCGATTAAAAACCTGATCATTTCTTTTTTAGTACTCATATTAGCTTTCCTGCCCTTATGATTTCCTGGAATTTTCTTGCCGACCCGCGGATCTTTCTACCTTGTGTCGTATAATCCACCTCTATTAACCCAAATCGCGGAGCGAATCCATCTGCCCACTCATAATTATCCAATAGTGACCAATAGAGATAACCGATCACATTGGCCCCTTCCTTCATCGCAAGGGCTACGGCCTTAAGATGATCTACGATAAACTCCGAACGCTCGGTATCATCATCCGTACAAATTCCGTTTTCTGAAATTAAAATAGGCAGCTTGTATTTTGAAAAGACTTTAATAAGCTTATGCAATCCTTGCGGATAAATTTCCCAACCAAGACTATTTCTTCTGCCTCGAGGTTTTTCCAAAACGCTCTGGCCGCCTAACATGTCAGACAATAAAAACCCGCGATTGCGGATATAGTCTCGCGTATAATAATTTAAGCCGATAAAATCTAGAGTTTTGGCTTTGAGGAGCCGCATACTAAAAACCCCAAAAACTTTTGCTCTTCCCGGAATTAAGGCCTGAACAAACAAATGATTGATCACCTGATCTCTTAACCCCGCAGAAATTCGATCCCACAAAGAACGATCCGAACAAGGCGCAAATATGAGCACCTGCTGAGCTATCCCGATCATAGGCTCCGCCCAGCCTTTTTGGGCATAAACTTCCTTGATCTTTCCATAGGCCAGAACGTGGGCTTCGGCTAAATTTTGTAAGGCTTCAAATGCTTTTTTTTACTCTCTTATAATTTATTTACCGATATTTGAAATATGTTTCCCTGTATCCGATAAATCCGCTCCCGCGCCTCTCATTGCGTTACATCCTGCAAGTACGCCCGTTAAAAAAATAACAGCCAATATTGCTAAAGTGATTTTTCCCATATCTCTCTCCTTTTTTATTCACACTTTTTTAAACGCATCCTTAATAAAGCCCACAAGTTCATGGTCATTAAACGGTTTTTGCAAATACCCCGCTGCTCCTGCTTTCATAGCCCGCTCATAATTTACGCTGTTTTTGTCCGCCGAGGTAATAATAACCGGACGTTTAGACCCAGACTTAATAATCCGCCTTAACACTTCCCATCCGTCCAATCCAGGCATATGGATGTCCAGGATCAAACAACCTGGATCGCTATTGGGCACAGTGCAAAAAAAATCCTTTGCGGAAGTAAAAGTATCGACTTTAAATCCGTACGTAACCAGCAGCATTCCCAACGCACAACATACCGAGGCATCGTCATCCACAATAAAAATTTGCTTATTTAACTTTTTTGGTTTCATATAAGGCTGGCGGTAATTAAATCAGTTTCCTGCCGCTAATGAGACGCAAAATAATAGCGATAACGGCGATAACAAGCAGGACGTGAATAAACCCGCCCATTGTATACGATGAAACCAACCCTAACAACCAAAGTACAATCAGGACAACTGCAATCGTGTACAACATATCTGATCTCCCAAGTTTATTAAGCCACTTTGCCGGCTAAGTGCCGAGGTCTCCGACCGAGGCTTTTTATTTATGTTTGCATTGTATGGGAAAAACAAAAAAGGGTCAATTGTACCTGGGTATAATAGAGATAACCTAGACGTAATTAGTATTTAGGAGGAGGTGATACCGGATTTTTGGGCGAAGCGGATGAGTTCGGTTACGGTTTTGGCACGCATCTTCTGCATAACACGGCCGCGATGAACCTTGATCGTTTGGAGGGAAGTCCCCCGCTTGAAAGCAATATTTTTACTCATCATCCCTTTGGCTACAAGTCTAAAAACTTCCAGTTCTCGCGGAGACAAAGTTCTGATGCGCCGCTTTATTTTTGCTATTTCGGCTTCTTTCTTATTTTGAGCTACGCTTTTTGAGATGGCAAGCGTAATAGCATTAAGCAGCTTCTTCTTAGTAAACGGCTTGGGTAGAAAATCAATAGCGCCCCCCTTCATGCCTTTTACACTCATCGGGATATCACCGTGTCCGGTGATAAAGATAATGGGAATGGCAATGCCCCGTCGCGTCATCATCTCCTGAAGGGTAAGCCCATCGATGTCCGGCAATCGAATATCCAAGATCAGGCATGACGGCAGTTTGGGATGTTTATATGCAAGGAAGGGGCGGGCGTTCGTAAATGTTTCAACTTTAAACCCGTGTGATTTTAATAATAAGGTTAGCGCTCTGCATATAGAGATGTTGTCATCAACGACGTAGATAAGCGCCCTTCGCTTATGCATGGTTCGACGCTCCAGTCTTGCTAGTAAGAGCTCACCACGAACCTTGAGCTTGTCGAAGGGTGTATTAAACACCCTTCGCGTCGATAGGAATGGTAAAATAAAAGGTGGCACCGCGATCAGGATTATTCTTTACATCCAATTGGCCGCCATGTGCTTTAATGATGGAGCGGCTAATAGACAATCCCATACCCAAACCATCGGGCTTGCTCGTGAAAAATCGGGTAAAGAGCTTGGGCATATTTTTTATGGGAATACCGCATCCTGAATCTTTAACCTCCACGATAATTGTGCCAGCATCTTTACGCGATGTGCGAATCAAGATTTCACGCTCCCCTTGAATGTTCTCCAATGCATCGAAACTATTACTGATAAGATTTAGTAAAACCTGCTGCAGCTGTATCCGGTCGCCGCAGACAAACGGGAGATCGGTATCAAGCTCGGTTTTAATAACAGCGTGCCTTATGGCGGCATCCGTAGCAATAAGTATAATGGTCTCATTAACAATGGCATTTATATCGAGCGACTTAATTTCGGGATTGCTCTTCTTTAATAATGAACGCATTCGCTGGATGACATTAGCCGCACGTTGATCATCATTAACAATGTGCTGAAGTATTTCTTGTAGTTTTGGCTCCCTGTCTGCGAGCATACGTTGGGCAGCTTGAGCGTACGCGAGAATGGCCGTAAGAGGCTGGCTTATTTCATGGGCAAGCGAAGAGACAAACTCCGCAAGCTTTCCTACCCTGGTAACATGCAAAAGCTCCCCGCGTTGTTTAAGGATCTCCAGATCCTTTTCCCTTATTAAGGTAGCGCCTATACGGATTTGCTTTTCTGCGCCTTTTTGCTTCTTTGCCCCATTCCTTAATTGCCCGTTTTTAATCTTGAGCTTATCGGCTTGTTGCTGTATTACCCCCTCAAGACGCACGCGATCACCGTTCCGGATTCTGTTTCCCGATGCCGGTCTTTTAGTTTTCTTTTTCATCTTTATGTATAAAGGTAATTTCCTCGGGATATTTTAGTATTTTATACTTGCCCATGGTGCGGGTGGGGCTGCGCCAGCCAAGTCATATTACAATTATGTTTTACCCATTCCTTGATAGTAAAATGGCCTATGAAACGGAACATGGCATTTCTGAAGTGCAGTTGAATAAGCGAAGCAAATGCCCTGCGCAGAGAATAAAATTTTGTATATGCCTGAAGAGCATTCGTCTGCAGCTCCCTTGCCGATAACAAGTTAGGATTAAATACAACGTGCTGGCCGTCATAAAGACTCCAGTCTTTTGTGAAGATCCTATTCTGCGCATCGAGAGATTCATAGACTTTCGTGCCCGGGAACGGGGTAAGTATCGCCATCTGTATAGTGTCTATCCTATGTTTTATGGTAAACCTTAAGGTCTCCCATATGGCACTTTTGCTGTCATCCTCTCCCCCCAGGATAAACATGCCATGGATCTTTATCTTTCTCCTGTGAAAGGAGCGGATAGCGCTCACGATATCATCGAGAGTCTGTCTCTTCTGGTAGGCCTGCAGCGTCATGGGATTTATGGACTCGAACCCAACACAGACGGCTCTGCATCCTGCGCCTGCCATGAGCCTTAAGAGCTCTTTATCTTTGGCGGCATCACAACGCACCTGGCAGTTCCAATGGTTTATCTTATTCTTTAATAGAAGTTCCAGCAAAAGCCGTGTGCGTTTAGGATCGGCTGTAAAGTTGTCATCTACGAAGAAGAACGATCTCGTGCGCCTGGATTTCATCTCTTTGATGATATTTTCGGCACTGCGGAAACGGTATTTGCGGCCGAAGATCTTTGTGACCGAGCAAAAACTGCAGTCAAAGGGGCATCCTCTTGACGTAGAGATAGGCATGGTAAGAAATGAAGACCAAAATCCTTTGATCAATGTGAAGTCTGGGTTAGGCAAGGTGTCCAGATCCTGAACCGGTGTGCCGTAAACGATAGGCTCTTTTCTCCTGCCTTCAACTACATCGACAATAACATCGTCGGCCTCTCCCACTACGACCTGCCTGCAGAACGAAAGAGCCTCATCCGGAAGCAGGCTTGCGTGAATGCCGCCAATGATCACCTTCTCTTTAGGGAATTGCCTGGCTATCTCATAACCCCGCCTGGCCGTTGAAGTCAAAATGGAGATGCCGATGAGGTCTGCGTCGAGTTTTAAATAGTCGGGCTTATAAATATCTTCGTTGTAGATCTCAACCTCATGCCCCCTCTTTTTTAAGATGGTCCCGAGGTAGACCGGGCCCAATAGAGGCATGGCTGTTTTGCTGTAGACGTTTGCCTCTGAAGCGCAAGGCTCAATAAGCACTATTTTCATATTTTTCCAAAACTGGGGCGGCTCTCGTATGAGCCGAGGAGGAACTTCTCAGTTTATATAGGTATCTATTATAATGGATTTATAGCTATAAACAAGGAAATTCTCGCGATTTGTTAGAGAGGCTTATTCCGGTCCGTGCGTATTCTATCTACTTCTTTTAATTGCATCTTCCTGAGCCGTATATTAAGGGGGGTGATCTCGACCAGTTCATCATCGTCAATGAAGACAAGCGCAAATTCAAGATTGATCTTCCGATGAGGTACCAGCTGGATCGCCATATCTTTGGTCGAAGAACGCATATTGCTTAATTTCTTCTCTTTCTGCGGATTCACAACTATATCGACACCTTTATTGTATATGCCGACGATCATGCCTTCGTAGACCATATCTCCGGGCGCGACAAACATCTCTCCGCGCTCCTGCAGGTTCCAGAGCGCGAACGCGACCACTTTCCCGTCGCCGTTCGAGACCTGGACGCCTCTTTGCCGCGAAGGCAGTTCACCCTTATATGCCTGATATTCGAGAAAATTCTGGCACATGACGCCGCTCCCGCGCGTCATCAATAAAAATTCGCTTCTGAACCCTATCAGCGCTCTTGAGGTGATAATAAATTCCATCCGTATGTCACCGGAGGATACTGTCTTCATGTCTTTCATCTGGGCCTTGCGTTCTCCGAGCGCCTGTATCACTGCGCCCTGGTACATGCCGTCCACCTCTATCACCACCTCCTCTACCGGCTCAAGAACCTGGTCGCCGATCTTCCTCAAGATGACCTGCGGCCTTGAAACTTCAAGCTCATACCCCTCGCGGCGCATCGTCTCTATAAGGATCTCGAGATGAAGCTCGCCTCTGCCTGAAACTTTGAACCTCTCGCCTCCGTCAACTTCCTCGACCTTTATACCGACATTCACCATAGCCTCGTGCTCAAGACGTTCACGTACATGGCGCGATGTCAGAAATACGCCTCCGTCTTTACCTGCAAGAGGGCTCGTGTTATGGGAAAAATTCATTGATACCGTAGGCTCATCGATCTTTACCGCGGGCAGCGCTTTCGGATCATCGACGCATGTTATTGTTTCGCCGACCGACACGTCTTCGATACCGGTTATCATTATAATGTCGCCAGCCATCGCCTCGTCCGCATCCACGGGGGTCAGCCCATGATACTTCATGATTTTGGTTACCTTGTTAGCGGTAATCGCACCGTCGCGTTTCACAAGGACAACGGGATCCCCGACATGGATAGCGCCATGGAATATACGCCCGATCGCGATGCGTCCAAAATACGAATTATGGTCAAGCATCGTCACCAGCATCTGAAAAGGAAGGTCCGGATTCGCGATCGGCGGCAATACTCTATGCAGGATCGTGTCCAAGAGAGGTTTTATAGTGTCGCTCGGTTCATCAAGGTCAAGCGTGGCGTACCCGTCTCGGCCGGAGGCATAGACTACCGGAAAATCCAGCTGCTCATCGGATGCGTTAAGTTCGCAGAAAAGATCAAACGTCTTGTTGGCGACTTCATTCGGGCGCGCGTTGGGGCGGTCTATCTTATTGATGACAAGGATGGGCTTTAGATGCAACTCGAGAGATTTTTTCAACACAAACTTTGTCTGGGGCATGGGCCCGTCTACGGCGTCGACAAGAAGAAGCACGCCGTCGACCATTTCAAGGATACGCTCCACTTCGCTTCCGAAATCGGCGTGTCCCGGCGTATCAACGATATTGCATTGCACGCCTTTGTAATTAAAGGAGGCGTTCTTTGAAAAGATCGTGATCCCTCTCTCCTTCTCGAGAGGGTTTGAATCCATAATAGTTACTTCGCCCTCCTCGAACTTATAGGCGCCCGTATATCTGAGCAGCGCATCTACAAGCGTTGTTTTTCCATGGTCAACGTGCGCAACTATCGCGAGATTCCGTACGTCTTTTCTTCTTTTTTGATTCGGCATTAGCGTTAGTCCTATTGGAATAAGTCGGCGAACCGATCCTTGATATCATAGATACGCTGGTCAAATATGATGTCGCCCCGGGTCACCGGCCGCTTAAGCCTTATGCCATCCAGGCAGGTGCACCTGCTCAATGCGACATACAGCTGACCGTGAGTAAATGCGCCATACCCAAGATCTATTATGACCTTATCGAAAGTCTGACCCTGGCTCTTATGGATCGTTATGGCCCAGGCCAGCTTTATGGGATATTGCGCGAAGGTACCCACGACCTCGTCTTCTATCTTGTCTTCATCCTCGTTATAACTATATTCAATTTTCTGCCATTTGACAATAGGGACATCGCATACGCGCCCGTCGATATCTACCGCTATCGAATCGTCCGACAGGGCGACGACTTTTGCGAGCGTGCCATTTACCCACTGTTTGGCAGGATCATTTCTTATCAGTATCACCTGCGCGCCTTTTTTAAGCTTTAAGGCTGTGTCGGTCGGATACGCCGACTTTTCAAATTTACCGGAAGCTAAAGCCTCGTATATTATCTCTTTGCCTGGAAGTTTTGATAAACGATCCTGGTTTATTGTGTTTGCCAGACTGTTCGTCGTTGTCAGGATCACCGTAGTGTCTTTCTTAGAAACCATGTTATCTTTTTGGACGTTCTTATTTAATGTATCCAGATCTTTTTTAGTATACTCCTTATTCCTGACCCTGTTCAAGAGCTCCATGAACGAGCTATCTTTTTGTCTATATATATTCGACAGCTCGATGGACCTGATATGGCAATCGTCAAACACTTTAGCGCTGAAAAAATAAGGACTTGAATATCGCTCTTCCAGAAGCTCCTTTGCTTCATTCTCGACTACAGGAGATAGCTGGAAAAGGTCCCCAAAAGATACCATCTGGACTCCGCCAAACGGTATCTTCATCTTGCCGCGGTTGAGACGCAGCGCATAGTCGATGCCATCCATAAGGTCCGCCCGGACCATCGATACCTCGTCTATTATTACCATGTCGAGATTCTCGATCAAGCTCTTGTCCCTAAGGCGCTTTATGGCATCCTTTTGAATGATCTTTGGAGGTAACCTAAAGAAGGAATGGATAGTCTGACCTCCTATATTGATCGCAGCAACACCTGTCGGAGCCAGCACGATTATCTTTTTACCCGTATGGGCCTTGAAATATTTCAGAAGGGTAGATTTACCGGTGCCGGCCTTACCTGTTATAAAAAGGCACTCTTTTGTATTCTCCATAAGATCAAATGCCGACTTGAATTCATCATTTATATCAAGATGCGTCGGCAGCTGGTCTATTGCTGTTGTTTGGCCAGTATAGAATTTCATAGTATCTCTCTGACTTGGGTCTTTTTTTATGTATTATAACACTATATCTTACTTATATATAGACATCGCGGCTCTGTCTTGTGGTTTTTCCAATTCACTCACTCGTCCCTCTCGTATGAAACCGAGGGGAAATCCCTCTGTAGCCGTAGGGGAGGTTTAAACCTCCCCTACGGCCTTATTATAGTACGATACAGCGATTATCAATAAAATCCGGGATTTAGAGAGGGTTATTCCTCACTAACAAGAATTGCATCCCATAAATATAGACCGGTACATTTTTATTTAAAAAATACCGGAAGTACGACCTCTCTCCCCGAAACAACAATTGAAAGTTTTGCTTGCTAAAAAATTGCCCTGCTTTATCGGATATCGTAGCCAAATGTATTCCCTTTACGCCTAAAGCCCTCAAATAGCCCAGATAGGCATTGATAAGTTTCGAGCCGACCCCCGCCATACGGCATTCTTTACTAATATTGATATGCAATATCGCAGGATAATCTTTTGAAAAATCCGGAGTCTTGAATTCACCTTTCACTAAACTCAAAAACACGCGGGATAAAAACTTCACATTTTTTTTGTGGAAAAATACGCCTCGCCGCAGCGCTTTCATAAGTAGGGGCACCGTGATTTTGTCAGCAAAGATCTTACCCATACGCCTGACATCCTTCGCCCCAAGCAGATAACCGATGACATGATTATCATATTCGGCCATAAAGCACGATTCGGGTTCATAGTCGGTGAAATATGCCGTTAATGCGTCGGCAAATATTTCGTCATCATCAAAAAAGACAGTGCTAGGCTCGCCCATCAATGCCGTCTCACAGCATATGCGGCGGACTGCCGGCCGGTCCCGGGAATCATATTTGCGGATCACCAGCGCGGAATCATCTTTTAAAGGCATCTTTCTTCCTTAATTGACCGGCTACTATTCGCACAATGAGATATAAAACTACCGCAACCAGCAAAGCCAGCACCACACTTCCTACAAACAGAGGATAGCAGAATTCGCTTATCTTTGAAATTTCAAAACTCTTCAGATATTCCCAGAAAAGCGGCGGGTAGTGTTTATCGACAAGCAATATCCTTCCGATATAGTATAGTATGAAGGCCGTACACAGGAAGGATCCCGATAAAAGAACCTATGGCTATCCCCAGCGCTACCCCATGAGGGTCGTGATGTTCTTTAAGAGATTCTACCAGGGCGGCCAGTATCTCTTTAAAACTTTTCTTGGGCATGAACAATCCACCCTATTCGATCTTGATCACCCGAAAAGCGGTGCAGCCTTCGGGCATATACGTCGCGGTCGTTTCAGGCCCGAAGAATAAACCTTGCGGATTTCCCAATACATCGAGCGGTATCTTAAATATCATCGAATCCTGGTAAATTTCAAGAGATGCATTATCGGGATAAATATATCTATCTTCGGTCGCGTTGTATATATAGAACTTGTTGTTTTCGATATACACCAGAATACTCGGCATCTTGGCAAACGGGACATCACTCCTGAATCCGTCAATAATAAAGCCCAGGTTTATCCCCTGTTCCAATTCTTTAGGCTGGCTCACGCTAATCCAGAAAGAATCGTCCACAACCGCGTAAGCGAACCATTGCATATCAGCCTTAAAAACATCTTTACCGGATAACTCTGAAGAACGCTGCTTTTTTAACACAATATATGGAAAATCCCCGAACAATTCGTTCTGGCGGACAAAAGACAGCAGATAAAAAGCACTGAAACGGGTTTGGCTCTCATGTTTTAATATGGCTTCATGCTTCTTCCCTATCTCCTGCTCGGTCAGCTTGAGCTGATGCCAATCGATAAGCGGCAAAACATCCCCGAAGAATTTTTCCGGAGGCGTCATCACATGGTGCGGGTGATAATTACGGGGAAGCGGCCAGTCTGCCACATGGATAAGGTACGCATATATCTTTGGCCGGGGGATAGTGTCGCCCAAATCAGAAAGAGAAGCCATCGTATATAGGTACGAGGCCCAATGGTCGCCATTGGCATCAGATGGATGCCCTACAAATATCCTGGTCGGTTTAAAATCGGATATAGCGCTTTTCAGGTCATCAATAAGATTATCCGCAGTAAATCCTTTATCGCAGCCCATGCCTTTTTCATACGGTACGTATGAATGTCCGGCTAAGGAATTACTGAATGGCCTGGTATGATCCCAGCTGAAAATGAACATCTGGTCTGTCCCGTGATCGGGATACCCTAAGAATGTAAGGTCTTTCTCTTCTAAGCCCATCGTCTTCTCGGCACTTATTGCTTCCTGTATACGTGTATGCCCCAAGTCGATAAAACGTTCTTTCCAGGATAAGATAAATTCGGCGAGCCAAATCATCTTATTACTGCGGATAAGGGAAGATATATCATAATAAGAAATGATTGAAAGCGGATTATTATCCCCGCAGGTGATATAAACCACTTTTACTTTGGCTCCCGCCGCAAGTGCGCGCTGGATGACGCCGGCGCAGCCTATGATATCATCATCAGGATGAGGGGAGATAATAAGGACTCTGTCGGTATCTTCAAACGGTTCGATAAGAGGGATTTCCTTGGCAAAGGAAAAGGACGCGGAATTACCAATAAGAAAAATTGCATAGAGGACTGAGATTGCTAATTTATACATTTTTTTCTTCATTATGAGAACCAAAATTGGGGTCGCACGAGTTTCCCTGTGCGAACACCGAATTATTATAATACCTTTTATTTGAACCAGAGCTTAAGAGCGCTCCCCGCCGGAGGAAGGTTTCCTTTTCTCATGAGTTTTCGTTGCAAACTTACCGCTTGAAAATATCAAAAATGCCTCAGCTTATCCCTACTTCAAAACACTGTTTAACCGCCTCCACGGAAGCGATTTTATACCGGCACCCAGCTTAATCTCCTCATCAAAAAAACTGACAATATACATTTCTTGGGTCTTCATAGACTTTTGCACAAGAAGCATGCTTTTCATGTGATCTTTTTTTATTGTCTTTGTTGTCTTGAATTCTATCATTTGCACCTTGTTTCCATAGTCAATTAAAAGATCCACCTCATTAGCGTTTGAGTCTTTCATAAAATACATTTCGAATTTTTTATTATGATTAAATTTGTATTTCAGAACATCAATTATCATCATATTCTCAAAAACGTGCCCTGCTATAGGCCCCGCTCCAAGCGTAGCCGAATTTGGATATCTTAAAAGATAAGCTAAAAGTCCTGTATCCGTAAAATATAATTTAGGACTTTTGATAACTCTCTTCGTAATATTGCGATGATATGGCCTAAGCAAATAGACTATACGGCTCGTTTCAAGAATCGACAACCATCCTTGCGCTGTTGTATGACTTACACCACATTCTTTTGAGACTTCGCTCAGATTAAGTATGCTTCCGGAGCGCGCAGCCAGTAGTTCGAGAAATTTTTGAAATACCTTGAGATCGTGGACCGATCGGACCTGACGTACGTCTCTTTCAAGATATGTGCTTAAGTATGAAGAATAAAAAGTGTCGACATCCGCTTTTTTAGTCCATATGGCAGGATAAAAACCACGATATAGTATATTAAAGCACCCATTATATCCCATATCATGTTTTTGTGATGGCAGCTCATCCAGCGAAAAACCAAGAAGCTCAAATAACGCGGCTCGTCCGGCAAGTGATTCGGAAACACCGGACATCAACGGAAATATTTGAGATCCGGTAAGAATGTACATGCCATTCCGAGACTTCCGGCCATCTACTCTCAACTTTATATAGCGTAAAAGGTCGGGAGCGTACTGGATCTCATCGATAATTAGCGGCGATAAATAATTCTCCAGAAATAGAGCGGGATCCCCTATGGCGGCATCTGCTTTACGCGGGTCGTCCAGAGACACATAATTATATTTTGGGAAAATAGCTTTAAGCATCGTACTCTTCCCCGTTTGCCGGGGCCCGGTAAGAACTATGACGGGAAACTCTTTTGTCCGATTAAGGATGCTTGTTTCTATTTCTCTGTGAACATAATGGTTTTTCATATACTAAAAAGTTTACACTATATTTATGCAAATTGCAATAAAATTATTCATCTTGCATAAATGCTGAAGAAAATAGGGAAGGCTTATCCCTCACCAAGATGCCTGCCCTCCGAAGCTCAAAGCTGAAAAGCTTTGAGCGAAGGAGGGTCCGTTTTGTCAGGTAATTCTTGAGACAAAAAGTCGTAACTCTTTACAGCACAAATTGATACAAAATGTCCGCCTATCAAGGCGGACATTTCTGCTGATCTACTCTTCTGAGTTAATTATCTTCGTCATTTCTGCGGAAAGGTCGCTCAAACGCTTTGCTTCTTCTAGGATCTTCTGAATCAGTGCATTTCGTTTTGATATATCGTTGACACTATCGGGTTTCAGTAGCTCCGCGGCAGCCTCTGAAATTGTCTTTAACGGAGCCGGGAGGTCAAGAGAGAATGTGCTCAAAAGTAGATTTCGTAGACGCTCACTTTCAATCTCCGCTTCAGTTTTTATTGCTGTGGCAGCAAGTTGAGCGCCTTCCACTGCCGATGCAGTTTGACGTACAAATATCTCTAGTATATGCAGCTGATCGGGATCGGTTAACTGCTTCTCTTCTCTGGGAAATAAACCAATAACGCCTACCGTCTTTTCAGCACCAGTTAATGGCAAATAAATACCCCGAGAGCCGGGAAGCGTGTCCGTATCCTTTCCTGCCATTTTTTTATGCTCATATACCCATTGGGCCACAGCTTCTTCGTTCGGGTTTAAAGGCAATACTCTGGAATCGCCAAAACGAATTGCAACGCTCTTCCCTTTTACGGGTGTAAAAATAACAGCCGGGCATTTAAAATACTCTTGAATGTAATGAACCGATATCTGAAAAATTTCGTCCAGATTGGATGTCTTAGCTAAGTCCCTGTTCAAATAGTATAATGCCTGAGTCCTGTTTTCCCGGAGTCGCATAGCTACAGTCTGTTGTCTGAGACGTCCGGTGAGACTTCCTATTATAACGCCTACCGCTAACATAACTGTGAATGTTATAAAATATTGGACATCGGCTACGGCAAATGTGAAATAAGGCGGAACAAAAAAGAAATCAAAACATAAGACGCTCAAGATTGAGGCTATAATCGAC
>JBAZKH010000011.1:0-41755 GCA_041650935.1 Candidatus Omnitrophota bacterium
CCGAGACATTCGACGCCAAGAAGGGATCTTATACATTCTTCTATAAAGCAGACGGCACCGCCCAGGTATCCGGCAGGACTAGCGAAGGCCAGATGCTCTTAGGCTCTATCGACGCCAAGGGCATCTTTAACGGCGCGCTTGCCACAAAGATGACGCCTGCCGAGATAACCGCCGCAAAGCTCAATACCCCGGCGCAGGCAGGCAGCCTCACCCACTACAAGGTCGACCAGAGATACGGCGACTTCGAGTCTACCCATATAGTCATGGCCGAGACATTCGACGCCAAGAAGGGATCTTATACATTCTTCTATAAAGCAGACGGCACCGCCCAGGTATCCGGCAGGACTAGCGAAGGCCAGATGCTCTTAGGCTCTATCGACGCCAAGGGCATCTTAAATCTCTTCGCCATCGCCGGACGCAATGCCGCCGGCCAAATGCTTTCTTTTGTCGATGAAAACGGCAATGCCAAACCACTGCAACTGACGAAAGACGGCAAGATGATCGCGGGCGTCCAGGAAAAACTCGACAAAGCTATGAAAGCCATTAACACTGCCGGCAGGATTACCGATAAAGACTGGGATAGCGCAAGCGCCAGGGCGATGTACGATGAATTGGGCAAGCTGGGCATTATAGTGATGCTTGACACAGATTCATATGTTATTGCCGGCGGCGCGCTGCGTTCAGAAAGCGGTAGCAATCATTTCATATGCGGTTCGCACGGCGTAAATAAGGGCGGCGTATCTTACAGGGCTATTTATTCCGATGCGTCCGGAGACCATTTACAAGAAGTGGATAAGGAAATGGCAGATGAATTTAATAAACAGGCAAGGCCGACAATAAACGACGCCGGCGTCCAGACAATCGTCCGCTGGTTCATGTGGGGTAAAGATATTACATATGACCACACTACCATAGGAGTATTTTCCAAAGAAACGGTATGCAGATATAAGAGAAACTCCGAAGGGCGAGTGATCGGGTACGGAGGCCTTGACGGCGAAGGTAAGATGATCTTCATGGGCAAACTGGACCTTGCGCTGGAGAAAGACGGCAAGCAAAAAGTTTATTCTTATGTTTCGAAAAACGTAATGTGCGCCCCGGTAAAACTTCATTCCGACGAAAAGGGCGGTTTTTCGATAGCGCATTTCTATGAGCCGATACTCGATCATTATACTGAAATAGGAAAGATGAAGGATGGGACATCGTATAAGGTAACGATAAATACGAATACGCCCGAACTTGCACCATGGTTAGGCAAAGCCTATGGGACGGCCGAGACTATCGCCAAAGACCTGACCGGTTCAAAGGATGAGACTGACTTTATAATAAAAGCCGGCAAGCTGGCAAACGGCTCAGAGGTGCAGATAAACGCAATTACCGAAACCGGAACATATAAATTTGCAAAAGGAGGCGCTTATCAGATAGACCCGACCGGGAAAGCCTCAATTCTGGTATTGGGGCAAGACAAAGCAGGCAGGACTTTCGTGACCTCATTTAATATAGATGGCATCAAGGAAACGAAAGGCGCAGTTGGGGCCATAACCGCCGAGTTAAAGCGTATGATATCCGAATCGGACGGGGTAGATTCACTGCGGGGTAAGCTGGAGAAGTTCAATATGAACAACGGGACCGCTATCCCGGCTATCATGTTGAGAAACGAGGGCTCCAAGGATGAAAAAGACGGCCAGAGGTTCCTCTCCTTCCACTATGGCACTAATGGGAATTGGATAGGTACTTATGAATGCGATAGCAACTATAATGCTATAAAAGTGCTCGGACATACCGAAAGCGCCGTTATTTTAGGAGAGACGTTTAAAGTTACGATAACGCAAAGCGAACAGACGAAGAAAGACCAGCTGCAATTATCGGGCAAACTTAATATCGATATAACTATACCGGGCTGCGAATCAAAACAGGTCTTCGGCGCGGCAGTATTGAATGTCATGCCTAACGGGACGGTAAGCACAGAATTAAGCTATGCTTCCGCCGACGGAAAAGGTGCTTACAAGTTGGACTGCAGAATGGCCAATATTACAGCCGATGGCAAGCTGGACCTGCTCGAGGGCACTATGTTCCTGGAGCGCTCGGCCCGTATTAAGGTATTAGCGAATAATATAAAAGACTGGACCCCTCCTCAGCCTACAGCTCCTTCTGAAAAGACACCTGAAGATACCGGCGCGAGAGATATACATGTCGTTAAGGATAGCGGCGGAAGCGTATATCTGGAGCGGGGCAGTATCGAAATAAGGAAGAATTGCGTTGTGGCTATAGAAGGCCAGCACTTCATATTTGATTCCGAAGGCATAAAGATAAACATAGGCAACAGTGTCTCTAGCGGAGAGAAAGGCACGTCTGTCTATACGACGATAACAGAATATGTAAAGGAAGAAGGCAAGAATACCCCTGAGTTAAAGACGGCCGAGGGCCACTTAACAGCTAAGGCTAACTATGATGCTATAAAGCTCTCGGAGGCTTATTATAAAGCCTTTAACGAATATATAGACTTTAGTAAAGACGGAGAGAAGGTCATCCAGCGCAAGATAGACGATTTGCGGTTCCGGGCAAGCCTGCTGGACGGTAATCCGGAACAGCTTAGCGGCGATTTCAGAGCGGAGGCCGATAAACTGGAGGCCAAGCTGAATGGTTTGCGCAATGGCGATGCTGCAATTACAGAAATTTTCTCATCCAAAGAGATTTTACAAATTTTTGGAAGAGGAAGCGACGCTATGCAGGCCGAAGTTGCGGAATTCGCGAGCCGTCTGGAAAAGAATAACGCGTCCGGCGCCGAATACCAGTTGTTCAGGATCAAGGTTGTGAGCAGTGCTGAGAGTGCCGTGAAGCTCAACTTAAATAAAGTCGGCGATAAATATCTCGATTCGTCGGCGCTGGCGAAAGAAATGTTTAGCAGTCACGCCGTTTATGTCCAAATCACTAGCGCTCTGAATATTCACGAACGCTATCAGAGATCTCTACGGGAAGCCTACAGTGAACTTTCCTGGTATTCTAAGATCGGAGTTGCCGCATTAGGCGGGATGGAATCGGCGGTTAACGCGGGATTAGGGACATGCCTGGTAGCGGCTACAGCCGGAGCTTTTATCGCTACTGGAGTTATTTTGACAAGTGTAGTTCCTCTGGCCGCATGGTTTGCGGTAGGAGCGGGATTGGCAAAATTTAGTATTATTACATCAGCTATTGAGTTGGCCACAGTCGGAGGTACGATGCTCGGAGGCGCGGCAATAACAGCCGGCATAACGGCAAGTATATATACTGCGCAATCCGTCTACATGGGGCTAACGACCGGTACCTGGCAATTCGATCCGTTCGAACTTATAGGCAGTACGCTGGTTTCAGCAGGATGGGGAGCCGCGTTTAGTTTTGTCTTTAGCGGGCTCGGGATCGCATCAAGCCTGCCCGCCTGGGCTAGAGTCGGAGTTGCCGGCGCAGGATTAGGCGCGGGCAGATATTTCATGGTCGATATGGCATTAAAGGGAGAAGAGTTTAGCTTCGGCAAGTTTGCGACTAATATAGCGGTCTCTACTGTTTTGGCATATGCAGGGTATGGAGCTTTCAGGGCCTTCGGCGGATTAAGAACATTTGCCGCCGCATCGAGAGCCATGGGGATTTCGTCCAGACTGGCCCTGCAAGTAACAAGCGGTATTGCCGCCGGCGCTATTTCAACTGTGGCAGGCACTGCAGAAGGCGCTATCTTTGGGAGGAAGGGGAGCTGGATAAGTAATACAGTGCTGGACTTTAGCATCGGCGCAGGTTTATATGCGGCTGCCGTGTTCATAAAATGGGGCTTGCAAGCAACAAAGACACCTTTGGTCAATACGGCAGGCAAACAGATACTGGATGCTGATGGCAAGGCCATCTACCTTACAAGATTTGCCTCAGGCGTTCAAACGGCGACTAAATGGTTAGGCGGAAAAGTGGGCGGCAGTGTCCTGGCGGCAAGAGTTATTATGATAAGCGGAACATTTATCGTGGGCGGTATGATAAATGTTGGCCTGGCATGGGGAATAAACCAACTCCAGGGCTGGAAAGGTTCGGTCTTCTTTAAGGAGAATACGCAAAAACTTTCGGCGGGCGCATTAAAGGTTGCTTTCTTCGTGGGAGGCGTAAGAGCGCTCTTAGCCGCGTATCTCGTATCGCCGCGCGGACTATATCACATGAGGCAGGCCTGGAATAATATTGGGAAGTATTCATTTGAGAAAGGGAATGTGGGCCTTCTCCACGAAGGCAGAGGACTTGAAGCCTGGGTTGCCAGAAATATATTCCGTATCAAGGGAACCTGGGTAGAGGGCGCCTGGAAACCGACGGCTATATCCGGCTCGCAATTACTGCGTATAAATATGGTAGAAGGCGCCATCAAGTGGATAACGGTTTCGCCCGCCTTTACGGTCTGTACCGGCATATGGAATGCCGTTATTAACGGATTGGAAAAGGGCGAATGGACGATAATGGTAGGAGAGCCGGGCCGAGAAGAAAGACTATTCGGAAGAGGGTTCCTGGGAATAAGCTCTAAAGCCTGGAATACGTTAGCTGTCTCTGCTTTACAGGGGCCGGCAAGCGGCTGGTGGATGGGGCCGATGATGGGCGCAGTCTGTCTGCAAATACGCGGAGGCGCTATAGCGGGCAGGGAAGGTTTCAGGGGAACTTTCCACAGCCTATTTGCCGCCCTATCGGAGAAGACGACTATACCGGTGTTAGGGCATGCTGCAACTATCATAAGATTTGCCTGGGCTGTCCTTATAAGAAGAGAGAGCGCAGAGGCGGCGATAGCATCCATACGCAATTCGACTCCGCTATTGATGAAGCTCAATAACCTTGGCATTGTCGGGCAAGTCGTTCGAGGATTCATACAAGCAAGAGCAAATGACTTCTTTATAGCCGGTTTCGTAACTTTAGTAGACAGGCTTGTCAGCTGGGCGCCTACATTCCTCGTCGATGAGAACGAAACAAAAATGCAAAGCGGCGTTACGGTGATAGATACCGATAAGGTGAGGACGGCAATGTCCGCGGGCGAAGCGCGGGTGCTCGGGTTCATGGCGCTTTTCATGAAGGCGACTAGAGGATATTCAACGGAGGAGCAGAGGAGCGTACGCTTAGAAGCGAGAATAATGGAATGGAGGGTCAAGAGCCCAGAGAATCAAAGGGCGGCCGATGCTTTTGTGGCGGAACTGCGCAATATGGAAATAGAAGGCAGGTCGGATAGGGAAATATCGCAAAGAGTCCAGGAACTGGTTAATCTGACTGGAGATACCGTCGACATGGGCGGCCAGAAAGGGTTGGCTGTTACCGATGGTCTGCGGTCTTACATGATGCACGAAACCGCGAAATATCTCAATGAAAGAGGGAAGATGCTCCAGTTCTTCGAGGTTGACCTGGGAGAACGGGTAGAGACCTGTCTTGTAATTACGGACAGAGACGCTCCCAAGGAGAAGGTCGAGGCGGTTGGCAGGATGGTTGCGGAGCGTGTCGGAGCTATCGAAAGCAGCCCGGATTATCATTTAAGAGGGGTTGACTATAGTACCGAAGAGGGCAGAAGCGCTGCTTCGGCAAGAGTGCAATCCGCCGCTGACTATGTAGAAAGAACTTTTGGCCTGGATCGCGCGGAAGCGTTGCTCTGTGTAAGGACTGCATTGAAGCGGGAACTGGAATTCCAGAAGAAATACGGAATGGATGCCGAGCGCACTCCGGATAAGCTTGAAGGCCTTTTTAGCGTCAAGGATAAACAGCTCTATTATGCTCTTGAGATTGCCAGGATAACCATTGCTCACTGCCAGGATATGGATATGGGCGAAGAGGTTGTATTCAGGCTGGGATGCGGGGGCGGGAAAGAGGACGGTAATTTGCTCGGCGTATCCATCGCTTCGGATATTTTAAGAGGGAAGGGGCTCGACCCAACGATCCTGCTTCTTACCACACAGGAAAAACTCGTTGATAATTTCAGGGATAATGTACTTATCAAAACAATAGGCGCTGGTAAGATAGAAAACGTTATGGATCCCGATAAGGCATTCGGCGTGAATTTCCTGACAAAAGATGATCTTAGGGGAGAAGGATTAAAGAAGGGTGGTGTCTATGTCATGACAGGCGACACGTTAAAAGATATAGGCCTTCTCGGGACCGGATGCCGTCTTCTTATGAATGAAAAAGGCGAGGCCAAAGCAGGTGTCGCCGGTGTGCTCGATGAGACCGAGCAATTACTCCAGATGGTACCGACGGTACTTTCGGAAGGCGTCGAAGGCATAGCGGACAGGCTGACAGAGGCAGAGAAGGAGCAGTATCGCAGGTGCTACGAAATACGCCAGGCTATTTACGGTGAGACCGTAAGAGAGATCGAAGACCATGGAGTTGTGGATACGGCTAAGGTATCGCCGCGGAAGACGGTCGTAAGAGGAACAGATACTGCCGGCGGACGGGTGGAATATGACAGCCATAATATGAGGATTGAAGGCGCGCGGAACGCGCAAGACGGCAGGTTTGGCGGATCTATGGGCAGGATTATCGAATCTGTCAGGCGGAGGTTGGGAAGCCTTGCCGAAGGATTGAGCGATGCGACGATAGCGGGGCTTGCCAATAAAGCGGCGACTGCCAGGTGTCTTGGCTCTCGCGACATAATGATGCTTGCTCACGGCGAGGGCTTATTATATTTTACAAAGAACGGCGGAGGTAAGATCCAGCCAAACACCATGATCGGCGACCCTGAAATAAACGGATTTCTTGCCATCAGGTTCAACGCCTCGGTAGAGATGTTCATGGGATATTTTGCGCTGGCAAAGAAGATCCAGGCATCTATAAGCGACGTCCTCATATCAACGAATGCCAGGCAGGGCAGGAATATATGGACCGGCGGCTCCGGCACATTCGATGGCGTAATGAGAGTGCTTGCAGAAATAGGATTTGACGCAATCGTAGGTATAGATCCGGAAGCCAGGTTGATCTTAAGCGGCAGGAGCACCAAGGCGGAATGCGGAAGCGTAAAAGTAAGATACGACACTATTCTTTCCGCAGGCAGGGAAGAACATCTGGATGCCATGGTAGGTAATATAGAAGGCGCCGCAGACCGTATAGGCGTTGGCGATTCAGACTTCGTACGTCATATAGTTGTCGTAAGAGATAGTGAATTGGGAGAAGCGGCGCGCGATAGACTTAGAGTTGTTAAATATAAAGGCGATGCTAACTATGAAGTTGAGGTTATCGACGGAGTCGATAGCGCCACCGGTAAATTCAGCGAGAAAAAATATAACGAGGATGTTAGGCGCGTCAAAGAAGAGATCAGGTCAGGCGGCGGGGAAGGTAAGGTATATATCATGATCGATATTGCTGAAGGCGAAAACATCGCGGCAATAAAAGGCAGTATAACCGCAGATACCAAATTCAATCTCATCGTCATGGATATGCTGCCCGCAGGTAAGCTGACACAGTTGAGATTAAGGCTTGGCGCGGGCGGCGAGAGGGCGGGCGGAGAGGTTAACAATATCTTCAATATCAATGACGGTGTGCTCGCGCCCGAACAGGTTGCGTTATTAAATAGAGCCACTAAAAAAGCCGCAAAGCTGAAATTACTCGAAGGTTTCTTGCGTGACCGGAACGTTTCCATCGATTCCGCTCAATTAGCTACTATCCGGGCGGAAAAGATACAAAAAGAGATAGATACGACAGGCAGCAGGTTTGGCAGCAGGGTAGTTGCCGCATTAGGATTAGGATCTGGGGCTTTGACGGTAGTCTCGGTAGACCAGCTCCGTCAGAATGGCTTCACGGTTTCAAGCGAACAGGAGAATATGATTACCGGAGAGAAAGGCATGATGACGCTTGCCCAGGCTATCAATCTCGGTGTTGTCCCTATGGCCGGTCTCGAAAGACTTTTAGGGAATATGGGTATAATCCTGAACGGTACGCAGAAAAATATTATTTTAGCGATGGTCAATATTTTACACGATAAAGATTTTACCAGTATGACTCAGGCAAATCGGCTTACCGTAATATTCGACGGCATAAAAGATAAAGATGCCGATGTGCGCTTAGCCATTCTTGGCATTATGAATGGCGGTATGTCGTACGATAACCTTCGAACGATCGTTGGTGTATACAATCTCCTGGGTGACCAGGCAAAGACCGGCGGGAACGCGTTATCGCTTGGCGAGATAAGACAGCTTATGGCACAGAGCACTCGGGGGATGATCGGATCGATAGATGCAATTACGACCAGGGCTGATGTAAAAGCGATGCTCAGGCAGATCGATGGACCAATTGCGATGAAGGACGCGCGGAATGTGCTTGAATTAATGAACATCGGATGGTCGCAGGCCGGTATGATGCAGGAATTACGCGACTTTACGATAGGCTATATAAGAGACACCGCTAGACTTGGTGGTGACATAAGCGGCCTTGGACAGGCTGTGTCCGACGCTATAAAGAACGGCGTCCTGCCGAACGTTTCGATTGTCATATCGACCGCTCGACTTTTAGGAGTGAGCGGCGAAAAGATCGCGAAAGGTATAAGCGCGATAAGCGGAAGATCTATGGCCGAGCCCATGGGAGACGTCTTCATGGATGAGGAGCCCGGGCTATCTCTCGACCTGCAGGAAGCTATGGACAAGTTGTATGAAATGCGGAATAGCGATAAATTTGCCGCGGCCGTTTCTGCTTTGGCCGAGAAGGATTGGAGCCTGCGCATCGCGGATGGCGACACAGAGGGTATGCTTGGAGAGATGGATCTCGCCCTGGCCAGGCAGGTTGTCAGGGCTTACGAGTCATCCGGCGACGCGCGCGAAAAAGAACTCGGCAGAGCGCTCGGTAATGTCATAGATGCGCTTGAAAGAATGGCCTCGCGCGGTGAAGAGGCCGCTCCTGCGAGGATGGGCGGGGCCAGAAACGTCAGGGCGGTAAGTAATTTAACGGTGATGAGCGCTATAGGCGGCACGGCGGGCCTGATAGGCTTAGCCTTGACGGCGCCCGTGTGGCTTACGGTTTTGACCGTCGGAGGGATAGCGGCCCTGGCAGCGGGTGCGTTTACGTTCGTCAAGCTGGCCGCGCCGGCGTCGAAACTGGCCCGCGCGCTTAAGGCGCTCGACAAAACGCTTGGGAATAACGCCGACGGTGCACTGGCAAAAGTCAGGACGGAAGCCGCGAAAGCGCTCGATAGAAATACGCGAACGCCGCCGCAAAAAGCTGTGGGCGCTATCAACAGGATTCTCGCGGAACGCGCTATAGGTAGTTATGCGGATGGCAGTAAAGTGAAACAGGCGTTCCGGAGCGCCAGGCAATCGCTTGAATTAAGAAGCGCCGTCTCCAGCCTGACCAAAGCGGCCCGCGACGCAGGAAAAGAGGCTGAGGTAGGGGCCCTTATCAGTATAGCCGAGCGCGTCCTCGACGGCACTATAGCTACGTCCGACAGCCTGGAGCGTGAGCTTAAGGCTATAGTCCCCGGCATCGATAATCCTGATATAAAACTGGAGTCAGCGCTGAAAGGATCCGCGCTAAAATTGGATGACGGCCCGGCGCTCGATATCGCCTGCAAGGTCGCGGGTTCCCTGAGGGACATATCGAAGGATATGCAGAAGACCGGCGCGCCGGCGATCTCCAGGAGAGACCTGGTATCTCTCGCGCGTATATCCAGCGTATTGCAGGTCGCGGCAGAAAACTTGAAGGCCGGTAATCCCGGTCTGGCTTCTATACTTACCCGGGCGGCAAATATGCTCCATGACGGCACTTTAACTCCGTCGGAGAGGGTTGCGCATGTCCGCACCGCTTTAGAGGAAGGATTTAGCGCCGGAGTAAAAGGCGAAGGACTGCTTAATGCCGCAGCGGGAGAGATCGTGAGAGCCGGTAGAAGCATGGACGATGATGCGTTAAAGGTTGAGTGCGATATTTTGGCGCGATTGATCAGAGGGCAGGCTCCGCAGGCTGCCGTCACTGCCAATACTCGTCAGGAGATTTACGCCGCTACGCGGCTTTCGGTGAGGCGCGCCGGCGTCGACGCCGGTACGGCGGAAAAGATCGCGGACCTTGATATGCGTCTTGGCGGCGGTACTATTACTATAGAAGCCGCCGCGGCGGAATTGGACGGCATAAGGAGCGAACTGGGCGTTAAAGCACAGGACGCGCCGGCGTTTGTGATACTCGAGAATATCGTAACGCAAAGCGCCGCCGTAACTGCCGCCAGGGATATAAGAGACGCGGGCGATCGGATAATCCGCGCAATGGCCGGCCGCGGGATAAAAGCGGCGGGCAGGACCGTCGTAGCCGCGGCTATCGATGACCTGGTCCTGGCAGTTACGATAGCCGATTCGAAAGCTTCCAGGCAGACTATAAAGAGCGCGCTAGAGCGTATAAAGGCCGGACTTGCGGCCGCCAATATCGGCCTCGAGGGTACCGTGGCCGATGCGGTTGCAAGGTGCGAAACGTCATCGAACCTTGCGGCTAAGGCAGCCGATGTACGCAAAACGGCAATAAAAGCCGTCCGGATTTTATTGGGTAAAGCCGAAAAGAGCGCCGCCGTAACTGCCGCGATAGTTGCTTTAAGTACGGGACTTCTCGACGGTACATATAACAATGTACAAGCCGCGAGGACGCAATATAACGGTCTATTAGTCCTATTGAAGGCGGAGGGCATTACGATATCGCCGGCGCTTGCATCCGTCTTGACACTGCTCGACGCCGTAATATCCGTCCGCGAAATCGCCATTACCGGACCGGGCCAGGTCGCCGTGGTGCGCGCGGCAGAGGGCAGGACCGGCGCATTGTCATCCGATGAGCGCGAGTTCGCCGGCAATATGAATATCGCGAATAGCGGCATGAGTATAAAAGGAATGGCGTATACGGTGCGCCTCGGTGACCGCGCCTCGACGATCCGGGGCGACGGCACGACGAGCGTCGCAGACCTCTTGCGCGATAATGTAGTTGAAATAGCGGGCCGGACGGGAACGGATGAAAGCACGGCGGGCTTTGCGGTCGAAGATATAATCGCTAAGACCGGCGGCGTATATGAAATATGCGACGTAGGCTCGGTTGCCGGCAATGAAGCGGTCTTTGTCTGTGACGCGTCGGGCGTCCTGAAGATGACGGGTACTACGCATCCTCTGGCGGCGGTATCGACACATACTCATATCGAACTCAGCCAGGAGGGCTGTATCGGCGACGCGGTGACGGCCGCGCTTACGGCCGCCGCGCTCAACACTGCCGATGTCAAGGCATACATGGCCGCTAAAGACGGCAGGCAGGGCCGCGTCAGGACAGAATCGGCGCCGACGAGTATCGCAGGCGTCAAGGTCATATTCGAAGAGCTTGATAGCGCGGGTAACGTGGCAAAAGCGCCCGACGGCAATCTTATAACTCATACATATACCGATGCGGAGTTATTGGCATTCGATCCCAATCTCGCTAACGATATCGCCAAAGCGAAGACTTTAGCGGATGGTGAGAGCATTACTACGGACCTGATAACCATAACAAGGGCCGGGATAGGCGAGGTAACCGGCAAGCCTGTATTCAGGATCACCGTCAGGCGCCAGGCTGCCGCAAGACGCGAGGCCGGAAAGTCCCGGGCCGCCGAAGAGGCGCTTGGGACTATTTCCGAATACGCCGGAGCCGGCATGCCGGCGACGGAGACAGGCGTTATCGATACGGGCCAGTTTATGACAGGCGAGGGGACGGGGGTAGCGCCGCTCGCGAGGCCTATTAATACTATGACTACGGCCGATACAACTGCTCTCGGTGGAGAGCTACCCGCGGCGGCCGCTATGGGTACAGGGCAGATGATGCCCGGCATGACGTCGGTAACAACGCATATGCTGGCGCCACAGTCCGCAGGGTTTGTCGCCGCCCGGGATACCGCCGGTCCGGCCAGGGAACAGGCCGCGAGAGTCGCGGAGATGCTGAAAGAAAAGGGTGTCGAGCTGAACGTCGCCGATACGTTCAGGATCGAGACCGTCGACTCGACCATCGCTACAGGCGGTGTCACTATAGTCGGCGGCATGTCGAGGCTCGTAATAGACCCGAACGCGTCCGCCGACGAAGTCACCGGCCAGATGGCGCAGGCGGCGGCGAGGCTATTAAGCACGCATCCGGGCTATCACAATGTCGAGTTCGTCATGATGCTCGACGCGAATGCCAGGGGCAGTGCGCTCGAAACATTCGTGGCGCAGGTGGCCCGCTTCTCGGCCCGCGAGAGAGGCTCGAGGATAGTCGTGATGATCCAGGAGTCGAAGATGACATATGCCGACGCGCTCGTCGCCTACACGGACCATCTTACCAGGACGGTCACGAGCGGTTATGTCGCGAGAGAAGGCAGTACCACCGTGTATGTATTTACTCCGGGCGCAGTCCATACGCTCTCCAGCCTTGCCGCGCAGGGCGCGATAGAGCTCTCCGTCGCCAAAGCCGAAGGGGCGAGAGCGGAGACCGAAAGATCGATCGAAAGCGATATCGCTGCGGACCTGGCTTACTAACACTAGTGTACTCAAAGATGTTCTCATATCCGGATTTTTGTGCTACAATTTAAATCAAGGTGAGTTATGGAAAGAGCGATTAAAAAAATATATTTTGTCGACGAAAAGAAGGAATGGCTTAAGCTAACCCCACCCGATCCTCGTATTTCCACCCCGGGGTGGAAATCAGTTAAGGTATAAAAAATCTTGATTTTTGCTATTGCTATTACCTCCATATATGATATACTATTAACGGAAATGAGGCGGATGGGAAACCTTCCTAAGGGATTCCCATATATTTTTCATTACTTAATAAAAACTAATAAAAAGATTTAACAAATCTCCCCATTTCCAGGGGTCTGTATGAGCTTGGCCGCCACATACAAATACAAACTGTTTTATAAGGTAATATCGCTACTTGTGGTAATAGCGTTCCTATTCCAGGAAGTCGCTATAGCCCAGGGGCCTCAGTCTACGCCCATATCCGACAAACAAGCGTCGCCCAAAATATACCAGCCGCTGAACCTCCGCGAATTCTCCATCCCAAGGAATATAGGCTCCACAAAAGAAGCCGGAATATTCGATTCCAAAGAGACTATCATCAACATAAAGGACGCCCACGATAACCTGAGCGCCCAGCAGTCGATCGTCAGCATATTGGATAATTTAGTCACTAATTACGATATAAAGACTGTAGCCGTGGAGGGCTCTTTCGGATACGTCGACACCTCTTCCATCGCCTCATTTCCAGACAAGGGCATAAAAAAGACCCTTGCCGAGACTCTGATGGCGGAAGGCCGCATCTCCGCTGCCGAGTATTTCTCCATCGTCACGGAATCCGGCGTGGCCCTCTACGGTATCGATGACAGCGACCTCCATCCGAAGAATATGGAGGCCTTCAGGAGCGTCCTCGCGAACCAGGGCGAGAACCACAAAAAAGCGAAGGCCCTCTTCAACGCCCTTGCCGCCCTCGAGCCTTACATATATTCCGATGACCTGAAGGTCCTGGAGGAGAATTCGATCCTGAAGAATAACGGCAAGATAGGCTTTACTACGAAGTGGGAGGCTGTCCGCGCTCTCGGCGAAAAGAACGGCGTTACAGCCGTAAATTACACGAATATCGGCAACCTATTAAAAGCGGTCGAACTTGAGCGGAAGTGCGATTTTGCCGCTACGAATACCGAACGCGAAGCTCTCTTGAACGAACTCAAGTCGAAACTTGATAAGAACAGGCTCGAGGAACTTATACTGAAGAGCCTTTCGTTCAAACTCGGCAAGCTCTCGGCGAGTATGTTCTATTCCCACATGGTCGACGCCGCGCGTATTGCCGCCCTCGACATGACGAAATACCCCAACATCATAACCTATGTCGATTATATGACGCTCTACGAGTCGGTCGATGCCGGCGCCATAAAGGACGAGGTTGTCGATTACGAGAACAGGATAAAAGAGAAAATATCGAGGAATGACGACGAGCGGAAGCTGTCGCGGTACTTAAGGGACGCCACGGTCTTATGCGACCTCATCGAAGCCCGCCTTACCAGTAAGTCGCTGGGGTACTACAAGACCCACAGGGATGAGTTCAGGGCGGCCGCCTTCTCCGGATTCATAAAAGAGATGTACGTGAAATATAACCTCCAGCTTCCCGGAGACCTCGACATCACGGCCGTCTTCGAAGCCGTAGGAAGCGCCGAAGAGTTCTATGAATTGACGCTCAAGCGTAACGAGTCGATGGTCGCTAACACCGTGAAGCGTATGCGCGAGCGCAGGCAAACGGTTGCCGCTATGGTCACCGGAGGTTTCCATTCGGAAGGCATAGCGGAATTGCTCAAGAGCGATAAGCTGTCGTATCTCGTCATACTGCCGAAGTTCGACAAGGATAAGAAGCGGCCGTATGTGACGATAATAACGAATAACAAGAAGGCGTACGAGGACGTCCTCGATAGCGGCGAGTTCTACATCGCGCTCCAATCTTTATGGGGCGATCGGTTATTCCTGATGGAGAACTGGGCCAGGCTCGCGGCCGCTATCGGCGCCAAACGCATAGCCGAAGGCAGGAGCGATAGGAGCGAGTACGTCAAGGCTTATGAGACAAGACAGGCCGAACTTGCCGCATCGGGAGAGATTGACCAAAAGCAGGCCAAGTCCAACGTAGAGAACTTCAAGTCCTTCTGGGATAACCTCATATCGGGTAAAAATTCGAAAGGCGAAGACTGGGTCGTAAGCTGTATCGGCGAAACGTATTATGCCTTCTTTATCGCGGCCGGCGGCCAGGTGCGCATATACAGATGCACCAAAGGTAATGTCGAGGCCGCCAGGGCCGCGGCGGCGGGTGAGAAAGGGGCAGGTTCTTTTGCCGCGGTTTCCAGGGAAGACCGGAAGCAGAAGGGGCAGCAGGCGGATGATATAAAAGTCCTGGAAAGGATGAGCCAGTGGCTAAAAGGGAATAAGGGCGCCTCTGAAGAGCAGTTTGGTAAGGAATTTAATAAGACCTTAAAAGTTTTAGGCCTTAATAATCTGGATAACACAGAAAAAGAAAGATTGCGCGCCCAACTCCTCGCCCGCGCGGAAGGCGCGGCGGAGCGGCCTGGCGTTGAAGGGACGCCTGCCCCGGCCGCGTCCAAAGAAGAAAGGACGCTGAGAGATGCCATTAAGGCCAACAGGTTGATGCTCATAGAGAATAATAGAGCTAAACCGCAGACCCGCCAGGGGCTTGCGCCGAGCGGTCTTGTCGATCAGTGTGGCGCAGCGCAAGAAGATATGGCGCTGCGTCTTGGCACGGCAGAGAGAATTTATGTCCATCAGAGCCATAATGTATTCGGCACGCCGCTCAGCCGGTTAGGCCATAGATTTTTAGTCGTGACATTCCAGTCCGGCGAATCCTATCTCGTTGATACAACATTCAGCCAATTTTTCCAGGCAGCCCAAAACGGCGAAGCAGGCATAGATGTTAACTATAATGAGCTTGGAGAAAATTTGTGCCCCGCCAGGCTGACTAATAATGTCGTTAAGAATATGTCGGAAGAAGAAAGGCGTATTTTGGGAGAGATCCTTAATAAAGGATTCGTAAAGCTGGATAAAGAGAATAAGGTAATGAGAGCTTACGCCGGCATTTTGCATGGGAAGATGGCCGCCGGCGATTTCGAAGCGCCATATTTTATGACAAACTCGACAGAATCCGAAGCAGTTGTTATGAGAAAAAGTGTGCTGGCTCAGTCCAATGTAGCGCCATTCGTCAAAGTAACCCCTCAAGATCTTGGGCCGAAATCCGCCGAAGTCGCGAAACCTGCGACTGCAGAAGAGATGATTGCGAAGAAACGTGATATTGATGAAGCCATGATTACTAATGCCAAGAAACCCCAGCAAATGGCTAAAGAAATTTTACGCATAGCAGGTAACAACGTCGAACTATTGCAATATGCGCTTGATAAGATGTCAAAAACACAAATTAATCAGTTGCTGACTTGGATGACCTTGAATAAGGAAACATACAACGAGACGCTTAAGACTATATTGGAAAATAGAATAGCCCGGATACGTGCTATGGCAAAACTATATGACGAAGCTATTACTACAATAGAGAATAAGGAAGTAACTACTGAAGAAGAAAGATATAAAGAATGGACGCTAGATACTATCCGCAAAGAAAAAGACGCATTTTTAAGTGGGTCTTCGGATGATGTTGCAGATTTCCTTAATATTCTTGCAAAGGCAGAAAACCGTATAAAGGACGACAGCTTTTCATTGAGTGAGGATGAAGATGTTATATGTGCCGGTACCATAATTAATATCTCTCGGAATGGCTCTCAGGATAGTAAAAGTGGTCATCGGCTAAATCTTTTAATGGGTAACACTAACACAGGCTATCATGTAACGAAAGGTCTGGATATCGCTGATATCAAGCGGGATCTAGCCCATGGCGGCGTGTTGTTATTCCCGGGGTATCGTAATGCAGTAGGGCGAGGAGTGTATTTTTCAGAATCTCCCGAGTTGCCATATGCAGGAAGAGGTGCCACCGTTGTTATATTCAAAATTGAAATGGATAACCGTTGCCCGAGGTATACCTTTGCCGAAAACCTGAATATGCATTCCAACAACCGCGCTGTAAGAATCACCGGCGCGACTGTAAGAGAAGCGACGGTAGAAGAAATGAAGCAGATGGGTGCCGAAGGGATGAATGAAAAAGTTTACATAGTAGAAGCTACAAGCACAGAGTTTGTAGAAAATTATGAACAGACAGAAACATATAAAGAGTTTTTCATCGAACACCAGGCTAAATTCGAATTAGATGCCGCAGAACGGGAGAATGATTTCCTGAGATATCAAGAGGTCGTGACAAGGTTAGGAGAGCTTGGGTTGGAAAATGACCAGCGGATAAGGCCGCGGCTAGAGGGGTTAAAGGGTAAAATGAATGCGGCTCAAGAAAAATTTCACAATAGCTTAGAATCGACATTAAACGATAATGCGCTAAAAGGCGCAGGCATGATAGATCGTATAATCCAATGTCTAAAAGGTAATAGTACTTTAAATTGGCTACTCGTGAATACAACAGGGACCCCCCAGGAGATGGAGTCGTTAGAAACGCATACCAGGAAGGTACTGGGGTTATTTGAAAAATATTTTACAGGAGAAAAATTGCCTGCGAATGCGACTAGAAGCTTATTCCTTCTTATGCTTGCGCTTCATGACATAGGCAAACCCCGCGCATATAAATTGGACGGGCATACGAGAAATCAACATACCGCTACCCGCTCTATTCTAATGGCGATACGTTCTGCGCTGCCGATTTCAGACAGCGAATTTTCTTTAATGCTTGCGCTTGTTGAGTCAGATCCGATCGGCAAGTTTCTACAAGGTGAGATCAGTCCGGAAGCCGCCGCTAAAGAAATAATACGTATGGCCAAAAATGGCAACATTTCCGCGGTTGATTTCTTCAACCTCCTAAGTATCTATTACCGCATAGATGCCGGAAGTTACCAGTACCTAAGTTCTTTGTTCAAAAAGGATGCTATCGGTAAAGATCTTTCAGAGAAAACGACGGATAAAATTAATGCTTTACAGCAAGCCCTTGAATTGGAAACACAGATTTCCTATGAAGCGACGGCAGGGGCGGAACTGCGTGAAGCGGCCAGGAAGGCCAGGAATGATAATGACGCCGAGGCGCTGGAGAAATTAGCCGGTCGGGCCGATGAGATGAAGCTGACGGCGCAGGCTAAAGTCTTCCGGGACGCTGCCGAGGAGATAAGACTGGGGGCGCGCTTAAGCGCGATCGTCAGCGGTGAAGGGTCGATGGTGAAGAAGCAGGAAGAGTTGCGTACGCTTCTCGATAGGGCGCGTACTCTCAGAGCTGCCGGCAATCTGATCGATAATATTACCGAGGAGATAGGGGTCTTAGAGTCGGATATGGCAAAGGTAAATGTGCCCAGGGCCGACATGGAACGCGATGCCGTCGCAAGCGCCCGGTCGCTCGATGAGCTAAAGAGAAATCTTGGCGGCCTGGGAGAGGCCATAACGGGCTCCGGGCCTAAGTTTGCGCAGTTATCGGTAAGGGGGATGCTGCAGGCTATCGATGAGATGCAGAGGATGAAGAGTTTCGACGATGTCGAAAAGAGCGGTAAGCTTTCCATACTTACCGCCCATTACGGATTGAGGGACAAAGCAGCAGGTTACCTTAGGGAGAAATTTGCGGCCGAGAAAGCCGCTACGGAGAAGCTGGCGGCTGAGAAGAAAGCAGCAGCCGAAAGAGCCGCCGCCGAGAAACGTGCCGCCGAACAGAAAGCCGCGGAAGAAGCTGCCGCCAAAAAGGCAGCTGAACAACCGGCTGCGCCCCTCAGCCGTTCGGAACAGGTCGCAAGGATAGCGGAGTTAGCGCCTTCTATACCTTTGTTAATGGCTGAGGAAGATACGGAAACCGCAGGCGATAGATTCGATGAATGTCAAATGAGGGAGACGGAACTTTTATCCGAAGCGATAGTAGAGCATTTTGTAGCTCAAGGCTGGACGGCTGAATATGTCCAGGAAATGGCATATGCGATAGCCTCAAGCATGGTTGCCGCTTCGATAAATACGGATGGTAGTCTGGGGCCACAGACTGACGATGGCAGGGACTACGTTATAAGGCGCATCATGGAAAAATTTAATTATAGCGGTGATCTTGCAAAAAAGAATTACGAAATAGCCAGGCCTTTATATGACGCGTTGATGAATGAGATAAATGCGAAGATTCCACCCCTGGGTGGAAGTAAAGCTGCCGAGGCGGGCATAGCGCGCCGGGGTGATGAGGTGGAGGCTGAACACGAGGCGATGAACGACGCAAACGGCATAGTGTTATCAGGCATCATAGAAGAGTTTAAACAGGCGGGGATATTCTCCCAGGAAGAGCTCGACCGGCCTGAGAATATATTATTCACGGACGACAAGACAGGCAAGCGGTATTACAACGTTGGGAGATTGCTCAGGAGCGCTAAAAAAGAGAAGAAGGCGGCGCTTGACGCGAAACTGGACGAACTTGCCGGCCGCGGTATAAGGCTCGTCATATACAGGACAGGACGGGTCGTGATAATAGCCGACGAGATCGCGGGCAGGCCGGTCTATACGCACTGCGGCAGGCGGACGGGTTATATCTGGGTAAAGCGTAAAGACGTGGACGATAAGATCGGCGAACTGGCCGGTAAAGGCGTTTCGCGGGCGGATGCGGGTAATCTCGCGCTGGAGGCCGTAATAACTCATGAGATAGCGGAGCGCGCGAGGCTCTTAGAGATAGCGAAGGAGCGTCTCAAAGTCTCCGGAACGGGGCGCGAGATATTCGAAAGACTTATAGGAGAGGCGCGCGGCGGGGGACTGTCGGTCGTAGATTACAATGCCATGCTCGACGCGGCCCACAATTACGCGAAAGCATACGAAGAACTATTCGACGAGAGCCGCGGGACGCATGTACCTGGCGTATCCGAAGTGAACGCGCGTATGGCCGGGAATATGCAGGATATAATAGCCGAGGTCTTCATGCGTAACGGCCTCGGGGTCGCGTTCGCTATGACCGCGGAAGGCGAAGCGATGATAAGGGCGGCGACGAGGAATGGCATACTTTCGGAGCAGGACTTAAGGACGAAACTTAAAGCGGAGATCGACGCGCGTTCGGCTGCCATAGCGGAGCGCAGGGCTGCCGGAGAGGAGCTGAAAGAGGCCGACTTCAGCAAGGCCGAGAGCGCCGCGCTCAGCGCTATGCGGCGGGCGCGCAAGGCCTACAATGACATAATAGCCGAGCTTTCCGATGCCGGCATCTCCGAGGAAGATCTTGCGGCGCTTGAAGCCGAACTCGGCAGGAAGCTGGATGCGATAACGGAAGCGATCGACCTGGCCAGGCAGAAGTTGGGCGCTCTGCCGTCTTCAGCCGCACGGGTAGCCGATTCGTTAAAGACAAAGATAGATGAACTGGAGAAAGACCTGAACGGGCTTAAAGCGGTAAAGGACGACCGCAACGCCTGCCTCGAATATTCGATAAAATCAAAGATAAAAGAAGCCGCGAAGAATAAAGACGTAAAGAGCCTCGCCTATTACGCCGTAAGCAAAAATAGCCTTGCAAGGAGCGCCGCGCACGCGAGCCTGCTTACTATACTGGCGGATGAATACCATATAACTTTTCCCGGAGGCATGGAAGCGTTCCTGAAGACCGATGCCGGCCAGGGCGAGGTTTTACGCCTCTATACGTCACCGTCGACGGATAAGGGTGCCCGGAGCATCATAGAGGCGCTCATCGATTCGTATATGTTCGAATCCGGCGACGCCGCGCTCTTTGGCGGCGCCAGGGCTGTTACAGCCCGGGCGGCCGAAAGCGAGATAGGGCTTTTAAGGGATAGATTGGATAAATTAACGGCGGAGTTGTTTAAGATGTGGGCCGCCGGCAAGACGAAAGACGACGGCGGCGCCATCGATCTCGAGGCGCAGGAGACGCGCGCCTCGGCGATCGAAAGAGAGCTGTCGAATGTATGGCAGAACCTGGACGCCTTAAGTAAGAGGTTCGGAGATCTCCGGAAGAACGGCAGTCTCTATTCGCCCGCCGGGTATTTCTTCGAAGATACCGCGGAGGCTGTCGAGCGGATGGCCTTAGAGTCAAAGAGGGAGCTATCTACACTGCTCGAGCGGGTGCAGACAAGGTGCAGGGAGATACAGAGGCAGGTTTTGTGGCGCTCCGTTAACCGCGCCGGCGATACGGTATCCGTAACGGTGAGAGCGAGAGGGAGCGGCAGCGCCGAGACGGTGTGGGTCAGGCTTACGGAAGAGCTGGTGAAGGCGAGAAAAAGGCTATCGTATAACATGCGCATGAACTCCAGGAAAGGTATGCGGCAGTTCCGCGACGAAGTAAAGACCGGGCTCGGCCTCGAAGCGCCTCTTCTTGCGCCTGCGGCGCGGCCGGCGAGAGTTGTCGTCACCCCGACAGGCAATATCTTCAAAAGGGCCTGGACCTGGGCCTGGGGCAGGATAAGAGAGGCCCGCGAACTCAGGCGCCAGAAGAGAGCGGAATCCAAGGCCCGGCAGGCGCGTATAGAAGAGATAAACAGCAAGATCGAAGAGATGGCCGTATATCTTAACCAGTGGGTAACGACGCTTAAAAATATCAGAGGCTACCTTGCGGCAGGCGATGCCGCATGGCTGGACGAAGAGGTAGCCGCGATAGAGAAGATGCTGAAGATCGTCGGCAGAGATAACATCGCCGAAGTTATCGAATCGCTGCAGAGGACGACCGAGCATCTGCTGGGCGGGGAGTTCTCCGACAATATAGCCGAAGAAATCCTGGTTTACGTAGGTTCCGCGATCTCGGAAATAAATATCAAATGCCTCCACTTGCCCGCAAAGTCCGGGAATTTCAAGGATACAGCGAAGAAAGAGATGCTTGAAAAGGATAGGGCATTTGCGGAAAAGAGCAAAGCGGTCCTGAGAGAGATGAGCGCGAAAGGCATAATCGGCCCGGATGATCTCGAAAGGGCGTTATGGCTTATGAACGGCATAATAGGCGCGATAGACCAGTGGCTTGCCCCGGGCGGCATAGACATGGACAAGTCGGGCTTTATCCAGAAGTGCAAGAGAAAATACCAGGAACTCATAAGTAAAGCCTGCTACGGCAAGAGCGCCGCGGGTATGGCAGATATACTTGCAACCCGCCTCGGCGCGCGCGACATAAATAAGAACGAGATAGGAAAGATATTGAGCTCCCTCGGTATAACCGATAACCAGATAAAAGACCAGTGCGTCATAAGCGTCATAGCCGGCAAGGACCGTAAAGACGAGATCGAGATATTCGCGGACTATATATTAAAACTTCTTGTTACGGGATATAGCGCGGGCGAAGGCCGCAACCTCGCGGAGAAGATCGCGGCGCTTGCTGCGGACAAGGCCGCGGCCGCTAACATGCTTTCACAGGCTGCCGCCGGAATCAAAATGGCAAACTTTATCCAGGATAAGATGAGGGGGACGGACAGGCAGGGAGTCGACAGCAAGGATGCGGAGAGCTGTCTAGAGAAGAGATACGGCGAGAGCTTCGAAAACCCCGCCTCGCGCGCGCAGGTCGAAGAGGAGATAGCCGTATACTACCAGCTGGGAGTTATAATTGCCGCCGGATACATGCCTTTTACGGAGCAGATAGAGGCGGGTTTTGCCATAGCGGATAACTGGTTTGTCGATATGGCGACGGGCGCCGGTAAGACGCTCGCATATCCTCTGCCGAATATCCTGAACGCGGCAAGGAAGGCTAAGTCCGGCAAAAGGCTTAAGAGCATACATCTTGTTACCGATGATGTATACACCGAGAGGGACTTCAGGCAGACGCAATTCCTCTATAATGTCATGGGCTATAAAGCGGCCTATATGACCGGCGAAGAGAAGGACCTGAAAAAAGCCGCAGATAAACTGGAAGCCAACGACGTCGTCATCATGTCCTACGGGGCTTTAAGTTTTACCTGCCTCTACGCAAAGAATAATATGGACCTGGAGGAGGGCGATAGTAATAGGTGGCTGGATCTCATGAAGAGGACCCGCCTGACATTCGATGAATGCGATGTCGCGCCGTATCTTTCCGATTACATAATAGCCGCCCAGCAGAAGAATCTAAGCGTTAGGGAATATGTCAGGTACCTTTTAGCGATAATGACCGCCGAAAAGCTATATGAGACGGAAGGCGGGATACAGCTTATGCAGGCCCTCCTTAAACATAATATCGCGTTCATCCAGCCCGAGGCCGGCGATATAACAGGGCAATGCGGCAGATTGAAAGAACTTCTCGGCTTCGGCAAAGGCACCGATGTCCAATATGAAGCCGGGACCAATACTCTTATTATCGGAGATACCAGGATAACACAGGCCCAGGCTGAAAAGGGCGAGAGGATAAAGGACAAAAAAAACAATAATAGATTCCTGGTTTCTTATGATAAGGCCAAGAAGGCCTTTGCTATTGCCAGGATGGAGATGGTCGGTGAGCAGATTGATGACGTAGGCGGTATGATGCTCGATGCTACGATCAAGACTGCCGACGCGGATAAGGGGACAAAGGAAGCTATAGAAAGTATCATGAGTAACGTCGCCTCACTGCTTACTCGCGACTTCCCAGGGATTGAGGCGCCCAGCTGGGAATTATTCCGTGACTGTGTCAAGGCGTTATATATCGATAAATTGGGAGTAGATTACGTCCTTGACTATTCACCCGATGAGAGCAAACCCAAGGTCCTTATAGACGAGTCGGGGAAGATAACGAAAGACGGGGAAGATTTCGACGATGCGCCTTTCGAGGTGGTGAAGAACGGCGTTCTCTTTACGATCAGGCATGACGGCGTTGATGTAGCGGCGCTCGACAAAGAGTTTATGAGTAAAGGCGACAAGGAGAGGGTCATAAACATAGACGACAGGCGGTACAGGGTAGACCCAGCCGAAGGCGGCTTCCTCCTGAAGGAAGTTACCATGGAAGTGGTCCTGCTCGATGAGGAGTCTAATAGGAAGTTGGGCGGCCAGCGGCGCGACAGGTTCCATACGCTCTATGAAATGAAGAGCCAGCTTATCGAAGGCGATCTTCCCGCGCCTGTTGTCCGCGGCGACAACCAGTCGACCGAATATATGTCGTTTACCGATGTAGCGGCGCTCGTCCATTCGTACGGCGGCGCCAGCGGTTCGGTTACGACCGCCTCTTATATCATGAGTGTGATATTCCCGGAATCCAGGGGCGTCAGGAAGATAGAGCCTCTCTATTCGAAGAAAGGCGCCGAAAGGGACGGCGTCTATGTCTCCGGCGACGAGCAGAAGAACCTCTTTACGCTCAATAAGATAGAGGAGATATTCAGGAATTTCACCGACCCCAGCCTTATAGTATATTTCGACGACCTCCACCAGGCGGAAGAGTTCAAGAAGCCGCTGGAAGAACTGATAGCGCGGCTCGGCATGGATATAAAGATAAACGTCCTGAACGAAGAAGGAGCATACGAAAAATGGGTGGTCGATAATGCCGGTAAGCCCAGGACGATAACCCTCTGCGATTCTAAGCTCGGCCGCGCGACGAACGTCGAACTTTCCGAAGAGAGCGGCTTCATAGTCAAGAACTCCGTAAAAGCGCTGGGAGAACTTCTCGAACTCAGGCGCGCTCAGGGCTCCGACAACCTCGGGTGTTATATTTCGTTCTACAATGAGCTCGAAGGCCGGGACAAGACGGACGAGCGGCTGGAATTTATCGCGTGGTTCCTGGAGCGGATGGAGCTGTCCGCGCTGGCGGGCAAAGACAGGGACGAGATCAGGGAGATCGTTAATGGGATATCGCCGGAATCCGGCACGGTAAAGACGGAATTAGATGAAAAGAACCTGGCCGGCCATATCCTCTCGGCCGACAACATTTTAAACGGCGCCGGCGGCGCGGAACTGCAATCCGCAAAAAAGGATATAGACGCGTTTTTGGTCGATATGCTTAGGGACAGGCTTGCAGGCGCTAACGGTATATTCTTCGAGACCGATTATGGACGGCGCCTTGCCAAGAAGAGGGTGATAGAAAATTTCCTGAGCAGGCTGGACGCCGGCCGTACAAGCGGCGTGTGGCGCATGGTAGAGCAGAAGTATTTCGACGGACTATTCCTGATAGACCTTTCGCCGAACAGGAGCGACCAGGGCAAAGTCCAGAAGTTCGGGAGGAATAGGAGGCAGGGCGATATCGGATTCGTCGAATCCTGCTACTCGGTCGGCAATGGTTCCGCGCTCTTCAAGATGATGGAAGCCCAGTATAGCGCCGTTCATAATAAGGACCTTCTCCCTTCTCTCAGGCTCTCCGGCCAGGAAAAGTTCGACGATTTCATCCGCAAACAGAATAGCCTGGCGGCGATCGAGCCCGTTATATTCGACGAGGCTATGGACTACCGGTTCTACGACCCGGACGATACCGAAGGGACGGAGGCGTTATTTAAAGTTATACGCCGGCTCCTTAAGAACGATGAATTCAGGGAGGCATTCATAAAAGAATCGAATGACAGGGGGAAGGCCGAAGAGTTCGCCAGGGGCGCATCCGTCGCGGACGAGGGAAGATTCATCGAGGATTTCCAGGAATACGCATTCAGGAGATGGTGCGCCCTGCAGAGTTATTTCGCGCAGAGCTTAAGGACGGTGAGAGCCGACAGCCAGAAGCGGCGCGACGAGATACGGGAAGAAGTTTACAAGACAAACAGGGCCGCGCAGGCGGAACTGGACAAGGTAAGGACGTCTAGGGGCAGGATCAGGGAGAGGATGAAAAAAGATGCCAATACCGCTCCGGATTTAATCGAAAATAGCATAGAGATGATACTCAATATCTATTTTACGGATATCACCGCAGGGGATTATGGCGTGAGAAAGCTCAAGCTGGATGAGTGCCTCGGCCATATCGAAGAACACTTCCCGGTCGCTTTCAGCGAAAAGGTAAAAAATAAGGTTTATGAGCTCGTTTTATCGGATAGCTCCGCGGAGGAGCTTACCGCGCGCCGGGAGCAGATGAAGAATATATTGATGCGGCTGCTTAAAAGGATGGGCGCTGTGACGCTCGATAAGGACGGTCTAGGGCAGCTGCGGTCGGGCGAGGCGTTATATGAACTTTCGCGTAATAATCGGACGGGCGAAGTCCGGTTGGCGGGTGTAAAGTTCCTGGATAAGGACGCGGAGTGGCAGGCGGCGCCTTTCCGTATCGAGGCCGGCGGACGGACCGTTGTGATAGGAGAAGACTCGTATAACGTCTCTTATGCCGGAACTGCCGATGGAGACGTAATGTCGCTTGCCTCCGCCAAAGATAAAAATAGGGTCATAAGGTTTGTGATACGGAAGACGGCGATGCGCACAACGACGGTCGAGCTTGCCGGAGCGTTCGAGGATGCCGTTGTCCAGGTATACAGCGGAGGGCTCGATAAGGTAAAGCACGAGATAATCAAAGAGAAAGCGAGCAAGCTCAAGACGGCAGATACTTCGGACTATGGGCTGCTGCAAGCTGCCGTGAAGGAATCGCGGCGGAGATATCTCGATAAGCGCGCGAAGACAGACGACTACAATAACGCCGATGGGCGTAAAGCGATAGCGAAGGCCTTGACCGTGATCGAGCCGGCGCTCAGCGACCTCCATACGGATATGGGCGAGGCGAGGCGGCAGGCCGAGATAAAACAGAAGGCCCTTATAGACGACGGCAGGCTTACGCCGGTTGCCGTGGAGAACGAGACGAGCGTAGTGCGCGTGGCGAAGAGAGCGGGAACAGAACTCAGGAGGGACGTGCGGCCCGTTACCGTCCGGAGCCTGGAAGCGCCCGCCCTTTCGGTCGCGCCTGCCGCCCAGGCCGACAGGTCGCGCGTAAAATATTCGACGGCGGACGACCTCGCGGACCTTTTGGATGAAGCCATTGGCGTGGAGACTGCCGATGCCGGCAAATTAAAGGATGCCGCCGACGCCAAAGAGGAACATGATAGAGAGGCGCACCGGGAGCGCGAAAAGAAGGCCGCGGCAGAGAGGCGTGAGTACCAGGGCGCTATGACTAGGGAGCGTCTCCGGGATGCGTTGGGTGATAGCGTCATAGCCCAGACGCCAGAGACAGGAGACGCGAAGATAAGCGATGCCGCTTTAGCGCAGGCCATGGCCGTCCCACCGCGCCCGGGCGAGCCGGACCCGGAAAACATCCCTAAAGTATTTATCGTTATGCACGGCTCCATCGCCCAGAACATGGATGAAGACGAACGGAAGAGGCTTGCGCGGAGCGCCCACGAGCGTTATGCCTCCAAAGTTACGGGTATGGTTACGCAGGATGAGGCCGCCCTGTCCGGGCCGAAGACGGTATATCTTATGATAGAGGGGTTTGCCGGCGGCACAGTAGGCGCGGACAACCTGCCGCAGTATAAATTCAGCGGCGCCGTCGTATTCGTCGATGCTGCCTCCGCCCGCGCCATGGCCGACGGAGAGGCTAAACTCACCGCGGGCGACGCAGGTGAATCCATTTCACAGGAGAAGCTCGAACAGCTGATAAGCCTCTCCGCGGGGGAGGGGCGGCGCGTATTCGCGGCAAAGATAGGTTCCGCCTACTTCATGGTGGCCGCGGCAGGCGACGGGACGCGTTACGTAAGAAGCCTCGGCGATTCCGTTTCGCTCGATACCGCGGAGGAGATAAACCGCGCTAACGATATCCTGACAGGCAAGGATAAGGAGAGCAATGAGACCGGCCTGCGCCCCGAGGAACTCGTCGTGGAAGCGGACGGTATCTTTATGCGCCGGCCCGAGGCGGGCAAGACGGCGGCAAGAGGAGAGCCGGTGGCGGACTTTGTAAAGATCGCCGAAGATAATCTTCCCGGCCGCGAAGCGGGCAGGCGCCTCCCGCTTACAAGGGAGACGGGATTACCCGGTATGCCGGGGATAAAAGCCGCGATAGGCCGGGCCTTTACTGAGATAGGACAGTGGTTCAAGTGGAAAGCGATAGCCGCCTGGCGGGCAACCATAGAATGGAAGAAGCAGGTCGAATATAAACATGATATGGCCGGGAGGCAGGATGAACGCTCTTTCCGGATAAGCGCTTTATATTGGTTCGATTATTTTACGGTCAAGCCCATAGTGTATATGGTAAACGATTTCTTCAATGATTTCCGGATATGGGCGTATGGAAGAGAGCTGGCGCGTGACCGCGCCCTCGAACGTTCGAAACTTGAATGGAAGAAGAGGGCATTTTATCTAAAGTTGAAACACGCCCTGGATAACGTAAGCCCGGAACATGCCATGATTAAGCGGCTGGCCAGGTTCGCGTCGAAAGCGCTCGACTTCTTTATGGCTTTACTCTACCATCCGTTCGGCAGGACCGGCAGGGCGGTATTATGGACATCGGCTGTCCTGGCCGCGGTACGTGTTATACAGCTTGCCGTGGTCCTGGTATACTTTGCGGCCTGGACTGCGCCGAAGTGGATTTTGGAACAGGTATTTTACAATTCGTGGCATGCGCCTATATCTTGGGTACGGCCGATCTGGCGGAAATGGTTCCCGAAGCCCGAACCCGATCCGGACGCAAAAGCCGTACTGAGAGCGAGATTGCCCGCGGTCGTCCGGGGAGGCGATATCGTATTGGATGAAGCCATCGCCGCGGCAGAGAATATAACGGGCGGGAAGATCGCCGGGGATGATAAGAAGGCAGTCAAAGAGTACCTTGCTACCGGCAGATACACTGCCCTATCGGCCCGCCGTCTTGTGACGAAGAATAGCGCCGCGCAGATAGCGCTGCTCCTTATAGACATTTCGCGCGCCAAAGGCGGGCGTAGCGTCGAGCAATTCATAGATTCGATCACCGGCTCTTCCCGGCACATGGATACGGAACCTTACGGCGCCATAGCGGAACTGTTATACGCGCTTGCCGGGGAGTCCGAAAAGACTGGTACGGAGGCCGGCAAGGCTAAGGCCATGGACCTGCGGGTAAACAGCTATAATTATCTTTTGATGGCGCTTGCGGTAAACGCAAAAGACGCCGACGCGAGGGCGCGTTTAGGCCTGGTCCTTAACGCGATGGGGGATAAAAAGAGGGCGCAGGATGCGCTTGAGCGCTCGGTGAGAGAAGGCATCAAAGATAGCGGGCTTAAGACTGCCTCCGCGATCGAGCTTGGGCGTTTCCTGGAAGACGCGAAGGAATATAAAAAAGCGCGCGCAGTATATAGACGGGCCGGATTATCCAAAGAGTTGGCGGGATGTCTTACGCGGATGAAGGAAAAACCGCCGGCCGAAGCGGAAGCCGAAAAACCGTCCCGCATGGCATCGGTGAAGGGCATGTTCGGCGCAATGAAACCCTCTTCCCTCAAGAGCATTCTTATAACTTTTGCCGTTATAAGCGCCATCCTACTTTTAGCAGTGTTCTTACCACCCGCTTTACTGGCGGGTATTCCATCTTATTTGGGCGGCGGCGCTATCGCGGGATACGCCGAAACGATAAAAGATATAATAGCCATTATCGCCGTCTCCGACTCATACCTGAAGATGGCATATGCGACCGCTTACGGATTGGTTATGACATTGAAGACAGCCTTACCACTCTACTCGACAACTTTGGTTATAAAGGCGCTCGCAAAACCGGTATACAAAAAAACATTGAAACCCGCGTACGATTACCTGACTACCCTCTCATCCCTCGACTGGCTGGTTGCCTCTCAGATAGAGGCTGTGGAGAGGCACCCCGAGAGCCTCGACGCCGTCATAAAACTCATCGAGGCATATAGCGATTTAGCGCCCGTCAGGCCCGCTGGCCGGAAGAGGGCCGCCGCGCTTGTAAAAGAGTTCGCGCGCCGGATAAGAGCGGGTGAGCTCAAGCCCGATCGTGCCGCGAAGTTCGTCGGTTTCCTCTTTGAGACGGCGGATTATAAGGACCGGGCCAAAGAACTATTCAAACTCATAAACTATACATGGAAAGATTCGCCCGACGTCATACGCTTAAGGTGCCGACTTGCCCTTAAGGCCGAGCCCGTCGAGGAAGTGCGGGCGCTGGATAAACCGGAGGATTTCATAGATATCGCGCTGGAAGGCGCGGCGGAGCTTCTTAAAGTTTCGCCGGATGATCCCGAAGCGCTCCTCATAAGGCTGGAGGCGGCGGCAAAACGGTATAAGAATACCAAGGATGCCGACGCGAAGAAACTCTATGATGAGACATTCGACGCTATTAAAAAGGCCGCCCCTGGACTTACTTCGGCAGAGCGCGCTAAACGCGACGAGATAAGCGCCGTCATGACCCAGCCGGCAATCGAAGAGACAGAAGAGCGCGCTACCGAGAAAAGAGTTAACGAGGCCTCCGAGGCCGGAGATATCGCTGTGACGGCGCTCGAAGAAACAAAAGAGCCGGAAGCCGGAAAGAAGAAGGAGACGGTAAAACATACCGGCGAAAAGGCCAGGGATGAGCAGATCGCAACGCTTGAAGATAAATCTTCCCTCACAGCCGAAGAGGTGATAGAACTGGCCGGCCTGTATTTCGAGAAAGGCGAATACAAGAAGGCGCTCCGCCGGCTCAGGGCGATACCTTCGGGCGCTTCAATCCGGAGCCTCCAATTTGCCTCGGAGATGAGACTCTTATATTACGCGCGGATACTCGAGAGCAGGAGGAATTTTATAACAAAGTTCTTTGTAAGGAGGGCGCTGCGCAGGGAGATATGGATGCTGAGGCGCTCGGCCGGTTACGATTGGGCCGACTGGACGGAGCGTAGCGTCTATTCCGCCGATCCTTTTGTCGCGCACAGCGCTTTAGAAAGAATAACTCATGTTTCCGGGGCGGCGTACGTCAAGGAACCCAAAACGGCCTGTGAGCGCGTCCATAACGGTTTAGTAGAATGCGGGATGGCCGCGCTGGCAAAATCCGGGATGCGGGATACCCGGAAAGTAGCGGCGATGGACGCTATTCTCGATTCCGGCCTCATACCGATGGATAACCAGGCATTCAAAACTCTCGAAGACGGTTTTGCCCGCGACAGGCTGGAGACCGCTTCTAAGGCGCAGGCCAAAGGCCGGCGCCGCGGCTTTATGCGAAAAGATTCGACGGACCTGTTGCGCGAAAAGACCGCGAGCCTGGCGTTCCTTAAGAGAGCGCTCTATGATAAAGACAGCGATGATTATGAGACGGATGCGGATAAGAGAAGAGAATACGAGGATGAGGAATCGCTATTAAGCGAAGAGGTCCCGGTATTTAGATCGGCGGTATTGGGAGTTTACGCGCGCTTACTGCAGGAGAATATCGCCGATGCCCGGATGATAGACGCCTTACGCGGCGAGATAGAAGGATTTATCGACGGCCTTACCGATGTAGCGCGCCCCGCAGATTTCAAAGATATGATAGGCGCTCTCACCGAGTTACGCTCACCCCTGGGAGCAGTGATGCTATATGCGCTCTTCGCCCGCAGTTTAGCGAAGCGGTTCGGCGGATACTATAACAATAAGGATAATCCGCCGCCGGACGTATTACGCGATAGGGGCAAGGTCATGGCATACGCGGCCGCTCTTTTAAATATATACAACGCTGCGCTTCCTGCCGCGCTGCGAGGCGCGATCCTGGATGCCCTGAAAGAGATGTCGGGATACAGGTTCTATGGAAGCTGGGATGCGAAGACAGGTCAATTCCGGCGCGTCACGATACGCGACAATATCGAGGGTATTATGTCGCGCTTTACCGGCGCGCGGGATAAAGAGTTCGAAGCGGCTCTCGATACCCTGACACTGGATAAGGCCGCGGACCTTATTGCCGAGGGGCACAGGTTGAAGGCGGATGAGAAAGAGGATGAGGCCGACGCGAAATTCAAGCAGGCCCGGGAGATATTTGCGGAACGGCTGGAAAAGTACAGGGCCGCGCTCCTGGCGAAAGGACTTTCCAAAGAGGAACGCAAGAAACTCATGGAGCCTATCCTGCATCTTGTAAAGACCTGGTATGCCGAGGATATGGAGCCCGCTTTCAAGGCGGTCATGGAGAAGATAGCCGACGAGGTCGAAGCGGAGGATGACGTTATCGCTAAACTTAACGCGGTCATAGGTGCGATGGCTTTCCAGAAGAAGCCGGATATATTCTTTGCCGTCTTTGCCGCGCCGGCTTTAAGCGCCGCGGAGAAACTGGCCGCGCTCGATAAGAGCGGTTCTACGTTTAATCTGGAGGAGCGGACGGCCATAATTTGCGACAGGATCTTTATCAACGGGCTGGATAAGAAAGGATGGCTGGCCGGGCTTAAATGGCTCTCGGCTTTATTGGAAGGCAGTGACCCCAAAGATATTACGGACGCGGCGCTGGAGACCATACTAAAGGTTTTAAATAAAGATATGCCGGGCGGTTTCTCCTCGGCTATTCACATAATCGCCGTAATAATATCGAAGCGTAAGGACCTGAGCGCAGATCACAGGACCAGGTTAAACGCGGCATTCGCTTTACTGAAACCAAAACTCGAAAAAGCCCTGGAAGACCTGCGAATAGAGCGCGATACCGGATGGGTAGACAGTCTCCTGGCAAATATAGACCAGCTTACGGCGATAGCGGATAGCTATGAAGCTTCCGGTGAGCTTGGTAAGGCCGAAGAGATGATCTCGAAGGCGCTCGGTATGCTAAACGACGGATTCAAGAAGAATATAGAGCTGAAGAACCGGAATGAGAAGCTCGTTCCTGTAGAAAGATGCCGCACTGTTGCGAAGAGGCTTTCCAAAAGGATGGGAGATATCCTGAGGGCGCGCGGGCAATATTTTGAGGCGGAGACCTCCGAGGCGCGCGGCAACAGGCTCTTTGCTGAATACGAGATCACCGTCAAAAATTCCAGAAGCGGCGCGGAAGAGTATATCGGAAAAGCCCGCGCGGCGCTGGATAACGCGAACATATTGAAGCCTCTCCAGACGGGCGTCTATCTTGAAATGATGGAGCTCGAATCTCTGGCGCTTCTCATGAAACGCGCCGAGTTAAAAGAGGCGGCCGCGAAACTCGACGCAAAGACGAAGGAGCTGGAGGCTCTCGACGAGAACCTTAAGAAGAAAGCCGGGGAGATCGATAAAGCGCGTAAAGCAGATGCCGCCGCAACCGGTTTTGCGCGCTCGAACCTTGACGCGTTTGCCGGGATAGAACGCTTACCCGGCACGGAACCTATCCCGGCAAAATTCCGGGCCGCGCTTAGGGCGCGCCGCGCGGCGATGCTCGCGGCGGCGATGCGGCGGGTGAAGGAGCTTGAGAATGACGAACAGGCGCTTAAAGACAGGGTGGCAAAACTGCAGGCGCGGATAAGCGAGCTTACCGCGGATAGAGATCTTTTGAAGGCCGCGGAAGGGGCGATCCAGTCCGGTGAGCGCGATAATATCTTAAAGTCCATCGGCAGGGCCTTCCAGGTCATAATGAGCGGCAAGTATAGCGGCACGAACGAAGACGTTAAAAAAGCGGCCGCGCTTTTTGCCGCGCTGCCCGACGATTTGAAGGCTATAGCGGTGGAGCGGATATCGCGGATGCTGGAGGCCTCCGGTAAATTAAAGGGCAAGGCGCGGTTCGAAAGAAGAGCCTATCTCGAGAGCCTTATCCTCGATATGCACTTTGCCGGCGATAAAGATAAGATACTGCGGGCTATCGACGATGTCGGAGCGAACTCAGGCGCCGGCACTATCAAACTTACTTTACCGGGCGGAGAATTCAATTTCTCCGCTATGGCGCTATTCGATTATCTCGCCGGTAAGGTACCGTCCGAAGATAAAAAGACGCTCGCCGAAAAACTATTCTCGATCTATGAAAAAGCTATGTCTGCCGGGAATTTTGTCCTGGCCTCAGAAGCGGCTTACAGATTATACGTCCTCACCGATATAGGTTCAGATAAGGTTTTATCGTCGGAAGACAACTTCGAGGTCAAGGGCGGTGTAAAGAGGATAAAAGATGAAAAAAGAGATATCCTGATAAGAAGGATAACGATCGCGCTTGAGAAGAAAGAATTCTGCCAGGCCCTGCCGCCGGATAAATTGAAAGAGATGCATGCGCTGCTATTCTTCCTGTTCGAAGCCTTCCGGAAAGATCCCAGGCTCGAAGAGCGGACTAAGGCCCCGGGCCTCGACAGGAGCGAGGCGATCTCGGCTTTATTGATCGACAGGACCGGCGATAGGAACGCGGTAACCCTGAAGGGATCGGTAAATTCGCGTCTCTATTCGGAGGCGATAAATTTGTCCAGCAAGCCGGAGGAGCGGCAGGCGGCTATGGAGAGGCTGGGTAAGGCCGAGATCGCGAAAGCGTCCCCGGATTACGGGCTTTTGAAGACGCTGGCCGACAGCTTGGCGGAACTCGATCCGCGCTCGGATATCGCCGAATACTTCCACGCCGTCTCTTTATACGGGACTAAGAAGGCCGCGCCGGCAGGCAGGGAGAGCCTGAAGCGTTTCGCGGCGATAGGCGCCATAAAACGCTATATCGATAAACACGCCGACGACGAAACGGCGCGAGTGCTCCTGGCCGAAATTTACGGGGACCGTTATAGCGAGATATACGGCACTAAAGGCACGGATCTCGAGATCGCCGGATACTATTCCGAGCTTGCGGAATTCTTTATGAATAAGAGTAAGGAAGAGAAGATCAAGGGCCAGGCCGGTAAGGCGGATGAATTTATGGCCAAAGCGCGGGACTATATGGAGGCGGCGATAAAGGTAAATCCGTGGAGCGGACACTTAAGGCTGATGCGCGCGGGCATGGGGATCGGAGCGAAGGCTTTTGCCTCGGCCAGACCTGACGCGGAAGACGTTATAGCCGCGAGTAAGCGCGCTCGCTCAAGGGAGATGACGGGCCTTATAGTTTTAGCCGCCGACGCGCGGGAAGCCCGTTCTTATCTGGCCGATATCGAGCGGGAAGCCGGTAACCTGCCAGAGGCAATGAAATTATTGCGGCATGATATATTATTCTCGTGGAGAGGGAGCCTTGTTACGAAGAGAACCGTCATGGCAGATACTGCCATAATAGCCGGTGTAACGGCTTCTGTGACATTGTGGTCGGCCGGCCTCGGATGGCTCGTCGCTATTATCCCTCTCGCGGCGGCTATCGCCTTCGTATACTACGGGGGCACCGGCAAAGTTACCGCCCGGGATTACGCGCGGATCGCGCTTATAACTTTATACCAGTATAAGATAAAGGAGACGATGCGGAGCCTGAAATACATGCTTGAACGCTCCGGAGGCGATGACAAAGCCGACGCGGATACATTGAAACTTATCGTGTCGAAGCTCGACAGGGTAGGCAGTTTCGAAAGCATATTATATGCCATAGAAATACGAAAGATATTAAAAGAGGATCCCGCGGCCGATAAGGATAAAGAGGACGCCGAGATAGCCCGGTCGCTCCTTAAACTCGCGGCAATGGACGATCCTCCGCGCTTCCTCGATATAAGGTGGCGCTCGACGAGAAAGGCCGAAGACCGCGAGAGGAAGAGGGCGGATATCGCCGCCGCGCTGAAGGCGGACCCGAAGATATCGCCGCAGGCGGATATATTATCGATAATGTTGAATAACGCCCAACGCGCCGGCCTGAAGATAAAACAGGAGTCGTACATGCGCGGCCGGGCGAGCAAACTTAGATGGATATTCTTCTGGATGTTGTTTAGAAAAGATGCCGGCGACAAGATAGTATCCCTGGAGATCGATAACGCAAAGCTCTACCTCGATCTATGTAAAGACGAAAAAGACGCGGCAAAGGCCGCGGAATTCAGGCAGCAAGCGGAAAACGATTTGGCGGATGCCGATAAGTCGGCGGAAAAATACGATAAGGAGTTACCCGCCGATTATAACAAGACGCGCGCCAGGTTATGTGTCGACATGGCCGATAATACCAGGCAGGCAGGCGCCGTCGGCATAGCCTTGGACTTATATGATGAAGCGTTGAAACTTGACCCGGATAACGCGCAGGCCTATCTCGGAGTGGCCGGGATGCTTGAGGAGAGAGATTCCGACTTATCGCTTGCCGCGGAATACAGGGAGCGGGCGATGGCGCTTGATAAATCCCTCGACGCTCCGGAACACAAATATTCCAAAGAGCTCTTCGATATCTGCGCGGATAGATTGAAGGACGCGGCGAAAGCGAAGGCCGCGCAGGCAAGGATGGAAGGGGACCTCTTAAAACAGGAGTCCGATGACTTGAATAAAAGAAGAGACGACATCTCTAGCGGGATCGGAAAGATAGACAGGGTGATTAAGGCAAGAGCCGAGATAAATAAACTGAAGAAGAAGATAGACGATAGAGAGGCCCGGCTCAAGTCAGGCGCGGAAATATTGACAGTTGCCGGTAGAGACGATACTGTTTCCGTAAAACTCGAGTCGGCCGATATCGCCGTAGATAAAGGCGACCTTACAAGAAGGGAGGCTAGTCTCGCCGTTATGCTCGCAGATCTTACGGTAAAGGACGAAAAATTATTTGCCCAGGTGATAGGCAACGCGAGAGGCGCCCCCGACGGTGAAATTACCGAATATCTGGAAGCCGCAAATGATCTCCTGAAAGTTATAGCGCATACCCGCCGCATGAACGATCTCATAGATATAGCCCTTGCCGGGGAGTATTCCAGGAAAGACGAAGATAAAAAAGCCGCCGAATGTCTGGACAGGATATTAAGCGTCCCTGCTCCGACGCCGGAACCGGATCCCGACAGCGCGGCTATACTTATACAGGCCAATATCCTCTACGCGAAACTCGTCCTCAAAAAAGACGACGAGGAGACCTTCGAACGGGCGATAGAGCATGTATCCGAGGCTATCAGCGCACTGGAATTGCTTAATAACAAGTATAAGGACAGGAGGCTTGCTTCCGCTGTTGCTGCCGCGTTCAATGATGTTGCCCGCGCCGCCGGAGCGGCAAAACTTTCTCCTCAGGTGCGCGCGGCGGTGAAGAGAAGCCTTAGCGCCGGTTTCCCGAAGCTTGCCGTCTTATGTGAAGACGGGGATATGGTCAAGGGTATCTCCAAGATAATGCTCGACGATATCGATGCCGTTACGGAGAAGTTTATACGGGATACGCTCGCCGAAAATAAAATAAGCGATACCTATAAAACCTCTATGCTGGAAGCGCTCATCGACAGCATCGTCCGGGATAATAAGATGGCGGAGCAGCTGCGCCGCTTAAAGGATATATTTTCCGATAAGGCTCTGGCGGATTCGCGGGATAAGAAATTAAAGGCACGATCAGGACTTATTACCGGACTTTTAGCCCCCCGCGGCCGGAAAGCGAGAAAGGCCATCAGGCTCGCTCTCGGCGGCGACAAAGCGCTCTGGGATTCCGAAGCCGTGATGAGGGCGCTTGCCGCAACCTACACCATCAATAAGATCGCCGGGTGGTGGTATGCCAGACGCGCCAAAAAGATACTGGCGGAGTCCGCGGCCGTAGTACTCGAGAGGGCCGATTACGAATTCAACAAGCCCAAAAATAAAAATTATAATAAGGCCGTGAGGAATTACGAGAAGGCCATAAGGCTCGACGCGTCTTTAAAGGATAAGGCGGAGGTTATGGATAACCTTGCCCGGGCCTATATAAACGATAACGGTACGCGCTGGCAGCGCCTGAAGAGGGTTCCCGGCGTCCTGCTGTCTCTGTTCCGCCGTCCCGCCTCGCGCCGCGCGGCGCGCGTCCAGGACCGGATACAACGACTTAAGAAGGGTCTCGCGGCGGCAAAGAGCGACAGCGTAAAGACCGGCATAAAGAGCGCGCTCGTCGCGGCCATGAAGGAATTAAGAGACGTAAACGTGAAGAGATTCGCGCAGATGAGGCAGTCGAAACGTATCGCCGGGTGGACGCGGTTCGAAAACGCCGTATCGGCCATGGACGAAGAGATAACAGCGCTCGAAAAAGAGATTCCTGCCAAAGAGACCGCCGGGGAGCTGATGAAAAAGGCGCAAAAGAATATAAGGGCGGGAAGGTTCGAGGAAGCCGAAGCCATCCTTTCCGAAGTGCTCCGGGAAGATAAGACAAAAGAGACTGCCGTCTATCGGGCCCGCAAGAGGATGGAAGCGATATCGGAATTCACCGGCGCATTGGCGGACCATTTCACCGCCGAGATATGCGGCGAGCTTATACACTCCGTAAAGACGGACCGCGGCGGGAAGAAACGAAAGGCTATCCTCGAAAGATTTATAGGAGAGCTGTCCGAGGCCTCCGGTGAAAAGTACAAAGCGCTGTCCCGGATAAATGCCGAGTGGCTTGAGTATATGCCGGGCGCAAAAAAAGAGCGGACCGCGGCGGCGCTTGAGTCCGCGGCGATGTCGGGCGCCCTGCAGGGTTTAGGCGGCTATATGCCGGTACTGCCGGATAAGAGACGAGAGATTATCTTTAACCGCCTGCTCGTCATGGCGGAGGCGCTTGTCGCTAAAGGCCGTCCGGATAAGGCGGCACGGCTCGCCGGATTCGTTAAGGGCCGGAAACTTAAGCCGTCCGCCAGGCAGCAGTTACTGGATGCCGAAGCGGCGGTAAAATCCCTCGATGCGCGGAAAGATTCTTCGTCGGAGGATCTGGCCGCGGCGGCCGGGACGGCGTTCAATGCATGCGCCGCGCCCGGCGCGGCGGCACGTAAGGCCAAAGCACGCCTTGCGCGGGAGATAGCGCAGGTATTCCTGCGAAGGGCCGATGCGATGCCCCAGCGCAAGGTCGAGGCGAAAGCATATCTTCTAAGAGAGGCCGCCAGTTATTTCAGGCAGGCGCTTACCCTTGACCCTTCGGATACCGCGGCGATGGGCGGGCTTATAAGCATCTATAGAGAAGAAAAAGCCGAGGCGTTATTCGTAGGCGCGGAGAACCGCGAAACTATAATGTTATTTATCAAAAGAGCGGATAAGGCAGGTATGTTGGAACCTCTATTAAAGGCCGCTCTCTCTCCGAAAGACGGACTTCTTACTTACGGCCGGCTGGTAATCATGAAAGCCGTATTTACAAGGCTCGAGTCTATGAAAGACGAAGAGACAAGAGCGGTGTCGAAACTTTTCAGGAATATATTGCCGGAGCTCAGGTCGATCGAAAGCCTTACAGGCGGCGGCCTTGAACGCGAAGTTGCCGGGATGGCGGAGATAGTAACTAAGATCGGACAAAAGGCAGAGCGCGACCAGCTCTTAAAACTTAACCCGGATTCGGCATTCCCATTCCGGCTCGCGGCGGCATACCTTTCTTTAATAACCGGCGATAGCCCCGGCACTGTCCGCATACTGCAGGACCGGCCGTCCAGAGGAAGCTTGTATAGAGGCGAATTCCTCTTCGCGAAACTGCGCCTCCATTTAATCGCCGGAGATATAGAGCGGGCCGATTATGCTTTAAGGGCTATGGCGTCGGTAGAACCTGCCCTTACGCCGGCAGGCAAGATATTTATCGCGAAGAAGTACAAAGAGCTTTCCGCGGAGGAAACCGAGCCGGGACGTAAAGCGGCGCTTGCCGAAGAGGCGGCTAAGTACTGGCCCAACGAAAAGAGGCTCCCGGCGGAACTGCGGTGGAGCGTAGCCGGAGAGCTGAAGAGACATCTTGTGCGCGCTCCTATTATAGAAACCCTTGTGCATGTAGCGCTGCCCCTTTCGATATTGATCCTTCCGTTTGCGCTGGAAAGCATGACGGCCATGAGCTTTACGCCGATAAACAACCTCGTTTCGCAGGGCAGGACATTCAACATTTTATTCACGGCGTTTCAACTGCCGTTTGTATATCATTTCTTAAAGAGTCATAAAGGCGGCAAGCAAGCGGCGCGGCTTGTGTCGGTAATAAACCTTGCGATGCCGTTACTATTCAATATGGCGCCCGCAAGCTATGTAGCGGCGAGTGTCCTTTCACACGCGCTTATTAATAGCGCAGTCTTTTCGGTTAACCGCTGGCTCGAGAAGAGGGTCTTTGATTACGCGACAGTCTCCGGGCCCGGTGCGCCGGCGCCGCGGGCCCGTGGATCGAATGCGCCGATCCCAACGGTGATAGTGGGCGTGGTCGCCGGCGAGAATGTCGTGAATGATCTCGCGCCGGTAGCGGGTGTACGGTTCGTTGCGCTTAGCGAAGGCGGGCGCCGCGGCGTCGAAAGACTTGAAAATGAATTCCCGCAAGAGGCTTCGCGCATCCTCTTCGATCCCGGCGCTATCGATGCGCAGGCCTTGAGCGATATCTCCAGGATAGCGGAGCGTTCGAGTGTCCAGGCATTCGTACTCGCCAGGCCGTATCTGGCGGGATTGACGAGGGATAATATATCGGGTTTGAGCCGCGACTCGCTTGTCGAAATATTCGACGCGATAAAAGTAAGTTTCCCGCAGGCGCGGCCGCTTAATGTCGAAGCGCTCGTTATCGATTCTATTACGCAGAGAACGTCGGCTGGAGTGCGGTCGGATGAGCCCGCGGACGCGGCGGCGTGGGTCGCGAAATATGTCGGCGCGCTCAAGAAGAAAGACGCGGCGGCGCTCGAGGGCATGAACGGCATACTATTAAACTACCTGAGCGGTAAGTCACCCGGTGAGATACGAGATATAATAGCGCGCCACGAAGCTATAGCCGCCGCGCAATACTGGCAGGAGCCGGTCAACGAGGATGGCTTCATAAGCAATATAGCCGGCGCGATAAGTGAAAATAAGAACCTTGCCCCAGGAAAGACGGCTGTGGCGGCATTCGATGCCGCTATACTGGCCAGTCCTGCCGCGCGTAACGAGATCGCGAAATTTGCCGAAGAATGCGCCGCCTCGGACGGGCGGGTCCGGCTCGTCATCTTCAGCGCCGATACGATAACGCCCGAGATGCTGAGAGGTATCGACGGCGCGTTACCGCTCCGCGTAAGGACCGATGAACCGGCAGCCGCCCAGATTGCCGCAAGCGGTATCGTCCCGGACGCGGCGGCGATAAGCGTGGCGACTATGGCCGCGCTTAATGACGGCGTAAAGATAAGAATGGTCGGAAGGGATATGAAAGGCGCCTCCGCCCCATCGTATGTGATACTGGGCGATATGCGGGAGAAGGCGGAGCGTGAAAAGTATATGCGGAACGCGACCCGCATAAATGCCGTTAACTTATTGCGTTCGATCGCCTCCGGCAAGCAAGGCATGATGGCAATAGGCGGGTTTGATGAAGACATCTTTAAAGAGATTAAAGACTATCTGCGCGCTAGCGGCGGATTCTTCAAATTACTGACCGATGCAGGTAAGGCGATATCCGAAATATTCTATGCTATCAAGACGACGGCGATTGCCGTTTAACGATACTCCTATTCGATTGCAGATGGATGGCCGGGGCCTCATTTCCAGCCGCACATTCCCGGCCTCCAATCTGCAATCGTCACGCTTAACGAATCGGTTAAACGTTAAACAGATTTTCATTTTATAACATCAATGATAACAAGTAGTTACACCTGCATTAGTATTTCAAAAAGCTTGCTTTTACCTCTTGACAATGCATCCCCGTATGATATAATATATATGTAAGCCGTAAAAAAAGTGAGATTTGAAGTTTAGCATGCCTGGTGTTACTAAAAGTATTTAAAAAGTTTACGGCTACATAAAAAAGGAAATCTCCCAATGTTAGCTTGGCAAGGCAGAACATGGAGTGACGGGGAATCTTTCTCTTTAAGAGAAGGTTCGACCCGCGGCGAGTCTGCTTCGATGGGACTCGAGACGGATAGTCCTAAGCCGCTTATTATGGACCTCCGCAGTCCCCGCAATAAGTGGTGGATGAGCACCGTTGCTGTAACTCTTATAATCTGCTTCATCCATCAGGATATAGTCTGGGCGCAGGAAGGTACACCCGTTTGGTCTAGCAAGGCCAGCGGGTCTTTTAATACCCCAAAGACCACACCGCCCCCATTAAATAATAATAATCTAAATGCTAATATAGCCCTGCCTAAAGATATCGCCGTAGTAAAAGAAGCATATAGCGCATCCACCCTTCGGCATGGCCAATCATCAGATAATAGCCTTGCTCAGGAGGAACCTGGATCACAGCAAAAGACAGTGATCCAGATTCAAGACGCCCACGCCTCAATGAGCGCCCAGGAGTCGATATCATCCATCCTGGATTCACTTGTAACTAACTACGATCTTAAGCTTGTGGCTATAGAAGGCTCCACAGGCTACATAGATACTTCTATCCTTAAGACATTCCCCGATGAACGGATACGTAATACCACAGCCAAGTACCTCATGTCCAAGGGCAAGATGTCTGCCGGGGAATTCTATTCGATAACATCGAATAAGCCAATAGCGTTATACGGTATCGAGAATAAGGACCTTTACAAGGAAAACGCCGGCCAGTTCAAGAAGATATGCGCAGTAAATGTAAAAGTAGCGGGCGATATCGATAACCTCTTAAAGAGACTAACGGATATCCAGGATAAAGTATACTCCCCCGAACTAAAAGCATTAGAATCCAACTCTGTCTTGAA
>JBAZKH010000012.1:0-30229 GCA_041650935.1 Candidatus Omnitrophota bacterium
GTAACCAGGCCATACTTAATAACACTATTAACCGGATGAACAAGGAAGGCCAATCCGTAGCCGCCCTGATTACAGGCGGCTACCATACTAAAGGCATATCAGAGCTCTTAAAAGCCAAAGAGACCTCATATCTCGTCATACTGCCCAAGTTCGATGCCTCAAGACCCGAGAGGCCCTACGTAGCTATACTGACGAATAAGACGGACGCTTACGAAGAGAAGCTGGAGTCGGGCAAGTATCAACTGTTGACCGAAGATTACCTGAAAGACGCTATACAGGATCCGGACAAGATCGAGTCCTTCGTAAAAGAGATAGTCGTTGTGAATATCGGACAGGCCGCGATCGAACGGAAAGATATTGCCAGCATAAAGAAACTCTGGATCGAGAGCTATAAGAATGCTTACGACGAGCTCTCCGGCAAAGGAATCATAGACCCAAAAGTTATCCACAATAGTAGGGGACGTTTAAACGTCCCCTACCCTGTGGATAACCCGTCCTCAGGCCAGGTAAAGGCCGGCGATAGCAATATCGCTGCGACTACAAACTTTGCGACGGTAGCGCTGGAAAGGTTTAGCGAACTGATAGCGGCGATAAATGCCGTACGGTTAAACAGCAAAACTAATGTGGCGGTCGTGGAATTTTCCGGCGACGGCGCCCGGGCATATTGGGCTATAGAGCTATCAAAGGATAACGCGATAATCAGGCGCCAGCCCAGTCCTGGTGAGTTAAAAGAATTCGCCGCGGCATTAAGAAGGATAGCGGCCAGGCCGGAGACGCCGGCTGTGTATGAACCTTCGTCCGAGACGCGTTTCAAAACTCTTGAGGAGACTACGAAGAACCTCCTGGTCGACTCCATCGTTGACAGGATACAGCATGGTAATTCTAACGCCGTCTTTAGCGAAGAAGCGTTCGGCAATGCGATTAGAGGGAAGGCGGCGTATATTAGTTTATCGCCGGACGGCCAGGATGCCATACGAGAAGCTGTAAAAATCAGGTTAACCAGGCCGGTAACTCCTCTGCCGTCGCCCAGGACGCTTACCGACCCCGAGATGACGGCAAAGCGGAATGCCGGAAAGAGCGTGAAAGATTTTGTAGATAAGTTCCTGCGCGCGCACTGCCCGGATATCGAAACGGCCCCTGCCGTAGAGCTTGATAAAAAACTTGGAATAGTAGGAAAGGACGCTTCCGCATTTGTAGGAGGCGAAAGGCCGGCTATTTACATAAATCCGGCCGTATATTTCCGTCCGCGTCCGGGCACCCCTTATAGATTAAAGGAAGAGGTCTTTTTATTCGACCTGCCGCATGAGATATTCCATTACGCGATTTCCCGCGATCCGGAAGCAACCCAAGATACGGATGCCGCAGAGATAGCCGCTATATTCTTAGCCGTGCTCAATATGACTACCAATTCACGGAACTGGAAGAAGGCAAAGAATAACCCAGAGATCGTGAAGCTCCTGGAATCGATGGGGCTTACCCCCGAAACTATCATCGATTACCGCGACATACTTACGGAATTAGATAACCGGCGTGAAAATCAGGGATTACAGCGGATGATGATTCACCTCGCTGAGGCCAGGCAGGAACTGAGCGCGGCCGCGCATAATAGGGCTACCGTAGATAAGGCGATCGGTATTATCGAAAGACAGACGGGCATAATCGCGCCTTTGAGGGCGTTGAGGGACACGGGTACTATAAACGCGGCATATCTTGCCAACCCGTATCATTACGCTAGCAAGGTCGCGCTGGTCGCAAGACTCTCCGAAGGCAAGGTTGTTATAAGCCGCGATAACAGGAACCTGGGTTTGCTCGCCTTAAGCGAAGAGAGGCTTACGAAGATCTTTACAGCTGAAGCGCCCGCTCCCGCTATCGAGCCGCCTGCGCCTGAACCCGCGCCCGCGCCGGTAACGACTGCGCTTGTACCGGCAGGAGAAGCAGTGACCACTAAGGAGGCCATAGGCCGGCCGAAGACGATGGGGATACCGGATGACGAGATACCTGTTGTGGAAGGCGAACTTGTGGAGCCGGAGGCACCGGCAGTAGAGGGCCTGTCGGACGCGGAGCGCAGGGAGTTAACGAGAAGATACCTGGCCGTCAGAAAATTTATAATACCTGCCCTTATGAGGCTTGTAGAAGAACGCCTCGACGGGGCCCATGGTTTTATGAGTACGGATGGGCTCTTTCATCAGACGGAATTACTATTGATAGAATATGCCAGGTCCTTAGCGTCGCACAGATTGTCGGAGCTCGCTATAGTGGGCTATATAATGCAATTCGGATTTAATCCTGCATACAGGGGAACCAACAGGGATAGCGTAAGGAGATTATATAATAGTGAGGGCTATCTCCTCCGCCCCTTCTCTCTGGAAGATATTAGTTTTGTCCTTAGTGTATTAAGAAAGGCGAGAGCGGATGCCCTCTCCTCCCGAAGAGGTTCTGTAAGGCTCGGAAATGAACCTGCTGAAGCGCCCGAGATGCCGCCTGCTGCCGAAGAGCCATCACCGGCTCCTGCGGCGACGGAGGTATCGCCTGCTGCCGAAGAGCCGTTGCCGGCTCCTGGCGCGGCAGAGCCCGCTCCCGCTATCGAGCCGCCCGCGCCTGAACCGGCGCCCGCGCCAGCCGCGCCGGCTGTTCCCGCAGCGCCGTCGGTACAAGCCACATCCGCCGCGGTACAAGGTAATGATCTCGTTACTATTCCGCCGGAAGGGACACCGCTTCGCGAAATATTCGACGCCGCTCAAGCCGCCGGGATCACATTATTTACCGCCCAGACCCGCGCCGCGCAGAAAGGGCAGGTAAGCCGGCAGGCCCAGGGCAAGACGGCCGCGGCTATCATGCTTCCCACGAGCGCAGGTAAGACGTTCACCATAATAGCGTACGCATATCTCTGTTTGTGCGAAATGGCCGACCGCCTCGAAGTAGCCGACCGCGCCAGGCCGCAGATACACATAGGTACGCCGAGCGATGACCTAGTCATAGAAGGCGCCCGCACCGCGCATAAGATATATTCGCATCTGCCCGGCCCGCCGCTAAGGGTCGGATACTTCGTGAGCGAGAACGGTATGCGTATAGCATACCTGTATGACGCGGAAGGGAATGCCGTAAACCTTACGCAGAAATATCTGGACGCGGGCTGTTCCGAAGAAGATGCTGTAATGAGAGCCCGCCTCGAGCTTTATGAGACGGCTCATGTGATATACGGCCTGCCGGATTATTTCAATTTCGATTCACAGTCGAATCTTGCCGACAGGTCGGGAAGAAACCTTTATACAGACGGCTATTATGCCGGAACAAGACGCTTTATTATAGATGAAGGCGACCTCTATGCCGTAAACCGCGCGACGAACCCTTACCTGATATCGGGCGGCGAGACGAAGTTTTCGCATGATGTAGAAAGGCCTCTGCGCGAGTTCGTACATTCGAAAGAGTTCCATAACGGAAGATCGAGCCTCCTTGACCTTCTCGACGCCGGGCTGTTGAGGCGCCTCGACAAAAGGAGCCGCAAGACGACTTTGAGCGCGTGGGGCCTTATATATTTACGGGTAAAGCTCTTTACCCTGCGCGGCACTATCCGCCGGGCGATAGGTGAGGCGGCCTGGGGACAGGTCAACTTCGGCATGCTGGTCGATATAGTCAATACCGGTCTCACGGCTAAGAATAATTACAAATTAGGGGTTAACTATATATTAGATAATGTCTTCGGCATCGTCCCGATAGAAGAGTCGACGTCGACGCCGATGTACGGCCAGCAGTTAGGCGAAGGATTGCATGATGCCCTGCGCCTGGAAAACGACATCGCCGCCCAGGGCCGCACCGCGGTCAGGTCGAAGAGGACGCACGCGGAATTTGTCGACATCGCCTGCTATGGCGGCGCATGGGATATATTCAGCGCTACCGGCCGCGATGAAGTAATAGAATTGTACCCGGCGATGGCCGTAGTCACGATCGATACGCCGTTCCCTTCGAAGAGGGTGGTCCATGAAGCAAAGCTCTACAAGACCGACGATGCCAAATGGGAAGCGCTTGCTTCCGGAGTCGCTAATAATATAGGAAGGGGCCAATTAGTCGATGTGGAGCCCGAGAACAGGAAAAAGGTTAATGATATAGTAAAGTCAAAATTGGGCGGCCAGGCAGTAGAGATAAATGCCGATGAAAAAGGCATAACAGTCGATATGGTAAGGTCCAGGTACGAGCGCCGCGGCAATAAGCCGGTCATTGTTATAGCGAGCGGCTCGACGCCTTTAGAGGTAAGGCAATATCTTATAAGCGGCGTCATGGGCCGCGCCGGCGTTATCTCCCTTATCGATAACTCGTTCACAAGGGGCGTCACGGTCTTATTGGAAGATACTCTTAAAGATTTCGGTCTAGCGCTTCACCTTACCTACCCTAAACCGTTCAAGTCGCAGGCCGAACAATTAATAGGCCGTGTCGGTCGCGCGAGGATAAACCCCGATACACTTGCCGTCGAAGCCTCGCCCGGCGACGTCTATCAATTCTATTCACTGCAGGATTTCGACAGGCTGGCCGAGAAACAGCCCGACAATATAAAACAGCTTGTGGCGGGCTTAAAGAATAAGCTCGGCCGTATGGGCGGTATACCGCCTTCGCTTGACAATGACGGCTCATTTGTGGGCATAGAAGACGATCTTAGCCGTATACAGGATCAGATAGTCAGTGAGTCGATGACGCATACAAGAGAAGCCATTGACACGAATAATAGGGTTTATGTCACTAATAATAGGGTTCATGGCGCCATAGATGAGTCATTCAGGAAACTTGAGGATGTAACGCCGGCCGATGCCGATAGGTGGCTCGACGGATTCCATGCCGCAATGAAGGAGAGGACCGCGGCGCTGGAGCTTGCCTGCATAGATACGTGGGGCGTAGGCGACTTCGGCATAGTGCAGCGCGAACTTAAGAACGTATTTACCGATTTCATAGATCCCGAGGACGCGGACAGATGGAATAATATGGTCGCGCAGGTAGCCGCCGTATTTGCCGATAGTAGAAATAAAGGTACCGACAAACTTCTTAAAGCGGTGCGGGAAATACTGGCTATAAGCCTGGCTGAACGCTACAAGAGATACGCAGGGGTAGAGAGGGAGAAACTTCTCACGAATCTCGAAACGGAACAGCGGCCCAGGATATTCGGCCAGGGCATAGCGTCGATGGCTTCGGCAGTCTCGGCATATCAGCAATTCGAAGATAAGGCGGAGGAGTATCACGGCTTCGCGCTCGAAGATCTGGAGGCCGATAAGAGCCGCCTCATCTACACGATGCTCGTGCCGGATAAGTCTCAGGTAGTTAATAAGAGTATGTGGGTCCGTATCCCGAGAGGGCTCGGCAGGACGGCGATAGGGTTAGGCATAGGCGCGGCAGGGTACGGTTTACTGCAGTGGCCCGTAATGCAGTATGTCATGAACATCAAGGTGGGCCTGGCCGAGTCACTGCCTTTATTCGTCACGAGCCTTACGCCCGTATCGCTTATAACCGGCACGACGATTACGCTTGCGCTGGCATCGGTCTTTATACTATGCAATATAAGGAAGATAACCAAAGAGAATATCATAAATGAGGATTATTACACCTGGGTATCCGGCGGGATGCATAAGTGGGCGGCTTTAAACGTAGCGCCGTTCTATTTTGTGTCGAATTTATTAATGTTCATTGCCAGGTGCGTGCCTATGATATCGGCCGCTCTGCTCATGGGAGCATTCTCGCAGCTTAACAGTCCCCAGGACGCATATGCGCTATCCGCGCTTTCTGCCGCAATGGGCACATTGACCGTTGCCGCGATACTGGCCGTAGTTATATTGAATAGCGCGTACCGGCATATCTTCCGGCTGGAATCGAGGCGCGGCATCGAAAGGCGCCCTCCGGCGAGCGAACTCATACCTCAAGTGGTGATTCCGGGCACGAGCATAGTCGTCAATACCGCCTCTATGTTCAGCACGGCCGCCATAACTCTCGGCGTTTTCGCCCTTTATTATATCGGCGCCGCGACACTTACAACCGTAGGAGTAACCGCGGTAAGCATATTTGCCGTAACGACTATAATGGCGAAGATCTTCTACAATAACCAGAAGTGGACTGCCGTCTCCCGCGAGGCGAAGCTTACCGGCACGCTGGCCGGCGTCATGATGGTATTACCGATAGTGCTCTTGAGCGGCGACCCGTCGATCTTATGGACCTACATGGGGAGCCTCGGCGCCTTCTTCTTTATTTCCAGCGGGTTAAGCTTGATAGGCCAGGCGGCCAAGGCGCATGAAGAGGGCCTGCTCGACAAGAGGGCTTATGAAGTGAATTACTGGCTCTCCGCCCTGACCAGCGCGGGCCGCGGGCTTACATTTGTTCTCTCAAGCGTAGCGCCCATAATCCCCGTGCTATGGGCCAATAAATCGACCGTCCTTACCTTTGCCCGGACTATATTGCAAAACCCGTTATCGTACGAGCGGCCTCTATTAATAACAGCTTTGGTTCTGCTTACAATGGCTCTCATATTGATGAACAGGACTTTGCAGAACCGCATTGCGCCGGTATTTGCTCCCGCGACGCTTAAGAATGTCATGAAGCTATCCGGCGCCGCGACGGGAGTGAGTATAGGCATGGCCGCCATGACCCAGAGCGCTAACGCTACATTCCTGCAGGCGATCTCCGAAATCGAGCGGATGCAAGAGCAGTTGGGCGGCATAAAGACCAAAGCGGACGCGATGAAGGAACTCGCCGAGCTTGCGGTGCGATCGCAAAATACTAAGAATGCCATGATTCGCAGTATTATAAGCGAGCTTAGCACAAATAAAATCCTCCGGGAGGAATTGATAAGCCGGTTGAAGGACGGGGATAGTAAGAGGATTCTAGACGAACTCGGTAATAGCGCCTTGACGGTAAAAGAGAGAAGAATGCTTGAGACCTGGGCTACCCCGATATTGAATGCGCTCGATGTCGGCGTGCTTAACGCCGCGATGAATAAAGCCGGGGTTATCGGGATGGCGGGAGAGAAGCCCGCGGCGGAAACGAAGAAAGAAGAGGTTGTAAAGCCCGATGAGAAACCTGCGAAACCCGGAGAGAGGCCCGCTCCCGCGGCGGCCGCCAAGCCTGGAGATGCCGCATCCGGCGCCGGAGCGCCTCCCCCGGAAGAGAAAACAAAAGGCGGGATAATTTTTACGACGGCCCGCCCGGCCATGACGGAGGTAAAAGGCTTTAATCTCGCTCCCGTGGAGCCCGAGGAGAAACCGGCCCAACCCGAAGTAAAACCCGTATTAAATTATGAAAGAGACGCGCAGGGCAGATTAGCGGCGGTGACTATCGGGCCGGGCAAGCTTCCTTATATGAAGATAGATAGGCCCGGCAAGGCGCTTTTAGAAGGTATAAACAGGATAACCGGGAAACCGGATGGTTATGATCAATATCTCATTGTGAAAGTAACGGATAATAAAGAGACGTTGAAATTAATCGGCGCGGAAAGCCATGCGGGGAAAGAATATGTGACGGCCCAGGCAAACAACGAACCGATACTTACCATAGAGACTATCGACGGAAGGCGTCTATTTATGCGCTCTGCCGCGGAACCGTTCTCGGGTGAGATACTCCTGCCGGTAGATAACAGTACAAAGCCGCAGGCCACAAAAATTACGGCGGGCCAGCGTCTTACCGAAACGTACTTCACCGCGGGCGGCCGTAAGGCATCGACGAAGTATATCTACAAAGAGGGCGGCCTTAATGTAATAGCTATTACCGAGAACTCAGGCTCATGTGACCTTAAAGTGGATACGTATTACAACGGCCAGCTCTACGCGTATGCGTTATATCTGGCCAGGCTGGATGCGAACCGGACATCCCTTATCCCTATACCGTCGCGCGACCCGGCAAAACCGTTTACCGCGAGGCCGTTACTTTTGGAGCATGCGGAATACCGGCTTGACGGCGCGCCCGGGAAGATGTTTATCGAAAATGTGGATCTCGCGGAATGGGGCAGGACATATGAAAAGATAGGCGTTGACGATCCGGCATTGAGGATATACAGGTTCGTCTTTCAGCCCGGCACTTTTGCCCCGGCGCGTATCAGGGCGGAGGATATAACATCCGGCGGGGTTATATACCGGGAGTTTGGAATACTATCCCCGGAATCGAATAAAGCTATAAATGAGAAGCTCGGCACAACCGGAGTTACCTATGACCTTGTAAGATATGCAAGCGACGATGAGCAGGAAGCGACCGGCCGCGCCTCGATGCCGAAGAATATAGAAGACAGGGATATCAGGAATTATCCCGCAAAACCCGAAAAGCTGGGAGGGGTAACCGTAGTAGTCAGAAGGGACGATCCCCAGTTGAACGCCGCGGCATATGTAAAGCCCGGCACCTCTGGTCTGCATAATGGCTATGCGTACGGAGATCCGGAATTGGTCTTTACTCTGCGCGCGGCCCGCGCGGGGCTCGATATGTATAAAGTTCCCTCAGCGCCGTGGCAGACATATCAGATTGCGCCGGAGGCTGTCAATACGCCAAGAGGCGACGGCACCTATGATGTAAAGATGAACGGTAAGAGGGTAGGCCTGAGGATTGGAGATAAGGGGCCTATATTCGCCGACTCGAAGTACCCGGACGAGATTCTCGCCAAGCGCATTGCGGCAGAGGCCCCCAGAGAAGCCGCCGCCGGGCCGGTCGAGATATTGATATTTAACGATAATGTCAAAAACGCCCCCGCATGGTATCGCGGGCTTGGGAAGATAGCCATACTGTCCGGTGAAGGCAAGGGTGTGAAATTATTCAAGGTCGAAGCCAATACCGCGCTTGCCGGCCTGATCCTGGAAAAAGCGCCGGTAAAGGCCCCGGCCAGACCGGCGGAAAAACCCGCAGTTATGAGCGTGCAAATTCCTCCGGCGCCGCTTACGGAAACAGAAGGATATATTAAGGCCAGGCTGATGCCTCTCTTGGCCAGGAAGGGCATCTCTATCGAAGGAAAAGAGAGAGACGTGGAGGCTCTTGCCAGGGCCCTGGCTTTCTTTGCGGGTGTCTATGAGTTGAGCCGGGCGGATATCGACGAGACAGTGGACCTATTTATAGCGAATATGGAAAAGGTCGATTCGGTTATAAAGATCTTTGTCCGGCCCGACGGCGTAGACGCACGGAGCCTGAGGCTCAATAATTGGAAGGTGTCCGTGGAGCCTAACGATAAGGCCGGCAGGGAAGCCCTGACGAGGGCGCTTAGAAATATATTTGGATGGGATAATAACGACATGACCCCGGCCATGGATATGCTGGGCGTCCATATCTTCTTTGCCAGGCTCATCGCGGAAGCGCGCATCTATAAGGCGAGTAAAGGCGGCGAATGGGCAAAGTTCACCAATAATGTCACGAAGATGGTCCTGCGCGAGTTCCCGGATAACCCGGACATATTCTTCGAAAATTTAAAACGCTCGCCGCAATATTATTACGAAAATCCGCCCAATCCCGGCCACAGGCTTAACTTGAGCGATATGCACGACAGGAATGTCGCTCTTGGTTATGCCGTAAACATGGCCAAGCTGGAAAGGTATAAATCGGGCGGGCTCAAATTTGCCATACACGATTTTGCCGATGAGGACAAGATGGATATCGTAGGGACTATGCAGTCGCTGCGCATGCCGGAGTCAGGCCGCATCAAGATAGCTATAGGACAGAAGAGCTCGTTTGACCCCGGACTCAAAGTGCCGTTTGGCTCACTGGCGGACGGCATGCCGGATTCGTTTGTCCAGATGGTAGAAGAGCTGAAGTTAAGGGAAAACGGAGACCATAATTATGGCTGCCGTTTCGATAATATGCCCGTCAACGCCTATGATGTAGACATTATGAGAGTAGCTATCCTGTGCCAGTTCTTTTTCGGGAAGCCGTTTATAACAAGCAATGCCGAACATGGCGCCGGGGTGGTAGATGCCGCTAATTATCCAGAAGAGATAGGCGTATTGAACGAGATGATGATAGAGATGCGGCGCAGCAAGTATGGCTTTGCGGGTCTTGTAAAGATGTTCGAGGTTATGAAAGATATAAGAAGCCCCGGTATTCTCGGCGGTGAAGGCCTGCCGAAAGACGCGGAGAGCATAACGGATACCAGCGGGCTCATCAAATGGACGCGTATAATGATGGCGCATAAGCAGGGTTACTATTGGATGTCCGGCGGGCCGGCGAGGTATAAAGAACGCGTTGACCTGAAGTGGCAGAGAAGGCAGGCGCAGTATAGCGCGGATGAACTTGCGAAGGAGCTCGAGGCGGAGACGCGCGGGCAAGCGGTGATGAGAGCTCAGCGGGACCAGGAGAGCGTTATAGCGGGGCAGAATTTCGCCCAGCCGACGCAGGCGCAAATAAGGGAAGGCTTGAAATACGGAAAGATAAATCCCGGTCAGAAGATGGACGAGGCTACGCTGGTCAAGGTACGCGAGGATGTAGCCAAAAAGAATGCGGCTCAAGACGCGGCGGGCGCGGCAAAGATAGAAGGGCTTAGGGGTGATTACGGTAAATATAAGAGCGAAGAAGCGCAATACGCCGCCGCAATACAGCAGCTCGATCGCAGCCAGCCTGTGATGGAGTCGATACTCGTCCAGAACCGCCTCAATGCCGTGATAAGGGGCGAAGAGCAGATGGATAAAAACGCCAAATACGTCTACTGGGCCAAGCTTGCCATAGAGTATGCCCTGGATGTCAATAGGGTAAATATTCCCACGCAGGGCAGGCACGCTATAGGCCTGAATAAAGTGCTGGAGATGAAGAAGAAAATACTTGCGGAGGGTATAAACGAATTAACGACTAAAGATGTGAACGACCCGGTTGTCTTTATCCGCAACAGTGCCCGGGCAATGTATATAGCTATAGATATATACAGATGCGGCGACAGGTCTATCTGGTCACGTTTTTTCAATAAAGATGGAGAGCTTAGATACAAACAGTACGACAAAGACAGGCCGAAGATAGTAGAAACGATTAACATGATACTGTGTGGTTCGGAGACGATAGGAAAAGCAGGCATCAGGGCGGAACTATATTACAAGGCTGAAGACGAGAATATGGAAGAGTTCATAGAGGGCATTCCGGTAACCAAGGATATGACGCCCGAAGAATTCATAAAAACAGGCAAGGAGATGGCGGTACCTAAAGGAGAAGACTTCTATAATAAATTCAACGCCCTGGTCGGGAAATTAACCAAATCTATAGGCGAATATACAGAGATAGACGGAGGAGGTTATGTACCGAAATTTATAGGCAATAGCGAATTCCCGGTGGGGAACAGGACATCCGTTGCCGCTGAACTTGCCATATACCGTAAAAAATCATTCTGGAGCAAGCTTTATCATATAGGTGAAGGCGGCCGCGGGTATAAAGATTTTACGATAATAGATATGAAAGCGCAGAAGACTGTTATACGGATCCATTTCAAGTCGGACGTGCTGGATGTCCAGGCGATAGAAGGCATTTCCGGGGCCGATCCCGTAGCGGAAGGTACAAGGAGCGGGATAAGCCAGGCCCTCGAAGAGATAAGAAGCAAAGTGGCCATACTTCAGGCCAGGCTGGATGCGTTGAATAGCGCGCTCGCAAAGGCGACATCGCCGGAGATCCGCAAGGAGCTGGAAAGAGAAATAGACAAGATAGCCAAGGATATAACCAAGAAGGAAAACTCGGGCTGGGGAGCCTGCTTCGATTATAAGACGGCTTTGCTAAAGGGCGATACGCCGGAGGAAAAAGAGGAGTCGAGGAAGCTCGTGGCCCTGGCGCTCGAAAAGGGCGTTATAGTCCGCCGGCAGGGTATAAAGTCTCTTGCGAAAGGCACCCTGGTAGCCGACGCCATATCGGACGGCATAGGATTGAGCTTAGCCACAGAAAATAAGAAGAGGATCGAAGAGAAGAAGCTGGCAGCCGGGAAAGCGGCAACTCCGGAAAAGCGGGAGAGACTGCAGAAGGAAGCGGGATCGATGAGTGAATCCAACTGGGCCATATACCTTGATCCGGAGACATGCGAAATAAAGCCGGACGACACAAAGATGACTCAGGCGGAGAGACGCGATGAGATGGAGGATATATTCCTATGGGCCGAGGACGAGCATCCCAAATGGCTCGAGGGTAAAGATCCAAAATGGGAGATGACGGATGAAAAGGTGTCTAAACTGACAGCGTTCCCGGCGGAAGTGATTACGCGCGGCGACAGGATAGACGCAGGTCTTGTGTATGTCTCATCGTTAAGGAAAGAAGAGAAAAAACTTTCTACGAATATAGGTATATTAAAAGATGAAAAGAAGCCCCTGGAAGAGCGTATAAACGCCGTAAAGGAGTTGGCCAAAAGCAGTGAATTGGACGCGATGAAGGCTCTTGTCGAAGCGCTGGAAGAGGGTAAAGGCGATATCTGCTTAAGCGTGAAAAAATATATGTGCAAAAGTCCCGAGGGCAAGATAGATATCGCGAAGGTAAAGACCGCCACGCCTTTACTTATAAAAGCCCTGAAGAACGACCCGCTCTCTCCCAAATTCTTTATAAGATGGATACTTGTCGATATGGCCGATGCGGAGACAATAAGAGAACTCCAGGAATTACTTAGAGACAGTGATGAGAATGTGCGTAATGAAGCCGTTAAGGCGATAAATGAGATAGATGCCAGGCTTCGCAAGGAGATGGGGAAGCCGGCAGTAGAGAGGCCGACGTCGGGTATTGCGCCGGCACTCCCGGCGGGCAGGGTAGCATTTATGCTCGCAAGCGCTGTGATGGGCGCGGCGCCGGCTCAAGCGCCGGATCGTCCTGCCGCCGCAACGCAGGCGCTTAGCGAAGACCAGGAGCGGTTCCGGCAGAGAGTAATAAAGGAACATGCCGCGGCATTTCTTACAGGGAAAACCGGGATAGATGCCAATACGGGGTGGCCGTTCGAATATTTTGACCTGGCCGGCGATGGTAAGACGATAATATCGACAAGTAACGGGACGTCGCCTGATAGTATAGGCCTTACGCTGACGCAATGGATGCTCGCGGCCAGGGGCCAAGTGAAGATAGATGGCTTGAGCCGTATGGACGCGTTCAGGAAGCTGTCGAAGGCCGTAGCAAGCCTTGCGGCATTGCCGGAGGACCAGAAGTGGAACGGCTTCTTCTATAGTTATGATCTGCGCGGCGGCAAGCCGAAAGCAACCGATGCGATAATAGACCAGGGCAAGAACGCGAAGCTCGGCATAGCGCTCGTGTCATTGGCGGGAGCGTTCTACGACGAGATGGCCGGCGCCACAGTTACGGAAGGTCCGGCCTACGCAATGATGGAGCAGATATTTACCGATTCCGTCGATATGCTTAGCGGCATGAACTGGTCCGCCCTAACCGACATGAAGGCGAGTAAGATGTATATGGCGTGGGATACAAAGAAGAACGAGCCTGTCAAAGACTCCAGGGGTGAAATAAGATATGTCGATAATATAAACGACGAAGGAAGGCTCGGAGTCCTGTTGGGCATGACGAATAACGATCTGCCGGATAATCTGTGGAATAATCTGGAAAGGAGAAGAGCCGGAGCGTATAAAGGCCTTATGAGCAGTCACGGCGGGATGTCCGAAGCTATGCGGCCGGGCATATTCGTACCCGAAACCTCCTGGTCTGCCAATGGCTTCGCGCTTTCGGAAGAGGCCTTCCTGAAGGACCAGATAGAACTTGCTAAGGAGGCGGGTATACCCGCGTTATTCTCGGAAGCGTCGAACCCGGACGGCGATCCGGCCGGCAAGAACTCATCGGACGAATTCGGCAATCCCGAATATGCCGTAAAGCGTGATGAGGAATTTTCCGCCTCATCCGACGGTTCTTCGGACCAGACATCCTTTACAGGTTACGGCGCGGCTTACGCTTCTGCGCTCGCATTCGGTAGAGACCGGCCAGGCGCCATAGACCTTTTGATGCAACTAGACGGTATCCCCGGCATGAGGACCGCTTACGGATACAAAGATTCGATAGGTAAGGTGCGTTATGACGGGACGCGGCGGATGTCGACGAGGATACGCTCCTCCGACCACGGCACATTGATACTCGCCCTGCAGGGGCCGGACGCGGTCTCCAGGCACGTTGCAAAATACTTTGAGATCTCGGGTGATCTTAACCGTGTCAAGACGTTATACGCGGGCGTTGACCTGGCAAGCGCGCGGATAGGGCCGACAGCGAAAGCGCCCGCCGCGCCGGCAGCTGCGCCTAAAGAAACAGCCGTCGTTGCGCAAATATCGCCATACGGATTTGAGGATATCGTCGCGAACCTGCATAGGGCCATAGCGGAATCTTTCCTTCCCGCGGCAAGCGACGAAGAGATAGCGGTCAGGAACGGTATGATATTTGCCATAGCGCAAGACCTGAAAAATAATCCGGAAATGTGGAAAGACTTCTTCAATGCGATGGGAGAAGCCCGGGCCGATAAAGGTAAGACGGGGGCCGAAGGCTTGAAACAGAGACTGGACCGCATGAAGAATATCAGGCGTTTCTTTACGGTGCGTGAAAACCTGGGAGAGCTGGCGCGCAAACCGCGCGTAAAGGCGCTCCTCGAGAAAGCGGGATTCTACGCCGAGAAAGGTATGCTGGAAGGGTTCCTGGTCTCGATAGCCAGAGAGATCACGACCAACCCGGATGTGTGGGCGGCGTTCTTCGATGAGAACGGCAGTATGTCCGCCGAGCAGGAAGAGAATTTCGTTAGACTGCTTAAGGTATATATAAACCTGTCGGCCCTGAACAAACAGCTGGCCGGGATATGCGTGACGGATAGCGATATAGTCGGAGTCAAGATAACGATAGCAAGAGACATAATAGTGCGTTACAAGACATGGGAGAAGTTCTTCGATAAAAATGGGGCTGTCAAGGAAGGGAGCGAAAAACTCGTAGAGACTTTGTTCGAATGGCTGAAGGACCCTGCGATAAGGGCCGAAGCCGGGCGCTACGTAAAAGCGATCACGAAAGGCGCGCAGACGAGCCTGGACTTAAAAAAATCGAAGGATATGGGATTTTTGGTCAGCTGGGTGCGCACAAGACTTGCCGTAAGTCCGAGGCTCGAGGATACGAAGGACTTCGTCGAAAGGCATATAGCCGTTATCGAATTCCCCGCGTTCGCCGCGTATCTGGCGGAGCTCGGGGTATACGAGGATTTCAGGGGCGAGCTTGCCCGGACATTCGGCGCGGAGAATAAAAAGGATAAGGAGATATTCTACGACCTCATGGGCCGTATCTCATATTACGCCAAAGACCCGCAGAGCATAAGCCGCGCCAAGAGGGAATTGGAGATGCGGTTAGCCGCCATAAAGAAATTCAAGGCCTATTTCCTGCATGCTTATGCGCCCAAGAAACCCATGCCGTCCGGGATCGAATCGGATATGGGTAAAGTATTATATAACTGCAGGGACTTCTTCTCATCGCTTACTTTCCCGAACCCGATCATGATCAACGGCAAAGAAGCCGGTAACCATTACGATATGGAGACGACACTGACCCTTATTGAGCGGCGCGCGGAACTGGAGACTGAGAAAAGGCCGTGGACCGCGGCGGTCGAGAAGGAAGAGGAGGCTAAGGCCGATCTCGTATTTTTTGAAAATAGCGTGTACACGTTAGGCGGCATTATCTATGATTCGGAGCTATATACGTATCTTCTGGGGAGGAAAGCGGCTATCAAGAAAGAGGGCAAGCCGTGGACGCGGGCCGTAATAAAGAAAGAGGCGCAAGATTTTGACGCCATCTTCTTCGCTAATGCCGATCGTGACGCTAAGGCGATAGCTGCCGGCGCCAGGGGCCCGGTAACCGAACTTGCGCCAAATTTGGAAAAGATATTCGAGGAGCTGAGGGACTATCGGATAGATAAGGAAAGGGATACCGTCAAAGGCAGGGAAAGCCTGGAACTCCTGAGGAGCCGGTTCAAGGAAAAGGAAGCGGCTTTTAAGAATGAAAAGGGAGAGGCCGTAGACGACGCTATTTCCAATGCTATACACCTGGAAAGAGAGAGGCTTATTCTTGCCAATACCTGGATCGACAGGCTCAATAAGAAAGAAGACGTGCGGACCGTCGACGAAGCAAGGGAACTTATCAAGGATGTAAAAAACACCTGGGAGGCGTATCTTGCCGCCGGGCCTGAGGCGCTCAAGATAATCCTTACTCCGGGTGAGATAGGTTATCTGGCGGGCAGGTATAAAGGGAAGACCGAAAATATAGGTATATATTTCTTCGATTGGGCGATCTTCATACAGGGACTCGCCGAAAAATATATAGGAAGGCCGCTCACGTTCGACAAACTGGCCAGGGAGGTCGAACTTCGTAACCAGGATATGGATAGTCCTATCAGGTCGATCGACGGCAGGTCCGATAAGACTCCAAAAGAGCGCGCAGAAGCCAGATTCGCCAGGATGAAGATCGTAGACGACAGCGGCAATATCGTAACGGAGAAAGCTAACGATATGATCGAATACCAGATCTTCGTGCCGCGGGATAAGAAAGGAAGCCTTACGGACAGGATGATTGCATATCAGGCCGCTGAATTGTCGGAAATAGTGGTGGAACCCGCCAATGAACCGGGCTGGTTTGCGATGAAGGAATATGCCAGGCAATTGTCGAGATATCCGGACGGCCCCGCCAAAATGAGGGATTTTCTGAAGGCCAGGCTTACGGATATGAGCAAGGAAAGGATGAAGGATTACAAAGAGCTGATGGAAGCGGCCCGGCCCGCCCAGGAGGCCCTGCTTAATATGCTCTTCCCGCACGACGTAAGAAAATACAGCGCCGCCGGTTTTAAGGATGTCAAGTCCGACGAAGCCAGGGAGTTTATGCGCAGAAAGTTCATGAGCAGGATGGAACTTCTGCCGCTTACGAGCGAAGAAGCGGAGATGGACGACGAAAAGTTTGTAATGCACATGATAAGGACATTCGAGCCGAAGGGCATCATGAAATGGGCCTTATCGGTGTTTAGCTCGGGATGGAAAAAGGACGCGTATGACCACTATCTGCAGGACCTGAGGGACTGGGCGAAGTCCGACGGCCTTACTCTGGCAAAACGAAGGCTCAAAGTAATATTCAACGACTCGAGCGTCATCAGGGACAGTATAGAAAAGCTATTCAAGGTTGAAGTCGATAGGCTCGAACTTCTGAATACCATAGAGGATGAGCGGCGGGCAGACTGGCTTAACGGCGCCGCCGTGCTGGAAGAAGAGATAACGAAGCGTTACATATTGTATTTTGGCGCTAAAACGAAGTCCAAGCTGCTTAAGAAAGACGGAACGCCTGTTACGCTTGACGAGGACGAAAAAAAGATTCTTTTGATGGCCCCGATTACGCCGGAGGAAGAAGCGCTTATTCCTGAAAAGGCGCGCTTAAAGATAAATATGGCTCTCGAACGCGGCGATATCGATAAGGCCCTCGCGCGTATAATATTGAGAGATTTGGTCGAGCTTATAAAGATATGGCGTGCCAAAAGCCCTGCCGGGATCCAGGCAGGAGAGAAGGCCGGGATCGGGCTTGAAACTGCCGATGGGCTATTACGGATAATAAGTGAAAGCCACGGCATGGGTCTCGATAGGATAGGATTGATAGAAAGAGAAGTAAAGGAGCCGATGACAAAGGATGAGACGAAGACCGTCAGGGAATTCGAAGGCTCACAGGCCTTCGATGCGATCGATCGGCTCAATCTGGAGGTCGGGATCACTAATTTTTGGGACATAAACGTAAAACGCACCGATCTTAACGATAATGAGAAGGTTAAGACAAGAGCGGAATCTGATACCAAATATATCGACATGATGGAGAAAGGACGAAAGGAAGATAATATCCGCGAGGTCAAGACTTATATCGGATATATACTGATGGCGGCCGTAGTCTGGTTCATCATGAGAGGTATTACGGCGCATATCATAGCGCTGCACCACAGGCGTTCCTCATTATTAGTACGCGATGCGCAGGGCAAAATTATAGGCAAGAGGCCCATTAAGCGCATAAAGGTAACGTCTGAGCCTACCGGTATTACTAAAATCTCCGGCTGGAAGCCCAACAAGACCTGGTGGCACCTGATATATTTCCCGGGCATAGCGATTCAGCTTGTCGGCACGGCATCACTTTATGTCTATATAATGGGCCTTGCCAATGTCAACCCGGCGGCTATAGCGCTTGTTACGATGCTCTTTACCGCGCTGAATATCGGCCCTGCCATGACGATCATGGATAGGATGCTTACATATTCTAAGACAGAACCGCGCCGGGACAGGGTAAAGTTCGCCGGCGATAAATTACCGAGCGGTAATCCTGAAGGGAGCGGTAAGCCGAATCCGAAGATCGCCATAAAAATGATATCGAACGGCGGCACGGACTATGTGATAAACGAGGTCCTGCCCAGGATCTCCCTGTCCGTATATTTTGAACGCGATCCGAACGTATTCGCCCTGTTTGTAGATGATAATAAAGCGCGTCCTGCCGCCGAGATAGACCGTATAGCGGCGGCTATAGACAAATTCGAGCGCAAGTTCGGGATAAAGATAGTCTATTGCCACAGGACGTTTGGCGGCCTGGAGAAAAAATTCGGGGGGCATCAGGAGACTTACAGGTTCTTTGCCGGCGGCGTAGCCGTGCAAAAGGCTGATGGGACAATAGATATTGACTATTCACGGCCCGTTACGGTGCCCGAAACCGATGCCGAGCGCTATACCCACAGGAAACAGCCGCACAACATATTTACGATAGGCGGTGTGGTCGGCTTCGTCTGCGCCGCTATAGGTGCCGGATTCGCGGGACAGCCCGGATTCTTCGCCGGAGCGGGGATCGGGCTCCTGACGTCATTTGCCGGCGCCATATTCTTCTCCGGGTATACGAACGATCAGTACAACAGGGAGACCAAGCCTGTTTTCGACAGGATATACGGAGATCTTGGGTGGCTCGGGTTCGACATCGATAACGTTCCGGGGCGACCTCCCGTAAGGGATTTCAGGTTTGCCTCTAATGGTGAAACGGGCCTTATAACAAGGGACGATATAACCGGCCTGCGATTCCAGAACGGTATAATAGACGAAATGGACCCGGGATATAACAGGGTCTCGGCCATAGAGATCCTTGATGATAAGAACTATTCCGGCTTCTTCTCGAATAACGGTGACGGTTTCAGCGATCTTTACATGACAACCATGAACGCTGACACCGACAAGGGAGATAGAGAAGACGGATTTATTACCTATATTTCCAAGAACATGAAAAGTCGCATGACATTAGGTGTGCCGCTGGCTAACCAGGAACTGCTTATAAGAGATATTTTAAGGGAAGCGATGGATCGTCTTCCTCCGCAAATAACGCAACATAGAGATGCTAACGGTAATATAGACTTTAACGCCGATCAGGAAATACAAACTATAATAAACCTCATGGTTCGGAGGGGTAATATAACATACCCCGATGGTTTGGCTACGCTGGCGGTTGATTGTATGAGGCACTGGTGGATAGAGCTTATACTCCAGCCCGGCGAAGTCTATTCCGGGAAAGAGTCCGGTGTCAGGGAAGGGATTCGGCAGATACTGGCCGACCGAGACGAGGATCCTATACACGACAAGAAGGAGCAGGACCAGCGGATCGAGAGTATACTTAACCGTATGCGGAATTCCGGCGTAGATCCATACACTTCTTCCATAGAAGATATAGCGGATTACTTAAGAGATCACGAAGGCCTGCGTTTTACGTTCCCGGACAAGGACGACAAGATAGAGATAATACGCCATGCGGTAGAGCGGTTAGAGCGGGTAGAGAAGCGGGGTAGCATCGAGTGCCAGGACAAGTGGCAAAAAGATATATTGGCCCAAATGAAGACCGAGAAATTCGATTTAAAGACGAAAGACCACGAGGCGTTCCGCCAGTGGTGTTTAACCCATGACCTTGGAGACGTTGATACCACATCGTTTGCCCTCTTCCTGGAGCAATACATCCATTATACCCCTGTTAGGAAGGCCGCCGAAGTTATGTACCACCCTAATAACAGGTGGGCCGCTTACGGCAATATGTTCATAGAGATATGCGGGATAAATACCGCCTGGCAGATACGAGGCGTCAAGGCCCCGCATATAGGCGTCTGTTACGACGAATCGAAGAAGAGGGTGCTTAATAGAGATAACGAATATGGCAAGTCCCTGGTAGTCATATCGCGATGGGTAAACGGCACGGAGGTTGAAGCGAAAACCTGGAAAGACTATCGCCATTGGGGAGCGTATGCTATAGGTACGATAAGCGGCGCTTTAGCCGGAGGCGCCATAGGGTTTTTATGCGGGATATTCGGGTTTCTCCCGCCCGGACTTGCCGCCGCGGGCTACCTGGCATTTGCCGGCTTCTTCTTAGGTCAATATTCTCTCGGGAGATTCGAAGGCAGGTTCTATTCGGGCGCTTTCGGAGTCATTCAGGTAAAGGACTTGACGCATGACAGCCGCGAGGCCTCTTTCGCCGGCGCCATAAATACTATGCGCGCGGGCGTATTCGAACCGGCCGTCGATACATTGTCCGACTTTGTTATACGCGCTCCCAAGAGATGGGGCAGGGGCGAGAAGAGGACATGGCTCTATGATTACGGGCCCGGCATGCCGAATGTAAGCCGCTGGCACCATTCCATGGCGGTAAGGATGTATATAATAGAAGTCCTCTTCGTTGTATGGATGGCGATGACTCTCGGGATGGGCGTTACGGCTTCCGGTATAGCGGATACTTTCATACACGGCCCAAGGTTTATCGAGATAGATAACGCGATGGGTTCCGGAACGCTGATGATTTATGTGCTCTACGCTATAGTCTTGTGTTCGAACTTCTCCGGCGGATGGCGGAAACTGGAGAAGAACAAGCTGACGAGATGGGCGGTCTTGACGATCATTCCCGCCATCGGAGCGTTTTTAGGTTACTATTGCGGCATCTGCGGCGAAATCGAGCCCGGCAGGACCGCCGCGGCGTGTATGGCCTTTGCCGGATGGACTTTCAGCCTTATCATGAAAAGGGGTGGCTATGGTGAAAGAAAAGAGACGAATGCCGCCAACCTGATAGCTCGGGGTATGAACGTCTATGACTCAACATTGGTATACATGGTCATGCCTTTCATAGGTATAATTACGAACGTTTTTAACAAACTCAGGGCCGAGATAGTCGGGCCCGAGCCGCGCATAGATACGGTAAAGATCCACATGTGGCGCCAGGCGGCCGGTCTAATTATCCCGTTTGTCCTGCCGGTTGTGTTATATCGCCTACCGGGATGGCTCACGTCGTTATTTGGGGCTTCTAATTTTACGCTATTCGGCTATAGCTTGTCGATGAGCGTTCCGTGGATTGCGGCTATAGCGCTTTTGGCCGTGACATTCATCTTAAAAGACGCGTTTGTAACATCAACGCCTCTCCTCATGGCTATTTTAGCAATATTCGCGCCGCAGATAGATACCCTGCCGCACGGGAAGTATATTTACATAGGAGCGAGTATATTCTTGAGTCTCATACTCGGTTACAGGGCCTATGGCAGGTTCTTTACTCTCGCATGGCTCTTTACGGGACTTACCGCCACAGCGCTTATAACTGGTCTTGCCGTTGCATGGGCGCCGTTTTTCCAGAATCTGTGGGTCCTGGAAAAAATAACGCAACTTAGCGCCACTACCGGCGCGTCCATGCTTCTTTTCCAGTTATTCTTCCTGGCGATAACGTATACCGTAATAATAAAATTCCTGCGTGAGATATTGTGGAATGATATGGGAGCGCTCTTAAAAGAGGCTCTGCCATGGAGCGTATTTAGCTCCGTAAAGAGCGCCAGCAAGTCTCCCATAGCGTTCTTGCAGGCCAGGGCGTTTATAGTCTCATTCGTCTTCGGGCTCATGATACTGTTAAGCGCTTCAAGGATATGGTCGAATACGTGGACGGTCGTATTCCTCATCCTGATATTCAGCTGGTTCAAGGGCTCTATAAAAGCGTGGTATATGAGTAAGAAGCTTGCCGATGTGCGCGGAGGAGAAGTGCCTTACAGATGGGTCTGGTGGGCCGATATACCGCTGGTCGGTAATCTCATAGGCGTAGCCGTTATCGGTTACAGGTATGACAATAGATTGCTCCGGAAAGATATGGGTATAAAAAAGCCGGGAGATACGATATGGGGATCGCTTAAGAAGAGTCTGGCCGATAACTATACCCCAAGGTTCAGGGAAGATAAGGCTACGCTCTTTGAAAAATATATACAGGCTGTCGATATGGTTGTCAAACTGGGCAAGATCATGCTTACCTGCGCAAGGAACAACCTCTTCATAACAGGATATCTGTTAGGGGTGGTTATGAGCGTTGGCATGATTGTTGATATAGGTATCTTCTGTGCTTACGGCATGTCGCCGATAGCTACCATGCCGCTTCCCGATGCCTGGCTGGGTGTTCCGTGGACGGCGGTATCATTTGTACTGTCCGGTGTATGGGTAGCGTTTACTATACCGCTTATAATGGCTTATATCTTTGCATGCTTACCTTTTGTAGGGTTATTACTTGTTTTCGCCGTATCTTCGTTTATGTTTGGCTATGGTTTCCCCGTATTTCTATTTACCCATTGGTGGTTATATGCAATCTCCTTTACCCCGGTGATACTCGACTGGGCCATCGACCTTTCGATAGGCATTGTCAATGCGGTTTCGAATATGCAGAAAGACTGGAAAGGCAAATTTAAGGAGATCGATAGGGTAAATAATATACCCGCTAAAACTCCATTGCAGGTATTAAGAGACATGCGTGCGGCCGGTATATTCGGGGCCTACAGGGCATATGTGGCCGCGCAGAAAGCGGAGCCTCACGCGGAGAGAGCAGAAACTCAATTTTTAAAATGGCTTGCAGTAAATTCGGAAGCGACTAATAATGACATAGTCGGTTATTTAAGGAATCTGACAAATAGCCTGCAGCTCTCGCACGGGGCGGTAGAGCTTGCTCCATTCAAGGCGTGGCTTGTTGAACATCCGAGAGCGACCCCAGGTGACATAGTAAACTATTTGGAGAATCTGGCAGGTGGCCCTGAGTTGACGCATGAGGTAGAAGACAGGATACCTCCGCTTATTCTATTAAAGATATGGCTTATGAAGCATAACAACGCATTGCCGGAAGCTGTAATAGAAAAATCGATTACCTTATATGATAATTGGATAAATACCCATCCGAATTCATTTGAAGCAAAAGAAGGGGCAAAAATCACAGAAATACTGAGACGCCTGCCGCAGCAACCTCCGCAACAGCCGCCTCAGCAACCAATAGAGAGGACATGGCTCAAGGCCGGCGCCGCGGCAGGCCTTAGCATGGCAGGACTATCGGTTCTGGACATATTCTTAAGCGGCGGCATAGCGCTTCCTCTTATATATGGCACGATCGGAGCTATATGCGCTATGGACGCGTTCATGCACGCTATCGCATCATCTCGTATAAAAGAAGCCTATAGTAAATGGGGAACGACGGAAGCGCGCGCCGGTCCTATCGCGGAAAAACGGACTCTACCAGATGGAACATCTTATGTATATACACACCCGGCATTTTATGACCTGCCCTGGATTGCCCAGAAATGGGTCCTCCTCCACGAATACACCCACATCATAACAGATGGTGTTATCAGAAATTATTTCTTAAGCGAACTTATAGCCTACACATTCCCGTGGCTCGGCCTGCTTGGATTGCGAAGGTATCGGATTATCGCCGAAGGAAGGGTCGATGCGGATAAACTTGGACTGCTCGCGGATCTGCCCGACCACGGCATAGGCAGTCATATAGCTACTTCATACGACCCGAATGAATATTCGGTCCATATAATGGCCCAACCGGGTTATAACGATACACTATTTTTTGATGCTGTAGAGAGAAAGATCTGGCGCAGGAATGCCGATGGGAGCATTGAAGAAGCCCCGACAAGCGAAGACGAATGGGCTAAGCGTAAACCGATGAATAGCTATATAGATGAATTCAAGACCGCCCACCCTGAGCTTGAGATTGTAGCCGTTCATCCGCATGGGAATTCCATGACCCTCGATGGAAACGTGCTATTCATCGACGGTAAGTTTCAATATCCTATGGGCGAATTGGAAAGGATGGCGGCCGGGAAGAGAACCTATACTTCGTTTATTTTATGGGCTGATGGCAGGTACTCCGTGGAAGAACTCGAATTCCGCGGCGAAGAAGTGTTTATTGCCGGCCAGCAAGCGCCTGTCACAAAAAAGATCATAGCTGCCGTGGCAGGCCAGCAGATCATAAAGGAAGGCGTGCCCGCTATAATAGCAAATCTTGCCGATAGATTCCCCGATCGAAAGAACCTTCTCGTCTATCCAAAGTTCGAATACAAGGATGAAGAAGGCCGTGTCCGCGACCTGTTCCTGGGGATGGGGGACATGGAACTGTTCAGGGGGGCATTAAGGGGCGAGTTTATAGAATTCGGCAGGGCGGAACTCGATAAATTCGGTTTAAATGACGAACAGACGATAAGGAATGCTATGGGGCGGCTGGGATATGAATATGGCAAAGACTATATTATTACGGCCGCCGCGATCAAGATGATATCAGCGCTCAAATTGAACCCGTATGCGCACAACCTGATCGGTCTCAAATCGAACGGAGAAATTATTACTATAACCTGTCCGGGCGACTCAAGAGAATATAGAGGAATAACTATTACGGACCTCCAGAAGTTTGCGCTTGAAAATGAGGTAAAAGACATAATAATACTCTCTAACGGTACGGACATACAGATTCGCGACGGGAATGGACGCAAACTTATCGAATCCGCCAGGGCGCGTAACGAAACGCCGACAGTTATAATAATAGCGAAGAAAAAACAAGAATTCCCACGCGCTCCCGAAAGATGGGGCAGGGGCGAGAAGGGGCAGCCTTCACTTCTCATCAGAGCCGCGAGGTGGTTGAAGCGGGAATTAGCGTCGACTGCGCGGGAGATACACCTATCGGCGTTGGGCAGAGTGGTCGGCGTCTTTATGGTACCGTTTGAAAGAATGCTGGGCTTCGCGGTTCCCGCGTATGTCTCAAAAATAGAGTCAGGTGCGCCTGCATCGATCCTCAAAGGCCTGAAAGAGATGCGCTTTGCCATTAACCAGACGGTCATTAAACCCTATGACAATGCCCACAAGATATTTGCGCGTGAAGAGAAGCTATTGACGAGCGTCGACAACTGGCTTGTCCAAAACTCCGGGAACATGCAGAAGATTAGCGATTACGAAGGCATATTACAGGAAGCGCTGGCCGCAAGGGTGAGGATAGAAGAGATCGGCAACCCCGTAGTCAAATTTGTGCTTGATGCTCAAGTCGTCAAGGAATGCCTCGGTGAGATTAATGACGCGGGCGAAGTCTATCTATCCGGAGGATTCAATGGCTGGTCTACAAATAACAATGCTTATAGTATGAAGGCCGTTAGAGGCGCCGGCAACAAGATCGTAAGGTTTGAACTTGAGACGATCGTGCCCGAAGGCAAGTGGGAGTATAAATTCTATGTGCCCTCGAAGCCGAATTGGGCCGGTACGGGCTGGTTCTCGTACGGGAACGATCCGTTCAATCCTGAAAGGACAGGGTCGGATAATAACTATGTCAGGACGGTCAAGAAAGCTCATGCGGTAAGGTTTATGTATGATTCCAGGGGCCCTGAGGCGCTAAAACTAAGGCCCAGGATAGATCCGGACAGGATAAGAGATGTCTATGTGCTTTGCGATCAGAATGGATGGAAAGAAAATCCCGAGTGGCGCATGGTTCGCATGGCCGGTGGTTCATACGCTCTTAGTAAGGCCCTGCTTCCCGAGAAGGCCGAGGCCTATCATCTGCTGATAACATTGAATAATGGCAAGAAGATAAGGATGAATTATGAGGCGTTGGCTTCGAGTGAAGGTAAGGATCCGCTATGGAGCCTGAGCAAAGACGCGCCCGAACTTCTGGGCAAGACCATAGTCACTCTTTCGATGGAAGGCAATATACCCGAATTTGCCGGGTTCAGGGCGCAGAAAGCCAATACGAGAGGCGGCCTCGGCGCCTATTATGGGGATAAATTAGAAGGCCTGGCAGATATCAGTATGAATTCAATAGGTATCATGCCCATGTATGTGAACGCCGACGGTGTAAATATAGAAGAGGATTATAAGGCGCTCGAGAATAAGACGGGTTCCGACGGGCGGCCCATACTGAGGAGAGTCTATAAAGATGGTAAGCCCCTGACTTTGACCGCATCGACGTGGGACGAGCGGACGAAGAACACGCAAAATACCTACTCGGCCAATATCGAAGTCTATGAAGTGAATCGCGGAGGCTCCACGCTATATTTGTTGAAGGCACCCGCGATATTTAACGACCTTTATACCGACAACCGTCTCCATCGTTATACGCAGGAGGTGGTATATGGCGAAGCTGTCTTTGAACTATTAAAAGCGCTCGACCTCGTGCCGGATGAATTGCATTTGAACGAGGCGCATACCGTAGTCGCCGCCGGCCGTCTCAGAGATGACATTGCCGATGCCAGGAATGCCCGCGAGACAGGCAGAAATCCCAACCGCAGGTCCATATTCGAAAGAAAGAATACGAAGATAATATACACAAATCATACGCTCGTTCCCGGCGGCCTCGAGATGCATAATCCCAAACATATGTATGAGGCCGACATGGAACGCATGATCTCCATATTAAATCTAAGCGAAAAACAAAAAAAGGAATCTCCGCGTGATTACCGCATGACGCATATATACCGTTTTGTTGACGGTAACCGGGACAAGACCGAGATCGCTACAGAAGAACAGCTGCTGGATTTAAAAACTAAAAGAATAGTGAATCAGTATACCGGTGAAGTCATTGATAGAGAAGCGCTCGATGCGGCAGGGTATACCACGATGGAAGTGGTCGATTTCTGCCGCTGGGCTTTTAAGATAGCCGATGAAGTAACCGGAGTGAGCGAGGAGCATGCGCGCAGGACAGAGAAGCTCTTCAGGCTGTTGTATCCTGCCGAATTTAATAAGAAGGTAACGGGCGTATTGAACGGTTCGGGCAAGACGTGGAAGAGAGACGCCTTGCGCAGGGTAGAGGCGGAAGGCCGCGTGCCTACGGAAGAGGAGTTGTTCCGCATCCATGAGCGCGGTAAGAAGACTGCTTATAAAGAGCTCAAGAAGAGAAATCGGCCGGAAACAGAGCTCAGCGTGAATAAACCGGCGGTCTGGGCGGTAAGGCGGCTTACCGAATATAAGAGCCAGTACCCTAACCTTAGATTCCTCGTGCCTGTTCTGTGTTCCAGCAGAGATGTTAAGTTTGACAGGGAAAAACTCAGGGGTATATGGTACAGAGACATAAGCGCACTGCATGCGGCGCGCCCGACGGGTTATGTATATGACAAAAATATTCGAACAAGGGCCGAGGCTATATTAGATATGTTATTCACGGGTCCCGATGGGAAGCCCGTAAAAGAGATACACGGGCTTGATATGCAAATTGTGGTAGGAGGGCCCGTCGCCGGTGAAGAGGCTGAAATAGGCACTTGGATAAAGGCGTTCCGGGAATGGCAGTTAGAGTATGAAGGAAATTTTGTCTATGCCGAAACCTCCGACACTAATTTGCTGAAGATGCAGGCTCTTGGCGCCGATATCTGCCTGAATATGCCCCGGGACCTGGAAGAGGCTTGCGGTACCTCCGACCAGAGGACGGGTGAGAACGGAGGGGTGACGGTATCCTTGAAGGGCGCGGGCCCTGTAGAATGGGTAACGGATTATGACGAATCTACTAAAGAAGGCAGCGGGTTCCTCTTTGGTCCGTATACTGTTGATAAAGGGGAAGGGCCGGAGGCCGACACAGAAGCTTTTTATACTAACGCGCCTGTAGATATATATCGGAAACTTGCCGTCTGCTCAAGACTATTCTATGATCAGGCAGAGGGAAGAAGCGCCGAGTGGCAGCATTTGATGCACAATTCTTACATAGCGGCAAATTATGGAATGTATGGGAAGAAGGCGGTCACAGCATACGCTATGGAAAGAAGATATGTAGAGAAAGTTTATCGTCCGGTTATCAGAAGCGCCGAAGAGCGTCCATCGCTTTCTATGGCGCTCTCGCTGGCCGCCAATATCTCGAGCCGCCGCTGGGTCAATAACATCGTGCGCGGTGTCCTATTCCTGGGCATAGTGCCGCACGAACTGCGCCACTGGTATGATGCCGTCCAACTCGGCCTGATAAGACCGGGCGAGGTGAAATTATCTCACTTATTATATGGTATCCCGGCTGATATTAGAGGACCCCCGGCCTTAAACAGCATGATACTTAATGCGCGCGTGAGCGTTGCAGGCATGCTGGCAGGTATGTTAGGGCTTATCATCTTCTTTGCGAACCCCGGATCAACTCACAATGCAGCTATCCTTGCCGTATCGGTTTTGAGTTTGGTAATAGGCGTATCCAACCTCCTGGTATATGCCGCCGACCGTCTCTTACCTCTTCTACCCGAAAAATACGGTTACAACGCCAAAAGCGACATATATAAAGCAGAGCCTAAGAAGCTCCTCATCGGTGTCGCATCCGAACGCGCGCTCGATGCCGTCAAAGATAAAGTCGCGGCCAAACCGCTGCTGGGCGGCATGGTCAGCCGTGTTATCTTTGTCAAGAGCGCGAAAGCATTAGGCAAGATGGCGCGCTTGGAAGGATTAACGGGCATATTCATCGATAGCACGATAGACGTAGCTTCGATGGGTAACGAAAGGTTCGCGATAGACCTTGCCGCCATAAAGCTTACCAACGACTATAAGATGGTATTTACGATGAATGAGATAGGTCCCGAGATTCGTCTTGCGATGGCATCCCTGGTAAAAGCGATCCTCGGCGATATAAAGGACAAACCGCCCGCCGAGATCTTTGCGCTTGCGCAGGATGCCGCAAAGAAGGCCGAGAATACGGAAGATATCAAGACTCTGAAAAAGTGGGTCAGGTTGCAGAAAGAACAGCTCTTCGGCAATAGCGCATATAATGACATAGTCTCGCCGGCCGCTATAATACCGGCGCGGGCGGCCGCGAACGTAACTACGGAAAAGGTCGCGATAGACGATCCGAGCTTCGCGGAGAACCTGAACCGCACGCAGAGCCAGACGCCTGATATAAAGAACGTCTTTGTCCACGGCGAGATATTCGAGACGGAAGACCAGGCGAGGAGATTCCTTGAGCAGGCGGGCGCGAGCGAAGAGACCCTGGATAACATCAAGTTTATTAAGAAGACGGGCAGGGATTTCGAATCGATAGTAGGGGCAATACGCGCGGATCCCGAAACGAGCGGCGTCAAAGTGATCGGTTTGCGCCAGGCAAAGGGCGAATTCGACGCTGTCGACCCGTGGGTTGCCAGGGTGCTCGAGGTCCAGGAGCTCGCCGCAAACGGCAAGAAGGTGCTCCTCACGATGCATACATACGAAGCGATCTTAAGGATCATGAGTAAAGACGGCACCGGTAAAGCGATAGAAGCGGCATTGGCGGAGGAAGGCTTATTGCCGGGCTTAACCTACGAGCCCGGGAAGATGGCATTCGTATATCTGCCGAAGACACTGCCGATAAATTACGGCGAGGAGATCGACGCGTATCGTAACGCGATGCTTGTCCTGAGCGCCGCGGCATAACCTGTGCTCTTGCCGGGTGAATTCACCCGGCAAGAAAAGCACAACGAATAACGATTTATGTAGCCAGGGGTAGGGAGATACCCAAAACTATCCTCGCTTCCTTTAAGGGCTCTTGCCAAGCGGCCTTTCTAGGAGGCGAGGATAGGCTACATAATTAAATCCAAAATCCAAAGTTCAAAATCCAAAACTACATCCTGAAACAAAGAATAAGTAACATATTGGAATATATATATTTACGTAATAATTAAGTCATAAAAAAGCTAAATTTTACCTATTGACAACTTATCCAGATATGGTATACTATTCATGTAAGCCGTAAAAAAAGCTAGATAGTAAAGTATCTATGCTCCTCACTCAAGAAAGTATTTAAGAAGTTTTTACAGCAGTAAGAGATGCCTGTGGCGGGTATCTAGAGGAGGCTTAAGTGTTGGATGCTTGGCAACAGATAGATGCGGGAAACCAGCTTCCCCGCATCCAAAAAACTCGCGACGAGCTAGGCTCGAAGCCGCTTATTATGGACCTCCGCAGTCCTCGCAATAAGTGGTGGATGAGCACCGTTGCTGTAACTCTTATAATCTGCTTCATCCATCAGGATATAGTCTGGGCGCAGGAAGGTACACCCGTTTGGTCTAGCAAGGCCAGCGGGTCTTTTAATACCC
>JBAZKH010000013.1:0-16299 GCA_041650935.1 Candidatus Omnitrophota bacterium
GGGCGCTCGATATCGACGAGAAGAGGTTCGGCAAAGACTCTCCCGACATAGTAACCGACCTCAATAACCTCGCCACCGTCTATTCATACCAGAATAAGTACGCGGACTCCGAGGCCTTATACAGGAGGGCGGTCGATATAACCGAAAAGACCTCGGGACCTGATAGTCCAAATTTGATAATGATATTATCGAATATGTCGGATCTATGCGAGAAGACCTCTAGAAAAGACGAAGCAAAATCCCTCCTGGCACGAGCCAAAAGACTATACGAAAGCCGGCTGCCTTAATATTTTGCTCGGGGTTGACATTTCCTTTTCAATAATGTATACTTTAAAAAGTTAGTTACTAACTATTGGTAGCTATAATACTATGGGTAAATCCCAGGTTAGAATAAATAAAACTTCGCAAAAGGAGGCACATGAAGACAGAAGGGGTATCTAGATTCAGTTTTCAGAAACTCTGCGATAAAGATATTAAGACTCTCAAGATCCTGGAACTGATAAGCAAAAAAGGGATAATCTCAAGGACCGAGATCTCGAAGACCACGGGTATAAATATCGTATCAATATCGAACTATATAAAGAAATATATCGATAATAAACTTATCGCCGAAAAAGGATTTGATGTTTCGACCGGCGGCAGGAAACCCGAGCTTGTCGAGCTTAACAAAGAGAATGACCGTGTAATCGGCGTCGATATGGGGGACCAGTCTATCCGCGTTGTGCTTACCGATCTAGGGTTGGATGTTATAGGCAAGGCAAGCTCGTCCAGGAAGGGTTATAACCCAAAAGAAGCGGTAGCCGCGGCCTGCGATATGATTGAGGAGGTTGTTAAGAAGGCGGCTTTACGTTCCGGCGGGCTCAAAGCGATCGGTGTGGGAACATGCAGCAGCGAATACGATTTTATGACAAAAGAGCTCGAGAAAAAATTCGGTGTCGAGGTATTCCTGGGTGACAAGCCTTCCTGTGCCGCTTTCGGTGAAAAATGCCTGAATAAAAACTTGTCCGCCGGAGACATGCTATATATATATTCCGATATAGGCAGCGGAGTGGTCGTCAAGGAAGATGGTAACAGGATAGCTTCCGACGAGTCGAAATATCTCTCCCCCTGGAAAGATGGGTTAGGCATCGTTAGTCTCTCTAAAGGAGATGTCGCCAGGGGAGTCGGGACCGCGATAGTAGAGATTGCCAATGGTAAAATTGAAAACATAACCGAAGAAACGATAATAGAAGCGGCTATGGATAACGACGAAGTGGCGCTAAGTATCATGCGTTCGGTCGGTATGAGCCTCGGCCTTCGCATAGCCTATCTCATCAATCTCTTCGGCCCCAGGAATGTTGTGGTGGGCGGCGGCGTGGAAAAAGCCGGGCCGCTCATACTGGATCCGATAAAGAAGACGGTTAAAAAATTATCCTTAAAGGACCATTCGACGGCAGTGGCCATAGTGCCGGGCATTCTCGGCAATGAAGCTGTCAGCCTGGGAGCGGCTTTTCTTGCCGCGCGTGAAATGTTTTTAAGAACCTAATTCCTGCGAAGCCCTGCCATGGTTAGACTGTAGACGGGCGGAGCAGAAAAAAGAGGGGTATATTTATGACAGAAGAAAGGATGTGCAGGATCTGCGGTAAGCCGTTCCTTCCAAATAAGTACCGTCCCAACCAGTCGATATGTTCTTCGCTGGAATGCCAGTACCAGCGCCAGCTCGAAAACATGAAGAAATGGCGCGACAGGAACCCACATTATTTTAAGTATAAGGAGACGCAGGACTCGTCCTGGAAAGAGACGTGCAGGCAACGCTCCCTGGACTGGCGCAAGAAACATCAGGAGTATCTTAAACTCTACCGCGAAGAACATAGAGAACGCCACCGTGAATATATGAGAGATTATATGAGGGATTACCGGAAAAAACACGGGCCGGCAGAAAACAGCAAAGCGAATTAACAATATTTCTAATGCGTAAGATAGTGTTAATATATTCGGCTATCGTATTATTTATATCGGCGGGTGATCGGGCCCTTGCCTCTACGTCCGATAATGTGCCCGGAAATACGCGCGTCTCCGAAGAAGATTCCCAAATTATCGTGAAGCCGGACTCCAAAGAAGTTACCCCTAACGGCAGCAGGATAATACTGAATATCCCGCGAAGGCAGGACAACTACGGCGGAGAGAAATTTACCCTTGGCATAAAACCGGCCGCCTTCAAAGCCGATGCGGAGAGGATGCAAGCCGATAGCGCGGCGCTTGAAAAAGATATAACGCGCGGCGCCGCAGAGTTAATAAAATCCCGTGACGGTAAAGGCGGAGTCTACAGCCTGCAGGATTGTATAAACGTGGCGGAGGCAAACCACTTGCCCCTGCAGATAGCAAAAAAGAGCGTCCGGCTCGCCGAGATGCGGTTATTCGAGGCGAGACGTAACCTGCTGCCGTCCGCGTCCGTAGATTACCAGGAATACCACGGTATAATAAACGCGCAATCCTACATAGGCAGGAAACAGGTTATAGAGGGGCAGCAGCCGATATTTCACGGCGGAGAACTTTTTTATACGATGAAACAATCCGAGGCGAACCTCGCGATAACCAAAAATGATTATAGCAGGATAAAAAACGAACTTATCCTATCCGTCAAAAAAGGATATTATACTCTGGCGAAAGCGAAGGGAAACGTAAGGATGCAGGAGGGGCTTTCGCAGGAAGTGGATAAAATGGTCGATAGGGTCACAAGGGAAGCGGAGGCAGGCGTTATCTCCAAACTGGAAGTGCTGAATGTTGCTTCACAGGCAGGCCAGGTAAAGTACCAGCTTGCGTCGGCAAAAGGCGACTTATCGGTTGCGGAACTTATACTGAAACAGGCTATGAATGTCGACATGAAAGATCCCGTCGATGTCAGGGAGAACCTGGAATTCAAAAGGATTGAAATCGATCACGAAAAGGCCCTCCTCATAGCCATGGTTAACAGGCCCGAGATGAAGATAAATTCATTAATGATAGATTATTATAATTGCGGCAAGTGGATCACTAAGGCCAAGCTTTGGCCGAAAGTGGACCTTTTGGGTTCCTGGGGGTTGGCCAAGGAACAGTATGTCGGTATGGATTTCGACCCGACCATCGATCTTGAGCAGAAATTGCAGGCCCAATGGTATGCGGCCCTCAAAGTCGGCATGCCATTCTGGGGTTCGACGGGAGAGTGGTCGTTAACGAAGGAGCATTGGGTCCCGGTAGTGAGCACCACGCACGGTACGGATGCCACTACCATGGAGATGAAGTTAAAAGTGCTCGATAACCTTACCAGCCTCTCGGAAAAACAGCTCTCCGATATAGATTTTGATAAGGCCAGGCAGGAACTGACAAAGATACGGCACGATATTACGCTGGAGGTCAAAGAGGGCTGCCTCAATTACCAGAAGGCGCTTATACAATCCGAGACGGCCCAAAATAAGCTCAAGTACCAGGCGGGCGACCTTGAACTGGTGAAATTGAAACGCTCCCTGGACGAGGTGCAGGATTCTAACGTTATCGATAGCATGATAAAACTTGCCCAGGAAAAGTTCGGATATCTGCAGGCGCTTACCGACTGCCACATAGCGCTTGCAACGATAAATAAGGCGGTTGGAATAGAAGATTATTATAAGGACGAAGAACAATGATAGCCCCCGGCGAGGTCTGTGGTTAGGCAATGGCCTTGCTCGGGATTATTTGCAGGACTGAGATAATGGCAAATCACAACAAATCGGAGAATGAAAATGGAAAATCCTGAACAGGGAAAGACGCCGGAGTTTAGCCTGGAACCTAAGAAGACCGGCGGGAGGAAGAAGATCATATTTATTCTGCTCGGCGCAGTTATCGGCATCCTTGTTTTGACGCGCCTTTCGGGTAATATTCAGAACGCTATCTTTAAAAAGAAGCCTGCCAAGGAAAAAGTGGGCGCGATAAGATTTGAAGAGGAAGCGACCCCGATCAAGGCTTTTAAGGTAAAGAAGACGGATTTTAAAGATACACTGCCGTCGATAGGGAATGTAAAAGGCTTTAAGGAGATAGAATTGAAGTTTCAGGTATCCGGCATCATAGAGAGTATCAATTTCGAAGAAGGGGAGAAGATCCAGGAGGGTGATATAATCGCTTCGCTTATCCAGAGAGACGCTCTCCTGAAACTGAAATATGCTGAAACGGAATTGACCAAGAACCAGAAACTATACGATATAGGCGCAATAAGTCCCGTCAAGCTCGAACAAGGAAAATTGGAGTACGAATCCGCTAAATCGGAACTGGACAAGACGAACATCTATGCCGTATCGAGCGGCCTTCTGGGCTCCCGGGTACTGGATGTCGGCAGCTACGTTACACCCAATGAGAAGATCGGCGTTTTCGTAGATACGGATAAAGTTTATGCGGAGTTCAATATAATAGAAAAGGATGTGCCCAAGGTGGCGTTGGGCCAAAAGGTAGAGGTCTTTGCCGACCCGTATCCTACCAAGGTCTTTTCCGGATCTGTCGACAGGATCTCGCCTATCATAGAGGGAAGGTCCAGGACCGAAAACATAAAAGTCGAGCTTGATAACAAAGAGAGCCTTTTAAAACCCGGCATGTTCATCAGGGCGCTGATCGCCACATATGACAAAAAAGACGTTATAGTGGTCCCGCTCTCGGCTTTAAGGAAGAAAGAGAATGAATATGTCGCATATCTGATCCATAGAGAGGAGCCGAAGAAACCCGCCGTCGAAACAAAACCGCAGGCGCGGCCCAAAAAAGGTTTCTGGATGTTCGGCAAAGGCAAGCAGAAAGAGGAAGTGAAACCACAGGCCGCTCCGCCCGAAAAGGCGCCGGAAATGGGCTTGATAGAAATAAGAAAGATCAAGGCGGGTTATATGACCCAGGACCTTGTGGAGATAGATGATGGTTTGCAGGAAGACGATCTTATCGTGACGGAGATCCAGGAAGAGTTTAAGGATAAATCGAAAGTAGAAATTTCCGAAGTACAGGAAGGGTTATTGTAGAGTTAGATAACGCATTAGTGAATAGTGTATAGTGAAGAGTGGATAGCGGAGAGGTTGCTTTTCCACCATTCGCTTCCCACTATCCACTAAAGTCAGCGAGACTGAGCAAATGAATCTAGCTAAATTTTCGATAGAACGGCCCGTAACGCTAATAATGATAATAGCGGGCCTGCTGATATTCGGCGTAGTTTCGCTGGGACTTTTGCCTCAGGAACTGTTTCCGCAGATAGTCTATCCGCAACTTACCGTGGTAACTCCATATGAGAACGCCGCGCCCGAAGAGATAGAAACGCTCATAACCAAGCCCATAGAAGAAGCGATAGGCACCGTTGCGGGCGTCAAACGTATAAATTCTATCTCCAAAGAAGGGCTCTCTCTTGTCATTGCCGAATTTGGTTGGAACCAGAATATAAATTTTGCCGCTCTTGGCATGAGAGAGAAGATAGACCTTATCAAAGAGAGATTGCCGAGAGAAGCGGAAGAGCCGATAGTCCTGCCGTTTAACCCGTTCGACAAACCAATCCTCATATTGAGCGTAACAAGCTCCAAAGAGGACCGTTCTCCCGTCAATTTAAGGGAACTTACACGGCGGATGATAAAGGATGAGATCGAAAAGGTCGAGGGCGTGGCTTCAGCGATGATCTCCGGGGGCTTGGAACGCGAGATAGAGGTAGAGATAAACAGGGATAAGCTCGAATCGAGGCGCATACCCATTCTCGATGTCTCAAGGGCCGTTTCGAACGCTAACCTAAATTATCCGGCCGGTACGATAAAAGAGAGTTTCTATGAATATCTTATCAGGACCCTGGGCGAATTCGAGCATGTGCGCGATATCGAAAATGTCGCCATAGGATCAAGCGGACAGGACCAGGAAGAGCTTTACGCCAGGGGTCAGGAGGATCGCCGGGAGAGAGGGACCATATCGAAGGACAAGCGCCTTATATATTTAAAAGACGTGGCTAATGTTATAGATAATGTAAGAGAGAGAACCAGTTATTCAAGGTACAATGGAAAAGAAAATATATCGCTCTCCGTGCAGAAACAGGCCCTTGGCAATACGGTGAAGACTATAGAAAGGGTAAAGAAAAAAATAGGGGAATTAAAATCGGACCTGCCAAAAGATATATCTATAACCACTGTTTATGACCAGTCCACCTTCATAAAAGAGTCTATTACCGGTGTCTGGGACGCCGCCTGGCAGGGCGGCGTAATAGTCTTCTTCGTCCTGCTTTACTTTTTAAGGAACGTCTGGAGCTCCATTATCGTTACTCTCACCATACCTATCTCGGTAATGGCCACTTTTGCGCTTATGTTCTTTTCCGGGATATCGCTGAACATGATGTCTCTGGGCGGCCTGGCCTTCGGCGTAGGCAGCCTGGTCGATGCGGCAATAGTCGTTATTGAAAATATATTTCGTCATATGCAGTCGGGCGAGAGCAATAAAGAATCGGCCATTAGAGGCGCGGATGAAGTCGCCGTCGCCGTCGCCGGATCTGTCCTGACCACTATAGTGGTATTTTTGCCGTTGATATTTGTTATAGGTATAATAGGGCAGATATCCAAAGATTTTGCCCTCACGGTTACTTTCTCGCTTTTAGCCTCGTGGGTGGCATCGATTACAATAATCCCTCTTTTAGCGTCGAGAGGAGTGAAGTTAAGCAAAGATGCCGCCGCGGAGATAGAGGAAGACGTTTCGAAGCTCGATAAAACGGGGCCTGTGGCACAAGTGCGTTACTTCTTCAGCGGCCTTCTAGAGCTATTTGTAAAACATAAAGGAAGGTACCTTTTTCTAACGCTTCTTTTATTCCTCGCCTCACTGAGCCTGTTCATAATTATGGATAAGGAGTTGATGCCGAAAGTCGACCAGGGACAATTTACGATTAAGGTAGATATGCCGGCAGGTACAACGCTTGCCGTTACCAATACCGTTTCTGAAAGGATAGAAAAATTTATAATGGCTATACCCGAGGTTGAGTCGGTCAATGCTACGGTAGGCTCAACAAAGGAATCTACGACAAAGAGCGTAATTGAAAGGCTGAACTATAACCAGGCCGAAATAGTGGTGATATTGAAGAAGCGGAGAAGGCTCAAATCTTCCGAAGTCGTCCAGGATATACAGAATCATATTAAAAAAATCAAGCTTGAGGGCGCGAGGATAGAATATATCCTGCAGGAGAACGTACTGTCGGCCGGCCTGGCTATTCAGGCGCCGGTAACGATAGAGCTGAAAGGAAACGATCTCAAGACGCTGGAGAATCTCACATACGAGGTCCAGAGAGGCGTCGATGCCGTCGAAGGTACCTATGGCGTTAAGAATAACCTTTCGGAGCCATCGCCGGAGACGAAAGTTTTTATAGATAAAGACAGGGCCTCGATGTACGGGCTTTCGGTTACGGATATTGCGCAGACATCCCTTATCAGCCTGAAGGGATACATTGCCAGCAAGTTTAAGGAAAAGGGAGAAGAGATAGATATCAGGGTACGCCTGCGCGCGCGAGACAGGAACGACTTCGCGAAACTTGCTTCGCTTGAGATACAGTCTCCGTCGGGCGCGAAAGTTCAATTGGGCAGTGTGGCGCGTTTTGGGAAAGGTAAGGGCCCGAGCGAGATACGAAGGCTGAACCAGGAGAGGGTCGTCCTGGTCTATGCCAACGTATATGACAGGCCCCTTAAAGATGTTGCTGCCGATGTCAATGCGATGATAGCAAAGATGACGATACCAAAAGGCTACATAGTGAAACTGGCCGGTGAATCGGAAGAGATGAAAGCGTCGTTCGACAGTATGAGGAATGCGATCATAGCGGCGTTTCTATTGGTATACATGATTATGGCCGCGCTCTTCGAATCGCTCTGGCAGCCTTTGATTATAATGTTCACCATCCCGCTGGGACTTATAGGCGTAGCGTGGGGCCTTTTTATTACGCACACAAGCGTGAGCGCCTACGTACTTATGGGTGTCGGTATCTTGGGAGGGATAGTGGTAGATAATGCCATAGTCCTTATAGATTGTATAAATCTTTTCCGGGCAAAAGGAATGAGCCTGGAAAAAGCGGTAATGACCGCAAGTTCCGTCCGATTCCGCCCGATAATGATGACGGCCCTCTCTACAGCCCTGGGACTGCTTCCCATGGCTTTTCTGGGCGGGGAAGGCGCGGAACTCCGTTCGCCTATGGCGATAACCGTAATGGGCGGATTATTGGTAGGAACTGTCCTCACCCTTGTAGTTATTCCGACCATATACATTGTCGTGTCGGAACGGATCGAGAGAATCTTCGGAAAGCGAAAATGAGTATCCCCACCTTCTCCATCAAGCGGCCCGTCACCATGCTTATGATATACACCACCCTGATCCTCCTGGGCCTGATGTCTCTCACGCTCCTGCCGGTAGAGTTATATCCCAACATAAGTTTTGGCGAAGTCAGCATAATAATAGAGGTCCGTGGCGGCATTCCTCCAACGGAGGTCGAAGCGCTTGTGTCGAAACCTGTAGAAGAGGCTGTAGGCAGCGTGAGCCACCTGGAAGAGATGATGTCGATCTCCAAAGAAGGCGAATCGACAGTCGTCCTAAGCTTCGAACCCGGAATAAATATGGAATTTGCCGCCCTGGAGGTCAGAGAAAAATTCGCGCGCGTCAAAAACAAGCTCCCTAAAGAGATAGAAAAACCGATTATAGCGCAGTTTAAGCGTTCGGATGTGCCGATCGTTATTATCGCCGTGACCAGCCTGAAGAGAACGACCGAAGAGATCCGCAAGATCGTAGACGAAAATGTAAGAGAAGCCATAAAGCGCATAAGCGGTGTTGCCGATGCCGAAGTGGCCGGCGGCCGCGAACGGAAGATTTTAATCGAAGCCGACCAGAGAAAGATGGCGGCATGCGGCCTTTCGCTCGAGCGTTTGATTTCCGCTGTGGGCCAGAATAACCTGAATCTCCTTTCCGGTGATATAGAGCGGAATAACAAGAAATACATCATAAGGGCAATAGGCCTGTATACAAGCGTCGAAGATATACAAAATATTCCCGTTACGGCGATGCCGAATGGAACGATGATACGATTGAAGGATGTTGCTTCCGTACTCGATTCATACCTTGAGCCGACGGGATATGCCAGAGTAAATATACGTCCCGTCGTCTCCATATATGTGCAGAAAGAATCTACTGCTAATACCATAAAAGTTGCGGCCGAAATAGAAAAAGAGATAGTGAGATTAAAAGGGGTTGTCCCTAAAGATGTCCAGCTTGTCGTTACAAGTAATCAGGCAAACTTTATAAAGAGCGCTATCGATAACCTGAAAGATGCGCTTTTAAGGGGAGCGGCACTCGTTATGCTCGTCCTGACCATATTCCTGATCCGTCTCGACAAAAAAATCTTTATGATAATACTGGCGCTTCTCTGCGCGGTAGTTGTTATGCCGGTCATGTTTCTTTATCCCCTGATTCTCGTCATGGCAGCGGCTTTTATCTTCATAAGGAGAATCCGGCCTGTCGCTATAGTATCATCCGCGATCCCTATATCCGTTATAATTACGTTTACACTGATGTGGATGATGAAGCTGACATTAAACTTTATGACGTTATTCGGGCTGGCGCTTGGCGTAGGCATGTTGGTCGATAACGCTATAGTGGTCTTCGAAAATATCGTCCATAAGCATGAGCAAGGCTTGAAAGGTATACCCGCCGCCATAGAAGGCACCGAGGAGGTATGGGTGGCGATATTAGCCGGTACGCTTACGCACGTTTCGGTATTCTTACCAATGGTCTTCGTAGGGCAGGAGATAAAACTTCTCTACGGCGGCGTTGCATGGACCGTGACATTTTCGCTCCTCATCTCGCTATTCGTCGCGATTACGGTAGTGCCGTTATTTGTCTCCCGCGCAACTGTGCGTCCCGAAAAGGTCATATTTCTCGATAATATATATCGCGTTCAGCGAAAAGGGGTTATGCTTTTTATGAGGTACCGGTACAGGATGATGCTCTTTGCCCTGCTTCTCTTTCTTGTTTCGCTATTCCTGTTTACAAGGCTCGGCATGGAATTTTTAGGAACGACCGAGCAGAATAAATTCACTGTTTTTATAGAACTGCCTACGGGTACAAAACTTGCCGTTACCGACTCTATAGTCAAAAAAGTCGAAGCGCTTATAAAGGAAGTGCCGGAAGTGAAGACCTTCTCGTCCAGGGTCGAGCCATGGTCGAGCAAGGTTTATGTGGAGCTGGTCGGCCTGACGCAGAGGAAGAGATCCGTCGGAGAAGTAATCGAAAGCCTCCGTCCCAAAGTGGAAAAGGTAAAACCCGCGTTCATTTATTTCGAGGAAGAGCAGGAAGTCGGTACAAAAGAAGTGATTATAGAACTATTCGGTTACGATTACGAGAAACTGCGTGAGATAGCCATATCTATCGCGACCCGCCTCGGAACAGTCAAGGGATTTACGGATACAAAGATAAGGATGAGAGAGGGACGGCCGGAACTTGGGTTAAAAGTCGACAGGACGAAGACGAGCCTTTTCGACATGACGGTGAACGAGGTCGCTGATTCTGTCCATGCTCAAATGAGGGGCCTGAGGGCAACTTTATTCCATACGTCGTCGAGCGAGGTGGAGACGATTGCCCGGCTCGACGAAAAATACAGGAAAACTTTCAAGGATCTTCACAAATTGATCCTGGTGAATAAAAACGATGAGAATATTTATGTCGAACAGATTACGGAATTTAAGTACGGCCTGGGACCGAGTGAAGTCTGGAGAAAGAATAAGACACGCATGATACAGGTTAGCGCTAACATAGGAAGGATTCCCTTAAGCCGCGCGGCCGAAAATACCAAAAGAGCCCTTTCAGATCTGCGCCTGCCGGAAGGCTACTATTGGCGTCTGGGAGGAAACTACCCGACCATGATAGCGACGCAAAAACAGGTTTGGCCCATACTGGCGCTCACGATAGTCCTGATCTATCTCGTCCTGGCGTCGCTATTCGAGTCGTATTACCAGCCTTTCATAATTATGCTCGCTGTGCCCCTTGCGTTGGTAGGGGTGGTGATTCTATTATATGCTACCGGTAAGTCGGTTGGAATGGGTGTCTTTGTGGGTATGATAATGTTGGGAGGGATAGTTGTTAACAATTCAATTCTCTTAATCGACCATGCCAATAATTTGCGTAAAAAGAAGGTCGGGCATATAAAAGCCATCATTTTGGCTTCCCGAGACAGGCTGAGGCCGATATTGATGACTACCGCCACAACGCTTTTAGGTTTGCTGCCGATGGCTATTAGCACTCAGGAGGGGTCAAACCTGTGGAGCCCGCTAGCCATAACAGTAATGGGAGGGCTAACCTCTTCCACGATATTGACCCTTTTAATAGTGCCGAATGCTTATATAATTTCAGAAGAACTTAGGGGGTGGATATATACTCGGTTAAGATATAAAAAAGCTTAATATTAGCTATTGACGCTCCACAGATTATATGATATATATTATACTGTAAGGACAATAGAAGTCATTCTTAAGTATTCCGATTAGTACGCTGTTCGTTATACAGCAGTTTTTTTTCTATAGATACTTCACGATTAAAAAAAGTTTTAAAAAAGGTTAAAATAAGATGATAGAATTCCGAGATCCAAAAAAGAAGTTGTGGCTCAAGGCGATTGCCTGCTTTTTAGTTGTGACGTTCATATGGTACGACATAGCTTGGGCAGGCGATCTCTTTTATACATTTGGCAACCCGCCGGCTGCGGGCGTTCACAACCTTCCGCATCCTAAATCCGATCCCTCCAAAGTAACCAACTATGACGTATTAGATTATAAGCGTAAAGAATCAGTTACGTCTAAATTGCTTCCCGCCAATAGGGACAGAGAACAGACAGGCTCTTTTGCGCCAGGTTATGTCCAGGAACAGCAGGCCAAACATGAAGATGTTATCAAGCAAAAACAGGATGCCGAGGACCTGAGTTGGGCATTGCGTAATTCGCCTGAGCGTAAAGACGAAGCGGTAGAGCTGAAAAAGAAAAAGTCGGGTTCCGGAGGAGGTAAGCGCGCCAAATATACGCTTGGGGATGCCGATGATATCAATAATGCTACCACAATCTCTATACCCACCAACCCGAGCACATGGAGCACGGTGCTGACATATGATATTACGCTGCAAAATATAGATAAATATACCGTTGGGACAACGAAAAAAACCGATGAAGACGGTGAATTATACTGGATCGGTACTAAAAATGTCGGTGATCCCGATACGGCGACGCTCGTTATGAAAGTTGTTTATAACGGCACGGGCAAAAATAAGACGATCAAAGCCGTTTATTACGGCTACGCATTGACCGGGAATGGAGAATATGTCGCCAAATACCGGGTCGATTATACTTATTCCGGCAGCAATATTACAGAAACCAAGACGTATGATACGTCAAGCGGCTCCGACGTGCTAGTTTCGAAGAGCACGTATGAAGGGTCCGGCGACAATAATCATATTAAGACGACAGTATATTATGCCAATGACGGAATAGCGATAAAAAAGAGGATGGATTACAAATACACCGATAATGTTTTGAAAGAGACGCTTCTTTATGAAAGCAATTCGGAGACCGAAGGCGCAGGAACATTGAAACAGAAGACGGTCTTTACGGGATCAAAGGGTAAGGAAATTGCCGACTATACGCAGAAATATAAGACCGATGCCAAAACAGGCGAAAGCTATGTCGCAAGTACAACGGTCTATTATTATAAAAACGGTGGGAGGTCGTCGGACTCCGAGGAGAATTACCGGTACGCTGTGTCGAAACAGGTGACTTATGAAGGCGATCCCGATACCAACAAGGACGGCGTCATAAGCGAATCCGAACTTAAAAATGCCCAAAAAGAATCGATGCTCGTATATTCCGATACATTGCCCGATGGTTCCGCCAGGCTGGCAGGCAAAGAAGTCGCGGACTACATGGTTACGTATGGCGAAGGCGATACCATCGTATCGACCACGGTCTATTTTTACAAAGACGGCAAGCGCGCCGCCTCCGCCAATTATCGCGAATGTATGACAAGCTCCGCGACATACTACGGTAATCCGGACGGTAACAATGACGGTGAGATAAGCGCGGAAGAGCTTGCGGCCGGAATAAAATCATCGGAGACCTTCTATGACACGCTATACAGGTTAAAAGGCGAAGAGGTGGCGGATCACACCGTAACATATGCATCGGATGGCGTAAAGGTAACGAGCGTGACTTTTTATACTTACGAGGGAGAAAAGGACGCGAGCCATGCGGGCAGCGATGACAGGATGTCCAGGACCACGACGTACTGGGGCAATGTCAAAAAAGACGAAAAAGGCGATATAGTCCAGGTGGACTCCGAGGGTAATTATATACTTGACGGGGATAGCAGGCATGTAGCGGGGGTCATTAAATCCGTAACGGTATACCAGTTCAGCCTGACAGCCGAAAAAGGCGAAGAATTGGCCGACGTGACCATTAACCGCAATAAGAAGGGGGAGATAACGGAGACAGTAGTCTATTACTACGGCGACAATAAACGCGCTTCCAAAGCTGCTATAAACGATGGGTTGACCAGGAGTGTTACATTTTTCGGCGATGCGGTTGAAGCCATAAGTCTTCTTTCCCCGGATGGCGCCACTTATGATATAGACGCAGTAATCGAATATATGTCGGCGAAACTTGGCATAGATGCCGACGGCAAAACTGCCATACAGCTAAAAGAGCTTTTGCTTGCGGCTGCGGCCGGCGGAGATGCGTCATTTGTGACAGTTTTGAGCGCTCTTCTAAATAGCGTCTCTTCCGGTGCGCTGTCTTTGGCTCAAATCAAAGATATGGAGAGTATGATAAGCGTACTTTTAGGATTGTTCGGCGGCGATAATAACCTGCTCCTTACCCTGGCGTCTCTCGACCTGGATAGTTTTGCGACAACCGAAGAGCTTGTCCTGGCTATTCTCGCGTTGAATGGAATGAGCGCGGAAGAGGCCGTTTTTTCATACCTTATACTTTCCATGGCAAGCTCCGGTTATTCATCCATCGGGAATTTTATAGATGAATTAATAACTGTCATGTCTACACATGGCCTGGCTGAGAAACTGTTATACGCTTTTGCCGCGGCAGCTATGGGCAAGGAAGGTTCATTATCGGAACTTATAACGGCGCTAAAAGCCATGACATCCGATGAGAAATTACTTGCGCTTCTCGATGGGACGTACTCTTCCCTCGATGAGCTGCTTTCCGCGGCGAACGCCGCAGGGCTCGAAGACGAAATGCTCGCTCTATTGACGTCTTTCCTTAAAAATTCCGGGTACAGCATAGGTGAACTGAAGGCAGCCTTATTGAAGGCGATAGCCGGGAGCGACGCTGCTCTGAAAAACGTCTTGATGATGTTGTTGTCCGTAGACATATCGTCCTTTACCAGTGCCAGTGAGTTATTGTACGCGTTAATGATGTACGCCGGAGGCGAGGGGCTGGAAAAATTAAAAGATCTCCTGGCCGCGCGGACGGATCTTTCTGAGTATACGAGCAGTATTACCCTGATGAACGATATTATGAAAGAGGCCCTTTCCGGGTTCCTGGAAGGGTTGAAGACGTTGACGGGCGGTGCCGGAGATCTATATGATTTTCTAACCGGCATAAATATTGATACGCTATTCTCGGAAGGGATAGATACGATTGCCGAGCTCGTCGCGTATCTTGAGAAAGACGGCGGGGAGCTGGAGGGCGGTAAGCTGGCGGAACTTTTGGATGGCATATCGGATGAGGAAGACGCGATATCGTCCATGGCGGATTTACTGGAACAGTTAAAATCTCTTGTCGCCGCCGGTATTATTACGGACGCCGACCTGTTAGGCTCGGATGGCACAACGGGCGCATTTACCGATCTGGCTGCCGGCAACCCACACACGCTCTTTAACCTGCTCTTTACTAAGGTCAAAGCGGCTGATTCCGAAACGTTCGAGGCGATATTGAAAGTCGTCGTATCAGGCAATACAGACCTTTTGAATCTTCTTATCGCGGCTGACCTTTCGAGCCTGTCATCCTCCAGTACGGCCGAAGATCTCATGATCTTACTTATGAATGTCGATACAGATAGCGACACATATCCCGATATTATCGAAATACTTATGGAAACAAAACCGGATGACGCTTCAAGTTATCCGGCTTCCCTGGTCTACAAATATACGGTGAAAGACGACGCTAAAATCAAGAGCCAGACATTTTATGCTCTGGACAGAGAAGGAGACGGCACGGTCAAATCGATAGCGGATTATACGTTAAATTATGGATCCGACGGTGTTACCGTAAAAAACACCACGTATTATTACTACCAGAATGGCGCCGGCGGGACAAGGGCGTCTTTTGCCGACAGCGATCAGAAGAGAGCGCGGTCCGTGACGTATAAAGGCGATGCGAGAAGTACGGCAGTAGATTATGACGGCGACAGTTGGGGAGATATCGAAGAGGAAGCCGCCGGCACCGATCCATATGATGCCTTGAAATATCCTTCTTCGGGCGAACCCGATTCGGCGCATTCCGACGATATCGCTGAAGGAGGGAGCGGGAATATCGCCGCCGACGGCATTAAAGATATTGCCGTCAGGCAGTCGGAGACGTTTTATTCTTTCCTTGCCGGCACTATCCAGGGTAACGAGGTCGCTAATTACACTTATAATTATACCTCGAATGGTACGGCGGTGAAGACGGTAACGGTATATAAGTACGCCGAGCTTAATGTAGCCGACTCTGTTGCTGCAGAAACGGGTGTTGCGCTAATGGCAAGCGAGCTTGATGCGATCGAGATCGGAGCATCCAGGATGGTAGCAAGCGAGAGCTATAAGTGCGATAGTTATGACGGTATAAAAAAGGAGCCCATAACTATATACGATGATTTTGGCAGCGCTACTACGCTTTCGGCTAACCTGCAGTCGGTAACCTATTACGTCGGGGATAAGGGCGAGGAGATAGCAGATTGTACATATAATTATGCGGCGGACGGAACTACCTTAAAATCAAAGTCAGTATTCGAGTATGGTGTTATTACCACAGGCTCGATAGAAAACGGCGCTCAAAATGATGGCTCTACCATAACATACGCAAACGCTACACAATCTAATGATGCCGTTATGGTCAGAAGTGTTACGTACAGTATGACGGATCTTAATGGCAACGGTATCATTACCTATGATGAAGTTGGTAAGAAGACTAGCGAGACCTATTATGAGACTAGACTTGGTAAGGGTGATGAGATAGCGGATAGGTCCTTTAACTTCACAGCCGATGGCTCCACTATAAAGACAGAGTCTATATTCGAGTATGGCACAGCTAATCTA
>JBAZKH010000014.1:0-15912 GCA_041650935.1 Candidatus Omnitrophota bacterium
TCTGCGGAGGAGTTGAGAAAGCGGGCAACCTGGTATTGGACCCCATAGAAAAGACTGTAAAAAAGTGGGCATCCGCCGATTTGGCGGATAAGATAAAGATAGTTTCCGGCGTTCTGGGCGAAGATGCTGTAAGCCTTGGCGCGGCAATGCTGGCATCGAAAAAAGCGAGGTAAATCTATGGCTGAAGAAAAATTCTGCAGGATCTGCGACAAACCGTTTCTACCGAATAAATACAGGCCCAACCAGACCATCTGCTCATCCCTCGAATGTCAATACCAGCGCCAGCTCGATAACATGAAGACGTGGAGGGATAAGAACCCGCATTATTTCAAGTACAAAGAGACACAGGATTCCTCATGGAAAGAGACGTGCAGGCAGAGGTCGCTGGAATGGCGTAAGCGTCACCAGGAGTATCTCAAGCTCTACAGGGAAGAACACAGAGAGCGCCACAGGAACTATATGAGAGATTACATGCGGGAGTATCGGAAGAATAACAATAAAGACCAGTAATAAGATCCGGCGGCCAAATATTATGCGACATAAATTTTCATCAGGCGTTTTACTGCTATTCCTTTTTGCTTTCCTATCGGTTGTGCCCGCGAAAAACCTGTTTTCACAGGAGCAGGTCAGCGAAGAAGCCGGGAGGGTCAAGACCCGGGAAGGGCTTATCCGGTCCGGCAAACTCTACTATGATTCAGGAAAATACGAAGCCGCTGTCCAGCAGTGGGAAGAAGCGCTGTTGACGGCCCCCGGCGATAAAAAAATCAAAAAATATATAGTGAACGGCAGGAAGAAGATGGCCGAGCAGGCAAGGCGGGAGGCCGTACGTCAGCGGAAGGAAGCCGAAAAGCAGAAGAGGGAAGCCGAGCGGAAAAAGAGAGAAGAAGAACGGCGGAAGAAGAAAGAGAAAAGTTTCAACAAGGAAGTCGGGCTTATAAATATGGGATTGCCGCAGCAAAGCGTGCTGCAGAAATTCAGCCTCGACGACTGTATAAAGATAGCCATGGCGAACAACATACAGATGCAGGTCGCGCAGAAGAGTGTCAAACTGGGCGAGATGAGGCTGTTTGAGGCGCGCCGGAACATGCTTCCGTCAGCGACGATAAATTTTGAGGTGGGCGACGGGCGGGTCAACGCCAGGAGATATATATCGCGAAAACAGTCGATTGAGGGACAACAGCCGATATTCCACGGCGGCGAGCTGTACTTCGGCGTCAAGCAGGCGGAGATAAACCTGGAGGTCATCAGGAAAGATTATGACAGGATAAAGAATGACCTTGTCCTCCAGATCAAAAAGGCTTTCTACAGCCTCGCTAAATCCAAAGAGAACCTGAAAGCACAGCGGGAACTCGCCGATGAAGTAGAAAAGATATTCGGCTCGGTCACCAAGCAGTTCGAAGGCGGGGTGGCGGCTAAATTGGAATACCTGAACGTGACGTCCCAGGCCAGCCAGGTTAGATACCAGCTTGCTTCCGCCGAAGGCGATGTGGGCATCGCGGAGCTTATATTGAAACAGGCGATGAATCTCGATACGAAGGAAGGCCTGGAGATCGAATCTAAATTGGAGTTCAAGAAAGTCAACATCGATTCCTCGGAGGCGCTGCGCGCGGCGTTCATGAACCGGCCCGAAATAAAGATCAATTCACTGATGATAGATTATTACAGGCGGGGTATCGATATAGCCAAGGCCAAGGGATGGCCCAAGATAGACCTTCTGGGGATGTGGGGCCTTATGAAAGACGAATACGCCTCTTTAGACCAGGATCATAACCCCGCATCCGGCCCCGACAACGATAATAGGAGCATGAGCCCCCAATGGTACGCCGGCATAAAAACATCCATGCCTTTCTGGGGCTCGACGGTGGAGGTATCAAGGACGAAGGAACATTGGCCGCCCGTTGTAAGTACCTATCATGGAACGGAGTCGGACACGACAAGTTTCAAGTTTAAGTTTCTGGATAAACTTGATTACTACTCGGACCGCCAGCTGGCGGAGATAGACCTGGATAAACAGAGGCAGGAACTGAATAAGATAAAACAGGACATCACCCTCGAGGTTATGGAGAGTTGCTTTACTTATGAGAAAGCCCTTATACAATTTGGGACGGCTTCCAACAAGCTCAAATACCAGCAGACGGATGTGGATGTCCTGAGAGTCAAGAGAAGCATGGACGAAGTGCCCGATTCCAGCGTCGTAGAGAGCATGATAAAACTGGCCCAGGAAAAGTTCGGGTATGTGCAGGCGCTGTCAGATTGCCACACCTCGCTCGCGAGCATCAATAAAGCGATAGGCGTAGAGGATTATTTTAAGGAACAGTGATATTTTCCGCAATTAAAAAACGAGAGGTGCTTTAGATATGAAAAAGATAGATATAAAAGACTTGTTCGGCAAAGCCCTGGCATTCATTAAACCGGCTTTGAGCAGGATCAACCTTAAAAAGTTTAAGCCGGACCTGAAAGACAGGAAGTCGAAACAGCGTTTCATAGTTACCATCATGATTGTTATAGTGGCCGCCATAGTCCTCGGTCGGATGACGATGAATGTGCAGAAAGCGCTTTTTAAGAAGAAGGCCGCGCCGGAAGAGAAAAGGGCGCCCGGGATGCCTGCCGAGGAAGAGATCGCCCCGGTAAAGGCGTTCAAGATAAAGAAGACCGACTTCAAGGATACGCTTCCCTGTATCGGGAACGTGAAGGGGTTTAAGGAGGTTGATCTTAAATTCCAGACAAACGGCATAATAGAGAGTTACAATTTTGAGGAGGGGGAGAAGGTCCAGGAAGGCGATATAATAGCCAGCCTTATCCAGAAAGAGGCATTGTTGAAATTGAAATATTCCGAGATAGAATTGAACAAGAACCAAAAAATATTCGATGCCGGCGGGATAAGCCCTTTGAAGCTGGACCAGGCCAGGCTCGAATACGAATCCGCCAGGAACGAACTGGATAAGACCAACATCTATGCCATATCGGACGGCCTGCTTGGTTCGAGGATCCTGGATGTGGGAAGCTATGTGACGCCCGGCGACAAGGTCGGAATCTTCGTCCAGATGGACAAGGCTTACGCCGAATTCAATATCATCGAAAAGGATGTCCCGAAGGTATCTCTCGGCCAGAAGGCGGAGATATTTGTCGACGCCTATCCGGACAAGACTTATAACGCCACTGTTGACAGGATAGCGCCTATAATAGAAGGAAGGTCGCGGACAGAGACGATTAAGATGGAGCTGGAGAACAAGGAAGGGCTGCTAAAGCCCGGGATGTTCGTGAGGGGGCTGATCGCGACATACGAGAAGAAAGATGCCATAGTGATTCCGTCGTCGGGGCTTAAGAAGAAAGAGAACGACTACTTTGTCTATTCCATAGGCAAAGATGAGCCCAAGAAAGAAGCGGAAGGGGCGAAACCGGCGGAGAAGAAGAAAGGGCTCTGGCCGTTCGGGTTCGGGAAAGAGAAACAGGAAGAGCCTCCTAAGCCGGCATCTAAAGAGAAGAAGCCGGAATTCGGGATCATAGAAGTGAGGAAAATTAAAGTGGGATACATGACACAGGATCTCGTCGAGGTGGAAGAGGGGCTCAAAGAAGACGATCTGATAGTTATAGAGATGCAGGAAGAGTTCAAAGATAAAGCCAGAGTCGAAATGGTAGAGATTCAGGAAGGGTTGAGCTAAGTAATGAACCTACCACAATTTTCCGTTGAAAGGCCCGTGACTATTATGATGATAGTCGCGGGTATCCTGATATTCGGAGCGGTCTCCCTCGATCTGCTTCCGCAGGAATTATTCCCCCAGATAGTCTACCCCCAGCTTACGGTAGTGACGCCTTATGAAAATGCCGCCCCGGAAGAGATAGAGACGCTCATAACAAAACCCATAGAAGAGGCTATCGGCACTGTAGCCGGGGTGAAGAGGATACACTCCATTTCGAAAGAAGGGTTGTCGCTCGTCATAGCCGAATTCGGATGGAGCCAGAACATCAATTTCGCGGCTCTCGGCATGAGAGAGAAGATAGACCTTATAAAAGAGCGGCTGCCCAGGGAAGCCGAAGAGCCGATAGTGCTGCCTTTCAACCCTTTTGACAAGCCGATACTTATATTGAGCATCACAAGCTCCAGGGACGACCGCTCCCCGATAAAGCTCAGGGAGCTTATACGGCGCACGGTGAAGGATGAGCTCGAAAAGGTCGAAGGCGTCGCGTCAGCCACGATCTCCGGAGGATTAGAGAGGGAGATACAGGTCGAGGTAAACCAGGACAAGCTGCAGGCCAGGAGGATACCCATACTGGATGTATCAAAGGCTGTTTCCAGCGCCAACCTGAACTATCCCGCCGGCACTATTAAGGAAAGTTTTTACGAATATTTGATAAGGACGTTGGGCGAATACGGGAGCGTGGGCGACATAGGTCAGACCTCTATAGGCGCTGATTACGCGGACGAGGAGGATTCCGACGGAGGCCGGGATGGGGGCGACAGGAACAAGAAGAAGATAAGCAGGGATAAAAGGCTGATGTATCTAAGCGACATAGCCGAGATAGTCGACGGCGTCAAAGAGAGGACAAGCTATTCCAGGTATAACGGCAAAGAGAACATCTCGCTCTCGATACAGAAGCAGGCCCTCGGGAATACGGTCAGGATAATAGACAGGGTGAAGAAAAAGATTAAGGAGCTGAAGGCCGACCTGCCCAAAGACATAAATATCGCGATAGTCTATGACCAGTCCGGATTCATAAAAGAGTCGATAAGCGGGGTGTGGAACGCCGCATGGCAGGGCGGCGTGATAGTCTTCTTTGTCCTTCTATATTTCCTGAGGAACGTATGGAGCTCGGTGATCGTTACGCTCACCATACCCATCTCGGTTATGGCCACTTTTGCCCTTATGTTCTTCTCGAACGTGTCGATCAACATGATGTCGCTCGGCGGGCTGGCATTCGGAGTGGGAAGCCTCGTCGACGCCGCCATAGTCGTAATAGAGAACGTCTTCCGTCATATGCAGGGCCGGGAAGACAGGAAAAAGGCCGCGATCATAGGCGCGGAAGAAGTCACCGTCGCCGTAGCAGGATCTGTCCTGACCACTATAGTCGTCTTTGTGCCGCTCATATTTGTTATAGGGATAATCGGGCAGATATCCAAGGACTTTGCGCTCACTGTGACCTTTTCGCTCTTAGCGTCATGGCTCGCCGCGGTAACGCTCATACCTCTTCTCGCTTCCAGGGCCATTCCTTCGGGCAAAGAGATGGTTGTGCAGGACGAGAACGATGTGAGCAAACTCGACAAGACAGGCGCCATAGCCATGACCAGGAAGTTCTTTGATAACCTGCTGCAGAGGTTTATTAAAGAAAAAGGAAAATATCTCCTATATACTATGGGCTTGTTCATACTATCGATATTCATATTTATGATGCTGGATAAAGAACTTATGCCCAAGGTCGACCAGGGGCAGTTCACGATAAAGATGGATATGCCGGCCGGGACGAGGCTCGAAGTCACCAATACGATATCGGAGAAGATCGAAAAGTACCTTTTGACCGTACCCGAGGTGGAATCGGTAAATGCTACCGTCGGTTCGACGAAAGAGTCCGCCACCAAGAGCGTCATAGAACGGCTTAGTTACAACCAGGCTGAGCTGGTCGTCAATCTCAAGAAGAAGCGGAAGATGAAGTCATTCGAGGTGGTCCGGATAATAAAAGACCATCTTGCCAGGATGAACCTCGAAGGCGCGCGTATAGAATATATACTGCAGGAGAATGTCCTCTCGGCCGGCCTCTCGGTCCAGGCGCCGGTCACTATAGAGATAAGAGGAAACGACCTTAGGACGCTGGAAAAAGTAACATACGATGTCCAGCGGAACCTCAATAATATTAAGGGCATCTACGGCGTCAAGAATGACCTGTCGGAGCCCTCGCCCGAAACAAAGGTTTTGATCGACAAGGATAAGGCTGCCCTGTACGGCCTGTCGGTCACGGATATAGCCCAGACGTCATTAATAGGATTAAAAGGTTATGTGGCGACAAAATTCAAAGAGAAAGGCGAAGAGTTCGACATAAGGGTGAGGTTGAGAAAGCAGGACCGGGACGACTTCTCCAAGCTCAGCAGGCTCGAGATAGAATCGCCGATGGGGATGAGGACACAGCTTTCAACCGTCGCCGGTTTTGGTAAGGGCAAGGGGCCGAGCGAGATAAAGAGGCAGAACCAGGAGAGGGTGGCGCAGGTCTATGCCAATATATATAAAAGGCCGTCAAAAGATATTGCCTCCGACGTTGGCGCGATGATAAAGAACATGAATATACCAAAGGGTTATAATGTAAAGCTTACCGGTGAATCCGAGGAGATGAAAGCGTCGTTTGAAAGTATGAGGAACGCTATAATAGCCGCGTTCCTTCTTGTATATATGATAATGGCGGCCCTCTTCGAATCCCTGTGGCAGCCCTTGATAATCATGATCACAATACCCCTGGGCCTTATAGGAGTGGCGTGGGCCCTGCTTGTTACCCATACAAGCGTAAACGCGTATGTGCTGATGGGCGTAGGCATACTGGGAGGAATAGTTGTAGATAATGCCATTGTCTTAATGGACTGCGTGAACCTGTTTATAAAAAAAGGCATGGATCTCCGGCAGGCCGTAGTCACAGCATGCAGTGTCCGCTTCCGCCCGATAATGATGACGGCCCTCTCTACGGCCCTGGGCCTTTTGCCGATGGCGTTTTTGGGAGGCGAGGGAGCGGAACTTCGTTCCCCTATGGCCATAACGGTCATAGGCGGTCTTCTTGTAGGCACTGTCCTGACCCTTGTAGTCATCCCCACCGTGTATCTCGGTTTCGCCGAATTGTCCCAGAAATTGTTTTCCGCCAAAAAGATCGGCGGATCCGCCGAAGCTCGAAAGAGCGAAGGCGGAAAAAGGAAATCGTGAGCCTTCCAGCTTTTTCCATAAAAAAGCCTATCACCATGCTCATGATCTATTTAATGCTGATTCTGTCAGGGATAGTGTGCCTGACGCAGCTGCCCGTCGAGCTATACCCCAACATAAGCCTCGGAGAGATAAGTATCATCATACAGGTGCGCGGAGGTATTCCCCCCACCGAAGTGGAAGCCCTTGTCACAAAACTGGTCGAAGAGGCCGTGGGAAGCGTAAGCCATCTCGAGGAGATGCTTTCGATCTCCAAGGAAGGCGAGTCCACGGTCGTCCTCAGTTTCGAGCCCGGTATAAATATGGATTTCGCGGCTCTTGAGGTGAGGGAGAAGTTCGCGAAGGTGAAGAACAAGCTTCCGAAAGAGATCGAAAAGCCCGTTATAGCGCAGTTCAAGAGGTCCGACGTTCCAATAGTGATAATAGCCATTACGAGCCTGAAGAGAAGCACGGAAGAGATCAGGAAGATAGTCGACGAGAATATTAAGGAGCCCATAAGGAGGATATCGGGCGTAGCGGACGCGGAAGTGGCGGGCGGCAGGGAGCGAAAGATACTGGTGGAAGCGGACCAGAGGAAGATGGCCGCTTACGGCGTATCGCTGGAAAAAATAATCCAGTCGATCGGGCAGAATAACCTCAATCTTCTCTCGGGAGACATAGAGAGCGCGAGGGAGAAGTACCTTATAAGGACCATAGGGCTTTATCAGACCGTGGATGAGATAAATAGGATTCCCGTCTCGGCCCTGCCCGACGGCACTATGATCAGGCTTAAGGATGTGGCTTCGGTCGTTGATTCTTACCTGGAGCCGTCCGGCTATGCGCGTGTCAATACGCGGCCGGTAGTATCTATATATGTGCAGAAAGAATCTACCGCTAATACGATAAAGGTAGCGAAGGAGATAGAAGAGGCCGTCAAAACATTGAAGGATAAGGTCTCTTCCGACATACAGATAGTTATAACGAGTAACCAGGCGGACTTCATAAAAAAATCTATACAGAACCTGAAGAATTCGCTTATCCAGGGGGCCGCGCTTATTATATTGATCCTGTCTTACTGGCTTATCAGGTTCAGCCGAAAGATGATGATATTTTTATTCTTCACCCTCGTAGGCGTACTTTTTCTACCCAAAACCCTCCTGTATGTTCTCCTGCTGGTAATGGTCATAACAACAATTGTCGTCGTGAAGGCGAGGCCTGTCCTGATAGTCGCCTCCGCCATACCCATATCCGTCATTATAACTTTCACCATGATGTGGGTCATGAAGTTATCTATGAACTTCATGACGCTGTTCGGGTTGGCGCTCGGCGTCGGCATGCTCGTCGATAATTCCATAGTCGTCTTCGAGAATATACTTAAGAAGAACGAGGAAGGCATGGGCGGCATTCCCGCCGCCATAGCAGGCACGGAAGAGGTGTGGGTAGCGATATGGGCCGGTACGCTTACGCATATATCGGTATTCCTGCCCATGGTCTTCGTCGGGAAAGAGATAAAACTGCTGTATGGAGGGGTGGCGTGGACAGTCACGTTCTCGCTCATAATATCTCTATTTGTAGCCATAACGGTAGTGCCTCTCCTTACATCGAGAGTGCGTTTTTCCATAGGTGATATACCTAAAGGTTACGGTAAGACAAACATAGCAGGTTTCATGAAGAAGCTATATGTTTACCAGAGGAAAGGGATCATCTGGTTTATGAGAAACAGGTATAAGGTCCTCCTTTACTCCTTTCTGTTGTTCCTCGGTTCGCTCTTTTTATTCGCGAAACTGGGCATGGAATTTCTGGGCACAACAGAACAGAATAAATTTACGGTCTTTATCGAATTGCCTACGGGCGCTAAGCTCGAGGTAACGGACAACATAGTTAAACGGGTCGAGACGCTGGTGAAAGAGATCCCGGAGGTTAAGATATTCTCTTCCAGGGTTGAACCGTGGTCGAGCAAGGTATACGTCGAACTGGTCGGCATAGACAGGAGGAAAAGGTCAGTCGCCGAGGTTATAGAAAACATGCGGCCAAAGACCGATAAAATTAAACCGGCGTTCATATATTATGAGGAGGAGCAGGAGGTCGGCACAAAAGAGGTAATAATCGAGCTCTTCGGGTACGATTACGATAAATTGCGCGAAATCGCGGTGTCCATGGCGACTCGACTGGGCGCGGTAAAGGGATTCGCGGATACGAAGATCAGGATGAGAGAGGGCAGGCCTGAGCTGGGACTTAAAGTGGACAGGAAGAAGACGGCTATTTTTGATATGACCGTATCGGATGTGGCGGATATGGTCCACGCCCAGATGCGGGGGCTTCGCGCGACGCTGTTCCATACGGAATCCAGTGAAGTGGAGACGATAGCCAGGCTCGACGAGAAATACAGGAAAACCTTCAAAGACCTGCATAAGTTGATATTGCCCAATAAGGACGGCGATAACATATATCTTGAGCAGATGGTCGATTTCAAATACGGGCTCGGGCCCAGTGAGATATGGAGGAAGAACAAGAACAGGATGGTACAGGTCAGCGCCAGCATCGGGAAGATAGCGTTAAGCAAGGCGGCGGACATGGCTCGCGAGGCTCTTGCTGACCTAAGGCTTCCGGAAGGTTACTTTTTCAGGATAGGCGGAAACTATCCGACCATGATCGCCACACAGAGGCAGTTCCGGGCCATCATATGGTTAATACTCATCCTGATATATCTCGTCCTCGCGTCTCTTTTTGAGTCGTGCTATCAGCCTTTTATCATTATGACGTCCGTGCCGCTGGCGCTTATAGGCGTGGTCATCGCGTTATATACGACCGGCAAACCCGTAGGCATGGGGGTCCTCGTGGGAATAATGATGCTCGGCGGCATAGTGGTGAACAATGCGATATTACTCATCGATCACGCTAACCGGTTGCGGAAAAAGAGCATCAACTATTTAAGGGCTGTGATAACCGCGTCAAGGGACAGGCTGCGGCCGATACTGATGACGACTATGACGACGCTTCTGGGGCTCGTTCCTATGGCTCTCAGCGCGGAAGAAGGCTCCAATCTCTGGAGTCCGCTGGCCATAACCGTTATCGGAGGGCTCGCGAGTTCTACTATCCTGACGCTTTTGATCGTGCCTAGCGTTTATGTAGTCGCGGAGAACATGATGGATTGGTTGAGGGAAAAGGTCAAAAACAGGAAATAGGGAATAGCTACAAAGATGTTGTTTAGTTACAAAAAAGTTAGTTATTGTATATTGACGCTCATCCCATAATATGATATATATTATAGTGCGTAGATTTAAGGCGTATTTTTTTTCCATATATATTTAACATATTAAAAAAGTATTAAAAAAGGTTTAAAAAAGATGATAGAATACTACGATCCCCATAAAAGAATCTGGCTCAAGGTCATTGCGAGTGCGCTTGTAGTGACATTCGTATGGTACGATATAGCATGGGCCGGTGATATGTTATCCGGGATCGTAAAACCTGCCGCTGTTTCCGCTGCCGGGCATGCGCGTTTCCTGCCGGAAGAGGAAGTCATTAACTACGCTTCTTATACCGATTCATTAGCTTATAATAAAAGGGCGTCGGGTATAGATAAACTGCTGCCTTCCAGTCAGGACAGCGCGCAGTCAGGCGTCTTTGCGCCGTCTTATGTCCAGCAACAGCAAAGGCAGCATGAGGATATCATCGGCCAAAAGCAGGCCGTCGAAGACCTCTCATGGCTCTTGAGGAACAAACCGAAGAGGCAGAACGAAGAGATCGAGCTCAAGAAGAAGAAAAGCGGCCCGGAGGGCAGGGGGGCCGACTACTCCCTTACGGATCCCGACGAGGCGAATACAGCGCATAATTATAACGACTTCAATAATCCCGCCACTCCCAACCAGACCAATAAATACGACATAACCATGATGGATGTAAACCAGTGGATGCAGTCTAATCCAAAACAGTTTACGGACGACAAGGACGGAGTCATATACTGGGTCGGCGAGGGCCACAACACCCCGGCGGCGGAACGCCTGATAATGAAGATAATTTACGAAGGATCCGGCGATAACAAGATAATAAAAACGATACTTACCGGCTACCATCTTACCGCGGCGGGTTCTTACGAAGCTAAATACAGGATAGATTACACCTATTCCGGCAAAGACATAACCGAAACGCGCAAATACAATATATCCGAAGGCTCCGACAGGCTTATCGAAAAGAGCGTATACGCCGGTTCCGGGGACGATAACCGTATTCAAAAGATAATATATTATGGTGATGACGGCGATGTTAAGTCGAGGACCGATTACAAATATGTCGACAATAAGTTGAGAGAGGTCCTGTCCTATGAGGAGGCCGGGGAGGATTATTCCGTCGAAGATGACAGGAAACTGACCCAGAGGACCGTTTTTATCGGGGATAAGAACAAAGAGATCGCTGATTATTCGCAGAATTACTATTTCGACGAAGACGTAAACCAGAGATATATAACCGAAACGACCGTTTATTACTATAGCGACGGCAAAAGGGCCAATTCTGTATCCGGCCAGGAATACAGATATTCCAAATCGAAACAGGTCACTTTCAGAAGTAACCCCGATACAGACGCGGATGGCGTGCTGACCGATACGGAACTGGCATCGGCGAGAAAGCTCTCGATGCTCGTTTATGATGACACGAACAGGCTCGCCGGCGAGGAAACGGCCGATTACATGGTCGTTTACGGCTCTACCGGCGCCATAACGAAGACGACGGTATATATATATAAAGACGGCGCGAGATCCTCCTCGGCCAATTACCGCGAATGCCTCGAAAGCGCCGCTACGTATTATGGCAGTCTCGATAAGAACGGCGACGGCGAGATCGATGCGTCCGAACTTGCCGCCGGGATCAAGTCGTCGAAGACGTTCTACGATACCGAATACCGCCTGAAGGGTGAAGAGGTGCAGGATTGCACCGTCACCTACCTCGTGGACGGCTCGACCATAAAAGATACCACAGTCTATATATACGAAGGTTCCAGGCGCGCCCGCGAAGCCGCGAACGACGACCGCATACAGGAGTCCGCGACCTACTGGGGGCAGGCGCTCAATGCGGACGGCACCCTGAAGACCGACGCTAAACTGAAATCGGTAACGTTCAATCAATTCAATTCCTCGACAAAGCGCGGCGAAGAAATGGCGGACGTTACGTTTTCGTATTACAGGGACGGCGTGACCGTAAAGGACACAACCGTCTATTACTACAAGGGTAATAAACGCGCCGGCGAATCGACTTCACGCTCCGGGCTCGAGAGGAGCGCGACCTATTGGGGAGACGCGCTCATCGCGGTTCAATTGCTGGATGGAAACGGAAATTACGATCTTGCCAAAATAATGGAATTCATGAACGCTAAATTTGGGATGGGGTTAGATTCCGCGAATTCCGCGGCAAACACCCTGGACGCCTTTTTGGATTATATATCAGGCGGCAACGTCGGGCTCAAGGATGCCTTAAGGGCCGTTTTGGCATTAAGCCCTGTGGATCTCGCGAATAAAGAAAAGCTCGTCTCGGCCCTATTGGCGCTTGTCGGGTCCGGCGCAAACACCCGGCTTATGGAACTCCTGCTGTCAATCGACATGGGCTCTGTAACCTCCAAAGAAGACCTCATGTCGGATATGTTGATAGCGGCGGGGCTTGATACCGGGTCTGCCGCGCTCATAGCCGCGATTTTGTCCACAGAGATTACGGACGGCATGACCAAAGAAGAGCTTATAGACGCGTTGAAGGCGAAACTGGGCGACGCGGCAGTCGAGGCATTGCTGGTCTCCATAGATTTAAGCGCCGTCGGCAGCGCGGAAGAGTTAATGCTCCTCCTCATAAAACAAAATTCCGGCGATAAAGCCGCGGTCGAGGCCTTGATCAATATGCTGCTCGGCATGGATCTGGACAGTTTCACAGACCCGGAAGACCTTTTAAATATGATGCTGCTGCTCGTTGGAAGCCCCGCTCTTGCCGAATTAAAAGATAAGCTTACCGCGTTGGGGGCGGATATCAGCGGCTACACCAGCGCCGTAGATTTATTGAATGCGTTGACCGGCGTATCCGGCACATTAAGTGGATTTATAACCGACATCAGCATGCTTATAGACAATGGGACGCTGAGCGATGTCGATGTATTGTCTGCGCTGCAAAAACTTGCCGCGGGCCTGGGCGCGGCGGATCTCATGCGGCTTATTTTATACCAGGTGCCGAATACCGATTCGATGCGGGATGCTTTAATAAGCGCCATATCCGGAGATAACGCGGACTTGCTTAACCTGCTTTCAAAGATAGACATATCCGGCATAACCACGACACAAGAGTTCGTGCAGGCTCTCATGAGCATCGATACGGACGCGGACGGTTTCCCGGATCTTGTCGAGATATTACTTGGTACCGGGCCGGACGATCCTGCCAGCGTGCCGCAGTCCCTGGTCTATAGGTACGAATTAAGGTCCGATGCCAAATTGAAGTTCGAGACATTCTATGTGATAGACGTGATGAGCGGACAGATGCCGCAATCGATATCGGACTACACGTTGAATTACGCGCAGGACGGCCTGACGATACGCGAGACGAGCGTTTATTATTATGAAGATCCGGACGGCGCGGTTGCCGATGTCAGGGCGTCTTATACAAGCGCGGATCCGAATAACTCCATACGCGATTCGAGGAAGACAAGAGTCCTTACGTATCGAAACGATGCCCGTGATCCTGTTTTGGGCGGCGGCAGCATAGCTGGCGGCTCCGTAAGAAAAAGCGAGACGTTCTATTTTATACACTCCGGAACCGGGACGCCTGACGATCCCTATACTGAAGTAGGGAGCGAGGTGGCGGATTACACATATTCCTATTCTTTTGACGACGCGAGGGTAAATGATATAAGCGTCTATATCTATGAGGGCGGTTTCCGCGCCCGTGATAAGCACGCGACCATACAATCACGAAAAGAATGGGTCGTTACATATATAGCCGGCACGGCGAACGCCGGCATTAACGATTTTAATGACGCTTCCGAATATGATCCGAACGGTATGATATTACCGGGAAAAGACGGCATAAAGGACGATGCCAATAAGAAGAGCGAGACGAAATATTTCTTCGATACGGTTACGTCGGCTGGAGACGAGATAAGCGATTTCACATATAACTATGTGGTAGGAACGAATAACGTCAAAGAAACTACGATATACAGATATGGTGCCGGCGGCATAAGGGCCGATGCCGTGACTTCCCAGCCAAACTCCGATCTGATACCGATGTCGAAAAGCGTTACATATGTGGGAGAGGCTGCGGTAAATACATCCAATAGCGCGATAAAGAGCGAGACCTTATACTATTCAAAACCGGATTCCATGAGGGGCGACGAGATAGCGGACCGCACAGTATCGTATAACGAAAATCAGAACGCGGTCCAGAATACTATCTACAGATACGGCGATGAAAATAAGAGGGCAGGCGACGCGGCCGTCCTGCCGGATACGCCGCTCACGCAATCCGATACGTATCTATACGATGCCGCCGATGTGCTGGCTTCGAGATCGTTTTATACCGGCCCGAAAGGCGAAGAGAAGATTACGCGCGTATACAGATATCAGCATAACTCCGATACGAACGAGGACGTCAGGGTTTCCAGGACTGACTACGAATACTACGCGGATAACCGGGTAAAGAAGACTTACACGTTCGACATAAAAGGCCTCGCCGAAGACGACTCGACGCTCCTCGTCCAGGAAGTCACCTACAACTACAACGCCCGATACGAATACAAGTTGGAATCGACCGTCACGGACGGGACCCAGTATCTGGGGCAGGATGCCTCGGTGGTAACCGGTAAATACACGACGATCTCGGCGTACAACGATTATGAGATGATGACGGACAGCGTTACTACGGGTTATTCGTGCAGGGATTACGGTTCCGCGGACCAAAAGATACTGGGGGATTACGAGACTATCTCGACATATGACGACTTCGGCACGCTCGAATCTCAAGCTACGGACGGCAAGAGCTATAATTATGCGGACACGGACGGAGATTCGGTTGAAGAGTGGATCGTTGTCGGCGTGTATACGACAAGTTCCAGGTTCGATGTCGATTCCGCCATACCGGACGGTGACGGCGGGTTCATAAAACAGATCGATGAGTTCGGAACGATAAGAGAGGCCGTAACTACCGGAGAGTCCGGGCACGACTATGACGCGTCGAGCGGCGTATTCGCTTTTAAGACGGGATCGTATAAGACGGTAAGCCTGAATAATATTTACGGCGTCCTTTATTCGCAGATGACACTGGGCGAGTCCTACAACAAAGTGTGGGATTCCACATTCGACGCCGATAACGACGGCGTGAAGGATGGCGGATACGTCGACTACAAGATAGGCTCATACACGACCTCGGCCGACGAGATAGACGGCTTCGGCACCGTGAGGAAGACTACGACTTCAGGCAGCTCTGTGAGGCTCGACGACGACGGCTCGGAGATGAGGACAGGCGACTACGAGACCTTATCAGTCAATAACGCCTACGGCTACCTCGTAAGCCAGACGACAACAGGCTCCTCCTATAATAAGATATTCGACGGGACGAACTACATCGAGTATAAGGTAGGCTCCTATTCGACTGTAGCCGACGAGATAGACGGCTTCGGCACCGTGAGGAAGACTACGACTTCAGGCAGCTCTGTGAGGCTCGACGACGACGGGACGGAGCTTAAGACAGGCGACTACGAGACCTTATCAGTCAATAACGCCTACGGCTACCTCGTAAGCCAGACTACAACAGGATCCTCCTATAACAAGATATTCGACGGGACGAACTACATAGAGTATAAGGTAGGCTCCTATTCGACTGTAGCTGACGAGATAGACGGCTTCGGCACTGTGAGGAAGACCGTGACCTCAGGCAGCTCTGTGAGGCTCGACGACGACGGGACGGAGCTTAAGACAGGCGACTACGAGACCTTATCAGTTAATAACGCCTACGGCTACCTCGTAAGCCAGACTACAACAGGCTCCTCCTATAATAAGATATTCGACGGGAC
>JBAZKH010000015.1:0-11542 GCA_041650935.1 Candidatus Omnitrophota bacterium
ACGGCTAATCTTACAAGGGCTGTTAAGGCGGCGGTGCGCATCTGGGGGTTAGCGTTATTAGATTCGGCTATACGCGCCAGGGCGCTTGCCGCGAACGCGTTGCCGCCCCTGGCTAACTCTGCGAAGGCCGCTATAGCTTCGGGATTATTTGCTTTTGCTATATTCTCCTGGTTCGGTTGCCTGGCAATACTCTCTGCCAGGGCCATCGCATTAGTACTCGCCATACCGTCAGCTTCCGCTTTCGGCGCTTCGGCAATGGGCGGGAACTTGCCGTCTTTGCCGGGCCTCTCGGGCGGTACATTGAACGCCTGGAATCCCGCATCTTTCGGCGCGGCCTCTTTTACCGTCGGCAATTGCCCGCCGGCTGCCTCGGCCTTCAGCGGCGCATCCGCAGTCTTGCCGCGCTTCAATACCAATGTCATCAGATCGTTCGGTTGAGGTCGCTTGTCTTCTGTCTTGGCGATCTCCCTCATAAGGCCGTTGGCAAGTCCCATCATTTGGGTCAGGTCCATCCGCTCGAGCTGCTCGGGCGTCACGTTGCCATTGGCAAACGCCATCATTAACCGGCTGAAGACTTCGGCGGCGCCGGCAGGCTGCAGGTTGCCCGCCCTGATGGCTACTCCAACCATCCCGGCTATTTTAAACAATCCCTGATTTATCTCGCCTGTATCGGTGATCAAATTATCGGTATAAGCATACTTTCCATTCCCAAGGTCCACGCGCGCGATAAGGGTAGGCGTACCGTCCTGTCTAACACCAACTACAAACTGGTTTCCATCCTTGGTATCTATCGCAGCTTTAACACCCACTCCCCTAATATCCGGGTTTTTGGCAAGTTCGGTAGAAATAGCCCCGGCCGTTCCTATGTCTACTAACTGCGAAAAATCTATCTTGAGCGCCGATTTTATGGCGTTCTCGAGCAAATCCAGGCTGCCCGCCCCGTAAAAGCTTATCCCTATACCATTGGATTTCAGGCTGGCCGATAACGATGTTCTGCCGGAGCTGGAATTATCGACTGTATACGTTATATCATCGAAATCCGCCGAAAGAGTCGAATCGCTTACCTCCTGCGATAGATCGACCATGTCCTGCGCGGTAAAAATCCAGGACGATTGTATTGTGGCGACTCTCTCCTCGATCGCCGAAGCCGTCAATCCCGACGAGATACCTATTATGCCCAACGCGCCGCTTAAAACAACCTGCGTATTGTTTGCCGTAGTGACTCTCGCGCCGAAAGTGACGGAGCCGTCGGAGGCGCGGTTTACCGTATAAGTCACCTGCCCTGCGCCCCCGGGTGCGGGCAAAGCGGCTTCTATGGACGCGACGCCGGATCTCTGTAATACCGCCGCCAGAGCGTCTATATTTGAGATCGCGGATGAGGTTATCATCCTCACGGCCGCTTTTATCTGCGCATAAGTAGTGCCGGATGAGATGCCTACCGTAATTAACGTGCCGTTCTTACTCTCGATGAGCGCGACAGAAGCCGTACCGTTCCTGGTTACTATCACCGCTCCCAGTTCCTTGTTACGGGTAAGGGTAACATTGGACTGATTCCCTCTCTCATCTGTCATGGTAACGGAGACGTTCACGCTCTTGAAAGCCGGGCTGGCGAGCAATCCTTTAGCGGCCTTCTCGATACTGCCTTTCAAGTCCGCCTTCAGCGCGTAACCGACCGCTTTTTCAAGCGTGGAAATTTTACCGGCGCCGCTTAAAACAACCTGCGTATTGTTTGCCGTAGTGACTCTCGCGCCGAAAGTGACGGAGCCGTCGGAGGCGCGGTTTACCGTATAAGTCACCTGCCCTGCGCCCCCCGGTGCGGGCAAAGCGGCTTCTATGGACGCGACGCCGGATCTCTGCAGGGTCCGGGCAAGGTCTCTGACAGTCAGGATGCTGGATGAACCTATAACCCTGGCCGCGAAATTTACCTGGGCGTAGTTGGAATCCGGCGAAACTCCTATTATCACTGACTGGCCGTTTCTGTCAAAAACCGTCGTAGTAATGCCGGTAAACCTGTATGTGCCATCACGCGCGGCCCGGCCGGCGGCGGTAAAGACGAACTCTCCGATCTTAACGGAAATGGAAGCAAAACCTTTCTCTATTATCGTCTTTAGCATGGAACCGGCGTTGGCGGGCGTAATGTCCGTCTCCGATACGGCGGCGAGCCTTTCCATCAATCCTTTTATAACGCCTGAATTTCCCGTGACCATGAAGCCGTGTTCGGCCGCAATGCCCGTCTGGCTGAAGATATTGACCGATACCACCAGCCCGCGGGCAGTCGGGACATTGGCTACGACATTCGTGGTCGTCTTCCCGGCCCTATTTATGAAATGTTCGATCACGATCGAAACCTGCCGGCCGTTTTTGAGTACGACCGTGCCGGAATTTACAGAAAATTTCAGAGTTCCGTCGGGGGCAAGCGTAATGCGGACAAGCGGATTGCTTTGCGGGTTTACGTCAAGCCCCATGCCGGCCAATTTTTCCAGGACCGCCTTGACCGGGCTTCCAAACATATCGGGACATATTTCGCTAAGCCATTCCAGGCCCGCGCAGACATCCATAACGACCTGCCCGCCGTGTACGCTTATATCGAAGAATAAAGTACCGGCAGCGCCGAGGTCATCTTTAAACCAGTGAATCGTGTTAGTGAACAATTTTTCGGCGGCCGGGCTCATGAAACCTCTCAGAGCGTTTTTGAATTCCGAGAGCGAATTTTCCTTACACAGGCGGAAAATATCGTGAAGCGCTTTTTCGCTCAACCTGGCGTGGGCCTCTAACTTGCCTTGAGAATTGATCTTTAAGCTTATCGCGCCGCCGCAGACCTCATCAGCATCTATCCTAAGCGCTTTCGAAACTTTATTTAAGAATGCGGATATTACTTTCAGGTCGGCGGCGAGAGCCGGGTCTATCTTTTTACCGACAGCCATAAGCCTGGCAAACTGCACATTGACAGCCTTGCCCAATAAAAGGTCGACAAGCTTCTCCTTACCGAGCAGGTTAAGAAGCATTTTATACATCTTTGGATTAGCACCCCTGAACCCGTCGAGCAGGACTTGAGGCGCGTCCTTCACCGCGCCGTTACCCGCGGGTGCGGCTTTTTGGCCGGCGATCCTGCGCTCTTCCGCGTGTTTAGCGATTGCCGAATTGTTCCTCCTGGCGGCAGGGGCAGGCTTGGCGCCGGCGGGCTGCCCGGCATTATTACCGCCGCCCGCGGCGGGGCCTTTAAAGTTCCGGTTCGCGGGAGAAGGTGCCGGCCTGGATACCTCTTTCTCTTCAGGGCCTTCGGCCGAGCGCATGGTAACGGTGCCGTCATCGCCCCAGTACGCCGCGGCGTATGGGTTGGCTATAATGCGCGTACGCCCCGCTGAATCCACCGTCGTCATATACATATCCCGCATCGCCAGCAATACCGGCGTATTTATGTAACTGCCGGCAAGCCACTGGAGCCGGGTCATCGCGGATGTTGTGCTCTTCAGTCTCGTGTCAACCAGGTTGGTGAATGTTATACTGTCGTCGACATCCCTGCCGTAATTCTGGGCGAGTTTCCAGATCTTCGCCATAGTAGTTACATCCGAGTTATACTGGGTTACCAGGGCATTAAGCTGGTTGGCCGTATAGCTCTCCGCCAGGGAAGCATAAGCCCCATAAACGCTGGCATCGGTGGAGTAGTCATTAATACGATGATGGCCATAAGTTAAGTGTATCAGTTTGCGATAAGATGGGGCGATTATATCGCTTACCAGGGCTTCCAAGTCATTGTTAGAAAGTCCGGATAGATCGCCGTTTGACGGCACCTTGTCCAATACGCTTTCCGTAAGGTAAGCAAACCTGTCATCGCCTTCGCTCACAGGTTCCCATTTAGGCCTATCTATGCTGTAACCGGTCCTGTAAACATTTTCAAGAGTAGCGGTTACGGGTTGATAATAAGCGGACATGCTGGGCAAGCCAAACGCGGTTAATTTTTCGTATAATTGACCGCCGTCTATGACAGGATCGCCTATCGAAGAGATCGTGGGCATTGCCGCCATAAAATCGACGTTTGATAAGACTTTGCTGGTATAATTATATGAAGTGTAATCGAATTCCAGCGAATCCAGGTAATCCTGGAGATTTTCTGCGGTCATGTACTCACCCGTGATCAGGGAATGGACCGTATGCCAGGCGTTCAGCAGGGACTTCGCCAGGCCTGTCGTATATTCCTGCAGTTCCGTAAGCTCCGTGTTGAGCCAGGTGTAGGCGTTATTCAGCGTAAGGTTGAACCTCTCTATAGCGTCCTGCACATACCCGTTATATCCTGTGCCGTAGTTCCCGCCGCATCCTATCAGGCCCTTCGTCGCGTTACCGTTTGAATCGGAACTGCCGAGGACTACCGCATACCACGCGTCAAGGGCCTGCGCGATCCTTGACTCATACCATTTGATAGCGGTCTTTACCAATTCCGGCATCGCGTCCTTTACGAGCGAGATGATATCGCTATCGGACGTTTCGGAATAATCGTTATCCGGATTGACCTGCTGGAGATAAGCTCTCCAGGATCGCACAAGGTCGGTCACGTTTGTATAGAAGAAACCGGTGTACGCGTTGACCGTCTCTATAAGAGTTTCGTTGGCCGAATCAACCGCGTTCCGAAGGGATGTATTGGCGGTTTGAAGCTGGAGGCATAGCGCCTGCCACGATGTTCTAAACGCGATTATCGCTTCCGATACGGTCGACTCGTAAGCCGCTATCAGCAGGCTGACCGCGTAATTATAACCGGTCTGTTTATCGACCGAACCTAGTATAGTCTCGTTCATGGCCTGGGTTACCAGGTCCGTAGACTCTTTGTCGATATTTTTAAGGGTAGCGATATAGTCAACCGCGAGATGGGCATAGCCCATCTTCGCGCTACGAAGGCTCTTAAGCCTTGTCTGCCACGCCTTATCTTCTACGCCGGCGTTTATATCTCCGTCGGTTATCGACTCTTTCAGGGTTCCATCGCCCTCACTGCCGTCAGGCGGAGCTTCATACTCCCACGTATCGGAATTATTCCCGCCATTAGGATAATCGGTGATCAGCTTAAGCTCATAGTCATGAGTACTCTCATCGATCGTCACATTATCACCGTAATACGTAAAACGCGCCTCCAGGCACGCCTTCTCTGCGGCAAGACGCGCTCCCATGCCGTACGACACTAAGTTACCATCGTAATCGTATCGGTTACCGCCGCGGACCATGTTTATCGTATTCAGATTATTACTTTGCGCGGTCTTTGCCGATTCTTCATACGCCACCTTAATGGTGCCTCCGTCAGAAGGTCCTTCCAGGGAGTTAAGCGCTACAAAATACAGTCCGGGGTTACCTTCTGTTATCATCCTCTCATACTCATAATAACTGCATCCCATAGCGTCCGAATATTCTTTAGTCGCCGAACAAATATCCGGTAGATTTTCTAAAGCGGCTTTGTACAACTGCGTTCCGTTTAGAGAACCATACGTTTTTGTAGTTACAGTCTTGCCAACTACTTTATCGTTATCCCAATAATCGTACCAATAGTCGGTGGTTTCTTCTGTAGGGCTGTCGTTATCCGGACTCCTGGTACTATAATAAACTCCCCATGTGTAGTAGTAGGAATTAACTGGTACATACCAGTCATTACTATACCGAGCCACATCATAAGAAATGCTTACTAGAGAAAAATATATCGTTAACGACGCAATAGATTCAGATGAACTATTGCTATTAGAATCATGGCTATTGGTATACGACGATTGAGTTTTCATGTCGCAGGTAAAAGTACTCCAATCTGTGCGTTTGAAATTCGAGCCGGTGTAATTAGTCTTACTGACGGTATAGTAATAAGACGGGTCGGCGCCGGGAGCATAGTTATAATATTCTGTTTTTTGTGTGAAAGTATCGCTCGCCAGGGCAGATACGATGGCATTATACATATCGTCATCAAACTTCGCATACGCGTCATAGAGTTTTTCGCTGGCCTCATATTCCGCCTGCGCCTTGACGGCGGAATATTCCATCAGAGCTATGTTCAGCGAACGGTTTACCACCCCTTCCCCTATATCCCTGCCTTCGCCTCCTAAGTAACTTCGCGTACTCGAGGCTATCGAAGAGAGGTTGCCTTCTATGCCATCCATGCAGGATATCGAATCTTGTATAAACTTTCCCATGAGTTCCAGGTAACGGCCCAGGCCCTCCGAGGATGTTATAAAGTCGGCTCCTAAGCCAGTATCATAGCCGAAATCCGGTACCCAGATATAGTCCGCCGAAATGCTTGAATAAGCGTCCGCTATCTCTTTCCATTCTTCATCCAGTTTCTTTATATTCCCCTCATATATAGCCAAGGGCGTCTTGCCGTCTGTCTGGGTCACGCCGGCGGCCCTGGCGGCCTGGTAATTCGATTCCTCTATCTTCTTCTGGTTAAGGTATTCCTCGTGTCTCGCATCGTAAATAGCGCTCACCGTATCCGCCAGCATCGCGTAAGTCGCGTATGCCAGGTCGGGCGTCATGATCCCGTCGGCCACCATTTTCGAGGTACTATTGGCCAGCTCTGTCTTTTTAGAATAGTATCCTGTCAACGCCTTATAATATGCTCCGGTTATTTCGCCTACCGCAGACATTAAACTGATGTCACGCAAGCTGGTCGCCGCCGACTCGACCCTGGTAGCATACGCTTTCGCGGCGGCTGTAATCGCGTTATAGGCGGCTAGCGCTACATTGTATAAATTCCCGGCGGCGTCCTGGCCGCTGCCGTAAGGCGAGTCGGCTTGTTTATGCCACCTGAGTAGATCGCTGATACAGGACCAGGCGAGGGTCGCTGAGCATTCCTCATTATATCTCTGTAAAGCCGCTTCGACTTTTCTCGTTTCAGCGTCGACAGAGTCTCTAAATTCGGTTCTGGCAATCTCCAGGTCGTTATCTATAGTCGCGAATTTGGACTGCAACGCTTCGACTTTAGTTTTTATGCCCCTGGCGGATGTTATAAAATCGTCCCATGCGTCGGCAATGATCCCCTGGCACGATGCCGAGCCTTCCACGTCTTTATAAAATTTCCCGTCTTCTATGAAGTCATACATGCTGTATCCGTCCGCCGTCTTGATCGCTCTTATCTGCGCCGCCGTCATGCCGATAGTAATACACGCGTCTATAACGCCTTGCGCGGCGGTTGTAAGAGTATTTTTATTATTTAAGTAACCAGACCCTTCACCGTCGGTCGAATAGCCGCTGATCAGGTCCGCGGCATTCTTTTTCGCGGTTTCCGCATCTTCAATCAGGCGGTCTATCGATTCGCTCATATATTGCAATGAACTTGAAAAGCTGCCCGAAAATTCTTCTATGTTATTCCCTATAAGTTCAAGGCTGGAGCCCCACATCATTTCACCGGCTACTTCCTCGCTATAACCGTCGCCGGAACCGTCGGAATCTATGAACGCGCTCAAATTGGAAGATACCCGCCCAAGATACGAGCTCATTACGGTATCATAATAGTTCGCCCATGCCGTGATCTCGGCTATGGTCAGCCGCGCTTGCCCTAATCCTATGGCCTGATCGAATGTAACATCGGCAAGCTCCTGCGTGGCATAATATCCCCTTGTCGCCTTCACTATGGAATAATCTTCCAGCACTTTATTCAGGCCGGTAAATATCGTGCAGAGATTCGCCAGCATGTTGCTTTCGGCTAAGTCTACCGACATATCGAGCTTTTCCGTCACGGTAACGGAATAAGGTTCGCCGTAATCGCCGCTTGGGTTCGTAACGTTTATGTTTGTGCCGCTCAGCGTTACGCCGCTAGCGCTATTGCTTATAGTGATAGTCCCGTACTGGGAATCGTATATCTCATATAAGACATAGACGTCTTTTGCGGAGTCATATCTATATTTCCATGTCTGGCACAAGCCGGACAGAGACGCGTTCGATTCTACCGCCTGCGGTTTTATGTACCAGTAAACGATAAGGTTGCCGCTGTTGTCGAACGATAACGCTTTTTCCCAATCGGTTGTGGTACTGCCGGCGGCGTCGGGAGGCGACGCTATAGTATATTTATACATCCAGTCTTCCGTAGCTACTATGCCGCAGCCCACGTATTTTTGATATATCGAACCGTAAGGGCCTATAGTACCCTCATCTTTATCGTATTTGTAATACTGGGTAGTGCTAAGGCCCGGATATGAAGATGTCGAATAATCGTTACGGTTCCCCTTGTCGTCAGTCCTATACCCTATTGTATGCATGCTCGATTTTTGGCCGATACTATCATAATAGGTCCTTGTTTCGCTCACGCCGGAGAGAAGGCCCATGGCCGAACGCGTGGTGGCGTATGTCCAACTGCCGGCGATCGCGCCGTCCGCGGCCCATGAATATTCTATGTAGCTCGTTACTTCACCGGATGTCGGGTCTGTGCTCTTTCCGTATGTTATACTGCAAAGGACCTTTACGCCGGGGTTAAGCTTAGATACCGAGAGCAGTTCCGTATAATGTTCCAGGCAATCGATTATAGTGCTAAGAATATTGTAATTGGCGCTGTCGTAGAGGTTCGCGCTTAACAGGCTCTTCAGGCTTGCCAGCCAGCTTGCGTTGGAATCATCCCCTCCGATCCTGCCCAGGTCATCGTACCTGTTTACCGTCATGTTCCAGCTCAAGTCCGAGAAGTTCCCGCCGGAACTTATCGTGATAGCGGCGATATCGTCGGAATAGATAGTGGTGGACGAGCTCTCGTCGCCGGATGCCGCCACGCTGTAATTATGCGTATAATAAGCTTCGCCGCTTACATAATAGGTTGTCGAAACCGACATGCTATTGCCTTCCGCAGCGCCGTAAGTGGTGGTAACCGATACTTCCCCGTTCACATATTCTGTTATGGTCTCGGAAACGGTCCATTCGCTCTCTATAACTCCGCCGGATTGGCTCGTGGTATCCGAGATCCTCTTGGTAACGCTATAGCCTTTCATAGGATCTCCCAATGAACCCGAATCGTATCCGCCGTTTATATCATTCTTTGTAACGTAGGAGAGGTCTGACTCGAATTTTGAGTTATTCCTCGGGTTTTCTATGTCGTAGTTTTCCCCTTCGGAGTGGGTATGCGTCGGCAGTCCGTTACTATAGTAAGTTACCGAAGATGTCGTTTTACCGGCTATCTTTTGATCCTTGCGATAACTCATGCCTGTGGAATTGGTCACCTTCGGGTCTCCCACCGAACCGTCTTTATCGCCTTCGGCCGTGATATAGTCAGTAACCTGGTGGGACGTCCCGCTGCGTTCGCCGCTCTTATAGTAGCTGGCGCCGTCGGTAACGGACTGGACCGCTTCGCCGTTGGTATACCTCGTAACAGTATAGCTTGTGCCGCTTACGCCGGTAGGCGCGGGGACGTCGGTGTTATCGTTTGGATCGTCGGGATCATTATAGCCGTCTCCATAATTTACCAGCGCCGGCGCCCCTTCGGTCCAGACTTTGCTTACGTCCGAGACGGGATTACAATCGAATTTTACCTGCGCATATCCGCCCACGCTTCCGTAAATACCGCCCCTGCCGTTAGTGGTAACAAGCTTGGTGTTGTAACTGACCGTATAGGCGCGCGTCTCTGCTACATCCTCATTCGCGTCGAATTTCACGTAACTCACGCTGTCGGCAACCTTATGGCCGTCGGTCTTACTGCGGCTCTCCGACCAGGTAGTCGTCGAAACTATAGCGCCTCTCGTGTAATAACTTTCCGAATACGCTATGCCCGTAACGGCTCCAAAGACTCCCGTTACCGGCTCTATCAGGCCGGTCGAGAGGGTAAAGTCGGTACTGCCCACGGACCTGTCGAAGGATATACTGCTCGTCTTTACCGATTCGACTTCCTCGTTATCGTCAAATGTCGTTACGGTATATGATATCCCTATGCCGTTCCCGGTCCACTTATCGAAAGAGTCGGATTTAGTTACGGATTCGGTTATAGCGCCGCCGGTGTAGTAGCTTAACGTAACGCTTGAGCCGGTCAGGATGCCGAATTTTCCGGCCGGCGCTGTGATGAGCGCCGCGCCGCCGATGCCGGTGATGGGGTTTACGTTGATCGTGCCGGCGGCAGTCCGCCTGTCGTAACCGGTTGTATATGACAGGTAAACGGATATCTCCTCTTTACTATCGTAGCTGATGGCTGAGTACGTAACGCCCACGCCGACGCCCGTCCATTTATCGAACGATTGCGCGGATATGTTCGTATTAGTAATGCATCCATCCGTATAAGTATTAACAGAGTGGCTTACTCCGGTTATGACGCCAAAAGAACCTGACGGCGCCGATACCAGCCCCTCGGGGACAACCATCTCCGTAGTGCCCGCAGTCGTATGCCTGTCGTAAGATATGGAGTCGGTCTGAGATTCCGCGGCGTCGCCAAAGTCATCGTATGTAGTGACCGTACGGTATGTGCTTGTCCCGACACGCGTCCACTTGTCGAAAGAGTTGCCTGTTGTCTCGGAACTGGCCAGGTTCGCGTTTCCATCGTAAGTATTAACCGTACGGCTGGAGCCTGTCAGAACTCCGAACGATCCCGCCGGCGCGGCTATAAGTCCGTCGGCTATAGCCACATCCGCCGTGCCGGCGGCAGTATGCCTGTCGTACGATAGGCTGTCGGTAACGCTGGATTCCGCTTCTTCAAAATTATTATATGTAGTGTTAGTGACGGAAGTGTTTATACCGACGCCGCTATGCCTGTCAAATGCGTTTGAATTGGTTACCGAACTTACCAATAAGCCGTCTTCATATCTATTTTCCGTCCTTGAGCTTCCGACTGCTATTCCTATAATACCATCCGGTTGTTCGATACCCGCCGGCAGGGTCGGGCTCTCTTCTGATTCCACCGCATACTGGTTATAATTGATCGAATCCGTCCTGGTGATCTTGTCCTCCGTCGTCAATGCCGCGCTTTCTGCTCTTGCGTGTTCGCTTCCATAATAATTAACCGATATAGCGCGGAGAACGTCTTCGCCGGTCTTGTATTGCAGAGAATAATCCGCGAGTTCTAAGCCGCGTTCTCCTTTATAATATGTAACGGTCTGGCGGGAGAAACTATCGGCATTAGGATCGGTAATAGAACTTACACTGCCCGATTGATTACCCTTATAGGAGACCGTTATTGCCAGGCGGCTGTCTGAATTGACATTTGAATCGCCGGCGCGCTTTACGGCACCGGTGGTTCCATCGCCGGTCGTATAAAAATTAACTGTTGTCGCGCGGATAGTGCTCGTACCGGTCTTATAAGTAATGGAATAATCGGCTATCTCATCGCCTTTACCTAAGCGGATATTATAATATGTCTCGCTGGTCTTTGTGCCTGAGTCGGCATAGCTCGATGTCCTATACGAGACCGATCTTACCATGCAGTCTTCCGAGTTCTGGGTATTAGCCGCGGAATTTCCCGCGGCGCCGGCAGTAACGGCCGCTGAGCCATACTCATATATCGTCTTACTCTTTAGGGTAGCGCCGTCGCCCGCGTAGTTGAATGACCTGTCCGCTATCTCATCACCCTTGCCTAAGTGGACGTCGTAGTAGGTCTCGGAAGTCTTCTTTGTAGCAG
>JBAZKH010000016.1:0-5963 GCA_041650935.1 Candidatus Omnitrophota bacterium
AGAGCCTAAGAGCATCTGGCCTTCGCTAGTCCTGCCGGATACCTGGGCGGTGCCGTCTGCTTTATAGAAGAATGTATAAGATCCCTTCTTGGCGTCGAATGTGGTGGCATATCCTTCGATTTCAATATTTTTGCCTATAGTCCACTTATAATGTGTTATCTCACCGCCAAACTCCTTCGGCACTATAATATCAGCTTTTTTGACATCGTCGGCATTCATCCTCAACCCGATCGCCAGCTGGCCCTGCGTATATTTCATAGCGTCGACACGCTTTGATATGCCGTTTACGCTAAGATTGGCTCGGTTATCCGTACCGGTAACTTTATTACCCGCTATCGTGATCGCCGCGTCCTTGCCTGCGGCCCGGAAATCATCCCCGAACCTGAATATCTGGGCCTCGGTGGCGGTGAAAGCGTTATTCTGGATCATGATGGTGCCATTCCTGATGAGGGTACCTCTGGCGTCGCGGCCGACCACTATAGACAACGTTCCGGGCTGTGAGGCTTTACCGCCCGGCCCGCCCTGGCCTTGCGGTGTGGCTATGTCCATAACATGCGCCTGATCATTGCCCTGGAACAGGGCTTTGGCCTGAACTATATTGAACGAACCGTTTGCGGCGAGATCGATCTGAGAGTCTTTAGCGAGGATGGTAAATTCATCATTATTACCCGCGCCTATGACCTTCATATTCCTGTTCCTGGCGAGCATAGCGCCGCCATTCTGGTCGATAACCATTGCGAGTTTGCCCGTAAACGCGTACTGGCCGCTCGCAAGCGAAATATTAAGTTTATTGGCATCGTTGAAGTTAGCTTCAAAACGGCATGTCCTTCGGCCAAGCGTGTCCTTTTCGAAATGCGTCTTTATACCGGTAGCGCCGTTAAGCTTGGCCCATGCTACCTTTTCCGCCGCGACGGCAAGTATGGAGCGGCCTGTTTTGGGCGTCTTGGCGCTGAGACTGCCGTCTGCCGACCGTCTTACCTTTACGCCCTCGGCAAAATTTTCGAGCCTGCGCAGGTTTATGCCTCTCCTGCCGCCGACCGCGGTGGGAGCGAAAGATACTACCCGGCCGTTACGCACTACGCCCGAAATAAATATATCAACGAGCCTGCCCTTCATATTGGTAGCAGACTGTAAGATAACGGTTTTGCCGCCGGCATTGACCGCAAGTTGAACAGCCATGCCAAGCTCCCTGGCGCACGAGGTTATGATCTCGTTTGCCTGCGCCGGGGTAAAAGTGCCGCTTAACGTAACGATACCTCTGCTTACGGAAAGGGTTGTATTATTATCCCTGCTGATAAGTTCAACGCTCTCACCGACAGCCAGGCTCTGCGCGAAGAGCCTTACCGCGCCGACGCTTTCGAACGTGCCGAATTGCGCAAGCGCCATCCTGACCAGCCCGGCAAAGAGCATATTGGCATCATTGTTGAACCTGAACTCACCGTCCGCGCTTACCTTCATCAGGTTCTGGCTGACGGCGATACTGCCGTCGCCGGCATACGCAAATGCGCGAAGCTCCGTCATGGCCGCGACGCCGCTTGCCATGCTGATCTTGCCCTGATACGCAACACGACCGTCGGCATCGAAAAGTTTAAAAGACTGGCCCGCGGCATCTACCTCAATCTTACAATCTTTCATCCACGGCAACTGAGCGGCAACCTGTTCATTAACCGCTTTGGCTAAACCCTGTTTATCGAGCCTGGCGGCGGCGGCCGCTTTCGGCGCATCGGCAATGGGCGGGAACTTGCCGTCTTTGCCGGGCCTCTCGGGCGGTATATTGAACGCCTGGAATCCGCCGGCCTGTGAATTCTTTATCACTTCTCTCGCAACAGCAGGCAGTTCATTTGCCCCAAACTGTCCGTTTTGCGCTAACCGTTCCTTAACTTTTTCAACAAGCTTGTCATATAGCACCGCGAATCCCTTATCGCCTCCGGCAACCTGCTGTGAAGCCTGCTCACCGGACAAGCGATGGTTAAATATTGCCCTGCCTTCGCCAAAGGCCTTTACATAGGCTTCGAACAGCGCTATCGACTGCGGAGTAATGGATAATGTTTTTTCTTGCTGACGACCGCCGGCGTTTACGTCAGCGACTTTTACGCCTTCGAACAGCGAATCGTAAGCCTTCCGGCAGAGCGCGGTAACTTCCGCATGATTCATCCCGCTTAATTTGTCGGCTAACGCCTCTATGCTGTCCACACCAGCGGCCTTGACCAATGCCGTCGCCGCTATATATTTCGCCCCTAGATCCGTAACCCTGAAGAGCGATTTGTCTTTTATTACGGCCGCCGCTCCATCAAGTATATTCGCCACCTCCAGCATTCCTCCCTTAGTACCGCCCATAAGATACGCCGTCACCTCATTCATAATCTGTTCTTGCGCTGCGCCGGAATATAGGTCCTTGACAGTTTCCGTCACCGGCAGGGTAGCCAAGCCGGCCATATATGATTTATTATGCCGGTCTTCATGCGCTGTCACTCCGCAAACCGCGGCTTGCACCATAAATCCGACCAATCCTTTATATTGGTTGTTACCATCGACGAGATCCGCCGCGTTCTCCAGGCTGCCGCAATTTTTAAATTCGTTTAATAGCTTCGCGAAAGCCGCTTTCTGTTCCGGCGTTTTTAATGTCTTCTCTATCGATTTTATCAGCGCGGTATCGATCTTTATATTCACGCTGCCGGCAACAGCCTCATCTCTTGTATGAGTAACCGCCTCAAAGAGCCCTTTAATGACATTGCCCCTAACCGATCCTATATCTACGCATGTAACATTATTAACGGGATCATGCCATCCGTTGGTAGCGCCTACACCGCCTTCTCTATTTTTCAATAACAATATCCTGCTTCCCGAAGACTTGTCTACGCCCGCTATGCTGAATACGCCGAACTCCAGGTTGAAGCTCTTGTATCCGGCCGGCGTTATGATTTCCGCAGGTGAAAGCTTCACAAAAATTCCGTTAGGCATAAAGGCGTCTTTATTGAGCTTGCCGAAAATAGCGGCAAGGCTTTCGAGGTTTCCGCCGGTTTCGGCAAAATCCGATATTGCGTCGACAAAATTGGTTACGGCTTCTTTTATTTTCGGATTCGTGTCCCCGGCTAACGCTCTAACCTGGTCCCCTAAAGTTTTAAATCTCGCGATATCAAAGTTTCCGTTTACCGTCCTCACCGCGGCCAGCATGAGAGACCTGAACGGCTGGCTGTTGGCGAACGTTTCGGCGCGCTGTTGTGCTTCCGCCGCAGGCTGTACATTTTTCTCTCCGGCGGCGAAAGCCTTCAGCATATTAACGGTTACAGGATTGCCCTTCGCGGCTTCCGTCATGACATGCGAGGCCAGCCTTTCGCAGAAGTCCATATCATCTATACCTAAAGACTTACCGATAACGCCGGCGAGGTCTTTTACGTTTAGAGCCGCCGCACCGTTATTCTTGATATATTCATTCAGGGCTGTGGCAAGCTTCTGCATATTATGGCCGAATTCCATCGCCTCGACCGGCGAAACCTTGGCCTTATCCCCCACCTCCGGCGCTTCGGTAAATTGGAACCTGCCGTCAGGAAGAGTCTTTTCTGCCATCGCCAGTTGCTCCTGAGGAGAAGTTTTTGGCTCGTTTATACCAACCTCGTCCACAGGCGCTTGGGGTACAATGCCTTTCGGCTCCTGCGTCCCGGACTCTTTACGTAAATCTTTGAGCTGTTCACGTTGTGCCGGAGTAATATTAAGTTTGCTGTCTGGAACCCAAATTCCCCAATCATTTAATGAATCTTCATTTTCAGTATTATAGATATCGCCGATTTTAATGCCCTGGCCCAGTGTTACATTAAACCGATCGGTAGTATTTTTACTGAACAATAAGGTACCGTTGTCATTAAATCCATATTGACCTCGACCGGCTTCAGCAATAATAACCGGCATGGCTGCAAGTTCACCGCGCTGGTAGGCATCGCCTAGGGCGTTGTAAACATTAATGGCATAAGCTGAGCTGGAACAAGCTTCCAACATAATTGTTTTCACATTTCCACCTTTAACAACTGCTTGAGCCAATTCTTCAGGGGAAATATACGTATCTTTACCGGTATAAATGCCTCCTGGGCTGCCGTGGAGATCAACCCATAGCACCTGGGCGCCATTCTTAACTCCGCTTAGAATGTCTTCTTTACTCGATGCCTGTGTGATGTCTTTGATGCCAACTGTACCTTTGAGAAATGTAACCGGATTTCGACCTCTAAACGCGTCATTATAATCTGCATCTGGTGCAATACCTACAAGCACTTTGTCGCCAGGCGCTACAACGGAAACATCTTTGGCGCCCTCTCTCACTGCAAGCGCCAACGGGAGTTGCTCGGTAATTGCCTGATCCGTAACAAATAATCCCTGCCGTTCAAGCCGATCTTTAACAATTATTGTCGCGACTGACCACTGCTCACTAGCGGATTTACCTTCCATTGCTTTACGGAAATTATCGTTGGAGTAAACCATCTTCATATTCCCCGGAGAAATTTCGCTATTAACAGCTTCTCTATCGCTGTCTTCGAGGTGTGAAAGTTTTGTGGCATATAAGTATTCTTTGCCTAGAGAAATGTAAAAATTCCTATCTATAGACCCTTCAGAGAAATATTCAGCCACATCCTGCAGGGCTTTTGCCGCGACATAACATTCATGGGTGTTGCCGCTCAAAAGCATCCGTTCGCATTTAGACGCAAGCCGTCCGGCCGTTTTAGCAGCTTCGGGATATTGCGCCTTAAGCTCTACCACTTTTGTTTCCAATTTCGCGATATCAGATGTAAGCCCTCTGATCTGATTTTTTAGATTTTCTACTGTCACATAACTACCAGGATGTGCCAGCGAATTCCAAAAACCGCCGACTTCTTTGAGCTCAGCTTGGGCTGCCTCTAACTGATCTTTGGCCTTGGCCAATTGATTTTCCGCCTTCTTCAGTTGGTTTAGCTCTGTTCCTGTCTTAGCGAAAGATTTTAACTCGGCGGCAGATACCGGCTGTTTTACTTCTTTATGCTGCTGGTCCGCTTTAGAGTTAACCCCTGTAAGCTCTCTGAGCTGTGAGTAATCGCCTGCATCATTCCCGTGCTTCACAGCTTCCCAGAGGCTGCTCAAGACTGTTTTTGCCTCATCTAAATTTTGTGCGGATCCTGGCTTATCAGCTGACCCAAGGAGGCGATCAACATACGCCCTTACCGCTTCTTTTTGATCGGTTGGCACCATAGGCATAACGGATTTTGCAACCTTACCTTGCAACGTATTCCTTTCCTGAGCAGATAATCCCGGCTGCGCTTCCGCCGCAGGCTGTATATTTTTCTCTTCGGCGGCGAAAGCCTTCAGCATATTAACGGTTACAGGATTGCCCTTCGCGGCTTCCGTCATGACATGAGAAGCCAGTCTTTCACAAAAGTCCATATCATCGATACCTAAAGACTTGCTAATAACGCCGGCGAGGTCTTTTACGTTTAGAGCCGCCGCACCGTTATTCTTGATATATTCATTCAGGGCTGCGGCAAGCTTCTGCATATTATGGCCGAATTCCATCGCCTCGACCGGCGAAACCTTGGCCTTATCCCCCACTTCCGGTGTCTCTGTGAATTCGAACCTGCCGTCGGGTAGGGTCTTTTCTGCCATCGCCAGTTGCCCTATAGACATCTCACTAGCTGGCAGGCCTGATAGGATAGCGTCTGCGGCAGCTCTGATATTCGCGTCCGGCGAATTGGCCGCGAGACTGGCCAGGCCTTCTACGCCTTGCCTGGCTGCGGAAGCGATAGCTCTTACAACAGGGGATGAGAACTCATTATCCATACTTAAGAGGGCTGTTAAGGCAGTGTTATTTCCCTCGGATACGGCTAATCTTACAAGGGCTGTTAAGGCGGCGGTGCGCATCTGGGGGTTAGCGTTATTAGATTCGGCTATACGCGCCAGGGCGCTTGCCGCGAACGCGTTGCCGCCCCTGGCTAACTCTGCGAAGG
>JBAZKH010000017.1:0-2987 GCA_041650935.1 Candidatus Omnitrophota bacterium
AAGCTCGGTCTCTATAAGCGGCTTGGCTTTTTCATAGGTTTGGACGCCGGGTGCCTTCTTGTCGGTGAGTTTAATTATATGATAACCGAATTTCGTATGCACCACGCCGCTCAATTCCCCCACGTTCAACGCGATGGTTGCTTTTTCAAATTCAGGGACAAGCTGACCGGCTCTGAAATTCCCGATATCACCGCCCCGCTCCGCCGTGGCATCTTTAGACCGCGCCCTGGCCAGATCTTCGAACTTCGCCCCGCTCTTCAGCTCCTGCAAAACGTTGTTCGCTTCTTCCTCGGTAGCTACCAGTATGTGCGAAGCGCGCCACATCTCCGGGGTTTTTAACTTATCCTTATTGGCTTCATAAAAGGCGCGTATCTGGGCTTCGCTCACCTTAGTCTTGTCTTCGATCTCATTTTTGATGAGCTTAGTTATAACTATCTTCTTCTTCGCTTCCCGCAGTATCTCGGCGACCTCTTTATCGTTATTTATCCCTTTCCTCAAAGCCTCTTCATAAAAAAGTTTTTCAGCGATCATCTCTTCGAGGTATCGCTTCTTATTCTTCTCCACCATATTTTTATAATAAGGCGGAAGTTTTTCGATCCTTGAGTTAAAATCACCTACAGTTATTACGCTATTGCTTACTTTTACAAGGACTTTATCGTTCGGGGAGGGCTTTTTCGCGCAGCCGCAGGCCAGGGCTACCGTAATTGATAATATCAGCGCTAAAAGTTTATATCTCTTCATATATGGTTCATATTACCATACAAAATAGCATTCATCAATTCGTTTTTGTCTTACATACTGTCAAGAACTATGCTGACTTTTCAATAGCAGCAGCGCTTATGTTGTTAGGCTTAATCTCTATGAGTAACGCATAGAGCCATCTCTTGCAGCTCCCCGTGTTCGGGAAGCGTCTGAATACTTTAATTCGCCTCTTAAATTCTTCAAATAACCGCTCTAATCTGTTAGATGTCTTTGCTATGGTCCAATACTCTCTGGGTAATTCAAAGTATTTAATGCTTTGATGTATCTTGCCGAAGAAGTACTTAAAAGGCGCTGTATATCTATACTTATCGTACTTCTTTCTGAACTTAATAAGCCATCTATAGAATTCCTCTTCTGAGATCGCCTCGTAAAGCCAGGAAGCATCATCAATGATAAGCCTTTTGTTCGACCATCCCTTAAGCTTCTTGGTAAAGTTTTGCATGATATGAAAGACACATTGCTGATCCAATGCCCTCGGCCAGCATAAGGCTATGGCATTGCCGATAGCAGCACAGTCATCATGGACTACAAGCTTTACGGTCTTTAATCCCCTCTCATAGAGCCTCTGACAGAACTTCGACCAGGCATTGGTCGATTCACCGTGCTCTATCTCGAAGTCTAGCACATCCTCGCTTCCATCCGGGTATATGGCATATGCGAATAGTACCGGTGTGGATCTCTTTATAAACTGAATAGCTCCTCTGAGTGGCACCGCATCCAGTACGACTATGGTAGCATCGTCACGTATTGGTCGAGCCTTCCATTTATCAAGGGCATGATCGAACCGTCTCATCGTCTGCATGGCCGCCTGATGGCTTATGGTGTGCTTACCGAACATGGAGGCGAAGAATCGGCTTGCCTTACGCGATGAATGACCTTTTAAGAGAGCGTCTACGACGATATCTTCGAACTTCTCGGTCTTACGCTTGAATCTGTTAAAGAGCGTGTATTTATATTTACCCTTAGCGCCTCTCGGGACGCTTAATTCTATTACGCCGCGGCCGGTGATGATGGATCTCGTATAATGACCGGCTCTATAGTCCAATACATTCCGCGATCTTTGATGCCATTCCCTGCCGCTTTGAATAACATATTCTTCCTCAAGCCACGAATTACAGAATTCTCCTAAAAACGCATCCAGAACAAATTCGACCTTTTCATTACAAAACTCTTTAACTCTTGCGAATCTTTTGCGATAATTACCCTTGAAGCAGAGCGTCTCCATAGTAACCTCCTTTTTGTTGTTATTGGTCGTAACAACATAAGGTTACTAAGCTCTGCTTCTTTGTTAAAGAGCTATTTTACTCATGAAAGTCAGCAAGATATTTTACAGTATCCACAAACCTCTAAAAACAGCAATTTGTCAATATTTACTTTTACGTGATGCTCTTTTGGTCTATATTTATCTCTTCGATATGAATATTAGGGTCTTCTATTATTCTGACGTTCTTCCTAAAACGCTTCTCGAGCGGTTTTATCATATTCTTCTCAGGACTTGAGATATAGTACGCCACTTCGGGATGCACCGATACAAAGACCTCTCTCGACTTCGTGTCCTGAAGAACTCGCTCAAGCTTCCTGATCAACTCTATCGAAACGGTAGATATCGACTTAACGATACCACGGCCATTGCAGTAAGGGCACTTCTGATAGCTTTTAGACTCGATCGACTCACGCACCCTCTGGCGCGTCATCTCGACAAGCCCGATACCTGAAATGCTCAATATGTTGGTCTTGGCTTTATCATCTTCAAGACGCCTCTCCAGGGTCTTAAATACCGATTTTCTGTGGTCGGCATATTCCATATCGATAAAGTCTATGATGACTATACCACCCAGATCTCTCATTTTTAACTGTCGTGGCACCTCTTCGGCGGCCTCTAAGTTGGTCTTGTAAGCCGTATCTTCAAGATTCTTCTTTCCGACAAATTTACCGGAGTTCACATCTATAGCGACGAGACTCTCGGTTTGGTCAAATATAAGATATCCGCCACATTTCAACTGGACCACCCTATCATAGATCTTCTCTATCTGCTTCTCTATCTCATATTTTTCAAAGAGAGGCACCTTATCCGTATGAAGCTTCATCCTCTGTCGTAATTGCGGGGCAAGTATCCCAAGGAAGCGCGATATTTTTTTAAAGTCTTCCTTAGAATCAACCTCAAGTTTAGCGAAATCTACGGTAAATATATCCCTCACAACTCTCAGTATCAGCTCGTATTCGGC